>JBJMGD010000028.1:0-93130 GCA_045808065.1 Terriglobales bacterium | reverse complement strand
CTACTTCGACGCGAAGATCACGTCGAAGCTTACCCAACAAGATGGACGGCAGCTGGTGATTTTCGACGTCGATCGCGGCAACGTGCACACCTTCAGCGATCTGGTAATTACCGGCAACAAGTATTTTCCCGTCGAGAGCATTCGCGAGCGTATGGCGCTGCAGCCCGCGGACCTGTTGCAGCGGCATGGCATCTTCAGTTCGGCTCTGCTCGCGCGCGACCTCGCCGTCATCACCGGGTTATATCAGGTCAACGGGTTCCAGCAGGTGAAGGTCACGTCACGAACCACAGACAATTACAAAGGCAAATCCGGCCGGCTAAGAGTGGACATCGATGTCGACGAAGGCCCGCAGACCCTGGTCCGCTCGGTACAGATGGCCGGGAACGTGCATTTTTCCAATGACGTTCTGCTCGAGCAGTTAAGCACCATAGAGGGCCAACCCTTTTCTACGTACTTGCTGGCCAATGATCGCGATTCGGTCGTGAGCTATTACTACGATCGCGGATTTCCCGATGTGCAGGTGGAAACTACAAATGTACCCTCGCCAGCAGGCGCAAACCGCCAGGACGTTACCTTCAAGGTTAGCGAAGGCCGGCAGGTATTTATCGACAAGATTCTCGTTTCCGGCTTGCAACATACACGTCCCTTTGTCGTGAACCGCGAATTAGAGATTAAAGAAGGAGATCCGCTGAGTCAGTCGCATGTGTTGAACACGCAGCGAAAGCTCTACGGCCTGAGTATCTTCAACCAGGTGGACATGGCCTCCGCCAATCCTGAAGGCAACGTGAGCCAGAAGAACCTGATGGTGCAGCTTGAGGAAGCCAAGCGCTATACCTTCGATTACGGCTTAGGTTTTCAAGTGCAGACCGGCAACGTGAACAGCGACTGCCAAAAGCTGCAGGCAAATCCTACGTCAACTCAAGTCTGCAATCCCGGCGGAGCTACAGGATTCAGCCCCCTGGTGACTTTTGGCGTCACGCGATCAAATTTTCGCGGGCGCGATGACACCATCGTGTTTAGGACCAATTTGGGAGAATTGCAGCAGCGCGCGCTGCTTAGCTACGAGCAGCCGTACTGGCTCAACCGAAAGAATCTCACGCTGACCTTCAGTGCTTTCTATGACAGCACGCAAAACGTTCTCACCTTCAGTTCGCAGCGGCTGGAAGGCTCGGTGGCTGCATTACAGCAGTGGCGCAGGGGAGAAACCTTCCTTTACAAGTTCACGTATCGGCGGGTGAAGGTAGATCAGTCTAGCTTGCAAATCAGCCCCAACCTGATTCCTCTGTTGTCGCGTCCGGTGCGCGTGGGCATCCCAAGCTTCAGCTATGTCCGAGATCATCGCGACGATCCCCTCGACTCACATCGTGGAACGCTGAATGCTTTTGATCTCGGGGTTGCTTCGCGATACTTCGGCTCGCAGGCGAACTATTCCCGGTTCTATTTCGAGAATTCCAGCTATTTCACTTTCGCTGAAAACAAAAACATCAATGGACGACGTTGGACCTTCGCGCGCTCCACGCGGATTGGAATAGAAAATCCGATCGGAACCGTCCAAATCCCAGACCCAAGTTCTGCGACAGCCCCGGAGATAACCGTCCCGTCGTTTGTTCCCTTGCCGGAGCGTTTTTTCACGGGCGGCGGCAATTCGCATCGTGGCTTTGCCATCAACCAGGCGGGCCCGCGCGATCCCCAGACTGGTTTCCCGCTCGGCGGCAATGGATTATTCATCAATAATGTCGAAGTGCGCACGCCGCCCATTGCTTTGCCCTACATCGGCGCAAACCTCAGCGCAGTCTTATTCCATGATGCGGGGAACGCATTTGCGAGTGCGAGCGATATCTTTCCGAGTCTGAAGAACTGGACGCAGCCGCACAAAGAGACTTGCCTTCCACAGTCAACCGAACCTTGCGATTTCAACTACATTTCTCAGGCGGTCGGCCTAGGAGTGCGATATCGTACGCCAATTGGTCCGGTGCGTGTCGATTTGGGATACAACTTGAACCCAACGGTGTTCCCCGTGCGTGATGATCCTACCCGCGGGCCGTACCTGGACCACACGGGTCATTTGAACTTCTATTTCAGCATAGGGCAGACGTTTTGATGCGCTGCATCATCATTGCTGTTATGTTTCTCATCGCAGCCCCGGCTGAGGCTGCGGAGAAGCTTGACAGTATCGTGGTCACAGTCGATCGCCATCCCATCACGCGCAGCGACGTCGAGCAGGAAGCACGCTTTATTCATCTGGTCGACGGGGAAAAGAAGCCTGTTACGCTGCCGGACGAAATCGCCGCACTGGGACGTTTGATCGATCGCAGTCTCGTCGCCAATCAGGTAGCTGTCTTTGGCCTTACACCTGTTAGCAAGCAGGATCTCGATGCCCGTATCGCCGAGATGCGCAAGCAAATTCCGGGAGCTGAATCAGACGCGGGTTGGCATCGTTTGCTTCAGGAGAACGATCTTGCGCAGGACGACGTCGCCAATCGTGTGAGCCAGGAGATCCAAACGTTGCGCTTCATCGACCTGCGGTTTCGCTCAGAGGTGAGAGTGGGACCGAGAGCGGAGCAAACCTACTACGACACAAAGTTCGTTCCGGAGATGAAGAAGAAGGGTCTGAGCCCTCCACCGCTCGATCAAGTCCAAGATCAGATCGAAGCCATCTTGCGCGAAGAGCGTGTGAATGCGTTGATCTCCGAGTGGCTGGCTACACTGCGCAACCAGAGCCGTATTCAGGCATTCGATCCTTCACTTCCGCTCACTGGCTTTGAAAAGAAAGCCCCCGATATCTCCGACTTGCACTTCCTGCCTCTTCACACAAGCGGCCCAGCTGAGGCAGCCAAACAGTAGCCTTCTATGGCGACCGTAGAGATACCAAAACCGAAACGTCGTTGGTTTCGATTGGGGTTGGCACTCGCTCTCACTCTGTTTGTTGGTCTGCTACTCGCTTACCTCCAAAGCGACGGCTTTCGCGAACGCGTTAGAAGCGCGCTCATTGCCGAGCTGGAAGGAGTCACTGGCGGCAAGGTTGAATTGAAGAGTTTGAATTGGAACCTTGCTCGCCTTCAGTTCGATGTCAACGGGTTCACCATCCATGGCCTCGAAAACTCGAGTGAGCCGCCGTACGCACATATCGATCATGCACACGTCGCGGTAAAGATTATCAGTCTGCTGGGACGTCGGGTGAGACTCAGTGAGCTCGATGTTCAGCATCCGGTTATCCATTTCATTGTGTATCCAGACGGCAGTACAAATCAGCCGAGTCCCAAAATTGCACAGAGCGCCGGAGGTGGAGCTGCACGCCTTTTCGAGCTGCACCTAGATCGGCTGCGCGTGAGCCAAGGCGTGCTGCTGCTGAATGAAAAACAGGTGCCGCTCGACATCGATGCCGATCGAGTGACAGCCGGTATGACCTACAGTGCAAGGCCACAGCCGAGTTATGCCGGCACTCTTCAGGTCGGAAGCCTAAGGTTGAAGCACCCTGATGCACCAGAAGTCTGGTCCCAAGCTGAAATGGCGTTCGCGATCAGGAAGAACGAACTCCAGGTGAGTTCCTTGAAATGGACGAGCGGAAACTCGCAAATGCAAGCGAGCGGCACAATCCACGATTTTCGCAATCCTCGCCTGGAAGCGAAGTACCAGGGCAGCTTCGAATTGCAAGCTGTAGGCAAGGTGCTAGGACGTGCTGACCTTCGCGGCGGCGTCGTCAATCTGAATGGAACCTTGCGTTATCTCTCAAGGGAGGATTTCTTTAGCTCGGGCGTTCTCACCCTGAACAATGGCGCGTACTCCTCAACCGGCCTTCACTTGGCGAATGTGGATGCCAACTCTGACTTCACAATAGATGTCGATCGAATCACGTTAACAAAGCTGAAGGGACGCGCACTTGGCGGGAATTTCACAGGCAATGCAACCCTCCTGCATTGGGCAAAGATCGCTCCCAAATCGGAAATTGGGGCGGGCAAGCGCAAGCAACTTCGCGCCAAGCCGCAGGAGGGATCCATTCAGCTTGCGCTCTCGGGAATTCAGCTCTCGCAAGGAGCGCGCACAATTTTGCCGCCCGGCAATCCGCTCAACCACCTGCGCATTGCATCTAGCGCAGACGGCAAACTGGGAATCCGCTGGACTGAGTCTCCACTTTATGCGGATGTTGCCGTCGATCTCAGTGCGCAAGCTCCCGCCGCGCCTCCATCTTCCGAGATTCCCTTAACCGGTTCCATCCAGGCGACCTACCACGGTCGCGGAGACCGCGTCGATGTTGCGGGAGTGAATCTCGCAGCCAGAGCGACTCGATTGAGCGCGACCGGCGCTCTCGGCGTCGAGTCGCGAGTCAGAGTCTCGCTTAACACTTCGGATCTGTCTGAACTCGAACCTATCATGCAAGCGTGGGGCTCAGGCGGCGAACCCCTACCCGCCGTCGTACACGGCCAGGCTTCATTCAACGGAATACTCAGTGGCAAATTGACTGACCCACTGGTTGCTGGGCATTTGCAGGCAACAAATTTCGATACGTTGGTTCGCGAGAATGTTTCCAACCTGGGAACTCACAAAGAACAGGCCGCGGCGAGCACAAGTGCCGCCACGAGGACCTTGCATTGGGATTCGCTCGACACCGACCTAAGTTACTCTCTGACCTCAGCTGCGGCGCGAAGCGTAGTTCTGAAACAGGGCAAGACGGCGATCACCGGCTCGCTGAGCGCTGTGCTACGACAGGGACAGTTTGAACCCGATCTGCCGATCGAGGCGCGACTCGGAGCGCGCGATGTTGATGTCATGGAAGTGCAGGCATTGGCAGGCACAGCGTATCCCGTCACAGGCGCGCTAACCGGGCAGGCTACATTCCATGGAAGTGCAGAAAACCTCAGTGGCGCCGGACACCTGCAACTTGCAGGAGGTGCGATTTATGGTGAGGCTTACCGGTCGCTGGCAGCGGACGTGCAATTCCACAACAAGCAAATCAATCTGCACAACATCCTGCTGCAGCAGGATGGCGGACACGCAACTGGAACGGCCAGTTACGACTTAGGCTCTCAGACGTTTGCATTCAATGTGGCTGCCGGCAAGTTCGATCTTGCGCATGTCACGAAGTTACAGACGAAGCAGCTGCCGGTGGGTGGTCGTGCGGAATTGACTGCAAGCGGCTCGGGAACCTTGGCAGAACCAACATTGAATGCGCGTCTGGCGATCACCGGACTTACGCTGGGCGGAGAGTCCGTAGGCGATTTTCTTGCTACAGCAGTGACTCACGGGGTCGGTCTTCATTTAGAGGCCCAAACGCGGACGCAGCTTGCCTCAGCGAACCTGACAGGCGACATTCGTTTGCGCGAGGATCTCCCCGCCGAGATCCACGTCGATCTTGCCAAACTGGATTTTGATCCACTACTGCGAGCCTATCTGCCCGGTAAGCTCACTGGACACTCCTCAGTGTCCGGCAAGTTCGTGTTACGTGGGCCCCTCAAGCGTCCCCATGAGATCGAGGTCACCGGCGATATAAATCAGTTCCTCGCTGATGTGCAAAATATCAAGCTGCAGAATGAAGGACCACTACGCTTCGCCGTAAGCAAGCAAATCGCAAGTATCGGGCAGATGCACATCGTCGGCACTGGTACGGATATTACCGGAACGGGAACAGTGGAATTGGCGGCCGCGGGGCGCGTCGATCTGCACGCGAAGGGGAACGTGAATCTCGCGATGGTGCAGAGCCTGAACCCGGATGTTTCCTCGTCCGGACAGATGACATTCACCGTAAACGCGACTGGAAACCTTGCACAGCCATCGTTCGCCGGCAATGTTCAAATTGCCAATGGCGCTCTCGCTTTCGTCGATCTTCCCAACGGACTAAGTGAAATCAACGGCAGCCTCAGCTTTGATCGCAATCGTCTGCGTGTGCAAAAGCTCACGGCTAAAACTGGAGGCGGAGATCTGGTCCTGGGCGGCTACATCACTTACGCCAGTGGCATCTTCTTTGACCTCACAGGCACCGGACACGACATTCGCATCCGCTATCCCGAAGGCGTCAGTTCGCAGGCCACCGCCGATCTGCGGCTGGTAGGAACCGCCCAGAACTCACTGCTGTCCGGCGACGTTACGGTCACCAAGTTTGGACTCACTCCACAATTCGATCTTGCTGCTTATGTTCAGCGCGCGAAACAGACTCCCGCGCCACCGAATCCGAACTCGCTGATCGATAACGTGCGCCTCGATGTACACATTGTCTCTACACCAGAGCTGCGCGTCGAGACATCGATGGCGCGCGTTTCCGGTGATGTCGATATCCGTCTCCGGGGAACCGCAGCACGTCCTTCTGTTCTCGGCCGCGTGAGCATTGCGGAAGGCGACATCACCTTCAACAGCACGACTTATCACCTCGAACGTGGAGACGTTGTCTTCGCGAATCCAGTCAGAATCGAGCCAGTCGTCAACGTGGAAGCGTCGGCTCGCGTTCGCGACTACGACATCACTCTGGGGTTCCACGGCACACCAGATAAACTGAATGTCACTTACCGCTCCGAACCGCCGCTGCCTTCCGAAGACATCATTGCTCTGCTTGCCTTTGGCCGGACGCGGCAGGAGAGCGAGATACAAGCCGAGCAAGGATCGCAGGCTGCCTCTGGCGAGAGCTTTGCTCAAACTGCGTCAAGTGCCATTTTGGGAGAGGCACTCAATGCCGCGGTGAGCAGCCGGGTACAGAAGCTCTTTGGGATTAGCCGCATAAAGATCGATCCTAATTTGGGCGGAACCGAGGGCAATCCCAATGCGCGCTTAACCGTCGAGCAGCAGATTTCCAACAATCTCACGGTTACGTACCTGACGAATCTCGGGCAGTACGCTCAAGAAGTAGTCCAAGTGGAATACAACATCAATAAGAGCGTCTCCCTGGTCGCGGTCCGGGACTACACCGGCGTACTTGCCATTGATTTGCGTATAAGACAGCGGAAAAGATAGAAAACGGTATGCGACTTGCGGGTAACAGTTAGAGCCTCTGTGAGGGAAGGTTTTCGTCTTGCCCTGTTCTGTTCCCTTTCCCCTCTTCCCTGTAACCTTGTCTTTCCTAATGGACCCCCGTCAGCTCATGATCGAGCGCCAACTAAAGGCGCGCGGAATTTTTGATGAACGCGTGCTCGCCGCCTTTTCCGGAGTTCCACGCGAAGACTTCGTCACCTTTGACTTGCGCGACCACGCTTACGAAGATCGCCCGTTGACTATAGGCTGCTCACAAACTATTTCTCAGCCATATATTGTTGCATCGATGCTTCAGGCAGCAGAGCTTCGGCCCGCGGATCGCGTCCTGGAAATTGGGACTGGCTCGGGATATCAGACCGCCCTGCTGGCAGAGATTGTGAGCAGCGTTATCAGTATTGAAAGGCATTCTGATTTAGCGCAGATCGCTCGAGAAAGGCTGTCGCGCCTCGGCTACACCAATGTGGAGATCGTCATTGCTGACGGCACTCTAGGTTATCCGCCGAAGGCGCCTTACGATGCGATTCTGGTATCGGCCGCGGCGCCGCAAATTCCGCAGATGCTCGCGCAACAACTGGCAATCGGAGGACGAATGGTAGTACCCGTTGGACATCGTGATCTGCAGGACCTGATCCTGGTTCGCAAAGACGAACAAGGGCTTCGCCACATTCGGCTCGACGGATGCGCCTTTGTACCGCTGATCGGCGAGGAAGGCTTCCAAGAATGATTTTCACGACGGAAAGACACAGAGGCACGGCAAGACGGCAAGAGGCACTTCGTCACTGTCCGGCAACCCGGTACTGTCGTACTCACCGATACCGAATGAGATCAAAATGTAGCGCGGTGTCCTCAAAACCGAACTTTCCAGGCAGCTGCTTCCCAGTCTTTCTCCGGGCCTAAGTGTCTCCGTGGTTAAATAATCCGGTGCCCACGCTCCGCAACGTTCGCGTCTCACTCGAGATGATCAAGTGGGAGCACTCGGTGTTCGCTCTTCCATTCGCTCTGTGCGGGGCCATGCTCGCAGCGCGTGGATGGCCCACTGCCTGGCAGCTTTGTTGGATCATCGTGGCTATGGTGAGCGCGCGTTCCGCCGCGATGGCTTTCAATCGCTTGGTCGATGCCGAGATTGACGCGGTGAATCCCCGCACCACGACCCGAGCGGTTCCTGCGGGTGTACTCACCAAACAGTTTGTCGCCATCTTCGTTATCGTCGCAAGTGTGTTCTTTATCCTGGCTGCGACGATGCTGAACAGATTGAGTCTCATTCTGTCGCCCGTCGCACTGGCGATCGTATTCCTGTATTCCTATACCAAGCGTTTTACGCGATGGTCACATCTCGTGCTTGGATTCGCGCTGGGGGTCGCTCCAGCCGCCGCGTGGATCGCCATTCGCGGTTCCCTTGACATCAGAATCCTGCTGCTGACTGGAGTCGTAACATTCTGGGTTGCCGGCTTTGATGTGCTCTATGCCTGCCACGACTGCGAGTTCGACGCCAGCTTCGGCCTGCACTCGATCCCGCGGCATTATGGCATTCACCACGCATTGTTGGTTGCTCGACTGATGCATGTGGGAATGCTGCTTCTGCTCATGGCATTGGTCGTGACGTTCGGACTGGGCAAACTCGCGATCGCCGGAGTCGTCGCCGTGGCGTTGCTGCTGGCTTACGAGCACTCGCTGGTGTCTTCACGCGATCTCTCAAAGCTGAATGCGGCGTTCTTCACTATGAACGGGGTGATCTCAGTGGTGTTGTTCGTCTTCGTTGCCGCCGACCTGCTGTGGCATAGATCTTAGGAGTGGCACAGCCACCCTGGGCTGTGATTTGCCGATGTAAGACGGCAAAAAAACTGCTTGGAGAACCGGATCCTGACTTCTACCAGACAGCCAACCGAACCGCTGCGCATAGCCGTAGATACGGGTGGCACTTTCACCGATTGTGTTTGGATCGAGCACAATCGGCTGAACATTCTCAAAGTGTTCTCAACACCTCAGGATCCTTCCCAGGCCATTGCCGATGCAGTTGAAACAATCTTGAACGGCAAGGATCGAAAGGTCCTCCTGCTGCACGGAACGACCGTGGGAACCAATGCTCTGCTGCAGCGGAAGGGCGCCCGGACGGCCCTGGTCACCACCTCCGGGTTTGAAGACGCGATTGAAATTGGCCGTCAAGCAAGGCCTAAGCTATACGACCTCGACGTCGGGAGGATCGAGCCGCTGGTAGCACGCGAGCTGCGCTTCGGAGTGGTAGAACGTACGCGACCGGACGGCCGCATCGAGCAAGCTCCGTCTGCGGACGAACTCCGCGACTTGCGGTTCCGAATACAGAAATCGGAGCCGGAGTCGATCGCGATATGTCTGCTGTTTTCCTTTGCAAACTCCAAAAACGAAAATGCTCTCGCCGAGGAACTGCAGGCGCTTGCAGTTCCGATATCGCTTTCTCATCAGATTCTTCCGGAGTTTCGCGAATACGAGCGGATGAGCACGGTTACCGTGAATGCCTACCTGCAGCCGCTTCTGCAGCGATATTTGGAAAGCTTGCGTACGCGTCTCTCCGGCACACGCGATGCAGAGATTTTCGTAATGCAATCGAGTGGCGGGATTACTGCACTTCAGAGAGCAGCATTAGAGCCGGTCCGCACCGTTCTCTCTGGCCCTGCTGGGGGCGCCGTTGGGGCGCTAGAGATGGGTCGCAGCGCCGGCTTCGAGAACATAGTGTCCTTTGATATGGGAGGCACGTCGACCGATGTGGCGCTGCTCGAAGGGCGCTTGCTTGTTACCTCCGAGGCTGACGTTGCTGGAATTCCGGTCCGCGTGCCTATGCTCAACATTCACACCGTGGGCGCCGGGGGAGGGTCTATGGCCCGCATCGATGCCGGAGGAGCCCTGCGCGTAGGGCCGGAGTCCGCCGGAGCCGATCCTGGCCCCATCTGTTACGGGAAAGGCACTCAGCCGACCGTAACCGACGCTAATCTACTCCTCGGTCGCTTGCGGGCCGACAACTTTCTCGGTGGCCGCTTTCGTCTTGATCTAGTACGCACTCAGGCCGTGTTTCGCGAATGGATCGCCGACCGCACTCTGAACTTGTCGGCTGAGGATCTGGCGCGGGGGATTGTTCGTGTCATTAACGCGACGATGGAAAAGGCGATTCGCGTTGTCTCCATCGAGCAGGGCTATGATCCGAGGGAATTCTCCGTACTTGCCTTCGGTGGCGCGGGCGCGTTGCATGCCTGCGAGTTGGCAGCGTCTCTGTCGATACCGCGGGTCATTGTGCCGCCTTCCCCCGGCGCCCTGTCGGCTTACGGAATTCTAGTAAGTGATGTCGTAAAGGATTTTTCGCGCACCGCTCCCACCCTGCTCTCTATCGCGAATTTCGGTAGTGCAGCCGCTCAGATCGGGGACATTCTGGAAGAGCTCAAGCAAACTGCTCACCGGGAATACGAAGCGGAAGGATGGAAAGGACAGCCGCGGCTCGAATGCTCCCTGGACCTGCGATATCGAGGTCAGGGATACGAATTGCGAATCCCTTGGCGTAACTCGCCTTCGCTGCTGGAAGACTTCCACGCCGCCCACCAGCGCCGATTCGGATACCGGCACGCCACCAACAAGATTGAAGCAGTCACACTGCGTGTCCGTGCGTCCTTGAAGCAGCAGAGTGGCACTGCCGCACGTCCTAAATTGACCGCCGGAAACCTTCTAAGGGTAAGGGTGCCAGCGTACTTCGAAGGTAAGCCGGTACGAGCTCGGTTGCTCGACCGTGAGGATCTCCCGGTCGGTTTTTCAGCTCACGGGCCGCTCATTGTGGCTGAATACACCGCGACAACCGTAGTTCCTCCGGATTGGCGATTGAGAATCGACCCCTCTGGAGCCATGTTGCTCGAATACCGTCGAGCAAGGCAAAGGCGCTCAAAGTGAGCGCCCTTTAGTCTTTGTATCGACCGAGGTCAGGCTACATCGCGTTTGCGCTCGATGTCGACGTCATCATCACGATTTGCATTTCCCTCGGCATCTTTTTTAAGGCTGCGTGCGCCGTCTTTCACCTTCCCCCAGGCGTTCTCGGCGCGACCTTTGATCTCTTCCATCGTGCCTTCGCCTTGGGCTTGCCCGTCTCCAGTCCATTCACCAACCTGGCGCTTCGCGCGTCCGGCAACCTCATCCAGCTTTCCTTTCAGTCTGTCCTTATCCATCTCGCCTCCTCGTGTTGAAACACTCGTCCGAAACTTTCCGTCCCTTACACTGCGGTGCGCCTGCCAGTGAGCAGCTGGAAAACCAGAGCGACCAGAGCGAGCACGAGCAGCAGATGAATGAATCCGCCGAGCGTGTAGCTGCTGACTACTCCGATGAGCCAGAGCACAAGCAGGATTACGAAAAGGGTCCAAAGCATCGGGCCCACCTCCCAAGAAGTCTTCCGATTGCGTTAGTTGGTAAGAAGGCCGGGGACAGAATCGGGTTGTAGTGGATCGAGAGCTGCATCCGAGAGCTGTAGGTCCGAGTTGCTGCTTGTGTTTAGAATGCTCCGGACGAATCCCGTCGTGGGCACTGCGGCTCCGCCCCGCTAAAACTCGAGACGCTGCGCGGGTACTGATGTTTTGGAGAGAAATTGAAGATTGCTATCCAGGGGGAACGCGGTTCTTTCAGTCACGAGGCAGCTCTCCACATGGTTCCTACCAGTGAGGTGCTTTCGTGTGCGCGCTCTGCTGAAGTGTTCGAGGCCGTGCTCTCAAAGCGAGCTCAAGCAGCCGTGATTCCCATCGAGAACACACTCGCGGGTCCCGTCACAGAGCATTTCGATTTGCTGCTTGAGCATCCCTTGTTCATCCATAGCGAGCATCGGCTCCGGATCCGACACAATCTCATCGCCGCTCCTGAAGTGAAGCTGGCCCAGGTGCGGCGCGTTCTCTCGCACCCCGTGGCTCTTGATCAGTGCCGCCGATTCTTTCGCGAACACGCGACAGTTGAACAAGTCCCTTTTTATGACACGGCGGGCAGCGTCAAACATGTGGTCGAAAGACGAGAGAAGTCATCGGCGGGAATCGCCAGCAGGCAAGCCGCGGTGGAATATGGCGGAAGGATTCTGAAATCCGGCATCGAAGACGATTCCAAGAATTTCACCCGATTTTTGCTGATTGCTCCGAGACAACGCTGGGCGAAAGATGCCGATAAGACTTCACTCGCTTTCTCGGTACCAGATGAACCCGGCGCCCTCTTCAAAACCCTTGCCGTTTTCGCGCTCCGCGACATCTCATTGAGCAAGATCGAATCCAGGCCGGTAAAGGGAACCCCATGGCAGTACGTTTTCTATGCTGATCTCAAATCCGGCGAAACTCCGGCCACCGAAAACGCCTTGAGACATCTGCGAGAGATTTGCCCGATGGTGAAAGTTCTCGGCGTGTACAAAGCGGGTTGAACAATATTTGTACTTCAGCGGTACCAATGGCGCTGCAATGAATGGCTCCATATAAACTGACTGCGTACGGCCACACCTCAGTAGTACAATTCGCACCTCGAATCTTTTGCAGAAGTTGAGTCATCTATTATCAAGGTTTATAAGGCCCTCATATGGCAGAAACAAAAAAGAGTAAGGAAAAAGAAAATAACGATGTAGTAGTTTCCGCGCAGGGGAAGGACACGCAAGCACTTACAGGTGAGCGCTCGTTGCCAATCCTCCCCGTTCGTGACACCGTGCTGTTCCCACACGCGGTATTGCCGCTCACTGTGGGCCGGGAAAGCTCGGTGCAATTAATAAACCAGCTTGGCGAAGAAAAATCCATCGTCGTGGTGGCGCAGCGCGAAGCGCGTGTGGACACGCCACAACCAACCGATCTTTATGGCATCGGCACACTTGCTACGGTACACAAAGTGGTCAAAATGCCGAACCAGAGCCTGTTCGTCTTCACCGAAGGTGTTGAGCGCGTTCACGTGCGAGATTACCAGCAGCTAACGCCGTTCATGCGTGCTACCGTTGATCCCATATCGGAGAAGAGCACAGAAACTGGCCCGGAAATTGAAGCTCTCCAGCGCAACGTTCTCACGTTGTTCCAGCAGATCGTTACCGGCTCCCCCACTCTCTCTGATGAGCTACAAACCGTAGCCATCAATATCGAAGAGCCAGGACGCCTGGTGGACTTTATTGCTTCCTCGTTGCCGTCGCTCTCAACTACCGACAAGCAAGAGATACTGGAGATCATCGAGGTAAAGGCGCGTCTTCAGAAGATCAACAAGCATTTGGCCAAAGAGCTTGAAGTCCAGCAACTGCGTAACAAGATCCAGACCGAAGTCCAGGATCAAGTGCAGCACTCGCAACGCGAGTACTACTTACGCGAGCAGATGAAGGCAATCCAAAAGGAACTCGGGGAGCAAGACGAGACCCAGCGCGATACTGAAGAGCTAAAAAAGAAAATCGAAGCAGCAGGCATGCCCGAAGACGTGAAAAAGGAAGCTCTCAAAGAGCTCACGCGTCTTGGTCGCATGTCTCCCATGGCAGCGGACTATTCGGTGACGCGCAGCTACATCGAGTGGCTGGCGGTGCTTCCTTGGAGCAAATCTTCCGGCACTGATGTCGATATAGCCAAAGCCAAAGAGATTCTCGATGAAGATCACTACGATCTACAGAAGGTCAAAGACCGCATTCTCGACTATTTGTCGGTTCGCAGGTTGAAGCCGGGAATGAAAGGCCCGATCCTCTGCTTCGTCGGCCCTCCGGGCGTGGGTAAAACCTCGCTTGGTCGCAGTATCGCGCGCTCTCTGGGACGAAAATTCTCGCGCATTTCCCTGGGTGGCATGCACGACGAAGCCGAACTGCGCGGCCATCGCCGCACCTACATTGGCGCTCTACCGGGGCAGATCATCCAAAGCTTGCGCCGAGCTGAGACGAACGACCCAGTCTTCATGATGGATGAAGTCGATAAGCTTGGACGTGACTTCCGCGGAGATCCCGCGTCGGCGTTGTTGGAAGTGCTCGATCCTGAGCAGAATTCGACGTTCCGTGACAACTATCTCGATGTGCCTTTCGATCTTTCGAAGGTGCTGTTCATCTGTACGGCAAACGTACTCGATCCTATTCCCGAACCTCTACGCGATCGTATGGAGATCATTGAGCTGCAGGGATATATCGAGGACGAGAAGGTGCATATCGCGTTTCGCTACTTGATCCCGCGGCAGATCGAAGAGAACGGTCTCAAGCCCGAGCAGATCGAGTTTTCGGAAGAGGTAGTCCGCTACCTCATTCGGCACTACACACGCGAGGCGGGTGTGCGCAATCTTGAGCGCAACATCGGAACCATGTGTCGCAAACAGGCGCGCCGCATCGCCGAAGGCAAGACAGACAAGCTGGTCTTGACGAAGGAAATCGTTCAGGAATTCCTGGGTGGCATCAAGGTTCGCGTCGACACCGAGATCGCCGAAAGGACTAAGCGTCCGGGCGTGGCGGTCGGATTGGCGTGGACCCCAGCTGGTGGCGACGTGCTCTTCATCGAAGCCAACAAGATGAAGGGCAAAGGCAGCTTCAGCATGACCGGCCAGCTTGGCCAGGTAATGCAGGAATCGATGCAAGCAGCCCTCACATGGGTCCGTTCCAACGCGAAGCAGCTGGGGTTGGATGAGGAGTTTCTCAAGGAGCTCGACATCCATATCCACGTACCCGCAGGCGCGGTACCCAAAGACGGCCCATCAGCAGGCGTGACGATGGCGACAGCTCTGGTGTCTCTGTTAACTGGAACGCAGGTACGTCCGCTGACCGCAATGACCGGCGAGATCACGCTCAGCGGGAATGTGCTGCCAGTTGGCGGAATCAAGGAGAAAGTGTTGGCAGCTAAGCGTGCGGGAGTCCGCGACGTGATTCTGCCTGCAGAAAACCGGCAGAACGTGGAAGAAGATCTAACTCCAGACCAGCTGGAAGGCGTGCAGGTGCACTATGTGAACAGCATTGACGAGGTGCTTACCATCGCGCTACCCCATGACGAGGCCGAAATCAGGCACGACGCTGAGGAGCGCGAGCAGGTGCTCCAGCACGTTGGCTAATCGTTTTGCTCTGCAGTTCGCGTGCTGATCTCATGGGCGGGACGCCGAATCATCCGCGCTTTCCAGCCCTGCCCTACCCAGGAGATTTCGCAATGCGTTCTCGCCGGCGGCTCCGCACTGCTCTCCAGCGACATTTCCGTCGCGATCGATAGCGACATAGATGGGATAGGACTTCGCGGCAAACATCGCGGCAAGGTTAGTGTCCTCGGTGAGCACGATTCGACAACTGCGGGGACTGCTCTCCAGGTACTTCTTGACCCTCTTCTTCGACTCGTTCACGTCAATGGCCAAGACGACCAAGCCCTTGCGGGCAAATTCCTTGTCGATGTCATCCACCATCTCCTGCTCACCGCGGCAATACTGGCACCACGCGGCCCAGAACTGCAGCAGAACAATTTTCCCCTTAAGGGAATCATTGTTGAACTTTTCGCCGCCCAGCGTCTTGGCAGAGAATCGAGGCGCAGGTTCACGCGCGTCAGAGGCAGTTAGCGTGCATGCGGCGACAAGGATCAACAATCCCACGAGGACACGGCGCAGAGTGCTGGGTCGCATTGTCATGGCCGATGAGGGTAGCACAAAATGTTTCCAACTACTTTTGTGGCACAGCCGTCGGCTGTGACAGTTCTGGCATGGCGGAGCTTGTGCGGGCCTAATCGACAGAGTTTCTGCAGGCCCATTGCGCTTCTAGCCGCAATTCGGCGCAACCTGCTACACCGCATCCTGCTATCGTTGACTTCAGCGAGGAAAGGCTTCCGCTGCGACTATGCACTACCGAAACTATCTCCCCACAGTTCTTTCTCTCACCATATTTGTGATTTCGGCGGCTTCGCTTCTTGGCGCACAAACCAATAAACTAGGCAGTTTTAGTGACTACAAGACCGAAACCGCTGGCACCATGCACAAGATCACCGTTGCCGATCTTCCGCAGCCGTACGCGACCAAGTCGGTGGACAATGGCCCCGACCTAGTACCGCGTCCAAAGGACGCATGGCCGCAAGCTCCCCCGGGATTCAAAGTGGATTTGTACGCCGGTGGTTTCGATAATCCGCGTGAGATCAGAACAGCCCCGAACGGTGACCTGTTCGTTGCAGAGAGCGATCCCGGCGTCATCAAGGTCTTGCGCGGCGTCACTGCAGAGGGTAAGGCCGAGCGCAACGAGGTTTTTGCCACTGGGCTGACCAAGCCATTTGGCATCGCTTTTTATCCACCAGGACCGAATCCGGAATGGGTTTACATCGGCAACACCGACTCCGTGGTTCGCTTTCCCTACAAGAATGGCGACCTGAAAGCCACCGGACGCGAACAGAAGATCGCGGATCTGCCCGGCGGCGGGCACCTGCGGGGCGGGGGACATTGGACGCGAGATATTGTCTTCTCGCCAGACGGCAAAAAGATGTATGTTTCCGTCGGTTCGCACTCCAATGTCGACGATACTGACAACAATTCTGCGGAGTTTCACCGTGCCGACGTGCTGGAGTTCAATCCTGACGGCACTGGATTACGGGTATACGCCTGGGGGATTCGAAACTGCGTTGGCATGGACATCCAGCCCAAAACGGGAGAGCTGTGGTGTTCGGTGAACGAGCGCGACGATATCGGCGACAACCTGCCGCCGGATTACATTACCCACGTGCAGGAAGGCGGCTTCTACGGATGGCCCTGGTACTACATCGGAGGCCATCAGGACCCGAGGCACCAGGGTAAGCACCCCGAGCTAAAGGACAAAGTCATCGTCCCCGACGTGCTGGTGCAACCCCATTTTGCCTCCCTGGAAATGACTTTTTACGAAGGCAAGCAGTTCCCTGCTGAGTATCGCGGCGACATTTTCGCCGCCGAACATGGTTCATGGAACAAGAAACTGCGCGCCGGATACGAGGTAGTCCGCGTTCAGCTGCACCAGGCGGGACACGCCACTGGAGAATATGAAGATTTCCTCACCGGGTTTGTCACCAAGGATGGGGATGTCTGGGGACGTCCGGTGGGCGTCGCAGTGGCGCCGGATGGTTCGCTCTTTGTCAGCGACGATGGAACGAAATCAATTTGGCGTGTGAGCTACAACGGTAAATAGCAGGCGCGTGCGGATGGTTTTTACGGTTTCACGCGCACAGTGGCGGACTTCGCGTCAAAAACCATCTCTACAAGCACGTGGCTCGGCGCGGACGAGGCGGCATACTTCCACTTCTTCACCGCTCCACAGGCGATTTCGCCCAGCATAGGGTTGCCGCCATCGATCTTGGCTCTCTTTACCGTGCCATCCGCGGCCACCAAAGCGGAGAGTTTTACTGTTCCTCCGATGCCCATCTTCTGCAGCAGCGTGGGGTATTCGGGCAATTGCTCTCTGAGCAGCTGACGATCTGCGGGATCGGCCAACGCCGCGCAGGTCAATGCGAGCAGCACAGCTGACATTCGGCGCAATTTCTTCATAGCTTATTCCTAGCGATCCGGCATCTCAGAGGCATTCCACCGAGCCCGATAGCCTCATAGAGACTTCCCATGTACGCGCCAACAATATGGCGATTGTCGCGGAGGGTCAATGTACGTCGGTAACTTGGAGCTGGTGCAGGGGTAACGTAACCGATTTGAGGTCAGCGGTTACTGCGAAGAGGAGTGTGCGCGATGCAGAGACGCAGTCAATCTGCGTCTCTGCATCCTGCTAACGGTCGCAGTGGCAGCGATCAGTCGGCGTACTTTACCGAGCATCCATACGGACGCGTACTTGCCACAGCCACCGGTTGTCCCGCTTTGGCTTGTTGCAGAGCTTCCGAGACGTAGTTCTTGGCCCTCGTGACGTCGGAAGGATCGGTCGAAGCCTTGTCGTCGATGGCGCCGTTGTAGATCAAGCTTCCTTGTGGGTCGATGACGAACATGTGTGGCGTGGTTTTTGCGCCGTACAGGTGCCCGATATCCCCTTTCGCATCGAGCAGCGCGGCGGTGGGAGCGGCATGCATCTTCTGCATGTACTCGTTCTCCTGGTCGGCAGTTACATAACCCTGTGCGCCCGGTGAGGACGAAATCACGGTAAACCAGACCACTCCCTTATCGGTCCATTCTTTCTGTAAGCGCTGCATATTGCCGCTGTCATAGTGCTTTTGGGTAAAGGGACATCCGTTGTTGTGCCATTCGAGCACCACGAATTTGCCGTGATAGTCCGAGAGTTTGTGTGACTTTCCGTAACTATCAATGCCGGTAAAATCCGGCGCCTTATCACCAACTGTCACCGCCAACGCGCCGATTGCGAACAGCGCCACAGCAATTAAGCTGCAAGTACGAATTGATTTCATGGTTTTAACTCCTTGCTTTGAGCCTGATTGTTCCAGAACCTGGGTTCAAAATCTCATTTGTGCGATGCCTTTGCCTTCACTAGGGGAAGCGATACGTCGTAGGCCTTCTCACCCGCAATCAGCAAGCCACGCAATTTGGAAATCTCCTGTTTGAGCTGATCTGATTTTTTGAGCTGCATGCGCGAGACTTTTGCTGACTCTTGCAGCACCGGCTTGGCGGCGTTCTCGATCGTTTGCGGATCCGCGGCCATGAAATCTGTGATCCGTCCAATGCCGGAAGGTTTCGCGACGGTCAGTACAAACGAATCCGGCTGGGCCACAACTCGAATATGTGTGCGGAATGGTAGGGCTTGCGGCAGCTGAGACTCAGCATTTCGAATCGCAGCAGACGCCGCAGAGCCGTTGTCCGCAGGAAACGTCAGTGACACGTGATCTCTTGCGGGCACACAGACTTCACGGCAAATCAGATATCTCACGTCGGCACCGATCTCAGCTCGATTAGACGCGGATCCCGCCGCAGTCGTGAGCTTCGAAAGCAGCACGACCTCGCCTTCGTACCCGTAATCTGTCAATCCGTGGTCCTGAATCCGGTGCGGAGTGGGAAAGTGCAAGTCACTTGCGGTGATTCCAGCGGGAAGATGCCACGTGATCTTCGGTGGCTCGCCCGAATCGCCTGGATTTGTCCAGTAGATGTGCCACCCAGGATCCAGCTGGAAGCGCAGTCCGATCCATTGCGAGCCGGAAACAAGCGCCGTTTGCTCGGGGATAAGCGAAAGCCGGGCATGCTGCGGCCTTGCCGTTTGTGCAGAAGCGGGTGAGATGCCGCCGATAACCATCAGCAGCACTGCCATTCGCCACTTAGGACTTCTTACTCGATGCGACCGCATGAGAAGCCAACATGCAAATTCTAGGCGAAAAGCGGAGGTCAGCGCGCTCTTAGGTGCGACTTGAGCGCAGCCAATTGTCTACGAATGAGCGAATCCGCACTCGCCAAAATCGCGAAATCATCTCACGCCGCCCAAGCCTTGGGCTCGCGCTCCCAGCGATGCGCACGCAACTCCTTCAGCAAGTCTTTCGGCAGTGGTCCTTTTTTGCTATAGCTGATGTTCTCACCAACGTGTTTGGGTTTTCGCATGCCCGGAATCGTGGTGCTGACGTCGGGATTGGACAGAATGAAGCGGAATGCCATTTCGGGAAGCGTCATGCTGGGGGGCAAGATCTCCTTGAGACGGTCCACGCGTTCTACCGTCTCGGCCAGGTTCTCAGGTCCGAAGTAGCTCGCGCGCCAATCGCCCGCCGGGAATTTCGTCTCGAGCGTCAGCTTGCCTCCGAGACTGCCTTCATCGAGCGGCACGCGCGCAATCACGCCCACATTCAGTTCACGGCACACGGGAAAAAGCTCATCTTCCGGAGACTGATCGAAAATGTTGTAGATCACCTGTACCGCATCCACCAGCCCGGTTCTGAGCGCCTCGATGCCATTCTCGGGCTCCCACCGGTTCAAGCTCAGGCCAAAATGGGCGATCAACTTCTTGTTCTTGAGTTCTTCCACCGTGGAGCGGAAATCGGCATCCTCGGTCCACTTGTCGTCCCACACGTGGAACTGCAGCAGATCGATCTGTGCCACGCCGATGGCCTCGCGAACCATCTCCGCGTGCTTCATTACGTGATCGCGCGGGAATACGTCGGCATACGCGTATTCGCTAGACGCAGGCCATTTTCGGTTCTTAGGCGGCACTTTTGAGGCTACATAGAGGCGTTTATCGGGATTTTGTTTCAGGACCTTGCCGATTAGCTGGTCACTGTGGCCCTCACCGTATGCCCAGGCAGTATCGAAGAACGTGCATCCCAGGCTGGTCGACAGTTGCAGTGATTCGAGCGACTCTCGGTCTTCCGATCCGCTCCAGCCACTCATTCCCCACAACCCATGTCCGATTTCGCTTACGTTGTATCCAGTACGACCTAGCTTGCGGTATTTCATTCGCGCCTGGCTCCCCGACAATCGCTTCCAGTGTAAATCGGCTCTCGGCTTATGTCCGAGGGCGCGAGAAACGAAAAGCGGGAAGCAGGGAGAGCTGGTCACCAGAATTCCTGAGGGCGGAGATAAATCGATTTAACGTCGGCCTGGCTTCGATCGCAAGAGCTGTCTCTTGGGGGAGTACTTCAAAAACTCGAAAACGCTCCCAATTCCCTCGGATCGCAATTGCGACGCCCTCACCCAAACGAGCTCACCTTGACGAAAAATGCTGCAGCATAGGATAAGGATGCAAAGGCGTTTAGCGGCAAACTCCCAACGCATCTCCGCAGCTCATTTTCCAGCTACCAGCGCCTACGTTTTGTGACTTCCTGAGCGTACTTTTGGGGCATTTTCACGGCCCAAAATCCGGACTTTTAGGGCACAAGGCGGCTTTGCTGGGGAACCGAGCCCAAGGTTCACTCGTCGGTGGAAAGGGATCACTAGACATTACGAACGTCGAGATCGAGGCACCCTGGCCCACGACACGAAACTGACGAATGTAGCTACTGGCGCAGCCTAATCAGCGACCAAACAGCGGCGCCGCACATCAGCAAAACCATTCCAGCGCTGCAAATAGAAATCACGGCGACGAATGTTCGAGTCCGCGACCGCGTTTGAGAGATTCCTCGGATTAATAGAACTATCGCGAAAATCGGAGAAGCGAAGCCAACAAGCAATCCGTAAGTTACAAGTATTCCCGAGAGACCGCCAGCGACTGCGCCGAAACCTGAAGTTTTCTGGGCAGACACCTCCATAAATGCTCCCACCATGCCGACCATGAGGAACGCAATGGGAAGCCATGCGAGCACAACGCCCCAAACAAATGTCTTTCGGTTGATGTCGGCTTCTGCTTCCACGGCGAACGCATTATAGGTTCATTTGTCGGCCTCAGGCGAAAAGGAACATCAACTCCAACATCAACCACAAGGTCCTTCGGCCAAAACACGGCTTCAGGATGACAACGGTATGGGCGGAGGACAATGTAGAGCAGCTGATATTGGCTCATGGACGCCGATACACCCTCACATAATCCACTAGCATCTTTTGCGGAAATTTCGTGGTGTTATCGGGATTTCCCGGCCAGTTTCCACCGACCGCGAGGTTCAACAGAATGAAGAATGGATGGTCGTACACCCAGTGTGCGCCGGCAGGCAGATCGGCGGGCCGACGGGTCGCGTATAGGTTGTCGTCGACGTAGAAGCGAATCTCTTGCGGATCCCACTCCACGGCGAACACGTGAAACTGGTCGCTGAAGCGTTTCCCCTTAGGGAGGGTAAATGGAGATCCGATGCCATGGTCTCCGGAGTACCCCGGACCATGGATGGTTCCATGGGCGATGGATGGCTCGCTGCCCAGGTTTTCTACGATGTCGATCTCGCCGCACTTGGGCCAGCCAACCGAGCTAATGTCATCTCCGAGCATCCAGAATGCCGGCCAGATTCCCTTTCCGCGCGGCATCTTGATGCGCGCTTCGAATCGTCCGTAGGCCTGCGAGAACCTGCCTTGAGTCTTCAACCGCGCCGACGTGTAGCTTCGCTGCACTCCGTCCGGGCCGGTGTGCGGTTCATGGATGGCCTCAATCACCAGCCGTCCGTGCTCCTGGCGAGCGTTGCGAGTGCTGGTGGTGTAGTACTCGAGTTCATTATTTCCCCAACCATTGCCGCCGGTTTCAGATGTCCACTTTTGGGAATCGACTGGCGTGCCGTTGGGACCGTCGAACTCATCGCTCCACGTCAGCACCCATTCTGGTTTTTGCTGTGATTTGGGCTGCTTTGATTTGGGCGATGGCCACGCACAAGCCGGAAGCGACAAGAGACAGAGGAACGCAGCCAAGCGCAAGATCCTTCGGTCAAAAGCGGACCTCCGGATCACAGGGCGAATCCCGGTTCTCAATTGTCCCCAACCAGATCCATACTGGGAGTTGCGGCGGCGCGCCGAGCGAGCGGCCGCTCGCCGAGAGATCCGGCCAACGATTTCGTCGAATCTCGCACCACCAGCTCCGGAGCGAGGTGGCGGTGCACGGCTGCGAATTGCTTGGAATTCTCTTCAGCCTGGATGGCTTCAAGAGCGATGCTGACCGACATCGATCCCATGAGGCTCATGGGCTGGCGAATGGTCGTAAGCGCCGGAGTGGTGATGCTGGCGTGAGATACATCGTCAAAGCCGATTACGGAACATTCAGGAACGCCGATGCCAGCGGAGGTCAATGCCCGGATCGCGCCCAGTGCGGACATATCGTCGAAGGCCATAAGCGCGGTGAATCGCTGGCCATGCTCCACTAGCCGCTTGGTAAGGGCAAGCCCTGCCTCGAATCCCGAATTGGGATGCTGCGATTCCGGGAGATCGACGATGCGATCCGGATCGAGCACCAGACCTTTGGCGTCCGCGAACTTCTTTACTCCGCGCCATCGCGGCGCACTGTCACCCAGTCCTTTGGGCCCGCGGATGAATGCAATGTCCCGATGTCCCAGCGCGAATAGATGCTCAATCGCCAGCCGTCCGCCGGCTTCGTTGTCCACGATCACCGAGCTTACCGGGCCTTTTCTCAATTCGTGCCCGATCATCACCGTGGGAATGCGGTTCTTGGCCAAATCGGAGAGGACGTCAACGTCCATGAACAGCCAATTTCCCAGAACTATTAGGCCTTCCACCCGCAGCCCGAGAAGCATTTCGAGGTAAGTTTCGAAGCGGCTGCGCTCATTCTGGACGTCGGTAAGGATGGGCAGGTAGGACTTCTGGTACAGCGCGTCTTCGATGCCCTGAATAATCGGCGTGCAGAAGGGGTCGCCCATGTCGAAGACCAGAACGCCCATGGTGTGAGTGCGGTTGCCGCGGAGCGAACGCGCGAATAAATTCGGGCGGTAGCCGAGTTTTTTTGCGGTCGCCTGAATGCGGTCTTTTGTGACTTTGGGAATGTAGCGGGCCAGCGGAGCGTCGTTCAGAACAATCGAGACCGTAGAGGACGAAAAGCCGCTCTGTTTTGCGACATCGCGAATCGTGGCGCGCGGGCTGCCTTGCCCTTTCGTTCCCGCTTTGGATCTCGCCACTATTCCCCCGTTATGTCCCTCGCCGAGGAAGCCGCCAGGCTTCCCCGGCCATGAATATCGACTAGAAGATCGCCTTCAGTGCCAGTTGCAGCGTGCGCGCGCGGTGCGCGGCTGTGGGCTGCAGGAATGTTCCTGAGGTGATGTCGTTGTCCACGTCCCCGGAGTTGGTTGACCACTGCGTATGGTTGAAGACGTTGAATGCCTCGGCACGGAATTCGAAGTTCAATCTTTCCTTCACAGGAATTCGCTTGAACAGCGCCATGTCGAAATTCGTTCTTCTCGGATTGCGCAGGAAGTTTCGCCCGGAAGTTCCAAACGTCAGGCCTGTAGGTGCTGCGAACGCGTTCGGATTGTAAAGCAGCGGGGCTTTCTGCCCTGGCAATAAGGTTGGCCCATCGAGCAGGTTGGGATTGCCCACGACGTCGGCGTAGGCTCCGGTTCCCACGCCGTTTCCAACTCCGGCGTTGTCGTTGGGGAATGTGACTCCGAAGGGAGTCCCGGTTTGGAACGAAGTGATGCCCGAGAGCTGCCATGCCCCAAGCACGGTGTGAGCCAAACCCTTCCCGCGGAAGAACGGCAGGTCATAGACATAGCTGATGTTGAGGATGTGGCGCTGATCGAAGTTTGAACTCGCGCGATTGGCGCGCAAGTCATATGCATTCACAAAGGTAGTGTCGAAGCGGTCGGACGCATCGTCGATGGAATGGCTGTAGCTGTACGCCACATCCATGGTGAGGGGGCCCGAAGTCCTGCGCACCTGCACCTGCAACGCGTTGTAGCTTGAGTTGGCGACAGGCTGAAGCGACGTAATGTTGCCGAAGCCCTGGACTGGGCGGAAGGGATCGGGTGAGTTGCCGCAAGCTACCTGCAGATTGTTCAGTGCCGCGCCCGTCAGAGCTACGCCATTTACGGTTAAAGAATCACAAGCGTCGGTACTTGAAATTGTCTGGCCAGGCTGAAATGGATTCTGATTGGCCGGAACCGGGAGCAATTGATTGCCATTGCTCTGCAGTGTCAGATGAGTTCCCTTGCTGCCCACGTACGAGGTCGTGAGCACAGTGTCTTTGAATATTTGATGTTGGATATCGACGTGCCACTGCTGCATGTATGGCCAGATCGCTTTGGTGGGAATGGAGATCACGCCCAGCGGGAACTGCAAACCGCCGCCGCCGATCTGATCGTAGCCATTGATGTTAAATTGCGTCGAGGTTTGAACCAGCGGCGCAGTGCCTTCCAGCGACTCGACGTTGCCTTCATTCCCGTTGGTGTGCTCAAAGAAGACGCCGTAGCCGCCGCGCAGAGCCGTCTTACCATTGCCGAACACATCCCAGGCAAAACCAATGCGAGGCGCCGGATTGAACAGATGTCCCTTCATGCAACCGGGATGGACGCCCTTGGCTCCGCATTGCACCAGGCCGGTGAACGGATTTCCGCTACCGGGAATAATGGCTCCCGACTGTCCTGTAACGCTGCCGTCGGCGTCGATCTGCGGAGCACTTGCGGCCTGATACGCCGAAGCCTCCCAATTAAATTCCTGCTGGTAGCGCTCACGATAAGTGCCAAACAAACTGAGGCGTAGACCGAGGTTTAAGGTGAGCCGATCGTTCACGCGCCAGTCGTCCTGGAGATAGGGTTCGAAGATCTTGTAGCGGTTGTAATACTTCACCTGCTTATTGGTCTGCTGAAAGGAAGCGATCCGGCCCGTCAGCATGTCGGCTAAGGCATTGCCGGTGCTGAAACCGCCCGCGGACGCGTCAAAGGTCAAGAGTCCTGCCAGCTCGGGAGAGTTGTCCTCGTTCTTTTGCGCGGCAACGAAGTAGCCGCCGGCCACCAGGTTGTGCTTGCCCACGATCTTGCTGATGTTGTCACGGTAGGTGTAGGTCGGATTGGAGTTTATGAACGGGATGAACGATGGGTCTTCGGCAAAGCCTCCGCCGTAGACTCCGTTGCCGGTGAGGTTAATGCCCGAGATCTTTCCACCGAAGCCATTGTTGAACAACGTGCCCATGGTCAGGCCAGCCGGACGCTGAACGGTTCCGGTGTTGGTAAGCGTGATGTGGTCGGTGGTATAGCTGGCCACAAATTCGTTCAGCATCGTCGGCGAAATAGTATTGGTCAGGCGCGCAACCATGCTGATTCCCGGCCCAACGAATTGGGTTTGGATGGTCGGGAAGCTGGAAGTGACGAGCCCCCAGTCAAGCACGGCGGGTGTAACCGTGTCCCAGGAATCGTGAATGAAACGGAAGCTGGCGCGCATGTTGTCGCTGATGTTGTGATCGATCCTGAACAACTCCTCCCGCCAGTTGGTTGGGGTTGACGGTGAGGCGCTGAAGCAATTCAGGATCGGATCGCCTCCGCAGTTCTCCGGCGCTGAGTTTCCCGGCGGCACCATGGTCAAAAGCGCGGTGGCATTGGGATCGACCGAAACCTGATTTCCGGGAAATCCCACAAACGTTTGCGCGGTGGAAGTGCTGTTGGGTCCGGAGCCGCTGGCTGGGCAGTCGGCGAAAACGGGAAGTGCGCTTTGCGTGTCGTCGCGGGAGAATTCGGTACCTGGTGCCGGACAGATGTCAGAGAAATTGCCTTTCAACTGCGCTGGCGTGGGTACTGCCTGGTTGAAGACCTGTCCCGGAACCCGGTCGCGCCGCCATTCTTCTGAAAAGAAGAAGAAGGTCTTCGACTTCTCAGTGTTGTAGACGTTGGGAATGAAAATCGGGCCGCCGATAGTGAAACCAAAATCATTTTTCTTGTAGCCCGGCACCGGGCCGGGAAGGTCGAAGTAATTTCTGGCGTTCAGCTTGTCGTTGCGTAGAAACTCATAAGCATCGCCATGGAAGTGGCTGGTGCCGGACTTGGTGTCCGCTTCGATGGTTCCTGAGGCATTGCGGCCGTACTGTGCGCCGTAGTTCGATGTGAGCACTTTCACTTCGGCGATGGCGTCGATGCTGGGATACACATTCAGCGTGCCATTGCTGCCGTTGTCCATGGTGTCGCCACCATCGACCTCCCAGTTGTTGTACTCGGTGCGGCCGCCATTCACGCTGAAGAGCACGCTCCCGTTCACTCCAACCTGGCCTTCATCCTGGCCGGTCTGGTTGCTTACGCCGGGCGTGAGCGTCACCAGCTGGCTGAAGTTACGTCCATTCAGTTCCAGCTGCGTGAGCTCTTTGGAAGTAATGGTTCCGGCCACTTCGGAGGACTGCGTCTCTACCGCAGTTGCCGCCTCTCCGGCGACCACGATTTCCGTGGTCACGTGTTCAACCGAGAGCTTGGCATCGGCGCGGGTCTTTTGCGCGACGCGCAACGTGAGGTTTTTCGCTTGAAAGCTCTGGAACCCCGACGCAGTCACGGTCAAGTCATACTCGCCCGCCGGCAGACCGGGAACGAGATAATCACCATCGCTATTAGTGCTTACATTGCGGGTGATACCTTGCGCCGGATTGGCCACCGTCACCTTCGCGTTGGGAACAACCGCCCCAGTGTTATCGCGAACCGTTCCGGTAATCTGACCGGTGTCCTGGCAAAGAGCAACCGTGGAAAACAACAAGGCAAAAACGGCAGAGGCGAGTAATCTCTTCATGCGGCACCACCAGTGGGGTTGAATTGAATCAGGGCCTAGCGAACCGTTTGAATAAAGGTACTGAACCGTTTTAATGAACAGAGAACCTATCCGCATTCAGAGTACGTTGTCAAGATTTTTTGTGATGGCCGCACCGTCCCTGGCGCTTGCGGTGCTGTCCATGGCCGCGCCATCCCACACGGCAGCAGAGGGAACAACGCGACCCTGCACCACAGATTTGGCGTCTATCTTCCGGCAAGGTCAGGCCGCTTTGCAGGCCAACCAACTGCAGGAAGCGGAAGAAAGCTTTCGCGCGGTGATCGCATGCGATCCGAAATCGGCGGCCGCGTATGTGAATTTGGCGGTTGTGGAGATGCGCCGCAAGCAGTCGTCCCAGGCGCTGGCTCACCTGCGTCGCGCCGAGCACATCGCCCCCGCTATGGAAGGCATTCGGCTCAACATCGGCCTGGTGTACTACCGCGAGGGAGACTATCGCGCTGCGATCCCGATGTTGTTATCGGTGGCTGAGAAGAGCCCGACGGAGCAGGTCAGATATCTGCTCGGGCTTTGCTACTTTTTCACAGGCGATTACGAACCGGCTCTCGCCACCCTCGAGCAGAATTGGGAACAGCAGTCGGGCGACCTGATTTACCTATACGTACTTGGCATCGCGGCCGAGCAGTCCGGAGACCGCCAAGTTTCCGATCGTGCCTTCTCGCAGTTGTTGCAGATCGGAGGAGACTCTCCTGCGTTCCATCTGCTCAAAGGCAAAGCGTATTTGAACCGGGCACAGCCCGAGGATGCCATTCCCGAATTGGAGAAGGCTGCAGCGCTCAATCCCAAGCTGCCCTTCGTGCACTTCAATCTGGGATGGGCGTATGCGAAGAAGCGGGATTACGAGCGCGCGCGGCACGAGTTCCTCGAAGACATCTCGCTCGAACCGGACGTTCCCTACAACTACGAACAGCTAGGCGCGATGGATTTGTATCTCGGCAACTATGGCGACGCCGAGCGCTATTATCAGCAGGCGCTGAACCGCGATCCTCGTCTGCCGAATTCCCTATATGGGCTTGGAAAGATCTATGAGCACCAGAATCGCCCGGCCGACGCGATAGCAACGTGGCAGAAAGCCGAACAGCTCGCGCCCGAAAGCGTGACCATCCACAACGCGCTCGGCCGCCTGCTGCACCGAATGGGCAAGAGCGCCGATGCCGATCGTGAATTCGCTATGGTCAATCAACTGGAACAAAAGCAACATGCAGACGAGCTAGCCAACCCGCAGTTGCCCGCGCCCGAGGTGAAAGCGGAGCGGTGATGGCGGAGAGAAGAATCGGGTGATCGGGTCAAGTAAGAAAACATGACACGGATCTCGCGGATGTGACGCGGATGACACGGATAAACCACAAGAGGTGTGGCTAGATTTAAGCATTGCGAAAAGCGAGCGCGGAAGAAATCGGGTGATCGGGTGATCGGGCGAAGTAAGAAAAACCTGACGCGGATCGCGCGGATGTGACGCGGATCACACGGATAAATCACAAGAGGTGTGGAATTCGATCGAAGCAGCGCCAGAAGCGAACCCAGCTCCCATTCCTGTTTTGGTTTATGCGTGTGATCCGTGTCACATCCGGGAGATCGGTGTAATGTTTTGGTTTTGTTGTTCGGCGTTCCGGGCTCGAACGGCGCTGCGTCGCTCACTCGCTGCGCAGTGCCCGCATTGGATCTACTCCCGCGGCTCTTCTCGCTGGCACGTACATCGCAAGCAGCGCCGCCATTGTCAGCAAAGCGGCGATAGAGATGAACGTGAGCGGATCGCTGGCCTTGACTCCATAGACGAGACTCACGAAGAGTCTGCCCGCTCCATAGGCGAGCACTGCGCCGAATACAACCCCGGGCAGCACCAGCCATAGTCCTTGGCCGAGGATCAGTTGCGTCACGTCGCTCTTCTGAGCGCCTACCGCAATGCGTACCCCTATTTCGCTACGTCGCTGCTCGACTGTGTAGGACATGACGCCGTACAGTCCGGCCAACGCGAGGATCAGGGCCAATCCGGCAAATGATGCCAGCAGGCCGCTGCGGAAACGCGACGCCGCGAACGACTCGCCGACAACGTCCGTCAGCGACTTCAGTTCCAGCGGCACTTCCGGGTTCAAACGGTGCGCCTCGGCGCGCAGCGCTGCCGCTCCACCTCCGCTGTCGGCAAAGATGAGGTACATGTTGCTGGCAAGTCCCGGATGCTGCTTATAGGGAACGTAGATCTGCGCAGCCGGAGGCTCCTGCAGATTCTCCTGCCGTATGCCTGCCACTACGCCCACGATGGTCAGGTAGTTCTTGTACGTGACCAGATCGTAACCAAAGCGGATCTGCTGGCCGATCGGGTTCTCGCCGGCAAAGAACCTACGCGCCAGCGGTTCGCTGATGATGCAAGTCAGCGGAGCGCCGGGAACATCGTGCTCGTTGAAATCCCGCCCTTCCACAATTGGGATTCCCACTATGGGAAAGTAACTCGGAGTGACGGTCATGAATAATGCCGATTGCGTGATGTAATCGCCGGGCGGCGGATCAGGATGGCCGGCAATCCAGAAGCCGCCGTCGCTATCCGTGGGTTGAGAAGGCAATGCGCTTGCTCCCGCGACTTGTTTGATTCCTGGCAGTGTGGGTGCGCTCTCCAGCAGCACGGAGTAAAACGCGAGCCCGTGTTGCGAATCAGCCTCATTGTTGGCCGGGTACATCGGATGCAGCACGCTGAGGTGGTCCACCCTGTATCCCGGATCTACCGCGTTCAGCGCAATCAAGCTGCGGATGAGAATGCCCGCCGCGACCAGGAGAGCCATCGACATAGCGATCTCTGCGACCACGATTCCGGCACGCAGCTTTCCAGTGCCGCCCCCGGCTGTCGAATAAGTCTTGCCGGTGTAAAGCGCGCTGCGCAGGTCGCCGCCGCTGGCTTGAAAGGCAGGCGCGAGGCCAAAGATAAAGGTGCAGAGCAGAGACACGCCAAGGGCAAACGACGCAACCCGCCAGTCGAGCGTGATCTCGGTGTTAGCGATGAGCGCAGCGGGCGTCACATGTGCCAAGGCTTTTGCGGACCAATACCCCAACAGCAGTCCCAGGCTTCCGGCCACAACTGCCAAGACCAGCGATTCGGTAAGAAGTTGTCGAACGATGTCTCCGTGGCTCGCTCCCAAAGCGGTGCGAATGGCAATTTCCTGCCGACGCACGGTGACCTTGGCCAACATCAAGTTCGCCACATTGGCGCACGCGATGAGCAGCACTACCCCGACCGCCGACAGTAGAAGATAGAGTGTCAGGCGAACTTGCGCGACGAGTTGATCTCGCAGCGAAGTGACGGCCACACTTTTCAGCTTGTCGTCCTTGGGATACTGCTGCGCGAGACGAGCACCGATGGTCTTCATCTCCGCCTGCGCTTCGTGCACGCTAACCGCCGGCTTGAGAAGACCGACAGCCCTAAAGTTATGCGCAGACCGTTCCTGTGTCTTTGGCTGGACTATGAAGTCGTAATCAGGAATCCATATCTCACTGCGTTGGGGGAAATCGAATCCAGGAGGCATCACTCCGACAATCGTCAGCTCAAGTTCGCCCGACTTGATCGTTTTCCCGAGGATGTTCGGATTGCCTTGAAAGATGCGGCGATAAAACGAATCACCAACGACTGCCACCGGCGTGTCGCTTTTCTTGTCGTTATCGCTGTACAGGCGGCCAATCTCGGGCTGCACGCCAAAGATGTTGAAGAAATGGGTATCCGCGATCGCACAGTTGATTTGCGCGGCGATGTTGTTGGCAAAGACGCTGTGCGGGTATGCGGCGTAGTAGGAGAGCGTGTCGAAACTATGACTCTGAACTCTCCAGTCGAGGAAGTCGGGCATAGAAACCTGCCCGATGCGGCCACTATGCGGCCAGTAGGTCCCCACAGCAACGATGCGCTCCGGATTGCTATAAGGAAGCGGACGCAACATTACGGCGTCCACCACGCTGAAAATAGCGGTGTTCGCCCCGATGCCCAGCGCCAGCACGGTGACCGACACAATGGTAAACACTGGGCTCTTCCGTAAAGATCGAACTGCCAGGCGAAGATTCATGGGTGAATCGTGGGATGAACCGAGTTTTATTGCAGCAGGGTTGCCAAAGTAAGAGTGCAGTAAGTCGCTGAAACCAGCAAGGTTGTTTGCCGGAGGCTGAGCGGTGGCCGTGCGCGAATGAATGTTCATGTGCGAAAGCGAACAGTGGATTAGCGCTGTAATTGACGACCACTGTCTTCCCTTCGACCGCATGAAACGGTGACGGACGGAACTCACTTGGTTCTGCGGTCGAGGGGATCTGCTTTTCGCTATGCCCGGACAAGCAGATCCCCCGCTCCGCAAACCTAGAGGGTAACGCAATGAATAGTTGCTCGCGGAGTGAGGGATGACAGTAGCTATGTATCCGAAGGTAGGCGTGGGGTCGATGCGGCGTTGAGCTACCAAGCGAGTCACAGCCATTGACTATCTACAATACGGTTTGTAGATTATCTGCAAATGGGCAAGCCGAGCGATCTCGTACAGGGAACTCTTGACCTGTTGATCCTGCGCACGATTGCATTGGAGCCGAAGCATGGATGGGCAATCGCCAAGCGTATCGAGCAGATTTCCGGCGAGGTTCTGCAGGTGCAGCAAGGCTCGTTATATCCAGCCCTGCATCGACTCGAGCAGCAGGCGTGGATCAAAGCAGAGTGGGCAAAGACGGAAAGCGGACGTGAAGCGAAATTTTATTCGCTTACCAAAACGGGACGTGAACAACTGGAAAAAGAGAAGGCCAGTTGGGACCGGCTGTCGTCGGCGATCAATTTGGTGCTGAAGAAAGTGTAATGGGGTGGTTTACCGAAATGGATCGGATCATATGGACGGGGTCGACGCGCGGATCTCTAGAATCTGTCATCCTGAGCCGATTTTGGCGAAGGATCTGCGGAAAACGTTTCTGCTTCCCTTCGCTGAAGTGGCTTTTTAGCGACGAACTCGCTGAAAAGCCAAGACAGTGCATGGAACGTTGAACATCTTCCGGAGGTCCTTCGCCAAAAGCGGCTCAGGATGACAGAGCCATACACATTGCCGAATCAATCTCCTTTATTCGCATAGGAGAGCATTCGCATCAGGAGAGCTCAGGAGCATTTCCATGCGCTGGTTCGATGAGTTGCAGTTGCGTTTGCGCACGTTGTTCCGCCGCGAGGAAGTGGACTCGGAATTGGATCGTGAACTCCAGTTCCATCTTGAACAACAGATCACGGAGAACATTGCCGCCGGAATGTCCTCTGACCAAGCCCGCTACGCGGCGCTGCGCAAGATCGGCGGCATCACGCAAATCCAGGAACAATGCCGCGATCAGCGCGGACTTCACCTTCTCGAGACCACGCTCCAAGACGTTCGCTACGCTTTGCGCTCGCTGCGCAAGAGCCCGGTATTCACCCTCGTTGCCGTTCTGACGCTGGCGCTGGGCGCGGGCGCGAACATTGCAATTTTTAGTCTGATCGATTCGGTTCTGCTCAGCTCATTGCCCGTCAAAGATCCTGACCAGCTTGTATTCATCAGGACGAATTCGATAAAGGTCGGCCTGTTCAACGTTTCGACAACGCTTCTGAACCGCGATTTTGAGCAAATGCAAAAGCGGGCCACGCAAATTGAAGGCTTTGCTACTACCGATCGCGTGGCACGGCTGAGCATCGCTGTCGAGGGCCCTGGCGAGGTTGGACAAGGAGACTTTGTTTCCGGCACCTACTTCCAGGTGCTTGGCGTTCCGGCCCAAATTGGGAGAACATTTGTTCCGGAAGATAATCTTCAAAGCGGAAGCGATGCTACCGCAGGCTGGCCGGCGATCATCAGCGACGGATACTGGCGTCGCCGGTTCGGAGCGGATACGAACGTCATTGGCCGGCGGATTGCCATTAACACCATTCCATTTGTGATCGCCGGCGTGCTGCCCCCAAACTTCTCCGGTCTCACGCTCGACGAACCTGCGGACGTGATGATGCCTGCCATCACGCACAACCAGGTGACCGCAGGATCGCTGTCGGCTGGATTTCCCAAGCCTGAGAATTCTCCCAACGACATTTTCGCGCGGCTCAAACCGGGCGCATCGCGTAGCCAGGCCGCCGCGGAATTGACTGTGATATTTCGCGGCACCGAATTGGCCGACGACAAACTGACCGCGCCGCAGCGGGAGGCGATGGCAAAGCGGTTCATCGAACTCTCTCCCGCAGCGCGGGGCTCGAGCTTTTTGCGTCAGCGTTTTGCCGAACCGTTGCGCGTTCTGATGGCGGTGGTTGCGCTGGTGATGCTCATCGCTTGCGCGAATATTGCCAGCTTGTTGTTGGCCAGAGCCAGCGCACGGCAGAAAGAGATTGCCATTCGGTTGAGCCTTGGATGTAGTCGAAGGAGGATTCTGCGGCAGTGGCTGACCGAAAGCCTGATGCTTTCGACACTGGGATGCGCCGCTGGAGTTGTGGTCGCGTTAATCGCACGAAATGTGATTGTGAGGCTCGGCACCAAGACGCGCGAATCCGGGGTCAGCCTTCATTGGGATTACCGTCTGTTCGCGTTCATCGTTCTTGTTTGCATCGTGAATGCGATCCTCTTTGGAGTGGTACCGGCGCTGCGGCTGACGCGAGTCGATCCCCACGAGGCGCTGAAGGGAACTCCCAACGTCCAACACGCGGGCCGACTTCCTTTTGGCCGTGTGCTTGTCACCGCTCAAATGGCGATCTCTCTTGTGCTGGTTGCTGGCTCGGGTTTGTTTCTGGCGACTCTGCACAATCTCTATCGCATCGATTTGGGATTTAATGCTGACCATCTTCTGATGGTGACGCTCGATCCACGCTTGAGCGGATACACCGGTGTGCGCAGCCATGCCGTTTACGCGCGATTGCTCGAGGAGCTACAGCGGATGCCTTCTGTCAAATCGGCAACCTTGATGAACACTCCGCTGCTCGCGGCATTCGCTCATCTTTCTAACGCAAAGTTTCCCGGATACGTTCCCCGGCCGGGAGAAGACCTCACAAGTTCGTGGACTTTGAGCTACGGCGTAGGACCGCGCTACTTTGAAACTCTGCAGATGCCGCTGATTGCAGGACGCGACTTCACCGAAGCGGATAAGGAGCACGCGCCTCCGGTGGTGGTCGTAAACGAAGCGTTGGTCAAGCATTACTTTTCCGGACAGAACCCGATCGGAAAGAAGATTGTGCTCGGCTCCATTTTCAAATCCGGCGACCAGGACAAGACTCAGGCTGAGATCGTGGGCGTAGTCCGCAATGCGCATTACTTCGACGTGAAAGACGAGCAGCAAGAGGCGATCTTCACAGCGCTGTTCCAGGTCCAACCCGAACAATTCGGATCGGCGCAAACTGTGATCATTAGAACGGCGGGAGATCCAGCGAGTCTTGCCGGCGATGTTCGCGCCGCCGTCCGAAGAATTGATCCGAACCTCTCGCTTTTCAACGTCACGGCCATGACTACGCAGCTCGACAACAGTCTTTCCCAACCGCGGCTGCTGGCGTTGTTCTCCAGCTTCTTTGGGGGACTGGCGCTGACGCTCTCGGCAATAGGCCTCTATGGCGTGCTGGCATACAGCGTGAGCAAGCGCATCGGCGAAATCGGGATTCGCATGGCACTCGGGGCAAATCGAGGCAAGATTCTTCAGCTGATCCTCAGAGAAACCGCGCAGGTGCTGGTAATCGGAATCGTCGCTGGACTAGCGTTGGCAGGCGCTGCTTCGCGTCTGATCAAGAGCATGCTGTACGGGTTGAGTGCGCATGATGCCGGCATCTTTGCTCTTAGCGCCCTGGTGCTGGTCGCGGTAGCGTTGCTCGCCACCCTGCTGCCCGCGCGTCGCGCCCTGGACGTTGAGCCCATGGCCGCATTGCGGTACGAGTAGTTGGCAATGGGTGTGGCACCTCCACCAAACTTCGTTGGACTCGAGATTCGTGACGGCACGATTCAATGATCTTGTCGGTCCGATGCTTGCAAAGCAATAAAAACACTGTGGAAGCGCACGTCGAGGCATTCCGGCGCGAAATTCCCTGCTAATTCCCTGTTCAGGTCGCACTAATCCATTGTTCTTCGATTAAACCCTTGGACTTGAATGACTTGGGGGCAGATTTGAAAAACCCCTGTTAATTCCCTGTTCCAGAAGCAAAATTGCGGAATTTGGGCATAAATCGGGGATTTTGCAGAGGAAATCAAAAAGTGCCTGTAAATTTTCCTGTTATTTTCTTTTGCTCGAGATTTCTCCAGCAATTTCGGCAGAGTTTGCAACAAAATGCCTGCAGCACTAACCGTGGATTTCTGTTCGATGTCTCCATCACCTCTTGCTGAAACCTGTCGCTATCCGTTTGACGCACTCCGGTTGTGCCGTTAGAGTTCTCCCTTACAATCCCATCCATCCCCCACCGGTCATTCACCTTTACGAACATTTCGAGGGAAATATGCGTGTTTGTCTGATCGTGTTTTCGACACTGTTGTTGGTAACCGGAGCACTGGCTCAATCCGCTGGTTCGAACCAGCAAATCAGCCCAGCCGATGTGCAAGCACTGGTCAATCGCATTGGCGAACTGGAGCGACGAGTGGCGGACTTGGAAGCCAAGCAGGGGACAGCCCCGGCTCCAACCAGTACGCAGAATGCGGCGGTGCAGACGCAGGCTCCATCATCGACGGTGCCGGCGGGTACAGCTCCTGAAGCCGGGCAGAACGTCGAGCAGAAGGCTCCCCGGACATCCACAATGGATGAGATGGCTGGCATGCGTACGGTTTTTGGCCAGGAAGGTGAGAGCTATCCCAACCTGAAAATGCGTGGATTTGCCGACGTTGACTTTGGTGCCAACAATGCTCGCGGTGTGAATAGCGGATTTCAGCTAGGCCAGTTCGTGCTGCACTTCGCTTCAGCGCTGTCGCCGAAGATCAGCTACTTCGCAGAAGTCAGCCTTACTGCGACCACGGGCGTCTACAACGTTGATCTCGAGCGAACCATCATCCGCTATGACATCAATGACGCGGCGAAGATCTCGTTCGGCCGTTATCACACCCCAATCAACTACTGGAACACTGCCTTTCATCATGGCGCGTGGCTCCAAACGACGATCCAACGCCCCGACATGGTGGTCTTCGGCAGCCGTTTTATTCCGGTTCACTTTATCGGGGCGCAATCCGAGGGCAACATCCCTTCCGGAGGGCTGGGGATGGGCTACAACCTGGGAGTAGGAAACGGGCGATCGACAAACATCGCGCGCGGCGGAGATAACGGTGACGTCAACAATAATCGCGCATGGCTGGGGAATCTTTATGTGCGTCCTCCCGCTCTGAAACACTTCCAGCTCGGCGGCTCGATTTATCACGATGAGATCTCGCTGACAGGCACGCAGCTGCCCGGCGGGCAAAGTTTCCGTGAGTGGATTTCCTCGGGACACCTGATCTGGACCGGAGAAACTCCTGAGGTATACGCCGAGTTTGCAAACGTGCACCATCGCAGCATTTTTACGGGACGTACTTTCGACAATCAGGGAGGATACGTGCAGGTGGCCTATCGGCTCCCTTTCGATGCAAAAAAATGGAAGCCGTATTATCGCTTTGACTATCTGCAGGTGCCTGCAGGCGAGCCTGCGCTGCCGGATTTTGTGAACGTGCGCAAATCCACGGTGGGAATTCGCTACGACATTTCCGATTTTGCCGCGTTTAAGGCAGAGTACCGGCACGGCCGCGGCAATCCGCTGCCACAAACTTCGGATGCCGTCGCGGTGCAGACTGCCTTTACTTTCTGAGGAGAGCTATGAACTTCAAGCAACGAACGACGCAACTTTTGTGGCTCACCGTCGTGCTCCTCTCCGGCGCGACCACCATGCATGCACAGTCGAAGTTGAACGACGTTGCCGTTGTCGTCAACCCGGCCGCTCCCGTCAATGACCTCACCCTGAACGAGGCTCGCAAAATCTTCCGCGGCGATCGTCAATATTGGTCGTCAGACATGCCCATCGTATTGCTGGTTCGCAATCCTCCCAGCCGCGAGCGCGACGTTATTCTCAGGAAGCTGTATTCGATGACGGAATCTGAATTCAAGCAATATTGGATTGCGAAGATCTTTCGCGCGGAAGCCACTACGGGTCCCAAAATCGTTTATTCGAACTCAATGGCTGCCGACCTGGTGAGCGTAATTCCCGGAGCGATCGCGTTCATGTCCGCCAAGGACGTGAATCCGAATCTGAAAGTCGTGAAAATAGACGGACGTCTGCCGGGAGACCCGGCGTACCCGCTGAGGTAGACGCGGCTTATGGTCGCAAACACGGATTGCGAATTCGTGCTCGCGACTAAATGTCGATTTATTGGGTTCATCGCGCATGGCGGCGCGGAGTGAGGATCGGCAGAGCAGTCAGCTCACGGCGCTCATCGCCATCGCTTTAGCCTCGCCCACGCCGATGAATGCAACCTCAACCACGGTGCAATCGTCGTTGAGAGGAGTTTCGCCGCAGAACGACCTTACCTGAGCGAACACCGACTCGAATGCGTCGTCGGCGACGGCAGCCGCCTCGAGGTTCTCATCTCCAAACATGTCGTCGGAGGCATTCGCGGCTTCCGTCACGCCGTCGGTGACCAGGATGATTTTTTCGCCGGGTTGCAAATCCATTGAGCATGAGTCGTACTGCATCATTTCGAGCAATCCTACCGGACCGTTATTGGAATCGAGCCGCTCAATTCCTCTTCTGCGCACGACTACCGGCGCCACATGTCCGCAATTGACGTACTCGATTCGTCCGCTGTCGGAAACCGTGAGAATGCAAATGGTCGCGTACTTACCCGCCACATCGCGTTGGGTAAAGAATCGATTGGCGCTGCTAACAATCTCCGCCAGGGGTACTTTGGCAGCCAACTCCGCGCGGATCATTCCTTGCAGCATTGAGGCCATGATGGCAGCGGAAATTCCCTTTCCGGAAACGTCACAAACGATGACGGCTACACCGTCATCGATGGGCATTACGTCATAAAAGTCGCCGCCGATCTCAGTGCACGAGATGTTCTTCGCCCGAATTGTGGCAAACGGAAGTTCGGGCATGCGAACAGCCATGAGACCCTGCTGGATAGTAGCCGCCATCGTCAGTTCGCGCTCCTGACGTTCACGAATCTCCTGATTGCGCCGGGCAAGCTCGGCGTTAGCGGCGGTCAACTGCTTGCGAGAAACGTCGAGCCGCTCAGCCATAGTGTTAAAGGTTCGCGCGAACCTTCCCAACTCGTCGTGACTCTTAAGCTCGATTCGATGTTCGAGGTTCATGTTGCCGATAAGATCGGCGCCGTGCTGCAGCGCGGCGAACCCGCGAACAATGGAGCGTGAGATCACAATCGCAACCAGGACTGCAAAGATCACGAATACCGCGAAAGCGATCCCATTAATGCGGTTGGTCAGCTTGCCTACACGGGCGAATTCGGTCCGGTCCGATTCGACGCGCTGCTTTTCCCTAGTCTGCATCTGAGGCAGAGTGACAGTGAGCAGCTTGTAACTGAGCGGATCGGCCTTCGCGACATTTGCGATGACGTAAGTCTGGTCGATGCCCATGTTGTCGTAGAAGCCCCGCCAGGCGTCGGTCAAATTCCCAACTGTGGACTGCAGAGCATTGACGGTCTGTAGGTCCTCGGCAGCAGTCAGCTGCTTTAGCTCATGAATCTCTCCCGAGACGTCATTTAATTTCTCTTCGAAGAGATGACGCGCGGCGGGATTGGGAGGCGCCTGCTCGGTCTCGGTCACTAATTCACTGAGTAGCGCTACCTCTTTGTGCAGGTTATCGAGATCTTGCTGAATGTGCGCCAGAGTCACTTGCCTGTTCAGGGAACGATCCAGCTGATTCATAGTCGCCGCACGCAGATGTGCGCTGAATAGGTACACGCCAAGACTGGCTCCAAACAGGAGCATTAGCCCGGCAAATGAGAGATTCAAACGGCGGCGGATGGTCATGGGCCCTAAGCTTCGGAACGAGTCGGCGCGAGGGGAGCAGCAGGTATTTTACTGTGAGAAGAGGCGAATTTCGTCAATTATTCCCGCTGGCCGCTTTGGGGTTGCTGGGGAAGGCGGCACAATTGCGCCTGTTATGGTGGAAGTATGAGGAAGCGAATGGGATCCGGTGATCCTCCCGGTCTTCAAAACCGGCGCTCGGCGCCTTCGCGGCGTCGAGGGTGTGTTCGACTCGCACACGCTTCCGCCAATTTTTCATTGCAGCTTAGGAATTTATCGAGTGCGCCCCCCGCGCAATCGAGGTCACGCTTTCAGGTGATGCGCCCAGAATCGCGCTAGACGCGGAAACCGCCAAGCCTTGTGTCACCGCCCGGACTCCCTTCGCCTCGGCCCGATGTTCCGCGTTGTGCAGATCTACCGCGCCCCTAAAGCCTAAACTTCTGCGATGAGGAAAAACGGGAGTTGCCTCCATCGGCTGGATAGTTACTGTCGTTATGCCCAAAATCGATTTCAGTTGCGAATACGCGCAACCTTAAACAGCAGCAGAGTGTCTACATGCTCATGATCGTTCGCACTCTCTTAGTTGCCGTTGCTGCATTCGTGGCCGTTGTATCGGCTGTGTTTTCACCTGTCCGACGAGGCAGGTAGTCGTTCAGTGCTGTTTGCCGGGGGCAGCAGGAGAGGTCGTCGAAGGTGGCGGCGTGCGGCGCTCGCCTGTGTACATGCGATCGATACCAAGCATTATGGGAGTGCCGCTGTGCAACCCACTCCAACGTTCGGACACGACAATGGAGTTGCCGGGATTCTGGGCGTCATACTTCACTGAAGTTGGCACGCCAATACGGCAGTTATGCAGATCGACATACTGGCGGAGATGGGTGACGTCCTGCGACGCTTCGTATTGCACTCCCGCGACATCGTAGTTGTAGATCAATAGTTGCGCAGCGCTCGCTTCATCAGGATTCAGTTCAACAACATCAATCACCGTGCCATCGATGAGCCGCCCTATTTTGTCGAGGAGCTCACGCCGGTCACTTTCGTGCTCTTCGGCAGACTTCTTGCTTCTGGTCGCGAAGTGCAAAGCGGCAACTCCGGCGGCGACTACAACTCCGCCAATTACCGCATATAAACGAAGCGAGGTGAGCATGGTTCCTTTGAGGCCCAATGGAGCGAATGGATATATAGAGCTTATCGCGAACGGGGCATCCACACCTATCGAGGGAAGCACCTAAGGTGGATTTCGGCTCCATCCTCGGCTCTACACCAAATGCGCACGGGAACCTTTGGGGCGAAACTCTGAATGACGCCTCCGCATGCAATGCCCGTATAGCTATGATGTGCCGTGCTCGTCCTCTCGGTTATCGTTCTTCTAGTCTGGCTCTACCTGTTGCTTTTTCATGGCAGATTCTGGCAAGTACGCCGGTTTCTTGCACCTGTTGAGAAATCGACCGAGCAGCCGCGGATCGCCGCGATTATTCCCGCACGTAATGAGGCCGACGTAATTGGTCGCGCTATCAGCTCACTGATGGATCAAAATCTGGCGGGCTTGTTCCTCGTCGATGACAATAGCGCGGACGGAACGGCCAACGCGGCGCTGGCTGCTGCTGGTATGTCGGGATTCTCGGACAAGCTCACGGTTGTTCGTGGCACAGAGCTGCCAGTTGGCTGGACAGGCAAAGTATGGGCGATGCATCAGGGTTGGGAGCGCGCGCGGACACTCAGTCCCGATTACATCTTGCTCACCGATGCTGACATTGAACATTCTCCAGGCAATCTCGCGCAGCTCATAGCCCAGGCAGAGCGCGGGTCCTACGACCTGGTTTCACTGATGGTCAAACTGCGCTGCGAAACGTTGGTGGAGAAGTTCCTGATTCCGGCGTTCATTTATTTCTTTTTCCTGCTGTATCCGCCCGAGTGGGTATCAAACCCTGCGCGCAGAGTCGCGGGCGCGGCCGGTGGATGCATGCTGCTGTCTCCTATCGCTTTGGAGAGAGCAGGCGGATTCGAAGCTATCCGCGGCGAAATCATCGACGATTGCGCACTTGCAGCGCGCGTGAAGGCCTCTGGCGGCCGAATTTCGCTGGGCACAAGCCGCGAGGCGCGTAGTCTCCGGGGCTATCGTACTTTAACCAACATCCGTCGGATGATCGCCCGTACAGCCTTCAATCAACTTCATCACTCGTTGCTGCTTCTAGCTGGATGTTTTGCAGCAATGCTCCTCACCTTCGTAGTTCCGCTTGCGCTCGTATGGTCTGCAAACCGAACTACTGGCTGGATCGCAGTTGCCGCTTGCGTTCTGATGTTCACAACGTACGTGCCGGTGCTCCGGCTGTACCGAATCAAGACTCTTTCTGCCGTGACTCTGCCATTCGCAGCGCTGTTCTTCATGTACGCGACGCTGTGTTCAGCGGTGAGTCATTGGCGGGGAAAAGGTGGGGATTGGAAGGGACGAACGCAAGATGTTCAGGAGAAATCGCCAGCAAAATAGAGGCGGAAGAAGTTGTGCCTACAGTAGCACGCTCTCACCCGGCTGTCCTGAGAACTCATCTAATCAACGAAACCGTCACGTGAGATGAGCCGCCGTACTCAAGGCTGTTTGTGATGTGTTTTCCTCAAGGCTTAATAAATATTTACAACCCTGAGTAGCTAACAGGGAGGAACCTGCATCAGATGTGGGTTAAAGAGGGTGAAGACGGCGCAAACAATGATCTGCAGAGGACCCGAAATGAACACCGTTGACACTTACTTCGCCCCCGAGAAGTTGCAAGGTCCTTACGCGGACTTCTATCGCCGTGCAATCACGGAGTTGCTCTGCTGGCGCATACTGCGCGACGGCAGCGACCACATGTCTGACGAACTCACCGACTTCACGCAGGATCCTCTCGATCCTCTGGCGTTCGACGCCATCGGTATCCAATTCGGGCAAGCGTAGCCATTTCGTGATTTCGTGACCCGGCGATTTTAAGCCAATCGCATTTTCGCGAAGTCATCAAATGGGGAAATCACTAAGTCTTAGCTGTTCGGGTTTGGGACTCAATAGAGCCGAGTTGACATCTCTTCTTCGCTGGCCTACCTTCCCCTCTTTGTGCCAAATACACATGACTCGATCTTGTGCTTCGCTTCTTCTTGCCTGCTTCTCGTCTCTGATGCTTGCCCAAACGGCTCCAAGCCAGAGCGGTGCTCCGGAACCTCAACCTCAACCGGGCGGCAATATGCTCGCGGCCGCTCCAGTGGTGCTTGGACGGTTGCGCAGCTTTCATGCTGTATCCAAAGGCATCGAGGTGGAAAGCGAAAACGGACGGCTTCAGATCACCGCGCTCCAAGATGATGTCATCCGGGTGCGCGCCACTCGCCTCTCAAACTTCCCCGCGAAGTATTCGTACGCCGTGCTGCCCCTGCCGGAGGGATCGCAGTCTTCAGCTACGGTGAAGACGCAAGAGAGCGCCGATACTATCGAGCTAGACACAGCGGCCCTGCGCGTCCGGATCGATAGGCGCAATTCGTTGGTCAGCTTCATGGGAACCGACGGAGCGCTCATCGCACGCGACAGCGCTCCCATCACCTGGAACGGCGATGAATTCACCGTGACTCGCTCGATGCCCCAGGACGAGCACTACTTTGGTCTAGGTGACAAAGCCGGACCGCTCGACCATCGCAATCAGGCGTTCACCATGTGGAACACCGACGCGTATGGTTGGCAGGAATCCACCGATCCGCTTTACAAGACGCTTGGTTTTTTGCTGGCCCTGACCAAGGGAAGCAGCTACGGGATCTTCTTCGACAACACCTTTCGTCAGCATTGGGACCTGGGCAAGGCGTCACCGGAAGAGTATTCCTTTGGCGCCGCTGGCGGCGACGTGGACTACTACTTCGTTTATGGTCCACGTCCCAAGCAGGTAATAAGCACGTTTACTGCGCTCGTGGGCAGAGCGCCGTTGCCTCCCTTGTGGAGCTTGGGGTTTCAGCAGTGCCGGTACAGCTACTTTCCAGAATCGCGTGTGCGCGAAGTGGTGAAGAGCTTTAAGGATAAGAAGATTCCGCTGGACGTGATCTATCTCGACATCGACTACCAGCGCGAAAACCGCGTGTTCACCGTGGACCCCGAGAGGTTCCCGAACTTCACAGGCATGATTCACGACTTCTTCAATGAAGGCGTCCGTACAATCGCCATCACCGATCTGCACATCAAGCAGGAGCAAGGCTATGCTCCTTACGATTCCGGCAAAGCCATCGATGCTTTCATCAAGAACCCTGACGGGAGCGACTATGTGGGCCCGGTGTGGCCAGGGCCGAGCGTCTTTCCGGATTTCACTCGCAAAGCAGTTCGCGATTGGTGGGGAAACCTTTACCAGGATTTTGTGAAAGACGGCGTTGCCGGATTTTGGAATGACATGAATGAACCCGCCGTCTTTTCCGTTCCGGGAAAGACGATGCCGGTCGATGCCGTAGACCGCGTTGAGGAACCCGGTCAGCCGAACCGCGTAACCACACAACGCGAGATCCACAACGTACTCGGCATGCTCAACTCAAAGGCCACGTATGAAGGCCTGCTGAAGCTGAGGCCTAATGAGCGGCCGTTTGTGCTTACGCGCGCAACCTACGTCGGGGGACAGCGCTACGCGGCCACATGGACCGGCGACAATTCCAGTACATGGAATCACATGCGCATCTCGGTGCCCATGATCCAGAACATCGGAGTAAGCGGCTATCCGATCGTGGGCGCAGACATCGGCGGATACAAAGGGAGTCCGCAACCCGATCTGCTTACCAAGTGGCTGGAACTCGGAGCCTTTAATCCTATCTACCGCGACCACACCGAGAAGGGGACAGCCGATCAGGAACCCTGGGTACATGGTCCCGAGCACGAGGCCATTCGCAAACGTTACATAGAGGAGCGGTATCGACTGCTTCCTTATATCTACACCAGCATGGAAGAGACCACGCGCGACGGGCTTCCGTTGATGCGTCCGATGTTTCTCGAGTACGCCGAACAGGAACCGCTGGTCACAGAAGGTGATTGGGCCAACAGCCAGTACTTTTTTGGGCACGACCTGCTGGTTGCGCCCGAGCCTTACGAGTTCGCGCAGGAGTACCGTACGATGCTGCCGGCTGGCAATCTCTGGTACGACTACTGGACGGGCAAACAACTTCAGCCGGGCACGATCAAAGTGAAACCCGCGCTCGACACGTTGCATGTATACGTGCGCGGCGGTGCGATCATTCCCCGCCAGCCATTGGTGCAAACTACGGCGGAGAAGCCGCAAGGTCCACTCGATCTGCGCGTCTATCCCGATCGCACTTGTCAGGGCTCTCTGTACCTGGATGATGGCCTGAGCTTCGACTACGCGAAGGGCAAATATCTGAGAGTCGACTATTCGTGCGAAGCATACGAGGACGCGTTGCGCCTGAAGATCTCTCCGCCAAAAGGTAGCTTCACGCCATGGTTCAGCCAGATCCAAACCACCATCTATGGAGTGAAGCAGCAGCCTAAAACGGTCACGCTTAATGGCCGGCCCTTAAGCACGGGTTCGTATGACGCATCGAGCCAGAGTCTGACCCTGCAATTTCCCAACGCTTCGCAAGGAGCCGAGCTGCGCTTGACCTGCGGCACACCAGGTGAAAAGCCAGAAGTATGCTTCGCGGTGACCCTAGCCCCAACACCAGCGACTGAGGAGTAACGCCGCCAAAATCTCACACGCATTAACGCGGGCGTTGCGGATTTCTCTAATCCTTTTGCATTATTTGTGAATTGACGTGCTAAAGCTAGAGTTGCTGAATCCGCTCTATGTCTCGAAGTGTGTTTCCATCCGGCAAACTGCTCATCCCCGCGGGAGCTTGCCTGCTCGTTGCGGCCGTCGCTAACGCCGCTTCCGACACCGATGCGAAGTTGAGAGATGCCGCTAAGCCTGCCCACAAAAGCAAATCCTCATTGGTCGCAAACTACGACGAGCAGATAAAGCGCGATTACAACGCGCGCTTCGGGGCGAACTCCTATTTTCTCCCAAGCCAGGCAAAGAGCGAGAGCGGTGGATTCATCCAGGTAGGCGCATTTCCCACGGCTGAGTATTGCGCAAAATGCCATGAAGACGCGCACCAGCAGTGGCGCGAATCGGCTCATGCAAATGCATTCCGCGAGCCTTTCTACATCAAGAACGTCAACCTTCTGATCGACGGCAAAGGTATCGAGTTCACGCGCCACTGCGAAGGATGTCACAATCCCATCGCTCTCTTTTCGGGTGCGTTGACGAAGGGTTCGAAGATCGAGCGCACCGCCATCGACAACGATGGCGTCACCTGCAGCGTCTGCCACTCCATTGTGAAGGTCCAGAGCACGAGCGGGACTGGCAGCTACGTGATGGGTACTCCGGCAGTGATGGTGAAGGCCGATGGTACGCGCATTCCCGGGGAAGTGAGCTACGACGAAATTCTTGCCAACCCTGAGCTGCATAGCAAAGCAGTAATGCAGGATTTTTACAAAACATCTGAGTTCTGCGCCGTCTGTCACAAGGCTGCAGTGCCGCGCCAACTCAACGACTACAAATGGCAGCGCGCTTTCAGCGTGTACGACGAGTGGCAGCAGTCATCATGGTCGCGAGAGAATCCGCTACCTTTCTATCGCAAGGACGCGACTTCGACATGCCAGACCTGTCACATGAAGCCGGTAGACGCGGCCAATGATTACGGCGCTACGAATGGAAAGATTGGATCGCATCGTTGGGTTGCGGCCAATACTGCCATCGCCAAGTACTATGGCTTCGATCGGCAATTGGAGCAGACGGTCGCGTTCTTGCAGGACGACACGCTAGGAATCGATCTGTTCGCGGCAACCGACAACGATACCCAGCGCATGATTGCTCCGCTGGGCCACGCTGCTCTCGATCTTCGTCCCGGCGAGAACGTGACACTCTCGGTGGTGATCCAGAACAAAAAGATCGGACACAGTCTGGTGCCGGAGCAGCGCGATTTTTACGAGTCCTGGGTCGAGTTCGAGGTCAAGGACTCGGACGGCAAGGTGTTGACTCACAGTGGATACCTGGAGCCGAACGGGGATCTTGAAAGCGGCGCGCACAGCTACACCAATCGGCTGATCGACAAGGAAGGCAAGTGGCTCGATCATCATCAGGTCTGGGAGACGCACACCAAGGCATACGACAACACCATCATGCCCGGCAGTTCCGATTTGGTACGCTACCAATTCATTATTCCGAACGACGCGAAGTTTCCTCTCGACGTCACTACTAAGGTGAACTACCGTCGCTTCCGACAGGCATGGGCTGATTTCGTTTTGGGAAGAGTCCAGGCTAATCCCACAGTGATAATGGGCAGCAAGACGGTCCAGCTCGCAGTCCACAACCCTCCCTCAACCGAACCTGACAAGAACGAATGGATGCGCTGGAACAACTACGGCATCGCGCTGCTGAACCAGCTTCAATACGCACAGGCTATTGAGGCTTTCGAGCATGTGGTGAAGCTGCGTCCCGACTATCCAGACGCGTACACCAATGTCGCGCTCGCGAACTTCCGCAATGAGAAGTACGATGCCGCCATGGAGTCGCTGAACAGGGCTCTGGAACTCGCGCCGGGCGACGCACGCGCCGTGTTTTATCGCGCTTCGATCCAGCGACAGAAGGGGAACCTCGAAGAAGCGGAGGCGCTGTTCCAAAGCGTTCTCAAGAAGTATCCCCGCATGCGCGACGCCCATCGAGAGTTGGCTTACACGTATTACCAGCAGCACAAGTATGCCGAAGCTCGCGAGCAGTACGAGTTAGTTCAGTCGATCGATCCTGACGACTTGGCCGCGCACTACAACCTCATGCTGATTTATCGCCGCACGGGATTGAAAGAAAAAGCCGCCGAGCAGGCTGCCTACTTCTCTGATCGCAAGGACGATCCATCATCAAATCCGCTGGCACTGGAATTTCTGCGCGCACACCCCGAGATATCTGCGGAGAATGTTCCCTGGCATGTGCATCCTGAGTCGCACGAACAGACTGCGGTGGCGCAAGCGAAGTAATAAAAAGAGTGCGCAGTTTTGAGTGTCGGTTGTTTAATCAAGCGCAGCATTGTCCCTCTAATTGATGATCGCCACCCGGTGTGCCACAATCAGCTTCATGCGCTGTTGTTTTTCGCTTCTTCTACTTCTTTTCTCCTTTCTAAGCCTCAACGCACAACTTGCTCCCGGTGCTCCCGGACAGATGGCGCACTGGACCAGCGGCAACAAGCAAGGAGTCGGATCCTCGAATTCGTTGAACTCGCACGTGTGGTTCACGCTGGGCAGCGACGGCGCGCTGAATGAGGTCTATTACCCAACCGTCGACAAAGCAAATACGCGGCTCCTGGAATTTGTCGTCACCGACGGTAAGAGTTGGGTGGAGCGCGAGTCTGAAGACACGACACACCAGATCGAAATTCCGGATCCCGAGGTCCTTAGCTTTCGCCAGGTCAACACTTCCAAGTCGGGCCGCTATCGAATCACAAAGTCGTACATCACGGATCCGGAGCGCGACACCCTGCTGGTCCAGGTGAAATTCCAGCGCCTGAAATCCGGCCCGGTTCAGCTTTACGTCCTATACGATCCCTCGATCAATAACAGCGGCATGCACGACACTGGATACAGCGTCGATGACATGCTCATCGCCTCCGACAATGGCATTGCTTCAGCTCTTGCGAGCAGCCTGCCATTCACCAAGACTACAAGCGGCTATTTGGGAACCAGCGAAGGCTTCCTCGATCTAAAAAAATCGTTCGCTCTGAAGAACACGTATCCGCGCGCGCAAGACGGTAACGTGGTGCAAATCGGCGAGCTTCCGGCGGCAGCGACTCGCGACGTGAACTTTACGATTGCCCTCGCGTTTGGCTCTGAAGGAGAGGTCGCCATCGAGACAGCGCGCAAGTCATTGCAGAAGGGCTATGACCACGCTTACACGGAATACGCAAAGGGCTGGCGCGATTGGATCGAGACTCTCAAGCCGGTGGACCCCAAGTATCGCGATCAATATCAAATCGCGGCGATGGTAATGAAAGCACACGAAGATAAGACCTACCGCGGAGCAGGTGCGGCATCGCTGACGATTCCATGGGGCGAGGAGACCGATGCCGATCAGCCGTCGGTCGGCGGGTATCACCTTGTGTGGGCCCGCGATCTGTACGAGGTCGCGACTGCCTTTTATGCCATGGGAGACAAGGAAGCCGCAGACCGCGCGCTTAATTATTTGTTTAGCGTCCAACAAAAACCCGATGGTTCGTTTCCACAGAACTCATGGCTCGATGGCCGCCCATTTTGGGGCTCGCTGCAGATGGACGAGGTCTCTTATCCGTTGATACTGGCATGGCAGCTTGGACGTACTGATTCCCAGACTTTCGAAAAACACGTAAAGCCCGCGGCAGATTTCATCGTCAAGAATGGACCAGCTTCTCCGGAGGAAAGATGGGAGGAGCAGTCGGGCTATTCGCCTTCGACGATGGCTGCGGAGATTGCGGGGCTTATTTGCGCCGCGCGCATCGCGCAAATGAATCACGACGATGCGTCACGGACGCAGTGGCTCAATACAGCGGACGACTGGGCAAACAAACTCGAAGGCTGGACGGTCACCAACAACGGCAAGTACGCCGATCGTTACTATCTGCGTCTTACACAACACGGGCAGCCCAATGCCGGTGAAATGATCAACATCGCGAACAAGGGCGGTACTTGGGACGAACGCGAAATCGTAGACGCCGGGTTTCTCGAATTGGTACGCCTCGGCATTCGGCCCGCAGGCGATCCGCTGATCGAGAAATCATTGGGCGTGGTGGACACGGTGATCAAGGTCGACACCCCCAACGGAGCTGTGTGGTATCGCTACAACCATGACGGCTACGGCGAGCAGGTTGACGGCCATGGCTACAACGAAGTTGGAGTCGGACGTCTTTGGGTTCTGCTGGTGGGCGAGCGTGGCGAGTACGCCGTCGCGTCGGGCCATGATCCCACACCCTATCTGGATGCCATGCAGAAGATGGCCAACAACGGCCACATGCTAGGCGAACAAGTATGGGATCGCAAAGACTCACCCGATGTGAGTCGGTTCCAAATCGGAGAAGCAACCGGCTCAGCTACGCCGTTGAACTGGACATGTGCGCAGTTCGTGCGTCTGGCCGTCGCCGCCGAGGACAAGAAGCTGCCCGAGACTCCCTCAATCGTCACGGAACATTTCCAGCAGGTACGCAAGGCGGCAGGAGCTGCGACGCAGTCGAGCATGCAAACTGACGCAAAAAAATAGCGCCCACAACCTAAATACTAGTCTTTCAGTGCATGCGCAGAGTACAAGGTACCTCGTCCGCAAAGACACTGCCGATATTGGCGCGAGGCCGTTTACGTCCTATCACGCGGCTAGTTTGAGCGACCTACGCTGCTGGAAACTCTTGATGGTTCCGTTACCGTAAGAGTCTGGTCCGCTCTCACATTCGCCAATGTCTGAACGATCCCGCTTGGCCAGTGGATTTCGATTATCTTGGCTGTTGTATCAGCTCCGATACCGAAATGGGCACGACGATCGCTTGCCGAAAGATAGCTTCCGGTGGTGCTAACTGTTACGTATTGAGTCGCTCCGCTTTCTGACGTGAGTTTGATCTGAGCGCCAATGCCGTCCGGGTTGCTTGTGCGTCCGTGGAGCTTCAATGTGAGCCAGTGATTGGGGTTCTTGCTTACGTTGTGCAGCACGTAGAGTCCGCCGTCGTGTGAATTGATCACAGCGTCGAGACGACCATCGTTATCTATGTCGCCGACAGCCATTCCACGGGAGACAAAGCGCTGCTGAAAGACTTCGCCCGCTGTGGCAGACACATCCTCGAATTCTTTGCCGACATGGCGCGCGATCAGCGGCGACTCTTTGTAGCGCAGATGTGGAAAGTTGAGTTCTATGTTGTCCATTACGTGAGCTTGGCCAATGAGCAGGTCTTTGCGCCCGTCGTTGTCGAAATCTGCGAGATGCATTCCCCACCCGGAGTGAAGAAGAGTCATGCCGCCGATGCCGGTTGCGTAGCTGGAATAATCAAAGGTGCCGTCGCCCTGGTTTTGATAGACCGCATACTTCTGGTTCGCGAGGTTGGTAATCACTAAATCGGGCCAGCCATCGTTGTCGTAATCGGAGAAATCCACGCCCATACCTGCGTAGGTTTTGCCATCCCCGTCGACGGAAACGCCGGCCTGCATCGCAACATCTTCGAAGGTCCCATCGCCTTTGTTGCGATAGAGGCATTGCCGGCTGGAATCGTTGGCAACAAAAAGATCGATGTTGCCGTCATGATCGAAGTCAGCGATGGCTAAGCCGAGTCCGCGTCCTTCGGTGCTTCCGAGTCCAGCTTTTTGTGTTACGTCGGTGAAGTGGCCGTTGCCGTCGTTGTGGTAGAGAATCAGCGATGCGCCATTGAACAGATCGGGCTTGCAGTATTGGCGGTAGCCCTCGCGCTTTTCGCCGCAATAGATATTCTTGTCAAAATTCCAATCCATGTAGCGGGCGACAACTAAGTCGAGTTTGCCGTCGTTGTCGTAGTCGTAGAAAGCTGCGCTGGTGGACCATCCTGAGCCAGCTACTCCGGCTTTGTCAGTCACGTCGCTGAATGTTCCATCCCCGTTGTTGTGATAGAGACGGTTGCCTCCAAACGCGGTGACATACAGATCGTCATAGCCGTCGTTATCGTAATCACCGACAGCGACGCCCATCCCATAGCCGACTCCCGCCAAGCCAGCCTTTTCGGTTACGTCCTCGAAGGTGCCGTCTTTGCGCTGATGGAATAAGCGGTTCCAATACTTTGGCCCATCCTTCACCGGCATCGCGCCTTTCGGCATGGGATCCTCGATGTGAGCACCATTCACTACAAAAATGTCGAGACGGCCATCGTTGTCGTAGTCGAACAGGGCGATACCTGAGCCCATTGTTTCGGGAAGATACTTCTGCGACGTCGCTGAGGCTTCGTACTTGAAATGGAGGTTCAGTTTGTCGGCGATGTTTTCAAAGCGAATGGTGGAGGCATCCGGCGATTTCTTCACCGGAGGAACCTCTTGGGCCACGATCGAACCCACCGTTAGAACGACGCCCGTTACAACGAATAGAGCAACAATCTCGCGGGAAGAAAGACGCACGCTATGGATCTCGAATCTAGTGAAGATGATTTATCTTGCCAACCAGTGTAGTGTGCCGGTATTCGTCTACCGCCTACTTAAAACTATTAGAGCATTCACCTTACGAAGCGCCTTTCTGGAGGGAGGTCATCGCTCGCGGACGCCATCGCCTGTGCGCGATTCATAGACGCGATTCGTAGACAAGACACAGCCCGGGGCCGGCTGTGCCACAAGATGTAAAGGGTGTTCTGCTGCTCTGCTAGACGCTGCGTCCAGTCTTGCGGTCGTCGGCGATGATGCCGTCGCGAATGTAAATTACGCGATGAGCGTACTCAGAGATGTCATGCTCGTGGGTGACGAGCACAATGGTGTTTCCCTGCGCATGCAAAGTGTCCATGAGAGCCATGATCTCGTTTCCAGTCTGGGAATCGAGGTTTCCGGTGGGCTCGTCGGCGAGAATGATCGACGGAGTATTCACTAACGCACGCGCAATAGCGACCCTCTGGCGCTGACCTCCGGAGAGTTCGTTAGGCTTGTGCATCATGCGGTCTTCGAGGTCAACCTTACGCAACGCCTCTTTTGCGCGCCGAATGCGTTCTTCCGCAGGAGTGCCGTTGTAGATCAACGGCAGCTCGACATTGTGCAACGCGGTCGCGCGGGCGAGCAGATTGAAAGTCTGAAAAACGAAGCCGATTTCCTTGTTGCGGATGCGCGCGAGCTCGTCATCATCGAGTTCGCTGACCAGATGTCCATTGAGCCAGTAATTGCCCTTGCTGGGCGAATCCAGGCAACCGATCAAGTTCATCAGCGTGGACTTGCCCGATCCGGAAGGACCCATAATGGCGACGTATTCATTGCGCCTGATCTCGATATTGACCCCGCGCAGCGCGTGCACCTGCTGTTCCGACCCCATGTCGTAGGTCTTCCAGAGGTCCTCAACCTTGATAATGGTTGACGTTGCTGGCCGGGTGCTAATCGGGTCCATCGTCGTCAGTTCTGCCATTTGCGTCGCCATTCCGGTCTCCTAACAGTACATACGGGGAGACCAACAACCAGGTTCCCCAATTTTGGACGAAAAATTCCTATCACGCTATAGACGTTCCAAAATGGGGAGAGTTACTAGGAGTTATCGTCTTTCTTAGCAACGGTGTTGTCCACTTTGACTTTGGCCCCGACCTTCAGCGTGCGCAGGACTTTGTAGCTGCCGGTCACGATCTCTTGTCCTTCGTTCAGGCCCTTGGTTATCTCTACATCGGTAGCGCCCTGAATGCCAGTTTCAACTGGTTTGAAGTCCACCTTCTTAGTCGCTTTATCGATCACAAATACGCCTTGGACTTCCTTCTTACTCTTCGCATCCGCTGGACCGGATTGCGCAGTTTGCGAATTGGGATTTCCTCTCTTGCTTGCAGCCGCGCGTTGGGCATCGAGCTCGCCTTGTGTGCGCACCGTTAGCGCCTGAATTGGCGTGGCGAGCACGTTGGTCTTGCTCGCGGTGGTGATCTTGGCTGTGGTCGAGAATCCCGGACGCAGATTTTGGGGAGGAGTATCCACAGTGACCACTACCTTGAAATCCTTGGCTTCCTGAGTTCCCGCCGTGGTTTGCGAGGTGGCGACGCCGGAGGAGCGCACAAGTGCTTGATCGCCGATCTCGGTAACACGACCTTTGAAAACCTGGTCTGGAAGCGCGTCGATGGTTACGTCCGACGACTCTCCTAAATGCACGTTTACGATGTCGGTTTCATCCACGCGCACTTCCGCCGTGACCACCGACATGTCGGCTAAGGTCATCAGTGTGCTGCCCGGAGAGTTCTGAATTCCGACTACCACCGTTTCGCCCTCGCGCACTGGCAGATTGGTCACTATTCCATCGAACGGCGCGATGTACTCAGTCTTGCCAAGAATATCTGTCAGCTTGTGCAAAGTTGCGTTTGCCTGGCTCACCCGACCTGAGCTGGAAGCCTTTTGGGCCTTCATCTGCGCCAACTTCGCTTCCGATTCCTTCAATGTTGCTGCGGACACGTCGTAGGCAGCCTTCTTGGCATCGAAGTCAGATTTCGAGATGAGCTGGCTCTTGTAAAGATCTTGAGCGCGTTTGTAGTCCAGGGTCTTCTGTTCAAGGTCGGCCTTGCCGCGGGCGATATCCGCGATGGATGTGTCGATGGCAGCGTTGGCGGCGTCAAGATCCGTCTGGGCCGTCTCGATGCCGGCTCGCTGGGCGTTTACGTCAGCGGAGCTTTGCACGTTCTCAAGCTGCGCCAGTTTTTGCCCCTTCTTAACCGTGTCACCTTCCTTCACGTACAGCTTGGTAATCTTTCCGAAGCCCTGGGCGCCGATATTCACGTAAGTCTTGGCCTTAATCTCACCAGAACCGGTAACTACGCTGGAAAGATCTTCGCGCACCACCTTTGAAGTGGTGACATTGACCATTTTGTTTTGGCTGCTGCGCACACTTAGTCCGACCAGTGCGGCAAGAACGATCACCACCGCGACGGCAATCGCGACCTTCTTCTTGGTATTGCTGCGCTGCTTTCGCTCCGGACCGCCGCCCTGCAGCGAATCTACAGTTGACCGCCGATTGCTGACGGGTAGGTCAAGAGTGCGAGTGTCTGCCATGCCTTCCTCCGGGCAGTGATACGCCAACTTGGGACAAAAAGTTTCTTGGGCAGTCGAGGATCGAGGGTCCTTCGGCTGATAACAGGCGAGGAGGAACTCAACTTGCCGGGAAAGCGTGATTATACCGTGAGTTCCGAGAGAATTGGAGTGTAATCTTGCGACCTGGACGTCCCTGATCCGCAATCCAGAAATCTGGTTGTTTGCTTGCTCCGGCGTGCAGAACTGCCTAAAATGATAGTGCGTAACGTGTGTCTCTCAGGAGTAGGTCGTACCATGTCTTCCGCCTTCTTTCGCAAGCTGTCCATTGGTCTCCTTTTTTCCTTTTCAGTGATCGTTCCAACTTGGCTCTCGGGGCAATCCGCTCCCGGGGATGTTTCCACCAGCAGCAAAGGAGCAGATTCCCAGGACGCAACCAAAGCGCCAACAAAGGCAAGCTCGCAAGATGCAACTTCGCCCGATTACGACAAACGCAACCGGCAGCTCACGGACAAGGAAAAGAAGGAACAAGAAAAGAAGTTCAAGGGCGAAGTCAGCAAGGTTTACAAGAAGTGGCTTGACGAGGACGTTCGCTACATTATTACCGATGAAGAAAAAAGCGCTTTCAAGCAGCTCTCTAACGATGAAGAGCGCGACAACTTCATCGAGGCCTTCTGGGCGCGCCGCGATCCGACCCCTGACACCGTGGAGAACGAGTACAAGGAAGAGCACTACACGCGTATCGCTTACGCGAACGAGCACTTTGCCGCTGGTATTCCCGGCTGGAAGACTGACCGGGGCCGCATGTACATCATGTATGGCAAGCCGGATGAGATCGACTCACACCCCAGCGGCGGCTCTTACAACCGGCCGCAGGAAGAGGGCGGCGGCGAGACCTCCACGTATCCTTTCGAGGATTGGCGCTATCGGTATCTCGAAGGCGTCGGGCAGGAAATCATCATCGAGTTCGTCGATACCTGCATGTGCGGCGATTATCACATGACTATCGACCGTTCCGAGAAGGACGCTCTCAAATACGTCCCCGGAGCTGGGCTTACTCAGTATGAGCAGATGGGCTTATCGAACAAGGCAGACCGCATGAGCGGTGGTGGTCTTGAGCAATTGGGTGCTGGGCCATTTAACCAGAATCTTCAAAGCCAGCAGTTTGATCGCCTTGAAACTTTTGCGAAATTAAATCGTCCGCCGGCTGTCAAGTTTAAAGACCTGGAAGAAGTTGTGACCACGAAGGTGCGTTACAACCTGCTTCCCTTCGATGTTCGGGCTGACTTTGTGCGTGTGACTAGTGACACGGTTCTGGTTCCCGTAATGGTCCAGATAAGAAAGAAAAATGTGACCTACGTGAACAAAGATGGCGTGGAACGCGGCACATTGAATATCTTCGGACGCGTCACCACGCTGACGGGTCGCATCGCGCAAACCTTCGAGGAGACGGTTCAGGACGACGAGCCCGCAGAGCTGTTGCCCAAAGTTCTGGAGAACGCGTCGGTTTATTGGAAGGCGCTGCCGCTGCGTCCCGGCCGCTATCGCTTTGACATCGTCGTGAAAGATGTTAATGGCGACCGCATGGGAACTTGGTCGCGCGGAATCCTTGTGCCTGATATGAGTGATGACAAGGGCCTGACATCTTCCACGCTCATATTGGCTGACGTGATGGAGAAGGTGCCGTCTAAGTCGGTGGGAGCCGGAATGTTCGTTCTCGGATCGACCAAAGTTCGTCCGCGAATGGATGCTGCGGATGGAAGTCCAGCCAAGTTCAAGCGCGATCAAAAACTCAATTTCTGGATGCAGGTTTACAATCTTGGGGTTAACGACCAGAGCAAAAAATCGTCTGCGAATTTCGAGTACAACATTGTGAACTCGACGACGAAGAAACCAGTGCTGCACGCGGTGGAAACGACCGATCAACTGGGCAATGCCGGTGACCAGGTGACGCTTGAAAAAAGCATGTCGCTGGCCAGCCTTGAACCTGGCATGTACGAGTTGACAGTTAAAGTGAACGACAATATCTCCAAACAGTCGATCGCTCCTACAGCAAAGTTCGTCGTCCAATAGGACGGTTACGAACTGACGTCCAGCGGGGTTGGGACGCAGCGATCGGCCCAGAAGCGGGTGCAGCTCTCGATAGAGCTGACGCGGCTTCTAAACTAGGGGTGGACAAGATGGCAAACCGGCTCAAGTGGTTGGTTGTGCTGTTGAGCGCAACGCTGCCCGTGTGCGCAGCGACCCCGGGTTCCATTTCAGGAATGGTTAAGAGCGGGGATGGTACCCCGCAGATGGGGGCCTTGGTCGAAATCTTCGCGGCCGGAGCGCTGCAGCCGATGGTTGCCTTCACTGGCCAGTCCGGCAACTATCAAGTTCCAGACCTATCTCCAGGCAGCTACCGTCTGAAAGTTACAGCAGTTGCGTTCCTACCGTCTCTGATCGAGAACGTGGTGGTTCGCTCTGGCGGACGCGCCGTGATCAATGTCACGCTGAATACGCTTGCTCAGGCTATCCGGTTGCTTCCTCCGCGTCAGTTGTCGGCGCAAGATCAAGACGATTGGAAGTGGACTCTCCGGTCAGCTGCTAACCGTCCGATTCTCCGCTTTGACGACGACCATGGGTTCGTTCTTGCCACTTCTGCCGGCGAAGTTCGTGACACTCATGCGGTCAAGGGGAGGGTGGCTTTTGTTGCGGGATCTCAGGCTGACGGCTTTGGCAGTGGGCCCGATTATGGCACTAGCTTCGATGTACAGCAGGCCCTATTTTCCTCTGACACCTTGTCGTTTGCTGGACGTGTGGGAAATGGCAGTGGCCAGCCCGCCGGAGTGATTCGCACTGCTTATAAACATCAGTTCGCGGATGGCGACACGCCTACCCTCGCCGTTACCCTGCGCCACAGCGCTCCTTCCGGCAGCGCAGTTAGCAACACCCTTAGCTCCATCGCAGTGACTTTCTCGAATACCACGCGCATCGCCGGACTGGTCGATCTGAATTACGGCAGTGAGGTCCAGGACGTTCAATTCATCCGTAACATCAGCGGCGTGCGTCCCTTTGCATCGGCCGGCGTTCACTTGGGCAAGAACACCGTCATCGAATATCGATATGCGACCGCCGAGCCCGCCAGTCCCTTCGACCGCGCTCTCGATAATCGTGGTCTCGATAACAGTGATTCGGCAGCGGCTCCCACCCCAAGGCTTTCGGTGGTCGGGGTGGCTCCAACTCTGGAGCGCGATCGTCATCAGGAGATCGCGGTCTCTCGCAAGCAAGGCGAGACGAAGTTTCAGGCCGCAGTTTTCTTCGACCGCGTGTCGAACATGGCGCTCACGGGTTCGGGGGATGTCTCGTCTATCGCCTCGGACGTGATACCCGACATCTCCTCCGATACCTTTACCTTCAATGGGGGCAGACTCGATACCCACGGCGTGCGCGTAGTCGCCGAACACACCTTCGCACCTGAACTAAGTGCGTTGCTGGATTACGCATTCGGAGGCGTTGTCGCCGCTCCCGAGAGCAGCCCAATCGCCTCATGGGCGGACCTTCGCCAGGATCTGCATGTTGAGGATGCGCATTCCATCACTGCCAAGCTGAATGGATTGATTCCCGATACCGGAACACGCTGGGTAGCGTCGTACAAGTGGACGAGCTCAAGCGCCATCACACCCGTAGATCTCTTCAACGCCTCTCCCGGACAAGCAGATCCATATTTCAGCATCGTGATCCGTCAGCCGATTCCGGGTGGCTCTTTTGTACCCGGACATATTGAGGCCTTGCTGGATGTTCGCAATCTACTCGCGCAAGGCTACCGCCCATTCTTCAGCCCCGACGGCCGCACGCTGTACCTGGTGCAATCGGCTAGGGCATTACGCGGTGGATTGGCGTTTACGTTCTAAATAGAAAACCGCTTCTTCTGCCTGCTCAAAGGCATTGCTCGTCCACACCCCTGAGTCTTCGGCGTTACGCCAAGATAAATTCGGGGTATGCCCGCGGTACGGTGGGGGTATCCCCGGGTATTTCGGCCTTCGGCAGGGCGCTATTTGTTGCGATTCTGATTCCTAACTCGTTTACACGTCATTGGGAAAGAAGGGATTTGGCAGCACGCTGTTTGGCTCGCTCGGTTGCCAACTCGTAGTTCCTGTTTTATCGTCAAATTCCACAACGTGCCTATGGTCAGCAAAGTCTCGAAGAATGAATTCGATTCGCCGGCATCGCGTTTACTTTCTTCCATTGCGAAGCTGCGGCAGCAGCCGACGTCGAAGGGTGCCCACTTTTACCGGACCAGCCTGCGGCGCTTTCAGGCCTGGAGCGACGCCTTTCGTCCGCCTATCGACTCAGCGCAGAAACCAGTGCTTAAATTTCTAGGCAAGCTACGCAAAGTTACAGGCAAATTGCGCGACAGTGAGGTCCAGCTCGATCTCCTGGATCAACTCCCAGGCAATTCAGCGGAAAAAAGAAAGCTCAAGAAGACTTTGAAATCGAGCCGGAGATCTTACCGCAAGAAGTTGAAAACGGTATTGCGCGATCCTGCCCTCACTGTCGTTAGGCGAGCTTTGCGTGCAGTTCACGAACCACGCAAGGCCGGTGAGAATGGATTGCAATCGGTTGCAGGCGCGGAGAGGCTTGCGCTTGATGAATACCGTGCATATGTCGGAGGTCGGAGTGCCCTGAGACCCGAAAACCTGCATGAATATCGTCTCGCATGCAAGCGTTTCCGTTACATCGCGGAGCTTGCCGGCGATGTTCCTGAGGCTAAGGAACTCGTCGATACGTGGAAGCGTGTGCAGGATGTAATCGGCGATTGGCATGATTACCTCATGCTTACCGACCTGGCTGAGGAGGTTCTTGGAGACTCACGCCTTCGTTCCTCTTTGCTGGAGCTGCGGGACAACAAATATGCAGAGTCGGTGACGGCCGTGGAAGAAGCAGAGAACAAGCTGATTGAGAGACCTGCTCCGGCGCTCAAGAAGCAGCCGCGCGGAGTCCGGCCGATCCGCCGGTCATCGAGCGCAGCTTGAACGTTCCGTCTCCGGGAACCTTCTGACAACCTGCATCGTTACTAAGCTGATTCAAGAACGCTGACCTCCATGCCCGTCTTCGCCGCAGTTGACATTGGTGCCAATTCTGTCCGACTCAAGATCGCTGAGCTTACGCGGCGCAAGCTCAATGTGATTCACGAAGACCGCGAAGTCACGCGGTTGGGCGAATCCGTCTTCCGCAACAATGCTCTTGCGCCTGACGCGATGGCTCACACCGTGAAAGTCCTCACCAGGTTTTACCGTGCTACACAGAGATTTCGCGCCGAGAAGGTGCGGGTGGTAAGCACCAGCCCGTTGCGCGATTCCAAGAACTCTCGCGCCTTTATCGAGTGGACGAAGTCAGCGCTGGGATGGAAGATCGAGATCATCTCCGGCCTGGAAGAGGGTCGTCTCATTCATCTCGGCGTACTTTCGAATATGCGCATCGAGAAAAAAGATGTGTTGATGTTCGATCTCGGGGGTGGCAGTTGCGAAGTCACCATCTCAGAACACGGGCACATTCGAGAGATGTTCAGCCTACCCCTGGGAGCGGTGCGGCTCACCCAGGAATTCCTTCTCCACGATCCTGCCAAGCCGAAGGAAGTTGAGCGCATGCGCGAGTACATCGCCGAGCAGGTGAACCGCATTGCGCCGGCCATCCGTCGCTATCGGGTGGATCTTGCCATTGCAACCTCGGGCACAGCCGCCGCCCTGGCTGGCGCCGCACGCGCGGCCCAAGGCAGATCGAAGTACGCCCACACGGTCTCGCGAAGCATGACCACAAAGCTCGCGCGCGCGTTGGCCGGTAGCTCGATGAGTGAGCGAGCGCGTTACTCGGGCATCGGACCGCGTCGCGCAGAGATCATTGTGGCGGGGGCCTTTGTCTTTTCGGAGCTGATGGCCCACTACGGTCTTCCTTCCTTCCAATACTCCCCGCTCGGATTGCGAGATGGACTGTTGGCGCAAATGGCTGCCGACGCCGATATCGGCACGCGCGAGCACCGCCAGTTGGAGGCGGAGCGAGAGGACGCGCTCGTCTCGCTTTCGAAGCGTTACAACGTCGATGCTCGTCATGCCACGCAGGTGCGCGATTTGGCGATGCAGCTTTTCGATTGCCTGCGGGATGTTCATCGTCTGCCCCCCGAATATTCCCATTGGATTGCTGCCGCGGCGATGTTGCATGAACTCGGGTCCTTCGTGAATCGTAGCGGACGCCATCGACACACTTGGTACCTCATAGCAAATTCAGAAGTCTTTGGATTTTCCCCCGATCAGCGCCATATCATCGCGGCGATCGCGCGGTATATGGGCAAGTCTCGGCCCAGCCAGCGTGATCGCGAGGTGCGGAACTTGCGGCCGTCGGCCCGCGGCTTGTTGGACCGTGCCGTGGTCCTGCTAAGGTTAGCGCGAGCCCTCAATCAGGGTCGCCGCGGCATAGTGCTGAAGGTGCGTGCCAAACATGAAGGACCTGAAGTGGTTTTGCAACTGAGAGGCAAGGCAGACATGAACCTGGAGGTGTGGACAGCAGAGAAAGAGCGTGCCTATTTTCGCGATGTCTTTGGGCGTAACTTGTCGGTCGAGGCTGTGACCTGAATTGACTTCTTTGCTTTCTTGTCCTTTTTTCGGATGTATTCCGCCGGAATCTGGAACTCAGGCCCACTCCCGTTTTGGGAAATACTGGATTGACCTTGATTTTCGTTGACACTGGCATCGGCGGTCGCCTTGGCGAGTCGCGGGCTGATCAGCCAATCCAGGACAAACTTCTTCTGTTTGCTCGCTACTTTCGCCACTGAGGCTTTTTTCATTTCCACGTGCGCACGCAAGCCATTCTCGGCTATTGTGTGCCCCAGGAATTCGCTGAAATTCGGATTGTGGCCGACGACCAACACCGCTTCGGATTTCGAGTACTTGCGTAGCATGTCGCGAAAGTGATCGTACTTAGCTTCCGGACGCAGCGCATTCTCGATGTAGAGCTTCCCTTCATGACCGATTTCGTTCGCGATCAGCGCCGCGGTCTGCGTGGCCCGCTTTAAAGGACTGGAGAGAATAGCGTCAACCGAAACTTGCATCGCTGAGAGAATGCGTCCCATCTGCGTGCACTGGTGGACACCCTCGGCATCCAGCGGCCGCTTCTCATCCTTTTTGGGACTAAGCTTCTTCTGGCCAGCGCTGGCGTGCCGAACGAAGTAGATAATCATGCCTGCTCAACTCTTTGGCGGTAACGCAGTCGTTGCGGACGCACGGGGGATGGAGGAATAGCCACGATCGACTGATTACCCTCCGCCAATCCTATCAGGAATTCCTGAGCGTTGAAGCGCGCCGGAGAGGCGCGGCGGCGGCCATGCGCAAGTGGATTTGCACGCACATATTCTCCACTCGATTGCAAAACGCGCGCCTTGACGCTATCTGCAAGGTACGCCTCCAGAATCTCCTGTCTGATTCTCTGCCGCAGCAAGGGATCGAAAACCGGGAACACAACTTCGACACGCTCGTACAGATTACGCGGCATCCAGTCCGGACTGCCAAGATATACTTCTTCCTCTCCCGCATTCGCGAAGGAGAAGATGCGGCTATGCTCAAGCAGCCGTCCCACAATGCTGCGAACGCGAATGCGATCGCTTACCCCGCGTACGCCGGGACGCAGCGCGCACATTCCGCGCACGATCAAATCTATTTCGACGCCGGCCTGCGATGCGCGATAGAGCGCCTCAATGATCGGTTTGTCGAGCAGCGCATTCATCTTCGCAATAATGCGCGCTGGACGGTGTGCGCGCGCGTGCTCGGTTTCGCGCTGAATGAGGGCGACCGTGCGCTCCGCACAATCCACCGGCGAGACGAAAAGCGGGTCATAGTGTGGATGATCGGCATAGGCGGTGAGGAAATTAAAAACTTCCTGCACAGCTTCCGTGACCTCCTCGTTTGCCGTGAGCAGGCTTAAATCGGTGTAGAACCGCGCGGTAACCGAGTTGTAATTGCCGGTGCCGAGATGAGCGTAGCGGCGTGTGACTCCGTCAGGGTCGCGCCGCACCAGAAGCGTAAGCTTGCAATGTGTCTTCAGTCCCACGAGTCCGTGAAACACTTGCACGCCGGCGTCTTCAAGGCTGCGCGCCCAGCGAATGTTCGAGGCTTCATCGAAACGAGCTTTCAGTTCCACTACCACGGTCACTTCTTTTGTGGCCGCAGCCTCGATCATGGCCTGCACGATCGGCGATTCTTCTCCGGTGCGATAGAGCGTCTGCCGCACCGAAATCACGTTAGGATCTTTCGCCGCGGTTTCGATGAATCCCACTACAGCGTTGAATGAATCGAAGGGATGATGCAGTAGGATGTCGTGCTTGCGAATCTCCTCAAAGATGTCGCGGGACTTTCCGGTGAGGTGCAGCTCGCGGGGAGCGAAAGGCTTGAATTTCAAATCGGGACGTGTAGTCTGCTCGTAAATGCTCGACACGCGCGACAGATTCACCGGCCCCTGCGTGCGAAAGACCTGCCACTCTTCCAGTCCAAAGTTTCCGCGCAAACGTTCGACGATCTCCGGAGCCGCTCCTTCGTCGATCTCCAGACGAACTGCGTCTCCCTTGCGCCGATTGTGCAGCTCGGTTCGTACCGACTCCAGCAGGTTGCGCGATTCTTCCTCCTGGAGATACAGATTGCTGTTTCGCGTGACACGAAAGGCCGCCGCCGAGATGATCTCGTAGCCGCGATACATCTTCGTTGCATGGGCGGCGACAAGATCGGCGAGGAAAATGTAATCCTGCGTTCCTTCATCAGAAGGAACCCGCAAGATGCGCGGAAGCGAGCGCGGAACGGTGATCACGCCCATGTAGACAGCGGAGGACCGGCGGCGGCGGCGCAACAAAAAAGCCAGGCAGAGTGCCTTGTTCACAACTCGCGGAAACGGATGCGCGGGATCGATGGTAATAGGTGTGAGCAGAGGATCGACCTCGCGCTCGCAATAATCCTCAAGGAAATCGGCAGCGTTGGTGTCCAACTCGCCCATGGCGAGAATGCGGATACCGTTCTCGGCGAGTGCGGGACGCAACCTGTCATTCCAGGCCGAATACTGCGAATCCACAAACTCCTTCGTCTGCTGAATAACGAGTTCCAGCTCCTCATGCGGAGGCAGACCGTCCGGGCCGGGGGTTGTGTAGCCGTCTTCAATGCGCTGCAACAGACCGGAAAGGCGGACTTCAAAGAATTCATCGAGGTTCGAAGCTGTGATGCTTAAGAACTTCACTCGCTCCAGCAGGGGATTGGACTCATCCTCCGCCTCTTCCAGCACCCGCCCGTTGAACTTCATCCATGAGAGCTCGCGGTTAAGAAAGTAAGCAGGTTTGTCCATCGAAAGAGGCGGCATGTACGCGTCGGAGTGAGGGAAGAAATCGATTACCCGGGGGAGCACGGGCTCATAAAGTGTATCGCACCGGTGGACACATGAAAATCGTGGTTCGCAAATCGTAACCTGACGTTCACATAGCAGACCCTGTGCTCCCCTACCATGACACAGGCCCAACTTGCTGAGTGGCCCCGGGTCGTTTAGGATTATTAGGTGCCCAAGCATCGTACGTGGCACTTGGTGTGTAGAACTCGCCGGAACCGGTCACAAATCCTCTGCCTGTCAGTGACTCGGCGCTCGCATCTGCTTCTGTTTTCTGTCTCCGTGATAAGAGATGGGCGCGTAGCTCAATTGGCAGAGCAACTGACTCTTAATCAGTAGGTTGAAGGTTCGATTCCTTCCGCGCTCACCATATTTTCAATCACTTACCGGGGTGACTGTTTCGACCTGTGCCCCAAAACGTGCCATAAATTTTTTCAGGCCCTCGTTTGCATCACAGGTCCGCTTACTTGGTTCAACGCGGCGCGCACGATTTCAAGCTCGGGATGCTGGTACTTCATCGCAGTCTTCACATCCCTGTGGCCCATCGTCTTCATCACTGCCGCGAGATTCCCGGTGTTGCTGAGGACACGAGTACCGTAATCGTGCCTGCCGCAATACAAAACGAGGTCTTCTGGAAGACCTGCTTTTTCACGAGCCAACCGGAACCGTTTTGCCATGTTCGTGAGATGACCGCATTTTGAACGCTTGGACGGGAACGCCCATCCCTCTTTCTTCCCGCGAGCACGAACGCGCAGGATTTCGTAAACGCGATCACTCATTGGAACCATCCTTCTACCATCCGGTGTTTTGCTGTCCGGCACAAAGATGGTTCGATTTTTCCAATCGATATTCTCGATGCGGATTCGGTAAAGCTCTCTCCGATTTCGCATCCCTGTGTCCCTTGCGAGAATGATGATGTCCCGGAACAGCTCGAAACTGCCTCGCCGCCAGCTACAGGCTTTTGCGGCCGCCAGCAATTTCTGTTCGGCATCTTCATCCAGCCTCAACCTGCGCCCGTGTTCCACTAACCGTTTGAATTTCGGAACTTTGATGATGAGGTTCCATTCTTCTGCTTTGTGGAGCATCCGGCTCAGAGTGCGAAGTGCACAGTTTGCATTCGCTGCCGACCCGCTGAACCTAAGCTGCTCTACATCGTCCCTCGTGATGTAATCCAAGCGTCTGCCCACGATGTTTGTTTTCGAGAGCAAACGCCAGCCATCGCGATAGTAGGTTCTGGACTGTTCCTCCAGCTTTGCCGTTTTGACCCATTTCAGAAACCGGATCGAAAACTGCTGCAGTGTGGGAGCCTTTTTGTCCAGCGGATCGCTTCCTTCGATTGCTTGTGAGAGCTTCAAAGCGGCCACCTTCTCCGCCCTCGTTACAGTGGTTTCCTTCGTAGATCCACGGTAGCGTTTGCCGCGCACCTTGAAATCGAACCACCAGAATTGAGAATCCTTCTTTCTAAACAACTCCACGAGTTTCCTCCATTGCAGCCCGCACGGAAGGCACTCGTGTATTCTTCGTGATGAATTCAAGAAGAACATTCAGATCGTAGCGCACTCGTCCTTGGATTTCCACGTATTCGGGTCCAGTTCCTTCGCAGCGCCAGCGTTTTAGCGTTGCAGCCGAGCGCCCAAGAATTTCAGCGGCTCGTCCAGTGGCGACCAATTGCGGAAGTTCCAAATGCTGTTTGCTCATTTCGATGCACTCCTTCGTCAGTTCTGTAATGGGAAAAGGGTTATGACGAGTCCGCGCGGACTGCAATCCGCGATCACAGAAAAAGCGCTGATATACTTGCCGCCGAATGGATACTCAAAAAATCATCGACGCACTGAAACAAGAGCGCGAACGACTAGATCGCGCGATTGCAGTTTTGCGAGGGAGTTCGCCGGGCACTGCCGTCGGCAGTCCCCGATCAGGAGCGAGTGGTGCTCGCAAAGGACGGCGACGTATGAGCCCCGAAGCCCGTGCCAGAATTGCTGCGGCGCAAAGGAGACGATGGGCCAAGGTGAAGGCGAAGCGTGCCGTCGCTTCCGGCGGCACCGCGAAGAAGAAATAATGATGGAAGGCGCACATTGGATTGGATAGGCGGCGGTTTTGAAAAAGCGCCGTCAAGCGCATGAGTGAAGAACCCCTGGTGCCGCGCCAGCGGGTCACATTCAGTTCGTTGGATTTCCTAACGGATAGGTGAGGAAGTTCCGGCCGAGTACCGGAGAGGTCCCGAAAAGGGAAGTTCGCTTCCTTCCGCCCGTCGATTAGGAGTATGACGCATTAGGGGTACGACGCACTGAGGTACCGGTTCCACGGCTTGACTGTAAGCTGTGTGGCTATGAACACCAGGAACGTGGTCACTCTCATCGTGGCCAGGGAGAATCCGTCGTCGGTAGCTCACTCCACGCGCACAGCAATAGCAGCAGTGATTTCGCTGCTGGTAGCACGTCTGCTGCATCTGCCAGACGCTTATTGGGCGTCGATCACTGCGCTCATTGTCATGCAATCAACATTCGGTGCAGCTCTCTCGATATCGGCGCAGCGCTTCGTGGGGACTGCAGTTGGCGCAGTTCTTGGAGCTGCTGCGGCAACTTATGTTGATGGCAACGTCATTGTTTATGGTGTGCTTGTGTTCCTCATCGGACTACTGTGCGCTGTACTGCACATCGAGCGGACCGCGTACCGGTACGCGACTATTACGCTCGCAATAATCATGCTCATTCCTCGCGTAATACCGCCGTGGATCACCGCGGCTCATCGCTTCATCGAGGTGTCGCTCGGAATACTCGTGGCACTCGGAATAACCGCTGTATGGCCAGAAAAGCAGACGGTGACAAAGTCGGTTACTACGAATGCCGTTTGATAATCGAAAGCTCGAATTAAGGATAAAGACAGACTCGCGCGACTTTAGAAGAATAGGACGAGTTCCTCCTAGCTCGCTCCACATCAATGTCAATGCAGCTTCCCGAATGGGGTCTTAAGCAGAGATTGCCTGGAGCAATCCTCGTCCAGTTGATTTGGATTGACGGTTCTTATGACATGGTACGGTTCCAACAAGTCTCGAAATGCGGCCGGGCATCCGGTGTCGATTTTGGTCCGGTAGATACGGTGAAATTCGCGGAGAGCTTTGGCGCCAAGAGACTAAGGATTGACGCTCCAGATCAGATTTCCCCCACGATCAAGAAAGCGCTCCGGATGGAAGGACCTGTGGTTATAGGAATTCCCGTTGATTTCAGCGACAATCTTTCAGTTGGTGAACATCGTGCATCCTGACGCTTTGAACTGAGCCTTGGAAGACTCAAGGAGTTCACATGGCTTCCCAAAAGAAGCCCTCACTCCAATCGGCGGTAGGCAGCAGGGGAGAACTGCACATGTTCGTCGGGGGTTGAACTTCACAGCAAGTGTTCGTTCTACGGAATCAGGCTTCCTATCGAACTGTTCGCAAGCGCGGCTATGGAGCGCACATTCGGCTCGCCCTCGTATCGCTCAAGGACTCGCGCGATTTTTCGTTCCCCCTCTTTAGTAAAAGTGAGGCGGCCATCAGGGGCCAGATCAATTTGCACGAAATCGCCGAAATTTAACTGCGATGTTGCCACTAAGTTAGCCAGCGGACACACGAGATTCTTTTCTATCGCTCGTTTCAAGTGACGGGCTCCATACTTTGCATCGGTACCCTCTTTGAGAAGGAAGTTCTTGACGCTTTCTGTACACCCGAAAAGGAATTGTTTCGAGCCGGAGGCGGAAAAGATGCGCTTCTGCACCATCTCCAGTTCGATATCGAGGATCCGCTGCAGGTGCGCCGAACGCAACGAATTGAAGACCACAACCTTGTCGATGCGGTTCATGAACTCCGGTGCGAACTTGCGCCGGACCGCTTCGACCGCAGTACGATTGATCTTTCGGTCAAAGCCATCATCGACAACCTCCCCTTTGGGTGAAAATCCGAAGCGGCCGCCTGCCAGGTTCGACATTTCGGCCGCTCCGAGGTTCGACGTCATAATAATGATGCACTTCGAGAGATCAACTCGACGGTTGTCACCCAGGGTAAGCGTTGCTTTGTCCAAAACTCCCAGCAGTAACTGCCACAGCGCATCGGAAGCTTTTTCGATTTCGTCAAACAGGAGGATGGAAAGCTCTAGCTTCTCAGTGTGCCATTTATCAATGGCTTCCTGAATGAGCAATGGATGAGTTTCCTTATGGCCGAGATATCCCGGAGGAGAGCCGATCAGCTTCGCGATTTCATGCGAATGCTGAAACTCAGCGCAATCAATCTTGATGCAAGCTCGAGGATCGCCAAACAAAGCTTGAGCCATCACCTCAACAACTCTGGTCTTGCCAGACCCTGTTGGACCCAAGAACAGCAAATTAGCTACCGGCCGTCCAGGCGGATTGAGTCCGGCCAGAAACGTCTGATAGATCTGCGCTACTTCTTCCACGGCTTCTTCCTGGCCAACAATGTTCCTGCGCAGCGAGTCCGCAAATGTAGTTGCGTCTGCGTTGCGACGCTTGGGATCCAGCACGATAGTTGGGCGTTTCATATGACGCTTACCTCTACATCGAGCAAGTAAGCAGTTCGCATGCCAACGCAAATCAAACTCTGTGGAAAATCGGGGCTAGATACAGCCAGGCAAATTACTTCGCCGAGCTTATCGTTTGCACCGTAGCGCGGAGAGAGCATGAAGAAATCGCAACTAATGAGCACGCTTGGCAGAAACCCATAAAGCGTCATGGTCCACTCGCAAGCCCAGGTTTCACTGTCAACATGTCGACACAGGCGTCGACAGCGCTTAAACATATGTGAAGGGATCCAGCGTACTCGGAACATCATGAGCCGGCAAACTCCCGAGCCTTCTCACTTTTTCAATATTTTTTCGACAGCCTCACTGATGCTGAACAATCGGTAACGTTGTTCAGGATCGAGGTGCACGCGTTTCCGCAGCTGCAGGCCGTGATGATTAAGTATTCACAAGTAGGACGAGGAAAGCCTGGTGTGTGACCGCAAGGTGAGGATCTATCGTCCACGTCGTCAAAGCGAAATAGATCAGCTCGGCGAAGAAGTGATGGGTTCAAACAGGATCGCGGACAGCACGTTGTTCGAGTCTATTTAACGCGACTGGACCCTCAAGCCAGTCGGGCCAGCAGAGGGATTGCCGTAGCATTGGAGCGGATCTAAGATAAGCGTGTGGTGATTTCCCGGGAACTTGAGAGCGGCGCGACAGCTCTCGCGCTTCGTTATCCGTGTGTAATCGTGTGCATGTACGACATAAATACGGTTTCTGGTCGTCTTGTTCTAGACGGAGGATTCGGAACACATCCTCTCGCTGTTGCCGAGGCGCACTGCAGCACAACCCGTACTAGGCGACAGAGGATACAAGCGTAGCGGCGTAGGGCCCGCAAAACATGACCACCGACGTCCAATCAGCAATTAACGCTAGCCAACCGCTAGACCTGCAAACGCTGATTGAGACGATTCCCGCGATGGTAGTGTGTGCCCGTCCCGACGGCTCGGTCGAGTTTGCGAACCGCGCCTGGCAAGAATATACAGGCGGCTCGCTGCAACAATTGAGGGGTTCGGGCTGGCAAGCTGCCATTCATCCTGACGATGTTCGAGGCTTCATTGAAGACTGGAACGCAAGTTTGCCCACCGGAAAACCGTTTGCAACTGAAGCGCGTATGCGGCGCGCTGACGGCCAATATCATTGGTTCTTAATCCGAAAGGCTCTAGCTATTCCCCCCAATCGAGGCAGCAACTCGTCGTTGCGCACTTTGATTGCCTGCGAGGATATAAACGAGCGCAAACAGGCTGAAGCCAGGCTGCACAAAAGTGAAACCCAGCTACAGGCATTTTTTGAAAACAGTCCAAGCATGATCTTCTTAAAGGATAGGGAAGGCCGGTATCTCTACGCCAATCGGGAGTTCAAGCGTGTCCGACGCATCGCCGAAGAGCGCATCAACGGTAAGACGGACAATGAACTATTTCCATCCGAACAGGCTTCGGTCTTTCAGGGGAGTGATCGACAGGTTCTGGAGGCTGGTGTACCGATGGAGTTTGAACTGGTCACAGTCCAGCATGATGGGCAGCATACAAGTATTGTCCAGAAATTTCCCCTGTTCAACGCAGATGGCGAGATCTATGCGATTGGCGGAATTGTCACGGACATTACCGAACGTAAGCGCGAGGAATCGGCACGCCGCAACATCGAAGAGAACCATCGCCTGGTGCTGGAAACGGCAAGTGACGCTGTACTCAGCATGGATGAGACCGGCGCAATCCGGTTTGCGAATCCGGCCACCATGAGAATGTTTGGTTACGATCCGACGGAATTGATCGGGAAGCCATTGACTGTGCTAATGCCGGAGTTCATGCGCAACTTACACGACGCTGGTTTCAGGCGCTACCTCGCTACAGGCCAGCGGCACATGAACTGGCAAGGCACGGAACTCACTGGATTGCGGAAGAATGGCGAGGAATTTCCGGTGGAAGTCTCCTTTGGCGAACTGACGAGAGATGGTCAGAAGGTATTTACTGGTTTTATCCGCGATATAAGTAAGAGAAAACGCGCGGAGGAGAAGTTACGGGCAAGCGAGCGCACTCTCCGTGAACTAACGGAGACTATCCCTCAGATGCTTTGGAGTGCCGATGTAGATGGCGCAGTTGAATATTGCAATCAACGTGTACTTGATTACACGGGATTGTCCGCAGAACAAGTGCGAGGCGCTGGCTGGAGAAAGTCTGTTCATCCGGACGACATTGAGAAAATGGTTGAGGCGTGGATGGCCGCAGTGTCCACTGGTGAACCGTTTCAGTACGAATTTCGTTCTCTGCACGCAGCAGACAGCGCGTATCGCTGGTGCATTTCCAGCGCTGTACCGTTACGTGATCAAGAAGGTCGCGTTCTAAAGTGGTTCGGAACTGTTGTGGATTTGCACGAGCGGAAAGAGGCCGAACAAGCACTGCAGATGGCGCAAGTCGAGCTCGCCAGGGTTTCCAGGCTGACTACGATGGGCGAACTGACAGCGTCCATAGCCCACGAAGTCAATCAACCCCTGACGGCCGTAACGAATAACGGCAGTGCCTGCCTGAGGCTTCTCGCGAATCATAGTCTCGAACCTGACGTTCTGCGTCGGGCTTTAGAAGAAATCGTTGCCGATGCTACCCGTGCAAGCGCGGTGATCGGTAGAATCCGCGCATTCATAAAGAAGGCACCGGCCGAAAAAAACGAGGTGGATATCAACGACGTGATTCGAGAGGTGCTGGCGCTAGCTGGCCGGGAGCTTTATGAAAATCGAGTCCGACTCGAGTTTCGATTGACTCCAACTCTCCCCCTCGTGCTGGCTGATCGCGTTCAGCTGCAACAGGTTCTGCTGAACTTGATTATGAATGGAATCGAAGCCATGACCACCGTCAACGATCAACCTCGCTTACTTCGGGTGGAATCTCGGAACGACGAATCTGAGAACGTGCTCGTTGCGGTGCAGGATTCCGGCAATGGTCTTGGTGTAGAAGCAGATCGTGTTTTCACTCCCTTCTTCACAACCAAAGTGAACGGTTTGGGAATGGGTCTGTCCATCAGCCGCTCACTGATTGAGGGTCATGGTGGGCGGCTCTGGGCCACTTCCAATTCTCCCCACGGTGCGATTTTTTCTTTCACGCTACCAGTACCAGCGAGGAGTTTCTCGTGACCCTCGCGCCTGTCGTCTTCGTGGTTGATGATGATCCGTCAGTGCGTTTCCTCCCTCAAATTCCTTTTCGGTAGCGTGGGTCTGCATGTCGAGAGTTTTGACTCGACTGACGCTTTCTTGCAAAGAAAAACCCCGGATGCGCCCAGCTGCCTTGTCCTGGACGTCAGATTACGTGGATTAAGTGGACTGGATTTTCAGCGCGAGCTTGCTGCGATAAACTCCCATATACCGATAATCTTTATCACCGGTCACGGCGATATTCCAACGAGTGTTCGCGCTATGAAGGCTGGGCAGTCGAATTCCTAACAAAGCCGTTTCGCGAGCAGGATCTGCTGGATGCTGTTCGCATTCGCCCTGGAGCGAGACCGCGCGAAGCGAGAATAAGACAAAGAAACAACCGAACTGCAACAGCATTTCAACTCGTTGACCGTTCGCGAGCGCGAGGTGATCTCGATGGTAGTTTCGGGCATGCTGAACAAGCAGATTGCGGATCAACTCGGAACTGCTCAGCTCATGCTGTTTAATCTCTCTTGACACGCATCGCCACGCTCTTCCAGATGGAGAGCTCTGGTTCATCGCCGTAATGTTAGCTAATTGTGCTACCGAAACCGGCGCTCGAGCGCGAAGCGGCCGCCGGCGCTCGTGGCGATGACCAGATTCATGAGGATCATGATGGTGTCGTAGCTCCAGCCGTCGGTATCATGTTTTCCCCAGAAGCTTATGTGCCATCGGAAGACTTTTTTCTGTATGGCCCCAAGCATTATGAGAATTAGCACGAGGGCAGCAAATTGTGTGAGGACGCCGAAGGTCACGCCCAATGCTCCCGCGCATTCGATGATTCCGAGAAGAAAGGTAAAGCGTTTACTCATTTCGATGTCCGCGCTGCGCTCTTCGGGATTGGAAGCGTGCTTCCAACCGCTGGTGAAGAAAATGAGACCAAGCATAAGGCGCATCATGAGAAGCGCTATATCGGTATAGTTGGCCAAGAATGGGATTGTCATGACGCTCATTGTTCTTCACTCCCCCACTAAGGGTGGACCCCTTAAGTCAGCAAAACCTATGATCGGAGCAGCAGTTGAACCGTGTCGCTGGAAAATGCGACACAATCTGTAGCCTCATTCCACGCAGCCGTCGATCTGGGCTGCTTCAGGTGCGAAATTATGCATTGAGAATCTCGATGTATTCATCGAAGATTGGAGCTGTCGATACATACCGTTCGTGCTCTGTCTGGATCGCTTAGCGGTTTGCAGTCCGCTGCCGCGCTAGTTGCCTACCGAACTTAAAGTCGGAAGCTGCGAGACGTTCCATCCTCCTCCGAGTGCCTTGATCAGCAAGATACTGGCATCGATACGACGCCGTAGGATATCCACGTCGTTCCGTTCGTTCTGCAGAGCTGCAGTCTGTGCGGTGATGACCTGAAGGTATGGGTCAGCCCCGCCGATGTAGCGATTCGTGAAGATCTGTAACGACTCCTTGGCTGAAGCTGTTGCTTCTTTTTGCTGCTGCGCTTCCTCGTCGAGAATGCGAAGCGCGGCGAGGTTGTCTTCGACTTCCTGAAAGGCGGCAAGAGAGGTCTGCCGATAAGCGGCGACAGTGGAGTCATAGTTAGCGAGAGCCGCGCGCGACGTAGCTCGACGGCGCCCAGCGTCGAACAGCGTTTCTACCATCGTGGGACCGACGGCCCAGAACCGGCTAGGCCAACCGAACCAGTCGGTAATCGAGTCGCCTTCAAACCCTGCGGAACCGTTCAGAAAGACGGTGGGGAAGAATGCAGCGCGAGCGATTCCGATTTGTTCATTCGCTTCCGCGACGCGGCGCTCGGCTGAAGCGATGTCCGGACGGCGTTCGAGGAGTTGTGACGGCAAGCCGATTGCAAGAGCCGGAGGCTGCAAGTTCGAATGCAGCGTTGGCAGAGTAAATTGCGCCGGCAGCCGGCCAATCAGCACGGCAATAGCGTGTTCAAACTGCGCGCGTTGTACGGTGACGTCAGTGTCCTGGACGCGCGTGCTGTCGAGCTGAGTTTTCGCCTGCGCGACATCGGATTTCGGCGCTGCGCCTCCTTCGAAACGGTTGATCGTGAGTTGTAGCGCGTCGGTATAGGCTTTCACCGTGTCGTCGAGAAGCTGCTTCTGCGCGTCGGCGCTGCGCAATTCGAAGTAATCGAGGGCCAGCTCAGCATGCAAACTAAGGCTTACCGTTTCCAGATCACCTGCGGTTGCCTGCGCTTCCTCACGAGCGGCAGCTACTGTCCGGCGCACGCGTCCCCACACATCAACCTCATACGACAGATCGATGGGCAACACAAAATCGGCGGAATTGTGCGTGGAGGGAAAGTAAGGTGCGTGCCCGGAACGGCGCAATGCGTCTATGCTCGCACCGATTGAGACGGCTGGGAATTGGGCGGCGCGATTGAAGCGGACCGTCGCCCGTGCCTCCTCAAATCGCGCTTGCGCGGCCTTCAAGTTCTGATTTGAAACCGTGACCTGGTTTTCCAGCGCATTGAGCTGAGGATCGCCAAAGATCTCCCACCATTTTCCTTTAAGGGCCTGGTCGTTCGGCTGCGCTGTCTTCCAGCCATTAAGTTCTTTGTACGAATCGGTGGGAGGCTGAGGAACGGTGGGTTTGGCGTACTTCGGCCCAACCGTGCAACCTTCAATCATAATCAGTGAAAGTGCCAGAATGGAAATCAAAGGGCATTTCATTGTCACTTTCCTCCGCCCGGAGGTTGAGATATCTGAACCGGTGTGCCGCTTATCAGCGAATCTGAAGGATTGACAATCAGTTCATCCGCGGCTTGAAGTCCAGCCAGTATCTCGATTGTCTCGCCGTAGTCGTGTCCGGCGGTGACGTGCACTAGTTCAGCCTTCCCATTCCGAACCAGGCCAACCTGCAGGCCCTCCTTGCGAAACAAGAGCGCGTTGGCTGGAATCACGACTGAGGAGACATCTTGCGGCAACTTGAAGTGAACCTGCGCGGACGCGCCAGGCATCAGCAAGCCTTTGGGATTATCGACATCGACTTCAACCAAAAGGGTTCGGGAAGAGTAATCGATAGCGTTCGAGGTCCGAACCAGAGTACCGTGAAAGGCTTGTCCGGGAAACTCGTCTAGTGTCAAAACGGCACTGGTTCCTCGACGGGCGACAGGCGCATAGACTTCGGGGAGAGCGACATAAACGCGCAACTTCTTGATCGATGCAATGTGGAAGAGTTCTTTGGGAGCGTTCGCTCCCGAATCGATCAGCGCGCCTATGTCGGTGCTACGAGAAGTGATGATCCCGTCGAAGGGAGCGTAGATTCTTTCGAAAGACTGCAATTGTTCCAACCGCGCTACATTTGCTTGATTCGATTGAACGATCGACTTGTTGGCAGCATTTCCGTTTACTGCATTATCACGTTCCTGGGTAGAGATCGAATGCGTTGTGAGGAGATTCTCATCGCGAGCGGCCGTGATTTGCGACAGCCGATAGTTGGCCTCCGAGGTAGCCAGGTCCGCTCGTGCCTGCCGTAATTGCTGATCGAGTTCCGGCGTCTCGATCTTCGCGAGTAACTGGCCTTGTTTGACGCGGGCTCCGATATCGAAATACCAACGCTTCAGATATCCGTTAGTGCGCGCATAGATAGGCGAATCGATGAATGCCCGCGTATTGCCGGGATAGACAATTTCCTGAGTGCGCGGCGGAAGTTGCGGATGCGTCACCATAACGGCGGGAACCGAATTGCGTTCGGTCGTGGCCTGCAGCGCGGTTTCAGCGGAAACGCGATTGTGTATTCCGTAAATAATGACAAGCGCAATCAAACATGCTACTAACACTGCTGTTCCAACAGCGATCCGACGCCAGCCATGCGGCTCCGCCAGTTGTGCCTGGGCATGTGATTGCACCGAGATCAACTTAGTTTCGGTCTCTTGTTTTTCTGTGATCGCATTTGTCTGGTTGAGTCCCATGCGTGTCTCCATTTGCTATGCGTGGATCGGCTGTTCGTCGGGCAGCGCGGTTGCCAGTCCGTCGGCGGAATCCTGCCTTCTATGCAGCAAGGCGAAAACTGATGGAACGAAGATCAACGTTGCAATCGTGGCCAAAGTCAAACCTCCAATAACAGCGCGTCCCAGCGGCGCATTCTGCTCGCCGCCCTCGCCGGCTCCGAGCGCCAGGGGAATCATGCCGATGATCATGGCTAAAGCCGTCATTAATACGGGACGAAAACGTGTGTAACCCGCCTGAATAGCAGCTTCAACAGGATCTTTCAGCTCAGCAAGACGGTCTTTCGCGAAGGCAATCACCAGAATGCTGTTCGCAGTGGCAACGCCCATGGACATGATGGCGCCCATCAGTGCGGGAACGCTTAGAGTAGTGCGCGTAATGAAGAGAAAGATGACAATGCCAGCCAGAGCCGCCGGCAACGCCGTGATGATGATGAACGGATCTAGCCAGGATTGGAAGTTGACGACGATGACCAGATAAACCAGGATCACAGAGAAAACAAGCCCACCGACCAGACTTCGATAAGACCTTCGCATCGTATCGAGTTGCCCACGGATGGTGACGAAGCTGCCGCGGGGAAGGAGCTTGCGATTAGCATCGACGATGCGAGTAACGTCATGCCCGGCGGCGCCCAAGTCGCGGTCTTGAACCGTTCCATAGATTTCGATAAGCCGGCGAATGTTGTAATGATTTACTACCTCCATCTCTTGAGAACGATGAATTGAAGCCACGTCGGCAAGCACCTCAGACGGTGCATTGGGAGACGAGGTGATGGGAGTGTTCTGCAGATCCTGAATGGAGTGGATGCGGTACTGCGGAGTCTGAGTCACCAGGTTATATTGCACACCATTCTTCCAATTCAGGAAGAATTGCGGAGTGACCTGAAAACTTCCGCTCAGAGAATTCAGAGCCGCGGTAGCTACGTTGCGCTCGGTGAACCCTGCCTGCGCAGCTTTGGTGCGATCCACGTCGATATCGAAGGTGGGATAGTCAAACGGCTGCTGAATGCGCAGGTCGGTCAGGCCGGCGACGTGCCGAAGTTCATTCAGCATCTTGCCAGCTACCTGGCGATTGCCATTGACGTCTGCTCCTTCAATCTGAATATCAATGGGAGCGGGCAGGCCGAAGTTCAGGACCTGTGTCACGATGTCGGCAGGCAAAAAATAGAAGGTTGTTCCAGGAAATTCTCGCGGCAACGTTTCCCGCAGCCGTCGAACGTAATCGGCGGGGGGATGATGCTTTTCATTGAGGGACACGATGATGTCTGCGTCACCTGCGCCGATTAGTCCGGACGTGGCGTGCAGGAGATTGATCGTGCTGTAGGGCAAACCGATATTGTCGAGAATAGTATCCGTCTCGCGGTCCGGAAGTTGACGCCGGATGGAGTTCTCAATCTGATCACAAAGTTTGGCCGTTTCCTCAATGCGCGTTCCCGATTTGGCCCGCATGTGCAGGATGAACTCACCGTTGTCGCTTGCAGGAAAGAAGTTCTGACCGAGCCACGGCACGAGCAGGAACGCTGAGCAGCAGACTGCGAGGAAAACTGGGACAAAAACTCTGCGATTGTGCACGGCCGTCGTAAGCAGAAGCTGATATGACAGACGGAGCCGTTCGAATCCGCGCTCAAATCTTTTCTGGAACCTTGTAAAGAAGCCTGGCTTCGCTTTCCTGTCGTGCTTGCCGGCTTTCAGGAGATACATCGCCAGTGTCGGAACAAGTGTGCGGGACAAGAGGTACGATGCGAGCATAGCGAAGACAACGGCTTCGGCCAGGGGGACAAATAGAAACCTCGGCACACCGGTAAGAAAGAACATCGGCAAAAATACAATGCAGATGCAAAGGGTGGAGACCAGAGCCGGAACCGAGATTTGCGCCGCGCCCGCAAAGATCGCCTCGCGCAATTCGAGACCCTGCTCTATATGGCGCTCGACGTTCTCGATGGTGACAGTTGCATCATCCACCAGAATGCCGACGGCGAGGGCCAACCCGCCCAGCGTCATTATGTTGATAGTCTCGCCGAGAGAGCCCAGGATGATCACCGACGTAAGAATCGAAAGCGGAATGGAAACGGCAATGATCAATGTGCTGCGCCAGCTTCCCAGAAATAGCAGGATCATAATCGCCGTCAGACAAGCTGCGATTATGGCCTCGCGGATGACTCCGCTGACCGCAGCTTTTACGAACACCGACTGGTCCGTAAGAAGCTGCATCTTCAACTGGGGAGGAAGCGTCTGAGCTACTCGCGGCAGCAAGTCCCTGATTCCATTCACCACATTAATAGTTGAAGCATTGCCGGCTTTGAGGATGCTCAAGAGAACTCCGCGATTCCCGTTTTGGCGCACGATGTTGGTCTGCGGCGCAAATCCGTCCCGGATGTTGGCCACGTCGCGCAGATAAATCGTCGATGCCCCGGCTTGTTTAACCGGAAGGTTGTTCAACTCAGCCACGGTGCGCGGGGCGGAGTTGATCCGCACGTCATACTCGAACTGATCGATTTTTGCCGTGCCGCCAGGCAATATGACGTTCTCGTTCAACAGTGAGTTCAGCACGTCTTGCGGCGAAAGTCCCCTTGCCTGAAGGAGTTGAGTATTCAGATCGATCATTATCTGACGCGACTTGCCACCGAAGGGGTAAGGAATTACGACCCCGGGGATCGTGACAAGCTGCGGGCGTAGGAAGTTTTGTCCGAGGTCGTTCAACTGTTGCTCGGAGAGCCCTTGTCCTGTTAATCCGATTTGCAGAATGGGGACGCTCGAGGCGCTGTAGTTAATGATCAGCGGAGGCAGCGCTCCTGGAGGCAACTGGCGGAGAGCCGTCTGCGACACCGCTGTTACCTGTGCGTTCGCCGTGTCAACGTTGGCTCCCGGCTGGAGGAACAGCTTGACGATGGCTTGACCGTTTAGGGTTGTCGATTCAATGTGCTCGACGTTATCGACCGTCGTGGTTAACCATCTTTCATAAACGCTGGTGATTCGGCCTTCCACCTCTTCGGGATTCAAGCCGGTGTACTGCCAGGCAACCGCGATGACTGGAATATTGATGTTGGGGAAAATGTCCGTTGGAGTCCGCAGAATCACTACTGGAGCGAGGATGAGGATGAGCAAGGCTAAAACAATGAATGTGTACGGACGATTTAGCGCAACTCGGACAATCCACATGGTTCTTTGCTCACAGGGTCCAAGAGTCCCAAAGCCACGAACGAGTAGAGGCATTGGCCGTCGGGCGGTCTCGAATGGCTGAGGAACCCGTTGCTCAGCTAACAACGACGTAGCATGTGAGATTCCATACCGGGATTCGCCTCGAAGCTTCCTTTTATGTCAAGCCAGCGGGGGGATTTAGGGATGATCGGCGAATGGTCGCGTCATGCTGGGACGACGTCCGCGTCTTTATGTCGACACGGCTTGACAAACTGAATGACAGAGTCTGAATCCTGCGCTGGAGTCGCAGCGAAGTTAGGAATTCCCCGTACTACTATGAAATGTTCCGCCTCGATATTCCGCGCCAGGAAGCCTAGCTCTTACTGATGTTTGAGAACTGAGATCGCGCGATCTAGCCATTGGCGACCTTTGCTGCGCGCCAGAGCTGCAGCTCAATGATGAAAATTGGCTAAGGTGAGGCAAGCAAGCTTCCGGCTCGGTCGGCACACCGAAGAACAAGTAATTATGGAAGTCCTGTCTGAGATTTGCTTGCATGGCGCCAGCAACCCACGGCGAGTGCATAGCTCTAGAACGTTGCACGCTAGGAATGCGCCACACCCGCTTGTTCAGGCACGTTCGGTGATTCCTCTTCAAGAACGATCGTTATGAGACGGTAAAACCTACGCTCCTCTCGAGTGATCTCGCGGCCGAACGCCTGAAGAAACTTCTGCCTGAACTCCTCGAAAGGTGGAAGACACCGCTTCGGCGTTGTGTCCGACTTATGATTCTTATGCTTCATCCGTGGTCGGACTTCTCGCGACATTGGTACGCTTTTTTAGTGTCAAATGGCGGAGGCTGGCTAAAGATACCGTTTGTACTGAAGCTGGTCGATTACTTCGATGAGTTCATACTCATGACCCGCTTGAATACGGTAGTCCGCTTTTTTCAGGTTGGGTGAACCTCTATGCTCGATAGAAACGATCCGCGCTTCTGGTCGAATCTTTCTGCTCACATCGGCTAAGCGCATGCGATCCACCATCATGACCGTTGGACCAATCACCAGAAGCTGATATGGTCCCCCGGCAATAGCATTCAAGCAGTTGTCGAGAGAGGAACTCGGCACGATGACATGCCCGGAGGCTTCCAGTTCCTGTATCTGACGATTGAGGCTCGCCCGGTCATATGACACCGTCAATATGAGCACATGACTCCCTTATGTGACTGCAGCGCGCTCCCGCTTCGGAACGATTCGGAAATCAGAGGTCAAGACGGTCCCTTTAAGAGAAGAATTGGAGTTGAATCTTCATCGTTGTCCGAGGCCAGACGCCGCTTGCAAGTAAGTAATATTTGGATAGCCTCTGCGTCGCTGGCGCTTATCGTGACACCAAACCGTTCGTTCGCCTCTGAGACGCGGTTCATTATTAGGTGATCAATGCTGTGCGTTAACACCTCGTGGGCTAAATACGTTCTCTGCCATCGCACCAAAGTGGGGTTCGTCACTCGATATTATTTGCGCGTCAATACCTACAGCGCAATCGGGATGAGTGTGTATGTTTAACGTATATCCTGCTGCAATTCTGGCGTAGCAACACTCGGTATTTCTTGTCAGGATTTCTATGTACTGTTTGTCTGGAGAAGCGCTGTATTTTCAAGGCTCGATGAGTCGATTTCTGATGGCGTATCGGATGAGTTCTGCGAGCGAGCCGAGCTTGAGCTTACGCATGATTCGAGCTCGATGGGTCTCGACGGTCTTTGGGCTTGTGCCGGTAAGGGTGGCTACTTCTTTATTGCTTTTGCCTTCAGAAAGTAACTGCAGGATTTCCCGTTCTCTCGACGTCAGCGCGTGCGCTGAAGGGGCTTTCGCGCTCTTTACATATCGGTCGAGGAGAAACTCGGAAATGCGAGCATCAAAAAATGGCTTGTGCTTGGCGAGATGCGAAACTGCATCGATCAAATCGCGCGCGGCCGTAGATTTTGTGAGATAAGCGCGCGCGCCTACCGATAGTGCGCGTGCGATGGCCTGCTCCGACTGATCAGGCCCTATCAGCAGGATCTCGACTTTCGGCAGAAACTTTCGAATGCGCGCAGCTGCTTCTACACCATCGAGTCCGGGCATCTGCATATCCAGGATCGCAATATGGGGATGAAACGTCTTTGCTTTCTCGACAGCTTCGCGGCCATCGACTACCTCAAGTACTTCCCACCCTGGTTGGCCCTCCAAAACAGCGCGCACGCCCCGACGAAAGAGGTCATAATCGTCGGCCACTAGGATCTTAATTTTGGACACCCGTTCGACACTTGCACTCCCAGCACCATACTGGCGCATTTTTGCTCATGCAATCAGGATAATTATGTATTTGGCGGTGTGAATTGAGGCTATTATGGGCAAGTTTTAAGCGACCAAACGGGCTAAATCCTCCCCACGCGGAGCCAAAGTATGCGAAAGGAGTTTCCGGCCGGATTAGGGGAGAAACGAGTTGCGCCCGGCCACATTTGCCATTTCGGAAACCGGAATCGAGGACTTGATATTGCTGCGAATGTCCTTGCTGTTGGCCTGCACGAGGGCGAACGTTGTGTATTGGTTGCGGACTCCAAATGCAAGAGAGAAATTCTAAGGCGCTTAGAGTTGCTAGCGGTGGATGCCTCAAAAACCAGCGAGGGAAAGCTGGTTCACGTCTCCGGGCAGAGTACCGGAATGGCACTGCTGGGCTGCATAGTATCGCACTTAGAGAAACAGCCGGAGGTAAGAACGCGGCTGGTCGGCTGTCCCGTATGGGATCGAGCTGGTTGGCCGGTACTCGATGATCTACTCGCCTTCGAAGGCTTGATAGATGAACTAGCAGTTCGATATCAGGCCCTCTATTTGTGCATATACGACCCCAAGGTCGCGCCTATCCACTTTACCCATGCGCATCCAAAGATCATCCAGGAGAATCAGGTGGTGGACAACTCTGCTTACGTTCCTCCGTCTGAATTTCGACGCTATCTTCGCAGGCGAGCGGAGATTGGTTGACCCTAGCACGTCGGCGGCAATAATGAGGAACTCTCCGATTGACGTTTATGCCGACGAATTACAATCCAGGACGATTTCGGGATGAGGCAGCTTTAAAGCCCGCTGGCGGACAATGACCGGGATGAAGCTCCACGTTCGGTGCTACTCAGGCACCAAAGCGGCCTTCCGGGAGACCAGACCTGCCTAGTTGCTGAGGCTCGTAGCTCGCCGATTGTTCGTTAACGGCGTATGACAACATCAACGCAACTCCGGCCAGTATGACCGGAAGCGACCAAGCCCAATTCCCGAACCAGGAGACGGCGAAAGCGCCGAGTAGGCAACCCATTAAGAAACCACCTACGAGAGGCAGTGTCTTTCGTAACTGCTCTCCTGATCCCGGCAGCAGTGGTGAGCCTTGCGCGAAGGTGTCGAGAAGCGAGAGCACGGCATTCGTCAAGTTGCCAGTCATCACGGCCGTCGAAGGTGGACAATCGGGCAAAGCCAGCCGCAAGAGCGCGAACTGAGACGCCATGGCAGAAACCGCGATCATGCCGGCGATGCAGGCCGATAATCCATGCGGATTTGCAGCGGGGTTACCGCTAACGCTGAATGTCAGGACGCCAATGAGCAACACGAATTGAACCAAAAGCAGCGGCCTCGCCAAAGATGGACCACTTTTCCCGGATACTTTGGCGATCCACCAGACTACGGCGACCGCGATAAGGAAGACAGGAACCGCAAGAATCTGGGCCGGGTTGATCGGACCGCCACCTACCAGCACCGCCGCTATGACGACAAGGTTGCCGGTGACGTGTGCGGCAAAGAATTTGAAACTCAAGAACCCAATCACATCCACCGTGCCTCCAACTCCAGCGAGCAGCGGAGGAAGTGTCTTATCCAGTAGCTCCCAGCCTGAAGCTTCCTCACTCTCGATGTTTTTGGCCGGTCTCAACCAGCAGGACCCGAACTGGCGCATGCGCTCCAGCCTTACCTACACACCACTACGCGCACCGCCTGCGGTCGTGCGCCGGAGGCTCCACCTGCACCGGTAACAATTTCAACTGCTACCGCTCGGCCTACTTCCGCCGCACTCTTATTCATTACATGAGGCCTATTCGCCGGATCACGCTCGACGCGAAGTGCGATTGGCTCATGTCGCTGCTTGAACAGCAACCAGCACCTGGGATACTGCTCCTCGCGTTCAGGCTCTGCCTTTTGAGCGGCAATAAACAAGTTCGACGACATCGTTCTAGCCTCCTTCTCTGACCTACTTGCTGGTCAATACAACAGAGTGCAAGAACGATGCCAAAATGGAAACGCTGATTGGAATTACAGTGCTGATCGATTGTCAAAGTCGCCAGAGGTGATGAGCGGTTATCCGCTTTGCTAGTCCATCGAGGCGGCGAAAAACTCCACATTTCTCTATTTCGACAAAGATTGAACGAGCGAATTGTTCCGGAGACGATCGATACTGAATGGATATTCTGGCCAGCTGGCCAGAAGAAACGCTCCGCCACCCGCCGAGAAGACTGAGAAGTCCAAAGGTGCCTTGATCCCAAGGGCTCCTGTCATCCCAATTGCAAACAGCAAAAGCAAAACTCCGCCTAAGAGAGCTGCAATCCGCGTCTGCCATCCCAGCACCAGCAGAATACCGACAAGAGTTTCGGCGCAAGTTACAGCAATAGCTAGTCCGAGAATCGTCGCTTTAGGTAAGAACCAATTGAGTTGTCCCGTGTACGCTGCGAATCTAGCGAAACTTCCCCATGCTACGTGAGGTTTGCCGAACGCACCCCACAACCCGAATCGATCCGCCACCGCCGACAGGAAAGAGACACCGAGTGCAAGACGCAAGAATACGGAGCTGGAGATCGACAGAATCCTCGAGACTTGGCTTTTATCGTACCTGTCAAACTGTTGCATGAGAGCTACTCGCTGTGACATAAACTCCCCATGATGAATCCAGAGTTACTTCGCCGGCATTGAGATTGGAGCATCTTTGTCCTTGATCAGGAAGACCAGGAACCTGGCGGGTTTCGTCTTGCTCGCGTTGCGACCGATTGTGTGAATGTCGTTGGGCTCCTCATAGAATGTTTGTCCAGGTCCCAGCGTGATTGGATCGCCGCCGTTTATGCCCATAATCACAGAACCCTCTAGAACATAGATAAACCCGTCTGCCTTGTGTCTGTGAACTGCACCAGAGTGTCCCGGAGGATAATTTACTGCAAGGATCACGACTTCTTTGCCCGGGAAATCCGGAAGTAGCTTCGACATGACCTGAGTGGACCTTTCCTCTTGTGAGGCTTCGTTCCCACCCTCGACCACAGGAGGTACAGGGTGAGCTCGGGGCGGATTCACCGGAACACTTACTCCTTGAGCGTTCGCTCTCGTCGGTCGCAAGATGGCCGTCAGAATGATCGTTGCTACTGCCAAAATGACTGTCCGTCGACTGTTCATACTTGGAATCTCCTTAGGCTGCGATTCTCAACACGATCTTGCCGCGGTTATGTGGTTCCCCCCCGAGCATCTCGTGTGCTGTGCGGGCTTGTTCCAGCGGGAGCACAGTCCCTACGTTCGTAGCCAGTTTTCCGCTGTCGAATAGTTCTGTGATCTTGTTCAGGCGTGTCGTAGTCACATCCGCGTAAAAGTACGCTGCTCGAACGCCATAACGGTTTTGTGCTGCCTCGGGAATAGGTGATACGACAGAAACAAGAATCCCGCCTGGCTTTAGAACCCTAAGCGAACGCTCCTGCGTCTCTCCACCAACCGTATCAAGGACAACGTCTACTCCATTCAACGACTCCTCGAATCGCTGCTTTTTATAGTCCACAACTCTTTCAGCACCCAGACCTCTGACATAGTCCAGGTCAGTGGCCGCGGCGGTAGCCACTACATGGAGGCCAGCTTGGCTGGCCAGTTGTACGGCATAAGCGCCAACATTGCCCGCAGCTCCATGGATGAGGACGGTTTGCCCGGCGGCTACATGGGCATAATCGAAGAGCATCTGCCAAGCCGTGACTGTCACAATCGGAGCCGAGGCCGCCTCGATAAAGTTCAGAGTTTTTGGTTTTTGCGACATCATTCTGCCCCAGGGCAGCGCATATTCCGCATATGCTCCAGTAAGTTGCTCGTTCGTTGCCCCGTAAACTTCATCGCCAAGTCTGAAGCCCGAAACCTCAGTCCCAATTGCTTCGACGATTCCTGCTAGCTCGTAACCAAGAGTAAGGGGCAAATGTTCGTTGGGTAGCTTGCCCTCGCGAACCAGTGCGTCCCAATTGCCCACCCCGGCCGCTTTAACGTGGACCAGCAGTTGCCCGGCGGCTGGTTCCGGCCGAGGCAGGTCAACGTTTGTGATGACACTCGGTGGACCGAATTGTAGAACTCGTACTGCTTTCATCCGTTTTCTCCTAAATTTTACTGGCTTGCATAAATGGCGGTGTTCCATCTTTATGTTCTGGAACCTTGACGCAAAAGCCTTAGCCAAAGCCCGTCGTAAACCAGAATATGCACGTATCCAGCCAAAGGTCGTTTTACCTCCATCACAGAAACACACGTGCTGCACTCACGAGCAAATAAAGCGTGAAAGCTCATTAATCTTCTTCAGCGGCCCTGGGCGTAGAACTCGAAGCAGCCACGCTGCATATTTTCTCCACTGCTATAAACCGATATTGTCGGCGTCACAATAACAACAGGAGTCGTCCCCAAGACTACGTTTTCAGAGTGCGAACTCTCCGAAGGGTAGCGGATACCATGCTTCCAGAGAAGAATTGCTGATTCCCAAGTTGGCGGAAGCCATGCAATGAGCGGTTGTGACGGGACTTAAAGTCCCAATCTGTGCCGGAAAGAGTGCGGAGCCAATTTTTGCGGAATGAGTCGCCATCCCAGACTCGGGCAGCAAGACGCATGTGACCATCAGTGGGCCTGAAGCTGAAGTGTGGGAAGACAATAATTATTCAAGGCCTAAAAGATTAGGAGTGAATCTTGGCTAAGAGCCGAAATAACGACGACATAAATCCCAAACTTGGGACAAGCAATCGGCAGATCTGCACGAGTCCATATCCTCGGGATGCGAATGCTTTCCCGAAGATGACATGTCAGGAACAGCTGACGTTTATTGACTTCTGAATTCAAGGTACAAAGATGCCTGCCGGAACTTATGAGAGTAGCTTGCCGTTCATCGACAAGGAGATTTTGATGCGTTTACCCGAGTTGCTAAGCGGGTCAACGCCGCCACCGTCACCTCTCGCCAATCGCAATTCCTCAACCCAGGCAACGTATTCAATGACTGCAGCTCTTCCAACCAATCTTCTACCGAGAGTCTAGCCTGTTCGGGACCGAACAACTCGGTTACGGCCGCAAAGAATGCACCCAATTCTCGCTCCGCCATCCTATTCAGGCTATCTAAGCTAGCGCACTGATCATTTGTTTCATCAAGAAATCGTTCATGCATTTGCATCCTCCATCGCAACGCAGTCCTCACTACAATTGACAGCCCAGCTGTTTGACAGTGCGTAGATTGGTTGTGTTTATTCCAGCTTTCGCAATATCTGATGACGGCACTTCTCAAATTCGAATCCATCTTGAAGAGGCGAACGCTTCCCATGAGCAAGAGCACGTCAGCCGCCAACTTGCGAAACATATCCAACCGTACAGTTCAGTAACTACTTGACTGAATCAGTTTTGGGGACGAGTCCCTCAGAGTCAGTACGAGTGTCTCCATAGCAACGCAAAAGTCATTTCCACGACATTTACCTGACGTTCGATTATCGAGATTCGGAACGCATCGGTAGGTCCTGCCGGGTCATTTAGCGAAAACGTATGCGGCATCAGTGTTTTGCGCGCAGCCTGAGGCGTCGATACGAACCTGAACTTGCTGGGGCGGCGTGCGGCAATCGCATTGCAACAATCATTGGCGTAAAGCACGGAACTTCTGTTGATCTGCAAATGGCGGTGAGTGTATCGCGCGCCACAAGATCAGCCACCTGAAACGAGCAACCCAAAAATTGCGCACGGCTATTGGGCCAAGTGCGGAAACGAGAATGTGAAATAACCGTGAGGAGCGTCTCAAGATTCCTCTCGACGTGGACAAAACTACAACGCAGATCAAAACTTTCGAGAGTTCAAAAAGGAGAAATCGTTATGCCGAAGGAGATGATGAGTACGTCCAGACAAATGAGTCGATTAGGAGAAACCGTAGCGAACGGAATTGACAGGGCAAGATTTGACGTGCGTGGCGTGATCATCGGTGGTGGCATTGCTGGAATCCTCGCGGGGATTGTGATGGCAATGGCCGCAATGTTTTACGCAGCCGCAAATGGCTCCGGATTCTTCCTTCCGGTGCGAAGCATTGCTGCCACTTGGTATGGGGCGAACGCGCTTGTGGGGGGCGTCGGGGTGTTGATCGCCGGTGTGGTTACCCACCTTGGCACGTCGGCCTTCGGTGGAGTGGCTTTTGCCGCGTTGCCGTCTAGCCGGAAATCGGCCACCGTGGCGCTGCTTAGCGGACTCGTTTGGGGCGTGGTGGTCTGGGCGATTCTGTCCTTCGCAGTTATGCCCTGGCTCAACCCTACGATGTACGCGGGAACTGTCGGAAGGGAACCTGTCTGGTGGTTCGTTTTGCACCTAATTTACGGCGGGATGCTGGTAGTCACGCCTGGTCTTGTGCGCAGGGTTTCTGCGCGCTGGCCGGCTGCAGAGGTGATGGACTCCCGACATGGAGGCTAAAACCAGCAAGGCACACTCCAAGCTCGTTAGAGGACCAGAGCATTTTGCCGAAATACTCCACGCCCTGGGTATCGCCATGCCAGGATTGATGGGTTGGTCGGTGGCTTGGCGGTGTTGATAGGCACTCTTGTGCTGTGGGTCAGCATTCCATTTGCCGCAATCTTACTTCTGTCTATATTTACGCTGCTGCTGCCCTACGGTTTCCTATCGATCAAGCTCCAGGCAGTCACCTCAACCGGGATTCAACTGGGCACACCCGGGTACGAGATCGATCTGCTGTATCTTGCCTGTCTGGCGGCGTTGGTTCTTGGCGGCACCGGGTCGACCTTTTTTCAGTCGGGTTCCGATCAGCGAGGCCTGGGAAGAAAGAATAGTGGCAAATTCCTGGAATCCGCAAGCTAGGCACAGTGACATCAGTTCACAGTCTCCCCGGTGTGCTCGCCGCGTCGTTGGATTTGGAAGAGCGCCTGCGGATCGAGCGCCGAGACTCGCCCCGCTGCAATCCACCCGTAACGAGTGACCAAAGCGCCGACAGCAAAACACACAGCAGCGATTTCGCGGAGGTGCGGATTGTGGCCCGAAAAGATCCTTAATAATAAGGATATCGGCCCAGCCAGGACTGCCCCACCACGAACCAGCCAACCGGCCCGCCCTTCACGAAGGGGACGATCAACATAGCGGTCCCGCAGTTCGATAACGGTCGCGATAATCAGCTCGGCTGTGCTGGCCGCAATTCCCATAAATTGAGTCGCTGGGATAAGAAAGCCGAGAAGTTCGAGCACCGCTGTGGCTGAACCCAAGGCACCGGCAAGAAAAACAGCGGATACAAGCTTCCGGTTCTCAGACCAGACCGGGATTGCGGTAACGCCCAGGAGGACCGATGTGTAGCTCGCTAATATCAGTCCACTGACTGCTGCAAGAATTTGTGCGAGCCACTCGATTCCAAGTAAAAAGTAAGATCCATATCCCGCGACGTTGAGCTCCTGGCAAACCACCCCCAAGCTGACTGCGGAAGAGAATACTACTAACGTCCAAGCGCCCATCGACATTGCCGACTGCGGTTTGAAGACGCGCAACATATTTAGGAAGCGAGCAGGCCGCCCCAGGTCGGCGACGAGTAATGGCGCCGAGATCAGACCGCCGACCAATCCTACCCACGACGCGGCACGCGTGACTCCAACGTTACCAACAATGTGGGCGACGAGCGCGATGACCGCCGAAATACCGGAACCGCCGCCTACAAAGAAATAAAGGGGAACTTGCCACGTCCAGGTCGGCGGCTTCAGCACCGCATTTCCGTGATAGCTAGCGGAAGCTGGTTGTGGAAACGGACTGGAACTCGGTACGATGCCTATCGCTTGCACTCGCCCCTTTTGCGCCGCTTCCGTTCTCAGCGTGTCCAGTTGCTCTTCCGTAATTGGCACTCGCTCCGCCATGGTCATATACCTCACTCCTTTTCAGTATTCTTCGGTGTTACAGCGCGAAAGCGAGACACACCACAAGTAGTACCGCGAGCGCTGAAACTAACGCTGCGGTCCAGGCTGATTTGATGTGGACAGTCGGTACTTCAGGAGCAGGTGGGAAGTTATAGGCCTCGGGCCCGCCGAGAATCACAAACATTGCATGAGTGCCGCCGACGCTAGTCTCCTGCGGGTCGTAAATTCGCGCGTCGCTGTACCCGCGTTCTTGCAACTGCTGAACGCGCAACTCTGCCGCCCGGCGTAGGTCACCCAACTCTCCGAACCGGATTGATTGTGTCGGGCATGCCTTTGCGCAGGCGGGGACAAGCCCCTCTCTTTGTCTGTCGTAGCAAAATGTGCATTTGAAAGCTGTTCCTACTTCATGATTCTTGTCGACCACCCCGAACGGGCAGGAAACCACGCAATAACCACAGCCATTGCAGACGTCGGGCTGGATATACACTGATCCAACCTCGGTGCGGACGATCGCCCCTGTGGGACACGCCTCGAGGCACCCCGCACGCCCACAATGCTTACAGACATCCGAGAGAAAAAGCCATCGGAATGGATCTTCTGTGCCAGTTATCTGAGGCCCGAGCCTAGTTGGCTGCTCTAGGAACTTGACATGCCGCCAGGTTGAGGCGCCGAGACTATCGGTGTTGTCATAAGAATTGCCAGTGAAATTAAATCCGTCCGCGGGAACGTTGTTCCATTCCTTGCACGCAACTTCACAAGCTTTACACCCAATGCACAGCGTGGCGTCCGTCAGGAACGCGCTTACTGTCATGACTTCCCCCCGTTTTTCACAATCACTTCTCTGTCATCCCGGATCTGTGCCGCCAACTGTTCCAGGGCTTGCTTTCCCTGTGCACGGTGGCCGGCAACAATGTTGCAGAGCAACACCTTTTTCTCGGCGATGCGTACGTTAGGTTCTTCCGAGATCGCAGTCAGGTCATTGGCGACATCCCCTTTTACGAGGCCTCGATAACCCCAGTGATACGGCACCCCAACCTGCTGTATCCTCCTGCCCTCAATATCCAAAGGTTGCATTCGCGAAGTAACCAGCGCGCGTGCTTCGATAATCCCACGCATGCTGGTGATGGTGACCCAATCGCCATTCTCGATACCGCGCTCGGCGGCGAGTTCTGGTGATATCTCGCAAAAAGGATCGGGTTGCAGCTCTGCCAAGTGCGAAAGAGTCCGCGACATCGCTCCCGAAGTGTGGTGTTCTGTTAATCGATAGGTAGTCATCACAAATGGGAAACGAACATCTGGTGAATCAGAGTATTGATTGTCCGCGCGTTCCATCATCATCGCTGGCGGGTTCGTCTGTTGAGCATAGAGCGGATTGCGTACCGGTGATTCCAGCGGTTCGTAATGCGTCGGCAGTGGACCGTCTGCTAAACCCGCTGGCACCCAGATCCAGCCAAAGCCGTCCGGGTGCAGAATGAACGGACGGTCGCCCGCAAGTGCGGCGTCACCCTGGGCTCCCTTCGGGGGCTGATAGTCGGGTGGTTTGGTCGCAGTAAAATCAGGAATATCGAGGCCAGTCCACCTCTTTTGGGTTTCATCCCACCAGACAAGTTTCTTACGCTCGCTCCAAGGCTTCCCGTCGGGACGCGCCGATGCCCGGTTGTAAAGGATGCGGCGATCGGAGGGCCAAGAGAAGCCCCATCCGTGCCCATAAAAATCTTGCGGTAGTCTTTCGTTCGCGCGGTTCCGGTCGGGACGCGGAAAAATTCCTGAATAAATCCAACAGCCGCAAGAGGTGGAACCGTCAGCCTTTAGGTCCCCATACCCACTAACCAGATTACGATCCGGCAAAAAGCGCCCATTGATTTCCTGCAGTACTTCTTCAATACTGGGCTCGCCATGTTTGCCCAACAGTGAATAGTCCCACGTTAAAGCATTGAGTCCGGCGTTGCGTGGACGCCGATCGAGCTTGGCTTTTTCTTTTAGGCGCAGTCCAAGGTGATATATAAACCACGGCTCACTACGCGCATCGCCGGGCGGGTCCACAGCCTTCTCATGCCACTGAATGAGGCGCTGCGTGTTTGTGAAGCAGCCATCCTTCTCAGCGTGGCCCGCCGCAGGCAGGAAAAATACCTCGGTGCCAATTTCTTTGGTGTGAAGCTCGCCGCGCTCGATTTCGGGCGAGTCATACCAGAATGAAGCAGTTTCAATCTCTACCAGGTCTCGTACGACGAGCCACTTCAACTTGGCAAGCGCCTTACGTTCAAGTCGTGAATGAGGACCAGCGACGGCGGGATTTTGTCCGATCACGAAGAGACCTTCCATCTTGCCGTCCATCATGTCGAGGAAGTAGCCTTGATGCGAATGGTCGCCAGTAACTCGTGGCAACCAACTGAAACCCCAGTCGTTCTCCTGGGTGGCTTCTTCTCCGTAGTAAGCCTTCAGCAAGCTGACAATGTATTTATCGATGTTCCACCACCAGCCCGTCCTGTCACGATGCTTGTTCAGGTAGTGGGACAGATCTTTTGCATTCACACCCAACCTCGGCATCGGTAAATAGCCGGGCAAAATGTCGTAGAGGGTCGGAATATCGGTTGACCCTTGAATGGAAGCGTGTCCGCGCAATGCCATGATGCCGCCACCCGGACGCCCAATATTCCCCAGAAGCAACTGCAGAATGGCGGCAGTCCGGATTATCTGGACGCCATCTGAATGCTGCGTCCATCCGAGCGCATAGCACACAGCCGCGGTTTTATCAGGCCCGGACGCCGAGCAGAAGGTATCTCCGATCTTGAGGAACAATTCTTGAGGGATTCCACACGACTTTTCGACCATTTCCGGCGTATAACGCGCGAAATGCCGCTTCAAAATCTGATAGACGCACTGCGGATTCGTCAACGTTTCATCACGCTCGCAGGAACTGAGGTCTACAGCTGTCATCCTTCCGGAATCTTTGACATGGCCGCCCGTCGCACACTGTTCTCCGTCAGTCGACTCGGGTCCGCAGGTCGCATACGCCCATGTTTGTGGGTCATACATGCGCTGTTCTGGATTCCACCCTGAGAAAAGTCCATCCAGGTCTTCAGTATCCTTAAACTTCTCTCCGATGATGACCGAAGCATTGGTGTAGCTAACGAGATAGTCGCGGAAGTCCCTGTTGTTCTGGAGAACGTAGTTAACCAAACCACCGAGAAATAAGATGTCGGAACCTGCGCGCAACGGAGCCCATATATCAGCAACGGCGGAAGTGCGGCTGAAGCGTGGGTCGACGTGGATGACCTTTGCCCCTCGCTCCTTCGCTTCCATCACCCATTGAAATCCGACGGGATGATTCTCTGCCATGTTTGAACCCATAATCAGAATGGCATCGGAATTCATGAGATCAGGCAACGCCGTCGTAGCGCCGCCTCGCCCAAACGTCATGCCCAGACCGGGCACGGTCGAACTGTGTCATATACGGGCCTGATTGCTGATGCAAACCATGCCCAATCCAGCTGCAAACAGCTTCTTGATCAAGTAATTTTCCTCGTTATCGAGAGTGGCTCCACCCAAGTGCGCGATAGCCGTTGTATGCATCAGCACTTCACCGTTTTGCTCTACTTCAAATGTGCGCTCGCGCGACTCCCACAGACGCCCGGCAATCATGTCCATCGCGATCTCGAGATCAAGCTCCTCCCACTTGGTCGAGTACGGCCGGCGGTACTTCACTCTCGTTTCTCGCCCAGCATGCGTGAGTAGCTCGAAGCTGTCCGAACCCTTCGGGCATAGCCGTCCCCGGGAAATAGGTGACTGCGGGTCGCCCTCGATCGAAATCAGCTTTCCGTTCTCGTGGTAAACAAGCTGGCCACAACCAACAGCGCAGTAGGGACAAATAGATTTTGAAACCTGCGCTCCATGATGTTTTGGTCTCAGGTTCCTGGTTTTTTCGCTCATGGCTTCCTCACCGGCTGCATCCCATGAACGTTTTTCAATTTGTTGGAACACTGGCCAACCGCGGAGCAAGTCCTTAATCACGGTGATCTCCTACAAGTTGTTAAGTTGAAGCGAAACAGCGAAGCGCCGAAGAAAAGCAGCATCGCTCTGGAGTTGATCGTTGCATTTCACGTTCCACTGACCCAAAACGCCGCTTGCCCTGCTGAACGAGTCGGCGCTGGCCTCCGGTCTCAGAAGTGTCATTCAGTCGACTTTGGTGTCGATTAGGTTTCCCGTGATAGTTGCTGCTGAGTTGTCAATTGAGGATGAGGAGTACCTCAAAAAAGGTGGATAGGAGGAATTTCGTGGCTTTCTCGTATCGCCACTAACGCCGCATTAAATGAGGGTACGCCGTGTAAAAGCACGAATCCAGGAGGTCTCAGTTGACGAACTTCAGGAAAACGATTTCGCAGTACAAGGCACGCAGGCAAGTTGGTGAGGCCATTGTGACCTACGTGAAACCGAGATGTCTTCGCGTCACTGTTACGTCACTAGGACTCCTCTCGCCAGACACATTCGGGTGAAGCGAATTTGATGAATGGAGTCCGCTTAATTTAGCACGCACCTATCAAAAGTAAGCTCCATTATGGCAACGCAATTGCTCCTCATTCGGGAGTGCGAAAGCCCTCGCAGGGATGATCCAGCCGGCTAATTTAAGGCGACTGCCTCTGAGCTCCCGCACCATAATCTTAATAGGAGGTTTCGGAGATGCTTGCAAATGCTTTGCAGTCAGACCAGGTGTTCTCCTTTGCACGCTCCGCCTACGCGCCAGTTGCGATCGGCTTTTTTGGTCTGGGTACCGGGTACTTTATCTGGGGCGGGCAGGCGTTGTTTGGTGTTCCGAAGGACAGTCCGGAAGTTAATCGAAGTATGGGCATGTGGGGTTTTTGGATGCCTGGCTTCATGCAGTTCATTACAGGTGTGTATCTTGCAGTTGGACTTACCTGGTTTGGAGTATTCGATAAAGAGGCGCCTCTTTACATGGCGGCTCTGGCGTTTACTGCGTATGGGATCCATTGGTTTGCACTGGCGCACCGGCGCTTCATCGATTCAAGCGGTGGAGCCGACGGCTGGATGGCAATCCCATTTACGTTTATCTCACTCTTGGGGGTCCTGATATTCGCTCAGGCGGGCGACATTCCTGTAGCCATCTTGTTCATCGGACTCGCTCTGATTTACCTAGTCGAAATCCCCACGCGCTTTGGTGTCTTTGCAAAAGGCACTCGAGTTGTTGGCCTCGTGCAGTTCACAACTGGCATATGGCTGATGTATCTGACATACGGAGTAGTGTTCAATCT
>JBJMGD010000027.1:0-365549 GCA_045808065.1 Terriglobales bacterium | reverse complement strand
TGTAGAACTCAATTAGCTTTCCCACAACTTCTCCTTTACCGCCGTTCGCGTTTGGGCACAGCCAAATTGCTTAACACCCTGTCGGTTACAGCGCTACAGAAACAAACACCTGTTCGATGTAAAAGACTCCACGCGGATTCGACAAAATGAGCACTCAAAACTCTGATCGTCCGCATAAGCCGGGACCGCAGGGTGGACATCGAAAAGACCGGGGCGCAGTGAGCCGTGCTCCTATACCGACAGCTCTTCTAAGCCCTTGCGGTTTGTCTTAGGACCGAACGCGATTGCGGTGGCCACGCCGACCATCGCTATAGCCAGCATCGTGAACACCGGTGTCACTCCATGTGCCAGCACTGCTGCAATGAGGAATGAACTTAAGGCCGCGCTTAGGCGGCTCCAGCTGTAGGTGAAACCCACGCCGGTGGCCCTGATTCTGGTGGGAAAAAGTTCGCTCTGGTAGGAATGGAGCACCGCTGAAAACCAGTTGCTGCAGAGCGTAACCAGAGCGCCGCTCACGACGATCATTGCCGGCGATCTCCAGATTGCAAATCCCAGGCCGAAGGCCGCGATCGACAGCGCGAGCGCGAAGATCGTCCACTTGCGCTCGAGCCGATCGGCGGTGAAGGACGCAATCAACGGTCCTACGGGTGCGATCAATGCGATCAGCAGAGCGTAATTGAGCGAGTGCAGCAGCCCTATGCCGCGCTTCAGCAGGAATGTCGGCGCCCAATTCGCAAAGCCGTAGAAGCCCAGGGTCTGCAGCGTTTGAAAGACGATCAGCATCAGCGTGCGGCTGCGATATCGGGGGTTCCACAGCTCGCGGAAGCGCGAGGAACTCCAGCGCTGTCGCATGGACCCTGCCGCTGCATTGAGCCGCTCCGATAGAGTTTCCTGCTGAGTCCCAATTTGGGTCCGTGCGCTGGGCTCGCGTGATTGGCCTTCGATCATCTCGAGAATGTCCTCGGCCTCGCGCGTCCGGTTTACACTCTCCAGCCAGCGTGGTGATTCCGGTAGACCCAGGCGCAGATACCAGGCGAGCAGCGCTCCTGCGGCTCCCAGCACCATCACCCATCGCCAGCCGTTGATCAGGAAGTGCGTGGGAACGAGAACGCGCGAGAGGACGGCAACGATGGGCACAGAAGTAAATCCGACCACCTGCGTGATGGCGATGAAGCGGCCACGCGCATAACTCGGAACCATCTCGCTCACGTATGCGTCGATCACCACGATCTCCGCGCCAATGCCGATGCCCGCAAAAAACCGGCAGGCGATCAGCCACGGAGCCGACTGGGCGAACGAGCCAAGCAGCGTGAACACGGAATAAATCAGGAGCATGGCGACGAACGAAGTGCGTCTGCCCATCTGGTCGCTGGTCATTCCGAACAGGACGGTGCCGACAAACATGCCCAGGAAACCGGCGGCGACCACTTGGCTGAATTGGTGCAGAGAGAGGAATCCAGAATTCTGAAGCGCCGCGCCGATATACGCGACCATGAACAGGTCGTACATGTCGAACCACTCGCCCAACGAGATAAGCGAGATGAACCGATAATGAAATTTGCCGACTCGCAAACGTTCGAGCCGCTGTGCGATCGGAGACGGCGATGAGGTGAGCATAGGTGCGATCCGCAGGTGCAGACGGAGACGGCTAGCGCACCGTTAATTATGCCTACCCCAAAGATCTCCGTGGTCCTGGCCAGAGTGATTAAGCCATTCGAGAGCCCCTGCAAAGTCCAAAGCCACAGCCGAGGGCGGCTGTGCCACAGGGATCCTCAGAGGTTTTGTGACACAACCTCCAGAGGTCTTGTGGCACAGCCGCCGTAGGCTGTGAGGCTCTCTGTGGCAATGCGCGGTTAAGGCAAAGAACAGGCAAATCGGCCCTGGATACATCCGGACATTCCCATGGCATAGCATTCGATCCGGTGCATAAATGCATCTATGTAGCTGGACAGAGAACTACAGTCTCGCCCGGAGAGGGGCAAGTACGGAGCCCGCGGGCTAGCCTTCGAGACTCTGCCATAATCTTCTGCCTAGAGGGCTTCCTGAAGATGGTTCGACGATTGCCGTTTGCCGTTGGCCTGCTGCTCAGCGTCGCAACGTGGTCCTGTTCTGTGACCGCCCAAACGAGCCCAGCTCTGCTGGTGCTGGCTCCACCCGCCGCGCAGGAGCCCGGTAAGGCTCCAGAGATGCAGATTCCCAGTCCGGCAACGCAAGCGCCAGGGGTGCCAAACCCCCAGGTGGCTCCGAATCCGCAAGTGCCGCCCAATGTGCAAGCGCCGCCCGATTCGCAGGCGCCCGTCGTGATCACGTTGCGGGACGCACTACAGCGCGCTCGCAACCTCGATCCGACCTACCGCATTGCTCTTACCGAGGCGGGAATTGCGCATGAAGATCATGTGCAGGCGCGAGCGGCGCTCCTGCCCGGTGTGAGTGAGAACACGCAATATCTCTACACCGAGGGCACGGGGACGGCCACGCCAAAATACATCGCCAACAATGCCGTGCATGAATATGTGAGCCAGGGGAACGCTCACGAAGTGGTGAGCGGCGCGCAATTTGCCGACTTCAACCGCACCGCTGCCGCCGCCGCTGTTGCTCGGGCAAAGGCCGACGTCGCCGCTCGCGGACTGGTTGCAACTGTGGTGAAGACCTATTACGCCGAGGTCGTCGGCAGGCGCAAATATGCCAACGCACAGCTCGCGGCTGATGAAGCCAGGCGCTTCCTAGATCTGAGCCAGAAGCTGGAGCAGGGAGGGGAAGTCGCGCACTCCGACGTAATCAAGGCCCAGCTCCAGGCCAATGAAGCCAATCGCGCTTTGCGCGAGGCCCAACTCGAGATGGATCGCAGCCACCTCGAGCTGGCGGTGCTCGTCTTCGCCAACTTCAACCAGGACTTTTCGACCGTTGACGATCTCCGCCTGCCTCCGCCGCTGCCGCCGATGCAGGAGGTCGAGCAGCAGGCCAAGACCAAAAACCCGGAGCTATATGCCGCTATGCAAACTGTCCGAGCCGCGGGATACGAGGTGCTCGCGGCACGAGCGGAATATCTGCCATCCCTCACTTTGGATTACTTCTACGGAATTGACGCAAGCCACTTCGCGGTGAACACTCCAACGCCGAATGGGCCGATCCGTAACCTCGGTTACTCGGCCAGTGCCACGCTGAACATTCCCATTTGGAACTGGGGTGCGACACACAGCAAGATCAGGCAGAGCGAGCTGCGGCGCGAACAGGCGCAGGTAGAATTGTCGGCGGCACAGCGCAAACTGCTTGCCGACTTGAAAACCCTCTACGCCGAAGCCGATGCTGCCAAAATCGAACTGGAAGTGCTGCAGCAGTCGGCGGATTTGGCGGCCGAGAGCGTGCGTTTGACCGACCTCCGCTACCAGGCGGGCGAAGCCACTGCGCTGGAGGTAGTGGATGCGCAGAATTCGTTGGTTTTGGCGCGCAACAATTATGATGACGGCGAAGCTCGCTACCGGTTGGCGATCGCTAATCTACAGACTCTGACCGGAGTCTTTTAACTGAATGCGACAACTTGCCGCGTATCCAATCCGAACCGCAGCCCTGCTGAGCCTTCTATCACTAACAGCTTGCTCCAAACAACAAGCTGAGCCGCAGCCGGTTGTCTCGGTTCAGGCCGCTCCGGTGAAACAAGACAGCATCTCGCAGACGATCACCGTCGACGCCGTGCTATCTCCTATCAATCAGGCGACCATCGTTCCCAAGATCGCTGCGCCCGTGCTGAAGGCTTACGTCATGCGCGGCGCAAAGGTGCGGAAGGGACAGTTGCTGGTGACGTTGGAGAACAAAGACCTTGCGGCGGCCGCCGAGGAGAATCGCGGCAATCTGGAGCAGGCGCAGGCGGCCGAGGTAATCGCTACCAACAATTCAGTTCCCGAGGAGTTGCAGAAGGCGCAGTCGGATACGCAAGCGGCGAAAGAAAATCTCGATGCGCAGCAGAAGATCTACGATAGCCGCAAAGTGCTGATCGATCAGGGCGCGATTCCCAGAAAGGACTTTGACGCGGCAGCGGTCGCGCTGGCCCAAGCCAAGGCGCAATACCAGCAATCGCAACAGCATCTCGCCGGACTTCAGGCTGTAGGACATCAGCAAGAACTTAAGTCGGCCAAGGCGCAGCTGACGTCCGCAGAGGGCAAATACAACGGAGCGGTGGCGCAGTTTGGGTATTCGGAGATTCGCAGTCCCATTGACGGGGTGGTTACCGATGGTCCGTGGTATCCGGGGATGATGCCGCAGGCAGGCGCTCCGCTGGTCACAGTCATGAACCTCTCGCAGATGGTGGCCAAAGCGCACATTCCGCAGAACCAAGCCGCACTATTGAAGAAGGGCGACGCGGCAAACGTGAAGGTCGCAGGCGCCGACCAGCCGGTTAAGGGCAAGGTCACGTTGGTGAGCCCGGCGCTCGATCCCGGCAGCACCACGGTGGAAGTTTGGGTGCAGGCTCCGAATCCCGAGGGAGTGCTGAAGGCCGGCGCTTCGGCTTCGCTGTCGATGGTCGCCAAGACAGTCCCCAACGCATTGATTGTTCCGCCGCAGGCGCTGGTCACGGACGAGGATGGCAAGAAGTCGCTGATGGTGATCGGCAGCGACGGTAACGCGCACAAGCGAGATGTCGAAACGGGAATCCAGACGACGGACTCTGTCCAGATTGTCAGCGGTGTCAAGCCGGGAGAACAGGTAGTGAGCGTCGGCGCTTACGGTTTGCCCGACAACACCAAAGTGAAGGTCGAAGCACCGGCGCAGCCCGGCAAAGAAAAAGAAGGCGGTCAAGGCAAGGATAAAGATAAGGATGATAAGGATTAAGGATAAAAATAAAAACGCCGAAGGCGGGAGCGAACCGTAAGCATGGCGACGAAGGTCACGCCAATTGATGAGGCACACCGCGCTCCATCGCCACCGGGCGATTACTGGTTCACCCTATTTTCCAAGCCACTCATCTTCCTGATCATCGCGCTCACGATCATGGGCGCCTATCTCGCCTTTACGATTCCGGTTGCCGTCTTTCCAGAGGTCAATTTTCCCCGCATCATTATCGGCATCGACAACGGAGTGATGCCGATCGATCAGATGCTGGTGACGATCACTCGTCCGGTGGAAGACGCGGTAAACAGCGTCCCGGGATTGCAGCGCGTAAACTCCATCACCAGTCGCGGGTCGGCGGAGGTCGACCTGTACTTCAACTGGAACGTCGATATGGTGACGACGTTGCAGTTGGTGAATTCTGCCGTGGCTCAAGTACAGACCGCGCTGCCTAACACCGCCAAGTTTGACACCCACCGGCTCACCTTCGCCAGTTTTCCCATAATGGGTTTTAGCATAACCTCCGATTCTGTCTCGCAGAGCCAGCTGTGGGAGCTTGCTACTTATACGCTGAAGCCGCAGATCAATCGTCTGGATGGGGTCGCAACCGTCGTTGTTCAGGGAGGCGATGAACCCGAGTTCCTTATTACTCCAGATCCATCGAAACTTCTGAGCGCTTCGGTAACGGTGCAGGACATCCTGAACGCCGTTGCAAAGACAAACCTCGTCGATTCACCTGGACTGATCGAGGAAAGCCACCAACTCGTGCTCGGATTGGTAAATGGTCAGGTGCAAAGCCCGGAGCAACTCGGGCAGATCGTGATTAAGACGACCGCCACCGGAATTCCCATCCATATCGGCGATGTGGCCACGGTAAGCCACGGTACCAAGCCGAAGTACACGGTCGTGACCGCCAACGGCAAGCCCGCCGTCTTGCTGTCAATTAATCGCCAGCCGGACAGCAACACTGTTGTTGTCGCCGATGAGGTAAATGCCAAGGTCGCCGAACTGCGAAAGTCGCTGCCTCCCGGCATCAAGCTGCTGCCCTACTACGATCAGTCGGGGCTGGTGCGTGAGGCGATTAAAAGCGTGCGCGACGCAATCCTGATTGGATTGGTGCTCGCCTCCATCGTGATTGTCGTGTTCCTCCGCGATTGGGGCAGCTCCGCGGTGGCGGGCATGGTGATTCCCATCACCATCGTCATTACTTTCATCGTGCTAAAGGCGCTGGGCGAGAGCTTCAACCTGATGACGCTCGGCGGTCTGGCCGCGGCGGTGGGCCTTGTCATCGACGATGCCATCGTGGTTATCGAGAACATCGTGCTGCATCGCGATTTAGGGCAGGGAAGACTTCAGGCGATCTACAGCGCGCTGAAAGAGGTCACCGCGCCGCTGATCGGTTCGACGGTGACTCCCATTGTGGTCTTTTTACCGCTGGTCGCGATTCACGGCGTGTATGGAACGTTCTTCCGCGCATTGGCGATCACGATGGCCGTGTCGCTGTTTACCTCACTGGCTCTGGCGCTTAGCTGGACTCCCAACCTCAGCCAGTACTTCGTTAAACGCAAATCCGGGCGCCATGTGGACGAAGCGGCCGCCGAAGGTTGGAGCGAACGCGAGCGCCTCGAGCACATGATCGAAGCGGAGGAAGCGTCTTATGGCAAGCGATTCCGCGCCGTTGTGGATTTCTATGAGCGCTGGCTACGGCGTGCGCTGGAGCGCCCGCTACTGCTCGCCGGCTTGAGCGTGGTGCTGATCGTGGTTGCGTACTTCTGTTACCGCGGCCTTGGTTCCGATCTGCTGCCGGCAATGGACGAAGGCGGCTTCATCGTCGATTACATCATGCCCCCCGGCAGCTCGCTTGCCGAGACCAACCGGGTGATCAATCACGTCGAACAAATTGTTCGCGCAGAGCCGGAAGTCGAGAGCACGTCGCGCCGCACCGGAATGCAGCTCGGACTGGCGGCCGTGACTGAAGCTAACACCGGCGATCTCTCGGTCAAGTTGAAGTCCAATCACGCGCGTGCCACCGACGAAGTGATTGCCGACTTGCGCGTGAAAATCAAACAGCAGGAGCCCGCTCTCGATACGGAATTTCCAGAACTGCTGCAGGACATGATCGGCGATCTCACGAGCGCGCCCGAACCGGTAGTCGTAAAGTTCTTCTCCACGGATGCCGAACTGCTGGCCAAGGTCGGTCCGCAAGTGGCAGATGCCATTTCGAAGATCGATGGCGTTGTGGACGTTCAGAACGGCGTCGAAAACACCACCAGCGGACCGGCCGTTAATTACCAGGTCGATCCCGCGATCACCTCGCGCGCAGGATTCTCTCCCGACGAAGTGGCCATCGATGCTTCCGCCATCCTCGAGGGTGAACCGGCAGCCACGCCAGTAGTTGTGAACGATCGGGCGTACACGGTGAGAGTGCGCTTTCCCGACGCGAATCGCGCCAGCATCGAGGCCATGAACAACACCTTGCTTACAAGCTCGACTGGCAAGACGGCCACATTGGGATCACTCGCGACGGTGACGCAACTGCCCGGTCAGACCGAGATCCGCCGCGAGAACCTGCAACGCGATCTTGAGGTGACTGCAAGACTCGAAGGCGTCGATCTGGGCACCGGTGTCTCCAAGGTGAAAGATGCGATTGCAAAGCTGAACCTGCCAGGGTCGATTCGCATCGAATACGGCGGCCTTTATGCCGACCAGCAGCAGACCTTTCACGACTTTGTTTTCGTCTTCGTAATGGCATTCGCGTTCGTCTTCGCGGTGCTGCTCTTCGAGTTCCGCAGCTTCTCAGCGCCGATGGCAATTCTTGCCTCCGCGCTGCTTTCCACCGCCGGAGTTTTTCTCGCGTTGCTCATTACGAGAACGACGTTCAGCGTCTCGGCTTTTATGGGACTGATAATGGTGATTGGTATCGTGGCTAAGAATGGAATCTTGCTGCTCGATGCCGAGCACGAATTCGCACGCGCCGGCTTCCCCGCCGAAGAAGCCATGATGCGCGCGGGCCGACGCCGTTTGCGGCCCATCGCAATGACCGCCATTGCGGCTATAGCCGGTATGCTGCCTCTGGCATTTGCGTTCGGCGCGGGCTCGGAAATGCTTCAACCGTTGGCCATCGCCGTCATCGGTGGAATCCTGATATCCATGGTGCTCTCGCTGCTGGTCACGCCGTCGGTGTACTTCTACCTGAATCGCCGCAAGAATGATGGCGAAGCGCTCGCGCATTAATCAAAGCATGTCCATTGACGTTGTCTTTTTCGACGTAGGCAATACCCTTCTTTTTCCCGATCACGACAAGACGCTTGCTCCGTTATGGAACCGCGATATACGTCCGACAGAAGCGCAGTTGTATGCAGCAGAGCGGGTCGCGCGCCTCGAGATGGATCGAATCGTGGCGCAAACCCGCAAAGTGGATCAGCAATATTGGGAGACGTACTTCTCGCAGTTGCTGAGCGAGCTCGGAGTTGCTGATCTTTCCATCACGAGAGAACTGGTAGAGTTGGCGCGAACCTCTTCCAATTGGAGCCGAATGCGTGTTGGCACCAAAGAGGTTCTCGCGGCCACAAAGCGGAAGTATCGCTTAGGCGTAATCTCGAACTCCGATGGGCACATGGCCGAACGGCTGGAGACTGTAGGACTGGGCGAATTCTTTGAACACGTGATCGACTCCGGCAACGTCGGCCACGAGAAGCCCGCGCCCCAAATCTTTCAAGCTGCGCTGGCGGCAATGTCAGTCGCAGCGGAGAGCACCGTCTACATAGGAGACATTTACTCGATTGATTATCTCGGAGCGCAGAATGTGGGCATGCACTCCGTGCTGATGGATATCGCGGGAGCCTACATAAGTAAGAGTCTGCCGCGAATCGAGTCTCTGGATCGTCTACTGGCTGCAATCTCAGCGTTATAACGAGCTCTATGCATTCGAGCAGACCTGCGTTGGGCTCTGCTTCACCACACCCTGCACACCTGATCCGCGGGCTTCGTCATCGATTGACCTGCTTTGCAGGCAAAGACCTGTGCAAAGTCAGGCATGTTTACGACTACGCCGTTGATGCGGTACTTGGCGGGCGAGTGTGGGTCCGTCGCTGCGCGCAAGCGAGCGTCCTCTGGGCGATCGTTCTCGCAGGCCCACTGCGCGAAGCCGACAAAGAAGCGCTGATCGGGCGTGAGATCGTCAATGGGTTGCAGGTTCTTGTCTTTCGTCGCGCCTTTCCAAGCGATGTAAGCGAGAATCTCGCCGCCTAAGTCGGCGACATCTTCTCCCAGCGTAAGCTTGCCGTTGATGTGCACGTCCTCGACTACCACATAACTCGAGTATTGATTCTCGACACACTGCGTGCGTTGGGTGAACTTCTCCGTATCCTCTTTCGTCCACCAGTCGCGCAGATTACCCTTCGCGTCGTACTTGCGTCCCTGATCGTCGAAGCCATGCGTCAACTCGTGTCCGATGGTGCCGCCGGTATCGCCATAGTTTGGAGCATCATCCATCTTGGCGTCGTATACGGGAGGCTGCAGGACACCGGCGGGGAAGTTGATGTCGTTCATTGACGGATTGTAGTACGCGTTCACCGTCGGCGGAGTCATGCCCCACTCGTTGTGATCGACCGGCTGTCCAATTTTGTTGATTCTGCGATGCGCTTCGAAGACGCTGGCATTGCGCACGTTGCCGAGAAAGTCGGTAGTCGTAATCTTTACCGAGCTGTAATCGCGCCACTTGTCTGGATATCCGATCTTGTTGCGCATGCCTTGCAGCTTCAGGATCGCCTGCTGTTTCGTTTCGGGACTCATCCAATCAAGCTGCTGAATGCGCTGCGCCATCGCATCTTCAATGCGCCGAACTATGTCGAGCGTGTCCGCCTTCAATTCCGGGGAGAAGACTTTCCGCACATACGCCTGTCCCAGCGCCTCTCCCAGATCATCGTCAACGTATTGCACACATCGCTTCCATCGTGGCTGCTGCTCCTTGGCTCCCCGCAAATACTGGCGATAGAAAGCGAAATTCTCATCGACGAAGGGTTGCGACAGGTAAGGCGAGCAGGCGTTTGCGACATGGAAGCGTAGATAGTTCTTCCAACTGTCGAGCGACTCGCTGGCAAGTTCCGCGTTCAGCGCTTTGAAAAATGGAGGCGCGGTGACGTTGAGAATCTCAAACGAGGGCGCATTGGCTGCCTTGAAGAAGCCTGGCCAATCGAAGCTCGGCGCCAACGCCTGCAAATCGGCAACCTTCATCTTGTTCTTGCGCTTGTAAGGATCGCGACGTTCAACTCGTGTGAGCGAAGCTTGGGCGAGACCAGTCTCCATGCTCATCAGCTTCTGCGCTTCCATCTGAGCCTTGTCCGCCGGATCGCCGAGCAGTTCAAAGACTTTCTGCACATGCTGCAGATAGCGGTCGCGAATCTCCTTCGATTTGGCATTATCTTTTGTGTAGTAATCGCGGTCGGGCAAACCCAATCCGCCCTGATTGATCCCCGCGATTTGCCGCTCGGAATCGTCGGGATCCTGAATCGAAGAGGCTCCAAACATGGTTGCCGCCGGCGAAGCCTCAAGCTGCAGCTTGGCGACCAACGGCGCCAAATCATGTACAGATTTGAGTGCGGCAATTGCGTCCAGATCTGGCTTTATGGCTTGGGCTCCGCGGCGATTCACGGCGGTCTCGTCCATGCACGCAGCGTAGTAATCGCCGATTTTTTGGCTGACCGCGTCGCGCTGCTTCGACTTGCTCGCTCTTCGAGGATGCCGCGCAGGAACTGGAGATTGTCCTGGTAGAGTTTGCCGTAGACGCTCCACGAGGTCTGGTCTGCGGGGATCGGATTTCGTTTTTGCCATCCTCCGCAAGAGTACTGATAGAAGTCCTCGCAAGGATTTACTGATTTATCCATGGAGGTGACGTCCAGGCTGGGCGAATAGGGCAGCGTTGCCTCTGCCGATGAAACTGGGGCACTGTTCTGCGGTGAGGTTTGCGCAAACGCGCCGGTGCAGGCTGCAAAGAGAAGGACGGGCAGAACGAAGAGTCTGAACAAGAATGTGGTCAAGGGTTACTCCTGGAATGGAAGCGAAAGGGTAGCAGAAAAGGGTTCAATTTGGATGAGGTTATTGGTCATCGCTGTCGCCACGACGATTCACTCAGCGCTCATTACGTCATAAGGTGAGCTGCTCAGCGCGCTCGCACTCTCAAAAACACGTTTACCCCTACCGGATGACTGCCATAAGCAGACTTCAGCACATCTGGCACTCCATACCAGGTGAACTGACCGCCGAGAGCGGTTGCGAGGTGGGGAAGATTGCCGATGTCGCGATCGTAGCCGAGCGTGTATGCCTGTACTCGCGTAAAGTAGCGTTCCTGAAAATTGGTTGGAAGGGGATTTTCGCCAAGCAGGAGCTCATTGGTGCGATCTGCATTCTCGATTCGCGTCCAGGCGTAGTTCTTGCCAAAGCGAACGGTTGATTCCGCCAGATAGGCGTTTCCGACATTGCTATCGCCGAGACTCTGATTGCGTCCCCAGAGCAGCGTTGAAGCCCAATTCCCATTATGGAATGGACGGTTGTACATCAGGGATGAGGTCATGCGTCTTACGTCCTCATCCGGAGCTACTTGTTCGGGACTATGTAGTTGGCCGATGGAGTATTGAAAGCTCCAGTTCTGTCCGGGATTCGCACTGAAGCGCGTGGCCCAGGAATCGATACTGCCCGAATCCAGATCCCAGCGAAATTCATCGGGCTCGCGGCCGTGAAATCCGGAAGCCTCCAATCTCACTTTGCCCCGAGTTAATCCCACGGTGATCACGTCGTCGGCTATGTGGGTCGAGTCCTCGAGGTGATGACCGAGCGTTGCGACAGGATTTTCCGATGCCGACATTCTGTGTGGATAGGCAATTGGTCCCAAAGCGGGATCTCCCATCGGAGCGAAATAAACAGAGAGGAGAGTCTTTTCACTCAGCCTCTGGTCGTACATGCCAGCTAGCTCCATGAAAAAATCGTGGGGATGCTGGCTATCGACGATGGGTCTTCCAAAGGCAGTCTCTCCCTGTTGAAGCAACAAAGGGTATTGGCGGTCCGAAACCGTCGCCGGTTCAAGGCTGAACATTGCTCTAACGGTGAGCGTCCCATTGCCGAGCTTTCTCTGTGCCATCGGCATAATCCAGTTTGTGGAGAAGAGCTTGTCTCTGCCTCGCGGCCCTGTCTGTTGAACCTCGCTGATGAACGCTACTCCGTGCAGCATCAGTGTCCAGTTCCCTTTTGACGTCATGAGCATGTCGAAGGGCGTGGAGTTTGGTTCCACATCAGTCCCGACCATAGCATGATGCTCGATGAGCTGAATCATGGGATGTGATTCCATATTCATGCCGTCCATCTTCATTCCGCTCATATCCTGCGGATCTGCGTCAGTACGGACTGCCAGCGAGCCACTTTGGCCAGTCGAGCAAATGGCAGTAATGCAGAGCGCAAGAAGCAAGACAAAGGTTCGCACTAGGATCTCCGTTACGAATCATAAAGGTTGGTAGAGAGCAGCGTGCTGCGTCTCTACTAGCGGCACATAAAGCATTCGAGAACGTGGTCTGCCTAGTGGACGAGCGACAGCAGAGGGCGACTGTGCCACAAAGCGAACTATGTGAGATTAGATTCAAGAATCCGCATCAGTCCTAGCAACAAAAAAGCCCCGCCGTAGCGAGGCTTTTCAAGCGTGGAAGAGGAGGAGATTACTGATTCACAGGGATCTTGATAATTTTTTTCTGGATGGCGTAAGTCACGAGTTGTGCCTTGTTGTGGATGTCGAGTTTTCTCATCAGGTTGAATTTGTGTGCCTCGACGGTCTTTACGCTTAATCCCAAAATAACCGCGATCTCTTTTACCGAGTTTCCTTCGGCCAGCAGCTTAAGAATCTCGCGCTCGCGCGGCGTCAGGGTGGAGATACGGGGACGCAAACGGGTATCGCGTACGCGTGATCGGAAATCCTCAACTAATTTGCCGAGCACTTGCGAACTCAGGTACTTGCCGCCCTTGTAGACGTCGCGAACAGCGGTAAGCAGTTGAGGGGCTGGAGTGTCCTTGAGCACGTAACCGGCGGCGCCGACCTCGAGGCACTGCACGAGATAATCCTCGTCCTCGTACATGGTGAGAAAGAGAATTTTGGTTTCCGGACGGTTCTTGCGGATCTGGCGCGCGGCTTCGAATGACGACAAACCAGGCATGCCAATGTCCATCAACACAATATCGGGGCGTAGTTCTCGAGCTTTTTCGACGGACTCGCCCGCATCCGCGGCTTCTCCCACTACTTCGAAATCCGCTTCGGTTTCCAGGAGCCGTTTTACGCCCTGGCGGAAGAGTGTGTGATCATCGGTCAGCAAACATCTGATCTTTGGCATTGCGCTACCTGTTTGAGATTACGTGCTGTTACGCTGTCTGCGACATGGCTTCGTGATACTGCCGTGCAGGCACCATGATCTCCAGTCGCGTACCTTTCCCCTTCTCGGAATGGATATGCACCTCTCCATCCAGAGAAGCTACTCGTTCTTTGATTCCCGCCAGGCCAAATGAGTGGCTTCGTGGACTGTTTACCCGTGTGGGCATTCCTACGCCATCGTCTTCGATAGTGAGGTAAACGGAATTTTCGTTCCTGCTCATCTGCACCGACGCAGCCTTTGCTTGCGCATGTTTGGCGACGTTATGAAGCGACTCTTGCACGACGCGATAGATCGCGGCCTCAATTTCTGGGGCGAGGCGGCCCACGTCCTCATTGATGGCGACGCGAACCTTCACTCCCGTGGCTTTGGCGAGGTCTTTGGCTTCTTTGCGGATTGCGGCTACCAGCCCGAGCTCTTGCAGGACCAGAGGCGAAAGGCGAGCGATGATGCGCCGAATGCCCTCGATGGTGCGATCCACAACCGAGACCGTCTCACGGATTTTGGCCTTAGCTGTGCGTCCGCTAAGCTGGGCTTCGAGCATTCCCAGATAAAGCCGAATAACCATGAGGGACTGGCCCGTTTCGTCATGCAGTTCGCGGCTAATGCGCTTGCGTTCGTCTTCCTGCACCGCGAGCAAATGGGCGGAGAGCTCAGCGATACGTGCCTCACGGGTCCGCAGTTCTTCCGTCATCTCGGAGCGCTCAATCGCCATGACGGTCCGGTCAGCAATAGCGCGCATCAGATCACGTTCGTTCGGCAGCCATTCGTAGGGGCGCGCGAATCCGACGACCATGGCCCCAATTACGTTCTTGCCTGATTTAAGCGGCACACCCCAAAGTGACGTAGCGCGTTCCTTGATCGCCGGATGCAGAATGCGCGGATCGTTGGCAACGTCGAGGACCATTTCGGGCTCACCGGTCGCGACCATGCTCCCGCAGAAGCCTGCTCCAAGCTCGAATTGAGTATCATCGGGGAGTAGGCCTTCAATGCCCAGCGAACTCTGCAGCTTGTACGCGTCGCAGTCGGGCTGCCGCAACAGAATCGCCGCCATCGAGGCTCCGAAGTTGGCGCTCGTGATTTCCAGCACCTTCTCGAACATGCTGGCAATCTCACCTGAGGAGAGTTCGGCATCCAACACGCGCAGAAGCGTCGCGAATTCACGCGTTTTGGCGTCGAAATAGGCGCCCGAAACAGTGATGAAGGTTGAGGACTTCAGTACGTCGAGCGTGGCCGTGACTTCTTTCAGCCGGGCCCCGAACAAACCGCTCAAATATGGCTCGCAAAGTTCCTGATAGATTTCTAGCGAGCGAGCTACCGCGCGGGTATCCACCTGGAGCTTGGCCAGACGCATGCCAAAATAGTCAACGTTTTCAAAGAAGCCGGGAAGATCTCCGTGAGAAAAAAATGAATGCGCCGTGTTGAGACTTAGGCGCTCCAATGCCCCAAGTTCTCGGCGCGCAAAACCAAATTCAGCCGCAACTTGTTCGCGCCATTTTTCAGTGACATCGGCGTAATAGGGATTGAGGGCACCGAGAATCTCGACTAGCAACTCGCGCGAGCTGTCCTTGAGTGAGAGAACTGAGGACAAAGGGTTCGACTCCGGAGAAATGACACGCGAGCAGTTCTAAAGCAGTTAACTTTTAGCTCGCACAAAATTGTCATAATTTTAACTGCTTTCTAAGGTTTTGTCATTAGGCCGTTCCAATCTTGTTAACTTTTTGATTATACGGAAAATAGCTGAGGCAGGTTCGGGGCAAGCAAGGGTGCTCGGCAGCAGAGATGCTGATGTCCTCTGCCTTGGTCACCGGCAATGTTTCGAGCCCTTCTCTTGTGTTCCCCGCCGACGCAACAGCTAGTATGTTTGCTGCCAATAGAGGCCTGCTACAAAAATTTACAAGGGGATTCCGCCTCTTTTTCCGCGCACTTCCGTCTGTGTTGAATAGAACTTGGAAAGGTAACCTCATGAGAAATACGATTCGCGTGTCATTTTGTCTCCTCGCCTTGGGCACATGCTTTGCCTTTGCTCAAGAGGATCCGCAAGGTCCGCCCGGACAGCAGGGTCGCGGCTTTGGCGGACGCGAATTTCGTGGAGCCTTCGGGCAGATCACCGAAATCTCCGGCTCAACCCTGAAAATCAAGCTGCGCGACGGCTCGATCGGCACGGTGAATACGACGAACGATACCAGGTTCCGCAAAGAGCGCGAGCAGGCCAAGCTGTCTGATTTCAAGGTTGGGGATACCGTAGCGGTGCGCGGTGACTCGACTGCGGACAAGACGTGGACAGCCCAGATGGTTAGTTTGGCTCCTTCCCGAACCGCGATGGAGGAGCGCATGAAAGCCGCGATGGGAAAGACGATGGTCGTGGGCGAAGTGAAGTCCATCGATGCGCCAAAGCTGACCATCCTTCGCTCCGATGGAGTGGAGCAGACTATCGAAGCCGACGAAAACACGTCCTTCCGCAAAGGCCGAGGAGAAAGCATCACCATGCCTGATATCAAAGTCGGTGACACGGTCTTTGCGCGCGGGGAGCTGAAGAACAATGTCTTTGTGCCCGCAGCAATCAATGTCGTCGATCCTGAAATGGCGCGCCGGTTGAGGGAAGGTGGCGGGATGTTCGTTATGGATCGCGGGCCTCGCTCCGATCATGGTTCGCAGCAGTCGGACCAGCCGCAAGCCGCTCCACAGGCTGCTCCCAAATAGGTCGATGACAAGAATCAAAATTTCAATTTTCCGGCTCGGCTTGCTGAGTTGCACCCTGATGTCGACGTGTGCCTCCATTGCGCAGCAAGCCGGGGATACTCTGAGTGCGTCCGGAACTGCTCCCAGTGCTTCGCAACAAGCTCCGGCAATTGCGATTACGCCATTCCTGGTGCGCGGAATCATCAAGTCGGGGGCCACTCCGCTTCCTGGGGTAACAGTCACAGCCTCCAATACCCTCACTGGAAAGAAGGTTTCAGCCGCGACTGGCGCCGACGGATCCTTCCAGCTTGCTTTGCCTGCGCGCGGCCGCTACGTGATCAAGGCGGAGCAGTCAGCCTTTGCTCCGCTTACGAAAGAAGTCGTCGTGACACCCGAAACCCCCCAGGCGAATGTAGATGCCGATCTCATGCTGGCTTCCCGCGCGCAAGTTCTAGCGGCGCAACAGCAGCAGGGCGCCACACAGCAGATTGCGGCAGCGTTGGCAAATCGAGGCATGCAGAGTTTGTCGGTAACCGAATCTGACGCAAGTGGCAGCCCAATAGGTGGAAGCGCCGACAATTCCACACAGATCGCGAATGGATTGCCGCTGAACGGCGCCGGCGCCGATGCACCCACGGAATCGGTTTCCATCAGCGGAGCCATGGGGCAGGCCCAGAACTTTGGCATGAATCCCGACGAGCTTCAGGACCGAATCCAGGAATTCCGCGATCGCATGCAACGTGGAGGAGGGAATGGGGATGGCAATGTGGTCCTTATGGGTCCGGGCGAAGGCGGAGGCTTTGGAGGAGGTCCACGCGGTGGACCGGGCGTCTTCGTGCTCGGCGGACGCGTCGGCAGATTGAACGTGAATCAGCCGCATGGATCGATCTTCTACAGCACGGATAACTCCATCTTCGACGCGGCGCCCTATGCTCTAACCTTGCCGGGAAGCCCCACCGATTCGTCATTGAGGAAGTCCGACTACGATCAGAACCGCTTTGGTGTGACTCTGGGTTCGCCACTGCACATTCCTCATATCATCAAAGATGACAAAACCTTTATGTTCGTAAACTGGGTTGGTGGGCGCAATAGCAATCCTTACGACCAGTACTCCACAGTTCCGACCTTGGCGGAGCGCCAGGGAGACTTCTCCGCCCTGCCAACGCAGCTCGTGAATCCGATCACGCGTCAGCCCATTGCAGGAAACGCGATTACCAGCATCAATCCTGCTGCCCAGACGCTGCTTCAATTCATTCCTCTGCCGAACCTGCCAGGGTCAGCTCGGAATTTTCATTTCGTCACGTCGCTTACGCAGAACAACGACCAAGTGGCCGTTCGCCTCATTCACAATTTTGGCGAAGGCGCGACCTTCATGCCTATGGGTGGACGTGGCGGCGGTGGTGGAGGTGGTGGACGAGGTGGCCGCGGGCGGGCGCGCAACAACCTCAACTTCAATCTGAACTACAGCGATTCGCACGGTCAGGTCTCGAATCCTTTTCCCACGCTGCTGGGCACCACCGATACTTCTGGCATCAACACCGGTGTGGGATGGGTGGTCAGCAAAAACCGGCTCACAAACAATCTCCACTTCAACTACAACCGCAGCCACACGCAACTTAGCAATCTGTATCAGAACGAACGAAACATCGCAGCGGAAGGGGGCATTAGCGGCGTATCTCAGAATCCGTTTGATTACGGCGTGCCTGTGCTCTCGTTCAACCAGTTCCAGACAGTGCGCGATACCGGCGCTACTCTGGGAAATAATCAGACCTTCGCCTGGTCCGATAGCGTGATCTGGCGTCGTGGTAAGCACAATCTTCGCCTGGGCGGCGACTTTCGGCGCATATACAACGACATTCGCACCGACCAGAACGGACGGGGAACCTTCACCTTCAACGGCTTTGCCACGGGCAACGATTTCGCTGACTTTCTTTTTGGCTTGCCCGCACTCACTTCGATCCAATCGGGAACCACGACGTATCAATTCCGTCAGAATTCGTGGGACCTATTCGTGCAAGACGATTGGAGGGCGACGGGCAATCTCAGCTTCAACTTCGGCCTGCGTTACGAGTATGTTTCTCCGTTTAGCGAAGCTCAGAACCGCTTGGTGAATCTAGACATCAACCCAACCATTTCGGCCGTAAGCCCGGTGCTACCCGGCGCGGCGGGGCCGTTCACTGGTGTGTTTCCCATTACGGTAATCGAGCCGGACCGCAATAACTTTGCTCCGCGCGTCGGTCTGGCTTGGAAGGCAGGCAAGAAAACAGTTGTGCGTGGCGGATACGGCATCAACTACAACACCGGCCAGTACGGCAGCATCGTGCAAAATCTGGCGTACCAGCCGCCCTTCGCCTTTACGCAAACGAATGTGGATTCCCAGACACAGACGCTCACGCTGCAAAATGGATTTCCCGGCACAAGCGCTGCGGTGACGAATAACTTTGCCGTGGACAAGAATTACAAGCTCGGTTACGTGCAGATCTGGAACGTAGATATCCAGCGCGAACTCAGTCCGTCCCTCCTGATCAATATTGGCTACAACGGATCGAAGGGCACTGCTCTCGATATGGAACGTGCGCCTAACCGGTTGCCTAACGGGCAGCTCCGGATTGCCGACGTGCAGCCCTTCATTCTTGAGACGTCGCAGGGCGACTCGATTCTCCATGCGGGAAGCATCCGCCTGCGCAAGCGTCTGCGCCATGGAATTTCAGCGCAGGGCACATACGTGTTCTCGAAGTCGATCGACAACGCCTCCAGTATCGGAGGAGGCGCCGAGGTGGTAGCCCAAAACGATCAGGATCTCGCCGCCGAGCGCAGCCTCTCCAGCTTCGATCAGCGCCATCGCTTTACTGGCAACTTCGTCTATGAGCTTCCCTTCGGCACGGGCAAGAAGTGGTTGAACAATAGTGGCGGCTGGCTGGAGAACGCGTTAGGCGATTGGCAGTGGAGCGGCGATTTCACCATAGCATCCGGTTTGCCGTTCACGCCACGAGTGCTAGGAGCCTGTACGGACATTGCGCAAGGTGTGAATGGTACGTTACGGGCTGATTTGACTGGAGCGCCAATCACCCTCGGCGATCCAAGCGCCAACGAATGGTTTAACCCTGCCGCGTTTGCCGTTCCCGCGTGCGGACAGTTCGGCGACGCCCGGCGCAACATCATCATCGGTCCCGGACAATTCAGCTTCGATATGTCCGTTAGCAAGACTCTTTTGGCCAAGGACACGCGCGCTGTAGAGTTGAGAATTGCAGCGAACAACGTCTTCAATCGTCCGCAATTCACGACCATCGACACAGTCCTAAATTCCCCAACATTCGGATATGTGATTGGCACGGGTGCAATGCGCCGCGTGACGCTAAGTGCGAGGTATAGATTCTGATGTCGACGTACTCGAAGAACATCGTCGAATCGAGCATCGCTCAAGCGAGTTGCCCTTGGCCCTCGGCGTCTCGTTTTGTATTGCGCTCTGGTGGCGCTCTGTTCCTTGCTCTCGCAATGCTGATGCCTGCCTCGACCGCTCAGGACCAGAGTGAATCGTCAAACTCTGGTGACTATCGCATTCGGGTCACTAGCGATCTCGTGCTCACAAACGTCGTCGTTCGCGATAAGCAGGGCAATCTTGTTCGTGGGCTGAGCCAAGATGACTTCAGCATTCTGGAAGACGGAAAACCCCAACACATCACCAGCTTTGATTTTGAAAATGTCGATGCTCTTGTAACTGCCGGCACTGCAGTTCCGACGGTAAGCGGTACGGCTGCGCCTTTGAAGATCATCGGCACGAATCAGCCAGTGAACAAGGAAGAGTTGAAGAACCACCGTCTGATTGTCCTCTTCTTCGACTTCGGTGGCATGGAGGAAGACGACATCGATCGCGCAGTCTCCGCCGCTCAGAAGTATGTCGATAAGCAGATGGCTCCGGCCGATCTGGTCGCGATCGTCTCGCTGGCATCTTCGATGCGAGTAGATCAGGATTTCACAAACGACAAGACTCGATTGGCGGCGATTCTGCGCAGCTACACTTCCGGCGAAGGACAAGGCTTTCAGACAGGCGACACCGGCAGCGCGGAAGGCACGCCCGATACCGGTGGGTCTTTCGTGGCCGACGACTCCGAGTACAACCAGTTCAACACCGATCGCAAGCTGCAGGCGATTCAGTCGGTCGCGAAGTCGATGGCGAAGATCGATCAGAAGAAATCCATCATCTACTTCAGCAACGGCGTGAGCCGCTCTGGGATTGAGAATCAGGTAGAACTGCGCGCAGCGGTGAATACTGCGGTGCAGTCCAACGTGGCGCTGTACACGCTGGACGTGCGCGGACTTCAGGCATTTCCACCTGGCGGCGAAGCGCAGAGCGCCAGCCTTCGTGGACGCTCCGCCTACTCGGGCCAGTCCGTGCTCGATCAGTTCAACAGCAACGCCGATAGCCAGGAGACGCTCACCACGCTCGCCGGCGATACCGGCGGAAGAGCCTTCCTCGACTCCAACGATCTGAGCGGCATCTTCACTGCAGTGCAGCGTGATACCTCCGCCTACTACGTCCTCGGATATCGCAGCACCAATCCAGAGATGAACGGCAAGTTCAGATGGGTGAAGGTGACGCTGAAACGTTCCGATTTGAAACTGGAATACCGCCCCGGCTATTACGGTCCGAAGGACTATTCGCACTTCAATAAAGAAGATCGTGAACAGCAGATGCTCGACGAAATCACGTCGGAACTGCCTGAAGTTGATGTAGCCGTTTACATGGCTGCAGCCTATTTCCGAATGGACGATGCGCACTACTACATTCCGGTGTCGCTCATCATTCCCGGCTCGCAGATTCCATTTGTCACGGAAAAGGACAAAGATAGGGCGACCATCGACATCATTGGAGTGGTGGAGGACGAGTTCAAGCACACGATTGGAAACGCCCGCGAGACCGTCAAACTCGCCGTGGATGAATCGCGCCAGGTCCGCCGCAAGAACGTGCAGTACAACACGGCTTTCGTGCTGCCGCCCGGCAAGTTCCACATCAAGTTCGTGGTGCGCGAGAATCAGACGGGAAAGTTGGGCTCGTTTGAAACCGATGTGAACGTGCCGGATCTGCGCAAGGCTCCCTTGAAGATGAGCTCGATTGTGCTCGCAAGCCAAAGAACTCCAGCAGCTGCGAAAAAGAACAATCCCAATCCCCTAATTCGCGATGGGCAAGAATTGGTGCCGAACATTACGCACGTCTTCACTCCCGATCAGCACCTCTATATGCAGTACGAGGTGTACGATCCGGCGAAGGATAAGCGTGACGTAAGCGCAGCCAATCCCCAAGCTCAGCCGCAGAAAGCACCCAAGAACGCAGTACGCGTTCTCACCAACGTCGAGTTCCTGCAAGGCAACGCCAAGACATACGAAACGCCGCTGGTGGAAGCTCGCGAGATCAACGCGCCTGAGCGCAAGGCCGCTGTCTTCCAGCTTGATGTGCCATTGTCACAACTTCGTCCAGGGCTCTACACATGTCAGGTGAACGTGATCGACGACGCCGGCGGAAGCTTCTCGTTTCCCAGAATGGCAATCCTGGTAAGAGGTGCACCTGCTTTGCCCTCTGCAAGTACCGGCGGAAGATGAGGGAAAGAAGAAGAACTAGTGCATAAAAGGTGGGCAGAGCCCAGGTTGAGCTGCGGATCCACGTTGATCAGTCAGACTCATCCGCAACTGTCGTCAAGCCGCGTCGCCGCCTTCAGCCTTCTGGACTTCTTCTCGCGTAGAGTGCGTCGCCTCGAACTTGCATTCCCGAGGAGCCTTATCCGCGCGTAGCCCTTGAAATACCGGAGCGCGCATCTTCAAGCCACCTTCGCCAGTCTCATGCGTCCACTCCGTGAACTTGATTTCTGCTACCAATTCTGGTTTGACGAAGTGAACTTTCCGCGGACTATCGACTTTTCCCGCAAAAGGGTTCTGCTTAACTTCGAGCTTGTGGAGCTTCTCCCACATCTTGGCGTGGGATGCGTGCGTAAAGCCGCTGCCTGCCTGCCCCACGGGAATCAGCCGACCTTTTTCGTCGTATAGTCCAAGCACCAGGGAGCCAAAGTTTTCGCGGCTGCCACGCGGATCGGTGTATCCGCCAATCACACATTCCTGGCGCTGCGTGATCTTGATTTTCAGCCACTCGCGACTGCGTTTCTGGATGTAGCAGCTTCTGCGCCGCTTCGCGACAATGCCCTCGAGTTCCTGTTGACGTGCCGCCTCAAGCAGTGCCTTGCCTTTGCCAAAGAAATGTTCCGAAACTTTTAACAGTTCGCTCGCCTGCACTACTTGAACCAGCAACTTCTTGCGTTCTTCGAGATCGACCTTCATTAGTGAATAGCCATCGAGATATAAGAGGTCGAACGCATAGTAAAGAATAAAGACACTGTGATCCGGAGAACGGCGTTTACCGTCGAGCGAAAGACCGCTGCGCTGCTGCATGAGACTGAAAGAGGCGCGTCCGCTTTCGTCCATGGCGACGATTTCGCCATCGACGATGCATGAGCGGCAATTCAACAGATCTGCAATCACATGCAATTCGGGAAAGTCCTTGGTCTGATCGTTCTGGTTGCGAGAAACCATCCGCAGCGAACGCTTGCCCTCTTCTCCGAAGAACAATACAGATCGATAGCCATCCCACTTGATCTCATAGAGCCACTCATCATCATCGAAGGCGGAATCCACCAACGTCGCCAGCATGGGATGAATCTGGCTGGGCATTGGCACCTTTGCTGCGCCTTTCAGGCTAGCGAGCGCGAACTCGTCTTTTTTTTTAAGGGCTGCCGAAGTTCTTTTGCTAGAAGCGGCTTTCAAGGCTGGTGACTGCTTCGCTTCAGAAGACTCCGCGGACGCAGTCTTTCTGGACGCAGATTTGGCTGCAGGCTTTTTGACTGCAGACCGCTCTGCTGCTGCTTTCCGGTCATGCTTGGCGACCGATTCGGCAAGCCAAGCGTTCTTTCCAGAACTGCCGGCCGCTGCAGGTCTATTGCTCTGCCACTCGGCAGCCCCAGCCTCTCCGGCGATCTCATTTAGAGATCGCTTGCTTAGCACCGAATAGTCGAACTTATCGATGTTGTAGCCGACAACAGCGTCGTCGCCCCGCTTCTTCATCAACAGCCATTCGGTACCCTTGGATCCTGGCCGCTTTGAGCGCATCTTCGCCAGAACGAAATCGCCTTTCAACTTTTCCCCGTGCAGACGAAATTTTAGGTCCCCCTTGGCAAGCATGGCGGCAGCCTGCTTTTCGCGTTCCGCTCGGCTGTCAGCATGGTCGGAATAGTCCTCTTTAAGTGGCTCCCATATGCCGGTGTCCCAAACCATCACGGTGCCGGCGCCATAGTTGTTGGGTGGAATGATGCCTTCAAAGTGGAAGTAAGAAACTGGATGGTCTTCTACCTGCATTGCCAGGCGTTTGTCGGAAGGATCCAGTGACGGGCCTTTTGGCACCGCCCAAGACTTGAGCACGCCTTCCATCTCCAGGCGAAAATCGTAGTGGAGATGCGACGCTCGGTGCTTCTGCACAACGAAGCGAAAGCCCTTCTTGGGATCAAGCTTCGGAGGCGGTTCAGGTGTGTGGTCGAAGCTGCGTTTGCGTTTGTATTCCTCGAGGGGCATAAAGAGGCTACAGAGAACAGGCTACAGGTTACAGGAAATCGGTGGGTTAACCGTGGTAGCCGTCCCTGTAGCTTGTGTTTTAAGCGGCCTGCACGTACTGCTGAGGATTACTCTTGAACTTATCTGCGCATTGCTGCGAGCAGAAGAAGTAGTCCTTTCCGTTGTGATTCAGCTTGGCCGCCGCGTTCTTCTCGTCAACCTGCATGTTGCAAACGGGATCTCTTTGCATAGTATCCTCCGAACAGGTTGGAATGCTGGCAGGCCGCTGGTGGCTGCCTCCCCCGTTGGAGATAACGTGGCTCAAACGGAAAAGACGATTAGCACCATAATGTCGGAACGGCGTTCCACGCCGCGGTTTGGCTCGACTCCTGTCGCCAGCGAAGACCTGCGCAAGATTCTTACCGCGGGCATCGAATCGCCTAGCGGCTACAACCTTCAGCCGTGGAGGTTCGTGGTAGTGCGCGATTCCGAGCAGCGGCGGAAGCTGCGCGATGCTTCCCACGGCCAACCGAAGATTCAGCAGGCACCGCTGGTGATCGTCGCGCTCGGCGATCCCGACGGCTGGCGTGAAGGTGACCTGGATGAAATGATTCGCATAGGCGCCGAGCACGGATATGCGCATCCATCCAAATCGGGAGAGACCCGCAAACTCATCCATGATTACCTCAGCGAGCATGAAAATCTTCCCATGTGGCTGAACCGGCAAGTCATGATTGCGCTCACGACCATGATGCTGATGGCTGAGGCTCTCGGCTACGACACCGCCTTGATGGAAGGTTTTGATGACAAACAGGTGAGGCAAGCGGTTGCCGCGCCGTCGAGAATGCAAGTCGTGTGCTTGCTTGCCATCGGCCACCGTGAAGGTGAAGACAAGCCTTACGGCGGAAGGTTCACGGCAGAGCGTGTTCTGTTTGCCGAGCGTTTTGGCCAGCCACTCACGCTGGGTGCACTTAAAGAGCACGCTAAGGAAAATGTATGAGGCTTCGTCTACTCGCTGGCATTGCGGTTGTGTCTATGCTCATAAGTGCGAGCACGCCACCCGTTGAGGGCCGTTCGGCGGATCGACGAATATTTCTTTCTAGTGCGCCCGCTGTGTCCCAGAATGGGACGTCAGACGATACTCGCAAGCAACCCAATACAAATAAGAAGCGGGATCAGGACAGTCCAGAGATCACGTCTGCAGAATTTTCTGAGTCAGTGGCCGAGCGCTTGGTGCAGCAGCTCGGTGACGGACTCCAAGATCACAATGCACGCCACATGCTTTCAGCTTTCGATGCCGACGGCATGGAAGGCTACGCTAACTTCCAAGATCAAATAGCTGCGTTATTCGAGCGCTACGACTCGTTCCGTGTGCACTTCCGCATCGCCGAAATCCGAACGGAAGACGCCACGGGCGTGGTTCTCCTGGATTTCGAGATCGAAGAAGTTTCGCCTTCGTCGGATACGCCGGTACGTAGGAACGATCGCTTACAACTCGAAATCAAGAAGGGAAAGAAGGGTTGGAAGATTGTGGATCTGAAGCCGAGGGCATTCTTCTCTTCGTGATCTTCGACACCGCTACCCCACAGCAGCGGAGCATCATCGCAGCATCGAGTGCAGCAGCTCCGCAGCTTGAGCCTGTTCGGAACGGGGCACGTTTTCCCGGGCGATCCCGGCCAAGCGCTCCGACACCACTACCACAGCTGCGTTTCCGCTCAAGTAGAGATGGCGGCTGGGATCGTCGAGTGTCCAGCCATTTTTTCCTCGCGCCAGGCGAAAGCTGACAACATCGATCGACGGGTGAACGTCCATACCTTCCGGAGTGATGCGGGCTGACGACTTTATCTTTGCTTCGACACTGCCTGCGGCGCCACTCAGGTGAATGCGCTGCACTTTGAGCGATTCAACAATCACAATCTCCTGCGCTTGTTGCCATCTGTCCTGTCGGTCTTCCGAAGGGTTACTCCACACCCTCAACAGCGCGCCGCGGATTGCCTCTTTGTTACTTGGACGTTCCCAACCCAGGAATGCCTCGTCCGGTGTCTCCGTCGGCGTGACGCGAGCCTGGCGTGGCGTATCGATCGGGGAGGCTACTTTCCGACTAGTGGATTGATTGTCGACCGGAGCTGCAGTCACCTGCGCGGTTACGACGCTCTGAGTTGAGGCGGAGCGCACGCGTTCGCGGGGCCCCATTACAAATCGAAAGAAGCGGGCCGGACCGCGATTTTGCCAAGCAGGAGCATCGTAGTAATCCATCTTCAGTCCGGTGCTCAAGGCGCTGTAGAACGAATGCTCTTGCGGATTGACCACCACGCCAACGTGTCCCGGCCAGACAATCAGATCCGCCGGCTGCGGCACTTGCACTCTTTCGAACTCATCGATCCCGCGATACAGCTCATTGGAAGTCGAGTACGGGTATCGCAATCCGGCTTGCTCATAGATCTGGTGTACCAGATGGGAACAATCGATTTGTGAATCAAACTGGCTGAGGTTCCGCCACGCAGTCTCGATCACCTGCACGCCTTCATCCCACGTGATCGGACGCAGCTGCAAACCGGATTCGGGTATGGACTCATCCGCGCGGCTGGAGACGCTCGCATTCTGCGCGCTGGCGACTCCAACGGCGATGATCACAAACGCCAAAACGCTGCGCATCATAGGGCCCTAAAAGATTGAACACCAATTCGCGGTTCAAATCTCGGGTCCTTCTGATAACCAAAGTATCAACCCTGATTCCCAGCCGTCCTTACGCTCGGTGAGGTTTGTTATCGATTTCTGGCATAATTCCAACACTATGTGGGACACGTTCACACATATCCTCTCGCGCCTGCTCACAATCGCCTGGTTCACAGGAGTGGGACTTATGGTCCTAACCATTCCGGCGTGCATGTACAAGATCTTTTCCGCTCTATGGGAAGCTGACGACCCAGACGAGGATCAAGGCGTTTACGACAAGCCGCGCAGAATCTGATCTCTTCTTTAGTGTTCCAACAAAGCCAACATCCTCAGCCATTTAGGAGCCCTTCCGGAGCGGTTCCGTTGGTAATCTATCCCTTTCCCGTAACCAACGTTAGAGTTTCAGCATCTCACCTTTTGGAGAGGGAACCCCAGCCATGTCGAACCCGAAAACGGATGGAAAAGTAAGTGAACTGAGCTATCACGGGCCCCTGATCGGAATGAGGTCCACTCGCCCCCAACCCAGTCCTGCCGACGCCAACAAGAAGGCCTCAGCCTCAGAGAAGCGGAGTAGCTACTAGCTTTTCAGTTTTGATCTTTGCGCGCTGGACGCTACTTATCTGACTCTGCCAGTTTCAATTTGGGATTCAGTATTCCCGCTTTGCGCTCAGTGACGGTCACATCGCTTTCCGCAGGCTCGAAACCGTCCAGCTGCACTCGAACGTGATACTTGCCTGGCTTAACAGGAATTACGGCTGGGGAAGTGTGTCCGCTGTCCTTCCCATCGATGAGAATGCTCGCGCCCGACGGCGTGCTGTTTATCGCCAACTTCGGTCCCGGACCAACCTGCTGACCCGCCCATTGTTGCCAGAACCCAGACTGGCGCTTCGTGTCATTCGCCAGATCCTGCAGCTTCGATAAATCAGGCATGCCAACATTCGGGATATTCGGCATCGCGACGGCAAGATCAGGCGAGTACTCCCACTCCTCGCCTCCCGCAACTTTGACCGTGATACTTGATGTTTGAAAGCCGGGCATACGCAGGCTCACCCTATGTCGTCCGCGTCCAATTTGCAGTTCCGTTGGAGTCCGTTTGCCTGTGGGCTTTCCGTCGAGATCCACCTCGGCCGATGGCGGATTGCTGTTGATCTTCATCAACGCCATCTCTTGATTCCCACTCGCATTGTCCCGCTTCACCAGTGCGGGAGCACTTTGCGGCGGGACCGGCTCCTCTCCTGCGGATGGGGTAGCAGGAGGCGCAGGTGCAGCCCGACTTGCACTACTCGCATTCTGGCTCTTGCCTGCATCCTCCTTTCCCGTACTTTTTGAGTCCCGCTCCAATTTCGAATAGAGAAAGATGGCAGCAAGAACAAAGGCCACCCATAAGCGTTTGCGCGTCTTGGGAGAAAGTTGCTGCCACCAATGTCTTGCTTGTTGCACGCGCGTCTGCAGCGGCGCACTTAGAATCGGCTGCAGCGGTGATGGAGTGGCAGCAGGGATTGCGGTTTGCGGCGTCGATCGCGTGTCATGCGTTCGATTCGCATCCACCAGACCAGGAAAGTCTCCCGTGGGTTGGCCCAGCGTGCTGGTGGGGATCACGGTTGCGCTCTCGTAATTCTGCAGTGCGCGCGCCAGCTCTGCCCCGTTTGGGAATCGATCTTCCGCCGCCTTCGCCAGCGACTTCTCAATCACGGCGCTCAGCCCCGGATGAATCGTGGAATCCAGCTTGCGAGGCGGGATGGGCGTCTCATGCACGATCTTGTACATGATCGTGGTAATGCTCTGGCCTTCAAACGGACGCTCGCCGGTAATCATCTCGTAGAGCATCACGCCGACGCTGAACAGGTCACTGCGTCCGTCAAGCGTCTTGCCCAGCACCTGCTCCGGTGACATGTAATTGGGCGTGCCGACAACTTGTCCCGTAATGGTCATGGCTTCACCGGCGCGCGCGATGCCGAAGTCGGTAATTTTTACCAGACCATGGGCCGCGAGCATGATGTTCCCCGGTTTGATATCGCGATGGACGATATCTTTGGCGTGCGCAAAATCCAACCCCGCGCAAATCTGCCGGACGATGTCTATCGTCTGCGCCGGCGCAAGTGTTCGCTGGGTGCGAAGAAGAGCCTCAAGAGTTGAGCCCTCGATGAATTCCATCGCGAGATAGAGAATCCCGCTGTCTTCTCCAGCGTCATAGACGGTAACGATATTCGGATGATTAAGTCCGCCCGCCGCCCGAGCTTCATTCTTGAACCGCCGCGCAGCTTCGTCTGCGGTGGTTCCGATGCCGTCAAAACGAATGGCCTTGAGCGCGATCTTCCGGCCGATGGTGGGATCGAGCGCTTCATACACCACTCCCATGGCCCCATGGCCAATCTCGCGTACGATCTCGTACCTCCCGAACTTCTCAGGAATAGTCGGCATCGCTCTTTATAGAGAGTAATCGCTGAGAACCATCTCGGGTAGCGGGAATCTGCCACAACTCAATTAGCTCATTAACGGAACAGTCTGCGTTGGCGGTGGTCCGGTCTTCTACTCCACCAACATGCAATCGCCATAGGAAAAGAAGCTATACTTCTGCGCCACAGCATGCTCATAAGCGGCCAGCACATGCTTACGCGCGGCAAATGCTGCAACCAACATGAGCAAGGATGAGCGAGGCAGATGGAAATTTGTCAGCAGCGCGCTGACTACGCGAAAACGAAATCCAGGATAGATGAATATTCTGGTCTCACCGCTTCCAGATCGAATCTCTCCCGATCCTGTTTGCCCGGCGTGCTCCAGTGCGCGAACCACAGTTGTCCCGACTGCGACTACGCGACGGCCTTCGCTCAACGCACGATTAATTCTCTGAGTCGCCGTCAAAGGGATGTCATAGCTTTCAACGTGGAGCTCGTTAGCTTCAACCTGTTCTTCTCGCAATGGCTGGAATGTGCCGAGACCAACATGCAGAGCCAACTCGACGACATCAACCCCACGCGCGCGAATCTCGTCCAGGATCTGCGCCGTGAAGTGCAGACCAGCGGTCGGCGCGGCTGCCGATCCATGATCGCGTGCAAACACCGTTTGGTAACGTTGGCGATCGGCGTTGCGGTCTTCGCGGCTTATGTAAGGAGGCAACGGAACATGTCCGAGCCGATCAAGGCGATCAAAGAAATCCGGCACGGAAGCAAAGCGCAATCGTCTCTCTCCGTACTCGCCACGACTGACGATCTCCGCCTCCAGTAGAGAGTCCCCCTCTCCTCCGAACCTGAGCATTTCGCCAATTCCCAATTTGCGCCCCGGCCGAACCAGCGCCTCCCACTCGTCATTTCCAAGCTGGCGGGTTAGAAGAACTTCGATCTGCCCTCGAAGAAACTCTCGCGAAGCCGGATTTCGTGGGCTGAGAGGTTGAGCGCGTTGGCCAGATCTGCGCCCGAGTAAACGTGCTGAGAATACACGGCTGTTGTTCAGAACCAGAACGTCGCCAGTCCGGAGGTGCGTGGGAAAACTGCGGAACCACTCGTCTTGACATCGTCCCGACTCGCGATCGAGTACAAGCATACGTGAAGCCGCACGATCTTCGAGCGGCTCCTGCGCGACGAGTTCTTCAGGAAGCTGAAAGTCAAAATCGGAGACGAGCACAGAGAGATTTGGTGATTGTGTGATTTGTAATTGAGTAATTGAAGCAGCTCCGATTCGGCTGTTCAATTACTCAATTACCCCGATTACCAAATTACCCGATTTTCCGAGGGGGGCATAGAAGCACTCTAAACAAGTTCCCGCACCCGGTCTTCCACCATGTTCTCCCACGCGATCTTGCCGCGATTCGGTTCGCCTCGCACCAGTGACTCAGCGAACTTCACAGCCTGCTCGGCTTTGACCTTGCCGGGCATGGGCGCGGTGAGCGGATCGACTACAGCTTCGATCACCACTGGGCCATCTACCTTCAGAGCCTCGTCCAGAATCGATCCACAGCGCTTGGGATCTTCAATCGTGAACCCAGTGCCCCCGCATGCGCGCGCGAAAGCGGCGAAGTCGATGGGATGCAGCTGAACCCCATATTCTGGGTTTCCCAGAAACACCATCTGCTCCCATTTGATCTGGCCGAGCAAATTGTTCTTCACCACGACGACCCGTATCGGGAGTTGATACTTCACAGCCGTGACAAAGTCCGCCATCAGCATGGAGAAACCACCGTCGCCGACGAACGCAAACACCGGCCGATCAGGATGCGCAGCCGCGGCCGCAATGGCATACGGTAATCCGCAGGCCATGGTTGCCAGATTCCCGGAACAGGAATGCATCTGGCCGCGCTTTGCGGGAATATGGCGAGCCCACCACGTGGTAATGGTGCCGCTGTCGCAGGTGACGATGGCGTTCGACGGTAGCCGCTTGCCCAACTCGTGCGCGATTACCTGCGGACGCATTGGCTTATCTTTGATGTTGGCGCGCTCATTCATCAACTTGTTCCATTCGCGCATGCCCTTTTGCGCCTTCTGCAGAAAAGTGCGATCTGACTTCCGTTTAAGCAGCTTGTTGATTGCTGCGAGAGTGTTTGCACTGTCGCCAATGAGCCCAACCTCGATCGGGTAACGCAAGCCAATACGCTTGGGATCTAGCTCGATCTGAATGGCTTTCACGTCTCCCGGTTTGGGATAAAACTCGATGTAAGGAAACGATGTGCCGACCATCAGCAGCGTGTCGCAGTGTTCCAGCGCGTCCTGCGACGGACGAGTTCCAAGCAGACCAATGCCGCCGGTTGTGTATGGACTGTCATCCGGTACACACGCTTTCCCCAGCAGTGGTTTGATGATGGGACCGGCCAGCAGTTCAGCCGCTTCTTCCAGTTCATCGGTGGCTTGCAGTGCGCCTTGACCAGCCATGATCGCCACGCGCTTACCTTTGTTCAGAATCTCCGCCGCATGCCGCAAGTCTGCTTCATTGGGCAGCCGCGCGCTCTTGGCGAAGACTTCCGCCGAGTGGTGCTTCACGTTGCGCTTGGACCGCTCGTCGTGGGAAATGTCCTGGATATCGGTCGAGATAGTGATGTGCGAAACGCCGCGATATGCCATTGCCGTCCGGACTGCCAAGTCGACGGTGTTTGTGACATGCGCCGGCCCCATAACGCGATTGTTGTACACGCAAACATCCATAAACAGTTTGTCGAGTTCGACGTCCTGCTGCGTATGCGTGTTCACTAGATCATGAAAGGCCATGCCAGTAATTGCTAGCACAGGTTGACCATCCAACTTGGCATCGTACAGACCATTCAGCAGGTGAATGCCTCCGGGACCGGAAGTCGCCAGGCACACGCCCAATCTGCCGGTGAATTTTGCATAGCCACATGCCATAAATGCCGCCGACTCTTCATGCCGGACTTGAATAAAACGAATGCGTTCCTGACGCTGCCGCAGCGCCTCCATGATGCCGTTGATTCCGTCTCCGGGCAGGCCGAAGATCGTGTCCACCCCCCATTCGATAAGCCGATCAACCAGAATCTCTGCTGATGTCTTTGCCATGAACTTCCTCCTGAACCTTGGTGTGATGCGAGGCATGGTTCCGACGTGGTCATCGATTTCTCGGGATGCGGAAGAAGTCCGGAAGAGGGATCGGCGCATGCCGGCTGACAGGCCGGAAGATACACGGGAGGAGCTTGCGAGAGGCATGGCGCCGTGTTTCTTCCGCAGACTCCGCTCGCTTTTGAAACAGCCACATCGGCCCCGTGCCTCCGCATCTCACATATCCGAGACTTGTCGTGCGGAGGAGGAGATTGGGCGACATCGTAATCCGCTTCTTAGTCGGAGGAGTTTTCGTTTCCGCTTTTGCCCTGATGGGCTCGGTGCTAAAGCCTAAGAGCTTTGCTGGATTATTCGGAGCTGCTCCTTCAGTCGCTCTGGGGAGTTTGGCGCTCACGATTTCTAAAGAGGGAACAACGTATGCGGCCACCGAAACGCGCTCTATGATCGCAGGCGCAGTAGCTCTGCTCGTTTACTGCGCATCCGTAATTTTTCTCTTGAAGCGGACGCGTTGTCACACATTGGCAGCAACTCTGTTGGCGGTCGTGATTTGGTTTGGAGTTGCGTTTGCGATCTGGGGCGGACTGCTGAAATAACCGCATGGGAATCAAGTTTCATCTCGATGCGCTCAAGACCACAAAATGGTGGGAGCACCTGATTCGTTTTATCTTCGGAGGCGCAATCACCGCGATCGCCGGAGTGATTGCGAAGAAATATGGCCCGGCAGTTGGAGGTCTCTTCTTAGCGTTTCCCGCGATCTTTCCTGCCAGTGCAACGATGCTGGAACGGCATGAGCAGGAAGAGAAAGAAGAAAAGGGCGTCGATCCCGGACGCCGCGGCTGCGACGCCGCAGCACTCGATGCGCGTGGGGCTGCCATAGGCAGTATCGCCTTGATGTTGTTTGCCGTTTTTGTCTGGCGACTTCTGCCGACCCACTCAATCTGGATCATCGTCGAAGCAGGTGCATTGTGGCTAACCGCCTCAGTCGCACTGTGGCTGCTACGGAAATATCGCCACCGCTTGGCTGGGACCTCCTTGCGAAAAAATCGCTCTGAGATTGTGTGATTTCGTGATCGGATGATTTCGCGATTGAACGACGGAATGACAACAATCGCGAAATCACAAATCATGAAATCACTCGATTGCCTCACTCATGTCTCAGCGCCACCATCGGATCCACTTTTGTAGCACGTCGCGCAGGCACGAACGTTGCGAGCAGCGCGACCATGAGCAGCAGCAACGCTGTCACCGTAAACGTGAGGGGATCGCGCGAGCTGACGCCGAACAGCAGACCCGATAAGAGCTTGGTAAGGGCAAACGCCAAGGCCAGTCCAATCACCGCTCCTATTGCCACCATGCGTACAGCACCACCAAGCACAATCCGCAGCAGGTCGGGGCCGATGGCGCCCAGAGCCATCCGGATTCCGAACTCACGCGTGCGCTGCGTCACGGTGTAGGAGATCACTCCGTAGACGCCGATCATCGCGAGCGTCAAAGAGATTGCGGCGAGAGCTCCCAGTAACAAAGTGTTGAAGCGTCGCTCTGCGAGCGATTCGTCCAGCAGCCCATCCATAGGGACTATCTGCACAACCGGGAGTTGCGCGTCGAGTGACCAGACTTGTTGCTGCAAAGGTCTGCTCAACTGCATGGGCAGCAAGCCGGCGCTGCGCACCACCACGGTTGCCCATCTTCGCCACTCTTCGCTTTTTTGGAAGATGGGTGTGTACACGGCTGGACCCTCGGCTTGATCGAGTCCCTGCGACTTCACGTCGGCGGCGACACCGACCACCGTCATCCAGTGTGGCGGCCCTTCTTCTCGGGCCCAACGAATTCTCGAACCGACGGGATGCTGCCCCGGCCAATATTGATCGGCCATGCTCTTATTGATGATGATCGCCGGCGGCGATCCAATGCGATCATCAGGTGTAAAGGCACGCCCTTCCAAAATGGGAATTTGAAGAGTAGTGAAGTAATCGGGGCTGACGAGATTTGTCTCAGCGTCCTTCTCACTTCCAATAGGCAGCGGTGGTCGATCCGCAATGATGAAATCATGCGAGATGTACTGCCCACCGAAGGGCAGTTCGGTCGCGAGACTAACGGATTGCACTCCAGGAATGCTCCGCAGATTGTCGAGCACATTGGTGAGCAAGCGATCCTGCTTCGCGATTTCGTGATAACGAGTTTCCGGCAGCCAAAGCTGCGCGGTCAGGACGCCTGCAGGATTGAAGCCTGGATTAACGTCTTGAAGGCGCAACAGACTTCTGATCAACAGTCCCGAACCGCAAAGCAGGGCCACGCAAAGCGCAATCTCGCCGACGATCAATCCTTGTCGGAATAAAGTGGACGATCCTGCCTGCCGGGCTGCGGCCACGCGTTGTTGGATACTGGCGATCTTCGCGGCAGCAACCGCTTCGAAGGCCGGAAAGAGTCCGAAAATGAGTCCTGTCAGCAGCGAGATGAACACCGCGAACCCGAGCACTCGCAGATCGAGCTTCACGCTTGCCAGCGAAGGCAACTGGGTTGGCTTCAACGCAAGCAGCGCCTGGAGCGCGGTGTAACCCAGAGCGATCCCTGCTATGCCGCTAAGCGAGGCAAGCAACAGACTTTCCGTGAGAAGCTGGCGAATAAGCCTTCCGGTGCCTGCCCCCAACGCAAGCCGAATCTGTACCTCTGCTCGACGTGCAGAAGCTTTCGCCAGCAGCAGATTGGCGAAGTTCGCGCTGGCGATCAGCAGGACGAATCCCACAGCCCCAAACAGAATGAGGATGGTCCGGCGCACGTTGCGAACAACTCGTTCCTGAAGTGAAACTACTGCCCAATGGCGGTCGCGATTCTCATCGGGATACGCCTTCGCTAGTCCCTCCCCAATCGCATTGACTTCAGATTGCGCTTGAGCGATGGAGGCGCCTGGAGCCAGCCGACCGATAGCATATTGCATGTGGACACCGCGGAAATTCGCAGCTTCCGGGTATCCGATCCGAAATGGAATCCACAGCTCCGCCTCGTAACGAGGAAGCCTGAAACCCGCTGGCATGACTCCTACCACGGTGTAGCTCTTGCCCGTAAGGTTGAGAGTGCGTCCCACCACGTTGGGATCTGCGCCTAATCTTTGTTTCCAGAAGTTGTGGCTGATCACCACGACCGGCTCGCCGCCAAGCACGTCATCGCGATTCGAAAGTGTTCTGCCCAGTTCCGCGTCGACTCCCAAGGCGGCAAACAAATTGAGAGAGACCACTATGGCATTCACCTGCTCAGGTTCGCCGCGCCCCAGAAGATCGAACCGCCATTTGGCAAAGCCGCCAAGCTGGCTGATGGTGCCACTCTGCCGCTGGAAGTCTTCCAAATCGGGACGCGACTGGCCACCATCCAGCGAGATCAGACGGTCAGATTGCGGATATGGCAATGAGCGCAGCAGCACCGCGTTCACGACGCTGAAAATGGCCGTGTTCGCGCCAATGCCGATGGCCAAGGTGAGCACCGCGATGGCGGTGAAGCCGGGACTCTTCAGCAGCGTGCGAAATCCATAGCCAACGTCCTGGAGAAAGACATTCATGTCGCTCCACCTCTTGGAAAACTTTGTGATTTCGTGATCGGGTGAGTTCGTGATTGGAAATCAGAAAGGCCACCAATCGCAAAATCACCCGATTCTTCTTACTCGTATCTCAACGCCACCATTGGATCGACCTTCGTTGCGCGGCGTGCCGGGATGTAGCTTGCCAGCAGCCCGACTGCTCCGAGCACCACAGCGACAGTTGCAAACGTCGCTGGATCGCCGGCGCGTACGCCATACAGCAGCGTTTTCATCAGGGGTGTCAGCGCCAGCGCGCCTGCCAATCCAACGACGCCGCCAATGGAGGCCAGCAGCATGCTCTCGCCAACTACGAGTCGCATTACTTCCGATGGCTGCGCGCCGAGAGCCATACGTAGAGCCATCTCATGCGTGCGGCGTGAGACGGAGTGGCTCATCACTCCATAGATTCCTACTGCCGCCAAAATCAGCGCCACAGCAGCAAAGGCCGTGAGAAGCGATAGATAAAAACGCGGTTGCGCGTTGGTGTCGGCGACGACCTCTTCCATGGTTTCAACTTCGGATAATGTGACTGTCTTGTCCAAAGAGCGAATTGCGTTTTCCACCGCTGGCGTCTGCGCCGCAGCATCCCCTGCGGTTCGCACCACAATGGTCAGGTAGGCAGAGAAGGGAGAGTGGTCGCGGAGATACGACGGGCTCTGAAGCAGTGGAAGGTAATACTCCGATCCTGGCTTGTCGGTCCAGTCATGGCGAACAATGTTGGCCACGACTCCAACCACGGTCATCCATGAAGGCTCGCCGCCGAGTCCAATCGAGATGCGCTTGCCGATCGGGTCTTCGCCCGGCCAGTAATGCTGCGCCAAGTATTGATTGATGATCGCCACATTGGGAGCGCTGCGGTCCTCGTTCTGCTGGAAGTCACGGCCCTCGAGAATGGAGATATTCATTGTTTGGAAATATCCGGGAAGCACCACGCGATACGCGCCGTATGGTTCCTCGCCCCGCTTTGGGATTGGCCGCCCTTCGATGAAAAACGGAATGCCCCAGACATCGCCCGCGAGGGGAAGATGATTAATGGCTCCAGCGGAGGTGACGCCCGGGAGTGCCCGGATGCGGTCCACAGCCAGCTCGTAAAAGGCCGCACGATGGGCATTGGCGTCCTGGGCGCCGGCGACGGAAACCACCATCGTGAGCAGGTGATGAGGATTGAATCCCGGATCGATCGCCTGCAGCGCCGCGAATGTACGGATCATCAACCCCGCTCCCGCGAGCAGGACTACAGCCAGGGCGAACTCCGATGCAACTAGAAGCCTGCGGACGGCCCCACGATGAGAGCCTTCACTCATACTGTGTGCGCCTTCCTTCAGAGTCTCCACCAGGTTCATCGCCGAACTCTGGAGCGCAGGGGCCAAGCCGAAAGCCACTCCGGTGAAAATGGAAATTCCGAATGCGAACATCAGGACGCTGCTGTCAATCTGAATGGTTCCAAAATGGGTGATCTCCGATGGCGCCGACGCGAGCAACACGCGCATACCCCAAATCGCCATCAACACTCCCAATGCGCCTCCGGTCAACGCCAGCACAGCGCTTTCGGTGAGGAACTGGCGCATGATCCGCGCTCGACTTGCTCCCAACGCTGCGCGAACGGCAATCTCGCGCTTGCGCGCAGACGCGCGCGCGAGCAGCATGTGTGCCACATTCGCACAGGCGATCAGCAGCACGAATCCGACCGCGCCAAGCAATACCAGCAATGCGGGACGTATATCTCCTACCACCTGCTCTTTCAGCGGGACCACTGTGACGTTCTTGTTGGTACCGGGAAACTGCGCCTCAAGCGTCGCAGCTATGGTCGCCATGTCGGCTCGGGCCTGCTGCAATGAGACCCCAGGTTTCAGCCGGGCAAACAAACGCAGGCTGTTACGCAAGCGGTCAGTAGGATCGAGCGGCAGCGGCGCCCAAATGTCCGCTTTCGTCACCCAGAATGGGGCGAAACGAAAGCCCTTCGGCATGACTCCGACGATCGTGTAGCTCGCGCCATTCAGGCTGACAGTTTGGCCGATGGCGTCCCGATTGCCTGAAAACCGGTGCTGCCAGAATCCGTAACTCAGCACCACCTCACGATCGTTTCCGGTACGCTCTTCCTGCGGAACAAATGTGCGGCCAAGGATCGGCTTGACTCCCAACACAGGAAATATATCCGAGGTCACACGCAACCCAATTACTTGCTCCGGTTTATCGATGCTGGTGAGGTTTGGACTCCAGGCCTCGCCCGCGCCAATGTTCTCGAAGACGTGGTTGTCGCGCTTCCAATCGAAGAAGTTCGCCGGCGGCGCCGATGTGAACCCGTTCTGGCCGACCACGACCAAGCGGTCCGGGTCCGCGTAAGGCAGCGCACGCAGGAGCACCGCGTTGACGACGCTGAAAATCGCAGTGTTAGCTCCGATGCCCAGCGCGAGAGTAACTAGCGCGATCGCGGTGAACGTGGGAGCTTTGGCTAGATTGCGAAGAGCATAACGAAGGTCTTGAAAGAGAGTCTCCATAAGATCACCTACAGAACCGCCGACGGTAGTCGGTGGGGCAGCCGCTTGTGTTGCGGCTGCGAGCCACTAAATTCGCTGCGGAATGTTCAGGCCGGAGCTGGCAATGCGACCAGCTCCGACCCACCGCCTGCCGCCGGCGGTACTGTCATTCGTATCGCAGCGCCACCATGGGATCCACTTTCGTTGCGCGCCGTGCTGGAATGAACCCGGCAATCGCGGCAACCGCTCCCAGTAGCACGATCACGATCGACAATGAAATAGGGTCAGTGCTGTTCAATCCGAAGAGAAAAGTGTGCAGCAGGCGGCTACTCGCCAACGATAGTGGTACGCCAGCCGCCAACCCGATTCCTACTAGCAACATGCCTTCGCGCAAAACCAGCTGGAGCACATCCAAACGCTGCGCTCCTAAAGCCATGCGCAGTCCAATCTCGCGGGTGCGACCGGCGACTGTGTACGACATGATCCCGTAAAGGCCGACGCAAGCCAGCAACAGCGCCAGTCCGGCAAAGAAGGCAGACAGCTTGGCGAGAGCAATTTGGTCGGCTGCGCTATCAGTAACCAGGCGGTCAAGTGTCCGCACAAATCCGATCGGCAGATTTGGATCGATAGCCTTGATCTGGCTCGTCACGTTTGCCACTACCCCAGATGGTGCGCCGCCTGCTTCGACCTCCAGCATGATTTCTACTGGATCCGGCGTTTGCTGAAATGCCTGATAGAAACGCGGTGGAACGTTCTCCCGCAATCCGCTGCCATGGTCTTTGGCGTCCTTTGAAATTCCTATAATGGTAAGAGGCTTGTTGAGCCAATCTGGATCGTCAATGGTGAACTGCCGTCCCAATGGGTTCTGTCCTTGAAAGAACTGCTTCACGAAGGCCTGGTTTACCACGGCGACACGGCTTGAGGTTGGCGTGTCCTGCGCTTCGATGCCTCGCCCCGCGAGAATAGGAATGCCTACGACTCCGAAATAGTTTGGACCAACATAGTCTTCCATTGCGAGACGATCGCGAGTGTCGTTGGCCTTGAATCCTGGCACGATGATGGCGTCGTTTGACTCGCTCCCGCCAAACAATCCATTCACCGAGTAGGCGACGCTGCGCACTCCGGGAGTGCTTGAGATGCGCGTGAGGAGCTGTTGCGCGAGCAGCTTCATTTTGTCGCCTCGATAACCCGCGGCGGTTGGATCGAGGCGGGCGATCACCAGGCGATCGCGATCGTAGCCGAAGTCCTGAGTCATCAGCTTCTCCAAACTGCGCACTAGCAGTCCGGCGGCGAAGAGCACCAGCAGCGACAACGCGACCTGTCCCGCGACAAGTCCTTTGCCCCATCCGAATCCTGAGCGAGACTCGGGCGAGGCTGTGGTCGCGTCCTTTAGCGTCGCAGTGAGCTGCACTTTGAGCGTGCGCATCGCCGGCACTAAGCCAAAGAGAATTCCGGTAAGCAGACACGCGGCGATGGTGAAGCCCAGCACGCGCATATCAGGAGCGAGGGGAAGAGTCGCGCTGGAATCAAAAATCTTCACCAGCATGCGCACGCCCCAGACCGAAAGTAGCGAACCGGCAACGCCGCCAAGGAATGCAAGCAGAATGCTTTCGGTAAAGAGCTGTTGTAGCAAGCGGCGACGGCTCGCTCCAATGGCGAGCCTGACCGCGATTTCCTTGCCGCGCGCCGAAGCGCGGGCGAGTAGCAAGTTCGCCACATTCACACAGGCAATGAGCAATACCAGAGCGACGATACCCATCAGCAGAAGCAGTGGGACGCGGTAATCGCCGCGCAGTTCAGAGACGCCTCCGCCTCCCGGAACGACACTGATTTTTGTGGTGGGCCGGCGCAGGTAATTCAAATCGTCGGCGCTCAGCAATGCGCCATATGTGCCGTGCACTGCCTGCTGCAAAATCACGTTCATCTCCGCCTCCGCTTTAGTGGCTGTCATGGCGGATTTCAGCCGTCCCATCAGCGAGAGCCAGGAAGTGTTTGCAGTATTGCGCCAATGGCGTCCGCGAACGATCTCCGGCTGCATGCTCAAGGGAACGAACAACGACATCTCCTCTCCCACGACGTCGCCGTCAAAACCGGAAGGAGCCACCCCGACCACGGTGAAGGGGTATCCGTTTAGCCGAATGTCCTTACCGACAATCGTGGGAGAGAGAGCAAACCTGCGCCGCCAATATCCATAGCCGAGTACCACTACGGGATTGGCGTTCTCGGCAGTGTCATCGGAATCGGAGAGCAGCCGCCCGGCCGCAGGTTCCAGGCCAAGCACGCTGAAATAATTTCCGCTCACCATGCGACCAACGATCTTTTGATCGGACGGTCCACCCTGCTCGGCGTCGACATCGATGCGGTGCTCCGTTGCTGCGGCGCAAAGGCCTACGAAGACCGAATTGCGATCGCGCAGCTCCTTGTAAAGAGGATAGGAAAATATGTCGATCCGCGGAGTTCCATTAGAGCGCCCGTTGGCCAAATGTGGGTCACCGACCACAACCAGTTGCTGCGGATTTTTTACCGGCAGCATGCGCAGCAGCACGGCATTAACCAAGGTGAAAATGGCGGTGTTGGCGCCGATGCCGAGTGCCAGCGTGAGGACTGCAATGGTCGTGAACGCAGGACTCTTCACCAACATGCGAACTGCGTAGCGAATGTCTTGGAATAAAGTTTCCATTGCGTAAACTCATTCTGAATTTGGTGATTTCGTGATTTCAGATAGTTCACAACCTCTGCGATGCCGCGCGCCGCTCTCGCCTGAGGAAACTGCAATCATCACGACCAACTGCGAAATCACGAAATCACCAAATCACGACATCTTCTTCATTCGTACCTCAAAGCGATCATCGGATCGATCTTGGTCGCCCGCCGCGCCGGAATCAATCCAGCAGCCGCGCCAACCACCCCAAGCAACACGATCACGGCGACCAGCGAAAGCGGATCCGTGCTCTTCATTTCAAACAAGAAGCTATGCAGCAGGCGGCTGCTGACCAACGACAAGGGGATTCCAATCGCCAAACCGAGCCCAACGAGCCACATGCCTTCGCGCAGCACGAGCTCCAGCACGTCTGCGCGTCCTGCGCCGAGTGCGATGCGCACGCCAATCTCGCGCGTCCTTCCTGCAACCGTGTAGGACGTGATTCCGTACAGTCCAACCGAAGCCAGTAGAACCGCCAATCCGGCAAAGAATGCGGATAATCTGGTCAGCGCAATCTCGTTCCCCACGCTCTTGTCGATCAACTGACGCACCGTGTAAATGGAGTAAATCGGCAGCTTGGCATCTACCGCCTTGATCTGGCCGCGGACTTCGCCGAAGACCATATTGGGATCGCCGCCCGTGACAATCTCAAGGATGAAATGCCGCGGAGCGGGATACTGCTTGAAAGCAAAATAGAACCTCGGCGGGGTGGCCTTGCGCAGGAACTCGCTATGATCTTTCGCGTCTTTGGAGACGCCGATCACAGTAAACGGTCTGCCTTTTTCGGCGGGATCATCAATCTCAAACTGCCTTCCGACGGGATTTCGTCCGTGAAAAAAATGTTTCATCATCGCTTCGTTGACTACAGCTACGCGCGTTGAGGTGGCAGTATCCTGCTGTCCGATGCCGCGCCCCAGAACGATGGGCATGCCCATAACGGTAAAGTAGTCAGGCGACACGCCGTCCTCTGTAGCGCTATAGTCGTCGCGCCTTATCGCGCTAAAACCAGGAACGATGATCTTCTCTGACGACTCCCCTCCGCTGAACAGGCCAAGGCTGGAATAGCTGACACCACGAACTTCAGGAAGGGCTGAAATGCGGATGGCAAGTTCCTGCGCAAGCTGCTTCATCCGCTCGCCCTTGTAGCCTGCATCAGAAGCCCTTGGGTGCACGACCAAAATGTGATTGCCGTTGTAGCCAAGGTCCTGTGTCATCAGCTTTTGCAGACTGCCAATAAGCAAGCTAGCGCCAAACAGCACAACCAGCGAAAGCGCCACCTGGCCTGCCACAAGGCCTTTGCCCCAGTTGAAACGCGAGTGGATTCCCAGATCCGCGGTGGCGCCATCTTTCAATGCGGGATTCACCTGTACTCTGAGAGCATTCAAAGCAGGCACAAACCCAAACAAGATTCCGGTAAACAGACAAACTGCGAGAGTAAAACACAAGACTCGGATATCGGGAGCGAGAGGCAGCGATTCCGCATCCGAACCCAAGAGAGACACCAAGAGCCGCACGCCCCAAAGCGAGAGCAATGCACCAAACACGCCTCCTACAAATGCGAGGAGGACGCTCTCGGTGAGCAACTGCTGCAGCAAGCGGCGGTTGCTTGCGCCGATCGCCAGGCGCACAGCAACCTCCTTAGTCCTTGCTCGTGCACGTGCAAGCAACAAATTGGCCACGTTCACGCAGGCAATAAGCAGGATTAAGCCCACGATTCCCGTCAGCAGAAGCAGAGGTGCGCGGTATGCTGCTCGAAAGCGAGATAGCCCTGCGCCGCCGGAAACCACCTCAATCTGCGCATTCTCGATCTGGTTGATGTCATCGGCCGAGAGCCCCGCTCCGAACTGCCCTTTAAGAGACTGCTGGAACACCAGGTTCACGTTGGCCCTTGCTTGCGCCAATGAAACGCCAGGCTTGAGTCTCCCGATCAGCGAGAGCCAGGAAATATGCGGATCGTTCCTTATGCTCTCCTCCCGCATGATCTTCGGTTGCATGCTAAGAGGCGCGAAAATCGCAAAGTCCGCCCCGACCACATCGCCCGCAAAACTTCGCTGTGCAACCCCGACGACGGTGAACGGATATCCGTTCAGTTGAATGTCTTTGCCGATGATCGTCGGCGAGAGAGCAAATCGCCGATTCCAGTATCCGTAGCTGAGGACGACAACAGGATTCGCATTTTCCTGGGTGTCATCGCTTGGAGTGAGCACCCGTCCGGCTGCAGCGTCGATTCCCAGTACGGGGAAGTAGTTGCCGCTTACCAAGCGCCCATCGACTTCGTCGGAAGCGCCGGCCGCCGAGCCGGCATTCAGTTCGATACGATCTTCCGTAGCCGCCGCAACCAGCCCGCTGAAGACGGTGTTGTTGTCCCGGAATTCCCGATAGAGCGGATCAGAGAAGTACTCTGTGTCTGGCGTTCCATGCCATCGTGAGTCCACCACCGCGGGATTCCCGACGACGACCAATTCCTGCGGCGCCTTCACTGGCAGCATCTTCAGCAAGAGCGCATTCACCAGCGTGAAGATCGCAGTGTTCGCGCCGATGCCGAGCGCAAGTGTGAGCACGGCGACTGCAGTGAAGGCCGGACTCTTGGTGAGCATTCGCAGCCCGTAGCGGAGGTCCTGAAGGAGGGAGTTCATCTTGCACCAGCAAAACAGAACCGCCGGCGGCAGCCGGTGGGTCGGAGATGGCCGTATGGCCAAGTCCGGACTAAACACGCCGTAACGACCGCAGGAATCGCAGCCGCAACACAAGCGGCTGCCCCACCCGCTACCGCAGGTGGTTCTGTCCCGATCACCAAATTCTCCTCACTCATAGCGCAGCGCCACCATCGGATCCACGCGTGATGCGCGGAACGCCGGCAAATAACACGAGGCCAGGGCTACGACAAGCAGAGTCACCGGCACGATCACATAGGTCGCAGCATTGGGATGGCCGAGGCCGACCAGACCGGCAGTCAGTGCCCGCGCCACGGCCACACTGATCGCTCCCCCAACGCCGATTCCCGCGACCGCCAACGTAAGTCCCTGTCGGAGCACCATCCTCAGCACGTCGGAGCGATGCGCTCCAATAGCCATGCGAATGCCGATTTCGCGCGTGCGTCGTGAAACTGAGAACGCGATTAATCCGTATAGCCCGATGAGCGCGAGCGTGAGGCCTACAGCGCCCATCGTCATTACGACTTCGACGAGGATGCGGAGCACGGATATCGCTCGTACCTGATAGAAGTCCTCCATAGTTCGAACGTTGAAGATAGGTTGATCGGGATCCATTGTGTGCACAAGCGCGCGCAGCGGTGCAGCCAGCGTTGCCGGGTCGCCCGAGCTGTTGGTGAGCAGGTACATGCTCTTACGAGGATTTTGCGCGAATGGCAGATATAGAAATGGTGTGGGCGGCTCACCGGTAAAAGTATATTTTCCGGTTTTGGTAACGCCGACGATTTGGAGCCAGTCGTTCTTCTTGCTGTCGAGGCGCAGCCGCTTGCCGAGAGCACTTTGTCCGGGCCAATACGTTTTTGCAAACTCCTCATTGACGATGGCAACCAGCGGCGTACCTTCTTTGTCAGCCGCAGCAAATGTTCGCCCTTGAACGACTGGCGTTTGCATAACCTCAAAATAGTTCTCGTCCACTACGTCGCTGAGAATCCTCGCCGCAGACTGACCTTTTGGAAATTGATGCCCTTCCGGCGCGACGTTCTCAATGTCTTGTCCCGGCGACAGAGGCACGGTGGTGGCCAGCGTAACGTTGCGAACCCCAGGCAATGCCCTCGCCTTTTCAACAAGGCCACGATAAAAATCGTGAGTTTGCTGGTCCGTGTAACGCACTAACGCAGTGTCGAACTGCATGGTCAGGACGTGGTCGATGCGAAAACCCGGATTGAGCACCAGCGCGTGCCGAAACCCATCCATCAGCATGCCGGCTGCAATCAGAAGAATCATCGACATCGCAACCTGGCCGATTACCAGCGAATTGCGTCCAAGCAAGCGGCGCGCCGCGGTTGGCTGTCCCGATTCGGAACTCTTCAGCGAGGGTACCAGAGCTGGTTTTGAGCTTTGCAGCGCCGGCGCGAGTCCAAAGACGATCGCGCTGGCAACGGCGCATATCAAGCTGAACAGAAGTACGCGACCGTCGAGCTGCGGAGAGATGCTGATGGGCAGGTCGGTAGGAATCTGGATTGTCTGGAAGAATCGGATGCCCTCGTATGCAAGCCCCACTCCGACAATCGCTCCCACCAGCGCCAGCAGCATGCTTTCGGTAAGCAGTTGGCGGACAAGCCGGCCGCGCGTGGCACCGAGCGCCAGGCGGACAGCGATTTCTCGGCTGCGTCCGCGAGCGCGCCCCAGCAGCAGGTTGGCAACGTTGGCACAGGCGATGATCAGCACTACGCCGACCAACGCGAGCAGGAGGGTGATGAGATAAGCGTCCGGCGGGTCCTGGACTACGCGGGCTTGAAGTTCGGTGCGAAGGCGAACCACGCGCTGTTGGTCTGATACCGAATGCAGCGGCTCCAGCCCCTTCCAAATAGTTGCGAGCTCAGCCTGAGCTTGTTCGCGCGTGACCCCGGGTTTGAGGCGGCCCTTTACATCGAACTCATGATCCTTACGGTCCTCAGTCAGATCCTGCACGCTCGCGCTCAAACGCTGCAACATGGCTGCAGGAATGTAGAGATGCGGGCGAACATATTGATCGACTCCGGTGAAGCTGGCGGGAGCTATGCCAACGATGTTGAAGTCGATCCCGTTGATACGGACGGTGTGCCCGAGGATCGAATGGTCGGAGGAGAATTCGGTACGCCAAAAGTCATAAGCCAGCACAGCGACAGGACTGCGTCCCGCCACCGCGCCTTCTGCGGGAAGAAAGCCGCGACCAAGGGCCGGCTCGACTCCGAGAACCTGGAAGAAATTGTCACTGACCATCAGCGCCCCACGAAGATGAGGGCTGTCATTGGCCGATTTGGCCACGCTTACTCTGGAGAGGTTGGAAGCCGTGAGTCCGTCAAATGAATGCGCTTTGTCGCGAAAATCGCGATAGTCGGGATAGGAGACGCCTCCCATCGTGTCCGACTCACCGCCCGGGTCGGTGCTCACAGCCATCAGCGAGCCCGGTTGCCGTACCGGCAACGGACGCAGAAGCAGGGCGTCGGCCAAACTGAAAATGGCGCTGTTGGCGCCAATGCCGAGCGCGAGTGACAGCACGGCGATGATAGTGAAGCCAGGGCTCTTGAACAGCGAGCGGATGCTGTAGGTGATGTCTTGGAACAGTTTTTCCATAGGTGAATCCTTCCCTAGCGGCAACAGAACCGTCGGCGGTAGCCGATGGGGCAGCCGCTTGCGTTGCGGCTGCGCTTTAGCAAACTGTTGGTGCCTTTGTCACTCCCGGAGCTGGCCATCCGATCATCTCCGGCTCACCGCCTACCGGCGGCGGTTCTGTTATTCATGCCTCAGCGCCTGCACCGGATTAATCCTGGTTGCTCTGCGGGCAGGCACTCCGCTGGCCAGCAGCGCGACTAACGCCAGTAGTGCAGCGACAGCAGCGAACGTTGTCGGATCGGTGGCTTTGACTCCGAACAGTTGGTCCGCCAACACGCGCGACAGACCAAACGAGAGCCCAATCGCAAGCGCTACGCCAAGGACAAGGCCGATCGCAATTAATCGAAACGCTTGCTTCGCGATCATCAGCATTACTTCATTGCGGTCTGCGCCCAGCGCCATGCGAATCCCGATCTCCTGCGTGCGCTGCGTCACCGTGTACGACATCACTCCATAAATTCCAATCACCGCGAGAATCAGGGCTAGTCCCGCAAACGCCATGAGCAGCGACATGGAGACCCTTCGCGATCCCAACGAATCGGAGACAATCTGATCCATGCTCTGCACGTGCGCTATCGGCTGGTCGGGATCGACGTGCGCGACTGCACTGCGCAGCAGCGGTGCGAGCGCAAGCGGATCGGCGGTGGCGCTGCGCACCATCAACATGTGGTAACGCAATGCCTTCCCAGCCATGTGCTGCGCGAACGGTACGTAGATCTCGATGGGAGTCTCCGATTCCAGGCTGTCATGCTTCACGTCGCCGACTACCCCCACGATTGTTACCCACGGATACTTCTTTACATCATCCGAAGCCAATTCAGCGGGACCTCCGAGGCGGCATTTCCTTCCGACCGGATCGTCGCTGCCGAAGTTTCGCCTAGAGAATTCGCGACTTACCAGCGCAACTGGAAGACTGGAATCATTGTCGGATTCGAGGAACTGTCGTCCCGCCAGAACGGGAATTTGCATTGCCGTGAAGTATTGCGGACTTGCGTGATAAATGCGTGTATGTGGAATCTCGCCAGGCGGCGGCATCGGTTTGCCTTCCAACCGGTAATCGGTGTCCCACTGATTGCCGCTCAAGGGCATGGGCCACACTGCGCTCGCTACTTTCACTCCCGGCTGGCTGCGCAAATTTCGAGATACTTCGTCGTAGAAGGCTTCCACTTGCTCCGGCTTCAAATATTTCTTTTCGGGAAGTGCGATCTCGGCGGTTAAGATCTGCTGCGAATCGAAACCTGGATTTACATGAAGGACCTGCATGAAACTTCGCATCAGTAAACCCGCACCCACCAGCAAAGCCAGCGACAGGGCGATCTCTGAAATCACCAAAGCGCCGCGCAGCCGTTGCTTGCCCAGTCCGGCCGAGGTTGTTACACCTGCCTTCAGAGAACCAGTAACCTGCCTGGCGCTGCCCTGCAACGCCGGCAATACTCCGAACAGCACCCCCGTGAGGATGGAAATCAGCGAGGTGAAGAGCAGCACCGGTGCGTCGACCCGAATCTCCTGAATGCGAGGCAGCGCGTCGGGCGCGGAAGTCACAATCAACTTCACCCCAGCTATCGCGAGAGCGATGCCCAGCGCACCTCCAATCAGCGCAAGCAGTACGCTTTCCGTGAGCAACTGGCGCACTATGCGAGCCCGCGCGGCTCCGAGCGCCGCACGAATCGCCAGTTCGCGCTCGCGCATGCTGGCCCGCGCCAGCAGCAGATTAGCAATGTTCGCGCAGGCAATCAGCAGAACAAAGCCGACGGAGCCGAACAGCATCAGCAGTACCGGACGCGCGCTGCCTACGAGCCAGTCGCGAAGAAATCGCATGCTGACCGAAACATTTTTGTTGCTTTGTGGAAACTGCCGCTCAAGCGAGGCGGCGATCGTATCCAAATCGGCTTGCGCCTGGGTGAGAGTTACTCCGGGCTTGAGCCGCGCCACGCAGTAGATGCCACTGTGCGCGCTGCGTACGTGTGATTGTTCTTCATTGCCTTGAAGGCCGAGCGGGACGAAGGCATCGTATTGTTGATCGCGATAGGTGAATCCCCTGGGAAGAACTCCGATGACGGTGTAGTCGCGATCGTTCAACGTGACAGATTTTCCGACAACCTGAGAATCACCACCGAACCTTTGCTGCCACAGTCCGTAGCTGATCATTACGGTGGGCGAAGCCTGCGGCTGATCGTCAGAGGCAACGAAGTCGCGGCCGAGCAGTGGCCGCGTTCCCAATATCCCAAAGAATTCTGAGCTTACGTTTCTACCGTTCAAATGTTGCGGAGTGCTTCCACCAGTGAGAACGAAAGCCTCGCCTTGGACGGCCGCCATGCTCTCGAATACATGGTTTTGTGCGTCGTAGTCTTGGAACTCCGGATAGGAGAACGACGTCCCCGGCTGCCGTTTGGCCGCCTCCGCGAGGTATACAAGGCGGCTGGAATCTTTGTAGGGCAGGGGCCGCAGCAACACCGCGTTCACGATGGTAAACATCGCGGCGTTAGCTCCAATGCCGAGAGCCAATGCCAATACGGCGACGAGCGTAAAGCTCGGACTATTGCGCAACGTACGCCAACCGTAGCGAACGTCTTGAAGGAGAGTTTCCATTAGTTGAAACTCCGTGAACCATTTCGTGATTTGGTGATTTGGTTAAGTCAGTTCAGTTCTGGGGACAAACAAAATCGCGAAATCACCCGATCACAAAATATTTCGGACACACTTCACCTGTCGCTCTCATCGAGCGTTCTCCGATGGCAAATTTTCAGTGAAACTTACGCTACGCCGACGCTCTCTTCGACTACCTTGCCGTCGAACAGATGGATCGTTCTTTCCGCATGGCGAGCGAAGCGCTCGTCGTGGGTGACCATGCAGATAGTTGCGCCTTCACGATGAAGCTGCTGAAGCAGTTCCATTACCGCTTCACCATTTCGGGAATCGAGGTTTCCGGTAGGCTCGTCCGCCAGCAGGATCGACGGCTTGCCCGCCAGCGCGCGCGCTACAGCAACACGCTGCTGCTGACCTCCAGAGAGTTGCGATGGATAGTGGCGCATGCGGTGCGACATGCCGACTTTCTCGAGCGCTTCATGCACCCGCTGCTTGCGTTCGGCAGAACCCATCTTGCGATAGGTGAGCGGCAGCTCGACGTTCTCATAGACCGTGAGATCGCCGATGAGGTTGAAACTCTGGAAGATGAAACCGATCTCCTGGTTGCGAATGCGCGCACGATCGGCGAAGTCGAGGCTCTGCACCGTCTTGCTGTTCAGCACGTAAGTGCCGTCGGTGGGCGTATCGAGCAGGCCGATGATCGACAGCAGCGTCGATTTTCCGCAGCCCGAGGGACCGGCCATGGAAACATACTCGCCTTCACGGATCTCGAGATGAATGCCAGAGAGCGCGTGGGTTTCTACTTCGTCGGTGTAGAAAATCTTGGTTACGTTCTCTAGCGTGATTAGCGGCCGGCCGTTCGTTGCCATGCGGTCTCCTCGTTGTCTTGTTCTCTTTGTCTTTAAAAACACCAACAGCGAACACGAAGGTTACGAAGTTTGAAAATCAAGGTCACGGAGAATGGAGAACTTGACAAGAGCCGGACCCGATATGTTTCTCCGTGCACTTGGTGTTTACTTCGTGCCCTTCGTGTTAACCCCGGTCTTTTAATCCAGTCGAATGCGATCAACGTTATCCCAGCGCGACATATCGGACAGGATCACTTGGTCGCCATTGTTTAGTCCGCCGAGAATTTCTACCGCGTTCACTGAGCTACGTCCCAGCTTCACCGTAACGCGAGTGGCGCCTTTGCCGTCCGGATCGAGCTTAAACATGCTTACCGTGCTGTTCTCCTGACCGAATGCCGGGCGTCCAACGTACTGAACGTTCGCCAAACGGTCGAGATCGATAGTGCCATCGACGCTCAAATCAGGACGCGCACCCTGCGGTAGCTGCCCTTCCAACTTGACATCGACTGTGACAGTACCGTTTATTACAGCGGGATCGATGCGCATTACCGTGCCTTGAATGACTCCATTGTGCGTATCCACCGACGCCGGCTGCCCGAAAGTGATGTCCTTGGACTGGGTTTCAGCGATCTTCAGCTCGGCTTTCAAATGATTTGGCTGAACGACCTTCGCCAAGTTGGTGCCCGCTGTCACGCGCTGCCCTTCCACTACAGGAACCTCGGTGAGCACGCCATCGATGCCGGCGCGTACATGTAGAGCATCGAGCTGCTGCTTCTTCAGCTCATATAACGCCTTCAGCTCGTCGATTTTTGCCTGCTGCACCGCCAATTGAGACGTCACAGACTTGGTATTGATAGCAACTCTTTCTCGTTCGATTTCATTTCTTGTGGAAAGCTCCTGCTCCTTGCCGATCGACGCCTTGAGTGTTTGCCCGGAAGTCACGCCCAATTTGTTCAATTGAGTGTCGATTTCGGCCTTGGTTTTAGCGTCGTTATAGTCGGAGGAGACCGTAGCGGCGGTGGCTCGCTGGGTCATTAGGTCGCTCTGGACCTTCACTTCGAGGTTCTTATATTCCGCTTCCGCGGCCCTGAGTTGCAGCTCCGCGTCCTGCGCTTCCTGCGCAGTTTGCGGATTACTGAGGTCCATAATGAGGGTATCCGCCTTTACCTGCGTGCCTGGAAGGATTCGCCGGCGCTCCACAGTTGCGTCAGTAAGCGCTGAAATTGATCGAATATCGACCGGAACCAGTGTTCCCAAGCCCCTAACCTGGCGCAACATCGGCCCTTGTTTGACCGTATCGGTCCAAATAGTGGAGCGTTCCACCGTCGGAGCGGCGGGTTTAAGGCGCGATAAACCCAGCGTCACACCCGCTATAAGGATGATAGCCAGCGCCGAAATGCCGATTCGCCGCCGACGTTTAGCCGCGGCATTTGATGGTCTTTGTATATCCATGACTACACGGCACTATTGCGTTTGACCTGCCAAAGCAATGGCTAATCTAAGTCACTGATGCAACGGTGTTTATTAGCACTTCTTTACCTCTGCCCAAATCTGTCTGTGTTCGCGGCTGAATGAAAACGTCCGAAAACGAACACAGACGCAAAATGCCTCAAAAGTCAGCTTTCCTGCCCGGTAATGACGCCCGTGAGCCTTAAAAGCCGCACCGAGCGCAGCGGACAAGTGGGAGGCCATGCAGGTACGCCATAAAGCTGAGACAAAATGTCTCCGTCCACACAAATCGCGTCAACCTATTGATCCTTACCAGCTTAGGTTGTGTTAACGGTTTTGGTGCAGATTCTGAGGGAGACGAAGTGTCCCATTTTGACGGCCTGCCACGACAATCCAAGTGATTGAATGTAAATGGCTTACAAAATAACCCACTCTGGTTGTCGGCTTGCACTATAGCTTGCCGAGGTTAAGTCACCGCTATGTCGAAGAGCAGCAAAGTACTGGTTTTCGTGCTCAGCATGATCGCTGTTGTTGCTGGGTTCAACCTTTCCTCCCCGCAAGTGAAGCATGTGCTTAGCACGATCGCCTCAGCCGTTTGGGGCTCCTAAGCATGTTCTTTGCGATAACCCGCGCACAGCGTAAATGGCGCGATGCACAAGAAAGTGAACATTCCCCAGGCAGTTCACAAAATTTTGCAGGGAGTAAGAAAGACAACCCAATGAAACCGCAAAACAACACGAAAGGTGCAGCAGGCCAGTTCTGGCGCTTGCATCTGATCGCAGCGATGCTGCTGGTTTTTGCCAGTTCAGCGTTTGCCGCATCAGGCAAGGGTAAGTACGGGCCACATGCAGCGCCTGACCTCGACAATTTCCCGGTGAACCCGGATGGCACAGTGAGTGTGATCATCCAGTTATCGCCGGGTACACCTACTGGGCAAGTGAAGAATTTCGCCCGCAAGATCAACCAAAATCTCAGCGGAATCAACGCTGTAGCCGCCAATGTTCCGGTGGACACACTGGAAAAGCTGCTTTCCCATGACTGGGTAAAGTACGTTTCTCCCGATCGTCGGAACAAGGCCACGTGGGATGACGCGCCGCAACCGGTGAACGATCCTATTGCGCGTCAGAACTACGGGGTTGACGGAACCGGAATCGGCATCGCCGTCATCGACAGCGGCGTGTATCAGCACGATGACTTGCAGAGCGCGGACATGAAGTCTTCTCGCGTCGTGTACAGCGAGAGCTTCGTGCCTGGAGATTCCAGCACCAACGACGCTTACGGACACGGCACACACGTTGCCGGAATCCTGGCCGGCAACGGTCATGATTCTGCCGGACGCTTCTTCGGTATCGCGCCCAATGCCAACATCATCAACCTGCGCGTGCTCGACGCCAATGGCGGCGGCACCGACGGTCAAGTGATTGCCGGCATCAATCGCGCGGTCCAGTTGAAGAGCCAGTACAACATCCGCGTGATCAACATCTCGCTCGGACGTCCGGTGTATGAGTCCTACAAACTGGATCCTCTGTGCCAGGCAGTTGAAGCTGCTTGGAAGCAGGGCATCGTCGTAGTTGTGGCGGCCGGTAACATGGGTCGTGACAACAGCTTCGGCGAACAGGGTTACGCCACGATCGAAGCCCCCGGCAACGATCCCAACGTAATCACTGTTGGCGCGATGAGCCCGCAGGGAACCTGGGCGCGTACCGATGACATCGTCGCGAGCTACAGTTCCAAGGGTCCATCGCTCCTCGACCACGTCCTGAAGCCAGACATCATGGCTCCGGGAAATAAGATCACCTCGCTGCTTTCGCCAGGATCGACTTTGAGCACGCTGGCTCCTGCGTCAGCCGTAATCAAGCCGACGCAACTCTCATGGCTCTGCGATGTGTTCACTGGGGACACCAGCTGCGGCGCGAGTTCACCGGGTGCGCAGTACCTGCAGTTAAGCGGCACCAGCATGGCGACGCCAGTAGTTGCTGGTGGCGCTGCGCTGATGATCCAAAGCAATCCCAACCTCGCGCCTGACACGATCAAGGTGCGCATGATGCGGAGCGCCTGGAAAGGCTATCCAGCGCACGGAAACAGTCACGCAAGAGATGTAAAGGGCAACGACTACATGTCGCAATACGATGCCTTCACCATAGGCACTGGATATTTCGATGTGCAGGCGGCTCTGGGTGACACCACCGTCGTAAACGGCGGCGCACCTTCGCCAACCGTGGTCTTCAACCCGCTCACCAAGACTGCAACCTTGGTGAATGGCAGCTCGGTCGTCTGGGGACAGGCGGTCGTGTGGGGGCAAAGTCCTCTGTTGGCTGACTCAGTGGTTTGGGGTCAGTTGACGGTGGATGCCACCTCCATGGTTTGGGGCAACTCGGTGGTTTGGGGTCAATATGGGACTGACGCTTGCAGCATGGTTTGGGGTCAGAGCGTGGTTTGGGGTCAGCTAACCGATGCGCTGAATGCGCTGAGCGATGGCGATCCTGGCGATGCCTCTGATACCGACGCCTCAGCAGGCGGTACCATCACTGATTCCGACACAGTACTTCCCGCTGACCCAAGCACGACGGGAGGTGGCCTGTGAAATCCCGATCAGCTCAATTGTTCATAGCTTTGATTCTGTTGTCCGGTTTAGCAGTGCTGGCGCAAGCTGTCCTGCATGCCCAATCGGCTGATCACGTGCGGTTTGTCTCTTTCCTTCTGGTGGCCTGCCTGGCAGCGCGGTTGAAAGTGAAGCTGCCTGGACTCACTGGAAGCATGTCGGTGAATTTACCGTTCATCCTGTTGGCCGCCGCTGAGATGAGCCCGTCTGAGGCCCTGGCTGTTGCGTGCTTCTCGACCTTCATCCAGTGCCTGCCACGCGCCACACAGAAGTTCAATACGGTCCAAGCCGTGTTCAACTTCGCAAACATGGCGTTGGCCGTAGAAGCCACCCGTTTCGTATTCAGCTTTCCACCCTTCAACCATGCGGTTCCTTCTCATGGATTGATGCTGGCGGTGGCTGCAGGTGGATTCTTCCTGGTCAACACCGTGCCGGTGGCCATCGTCATCTCGCTCACGGAAGCGAAGAATGCCCTGAAGGTTTGGGGCAACATCTTCCAGCTGTCTTTCCCGTACTTCGTAGCCAGCGCGGCCATCGCCGGACTGGCGCTCGCAGCCACGGCGAAGATCGGCTGGCAGGTTCCGCTGTTCGTGCTGCCAGTGATGTTCGGAGTCTTCAATTCCTACAAGCACTACTTCGGTAGCGCTAAGGAGAAAGCTCCAGCTCCAGTACCTCTTGCTGCCCGAGCGGCAACCGCGACCGGAGACTGATCCAGTTAGTTTCATTCGAGGTTGTTCGATACCGGCTGTGCCCTTGGGGGGGGCGCAGCCGGTTTTTTTTTCGCACAGTGCGGGATCTTGCTTATAAACGGAGTTCAGGGCGAGGGCTTTTGCTTCTTTGTAGAGTGGCCATAAGAGTTGACGTATTCAGGTATGGCAGTCCCGGCGGGGAGTCTCGGATCTGGAACGGGCTGTCCAGACCTGATGGTGAGCGGCAGAACGCCGGCCCACATGGGCAGGGCATAGTCCTCTTCGTCGTCCACAGGTGGTCCAGATCGAATTTTTGCAGAGGCTTCTTCCATCGCGAATTCAAGGACGCTCGTCGCTTTCAGCTCGTGCTCATAGGGAGCTCGCACATCCTCCCATCGTCCTGCTATTAGGTGATCTGAGATGACTCGTAAAGCCTCAGTCTTGTGGATCGGATCCTCGATTTTCCGCGCAGTGCCAAACGCGACCACTGAGCGATAGTTCATGGAATGATGGAAGGCGGAGCGCGCCAGCACCAATCCGTCCACCAGAGTTACGGTGACGCACGCAGGCACGCCCGTACTAAGCTCTCGCAGCATCCGGCTGGCGGCCGATCCATGCAAGTACAGCGTTTCCCCGGCGCGGCCGAACAGGGTGGGGATTACGAATGGCTGCCCACTCACGTTAAATCCCACATGCGCAAGAAAACCGGCGTCGAGGATCTCGTGGATCGTTTTTAGTTCGTGCGATCCCCGCTTGGGTAGACGACGAAGCTGAGATCGATCCGTTGACTTCATCGTCGTTTGCTGCCCTTGAAAATCAGACTCCAATTGGCTCCTCCCACCTAGTTTGCTAATTCTTCGAACGCCCCTCTCAGGATGCCAGAGACTCAGGCAGTTTCACAGTGCGGGGTTCGGCTTGGCATTTGGAATCGGTGGTCCCAGCCCAGGATTCTTCGGTCGGTCTGGCGCTTCTGCGGCGCGAACAGGGATTAACAGGGAATTTCTGATTCCGACCGCAAGTCGCTCAATGCAAACGGTTTGGATCGAGAAATAACGATGAGGCCGCCCCGAACAGGGAATTATCAGGGATTTTTTCAGCCAGCCGGGTAAAGCTCTCTCCAGTGAGACCACCGAGCATGACTACAGAGGAGACATCAAGAAAGGGCTCCTTATTATTTCACTCTTATTATTTCGCCTTTCTGCTCCGCATTTCTCGCCGATCATTCTGCACCTGTGGATTCCCCTCGACGCCCTGCCAGTAAGCGAAGCTGAGTCAGCTGCTTACAAGCTGTAGCAAGCCATGCCGAGAGTTTCCCAATTACGAACGACGGAATATCACACCGTCGTTCCAGCCTCCGCAACTCCTTGAACCCTCGTCAGATTTCCACAGATAGACCGACGGTATGTCGGTTTGATTCCTCCGCGCCCAGCGTGGTACCAAGCACATAGCACGTGAAGAAGATATGACTGATTTTCCCGAAATGGTAGCGAAATAGAAGTTGCAAATCAGGCAATTCGTGGTAGCAGAAGATCTGTGAGTGTAGAAGCCAACAAATTTCGGACAGAGTAAAGCCGAAAGCGCATTAAGGAGAGCAGAGCATGGCAAACAGGGGTGTCGGATATCGAAAGCCGCCAAAGCGCACGCAATTCCCGAAAGGCGTCTCGGGCAATCCTGCGGGGCGACCGGCAGGCAAGCGCAACCTCGCCACCGTACTTCAGGAGACGCTAAACCAACCTGTCGTCGTAATTGAGGATGGAGAGAAGAAGACCGTCACCAAAATGGAAGCTGCAATCAAACGGATGGTCGACAAGGCCACCTCCGGAGACATGCATGCCTTCCGCGTGCTCTCAGCGCTGATGCTGTCCTCCGAGGAAAGCGCCAACGGCCTCAGTACTTCCGAACTTGCGGAAAGCGATCAAAAAATTCTTCAAAATCTGATGCGCCGATTTGAGAAAGCCAGCTAGTAGCTGCTGGCTGCTAGCTACCGGCTGCTGGCTACTGGAAGACTGATTCACCACGGAGACAGCAGGGCACCAGAACAGACCAAAAGCTCACCACAGAGGACACTGAGCCGCACAGAGGTAGCCACCGAAGCGGCCTATGATGACCCAAGCCTTCGATGGGCGGCGGACGTGAAAGGAAGAACTGAATGTCGGATGAGGTTGAACTCCTCAAAAAAGTCTATGCCCTGTTCAATGGCCGCGAAATCGAGAGCGTTCTCGCGGCCATGCATCCCGATGTCGTTTGGGCAAATGGAATGGAAGGCGGCTACGTCCACGGACGTGATGAAGTGCGCAGTTATTGGAAACGTCAATGGGCACTGATGGATCCGCATGTCGAGCCGCTCGAGATCTTGCCCACGAGGAAAGGGGAAGTCGTCGTCAAAGTTCATCAGGTCGTGCGCGATCGTGAGGGCAATCTCCTGGTCGACAAGTTCGTGATCCACGTCTTCCAGATCCATGACGGCCTGATCCAGCGTTTCGAGATCCGTGACATGTAATTCGTTGATCCAGCTCTGCTTCGGGCGTATAAAGGGCGGGTCCGCTCTCAACTTCAGTCAAGATAAAAACTTCTCAACCGAACCACACTTTTCAACCGAACCTACTTCCGAGGAGAGCACAATGCCGAAACCCGCAAAAAGCCCCATTCCCGAAGGATTCCACACCGTTACACCGCACTTGGTGATTCGCGGCGCCGCCCAGGCGATTGAGTTTTACAAGAAGGCGTTGGGCGCACAGGAACTATCGCGCATGGCCATGCCCGACGGCAAAATCGGTCACGCCGAGTTGAAGATTGGCGACTCCGTCATCTTTCTCGCCGACGAGATGCAGAATCCAGGCAATGCCAAGTCGCCACAGAGCCTCGGCGCTACTACGACGACTCTCAATCTCTATGTCCCCAATGTGGACGCCACGTTCAAACAGGCAATCTCCGCTGGTGGAAAAGAAACCATGCCCGTCGCCGACCAGTTCTGGGGCGACCGCTACGGCACCTTTACCGATCCGTTTGGACATACCTGGGGCGTCGCCACTCGCAAGGAAGAGCTCACCAAAGAGGAAGTGGAGCAGCGCGCGAAAGACTTCTTTGCCAGCATGGCCAATAGGAAGAGTGCGTAACTTCCCGAGACCCTGCGCACGCAGAACGTACGCTGCCCGCTGACAATGTTCCCCGGGGACGAGTGTCGTTTTGGGATAGCGATGTCGAAAGGGGACACAGCATAGCACGGCTGTACTCAGCGGCTAAAGCCGGCATTCTGATGCGTGATAATGGCACGGCTCCGCCCGCCTCAGGCGGACTAAAGCCGTGCCCCGATACAAACCTGTAGAGCCAAATCAGCCCCCGCTACCGCAGGTAGTTCTGATCCGTGCCCGCAGGGTCCGTGCAATCCGTGGCGGTTTTGCAGTTGCCGTTCGGTCCTACTTCACCCGATCACGCGCCGTTTAAGCCGGCCTCGCCATGTGCTTACTCATAACGTCCACCAGCCCTCGATTGACAACACACTGCTTGGCCGAGAACGAAGACAGCACATGATCCAGCTCGGTTTCTGAAAGCCCCTTGAACACGCCCGCATACAGCGGCTGCATCAGCGTTCCTGTATAGAAGCACAACAAGTTCTGGCTCACGCACCGCGCATTCAGCCGTGCATCAAGCTGTGGATCGGACACCACCTCGAGAATCTCATTCGCCAGGTGCGCGGTCGCCTCCTTGATCGGCGTCGAGGGCAGCCACTTCATCCAGTCATCCGTGCCCAGCGCTCTCTTTTTGCGAAGAATGTCGCTGATCCGTTCCATGTACGGAGATGCCGGGTCAAGCGTGAGCATGCCCATCACGCCCACATCTTTGTAGTTCCATGTCGTCCAATGTGCGCCATTCCGTTCGAAGATGTCGATCTGATCGTCCAGCGCGCGAAGCCGGTCAGCGCTTTGATCCGCAGGCCCATTAAACACGGACCCAAACTCGCCTACCCACAGCGGAACGTCATGTTGCTGCGTAAACTGCGTGCCCTCGGCGTCCAGAAAAAAGCGCTCCTGTCGTGCCCGGTCCCACATATCTGTGCCGCCCGCCGCAGAGGACTGGGAAGGGTAAGCGCCAGGATACTTGCCAGGCCCAAAGCCCGGCACGGTGTAGTTATGCGAGCTGTAAGCAAGGTTATCGTCAAAGGGCTTCTCAAACCCTGAGAACTGCTTCGCGTAGTTATCGCCCTCAAGAAAGATGATGTGCCGCGAATCGATCTTGCGAATCTCCGTCACAACCCGCCGGAACACAGGATTGATGCGGTCCCAGCGTGGCCGATAGTTCGGTCCCACGTTCCATGGATAGTCGCCGATCTCATTGTTCGAACAAGGCTCATTCAGAATGTCGTAACCGGCGATCACTGACTTGTTCGCATAGCGCCGCGCGAACTCCTGCCATAGCGCGACATAGCGATCATGATACGACGACGCAGTCCAAAGGAGACTGATGCGCGACGCGTTGTCAGAGTGCCAATGCACGTTCTGCCACCCCTGCGCCGAGTGCAGATCGAGGATCACGTAGAGGCCATGCTTTTCGCAATGGCGCAACACTTCGTCAAGACGCTTGAAACCGGACTCCTTGTATTTAAACGGCGCGCCGTCGTCTTCAAAGTGCCGGTAATTCAGTGGAAATCTGACAACCGAAGCGCCGCTCTTCCTCAGGAAAACAACATCGTCTTCGTTGAAGAAGTAGTCAAGCATGCGCTCGAAGAAAAATTGCGCCTTCGCCGGACCAAGCACCTCCGCCATCTGCGCGCGAAGCGTGTGCTCTGCGCCCGGATGTCCGTTGATGAAGTCTTCCATGTTCATCCAGCCGCCGGGGCACGTGCCCCTGAGACGAACCTTGTGGCCCTTGGCATCCGCAATGTTCCGGCCGCTGACTCGAAGGAACTCCATGCTGCCTTCGCCGCCCGCCTCATTCACAGTCACTGGACTTGCCGCTTGTTCCGCGCCTGCAGCAGTTGACTTGCCTGCCAGCACTGCAGCACCGGTCAACGCAGCCAGCTTGAGAAACTCGCGCCGCGCCGGCAGTTCAATCGCCTTCTTCGACATAGCAGCCCCTTCTCAGAATTCCGGTTTGACGATCGTCAGATGATACAGCGATCGAATTAGCAAACCGCCGCCGGGTGCCCCGTCCTTGATTCTTGCTTTTCGTCGACGAACCCACAACGAGGGGGCCCTACCCTCCGCGGGTTTCCGGAGGGTGGGCGCTAACACCGTGTGAGGCTACCGTTTCGAACTCCCCATTTGTATATGCTGGGCCGAAGGACGAGCACAGAAAACCGGCCGAAGGAAAGTCCTTCGGCCGGGTACGCGGCTCAGCCCATTCGAATTAAGGGTTGCCGCTACTTTCTACGCGGATGATCCGGGACAGCTTTGACCCTGTTCTCATCCACAGCCGGCTCATTGCCGGTGTAAGAAGCGCCCGCTGGAATAATCCAGAACTCCGCGACTTTGCCAGCGGTTCCACCTGAACGCGTCTCTATGCGGCTGGGATCCACGCCCTTGTCGTTAGTGAGATAGAACTTCGCATCGACCGCACGTTCAGCCGCGAGGTTGTTCCTCGTTTCCGTTGGTTCCTGTGATCCAATGACTACCAACCTGGAATCGGGTTCGCGCTGCAATCGCAGGGCAACGTCGTCGAGTATAGCTTTCGCTGTGTTATCGACGCGCCACGGTTTCTGCGGGTTTGGGAAGTCGATCTGATTGATCTTGCTGCCTTGGGGTGGCGGCGGAGCAGGCGTTGGTGGCGCTTCTACCGTTACCGTGGTCGTGGCTGCGGCAGTGAGGCTACGATCATCCCGGGTGTTGCAGGTAATTGTGATCGGCCCCGGCGACGCTCCCGAGGTGTTCAGGGTCGCCTTCTGCGATGTGCCTGAGACGCTGCCTGCGCTTGAACTGTAACTGTAGGTGAGTGTCCGGCCGTCTGGGCTGCTCGCAGTAGAAGTAATGGTTGACGTGCCCCCTGGCTGAACTGTCGACGGATCCGCCACGCAGGAGATAGTCGGGGGATTCATCCGCGGTTCCTTTACCGCGAAGTTCGAACTGCAGCTCGCTTCGCCGTTCTGCTTTCTCTTGGGATCCGAAACGCGGGCATTCACCGTGTAGCTGCCGCCTGCGACTCCGGTTGTGTCGATGGTCGCCGTGGTGTCTTTCCCGCTGACCTTGCCACCCGTGCTCGTCCAGTTGTAAGTCTCGGAGTGATTGGGGTTGAAGTTACTTGTTGTGACGGTTGCGGTCACCGGCTCGCCGGCTGTGACCTCAGTCGGATTCACCGAGCAGCTCGCGGCCACCTGCGCAGCCGGCTCCTTACCGCCAAACATAAATACCAAACCACTCTGTAGTCTTACGCCTCGGAGGTCTGTAGTCGGGACCGACGAAGGACCGTAGCGGTAGCCGGACATTACATAATCCGCCCTGAGCAGCCGCCAAGCCACGTGCTTCGACAAGTTGATATCTAGGCCTCCTCCGAACATGACGCCCAACTTGTCGACGCTGTGAAAGGCTTCCGGTACCAGACGATGGTCGCCGGCGAGGACTTCCAGAAATGGTGAAAAATGAGCGCTGCGGAACGTAAGCTTTGGACCCAAAGAGATATTGTCGAAGCGGGTATCGTCGATTCTGTTAAACAGTTGTGATTCTCCGCTGCCCCAATGGTTGCTCCCGTCAACGGTGAGTCCCAGCCAGCGGTTGAAGTTATAAGTGCCGCTAAGTCCGACGCCCTTAGGATTGGTTTCCAAAACACTGCTTACCGGCAGCAATGCTCCCGGACGCAGGCCGTGTACATCCGTGTTTGGATACAGTAAAGAGTATCCGCCATATAGCTCCCACTTCGGAGGAGCCTGGTCTTGAGCTGCGGCGAAGGTAGCAATAATAAATAGGAGAGCGCTCATCGCCGGCAGCACTGCTAAGACCCGGCCTGGATAACTCTTTAAGTGCGATAACATGCGATTTATTTCCTCCGAACGTAAACGACTTTGTTGGTCAGCATTCCCCTTCTGAGTCGACAGTGGCGAGCTTGCGGCTCGCCACTGCGATGTCTTAAGGGCACGTGGGCACATTCACAATGTTGCTGTCCAACGTGACTGCACCATTCCGGGCCAGCGCTCTTCCATTTAGTGTGGCCCCCGTGTTAACCGTGATCGATGCCAGGGCCATTATGTTTCCAGCGAATGTCGTGTTGGTTCCGAGAGTCGCGGAACTGCCGACCTGCCAGAAGACATTCTTCGATTGGGCGCCACCGCTCAGAATCACTTGGCTATTGCCGGAGGCGGTGGTAAGTGTGGAGACGATCTGGAATATCCAGACGCCATTCGCATTGCCGCTAAGAGCAAGGTTCCCGGTTATTCCCAGCGAAGGCTGGGAGCTCGTGGTTTTATAAACGCCAGGAGCGAGAGTTAGTCCGCCTATGTCAGCGGGAAGGATGGCGCCGCCTGCTGCTGCCGCTGCGTTGTTATAGGCAACTGTCAAATCGCTTTGGGCGGTACTGGCAACCGCATCGCCGGCGTGGAAAGCGCCAGTTGTTGTTCCCGGCGGAAAACCGGTGATGGAAGCAGCTGGCCATATGCCTATGTCGCCTCCTGTAACTTTGGTGGGGCCCACACTGCTGACCACAGGAGTGCCACCCAGTATTCCGAAATTGCAGGCAGTAGCCAGCGGTGACGGAGAACCTGGCTGCGGCGGCGGACACGGAGCAGAAGTTGTGAACGTCCATTTGAAATTGGCCGCAAGTGTGTTGCCGAAGGTGTCAGCCGCTCCGGTGGTAATGGTTGCCGTAAACGAGGAGGTCGCTGCAAGAGGCGTCGTCGGTGTAAAGGTTGCGATCTGCGTCGCCGCAATGTACGTAACTGTCCCAGCCACGCTCGCTGCCCCGGGCCCAGTCAAAGTAAACGTAGAAGTGTTGATGGTCGCCGGGTTCATCGCCTTGCTGAACGTCGCAGTGATGAGTGCGGTGTTGGAGCAGGCGGCAGTAGAACCGTTTGGTGGAGTAACGGCGGTTACGGTTGGCGGAGATAAAGGAGCGCCAGGGCCAAGCGGAGCTTGTTTGTCGGGATCGCCACAACCGACGGCGGCAAAGAGAAGTAAAAGTCCTGTGACCCAGATCTTGTGATTGCTGTACTTACGCATAAATCATCAACCTTCTTGTTCTCGGCTCGACTGATGCCGCAGGTGGAATGAGGGACTTGGAACCAGAGAAAGTTAGCAGTTGCGATTCAGAGTGTCTGTTAACAATTGCTCACTTTTGAGAATACTCATGACCCAAAATGAAACTATAGGTAACTGTTCGTGAGGTTACTGCCCTTCGCCAGTACTTCAGCTATGTGCCGGCAGGACTATCGGCAGATGACACGGGTTTTGAAAAGCGCCGGGGTACGAAGGCGCGAAGCCGGCCACGCCCTCCGCACCCGGCAAAATCAACTTAGTGGTCGTGATGCTCTCGATCTTTGTCTCCGTGCTTATCCTTATCCTTGTCTTTGTTCTTATCGCGGTCCTTATCGTGGTCTTTGTCTTTGTCGCGATGATGTTCATCCTTATCATCGTCATCGCAAGCTGCGTTTCCCTGGCTCGCCAGAGCACAGGTTCCGTGAATGTTGGTGCCAGTCAGAGTGACGGCGTCATTTGCCAGGACACGCCCGATAACGCTTCCGCCGGTAATAGTTATGCTCCCAGTTGGGCCGCCCGCCAGAATGTTCCCCTGGAAAAGCGGTGGCAACGTCGAGGTCGTCAATGTCATTCCGGCGCCGACCGCCCAAAACACGTTACATGGCTGCGCTCCGTTGGCCATCACCACTTGGAACCCATTGCCGGAAAGGGCTGCCCCGACTTTAAAAATCCAGATCCCGTTCGGATTCGTGGAACCGTCGAGCGTCAGCGTTGTGTCAGTGAAAGTCGCTGCTGCGGGAAAGCAGTAGACGCCTGGCGGCAGGGGCCCGAGCGCCGGCACATTGTTAGTGAAGGCAGCCGTTGAAATGGTTTGGGAACATGGCGTCAGTTGGAGCGAGTCATACGCGCTGAGGAAGGCGGCACGAGCGTTAATGGCGGTCTGGTCGTTGACGTGGGCGGTTCCCGCAACTGTGCACCGGACATTTGTGAACACGGGCGTAGGGCTGACGCCCACGTCTCCGGAGAGAACGGAATCGGTACAGGTCACCGCAGAGCCACCGAGGACTGCGAAGGTCTGCGCCGCGCCGAGCGATGGCGCAGTCTGGGCCGAAGCTGCCAACGATGCTACGAAAACAATCGCGGCGATCGCAAACAAACACCGGAAGAAATACTTTTGCCGATCATTCATAGTGGGTTTGATTTCCTTCTGTTTGGGTCTTCTAAGCTTGATAGTTCAACTGCTCCGCTAACTTCTGTTTCGGGAGCGGCTTGATGTCGCGATAACGGGAAGTACTCAGGCTGGTCCTTTTCGTTTGTCTGCACCGAACAGTCAGTAAATGAGTCCGTCTGGTGAGGACGATAAGGTTAGCCAGCTATTGAGGGATGTGCTGTTCGCTTTTGCTCACTTCTAGAAAATAACTCTCATAACCGCAGTTAAATTGCGTAATAGCTTGCTTCAGGATGAACAATCGCAGAACCATGGGGGAGGACTTGAGAACGCGGCATTCCCGATACGGTACTTACTAGGCGGGAGAATCGATGAAATTGCGATTCGACGATCTATGCGCGAGTTACCAGCACTACCTCCAGCGCAAGAGCAACACGCGTCGAGCGCACGTCGCCAATTAGTTGATGACAGTGCACTCGACCGGTTGGTTACGATTTACTTTTGGCTTTAGCCTGCGCTCCACCCACTGCGTTGAGGAAGGTGTGAGCTGAGTTGGGCACGTGGACGTGGCCATCCAGCACCGACTCCGTGTTTGCTTTGCTCCCATAAATCGCGCGCGTGGAATCGTCGTCGCGCCTTACCGATGCTCCTTCGAGGCTTGCTCCAGCAAATGCTCCCTTGGCGCGAGAGTAGGTCAGGATCTCTGTATCTATCTTCCAATCGGTGTTGGCAGATGCGTGACGTCCCACCGGACCGGCTGCCGCCGATGCATCGCCGCCGATTTCGAACTTACTTGCAATCAGGCGCTGCATGCCCTTCTGGTTCAGGATCATTACCAGGTCTACGGCTTCGACGCCAATCTGCGCTCCGAAGCTGCCGCCGCCGACGGTGAAGAACGCGGGCGCGCTCCAGCCATGCGCTGTGCGGCAAGTGGCGACTCCTTTGCCTTGCTTCGCACCAATGATCAAGCCTCCCTTAAGCATGTGGGGAACAACGGCTACGCATCGGGCGCCTTCAAGGACTTCTTCGGGAATTCCCTGATCGGGAGCCGCAAGGATTTCATGCAGCACTTGAGCTGCGTTGTCCATTCTATTGACGGCATCTTGGCGGGCGGTACCGGCCCACGAGAAGCTACTCACACCTACTGCGACTACCAACAACAAAAGCCTTTGCATACTTACAGCCTCCATAACTTGGTTTAACTTCAGGTGAACTTTCAGATACGGCCTAGCAGAACGAGAACGAGAACGATGAGCAGCGCTAGTCCTGGACCTCTGGTAGCGTCCCCTTTCTTATTGTGTTCCCATGGCCGAACGGCGCCGACTAGCATGACTATGAGAATGACAATGAGCACAGTGCCGAGCACAGGGGACGTCCTTTTGGGCTACTTAGGACAAACTGGAGAGCAAAGTCACGCAGGGCTTCCGGTGGGTCTTGACCCACAGGTCCACTTCGGGCAAGAGCGCTGGTGGGCTCGCGCCTGAGCCGCGCGGCTTTCGCTCCGCCGGCAGACTGTGCCGAGAACTTTCCGATTTTCGTTCGTTTGGCCGGACAGCTACAGTCTTCGGTCCGTGCGTCGGTTTGCGGCTCATATCTCTAACGCTGTGTCCTGCCGCATGAACGACCGCCACGTGTTTTGGCGAGCCGCCTTCGGGATTCGTTGCTGTTACTGAAATGGAAGACCCACTCTTCAACCCTTGTCTCTCGGGTTTCGAAATCAAGAGTTGAATCGCATCGAGGAACGCTTCCGGGGAGTGCAAGTTTTCCATGCGGCTATCAACTTCGGCCAGTGTCGGATCGTAGCCGTGGCAGAGCATCAGGATTGGAGACTCGGGACGCTTCGCCTTTAGCGCCTTACACAGTGCAACCCGGCTGGCTTCAGGAACGGAGTGGCACATCAAAATCAGATTCACGAATGGCAGTCCCGGCATTGCCAGGAATTTCATGACATCAGCATCGCTTCCCAGCGGTATCACCAAACATTCCAGATGGCGCATGAGCGCAGTCCTGGTGGCTTGAAGAGCTCCATCTCGGCTGATGGTTACGACTATTTTTGGATAACTCATAAAGGGCCCTTTCCCGCCAACGAGCCCGCAAATGGCAGCTACTCTCGGCAGGTACTCTCACCTTAGTAGTCGGCCAGGAAGGAATCTGAGCAGAATTGATCATCTCTAGAAATTTTCACCGCACCGACCCGTTTGACATCGTCCCGGTTGGGGTCTAGGCTCCAAAGTGAGCGAGTCTTCTTCCTCCCTCTTTCAGGTCCTCTGAACTAAGTCAGCTCATCTGAAGTTTTCCTTCCTTAGTCAGCCCCTCGCAATAACGGTTCCATTAACGGAATTGAGGTTAAAGATGCTGCCAAACTTTTACGGCTACTCAGTCGTACTCAACTTTCTCGACTTTTTTTGCCTATGCCTGTTCGGAAGTTCTCTCGTCTATTCACTAGACCTGTTGCAAGCGCCGGTTGCTTCGCCCAAAAAACTGCGCAGCTAGCTACCTGTCCAGGAGGTATCAATGGAAGGAACACACGCCCCAAATGCAAAGGCTACTTTTGACTACGCGCTACATTGCGCCGTAACTGCGAATTGGAAGGACCTGACGCTCGGCTCTCCCATCACGGCCATGCAGGTTGAGTATCGACCCGGGTCGGCTCGCTCGCTGGAATATCTGAAGCTGTGGTGCTCAACTCTGCGCGGACATTGGCAGCTAGTTTGCGAATACTGGATGCAGCCAGCGGGAACCCACCAGCAGGGTGTCACTTTTAACAAGACATACTCCTCAGCTGGACTGGTGCGCATGCTGGACGTCATCATGCGGCATCAGCAAGCATTTCCCCAGCTCTCCCCGGATCTACTGGATGGATTAGTCCAGATCGCTGCTCCAAGCTCCACACAAACGACGGCTGCGAATCATCACATGACTGAGACGCTCGAACGTATCACTTCGAGGAACTCCGGGGGGACGATTACTGCTGCAATGCGGTCGGCCGCCGGTCATTCGGCGCTCGACAATTGACAGTGCGGCGAACAAATTTCTGCGGGGCTTAAGGATGTGCCATGAAGCTTTATGTAGGTAATCTCGGCTTTACCATCACTGACGTTCAACTGGAGGCGCTTTTCGCGCAGCATGGAGCCGTCGAGAGCGCACAAGTACTCCGCAACCAGGAGACCGGACGCGGAAGAGGCTTCGGATTGGTCGAGATGTCAGCTCCAGAAGCCAGGCAAGCGATGCAGCTGCTGAACGGAAAAGATGTGGAAGGGCGGTCGCTTACTGTGAATGAAGCTCGGCCCATGCGACAGGATTCAAAAGATAAAAAGATCTAGGGTCAGAAGATCCGTCGACGGGAAAAGGCGGCAATCAGCGCTCGGCATTCAGCTACCAGCTAACGGACGGCAGAGCAAGACAAAACACAAGATCCTTCAACTCCGGTTTCCAACGCTGAAGAAAGCGCGTTGGGCCCTCCAGCGCTCAGGAGACACGCAGCAGCCGGTATTAATTCCTGCGGGCGAGCGTCATAGCTAATGTTTAGCTTTGCTCTTTTTGCCTTTTCCGCCGGCACTTGCGGGGAGAGGTTTCCAGTGCGTCTTTTTCGATTCCTTGTCTCGCAGCTTCCATTCACGCTCTTCAAGCCGCGCCGGGCTTAGCGGGCTCAGATTCTTGAATGAGTCTCTTGCCATGTGGTGAATGGTGGCACCGTTGCCATGCGGTAATCGTCGCAGCATGGCCGGGGGAACGCGAGCGCCATTCAGCGTCACCCAGCGGAATCTGGAAATGCAAAAAACGAACCGGCACAGTCTGAATCGCTGAAAACGAAAAGTACACCAATTGGACTCGGGCCGATGTCGAATATCCCAGCGAGAACGTTAATCGTTAACGGTCCAAACGTAGAGGAACTGCCCGTCGGACGCGGTTGCGACATTTCGCTTCAGTTTGCGAGTCGCCCGGTTCAGCGCTGAGCGCACATTCTCTTTGGTGTCGCCCAATTCCGCGAGCTCTATCCTGAGCGCAGCGCCTTTTTGCAGATGATCTAGATCGGCGATAATCGCCGAAACGACTGATTTGTGCTTACCGTTTCGCCCCTGAGGCACATCCATTTGTGACATCGTGGCGAAGTGACGCCCCGATTTATTGGTTTGTAATCCCATACATCCGCTTTTTAAACGTACTCCTAATGTAAGGTATCATACCAACACCTCTGCTTAACCTGCAAGAGCGTTTCGCAAGCGCGGCGCTAAAGTATCCCCCCCCCTCGCCTGTAGTGAGGCTAAGTCTCATAGCACTGTGGCAGTTAGACGGACTAGCGAGGCCGCACGCTGGGTTAAAGAGTCTCCCCGCATGCACCAACCGCTGGTAGCTTGAAGGTAGAGGAAAAAATGGCCACCCAAAAAACCCGGTTTCCGCAAGTGAAGCTGGAAGAACTAAAGAAGATCATCCCTGAGATATTTGACGGAAATGAGAATCACAAAGGCGCTCGCAAGCCGAGGCTCTCCGGAACTCCCAAGAGGAAACCAAAAGCCTGACGTACGCCCATTCCTGCTGGCCGGCTAACCCGGCAGCATGCGTGCGATCTTTCCACCACCCTCTCGCATTTTCCGCCGTACTCGACATTCCCCAACAAGGACAAACCAGAATGAAATCAAAAACATTTAAGCAGTTTCGCCCGGAGGCCTTTCTCTCCCAAACCGGCTTGGGCCGCACGATCGCGGAAGTGAAAAAGAAAGAGAGAATTTTCTCCCAAGGTGACATTGCGGATGCCGTGTTTTACATACAAAAAGGAAGAGTCAGGCTCTCGGTGGTCTCGGGGCAGGGCAAAGAAGCAACGATCTCTCTGCTTGGTCCTGGCAACTTCATGGGGGAAGGATGCATAGCAGGCGTTCAAGGTCCGCGTTTGTCATCGGCAACCGCGATCACACCCTGCACCGTTTTGAGAATTGAACGGAAGGAGATGATGCGCGTCATCCACGAGGAGCACGGTTTTTCTGATGTCTTCGTCGCCTACCTGCTTGCCAGGAACGCGAGAATCCAGGAAGACCTCGTCGATCACCTATTCAATTCCAGCGAAAAACGGCTGGCCCGCGCGCTTCTTCTGCTGGCGAACTTCGGCAAGGAAGGAAAGCCGGAGCCGGTGATCCCGAAGATCAGCCAGGAGCTGTTGGCGGAGATGATTGGGGCAACCCGCTCTCGCGTAAGCTTCTTTATGAACCGCTTCCGCCAGCTGGGCTTCATCGAATATAACGGCTCCATGCGGGTCCATAGTTCGCTGCTCAATGTGGTCCTTCACGATTAGGGTGATTTGGCGAGAACAGTCGGCGTGACTCCGGTGCCATAACCTGGCATTCTCGAACTAGCCGCGGCGTTGTGAGCTGGGACCGTCGCTTTTTGTGCGGCAAACGCTTCGCCGCACTCCCCGCAACTTCGGGACGATCTGCCCTTTCTTCCTGAATCCAAATCGCTCACAGAGACAGCGAAATAAATAATCAATCTGTCTAAAATTGAACAGAGCTCCTGCGTGCAAAATGCGAGACTCTCTTTACGGAACTTGCTTTATTGGTCCCGATCAGGAGTTCCTCCCCATGGTCAGCTCACGTAAGAATCCGATTTTGATTGTCGATGATGATCCCAGCATTCGTGCCACGGTGGCAATGTTGTTGGCTCGTGCAGGTTACAACCTTTCAACCGCGGTAGACGGCTTCGACGCTCTTTTGCAGATGAAGAGCGCGATCCCTGAACTCATCATCTCCGACCTGAACATGCCGAGAATGTCGGGATTTGAATTTCTGTCGGTTGTGCGCCGCCGCTTCCCGCAGGTACTCGTAATCGCCATGAGCGGCGCGTTTGAAACCGGCAATGCGGTGCCCGGAGGAGTAATTGCCGACGCTTTCTATGCCAAAGGAAAAAGCGATCCGGCGACTTTGCAGACCCTGGTTACCGATCTGCTACGCACTTCAGCTTCGCAGGCCCTCACCCATACCAGGCAGTCTGCTCCGGTGTGGGTTCCTCGAAACGGCAAAGACGCCAGGGGCATACCTTTCATTGTCCTCACCTGCACCGAGTGTCTGCGGTCGTTTCCGCTGAATGTGTCGTCGGAAATATCGGGGACGGTGATGGAGACACCGTGTATCTTCTGCCTCAGTCAAGTCCGCTACATCATCGACTTTTCCCAATTGGTAGCTTCTCCACAATCGGAGATTCGGTTTCCCGCAGTGCGTGCCGCAGGCTTGAGTGCATAAACCGTGATGAACGAAATCGTCTCGTTGCAACCTCCGCGGGACGTGGAAAGGCCGATGAAAAAACTTCCGCTAGGAATAACAGTCACTGCAGGTCAGCTCGCCTCAGAGTTGATGGCGATTCCGCGGCAAATCCGGACCTTGCTTCGAGCAAAAACGGCGGCATGACCATACAGCAACTGCAGCGAATGCCGTGGCTCACCTCCGATTTCGAGCAGAAGTTCTTTGAGGCATTTGGGCGAGAGATGCGTCTGGGCGAGCGCGAGTTCTTTGGAATGGAAATAGCGCAACCGGCAAGGGTATTGGTGCCCGATTGTGCCAACCAGAAAGAAGAAGGCTAATGGAGCTTGAAGTGTTGAATGCTGTCACCATTTATGAAGTCAATGGAGCGAAATACACTGGCCCGCGGCGCGTCTATATCAAGAAACATCCGCGGTTTTTAACCTTTGTCAGATTGTCCATCGACGGCCAGGAGTATTCGCTTGCATCGGATGACCTGTTATGCGCGATCGAGCGAACCATCGCACAAGTTCCAGCAAGGGAGGCTGAGTCCACGGTTGCTGCCGAAGATGACCAGATCCTTGATCCCCGACCCCTGTGACAGTGGCAATTCACTTCTGAGCTCTACAGTCGCCGTCCAGCGATCATCATGCCGGCGCCGCCTAGAATCATCACTGCGCTGATAATCGGCGAAACTCTTTCTCGCGATTGAGTCTCAATGCCCAGGGAAACGCCTCCGGCTTTGATTCCCTCGCGCTGATTGTGAGGAATAGGCACAAACAACGAGACCAACCCGAGAACACATACGATAAGACCGATCCAGAACAGAGCTTTCATGTTGCCTCCCGATTCAAATGCTAAGGTGCAAGCTTCAGCCGATTGCGCGCTGGCTTTAGTCGCGAAGGACTACCGTCAGAAGCGCGCTATGCACATGCAAGCGGCCGTTGTACTCGATAAATCCCATCTTCCGGAATTTGTTCATGAAGTAGCTGACTCGCGAGCGGGTGGTGCCGATCATCTCTGCCATGGTCTCCTGACTCATCTTCGGAATCACCGTCTCCGGTTTGGAATCTTTCCCGTAATGGGCAAGCAGAAGAAGTAGACGCGCCAGGCGCTTCTCGCTGGAATTGAAAAGCTGATCGACGAGGTCCTCTTCAATGCGAATATTCCGGGACAGCAAGTAAGCGATGAATCCCTCCGCAAATTTCGGATCCTCTTGCAGTAGTCCAACCGTCGTTTTCTTGTCCAGGCGCATGATGGTCAGTTTTTGGACGGCAGTCGCCGTGGAAATTCGCAAAGGTTGTGCCGCCAGACATCCCTCGCCAAAGAAGTCGCCCTTGTGCAAAATTGCGATTACGGCTTCCTTGCCACGTTTCGAAACTACTGTGAGCTTCACTCCGCCCTTTTGGATGAAAAAGACCGCGTCCGCTTCATCTCCCTGGGAGAATATAGCCTGCTTATCGCGATACTGTTCTACAGTTTTTCCGGCTTTCAGTTTGACCAGAATCAAGGTTGGATCGAAAGCAGTAGGTCCGCGTCCGGCTCGTGCTTTGTTCACCCTGCTGAGTTCCTGGATGCGCACGGTTGAAGCAGACGAATCCACTACCGGATTTGACGAACGCGGTCTCATAGCAACCTCGTGGAAAAGCACAAAGTAAGCGCATGCAATCGGGCCGAGTCTCGGCCTGTTCCATGACGACGGTCAAGAGCTGACGGATTCTTCTCTCATTCCACCATAGCCGGGCCGCCCTTTCTGTGTAAAAGCGAACACTATCGGGAATTGCGCTGGCATCCTGCCGGTGCGCAAGCTGCAGCTGTGACACGAGGATTTGAAGCGGGATGCCGGGGGCCCCGTTCTTGATTTCGGGGAAAATATGGGGACAGCCTGACGCGCCCCACAGACGAATAGCAATTATCCAACCAGTAGCCGAAATTCGGCGTGCCGCACCCTGCCGCCCTTAGTTCGTTCGACGAACTCCACTTCGCAGCGGCACTCCGGCTTGGAAAAGAAGCAATTAGCAATCAGCGATCGGCAATCAGCTAAAACCACCCCCCAACTATTCACCTGCTTGGTATGTATTCCCAGCTACACGAATATTGGGTTGTAGCTCTTGTTAGCAATTCGGAGTTCTGGCCACCGGGGATGTAGCCGCCGATCACGAACTCATCTTCCTGATTGAAGCGGTGCTTGCGCCAGGAGTCCGATTCCTGACAAAATGCGGGACAGCCTGACAAAATGCGGGACAGCCTGATCTGCCCTATTTTCCCGCTGCTCTGCAAAATGCGCAGATGCCGAAACGAGCGCATTATCTTCTTGCTTTCACGTTACTCGGCGCGCTCTCAGCGACTAGATGCCGAACAATAAATTAGGGCAGATCAGGCTGTCCCGCATTTACCCGCTCTCGGTCGCTCGGATGAAAACGAATCCCCAACCTGCGGAAACCCGGGAAACCCGGGTTTCGTCCCACTGATATTATGCGCGGATGCGCGCATTCCTAGTCGCCTTCATCCTCACCGCCACGGTCGCATCTTCGGCGCGCGTCCACCGCCCAAATATCATCTTCATCATGTCCGACGACCACGCCGCGCATGCGATCGGCGCGTACGCGTCGCACGTGAACCATACTCCAAACATCGATCGCCTCGCACACGAAGGAGCGCTTCTGACGAACGTCTTCGTCACCAACTCTATTTGCACTCCGAGCCGCGCCGTGATCCTCACGGGCCAGTACTCGCACATCAATGGCGTGACGGTGTTCAACCGGTTCGACAGCTCGCGCATGACCGTGGCGCGGCTGCTCCATGCCGGCGGGTACTACACGGGGATGATCGGCAAGTGGCATCTCGGAAGCGACCCCGTCGGGTTCGATCGCTGGGAGATTCTCCCCGGGCAGGGCGTTTACATGGACCCCGTGTTCTACACCGCCACCGACGAGAAGACATACAAGGGACGGTACGTCACCGACGTGATCACCGAGTTGGGAATCGACTTCATCCGCAATCGCGCGAAAGGCAAGCCCTTCTTCCTGATGCTCCACCATAAAGCGCCGCACCGGCCGTGGGAGCCGGACTCGGCGCACGGCGCGCGATTCGCCGGACAGTGGATTCCCGAGCCCGAGACGTTGTGGGACAGCTACGACACGCGGACCGATGCTCTGCACGAGAATCAGCAGCGCATTGCGAAAGATCTGACGCGGCGCGATCTGAAGCTGAAGCCGCCGCCCGATCTCGATGAAGCGGCGCGCAAGGAGTGGTTGTCAGCGAAACCGGAGTCAGTCACGACGGAGATCGACGGCAACACCGTCACGCTGACGGGTGAGCCGCTCGTGCGCTGGAAGTATCAGCGATACATGCAGGACTACCTCGCGACGGTGCAGTCGGTCGACGATAGCGTCGGCCAGGTATTGGATTTTGTCGACCAAAACGGCCTGGCGAAGAACACAATCGTCATCTACACGAGCGACCAGGGGTTCTTCCTTGGCGACCACGGACTCTTCGACAAACGCTTCATGTATGAGGAATCGCTGCGCATGCCGTTTCTAGTCCGCTGGCCGGCGGCGATCAAACCGGGCAGCCGCATCGACGCCATGGCACTGAATGTGGATTTCGCGCCGACATTTCTCGACGCCGCCGGACTTCCGGTTCCAGCCGAGATGCAGGGCCGCAGCCTGCTGCCGGTGCTGCGCGGCAAGACGCCGGCCGACTGGCGGACGTCCATGTATTACCGCTACTACCACGATCCGGGCGATCACAATACGCGCGCGCACTACGGCGTCCGCACGCGCACACACAAGCTGATTTACTACTGGAAGAAGGATCAGTGGGAGCTGTTCGATCTCGTGAACGATCCGAACGAACTGCACAACTTGTATGGTCAGCGCGGGCAGGAGAAGCTGACCGAGACGCTGAAAGCGGAGCTCGCACGGCTGAAAAAGGCCGTGGGGGATAACGATCAGCTCGCGAACGAACAGCTACCGAACGGCGTCGATGGGCCGGTGGCCAAACTCAGAGGGAAGTAGCGTGGGCGAATGGTGCGTGATGCAGCACCAATTACCAGCGGGCGGGTGGCCCACCCGATGAGACGCCTGGTTTTTTGAAGTTCGTGTGTAATACCTAAATGTCGGTGCCGGGTGCCCTACCCGTTCCCGTGTTGGAATTTGAGGGTTTCTCGTTGGAATACTTACGCAGTGGGTGGGGGCAAGTGAGGATTCCGACTTTGGGTTTGCCTTTAATCTGATGACGCAAGGAGAAGCCGCGATCTTAACATTCATAAAATCCCACCCTCGCGCAAAGAACGCGCGAGGATGGGGCACCCGGCACCTAGTCTTATTAACGCTGATGTGCGTACTCATAAGCGCCCTTGAAAGCGCCCAAACCGAGCTGCCTGCGCCGAGTTCAGCATCTTCATCTTCCAAGCTAGTGACAATCCCGGAGGGAACACCGATTAGGGTGCGCCTCGCGCAATCGCTATCTGCGAAGAAAGCCCATCCCGCCGATACGATCGCCGTGGAAGTCCAGGAAGACGTAGTGGCTCCGGACAATTCGGTGGTGATCAGCAAAGGGGCCCCCGGATACGGACGCGTGGTCGAGGCGCAACCCGCTCGACGACTCGGACGACGCGGCACGCTTACCCTCGCCATTGATTCAGTCGAGGCTGTCACCGGCGAGCGAATTGCAGTCCGTGCCGAACACCAGACGCAAGGCGAAAGTGCAACCGAGCAAATGGCGGGTCGAATCGTGACCACCGCCGTATTCGTAGGTGTGGGAGCATCTCTGTGGCTGCTAAAGCACGGCAATGATGCTGAGCTTCCGGCTGGAACTTCGATGCTCGTCTTCGTCAAACAAAATACACCAGTGGATCTCAGCAAATCGCTAAGCATGATTTCCAATCAGAGTCCGCTCGCTCTTTATCAGTTGGCATTCTTGCGCAAGGATGCGCCCGCAATGGAGAAACAGCTGGCTGTAGCGGCTAACACCCATTCTGAGGACATGCTGCTCTCCGCCGCATCGGACACGGAAGCTTACTACGGTCATCTCGTTAAGGCGCGAGAGCTAAGCCAACGTGCGGCAGACGTAGCTTTCCATGCAGGGCTGAAGGAAAGCGCTGGAATCTGGAAAGCAGTTGCCGCACTGCACGAGGCAGAACTCGGCAACAAGGAAGAGGCGCGCCAATTTGCAGCCGCGGCTCTGAAGCTCTCTTCAAACAAAGATGTCAAAATTCTGGCGGCACTGGCATTCGCGCGCGGAGGAGACCCGAAGCATGCACAAGGTCTATCCGCGAGGCTGCATGAGGAGCACAGGGTAGACGCGGTTTTGGATATGTATTGGCTACCCACAATCGACGCAGCTGCCGCGCTCGACCATAAGAAGCCGAAGGACGCGCTGGAGTCATTGCACCCTGCAGATACACATGCGATGGACGCTCCTCCACCACTCCAATTGGGCTCTCTCTATCCGATTTACCTGCGGGGAGAGGCAATGTTGGCATTGCATAACTCGAGCGGAGCTGCAGCAGCGTTCAAGACCGTTGTGGATCATCCAGGCATCGTAGCGAATTTCCCCCTTGGCGCGCTGGCTCATCTCCAGCTTGCCCGGGCTTATCAGATGCAGAGCGATACTACGAACGCTTGCGCCGAGTACGCCGCATTCTTAAGCCTATGGCGCGACGCTGACTCCGGCACTCCAACTCTTCAGCAAGCAAAGCGCGAAGCTTCCATTTGCGGACACAATTAGAAGATTCTGTCGCGACACATACCCACGAGTTCCCGCAAATTTCTCTGGTCAAGAGGCGACAGCAGAGCGGTGCTCGGACTACCTGCGCGGTCGCGCCTTCCGCCCATTCGCGGGTGCACTCTTTCGGCTCCTGGTTACTGGCTTCCTTGTGTCGGCTGCCTCAAACAGATGCCGAATGCCGTGTTCCAACAGTTGGACAGCCCTCTCGAGGGCACCGAGTTGTCCAACCCGCACGATCCCGACGGACATGTGCAAATCAAATGATGGGGGCCGCAATACTTCAACCTTGTCGAGAGAAATGTTTCCGGCAATAAAGTGCGCCGGCAGCAGCCCGACTCCATAACCTGACTGAACGAACGCCAGTTGGAGATGCATGTTGTGGATTTCAGCCGCAATCATAGGGGAAAAGCCGGCACGGCCCATCTGCTCGACGAGGTTTGCCCGAAGGAAGCACCCGGGCGGATTCAGCACCCAGGGTACTCGGCCTAAGCTTTTCCAATCGCCGCGGACGTTGGCTGCCGCCCCCTGAACGATCTCCACGCGGTCCGTCGCGATGATATTGGTCAGAAGTGGTGGAGGCGCGGTTCTACCTTCGGGTAAAGGCACGACTGCAACGTCGAGCTCACCGGCGAGCAGCCGGTTAAATAATTCATTCGTGCGATCGCTCAACAGCAGCAGTCTGACCTTAGGGTATTTTCCCGTCACTGCCTGAATAGGTTCGATAATCGTCCCCTCGGCCAGGGGATGCGCGAGCCCGATGCGCAGTAGGCCGTGAGGTTCGGCGTCACGCGACGCAAGGCATTTCAGCGCCTCGGTCCGCTGCAACAGATCTCGCGCTTGTTCAAGCACTCTGGAGCCCAGCGAGTTCAGGCGTGGCGGCTTGACCGAACGGTCGAGCAACTCAGCGCCCAATGCTGCCTCCAGCCTTTGCAGCTGCCGGGTTATGGCGGACGGTGTCCGGTATAGGCGATCGGATGCACCGGCGATCGACCCGGCCCGGGCAAATTCTATGAGTGCGCGTAAATCGTCGAGCAAGCCGAGCCTCCTGAAGTGCTCCTGTATCTTCCTCTAACGAATAGCAGAATCGTGCGTATGCGGCAATATGATTGTGAAAATAATGAACTTGCGGAATTATCGGTTCCCCATTGAGACTACGTGGAGTTTCTGCATTTGACGGAAACCGGATGCCTCGTGCAATTCAAATTCGGCAGACACTGGCGGTTTCGACGTTGAACCGGACACCGATCGAGGTCGGTGATGTCGGGTCGAATCAGGTGCGCCTGCGTCAAGTGGTGGGCGCTCGCAACCTCGGGCTCCACCATCCTGACCAAGTAACCCAAGATCCGCAGGAGTTTGCTATGAGCAAGACCGCAATTACCTCGCCTGAACTCGCGCCGCCGGTTGGCCCGTTTTCCCAGGCAGTCAAAATCGATGGTTTCCTTTTCTTCAGCGGACAGGTCGCCCAAGACCCGGGTACTGGCAAGGTGGTCGAGGGCGGCATTGTGGCCGAGACGGAGCGGGTCTTCCAGAACCTCTCGGCGGTTCTCAAGGCGGCCGACAGGAGTTTCGATGATGTCGTGCGCGCCAGTGTGTTTCTCACGAACATGAGTGACTTCGCCGCGATGAATGGCATCTACGCAAAATATTTCAGTCAGCCCTTTCCCGCCCGCACGACGATCGCGGCCGCCGCGCTACCACTTGGGGCCTGCGTCGAGATCGACCTCGTCGTCAAGGCTTGAGGTGACACACGGAGGTTGATCTCATGAAGTACACATTTCAAATGATCGATGTTTTCAGTTCGACACCGTTCGGCGGTAATCAACTGGCGGTTCTGCCTGACGCGGCCGGCATTTCGACCGAAGGCATGCAGAAGATTGCTCTTGAATTCAATTTCGGCGAAACGACCTTCGTCCTGCCGAAGAACGATTCTGCGAACAACTTTCGGGTGCGCATCTTTACACCTCGGGCGGAGTTCGATTTTGCGGGACATCCGTCGGTCGGCACAGCCTGTGCTCTGACGGCAGCCGGTTCGCTGGCGCAGCGGAGTCAAAAAAACGCCGCGCTGAGACCTGCATTCGCCGTTACGAGCAGCACGAGTCGTTTAGTGACATAGAGGAGTTCCACATGAAGAAGATTTTGATTCAGTACGGAATTTGCGCGCTTGTGGTCGCTCTGATGGTGCCGTTGGCGCAGGCGCAGCCGGCAGGAATGCAGGCCGCCTTCGGAAACGATGCCGGAACGCTTTCCGACAAATTCACCGGACTCGCGCGCGTTATGTCGGGCAAGTACGACTGGAAGCCCGGCCAGGGCGTTCGTTCCGTCGGCGACGTGTTCAACCTGATCGTGAGAGAGAACGACATGCTTGCCGGCGTGCTCTCGGGCACACCGAATACGGGGGCAAAGCCCGCGCCCATCACTGATCCGGAGAAATTACAGGAAGCTCTGAAGGCTTCTTACGTCAATCTGCAAAAAGCGATTGCGGGACTTTCTGACAACGGCCTGCAGGCGCCGGTGAAACTGTTCGGAAGAGAGATGACGAAGCAGGGCGCGCTGATGCTGATTTTCGAAGATCAACACGAGCATCTGGGGCAGTCGATTGCGTATGCGCGCATCAACGGCGTGGTTCCGCCCTGGTCTAAGTAGCATTGCTACAAACTGATAACTAAATAAGAGTCCGTGTATTGACCGAAAAGAGCGTCTTCATGGGAACTTTACTTCAGGATGTTCGCTACGGTTTGCGCATGCTGGTCAAGAAGCCCACGTTCGCGATCGTGGCTGTCCTGACGCTGGCTCTGGGCGTGGGAGCCAACACGGCTATTTTCAGCATCGTGAACGCCGTGTTGCTCCGTTCTCTTCCGTTCCCTGACCCAGACCGTCTAGTAAGGATCTACTTTAACAACCCAGGGGTAGGGTTGCGGGGCGTCCGGTTTTCCGTGCCGGAATTCGACGACCTTAGAACGCAGACGGATGTGTTCGAAGATGTGAGTGTCATCGTTTTTGGCCCCACAAACTTGACCGGCGCCAAACAGCCCGAACATTTGGAAATGATGGAGGTCTCTCCCAATTACTTTTCCATGCTCGGCGCCACTCCCGAACTAGGACGCTTGTTTGGTCACCAGGACTTCGCGCTCGGTTTCGCGCCCGCAGTCGTGATCAGCGATGCCTTGTGGCGCCGATCTTATGGGGCTGATCCTGGCGTCCTCGGTCGGAGCCTTCGCCTCGATAACGATCTGTATACGATTGTCGGTGTACTTTCTCCCGGATTTCGCAACCCCGGATCGACCATTCCAGCCGTGGAGGTGTGGATTACCTGCGGATTCAGTGGCGATCCGTTCCCAGCGCCGGCGCGTGGCCTGCGCATACTACCAGGGGCGATCGCTCGTCTCAAGCCGGGCCTCACCCTAGCGCAAGCTCAAGCGCGGCTTGATGCCCTGACTGCTAATTTGCGTCGCGAATTCGCCAATGATTACCCTCCGCAAGCCAAATGGACGGTTGAGATTGTGCCGTTGCAGCAATCGTTGGTGGGTAAGGTTCGACCGATGTTGGTCGTGTTGATGGCTGCCGTAATCTTAATCGTTTTCATCGTGTCTCTAAACATTGGCGGCCTGCTTCTGGCGCGCGCCTTCGGACGGCAACAAGAGATGGCAGTGCGCGCTGCGATGGGAGCGAGCGAGGGCAGAATGATCCGGCAGATGCTCACCGAATCGCTGTTGCTGGCTTTCATCGGGGGAATCGCAGGGCTCACGACGGCGGTGATTACGCTGAAAGCCGTCTTACGATTTGTGCCGGCGAATCTTCCGCGGCTGGGCGAAGTAAACATCGATTGGCGGGTGCTGGGATTCGCGCTACTGATTTCGCTCGCGACCGGGCTACTGTTTGGGCTGGCTCCAGCGATTCATTCCTCGAAGGCGGGACTTGCGAGCACGATGCGCGAGGGTTCGCGCGGCTCGGGCTACAGTGCGAAGGCCGGGCGCATGCGCGATGGGCTGATGGTGTCGCAGCTGGCTTTTGCGCTAGTGCTGATGGTCGGCGCGGGGCTCTTATTGGAAACGCTGCGCGATTTGTTGCGGCAGAATCCGGGCTTCAATCCATCGCAAGTGGTGACGGCGAATATCTATCTGCCGAACCCGAATAATCCACAGCTCGATCCATATCACACCTTCGCGCAGCAGATTCCGTTTAATCGCGAACTGCTGCGGCGCGCGAACTCGATTCCCGGCGTGGAGTTGGCGGCGATTACGTCGAATTTGCCGGCCGCCGACACAATCAACAGCGATTCGGCGGCGTACGGCGCCACGAATCACAATTCGCTGGCCATCGAAGACCGGCCCACGGAATCCTCGGAAGACTTGAGCGCCGAAATTATCCGCATCAGCCCGGATTATTTTCGGGTGATACAAACACCGCTCGTCGAGGGGCGCTTCTTCACCGAGGACGATGAAAACGGCAAGTTGCCCGTGGCAATCATCGATGAGGCGACGGCAAGGCGCTACTGGTGGCCGGATCATGATCCGGTGGGCCGGCGGCTGCGTATCCGGTTGCGTTTCGGGCAGAATCCTGTGAATCCATGGAGCACCGTGGTGGGCGTGGTGAAAAATATCAAGCATGACGGGCTCGATGTCGATGGCGTGCCGCACGTCTATGTTCCGTTGAATCAATTTCTCGGGCGGTCGTTGAGCTTGGCGCTGCGAACTTCGTTACCCACGAGCACGCTGCAGGCGCAAATTTGCGGCGCGATTCAGAGCGTAGATCCGGGGCTGCCGGTATTCAACGTCACCTCAATGGATGAGGTACTGGATGCATCGCTGGCATCGCGCAGATTTTCGGCGAATTTGGTGGCGGGATTTGCGGTTGGGGCGCTCTTGCTGGCCTCGATCGGAATTTACGGTTTGCTCGCCTATATGGTTGGCCAAAGATCACGCGAGATTGGTCTGCGGTTGGCGCTGGGTGCCCAGCGAGCGGATGTCTTGCGACTTGTCCTGGGAAAAGGTGTAGTCCTGGCTGGCCTCGGAATTGTGACCGGCGTGATATTTTCCGCTTCTACCGCCTCGATGATGGCAAGTTTGCTCTACGGCATTCGCCCCCATGATCCGGCTGTGTTTCTGATCGTGCCTTTGCTTTTGCTGGCAGTGGCCGCGCTGGCTAGCTATCTCCCAGCACGCCGCGCGACGAAAGTGGACCCGATGATTGCCCTTCGCGAGAGTTGAAACAGCGGGATTTGAGATTCCCAAAGAGGCGCAATTCCCGTCGCTTACGCTGTAGTTATTCGTGAAAAGACTCGCAACAGAGGTTATTCCTGGAGATCGGCGGAATCGATGAGTCGAGTGCCAATCTGGTTCGAGCGCAAGTTTGAGTTTTCGTTTCGTGTGGAACTGCTTCCGAATCTGTGCGCGCGTCTGCGCGGCACTCCCGCCAGGCTGGAAGAGGTGGTTCGTGGCCGTTCTCACACAATCCTAATCGGGAAAACGCAAGCAACGTGGTCAGCTCAGGAAAACGCCGGTCACTTGCTTGACCTAGAACCGCTGTGGCTGGCGCGAGTGGGCGATTACCTGGCGGCCAGCGACCAACTCACCGTAGCAGACTTGAAGAACCGAAAAACCGATGAAGCAAACCACAATTCGCGCCCACTGGAACAGATTCTGAGTGAGTTCCGCGTTGCAAGAGAAAGACTGCTGAAGCGTGTGGACGAATTAGACGCATCACTATTTGCCCGAGCCATTCCCCACCCGCGTTTGAAGACGCCGATGCGGCTCGTGGACCATTTGTATTTTGTCGCCGAACACGACGATCATCATCTCGCACGAATATGGGAACTCGTCAACGCCGCCCGGTAGGCGCGAACAATCTGCGTGTGATTTTGGTCGTAAAAAGTGAGCCTATGCCGGAATTGCGAATGAATCTCCCCCGAACGTTGTCTCTCGTCCGCCCATTCCCGGAAAATAGATCGCGATCCAGTCTGGGTTAAGTTCTTCGGGTCGGTAACCGAAGTAGGGCAAGTGAAGACGATCTAACTCCAACAAAATACGTTTAGGTCAGTGAGGGCGAACAGAGCAGGTCGGTTGTCACGGCTCGGGAACCAGAAAACTTCTGGACAAACGGAGGATGGTATGAAGCGCGAACGCACATTGCAGGAAGCGTTTTATTTCGCCTGCCCATAGTTCCTGGGTCACCCACAGTAGGGTTGTGTCGGAAGGGAAAACTAAAACGGGAATCGGTGGGGCACGGAGGCGGAGTTGTAGTTTGTGAGCAGTGCGTGTTCCCTTCTGCCCCGCGGCGTACCCTAAATTCCAACGAAAGTCCTGAACAGGAACCCTCGATTTCTCTATTGCTCGTTCCCACTGACTTGTTCCCGGACGCATCTATTCAGCCATGATCCACAGCACCCCTCGTATGCGCAGCTCTGGAGTGTTGCGCGCGGAACCGGGTCTAAACGGCTGCCGGAACAGACTTGTTGTTCTCGTCAGCGCATGTTTGATCGTTGTGGCAAGCGCGTGCGGGGGCCGTTCGCAGATGACATCGACCGCCCCTCCGGCCAGCCCACCTTCAGCTCCGGCAACTCCTGGCCCTGGAGGAAGCGAAAGCGGGAGCGGCTCAAATCCAGGCGGCGGCAGCGGTGGGACCGGCTCTGGCACTGCGCAGGGCAGTTGTGCCGCAGTGCCGGTCGCCATGGCGCGGGGACCGCAGAGTGGCGTCGCTCCCTTTCCCGATCCGGCACCCGCGAATCCCAGCAATCCTGGACCAGGGCCGTCAGGCTCGGTGTGCATTTCGACTCCGGCAAATGGAGAGACTGTGGTTTCGCCGCTCCACCTCGTAGCTCCAGCCTCGTTGAACAATGGCATCAAGTACATGCGCGTCTTCGTCGACGGACAGGCCGAGTTCTTTACCTTTTTCAATACGGTCGACACTCAGATGCTACTCAGCCAAGGCGCGCACAACCTCATCGTGATCGCCACCGATACGGCCGGTAACAATGTGGGGACAGGAGTGCAGGTAAACGTCAACGCTCCTGCGACTCCGGCGATCACATTCGCTGATCTGCAAACACTCCCGAATTGGGAACCATGCCAGGCGACATTTCCCGCGGGACATCCGCGCGCAGGACAGATCTGCGCGGCGGGCCTGGGCAATGACCTGACCTCTCATATGATCGAGAACCAAAGCCTGCCGGCTCCAGTCAGCGAATCTGCAGCGACGGTTGCGCACTTCGACGTCAGCGGTCCCAAAGGCTACGAGAATGTGCTCTGGACCAAGTACTTCGCCGGGGGCTCGAGTGTCACTCATTTCACCTATGACATGTATGCGATGGTCGACGACCCGACGCGTCCTCAGGCGCTCGAATTCGACGTGAATCAGAACTTCGGCAACAATCGCTGGGTCTTCGGTACCGAATGTAACTTCAAGGATCACAAGACTTGGGATGTCTGGGATGGAAAGACGGGCTGGGTGGAGACGAAGGTCCCCTGCACGCCCGCCACTTTCCCGGCTAACAGCTGGACGCATCTGGTTTGGCAATTTGAGCGGGTTGGCAATCAGGTGCACTACGTGTCGCTAACGGTCGGTACTCAGACCTTCAGCGTGGACATGTATCAGAACTTTGAGGCAGGCTGGGTAATGCAGGATATCGACGTTGCCTTCCAGATGGATATCGATTCCGCCGCCGATCCGTACAACGTCTGGCTCGACAGGGTGACGCTGACCGGGTACTGAGAGCGCGCCGCATCAAGCAGTCGCGTGTCCCAATGGGCGGCGGTTCCCATTAGTTTGCTACTTCTTGGACGCCTATCCGCGCGCTACCGACAACGTGATTCGCAGCAGACAGCTTCCCCAAGTCGCGGAATAGGAAAGCAGGCGTTTCAGTTCGGGAATCGAAATGTTGCTGTTGCAACTTCTTAGAGCCGGTGGGTGCACTCGCGTAAACCAGCTGATTCCATTGTACTTACAATCACCAAGCTGCGATGTCGCGAAAAGACGCACCTTGCCAGCGTCGCCTATGCAACAGAATGTCTTCACCAAGGCATCTCTGCACAAGTTGTCAGCAGCTGCGATGTTCCCCTGAGGTGGCTGAGTGCAACACAATGGCCGAACGGAATCTTCTAGCATCGCTAACATTGGTTCCGTTTTGAGACAGTTTACTTTCATTCTCTTTTCCGTTGGCATCTGCGTGTGCTTCTGCGCGTGTGCAGGTTCGCGAAGTCAGCAATCCTCCGGAAAATCCGCCGCTCAGGAAACCAACTACTCAAGCCCGGCATATCACGGAAAACTTGAAGCCGACGACGGTCAATGGGTTCGTCCTGCGAAGGATTATGCCAGCACCCGTTACAGCAGCCTCGATCAGATCAATACATCAAACGCCAAGAACCTAAAAGTTGCGTTCACTTTCTCCACCGGCCAGGATCGCGGGCACGAAGCCGCTCCCATCGTGGTGAACAACACGATGTACATCATCACGCCCTGGCCGAACGAGCTATATGCTCTCGACCTTACGAAACCGGGAGCACCAGTTAAATGGGAGTACCAGCCGCTTCCAACTCCGGCATCGAAAGGCGTAGCTTGCTGCGACGTTGTGAATCGCGGTGTCGCTTACGACAACGGAAAGATTTTCCTGAACACGCTCGACGTGCAGACCGCGGCGGTTGACGCGAACACGGGCCGCGAACTCTGGAAGGTCCGGCTCGGCGACATCAATAAGGGTGAATCGATCACCATGGCGCCGCTGGTAGTCAAAGGCAAGGTGCTGGTTGGAAATAGCGGCGGCGAATTCGGTGTGCGCGGCTGGCTGGCGGCGTTGGATGAAAACACCGGAAAAATCGTTTGGCGCGCTTACAGCACAGGTCCGGATAAAGATGTACTCATCGGATCACGATTCAAGCCGTTCTACGCGCAAGACCGCGGACAAGATCTTGGCGTAAAGAGCTGGCCGCCGGATGCATGGAAGATCGGCGGCGGCACCGTCTGGGGCTGGATTTCTTACGATCCTGACACCAACTTCATCTTTTACGGAACCGCGAATCCGGGACCGTGGAATGCCGAGGAGCGCCCTGGCGACAACCTGTGGACGTCTGGCATCTTCGCGCGCGATGCCGACACCGGTGAGGCAGTTTGGTTCTACCAGCTCAGTCCGCACGACCTGTTTGACTACGACGGCGTAAACGAAAACATCCTGCTCGATCTGCCCATCAATGGACAGAACCATAAGGTTCTCGTCCATCCCGATCGCAATGGCCATGTTTATGTGATTGATCGAACCAATGGCGAGGTGCTGTCGGCCAATCCATTCGCATACGTGAACACCAGCACCGGCGTCGATCTCAAGACCGGACTGCTTCAATACGTAAGCGAGAAGAAGCCCATTACGGGAACGAATGTACGCAACATTTGTCCGGCATCCCCAGGGGCGAAGGATTGGACGCCCTCGGCCTTCTCTCCGCGCACCGGTCTCATTTACATTCCGCATAACAACCTGTGTCAGGACGAGGAGGACGTAAGCGCGAATTACATCGCAGGGACCCCGTATGTAGGTGCGAATGTCAGGATGTATCCCGGCCCCGGCGGGAATGGTGGAGAGTTCACGGCCTGGGATCCAGTTCAGGGAAAGGCAGTGTGGAAGATCACCGATCGCTTCCCTGTTTGGAGCGGCGCCCTGGCTACTGCGGGGGACGTGGTGTTCTTCGGGACCATGGATGGTTGGTTTAAAGCTGTCGATTCGCACAATGGCCAGACACTTTGGCAATTTAAGGCGGGCTCCGGAATCATCGGCCAGCCAGTTTCGTACAAAGGTCCTGACGGAAAGCAATACGTAGCCGTGCTCTCCGGAGTTGGAGGCTGGGCAGGCGCTGTGGTGGCCGGAGGATTGGACGTTCGCGATCCAACAATTGCGCTCGGCTTCGGCAATGCTACGCGTGAGCTGCCGCAATACAGCACAAAGGGAGGAATGCTCTATGTCTTCTCTCTTCCGTAAGCTGCTGTGCTTTGCGATGTCGTTAGGGGTGAGTATTCCCCTTATGGGACAGGCGCGACTGCGAGTCTGTGCTGATCCCGACAACCTTCCTTTCTCGAACCGTCAACAGCAGGGGTTTGAGAACGATATTGCCGCGCTGCTCGCCCGAGACATGCACGCTCGACTCAGCTACGAGTGGCAGCGCATGGGTCGTGGATTTGTCCGCGAGTATCTAGGGAAAAAGCGCTGCGACATGGTCGTGGGCATCCCGACAAATTTTAGCCAGCTTCTTACCACGCGTCCTTATTACCGCTCAACATATGTCTTCGTTTCACGGCGGACAGCACAGTTGCGACCTACAAGTTTGAACGATCCAGCACTGCACCGCATGAAGGTAGGAGTGCAAGTGCTCGACGATGACTACGCGCCTCCCGCGCACGCCCTGGCTCGCCGCGGCATGCAGGCAAACATCGTTGGCTTCGAGACGACCGGCGACGATGCTCCGTCAATTGTTCGAGCTGTCGTGAGTAGAAAAGTGGACACTGCTGTCGTCTGGGGACCTCTTGCCGGTTATTTTGCGGATCGATATCCAGGAAGGCTGACTCTCACGCCGGTGCAGCCCGAGGTTGATCCACCGGGGCTTCCGTTTACCTTTGCGATCTCGATGGGCGTTCGCAAAGACAACACCCAATTGCGTGACCGATTGCAGGAGTTCCTCGATCGGCGTCACGCACAGATCCAGACGATTCTTCGCAAATACGGCGTTCCGCAAATTGAGGATGAAGTGGCAAGGAGCGGAAAGTGATGCGTTGCACTCACATTTCCTTTCTGCTCGTAGGCGCTGCGATCACCATGTTGATTGCCTGCCAGCGCGAAGATCGCAATTTTCGCGAGAGTCCGCCATCGTCCAGTGTGGTGAATACGATCCAGGTGAGCCAGTTGCATCCTGGCGGAGATCAGATCGCCACGCCTCCGGTGCCAAACGTGTATGAAGAGAACGCTTACGCCGTGTCGGAAGGCAAACGGCTATACGAAAATTTCAATTGCGTCGGCTGTCACTCGCATGGAGGTGGGGGGATCGGCCCGCCGTTGATGGACAACCAATGGATCTATGGAGGTGAACCCGCAAACATTTTCTCCACCATCATGGAAGGCCGTCCGAACGGAATGCCGGCTTGGCGCGGACGCATTCCGGAAAATCAGGGCTGGCAAATCGTAGCGTACGTTCGCTCCATGAGCGGCCAGTTGCGTACCGATGTTGCTCCCGGCCGCAGCGATCATATGCAGGGTAAGAAGCCGGAAGCGAATACTCCGCGCGAGAAGCCAACGGATGTGACGGGGGCTCCGACGCACTAATGAAGATCGGTCGCGCAGCCACGTACGCAATCCTCCTGCTCCTGGCAGGATGCCAGAGCAATCACTCCATGCTGTGGAGCTCGGCGAGCAAACAATCGGCAGATATTGAATGGCTGTATTGGTTCATCTTCTGGATTTGTCTCGTGGTGTTCGTGCTGGTCATCAGCTTCTTCGCGGGCGGATCGGCGAAAGCCAGCATTGACCAGGCCGAAATGGCGCCAGTAATGGAAAGCAATGAACCAGGCGATCGGCGCGCGAAAATCGGCGTCGGCATCGCCCTCACCATCACTGTGGTCACGCTCTTCGTTGTGCTGGCGCTGAGTATCGTGACCGGCAAGACAACAGAGGGACTCACCTCAAAGAATCCCATTACCATCGAAGTCATCGGCCACCAGTGGTGGTGGGAGCTGCGTTATCCCAATCCTCAAGCGGACCTTACCGTAACCGCTGCGAACGAGATTCACGTTCCAGTAGGCAAGCCCATTGTGGTACTCACCGCGAGCCGCGACGTGATCCACAGCTTCTGGGCGCCCAACATCGACGGCAAACGCGATCTCTTGCCGGGGTACGAATCGGCTTTTTTCTTTCAAGTAGACAAGCCAGGCATTTACCACGGTCAATGCGCGGAGTTTTGCGGCGAGCAGCACGCACACATGGGATTCGAGATCGTCGCTGAGCCGATGGACAAGTTTCAGCAGTGGGAGCAGCAGCAGGTCCAGCCGGCGGCCGAACCACAAGACCCCACTGCGGTACGCGGGCGTGAAGTGTTTCTCACTCACGCTTGCGTACTCTGCCACACAATAAGAGGCACCGATGCAGGATCGAAGGTCGGTCCCGATTTGACACACGTCGCCAGCCGCAGATTGCTCGCGGCCACCGCCAGCAACGCTCCCGGATCGTTGGCCGGCTGGATCTCCGATCCGCAGCGCATCAAACCGGGAGCGAAGATGCCGGCGAATCCTCTGGAGCCTGACGACCTGCAAGCGCTGGTCACATATCTGCGGAGTTTGGAGTAGAAGAATGGCGATTGGCGAACCACCGGTTGTAGTCCCTCCTCCAAGCGCGGCGCGTGCGTCCCGCTTGCAGCGCACATGGGGAGATCCGCCCGGGTTCTTCGGATGGTTCAGCAAAATTCATCACACCAGCATCGGCACGCGCTTCATGGTCACCGCGTTCGTCTTTTTTGTGCTCGGTGGAATTCTCGCATTGGTCATGCGCCTGCAACTGGCGCGCCCTGAAAACCGCTTGCTCGGTCCCGACAAGTACAACCAGTTTTTCACCATGCACGGCAGCACCATGATTTTCCTGTTTGCCGTGCCCTTAATGTTCCAGGGCTTTGGGATTTATTTGGTGCCGTTGATCGTGGGCACGCGAAACATCGCCTTTCCGCGATTGGCGGCGTTCAGTTACTACATTTATTTGTTCGGCTGTCTCTTCTTCTGGATTGGACTTCTGCTCAATATCGGCGCCGATCGCGGATGGTTCGCGTACGTCACTCTTTCTGGACCGGACTTCTCGCCGGGTAAACGCGTTGATTTCTGGGCACAGATGATCACATTCACCGAGACTTCGGCGCTGACCACGGCTGTGTGCCTGGCCGGAACGATCCTGAAGCAGCGGGCGCCAGGCATGTCACTCAATCGGATGCCGATCATCCTATGGGAGAAACTTGTGCTTTCCTTCATGGTGATCTTCGCCATGCCCGCGGTAATGCTTTCGAGCAGCATGCTTTTGCTTGACCGGACCGTAGGAACGCAGTTCTTCAATCCGGCCGAAGGCGGCGACGTACTCCTGTATCAGCACTTGTTCTGGTTCTTCGGACACCCTGACGTTTACATCATCTTTCTTCCCGGCACCGCGATCATTACCACGTTGGTCACGTGCTTTGCTCGACGGCACATCTTTGGATACCTCGCACTCGTAGTCTCGACCATCAGCATCGGATTCATCGCCTTCGGCGTGTGGGTGCACCACATGTTCGCAACCGGTTTGCCGCAAATGGGAGAGAGCTTTTTCACTGCGGCAACGCTGATGATCGTCATTCCTACAGCCGTCCAATTCTTCTGCTGGATTGCCACCATCTGGGAAGGCCGTCTGCAATTCAAGTTTCCCATGTGGTGGGTGGCCGGATTCTTCTTCGTGTTCATGATCGGCGGGCTTTCTGGATTAATGCTTGCGTCGGTTCCTGTGGATACGCAGGTGCATGACACTTTCTTCGTGGTTGCGCACTTTCATTACGTTCTGCTCGGTGGCGCAGTGTTTCCCATGTTTGGCGGCCTCTATTTCTGGTTGCCCAAAATGATGGGCCGCATGATGAACGAGAGGCTGGGACATTGGAACTTCTGGCTCTTCTTCATCGGATTTAATCTCACGTTCTTCACCATGCACTTCCTCGGTCTGCGCGGGATGACGCGTCGGGTTTATACGTATCTTCCCGAAATGAACTGGGGCCCGCTCAACCTGCTTGCGACGGCCGGAGCATTCCTGATGGGAGCCGGCGTGCTCGTGTTCATCATCAACTTCTTCTGGAGCCGCGCGCATGGCCGCATTGCCGGCCCTGATCCCTGGCGCGCGGGATCGCTGGAGTGGGCCGTGCCCTCTCCGCCGCCGGACTACAACTTTGCGGAACTCCCCACTGTTAATGGCCGTGAGGCGCTTTGGGACGCGGCGCCAAACCAACCGGTAGTCACTGGCGTGCGCGACGACATCCGCGAGACCCTCATGACCGATACGCTCGACGGCGATCCCGATCACAAAATGGACTCGCCCGAACCGAGCGCTTGGCCCTTCTGGTCGGCAGTCGCGATCTCGGGCCTGTTTATCGGCTCGGTGTTCAGCGCGAGGTCTGTGGAGTACACGTCGATTCCGGTCATCATCACTCTGATCGGATGGTATTGGCCAAAGTGGCGTGAGGCACAGCGCAGAAAGGCGACCGAAGTATGGAGCGAGTAAGCGAGCGCGCGGTGCTGGACGTCTCCGAGCTGCCAACCGTCGTCTTCGGCCCGCGCAGCGTGGTCTGGTTGGGCACTGTCTTGTTCATGCTCATCGAAGGCTCGATGGTGGCGATGATCCTCGCCAGTTACTTCTACTACCGCACGCGCTCCAGCGATTGGCCCCCCGGAGTGCTTCCACCCAACTTGCGGTGGGGAGTCGCGAATGGAATCGTTTTCATTCTGAGCCTCGGTCCCGCGTGGTGGATTCGCCGACGTGCACGAGTGAATGATGTTAGTGGTTGTCGCATCGGCCTGATTCTTCTGTCGGCATTTGGACTTCTGAACATCGCATTGCGCGGTTTCGAATTTGCCAACCTTAATTGTCGCTGGTCAGCGAATGCCTATGCTTCGACAATCTGGGTGCTGCTGGGCGTCCATTCGACCCACCTGCTGACCGACTTTATTGAGACGGTGGTGTTGGCGGTCTTGACGTTCAGTAGCCGACTCGAAGGAACGCGTCTGGCCGACTTCGATGAAAACTCGATGTATTGGTATTTCGTCGTGGGTGTCGCATTAGTGATGGATTTCGTTGTTTATGGAGCCTCTAGATTGTTCTGAACTTTTGCCCTCGATCAACTTGGGAACAAAATGATGATGGCAGCAGAAGCACAACACATGATCGATACACCGCGTCTCGAGTTCGCAGTGTGGTGGGGCATCTCCGCTGGCCCAGTCGCTTGGGCGCTGGATCTCGGATTCAGCTACGCGGTTGCGCAGCATGCCTGTTCTACTGGGCACTTTTACGTGCTGCACGTGATCTCGCTTATCTGTTTCCTGTTGGCGCTCACCGGCTTCGTGCTGGCATTCGGAACCTACCGTCACTTACCCGAGAAAGCTGACAAACAAGGTCACCAGCCGCGGGATCGCGCATTTTTCCTGTCGCTGGTAGGGATCGTGATGAGTCTGTTCTTTGCGGTAATCATCATTGCCGGGGCTGTGCCTCGCTGGATTTTGAGTCCGTGTTCCTGAAATGAGACTTGCTCCCAAAAGTCGACACTTGGCCATCGCGGCAATCGTCTGTTTCAATTCCATGCCGTTGTGGGCGCACGAGGCAGCATCGGCAAAGGCGGCGATGCGCTGGTCGTGGGAGCCATGGGTCGTGATTCCGATCCTGGGCACCATCCTGTTGTACTCGGCTGGCCGCATCCGGATGCAGCGACGCTCAGCGAATCGATTAAGCCCCTGGCCGGCGGTTTCGTTTGCCATGGGAATCGCCGCACTGGTAATCGCGCTCGACTCCCCTGTGCACACCGTCGGTGAGCAATTGTTTTGGGTGCACATGACGCAGCACGAGCTACTAATGCTTGTCGCCGCCCCTTTGCTGGTGATGGCTGCGCCTCTGGTTCCCTTCTTGTGGGCATTGCCGCGGAGTTGGAGAGAGTGGCTGGGGCACGCTTCCAAAACAATGATCTGGAGCGCAACCTGGATTGCACTTTCGTCTGCTGGCGCGGCTTGGATCATCCACGCCGTTGCGCTCTGGGTTTGGCATGCGCCGGCTCTCTTCGAAGCAGCGCTGCATAGCGAGCGGATACACGCGGTTCAGCATCTCTGTTTTCTTGGCAGTGCGCTGCTCTTCTGGTGGACGCTCATCCACGGACGTCACGGCCGCCTCGGATACGGAGCCGCCGTTGTGTACGTCTTCACTACCGCCGCCCATAACAGTGTTCTGGGCGCGCTGCTTACCTTCGCCCCTCGCGCGTGGTATCCGACTTATGCGGGGACCACACAACTGTGGTCGTTGTCGCCACTCGAAGACCAGCAGCTTGGAGGACTCATCATGTGGGTGCCCGCCGGAGTGTTGCTGCTAGTGGTGGGCTTAGCGTTGCTCGCCGCGTGGATTGGCGAATCGCAGCGCCGCTTTGAGTACACGCGCATGTCAGCGTTAGTGAAAAGCGCAAATGGAGTTGCCGATGCGCGCTAAGGCAGTTGAGATGCTGGTATCGGTCTTGCTGATTGTCTTGATCGCGCTTTTGCTCAGCGCCTGGGTTCGCCGGGATCGTTCGCGGACCGCGCGCGAAGCTGCGCGCCTGGTGCATGGGGAACCTTCGCGAGGTCCAGACAAGATTCGCAAATACGGCTGCTACACGTGCCACACCATTCGAGGAGTAGACGGGGCAAACGGTTTAGTTGGCCCCCCGCTGGACGGGATTTCCAGAAGGGTATTCATCGCGGGGGAGTTGCCGAATACTCCGGACAATATCACCCGCTGGATTCAACATCCGAGATCGGTCGAGCCGCACACGGCAATGCCGGAGATGGGAGTCACTGATCAAGACAGCCGAGACATTGCCGCATATCTGTACACCTTAAACTAACTACGAATCCCGATTCGGGATGCCCGCTTCTGGATTTTACGTGCGAAGGAGAAGTTTATGAAGCCGCTACACGCTTGCTCAAAGATTCTGGTTCATCTCCTCTGGATCGGGAGTGTCGCAACGGTTGTTCAGGCACAAGGCACCGATTGCTCGAAGGTGCCGGACTATAACAAACTCAAGGCAGCGCTCACCGAAATCGTGAAGCAGGGAAAAGATGCCAACGGTGGACTGGGCAATCAGGAGTGGGCGGCTGTTGTGAATCGCGATGGCATGATTTGCGCAGTTGTCTTCAGTGGTCCAGACCGTTCCAAGCAGTGGCCCGGCAGCCGGTTGATTGCCGCCGAAAAGGCGAATACTGCCAATGCGTTGAGCCTCGATAATTTCGCTCTATCCAGCGGAAATCTGTACTCCGCCGCGCAGCCGGGCAGCAGCTTATATGGACTCGCGATGCTGGGCCCAAATCCGGCCGCTGCATTTGCCGGTCCGCCCGAAAAGTTTGGCCAGAGTGAGGATCCCATGGTGGGAAAGGCAATCGGCGGCGTCATTATATTTGGTGGCGGGCTGCCGCTGTATACCCATTCGGGACAACTGGTGGGAGGACTTGGGGTGAGCGGCGACACCGCTTGCGCCGATCACGTGATCGCATGGAAGACGCGCAACAAGCTCGGACTCGACGCAGTTCCGCTGGGCGTAGCCCCTGGATCCAGCGACAACCTGATCTTCGATATTCAGAATGGCGTGAGCCAGAGCGGCTTCGGCCATCCATCCTGCAAAGGCGGAAAGCCTGCGGAGGAGATTATCAAAAAGCTAACCGACACAATGCCAACTGGCCCAAAGCACTAAAGTTGGAACCGAACCCAGCGTTCAATATCTGAAGCACCGGTAAGCCGGTGTGGAATTTAGGTGGAAGCCCCCGACTTTCAGTCGGAGAGCAAGGCTTTCAAGCCTTGCGGCAATCTAGAGGAATAGTGCATTTGCGCTTTAGCGCTGGCCCGACGCAACGCGGGGTTTCCCGAGCAACGAACAGTTTCATCCCAGTTTGGTACATCAGTCAGGAAATAAAAAGCCAACACCTCCGGTTCACTCTCATGCAAGCACCCAAAGGAGAGCGAATCGATGTCTTCCAAACGCGCGCCTGGCGATCACAACAGTCTTCACGATTCCAAACATAAGGACGGCGTGGATCGCCGAGGATTCCTCAAATGCATGGCTTGGGCCGGCACGGGAATCGTATGGACGATCGCGGCGGGAGGCATTCCCGAATCCTCCGTATTCGGAGAGAGCAAGCACAGTAGAAGTTCCGATAAGAAGTCCGGCAGCGATCTGCATTTCGTTCAGATCAGTGACAGCCACATGGGTTTCAACAAGCCTGCGAATACCGATGTAGCCGCCACCCTTCAAACCGCCATAGACAGAATCAATAGCTTGGAAGATCAGCCTGAATTCATCATTCATACCGGCGACCTCAGCCATCAGTCCAAAGCCGCCGAGTTCGACACGATGGATCAAATACTCAAAGGCGCGCGACCGAAACAGATCTTCTACGTCCCGGGCGAGCACGACACTTCGATCGATGACGGCAAACAATATCTGGAACGCTACGGAAAAGACACCAAAGGACGAGGGTGGTACAGCCTGAATCACAAAGGTGTTCACTTCGTCGGATTGGTGAACGTAATGCAGCTTGAGGGAATGGGGCAGTTAGGGGATGAACAACTTGTCTGGTTACAAGACGATTTGAGAGGAATCTCCGGCAGCACGCCTGTGGTTCTGTTTGCGCACATTCCGCTGTGGACGATTTATCCCGATTGGGGATGGGGAACAAAAGACAGCGAGCAAGCATTCTCGTATTTGAAACGCTTTGGATCGGTGACAGTCCTCAATGGCCATATTCACCAGGTCATGCAGAAGGTCGAAGGAAATGCCACGTTTCACACCGCGATGTCGACCGCCTTTCCCCAACCCGCACCGGGCACGGCGCCAGCTCCAGGACCGATGAAGGTTCCAGCAGAAAAACTCAAGACTGTGCTCGGCTTAGCCGATGTCCATTACGTCGAGCGAAATCACAACCTGGCAATCGTTGATTCGCCGCTTGCAACCGCTGATGCCAGCGCAGCCAGTGTTCTTACAGAACCATCTTCTCTCTCGCGTTTCTTGCGACGAGATCTGCAGGTGGGATAAGGACCAGGCGAGCTAATGAAGATTGTTTCCATACGTGCGATAACTCGCAAATTCACGACAGCGCGCGCGATCTGTATCGCGTTCGCTGGGTATGCCTTGGCGGTGATGCTGTTTCTCCCAGGCTCTTCAGCGGTGATGGTTGCGGAGTCAGACTCGGCCAATCCCGATCATGGACGTGACCTCTTTGAGCGGCGCTGCACCGGTTGCCATTCGCTCGACAGCGACAAGGAAGGCCCACGTCTGCGCGGCGTTTACGGCAGGAAGTCGGGCAGTGTAGCCAGCTTCAAGTATTCAGACTCACTGAAGAAAGCCGACATCACCTGGGATGAAGCAAGTTTGGACAAGTGGCTAACCGATCCGGATAAGTTCATCGCCGATAGCGACATGGATTTTCATCTGCAAAAGCCGGATGAGCGAACCGCAGTCGTCGCCTATCTGAAGCAGTTATCCGGCAAATAGCAAGGCAACACGCGGGCACGCCCAGTGTCCCAGAATAGGAATGCAATCTTGAAATACATCTGCAGGATGGCACCACAGTGAACGAAGTGGCCCGATCCGCACGAATTGCGAAGTACGTGAACCGCAGGAGCGTTGGCGGGCTGCTTTTCCTCGCAGTCGCTCTTCAGTGTGCGGCGCTGCTGGTTCATCCGTTCGGCGATGTAAGAGCGTCAGCCGAGCCTAAGCCTCTCATGAATACCGCTAGCATCGAGCATCCCGTGTTGGAGGTGATGCAGCGCTCCTGTCAGAACTGCCATTCCGAGCGGACGTCTTGGCCCTTGTACAGCCGCATCGCGCCCGTTTCGTGGCTGATCGAAAAAGACGTGCATAACGGGCGGAGCCACTGGAACATGTCAAAGTGGGATCAGTACAGCCTGGAAGAGCGCCAGGACATCCTGTCACAAATGGCGCCAATAGTTCGAAACAGGAAAATGCCACTTCCTCAATACCTCTTACTTCATCCAGAAGCCAAGCTAAGCGACTCCGACGTCGAGCTTCTATATAGATGGAGCCGCGGTGAACGTAAGCGCTTGAAATCGGAGCCCGAGCAAGTATCGAGTCTCCCCACCAAATAAGAATTTCCTCCGTCGATTGCATCCTGCCGCCAGATCAGGAATCGTCATCCTGAGCGAAAGCGAAGAACCTCGGCGATCTATCGGTCTTATTTGACGAAAAGCGCGCCTCAGGATGACAGAATCTTCTGAGCCCCTCTGGAGTGATCGGGGTTTGTAACCGTCGCCAACAGTGGTAGTTTGAACGGCGGAGCAGAACACTAGGAGACCGGTTCTGATGAGCATTTATCTGAGTGCAACGCGGATGATTCGGATACTGCTGTTTTGTAGTCTGTTGTGGGGGGCCTTCGGAGTCGCCCTCGCTCAAGTCCCGGAGGCGAGATCAAGCAATCCGAGCTTGCTGGTCGACATCGATCATCGTCGCAGTGTGAGTCTCGATGGGGATTGGCACACTATCGTCGATCCATACGCAACCGGTCTATACGGCTTCCATGGCAAGCTGCGAAGCGACGGCTACTTCAAAAACGAAAAGCAAAGCAGTGGCGGGCGGCTTATCGAATACGACTTTGCAAAGTCTCCTTCCTTGCGCGTACCTGGCGATTGGAACACTCAACGTGAGTCGCTGTTTTTATACGAAGGCCCAATCTGGTACGAGAAGGACTTCGATTATCGACCTGCGGCCGGGACACGCCTCTTCTTTCATGTGGGCGCCGCTAACTATCGCTCGTATGTTTGGGTGAACGGACAACAAGCTTGCGAGCACGAAGGCGGCTTCACTCCCTTTGATTGCGAAGTCACGAACATAGTTCACGACGGCAGCAACTTCGCGGTTATCGCCGTCGACAGTACGCGGCTCGCAGACGGCGTTCCCACACTCCAAACAGATTGGTGGAATTACGGAGGTATCACACGCGACGTATCCCTCGTCCAAGTGCCCCAGTCCTTCATCGACGATTACAGCCTGCAGCTGAAGCGAGGGACCAAAACGGAAATCGAGGGATGGGTGCACCTAGATGGAGGCAATCCAGGCGATTCGATCACCATCACTGTGCCGCAGGAACATTTAACTCAGACAGCCCGAACAGAGGCCGATGGACGCGCCAAATTTGCGTTCCATGCGGCGACTTTGCGGCTGTGGTCACCAGAGCACCCCACGCTTTACCGGGTCCAAATCCATGCCGGAGGGGACTCGTTGGAAGATGAGGTTGGATTTCGCACCATCGAGACGCGCGGCATGGAGATCCTGCTAAACGGCGAGCCGACTTTCCTGCGTGGCGTCTGTATCCACGCCGAGGCGCCCTATCGTACCGGTCGCGCATACTCGGACGAGGACGCGAAAACCTTTCTGGGATGGGTGAAAGAGCTGGGCGCTAACTACGTCCGGCTGGCTCATTATCCGCACGATGAGCGGATGACCCGACTGGCCGACCGGATGGGAATTCTGGTTTGGTCCGAGATTCCGGTTTATTGGGCGGTTCAATTTGATAATCCTGCGGTTCTCGCGAAAGCTCAGCAGCAACTCAGCGAGATGATCCGCCGCGACCGTAATAAGGCATCCGTAATTCTCTGGTCGGTAGCCAACGAGACTCCATCTACTCCGGCGCGCACTCAGTTCTTAACAACGCTGGTAACCAACGCGCACGAGCAAGACCCTACGCGACTGGTCACAGCGGCCTTGCTCGTCCGTACCGAAGGCATGAAGAAGATCGTGGATGACCCGCTCGGAAACGCGCTCGACGTCATCGGAATGAACGAGTACATCGGATGGTATGAGCACAAACCAGAAGATGCAGATCGAACGGAATGGGACATCCGTTATCAAAAGCCAGTGATTGTTAGCGAGTTTGGGGGCGATGCGAAATATGGGCTACATGGCACTTCGGATCAACGCTGGACGGAGGAGTATCAAGCCAACATCTATGAGCATCAGCTCGTGATGCTCAACCATATTCCCCAACTGCGTGGTATGACTCCATGGATATTGATGGACTTTCGTTCACCGCGCCGTCCGCTGCCGGGGATTCAGGACTTCTTCAACCGTAAGGGTCTCATTTCGGAACAAGGACAGAAGAAAAAGGCATTCTTCGTTCTGCAGAAGGCATATACGCAGAAGACGGTTGGGAAGCCGGAGTAGCATTTTTCTGTCTCGCCATCTACAGAGTTGCTTGCGTCATTGGCTTGCCGCTCGAGTTCTGGTTGAACACTCGGGATGTTGTAATCTGAAGTGATGAAAGAAGAAGTACGCACCCAAGGCGCTCCTCAGGCCATCGGTCCTTATTCGCAAGCTGTGAAAGGAGCAGGATTTGTATTTGCTTCAGGGCAAGTTGCGCTCGATCCCACGAGCGGCAGCATGGTTCCTGGCGGAATCGTAGAACAAACTGAACGCGTCATGAAGAACGTTTCAGCAGTCCTGGCCGCGGCCGGGACGAGTCTGGACAAGGTGATCAAATCAACCGTTTTCCTCAAGGACATGAATGACTTCGTAAAGATGAATGAAGTGTATGGCCGCTATATTTCAGGGGACGGAAAGATCGCTCCAGCGCGATCGACGGTTGAGGTTTCGCGTTTGCCAAAAGACTCTCTGGTCGAAATTGAAGTGATCGCGCTCCTTTGATCATGGCCGCTTCCCAACCTGGAGTGCAGCTTTCGGTTTCCGGCAAAGTTGCTCTGATCACGGGCGGCTCACGCGGAATTGGCGCGGCAACCGTGAAGATGTTTTGCGCGGCAGGCGCCAAGGTGGTCTTTAATTATCAAAAAGCACAAAGTGCGGCCGCAGCCGTAGTTGCCGAATGCGGGACCTCGTGTTGCGCGGCGGTTCAGGCTGAGCTTTCTTCTGCGCGAGAGGCCGAACAGCTGGTCAATGCGGCTGTCGCGAGGTTTGGGCGCATCGATTGCCTCGTGGCAAACCACGGCATCTGGCCGCCGCACGATGCTCCGATCGACCAGATGACGGAGGAGCAATGGCGGCAGACAATCGCCATCAATCTCGACAGCGTCTTCGGTCTGGTGAAGCATTGTGTCGCGCAGATGAAGCGGCAAGGACGTCCCAACATCGGAGGGGCAGCCGGTAGAATCGTAATCATCAGCTCCACTGCGGGACAACGCGGAGAGGCGTTCCACTGCGATTATGCGGCCAGCAAGGGCGCAGTGATCAGCATGGTAAAAGGCCTCAGCACGGAGCTTGCGCGTGATGGCATTTACGTCAACTGTGTTGCTCCCGGATGGGTTGCGACTGATATGGCTGCTCCTGCTCTCGCAGACTCCAAGACACGCGAACGGGTATTCGCGACGATCCCTCTTGGACGAGTGGGGAGAGCCGACGAAATCGCTGCTCCCGTGCTCTTTTTGTGCACCGAGCATGCGGGATTCATCACAGGCGAAATTTTGAACGTGAACGGCGGCGCTGTACTGGTGGGATGAACGAAGTGAGGCCATTGAAGCCTCCGTTTTCTCGTAGCATTTGACGATGAATATGAGATTCGTTTTTTGGTATTGCCTGCTTCAAGGAACTGTGGCACAGCTGCCTTCGGCAGTAATGCACGCCCCCTACACAGCCGAGGATGCCACAATATCAGGTGCGCAAAATCCTGGTAGTACAGCTACTCCGCAATCTGCAGCAAATGTTCAAACGCGAACATCGGCCGATGCCGGCGCCGTCAAGGCCAAGCAGCTCATCGATCAAATGATTCAGACGCTCGGTGGGGACGCTTATCTCCGTTTCACCGATGTCACGCAGGAAGGCCGCACAAATGGGTTTTATCACGGCACGCCCACCGGCGGCACAGCTCCTTTCTGGCGTTTTTATAAATTTCCCGATAAGGAACGAATCGAGCTCACGAAGCAGCGCGACTGGATCGTGATCCACAATGGCGAGCGCGGAACCGAGACTACCTTTCATGGCACCAAGCCAGAGGACGACGACGCGCATCGCGAATACCTGCTTCGCGATCAGTACTCGATGGAAAATGTGCTGCGAAAATGGCTTACCGCGCCGGGCACTGTGTTGTTCTACGACGGGACTGGGTTCACCGACAACCACCAGGTGGAGAACGTAACGGTGGCCAACGCTCAAAACCAGCAGGCGACTTTCAGCATTGACGAATTCACTCACCTTCCTGTTCGCAAGAGCTACACCGTTCGCGATCCGAAGTACAAAGATAAAGACACGTACGCCGATATCTACTCCGAATACCGTCCCATCCAGGGAATACAGACGCCGCATGTGATTACGCGGATGAAAAACGATGAGATGACTTCACAGCGTTTTCTAACCAAAGTTAGCTACAACCAGGGACTCAAGGACGACCTGTTCGTTCCGCCGACATCAATGGCGCGAAAAAAGTAGCCGGATCTAGCTACGTGCTTTGCACTTTTGAACGTAGGCTCTGCTGCGGCAATCCAACCAGCATTTGTCTCCTATTTGCCACAGTCATATTTCCGGATACGAAGGTATGCTGTTCTGTCGCAATAGCTTACGAGCTCACTCTTGGTTTCAGAGCAGACAATTCGCGAGGCGGTGAGTTTTAGCGGAGTCGGTCTTCACAGCGGGGCAGCGGTGAAGATGCGCATCGTGCCGGCGGCCGCTGGCACCGGCATAATCTTCCGGCGCGTGGACCTCGACGGTTTCGACATCGAAGCCGTTGGACGGAACGTTGCCAAGGTCAGTTATGCGACCAGTCTCATGCGGCGTGGCGTGCTTATCTCGACTACTGAGCACGTGCTCTCGGCGTTGATGGGGGCCGGCATCGACAACGCATCCATCGAACTCGATCAGTTAGAGTTGCCCATTTTGGACGGCAGTGCAAAGCCATTTCTCGACGCGATTCATCGCGTCGGAATCAAGCACCAGCGCCGTCGCCGGGTGTACTGGCGTGTGATGCGGCCCGTGGAACTGCGCGATGGCGCCAAGTTTCTCGGCGTTTATCCCGCGGACCGCTATTCGATTTCCTACACAATTGACTTCCCACATCCCATCGGCTTGCAAACCTTCGATCTGGATCTAACTGCCGATGTGTATCAGCGAGAGATCGCTCCTGCGCGGACGTTCGGGTTCCTGCGGGATGAGCACGCGTTGCGCAATATGGGCCTAATCCGCGGTGCTTCGGAAGAGAATGCAATCGTGCTTACCGATACCGGAGTCAAAAATGGGCCGCTGCGCTTTGATGACGAATTTGTGCGCCACAAAATTCTCGACCTGATCGGCGATCTCGCGCTGCTCGGACATCGCATCATGGGTAAGGTGGTCGCCAATCGCGCTGGACATGCTATGCATACCGCACTGGTCTCACGTCTTCTGAAAGAGCGATCACTGTGTGAGGAGGCGCACATCGAAGCAGAAGAAAGCAGCGCGCGAATCAGTGCGATGGGAGAAAATTCGGTGTCGCTGCAACACTAGTCGACCCGCTGCAGAGATGTGAATGCGCGTCCCGCCTTGTTTTCGAAGCGTTCTTGGAGAGAAGGAATCTCGCCGTTCCGAGCATCGCTCTCGATGCGCTCGATGCGGTGCATGGGAAAGAAAACGACATTAGCATTGACTTCGTCGCCGTCCCGGATTTGGCGGGCGAAATCATCGACGGAGTTCAGATCGATTCCACGCAGGCTGGTGCCAGCCGGAGTGAGCGCGAGCAGTGTTCCCCAGAACTTTTCGCGGGGCATGTTCAGCGTCACAATCACGACGGCTCCCGGTGCAAATGGGTCGTTCATATCAACATCTCCCCGGCTGAATTCCAGCCAGCAGCATACCGCATTCGAACATTTCCAAAGCTGCTTGGCGGGAGATACTGACCACTCTCATCCTGGGCGAGGCGACTGGACAGCGTTTCTGCATGCATCTGAACCTCGCTTGGCAGAAGCTTCTAAGTTGCGGTAATTTAGCGCACTACTGGAGATCGCACGACAATGCTCAGCAGCTACAGAGAGATCGTCTATGGAGTCGCCTTGGGCGTGGCAGCCGCTGTCTTCGACACCATCCTGGACGCCAAAGCCGAAAGTCAAAGTTTCGCAGGTGAGATTACTAGCCATCCCGCCATGATGCTGTACCGCGCACTCTTTGTGCTGTTCGGTTTTCTTATCGGCTGGCTGGTTTGGAGAAACAGAAAGCGCGAGCACGACTTGCATCGGTTAATGGAGGAGATGCGGCGCTTTCACCACGAATACGAAGCGCGAGCAGTGGTACTGCACACTAACCTCCAACTCCTCCTCAGCAAAGCTATGAACCTCTCGCCCGATGGCGAAGCATTGCTGCGTTCGACCTATGAGAAATCGCGCGAACTACAAGTGCTCGCCAAGGAAAGACCCGCAGTTTAGTTCGAGGTCTCACTTAAAGTACCGGTTTGGTCCGAACAAGGATGCAACATCGCCAATCCATCGTCACTGCTGGCCAGCCGGTCGCGAGACGGTGTTGTCCCCACTCTCGATATCCGAAATCTCCGCTGCTGCGCGCCCAACACGTTCGTTGTATTCGGTAATTTTCTTTTTTGCGGCATCAGATTTCCAGTCTTGGCCTACGCGAGCCGCGACTTTCTCCATCTGTTCCTGACTCAGGCCCTTGGTCATAGCCCGCACTTGAGATTGTGCCTGCGTCAACACTTCGCGATAATGCGCGATCTCCTTGCCGGCTAGCTCGGGATGGTAAGTCAGCCGGTCGCCGGACTGCATGGCGTCGATTAATTCATCGGGCGACCAGCCCAGCGGCCAGGTTTCATTCAGGGAATCGTAGGTTTCCCGCAATCGTGTCATGGCTCCGGCGAATCCCTCGAGTTCGCGGCGGCGAGTGCTAAGTTCAGACGCTCGACGGATTTGAATGGTGACTGCCGTAGTAACGGGAGCACGGGGAGTGGTGATAACCGTAGTGAGAGTATTGCCCTCGTAACGCCATCCCGATTTGCCTTGTTGGGGTGAGTAGGTCAAAACCTTGCCATCAATGGTGACTGATTCTGGCGGCCAATCTCCCGGCAAACGCAGCTCGTAAGCACGTTGAGTCGGCATCCCTGCATAGCCGCCGTGAACCGGCTCTATTGTCACCTGTAAATCCCCGTCGGTCTGTGAGGCGCGCACCTGAGTCCATGCGTCTTTCCCAGTCTGGTAATCGCGCGCCTTGCCCGAGTCCTCGTACAGCGTGTAGGAAGATTTCTGTCCCGCATCCAGCGGAAAGACGTTGACGATCAGTGGATCCACTGGTTTCTCACTGGTATAGCGCATCTCGGGAGCCATGGGCACAATCGTGCCGGTGCGCACGTAGACTGGGATCTCGCGAATGGAGAACTTGCGCGTGAGCTCTACCGGACCAGTAAAGTGTCTGCCGGTGCTCCACTCGATCCATTCTCCCTTAGGCAACCACACGGATTCGCTAGCCAGTCCGTCGGACTTGTCGACGGGAGAGACTACGGGCGCGACAATCATGTTGTCGCCGAACATATATTCGTTCTTTGTCGTGTAGGCCTGCTCGGCGTCCGGCCAGTCGTAGTACAGCGGACGCAGGAAGGCAACCCCGGTGTCATAAGTACGGCGCGCCTCGGTATAGATGTAGGGCACAAGCGCATAGCGGAGATGGAATTCATCGCGCATGATGTCAGAGTATGGCTCGGGATATGCCCAGATGCGCCGTTCCGAATCGGGATTCTTGGTCGTGTGAGTGCGGAGGATTGGACTGAACGTGCCGAACTGAATCCAGCGCGTGTAGAGCTCGGGGTCAACCGCTCCCGGCATGTGCCCGCCGATATCATGGCTCCAGTAGGCATAGCCGACATTCGCCGCGGTGGCGGTGAACCACGGTTGGAAGGCTAGCGAGTCCCAAACTGAAATCGTGTCGCCCGAAAATCCAATTTGATATCGATGGTTGCCGAGCCCGCCCCAGCGATGGAACAGCAATGGCCGCTTTCCTTCCCGCGCCTGATCGCTGAAGTGAACATAATTGAGCCACCACGTCGGATTCACGCCCGCGGTGGCGGTGTTCGCTTCCTGCTGCCAGTCAAGCCACCAGAAGTCGATGCCCCGCCGCTCGAGCGGATGATGCAGCAGGTCCAGGTAATTTGTGGCGAACTTCTTGTTGGTGATGTCGAACGGGACATATTTCTTGGTTGCGGGATCGATGCCCATGCGACGCGCCATCTCAGCGTAGGCATCCTCCCAAGGCTGCACTCCCGATGCAGGATGCAGGTTGAGCGTGGTCTTAAGTCCTTCGGACTTGATCTTCTTCAGGAAAGCGTCGGGATCGGGAAAGAGCAGCTTGTTCCATGTATATCCCGACCATCCGAGCTGATGCCCAGATTGGTCCTGCTCGCGCGTGAACCAGTTCTGATGAAACGTCAGATGCCAGTCCATGTCGATGACCAGCACATCCAGAGGGACATCGTTCTCGCGAAATCCGCGCACCAAGTCTTCGAATTCCTGATCGCTGTAAGCCCAGTAGCGCGACCACCACGTGCCGAATGCGAATCGCGGGGGCAACGGAATGCGTCCGGCGACTCGCGTGAAGTCAGTAAGGGCTCTTTTGTAATTGTGTCCGTAGCCGAAAAAGTACCAGTCCTGGCGATCTCCGGCAGGGCGCTGCATCACCCATGGCCAGGGGCTCTTCTCACCTTGTGCGAAACGAAAGTCGTCGGAGTCGAAGAGTGGACGCGTCGAATCGTCCACCAGCACCCACCCATCGCGCGAGATCAGCCCGGGACCCATGGGTTCGCGCGTCTTGCCCCCGAGCGCTCCGTCAAGAGTGCGCGTCGTTCCCATGAGATTGCCTGTCTCCTCTATGCCTGGATGCCAGCTCACAGGTTTGCTATTCAACATGAAATCGACGTGCAGATTGTCGCTGGTGAATTTGCCGTCTCCAGCCTGGGTGTAAGTCAGCGAAAGCTCGTCAGTCTTCAATTGCAACGTCTGATGACCTTCATCCTTGCTTATCGAATGCGTAAACTTCGGCACCGGCAAGCGCCGGTTCAGAAACACGAACGAAGGATGGTCTTCAAACTTGCCGTCTGCCGCCCATTCAATGCGGATCATCTGCGGCGTAAGGACCGTGAACCTGGCATTGCCCACGGCTACTACCGCACGCCGGTCAGCGACGGCGTTGTAGAGGCCAGGCGCCGAATCCGCCTGCGCCTGAGCCGCGGCTCCGCCCGGCAGAGGCGCAGCATGCTGCGTCTTTGCTTCCTCCGTATCTGACTCAGCGTGAACCCGTATCGCGCTCAGTAGAGAAAGGCTGAAAAAGAACGCAAGGAAGCTGGCGCGAAGAGTTCGCGCGATCTGCTGAAAAGGTACTTGTGTGTTCATAGTGAGATTGTTCGCGCCGAGATTCTAAATCAACGGCTAGGATTCAGCTTACGCTGCCGCTGTTTGGCCGCATCATTCCGATACACCATCACTGGCTGACGCGGTTCCACTGTGGCTACAACCCGTCCTCCATCCACTCTGACAGTGAACTCCTGTGCGCCATCGGCAGTGAGTCGGGCAGCACGAATTTCACTCGGCTGCCAGCCAGCAGGAAGTTGCGCGCTTAGTTTCTTCCCGGCGAGGGAATAAAACGCGATCCGGTCTTCGCCCAGCGGACAAAATATGCTGGTGTCCTCCAGAATGGGAACTCCCGCCAATGAGGCGGAATATTTCTTCACGTTCCAATCGATTTCGATGGCCGCATTGCCTTCGAGGCCAATGGTGGTTCTGTCGCCCTCCCGGCGAAATGACTCTATGTTCCGCGCATGCAGTTGGAACCAGGGCACCATGATGAGATAAAAGGTGTCGAGCGCGTCGTCGAGATTCATATCGGCGCGCACGATGGCATGGGAGCAGCCGTTGTAGAAGAGCATCTTCATCATGTGGTCCGGCACGCCGGTGCTGCGGCCAGATTGTCCCCACACCGCACTCTTGCGATAGACGGTTGCGAGCAATGGTATCGCCGACCCTCCAAAGGGACAGGTTCCCGGGCCGGTCATGTACCAGAATGAGCTGATCTTGCCGATGAAGGCGTAGCGCAGCGCTTCCGAGCTTACGTCCACTCCGCGCTTGGCGAATTCTTCGAGGACCGTGTAGCGGCCTTCGCGCAGGTTCTTGATGCCGCTTGCCGGATGAGCGCGGTCCCAATCATTGCGAATGGAAAAATAGGAGAGCACGTCCACATGCGTGGTCTGGGGCAGCTTGTAACGCTCGCAGGTGTAGCGCACTCGTTCCATTCCGGAATCCGCCATGTATTTGGCTAGTCCGATAATGTAGGAGTTCTCGCCCGTCCAGTTGCGGCTTTCCCACAGTTCGCCATCGGGACGACGCGCGATGATCGTGGGATCCCACGCCGGGCTGCTGCGATATGCGTCATCATAGTTGTCAGAAAGCGTCGCGATGCAGTTGTACGCTTTGGCCTTTTGCATCAGGCTCATCATTCCGTCGTAACCGCCGATGCGCTGATTGACTTCGGCCACTGCGGGATAGCCGGTGTCTTTGCCCCGATATTGCCATCCCCAGAGATGCACGATCTGCGGCGAATAGTCCGTTAGCTCCGCGATCCGACGTATTAGCTGGTCGCATTGGTCAAATGTGGATGCCGGTTTCGGATAGCTGGGCTCATCACAGCGGATGCCATACACGAAACGGTCGTCGTAGAGATGAGTTGGAATCGCGGGCATGCGCTTGCGCACCAGCTTCGCTCCGTCGAGCCAAGCTAGTGGTGGACTGTCATCGGCAACGCTCATGAAGTCTAGCCGGCAGCTGGATTCCTGCTCCACCAGCAGATTCGGTGTCTCCTTGTTGCCGCAATTGTGCGGAGTTCCCGGCCCCGTATTCATGTCATAGCACAGGCTGCCGTTCACGCGATGAGTCTTGGTGGTCCCGAGAGACGCGCGACGCTTCCCTGGTGTACCTACAACGGTGAGCTCAGTGCCATCCATAAACGCAGTGGTTTCCTGAATGCAAATGACACGATCTGTGCCAACCATTACTACAGGCAGAGTAGCCGCTACATTGCCCCAGAACTGATTAGGCTTCAGCGATCCAGCATTCGCAGTTTTGAGATCGACGAACGAGCCGCCGTCATCGCCGTGCGCCAGCCATGCAGGGCCGTCTTCTTCCTTTACGGTGGCCAGTCGAGGCATGGCTACGTCAATCAGTTCGTGGCCAGGAAACTCATGTACAGAATGAAGGGTGACATGTACGGTGGGACCTTCGATGAAGTAACGCACGGTAAAAGCGGCAGCCTGCTGGCCGCCGTTACGAACGACGAAGACGAAATCGGCGTAGTTGCTCGTGACTTTCCACTGCTGCGCAGAAGCCGAAATCGTGCTGAAAGTTCCTGAAGTCTTGTTATAGCACGTACTTAAGATCGGCTTGCCAAGATCCTCGCCGCGCATGCGGCGTTTGCCGGTGGCCAGGCGATACTCATAGGGCAGGCCATCGTGGCGGTCGAGTGCGATTTCGAGATCCGGGGACTTAAGAATGATGGGATTCGAAGGCTGGGCTCTGGTGTTGAGAGACCCTTCGTTTGCACCTTCGGCTGACCGCGCGAATGAGCTTCTGCCGGCGAGTCCGGCAGCTGCAGCGCCGGTGAATTTGAGAAATGTTCGACGATTTAGTTGATCGTTTTCTTCTTGCATGTGCTCCCAATCTCAATCGGCGGGAAATGGACCGAAAGCGCAATTTCATTAATCGAAATATGAAACCGGCGCCATGGTCCGCAAGAGAATAGCAGGGCGGCAGCACTCCCGAAGTGCGATCACAGGGACTAACGTGGATCCGGCCGCACTCGCCCGGATGTTCGTCCAGGCCATCGGCATTGTGGCCCGGCAACTAAACCATTCGTTCGCTCAACGGAATGCGCTGAGCTCTGTTTATGATGGCCTTGTATCCCGCAAACGCGCGAAGGAATTTCGCCGGACGAACAGCGAAAGGATTACTGGATGCGAATTGCCGACATGACGGTTCACTCGATTTCCATCGCCGATCCTCCGCTGCGCAGCTCTTACGGACTGCACGCGCCTTATGCGCTCAGAACCATTCTGGAACTGAAGAGCGAAGACGGGATTGTAGGCATCAGCGAGACGCATGGCGGAGATGCCATCGCGCACGCATTTCACAATCTCCGCCAGCAAATCATTAGCTCGGACGCATATCGCGTGACCGGTCACCTGCTGCCGATGATCGATGCGAGCGGGACCACGTCGTCCTCAGACCGCTCGCAGACTTATCACGTACCCGGCGAGAACCCGCTGGACGAAGCCGCGCGTCTCTACTCCGCAGTCGAGATCGCTTGCCTTGACCTGATCGGCAAATCGCTGCGAATTCCCGTCTGCGATCTATTTGGCGGCCGGGCGCGAAGCGAGGTTCGGTTTTCGGCATACCCCTTTTACAAGCACGCGGGCGGAGGCGGCGAAGGTAAGGACCTGCGGAACGATGAATACGGCGAGGCGCTCACTCCCAGGCAGCTCGTGGCACAAGTGAAGCGAATGTTCGCGAAGTACGGTTTCCGCGAGATCAAATTCAAAGCCGGTGTTCTCGATCCTGCGGAGGAGATCGAAACCGTGCGGCAGCTTCGGGCGGAATTCGGACCAACAGTTCCGATTCGCCTCGATCCCAATTGCGCATGGTCGGTCGCCACGTCAATCGAGATTGGCAAAGCGCTGCGCGAGGAACTCGGCAACGGCGGATACCTCGAAGATCCGACAGCAGGGATTCCCGGAATGGCGCAGGTCCGTCGGGAACTCCTCAAAATGGGTGTGAAAACGCCATTGGCGAGCAATGTGGCCGTCACTTCGTTTGCAGACCTGCCTGAGATCATCAAGACCGCTGCCGTCCAGATTGTGTTGTGTGATCCACATTACTGGGGCGGCATTCAGCAGGCGAAGCATCTAGGCAAGTTGTGCAATACCTTCGGCTTGGGACTATCCATGCATTCGAACTCCCATCTTGGAGTCTCGCTGATGGCGATGGCGCACGCTGCAGCGGCGACGCCCCAGCTCACCTTCGCCTGCGACACGCATTATCCGTGGCAGTCGGATAATGATGAGGTAGTACTGGGCGGACGGGTCCCGATTGTGAATGGCTGCGTGCAAATTTCAGACAAGCCGGGGTTGGGAGTTGAGCTCGATTACGATCAACTTGCGCGCGGCCGCGAACGCTATCGCAGATGTGCCTACCGCAAACGCGACGATGAGGCCGAGATGCGCAAACACGTAGACCTCAATTGGCGCCGCCTTTTGCCGCGCTGGTAGTGCGCGACGCTCGTTGACGTGCTGGGTTGTTCAGGTTGTGGACGAACGTACTTGTGGATGAACTCCGCTCTGCCGTGCGAGAGCGTGTAGAAGCGTAGCTCGTCGGAGAGGGGAATCGGAGGATAGGGTGAACTAAGGACGCCGATATCGCACGCGGCTAAAGCGACGGCTTCAGCAAGGAAGCCCCAGCTAAAGCGCAATTGCATTATTGCCTGTCTTATCGCAAGGCTTGAAAGCCTTGCTCCACCGAGTGAAAGGCGGGCCTCCACCTAAAAAGCTCTCGGCTCTGAATTTCAGTTGCCGCCTCCATCGGCTTCGCTTCCACCAACTGCAGTCGGGAATTCCAGCGGCCATTCATTAGCTTGAAACTGAAAAGCCGACAGCTGCTTCCTGGGGTCAGCGGTCGCTTTCTCCGCGGGCGCTGTCGAAGAGGAGATTCAGGCTGTCAGGGCCGGGGTGATAGAGAACGAAGCGGCTTCCTTGATCGCCGTAGGCGCGGAAGAGTAGCTCGCCGCGTCCGTTGCCGCTGGCGTCGACTGCGTCGATCACCTCCAGGCGAGGGTAGACGTCGAGGTGCTGATCGTCGGTGGTCTGCGCAAAGACTTTGCGCATGCTGCCGTCGATCTCTTGCCACGCACCCACGGTGATGTACTTCTTGGCCCCGTCCACATTTGCGGTCGCTGAATAGATGACGATGGGAGCGTTGTCGTAATTCACGTCGAAGGCTCCGAACTTGGGGTTCTGCAGCTGGATGGTTGGCCGCGGCGGCTGCGCGTGAGTCGGCGTATGGGCCGGCCCATGAGTCGCTGCATGAGAGTGTGCGCGCGTGGCTGTGGTTTTGCTTGCAGTCGGCTGCGGAGTCTTTCGTTGTTTCTCCAGCTCGGCTCGGGCCAGCTTCTCCATCGCGGACTGCAGCTGATCGAGCTCACCGGCTTTGGCGTGAAAGGCGAAAGAACGTGGCTCTGGTCCGCCGGCGTCAGAGACGGCGACCAGCATGTGCATGGCTGGGGGGACGAACTCCTTTTGCGGTCCGCTGGCTTGCTTCTTCGCCTGCTGCTCTTCGGGAGTGTGATGGCGCAGGGTGGGCCGCTCGGGATCGCGGTCGATGCTGCTGAGCACGGCGTCGGTCTGCGCTTTGGGAGGTGGAGGCGGTGCGGGACCGCGGCGCAGGCGAGGTCGATCCTCTTCGGGAGCCGCGGCTGACTTGGCCGGAGCAGGCGCCGTGGGCTTCGCCGTCTTCGCCGTCTTCAAGTCGAAGAATCCGGTGCCGTACCAGATTCCGTCGCGCTCGCGCGCTGCGGCAAGGTTGAAGGTGCCGATCTCCTCGCCGCTCTTGAGCACGGAGTAGACCACGCCGGAGTCGATGGCGAGAGGCTGAGGTTGGGCTTGGTAGAGTTCGGCGTCGTAGTAGCGTCCGTCGACGAGAATCGCCACAGGCGTGAGTACGGATGCGGACGGTGTTGGCGTAGGATCGTCCCCATTCCACGTAACAACGCCGATGGCTCGCGGTCCGCCGGGCTTCTTGCTTTGCGCGCCGGCGCAGAGACAGAGCAATGACAACGCGATCACCAGCAGGAGCGGCGGTCGGGCGAAACCTGACATCGCTCTCATGCGATATAAATATCCGGAGCGGTACGCAAAGGAATAATCATTCATGGAAATTGGCGATAAAGTTCCCGACAGCAGTGTCCCGAACCAGGACGGCCAGCCGGTGAGTCTAAAAGACTTTCGCGGCAAGCCGGTGGTGCTCTTCTTCTTTCCCAAGGCCGACACCCCCGGTTGAACCATCGAGGCGTGTGGCTTCCGCGATCAGTTCGAGAAGCTGCAACGTGCCGGCGCGGTCGTGCTGGGCATATCCAAAGACTCACCCACTGCTCAAAAAAAGTTCAGAGATAAATATAGCCTTCCTTACACGTTGCTCGCCGATGAAGACAAGAAGCTCTGCGAAGCATTTGGCGTGCTGAAAGAAAAGAACATGTATGGAAGAACGACGATGGGTATCGAACGCACGTCGTTTCTGATTGACGAGCAAGGACGGATTAAGAAGATTTTTCCCAAAGTGAAACCCGAGGGCCATGCGGAGGACGTGTTGGCGGCGCTGAAACAGAAATCATAGGTCGCGTGCCGCACCTCCGGTGCTCGATGGAAGGCGAAAACCTCACCCAGCGCTTCCGCGACTGGGCTCACGTTTGGCGGCCCGGGCCTCCGGCCCTACATGGAACGGTGCCGAGTTGCAGGCAATGATCCCGACCCAGCATTTTCGGGTGGGCGCATGCGGACTTTTGAGATCCAACAGCCCCGCGAAATTCAACCATGCTCTCGGGCCCCGGAGGGCCGACGGCTAAACGTGAGCCCAGCGGCGGGAGCCCTGGGTACGGTTGCCAACGATGTAAGAGCGCTGGAGGCGGGGCATTCAACCTGTCGCGGTGACCATCTAGAATAGCTGCAAGCCTCCAATGTCCAGCACGCTGCTCCAGCGACTCACGCACAAGCATCAGAGTCTTCGCAATTTTCGGCATTACGACATCCTCGTTCACATCTTCGTTGTCGTTCTTCTCATTTCGAATCTCGTGGGGTCAAAGATCTGCGCGATCGGTCCATTCCGCATCTCCGGCGCCCAGCTTCTTTTTCCTATCACCTACATCTTCGGAGACGTGTTCACCGAAGTGTATGGATACTCGGGATCTCGCCGGGCAATCTGGATCGGCTTCTTCGCTTCAGGACTGATGGCCGTGATGGGACTGCTCACGGTGCACATTCCTCCAGCTCCTGATTGGCCGAATCAGCATGCGTTTGAGGTGGTATTCAATTTTGTGCCGCGCATGGTAGCCGCGAGCCTGGTCGCTTTCTGGTGCGGCGAGTTCGCGAACTCCTACACCATGGCCAAAATGAAACTGCTCACCGAAGGCCGCTGGCTCTGGACGCGAACCATCGGATCAACTGTGGTGGGACAAGCCGTAGACACGACCATTGTCATGTTTCTTGCCTTCGGAGGAACGCAAAGCACGAAAACCATTTTGATATTGATCGGCTCAGGATACCTGGGGAAAGTTATCTATGAGGTGGTTGCAACTCCTCTTACCTACGCCATCGTTAATTTTCTGAAGCGCACGGAAGGCGTGGATGTCTATGACACGCACACGGACTTTAATCCGTTCTCGAAGGAAAAAGCCGGCGAGACTGATGTGGCCATTGTGTCGGAGACATCTGCGAGTGCGGCAATCGCTGGTCCGAAGTAAGAGCAAAACCGCCACGGATCGCACGGAGAAAGCATGGATCAAACGGGGTTTCTGTTTTGTGAATCCTTGGTCCTATCCGTTAATCCGTTCCTTTTATTGTTAAGACCGCTAAGCCATCCGTCCGAGTCCCGCGCGTTGGTGATGGTTTTGGATAGCAGCGTTGATCTCTAGAGCGAGCTTCAAGGCTTTGCGGCCATCGTCAAGCGACACGACAGGGTTGGCGCGTGTGCGGACTGCGAGTAGAAAAGCCTCAATCTCTGCCCGCAATGGTTCGCGCGGTTCTACTTTGGGCTTGTCGAGCGCGATGCCGGGAACTGGGCCCAACGCTACTTCCGGTGCTTGTCCGCTCAGCAAGGCTGCGGCTGCGCGTTGATCGACGCGAATGCTGATCACGTCTTGGCGCGCATAATCCACCGAGATGTATTGATGTGGCTGAAAGAAACGCAGCTTGCGAACTTTCTCTGTACTCACCCGGCTGGCAGTGAAGTTGGCCACGCAACCGGTCTCGAATTCAATACGCACATTGGCGATATCTACTTTGTTGCTGATGACGGGCAGTCCCACGGCGCGAATCTCTCGTACAGGAGATTTCATCAAGGACAGCACCACGTCGAGATCATGGATCATTAGGTCCATCACGACGTCTACATCCAGCGAGCGCGGGGTGAAGACGCTCAACCGGTGCACCTCGAAGAACATTGGCTGCGTAACCAGCGGCGCGGTCGCAAGCACAGCGGGGTTGAAGCGCTCGAGATGCCCTACTTGCGCAACCCGCTTCGTTCGCTTGGCAGTGGAGATCAACTCGTCAGCTTCCGGGAGTGAAGCTGCAACGGGTTTTTCGATGAGCACGTCCGCGCCATGGGACATCAGTTGCCGCGCCACGGCGAGGTGATCGACCGTGGGAACTGCAACCGACGCGGCGTCGATTTTCCCTTTGAGCTCCTCGGGAGAAGAGAAGAAGTTTGTCCCGAATTCCCGCGCCACCGTTTGCGCCTTTTGCGGATCTTTATCGACGACGGCGACGAGTTCTACGCCTGCGTGTTCTTCCTGAAGCTGACGATACACGCGCGCATGGTTGCGTCCGAAGGCGCCGCATCCAACCACTGCCACTCGAAGTTTCTGCGATTCCCTTGTCACTCGAAAAACCGGAACCTCAAGATGTGCCACACCGCCGCAACTCCATCGCGCCAGGTGATCTTCTTGCCTTCCTCATAAGTGCGGCCGTGATAGCGGATCGGCACTTCGTAAATGCGGCAGCCCAGCCGCGCCACCTTAATGGTGAATTCGGGCTCGAATCCGAAGCGGTCGCTGCGGAGCCGAATGGCCTCGAGAATCTCCCGCCGGAATACCTTATAGCCGACTTCCATGTCGGTGAGGTTCAGGTTGCAAAGCATGTTGCAGAGAAACGTCAGTGCCTGATTGCTGATGTAATGCCAGAAATAAAGAACGCGGTGAGAGCCGCCATGAAAGCGGTTTCCGAATACTACGTCGGCTTGGCCTTCCAGAATGGGTTCAAGCAACTGCGGATAATCACGCGGATCGTATTCCAAATCGGCATCCTGGATTAGGATCACGTCTCCGGTGGCGTGCTCGAATCCGGTGCGGAGTGCGGCGCCCTTGCCTCGGTTGTGATGGTGCAGCACCAATTCAATTCGCCCGCTGAAGGCGGATTGCATTCTCCGTACCAGTCCCGGCAGCAGCTCGCGCGTTCCATCGCGGGAAAAGTCATCGACGATGACTAGCTCGTGCTCCAGCGATGTCTCGGCGCGGAGCACGCGTTCTATGGTAGTGCCTATGGTGTCTTTCTCATTGAACACGGGGAGCACGATGGACAATCGACTCAGCGGCCTCTTAGCCAAAGCAACCTGTGTTGAAGGAGCGAGCTTCATGCTGGTTTCGAATCCGTAACCGCCGGCTCCTGAAGGATGGCTGTGGTCCTGCGTCGCGGCTCCGCCGCGAGGAAGAGACCGACTGCCAAAATCAACATCTCTGGTTCGATTGGAGCACGATAACGCGGGTGCGGGAAAGTAACGTAGTAGATGAGGGGCGCAGCAAACAGCAGCGAAGCAAACAAAAACGTTGCCGGATTTCGCCTGCGCCACGCGACCCCGAGCCCGCCGAAGGCAAGAATCGACGAGAGAAGAAATCCGACATTGCGGCCTTCAGTGAGGATCTCCATTCCGGTATCTCGCGGCGTTCCATACCAGAAGAAGACAGCGCGGCGCACGCAGAGCTTTGCGAATTTTGCCGGATGGGCGCGGATGAATTCCAGCGCCTGCTGCTGTCTCATGTGCACGTATGCGATTTCCCCCATCTCGCGGAATCTCTGCAACTCGAGTACGTTGCTGCTGGGATGCACCCAGAAGCGCCACAATCCCACGGCGTCGTCGGCATTGCCCATGCGCAGCTCTGCGCCGAAGTTGCTTCTTAGCGGTATAAAGCGATGAAAGACAAGGTAATTGCGCAATACCCATGGGCTGAGCACTGCAACAAAGATGAGTCCGGCTGCGCTTGCCTGCCATATCGGAGTATGTGGGCGTTCAGCCCGGCGTTGAATGAACAGCAGCCACAAGCCGCAAAATGGCAGCCATAGCAGCAACGAAGGATTTACCAAAGTAATCAATCCCCAAAGCAAGCCAAAGAGAAGCCAATCACTCCAGCGGGCGCTGGGAGCGAATACCCATTTATCTTTCTCAATCCAATTGATCCCCGCCATCCGCGTGCTTAGCAGAAAGACGCAGGTGAGCAGCAGTGTTGCTAGGCTCGTCTCCCACGCCCATTTGATGGCCCAATACCAGGCGTAAGGAAACATCGCCGCGAACCATCCTGACCAGAGCGCTGCACGCGGACCGAACGTACGTCGCGCTATGTAATAAACAGGAAGAATCGTCAGCGCGGAAAAAATCGAGTTGATGGTCAGAATCGCGATCGACGACCTGCTGGTGTAAACGCCAAAAACCTTGAAGACGCCGGCGAGCAGATAGGGATAAATAGGCGCGAGCCAGGCTGTGGGGCCGGTGGCGTCGGCGAAGGGTGAGCTGAAGCCCTCGCCCACTGCGATGGAGCGCGCGATCCTCCCAGTCTCCCAGCCAAATCCGAAGCTGCCTTCGAGCTTAGAGACGCGATAGGTGTGGCCGATGAAGATGGCCAATTCGCGCGCGATCAGCCCCAGCCAAACCATCGCGGCAGGCTGCTGCAACTTCCAACTCAACCAGAGTCGTCGTTCGGAAGACAAGGGGTGCGCAGGCAAACTCGTATATTAAGCCTGTTTGCAAATGGCTGCCGCATTCCGTAAGCGCCGAGAGCCGTCAGCCGACAAAATAGCGCAAAGGCCAGAATCTCAAGCGGGAATCATTTTCGCCAGATGATGGTCCTTCCGGCTCTTCGGCTTTTACTCTCGCTGATGGAAATAAATTTTGATCACCAGAATCGGCAATGTGAGCAGCAGCGTCGCGATGTTGGCCAGGATGATGGGCATGGAGGGAAGTAGCAGCCCGTAAATCAGCCAGAGCGTAAGTCCGCCTATGAAGCCCGCCAGCCACCACCCAGACATGTCATTAGCGCTCCGCGTTCGCACTGTTCGAAGAAGCTGCGGAACGAAGGACAACGTAGTGAATGCTCCCGCAGCCAGGCCCACAGTGGTCGTGAAGTTGGGAATCGCCGTGCTCACGCAGCCAGAGTAGCAGAGTGATCGTCAGTGCTGATGAGGGTGAGCTTCTCCCATGCTTACCGGCATCACGCAACCGTGAGCAATCTCGCAGTTCTCGTGTTCGAACTGAATGGTGGTGTGGTGGATCCGGAAGCCCGCTAACCGCTCCTTTATATCGCGCAAAATCGCTTCGCTCGCCGACGGAGGAATGTCGGCGATAGCGATGTGGCATGACAACGCATGCATCTCGGAGCCGATGCTCCACACATGGAGATCGTGGACGTCATGCACGCCGTCCACCTGCTTCATCGTTTCAGCCAGCCGTTCCATGCTCACGCCCTTCGGCGTTCCTTCGAGCAGAATATTGAGCGTCTCGCGGATGATGCCGAATGAGGACCACAGAATCAGAGCGCCGATTGCAAACGATAGCGCCGGATCGATCCAGTTGAGGCCGCTCCAAAGAATTGCCCAGCCGCCGATGATGACCGATGCGGTAGAGAGTGTGTCCCCGAGCGTGTGAATGAACGCGCTGCGGACATTCACGTCGTGGCTGCTCCCCCGCAGCATAAGAGCGATGGTGCCGTTCATCACTACTCCGGCCGCTGCCACCAGCATCATCGTGCCGGCGTGCACTGCAACAGGACTGACCATCCGGTGCGCTGCTTCGACAAAAATGTAAATGGCCACGATCACGAGCGTGATCGCGTTCACGAAGGCAGCCAGCACTCCCGCGCGGTGATATCCGTAGGTTTTAGTTGAACTTGGCGGCCGGGCAGCGAGGTAAACCGCCACCCACGAAAGCAGCAGCGCCAGACAGTCGGAGACGTTATGTCCAGCCTCCGAAAGCAGAGCGAGACTGTGCGCTCTCAGTCCAGCCACCACAGTTAGAACGATGTACCCAAGCGTAAGAAGCAGGGCAACGCGCAGAAGCTTGGACGTCCTAGCCGATCCATGAACGTGGGCGTGCATATCCGTTAGGTTACAGGGAACAGGTGACAGGTTACAGGGGCTCTGTAGCGTGTTCTGTACAAGCATGCCCTCTGCGGTAACCTGCGCAGTTAATGCCGTCCCGAGTTCGAGCAATGTGTTTTCAATTGCCTAGAACAGGAACTTAGCTCAGCGTATTGCTGGACATTCACGGATAGGTCTCCCCTGTCACTGATAGTCCTATGTCACCTATCCAAAGCTCTCCTTAGCGGGAGAAAACGAGGGGCCGTTCAGACCCGAAATCTCGGGGGAGAATGGGACTGGCCGGCCCTGGTTTGAATCAGTTCCACCTCGCGGCTTCAAAGGGCCTGGGGGTGGCATCCGCATTATTCTTGTGAGCCCTGCAGCCCTCCAAGGCATCTAATTCTCTAGGGCAGAGTGTCTGCGGAGCGAAAAAACCGCACAATCGACACACTGGGAACAGGGCCAAGCCGTCCGGAGGGCTGTGATATTCTAGTTTCTCCCGGATCGGCGTGCCTACCAGCTATTCATTCTGAAGAACTTAAGGCGCTCTCCCGAACACGCGGCCGAGGCTCGTATTGGTGTGTCTCGATCGCCCAGGCCCCTCGGGCCACAAGTTTTTCCAAACTGGAGATGAGTGCTCTTGGCGCTTAACGAAAAATTCGACGACATTCAAAAACTGATCGATGCAGGCAAGGAAAAGGGATACCTCACCTACGGGGAGGTCAATGATCTCATACCCCACGATGTCCATTCGCCTGACGATCTGGATGATCTGCTTACTACGATTGGAACCCAAGGTATCGACGTCCTCGACGGGTCGAAGATGCCGGGCTCCGAGCTTAAGGACAAATTCGAAGACATGGAGGCCGGTGAGGACGTAGAACTCGACCTCACTCCCGGAACCCTCGAAAAAACTAACGATCCCGTCCGCATGTATCTGCGAGAGATGGGAACCGTTCCTCTACTCACGCGTGAAGGCGAAGTCGAGATTGCAAAACGCATCGAGCGCGGACAGCTCCGCGTGCTCAAGGCAATTTCGCGCTCTCCTATCGTCATAAACGAAGTACTTGCTATTGGGGAAGACCTGAAACGCGGTGTTCGGTCGATCAAAGAAGTCGTAATCTTCGATGAAGAAGAGATTACCGACGACATCATCGAGGCTCGCATTAAGGCAACTAATCATCGCATCGACGAGATGCATAAGCACTTCAAGAAGACCGAGCAGCTTGAGGAGAAGGTTGCGAACGTTGATAGGAAGAAACGTCCGGGCGAGTTCCGGAAGTGCCGCTGGGCCCTGGGCCGCGAAAAAGTGCTGGTCTCGCGCATTATTCGCGAGCTGCGTTACACCAACTCGCAGCGCAAAAAGCTCATCGATCGCGTTGGACACGTGGCCGAGCAGATGCGTTCGCTCGATCGCCAGTTCCACAATCTTGAGAAAAAGATCGATGCCACCCGCTCCGAAGAACTCAAGAAGGAATATCGTCGCCAGCAACGCAACTGCAAAGCGGACTTGGAGAAGATGGAACAGGAATGCGGTTTGGCTTTCACCGAGCTGAAGCGCACCCAGCGAGAGATCACGCAGGGCGACATCGACGCTGAGTACGCCAAGCGCGAATTGATCGAAGCCAACCTGCGACTTGTGGTCTCGATCGCGAAGAAGTACACGAATCGCGGACTGCAGTTCCTCGACCTGATTCAGGAAGGCAACATCGGCCTGATGAAGGCGGTGGACAAGTTCGAATATCGTCGGGGATACAAGTTCTCGACCTACGCGACATGGTGGATTCGCCAGGCAATCACCCGCGCTATCGCCGACCAGGCACGCACCATCCGTATTCCTGTGCACATGATCGAGACCATCAACAAGCTGATTCGCACATCGCGCCAGCTTGTGCAGGAACTCGGCCGCGAGCCTACCTCGGAAGAGATCGCAAAGCGCATGGATATTCCTGTCGCGAAGGTACGAAAGGTGTTGAAGATTGCTCAGGAACCAATCTCTCTCGAAACTCCGATTGGAGAAGAGGAAGATTCACATCTTGGCGATTTCATCGAAGATCGCGGCGTAGTTTCGCCTGCCGAAGCCGTGATCAACGTGAACCTCAAGGAGCAGACGGCGCACGTTTTGCGCACACTCACTCCGCGCGAGGAGAAGGTAATCAAGATGCGCTTCGGACTCGAAGACGGCTCAGAGCACACGCTCGAAGAAGTCGGACAGTCGTTCGCGGTCACTCGCGAGCGCATTCGCCAAATTGAAGCCAAAGCGCTGCGCAAGCTGCGTCATCCCTCCCGCTCGAGGAAGTTGCGAGCGTTTATGGATGGAGTAAGAGACTAAGTAGTTACACTCGTTGAGCTAAAAAGGTGCGACCGACAGGTCGCACCTTTTTCTTTGCAAGAAATCAGAATGAAAGCCTGCCTAAAGTGCGCCCAAAGGCAACGACGCCTCGGCGCAAAAGCGTATCCCCGCGAAGTCGTTGGATAGGAGCTTCGGATACGCTGCCGCCGCGATCATGGCGGCATTGTCGGTTGAGAGCGCCCGCGACGGAAAGAACACGCGCAAGCCTTCAGTCCTCGCCTGCCTCGTGAACTCAGAGCGCAAGCGTCCGTTCGAAGCGACTCCCCCAGTCACGATTAACGACTGAACTTCAGATTCAATGGCCGCTCGTAGAGTCTTGCGCGCCAAATCCTGAACTACGGCTTCCTGGAACGATGCGATCAGATCCAACGTGAGTTGATCCAAAAGCGGCAGAAAGTCCGCGCTTTTGGGATCCTTATGCCCTCGAAGGGCAGCGCGCCTATGCTCGATCGACGACTTCATCGCGTGGGTCTCGACAAAGCGCAGCACGGCAGTTTTGATTCCGCTGAAAGAGAAATCATAGCTGTGTGCCAATGGCTCCTCGCTTGCATGCCGCTTCTGTCGCACTTTGATTTGGGATTGTGGCATCGCAATCGCGCGCGCATTGCCGTGCGTTGCGAGAGCTTCAATCATGGGGCCGCCGGGATAACTGAGCCCAAGCAGCTTAGCGACTTTGTCGAAAGCTTCACCCGCGGCATCATCCAGAGTGCGGCCGATGTTGCGGTAGGTCCACGCACCGTCCGAGCGATCTACAAGATAGAGATGCGTGTGCCCGCCGGAGACAACGAGTGCCAATGCGGGAAGCGGAAGGTCCTCAGCATGCGATTGCCGATGCTCGAGCAACGCAGCGTGGATGTGACCTTCGAGATGATTGACGGCGATCACCGGCTTTGACAACGCAAACGCCAGCACTTTTGCATACGTAATGCCCACCAGCAGCGCTCCTGCAAGGCCTGGCCCTTGCGTGACGGCAAGCGCGTCCAACTCACGCAGGGACGTTCCTGCGTGCGCAACTGCCTCGCGAACTACAGGAACAATGGCTCGCAGATGCTCGCGTGAAGCCAGCTCCGGCACGACTCCGCCATAGGGCTGATGCGTCGCAATCTGAGAGGAGACCACATTCGCGAGCACCTGCTCACCATCGCGTACCACTGCGGCCGCCGTTTCGTCGCAGGAGCTCTCGATGCCCAGGATTAGCGCCACTGAGTCTTATGATAAAAGAAGAATTTCGCCTAACAAAGCCTGCAATGAATAAATCGCGCGCGGAACTCGCGAAAGCCTCAGCCATTTCTATTGTGGAGCAACTGCGCGCGCATGGCCACTCCGGTTATTTCGTAGGCGGATGCGTGCGCGATCTCCTGATCGGCACTGCGCCTCAGGACTATGACATCGCAACCAGCGCGCGTCCAAATGAAGTGATAACGCTTTTCCCGGAGACTATTCCCGTTGGTGCGCAGTTTGGGGTGGTCCTCGTCGTGGTGCGGCAAGCGGACGAGAAGCCGATTCGTGTTGAAGTCGCGACTTATCGCAGCGACGTGGGATACACCGATGGGCGCCATCCCGATGCGGTCCGCTACTCCGACACCGCGCAGGAAGATGTGCAGCGTCGCGATTTCACCGTAAATGGTCTGCTGCTCGATCCGATAACGGACGAGGTCATCGATTACGTTGGCGGACGCAGCGATCTGCAACGCAAGATAATTCGCACCATTGGCGAGCCGCATCAGCGATTTCGTGAAGACAAACTGCGCATGTTGCGTGCCGTGCGGTTCGCTGCGCGCCTCGACTATCAGATCGACCAAGGCACGATGACGGCAATTCGCGAGCTTGCCCGTGAGATCCACATGGTAAGCCGTGAGCGCATTCGTGACGAACTCGACAAGATGCTCACCGAAGGACACGCGCGCCGTTGTTTCGAGCTGCTGGATGAAAGCGGAATCCTAGTGCATGTTTTGCCGGAGGTGAGCGCGCTCAAAGGTGTCGAACAGCCGCCGCAGTATCACCCGGAAGGTGACGTATGGATCCATACGTTGATGCTGCTCGATGGACTGGGAAAGGAATCTCCTAAGTCGCTTGCATGGGGAGTGCTGCTGCATGACATTGGCAAGCCGCCCACCTTTCGTGAAGCTCCCGATCGTATTCGTTTCGACGGCCATGCCGAAGTGGGAACGCGAATGGCAGAGCAGATATGCAGGCGCCTGCGGCTCTCGAACGACATCACGGAACAGGTCTCAGCGCTCGTTGCAAACCACATGCGCTTTGGCGATGTGAAGAAGATGAAAGAATCCACACTCAAGCGCTTCATGCGCCTGCCGAAGTTCGAAGAGCATCTCGAGTTGCACCGGCTCGATTGCTCCGCGAGTCATCGCGATCTGTCGCTGTACCAATTCGTGCGCGAGAAGCTGGAGAACACTCCTGAAGAGGAGATTCGTCCAGCTCCTCTCATTTCCGGGCAAGATTTGATTCAGAACGGCTGGACGCCAGGCCCAAGGTTCCGGACTGTTCTCCAAGCCGTCGAAGATGCACAACTCGAGGGCACGCTGCACACGCGCGAGGAGGCGATGTCATTTATAGAGACGAACTTCCCGAGATAATAAGGAATCAGCAATGGGCAATAGGCGGGCAATAGATAATAGGCAATAGGCGAAAATCAGCGCCTGTATGCGGCTGCCAGAGCTCGTCAATTGCTTTTCGCTTATTGCCTATTGCTTGTTGCTCACCGCGGCTCCACAGCAGCTTTCGATTTCCGGCAGGAGCCCACGATTGTCCGGTAACTCTCTGGTGCCATCTTGACATCTCATAACATACATCAGGCAACTTGCAAGTCGTTGCGCTGCTTTGGGGTGAACTATGAAAATCCTAAGCCGGCTGCGCGAACTACTGCACAGCGCGCGTCTAGGGATGTGGGGACAGGTCTTGATGGGCGAGTTGATCGCAGTCGCCAAGCCCGCAACTGACCTCAGGAGATAACAGAAGCAAAAACAGAGGCAAAGGCCGCCCAAGGAAGGCGGCCTTTCAAGTTCCAACATCATCAAGGCTGAGAAGCAAAATCAGCTGCTACTTGAAACGCTTGCTGACCTCGTCCCAATTGACGACATTCCACCACGCCGCAAGATAGTCCGGGCGCCGATTCTGATACTTGAGATAATAAGCGTGCTCCCAGACATCATTTCCCATAATGGCATGATGTCCATCTATGATCGGATTGTCCTGATTCGCAGTTGAAATTACTTCGAGCTTTCCCGCCTTACTTCGAACCAGCCACACCCAACCGCTCCCGAAGCGCTTCGTGCCGGCATCGTTGAACTGCTTCTGAAAATCCTCAAAGCTGCCAAAGGCTTTCTTGATCTCGTCGCCGACGCGCCCGGTCGGTGGACCTCCGCCTTTCTGCTTCATGATCTGCCAGAACATGGTGTGGTTCATGTGTCCGCCGCCATTGTTGCGAACCGCGGTGCGCACATCTTCAGGCACGCTGTTAATGTCGCGCAGCAGGTCCTCAACAGTCTTACTGCCGAGCTGCGGATGTTTTTCGATAGCTGCGTTCAGATTATTCACATACGCAGCATGATGCTTGTCATGATGCAGCGTCATGGTTTGCGCGTCGATGTACGGCTCCAGAGCGGAATAATCGTAGGGGAGCGGCGGAAGTGAGTGCGCCACGGCTTTCTCCTTTTATCTTGCGAGTTCAGCCTGTGAAGGCCAACCGCCGATGATAAATCATTTGCGAGAAGAACACGGTTGGAGGACAACAGCAAAACCGCCACGGATCGAACGGATGCTGCGGATCAGACGGATACTTCTATGCGGTTGGGACCACGATGGCCCCGACCTCGGCCAAAGTGGTGAACACACGCTGCGTTTCGGTAGCGGACATTCTACGTAATGAGGGGATTCTTTCAAGCGTGGTCTTGCCATCAATTGCGTCGAGCACGGCCGCAGAAAGTGTATCCAGTTCCACGACATAAACCCTGCCTACATGGGTGCGTGAGAAGAGCAGAGTGACAGCTCGCCGCGATGCTTGTGTCGGAATCTGTTCTGATTTCAAGCGCACCAGCAATTCTGGTAAGTCGAATTCAAAGGTGCGCACGATTGTCGACGTGCTCCTCTGGGGAAACTTGCTGGAGGGCGTCGCTTCCGAAGTCGCGAGTTGCAGGAAGAATGCGCGCTCATATTCCAGCAACTCGCTCCACCACTCTTCGTGCCAAAACGGGACCAAATGTGTGACGGCAAGCTCGCCCACCGCTCGCGAAGTCGCGATTGAGCTCAGCACGCAATCATCCAGAATGGATTCGAACTGCGCGCTGTCAGGCAGGTGATCAGCGGCGTTTTGTCGATCTACTAGTTTTGCGGAGTAACGGAAGCCGCGGCTCAGGCGATCGCGATAATAGCGACGCGCGAGAAAGCGCGAAAATCGCTCTGCTCGTTCCGCCTCGGGCCCATCGAGATATTCAACAGCAATACCTTGTGCGCGGGCGTTCGCGTCTGTGAGATGGCGAATGATGCTGTCTTGGAGATCGCGATCTTCGCGCCTGCCAATCCCGGTGCTCTCTTTGGGCATACTCTACATTGCTCGAAATCAGTCAGGCTTTCGATTCTTAAGATCAGTCGCTGGATACCGATCCCAAGCGACTGCCATCCTTCGCCAACAGCGGCTCAGGATGCCAATTTGCAAACGTCGCGGCTAGCTGGCCGCCGCGCTGGCAACCGCAAAGGCAGCTCGAGTGCTCCGCATGCTGTCTTCCAGTTGTACGCCAGTTACGGTTGGCGAGAAGACATCGAGGGTCACCGCGCGCAGCTTAGGCGCACGCTCTGCGACCCAGCACGCAATTTGCAAGATATCGTTGCTCGGCGACGTTGGCGCGATCCATGGGCCTTCGAGATCGCGATCATATTCCACTCCCGCCACATGGATTTCGACCACGCGATCCAGCGGGAAGTCCTCCAAATATTTACGGGGGTCGATTCCCCGGTAGTGAGCGGCCAGCCAGATGTGCGGTATATCGATAAGAAATCCGCAGCCGGTTTGTCCAAAAAAGCGCCGGAGAAATTCCGCCTCAGTCATCTGCGCGCGGCGAACCGAAAAGAAACCAGGGATATTCTCCATTACTAGCGGCGCGCCCACAGAGTCGCGAAGTACCAGCGCGTTTTGGCAGAAGCGCTGAAGAAATTCCTCGGTGTAAAGCGGAGGGAAAACATAATCCAGAGAGCGGCTGTGGTCTTGCGTGTGCAGACATTGAAAGTGCTCGGCGACCCAGGGCGAGCGGTACCGTTCCTGGAGGCTGCGCGCGCGCTGAAGCGCGAATTCGCTCAGCGGATCGGAAAGTTGTCCGAGATAATCGTGCAATAGCAGCGGAAACTGTTGCTGGATGCTTGGAAAGAACTCGTCGTCTTGCGTTGGCGGGTCGGCCATCGCGAGGTGGTCGATCAAATCGGGATGATCGAGCGTGAATTGCGCAAGATGTGGGTTATAGAAAGTGCCAATCGAAAGTCGATGCTGCGGAATCGTAGGCATTCGAGAAAATCGCTGGTAGAGGCGCGGCATGCCGCGTCTCTACCAATGCAGTCAGGTTAGTGACAGGTGGGAGCAACTTCGGTGCTCTCAACCAGCTTGACATTGTTATGGCAAGTCGGGGCCACTTCCGCGGTCTCAACCAGTTTCATATTGGAATGACAGGTCGGAGCAATTTCACTGATCTCAAGAATCTTCATTCAGTTTCTCCTTGTGATTTCCCTAAACAACTTACGACCCCTATCTAGATGCGCTGAGGCCCCAAATTGGTAACGAAATTGTCTCAGATGACCGAAGGTCTCCGCAAACCAGGGCATTTCCCTCCCGGCGCTTAATGGCGCGAGAGCTTCCCCGATACAATGCAACGCAAGCAGACCGTATTTTGAGAATGAGCGCAAGCGCCACAGAATCGATGAAAGGGCTAAGCATCACTGCGCTCCTGCGTGAACGCGAAATTCTAGATCGAGTGCAGAGCGCATTCCGGCGACGAGAGCTGCCCGAAGAGGTGTTTTACTGGTTTCCCTCTTCGGTTCGAGCGTGGGCGGAGCTTTGTAGTTCAAGTGAGTATCGAAACACCAATCGCGCGCTGGAAGTGCTCACGGCAGCCGCGCCAGCCCTTACAGAGAGGATTGACGTCGCGCATTCGATCTGTGGCTTGGGCTGCGGCGAAGGAAGCAAAGACGCAGTCCTCCTGGAAGCTTTCAAAGGAGTACGGAATGGTCCCTCCGGCTATGTGGGCGCCGATTTCAGTCAGGCGCTATTAGAGCTGGCGCTCGAGGAAGCAAAACGGCACGTCTTGTACGTGTCTGGATATAAGTGCGATCTGGGCAAAGACGCCGATCTGTTGGAGGTCTGCCATGCAGCGACACAGAGCGACACGCCGGCAATCTTTACTGTCCTGGGAAATACACTCGGGGCGTTTGACCCGCGACAATTTCCCCTCAGGCTGCGCTGTCATCTACGTCGGAATGACTGGTTCCTCTTCGATGGTGAAATCTTTAGCGAACAGACTCTGGGCGGTTACGACAATCCTACGAATCGTCGCTTTGCCTGGGGGCCTCTTACCGGAGTGGGAATCACTGAAGAGGATGGACGGCTGGAATTTTCGAGCGCCACAATTGGCGATGGATTACTGGCCGTCACCAAGCAGTTCGTAGCGATCCGCGACCTGCGCCTGAACATCGGTGGCGAAGGGATTGAGATTGCCGCTGGAGAAAAACTGCGAATGAGCAGCTCGATCAAATACGCCAGCGAGTCGGTGCTGCTTGGGTTTGTGGAACGCGCCGCGTTCCAAATTGAATCACGCTGGTCCAGTAGCGATGGCAACTTCATTCTCGCTTGCGCCAGAACCAGTTAAAAGCGCGAACACGAAGGTTACGAAGCGAAACTCTCGTCTTCGTGACCTTCGATTGAAACCTTCGTGACCTCCATGTTCGCCGTTGCTTTACTCTCCGCCGAACCGAAAACGCAGTCCCGCCCTGAAGTTCGCCTTCAGCGCCGGGTATCCCGCCGCCTCTTCGTAACGCTTGTTCAGCAAATTCTCGATTGCAAGAAAGGCGGTGACGTGACGTTGGAGTTCATACCAGCCGCTGACATCGGCGCGCACGTATCCAGCTGCATGGTCGACATGCGGGATGAGGCCGAAGAAATCTGAGTCCGTGCGCCTCCCAATTCCGACTGCGCTTAGATTGCCTCCCCAGCGCCGCGCGATGTAGTTCACCGTCGCCGATCCCGCATGTTTAGGGCGGCGTAGCAGCGGAGCGCCTGCTGCCAACAGTGGATCAAAGGCCAACGGAGATTGAAGGATCTGGCTCGACGTATAAACGTAGGAAGCATCGAAGCTGAGCCGGGTCGCGGGTCGTCCATGGAACTCGAGTTCCGTGCCGTGGGCCAGCGATCGGTTCAGATTCACAAATTGCCCGACAAAGGTGGTTGGATCGGAAGTGAACGCGACCTGATCGCGGAACAGGTTGTTGTAATAGCCCGCTGAAATTGAGTATCTATCTCCCATGAAGCTCTGTACCACCGCGGTTTCGAGGGTTCGATTCTTCTCTGGTTTCAGATTGGGATTGGCGATTATGAAGAACGATCCCGTCCCAAAGCTTTCATCGAAGCTAGGCTCCTTGATGCCTTCGCCGTAAGCGAATCGCAGGCGCGTTCCGCTGAGAAACTCGCCCCCACGAAATGCCAGAAACGTAAGCGCCGCGCGCGGCACGCCGCGATTGCCGAAGCTCTCATTGTGAATGAAACGTCCCCCTGCAATCACAGTGAAGCGCGAGAACAAGAATGCCTGCTCGGCGAATACCGCATGATTCCGTCGCAGGCCATGCGTAAGCGGCGGTGCGGTGCGATCACCGATGAAGCCATTCTCGTCCTCAAATTCATAGCCAAAGTTGGTGCGTGCCCAGAGTCGTGGGTCATACTCCCCGTGATACATGAATCCAGCCCGATTTAAATCCGCGAACGTTGAAAAAGGAAAGTCGAAGTTGCCGAAACTGGTGGCGCGGCCTGCGTCCATCACCTTGTCAACGTTCTCACGGACGTGGTGGTACTCGTACCCGCTGAAGCTGTGCTTCCATTGGCTGGGTGCCGCGAGCGTGATATCGGCGTCGGCAAGAAAGTTATTCTGCCGCGCTAACTGGTCCGTGTCTGGCGGGATTAGCTGCTGACCGTTGAAGTTGCAGAATGACTGCACTCCGCTGCGTTCGTTCGAATGGCGTGTGCGCAAGCGGAACATAGCTTTTGGCGTGAAACGCCAGCCTACATTTGCGCCCTGAGTTGAGTTCGAGTAGTCATCGTTGATGCCTTGGCCGGTTGTATTAAATTGTTCACCGAACAGGTTGTAGTCAAGCCGACCACGTGCTCCGGCCAGCGAGGCCGAACCTTGGGCAGTGGAGAAAGTACCTCCGTAGGCGCTTAGCGTCAGCTCCGGCGCGCGCGTAGTGCCGGTGGCGCTAAACATCTGCAACACGCTGGTGAGCGCGTCCGAACCATAGAGTACGCTCTCCGGCCCGCGCACAAATTCCAGACGATCCACGGCAACCGGAGATAGCACGCCAAAATCGAAGGTTCCACCCGGTTCGTTTACGGGAACGCCGTCGACGATCACTTTGTTGTAGCGGGAATCTCCCCCGCGCACGAAAAGAGAAGCGATGCCTCCGCGACGGCCGGCAGTATTGACGATCGCTCCTGGAAGATATCGAATCGCGTCCGCAGCGTGTACCGGCTGCCGGTTCAGCAGGGTATCGCGATCGACTACTTCCACCGGTGCTCCGGTTTCATCGGCGGGCAGCGGAGTTTCGGTGGCAGTAACTACGACAGTTTCATTTCGGGCTGCGATCTTCAGCTGGACTTGCAACACAGAATCGGTCTGCGCCGTAGTATCAGTCAGGCTTTCCGCAAATCCTGTAACGAGCACCTGTACGCGATATGCGCCAGGCACAACATCGTGAAAGACTGCGATTCCATTTGGCGCGGTGTTCGTTGACTCAAGCTGCGCATCGTTTGCGGTTTGATAGATAGCGACGCGAGCTCCGGCAACAGTGCGGCCCGAAGGGTCGGTGACGCGAACGGTGAAATCTGCAGCCAGCGCCAGAGTAGGCGAGACCAAAAGGAACGAGACCAAAAGGAAAAAGAGAAGGGAATTCCGCACGGCAATCCTCCTGTGCACGCGAGTGGGATTGAGTTGTGCAGTTCGCGCCGGTCTCCTGGCTTACGAGTGAGTGCCTTCAGCACCCCAGAGACCCCCTTCCCATTCCGCAGCACGGAACAGTGGTTATGGGTCTCTTTGACTCGCTTACAGTTGCGCGGCAGCGCGGGACTTTCACCCGCTTCCCTGATCCCACCACAAGGCGGGATCGCGCGATCCGCTTAAATTGTCGAGTGCTTCGAGCCACAAAGCTGCGAAGCAGAATTCAATGTATGGGTCAGGAAGAGAGACTGTCAATGGGAAGCAGAGGCTCAGGAGTGAGCAGTCGCCCTCTTGGCTTCTCACTTGGAGCTACGAAAATGCGTTGCTGGCCGAACGCGGAGCGCCGAATGCCGAGTGCCGGCTATTCCGCCCAGCGCTTAAAAATCAGCGATCCATTCGTCCCGCCAAATCCGAATGAATTCGACAGCGCGATGTCGAGCTTCGCTTTGCGAGATTTATTGGCGACGTAGTCCAGGTCGCATTCGGGATCGGGTTTCTCGAGATTCATTGTGGGCGGCAGCACCTGGTCGCAGAGTGCCAAAACGGTAATTCCAGCTTCCAGCCCGCCGGCGCCACCCAGCAGGTGTCCGGTCATGGATTTTGTGGAGCTCACGGCGAGACCATTTTTCGCGTGTTCGCCGAAGGCGCGTTTGATGGCCTTGGTCTCAAGCACGTCTCCCAGTGGCGTCGACGTGCCATGGACATTGATGTAATCCACCTGCTCGGCTTTGATTCCCGCATCTTTGAGCGCGGCGACCATCACGCGATATCCGCCTTCGCCTTCTTCCGCGGGCTGCGTGATGTGATACGCGTCGGCGCTCATGCCATATCCGATGATCTCAGCCATAATGCGCGCGCCGCGCCTGCGGGCGAATTCCAGCTCTTCGAGAATCAGGATTCCGGCGCCTTCGCCGATCACGAAGCCATCGCGATCGACATCGAACGGGCGGCTCGCTTTTTCCGGCGCATCATTGCGGGTGGAAAGAGCTCGCATGGCGGCAAATCCGCCGACGCCCATCGGAGTAATCGCCGCTTCGGTTCCGCCGGCGATCATGATGTCGGCGGCGCCACGCGCAATTATCTTAAAGGCGTCGCCGATCGAATGCGCGCTGGTCGTGCAGGCGGTCGCCGTTGCTTCGTTGGGACCTTTGGCGTTGTAGCGGATGCTCACGTGCCCTGCGGCCAGATTGATGATCGCTGCGGGAATAAAAAAAGGCGAGATCTTCCGTGGACCACCGTTGAGCAGGTTCGAGTGCTCGCGCTCGATGATGTCAAAACCGCCGATACCGGAGCCGATGTGAACGCCGACACGCTCAGAGATCTCGGGGGTGACATTCAGGCCAGACATCCTGACCGCTTCATCTGTCGCCGCCATGCACAGATGAATGAAGCGGCCCATCTTCTTAACTTCTTTTTTCTCGATGAAATTCAGCGGATCGAAGTTCTTGACTTCAGCGGCGATAGTGCACGCGAACCCGCTTGTGTCGAAGCCGGTGATCGTGGCAACGCCACTCTTGCCCGCCAGAAGATTGGACCAGGTCTCCGCACTGGTGTTGCCCACCGCGCAAATGAGTCCCAGTCCAGTAACGACAACCCTACGGCTCAATGGCTACTTGCCACCTTTCGAGTGAGCATTGATGTAATCGATGGCGTTCTTCACCGTCTTGATCTTTTCCGCTTCGTCATCGGGTATTTCGATATCGAAAGCTTCTTCGAACGCCATTACCAGCTCGACAGTATCGAGCGAGTCGGCGCCGAGGTCGTCGACGAACGACGCGTTGGGAGTGACTTCACCTTCGTCAACACCGAGTTGTTCCACGATGATCTGCTTAACCTTCTCGTCTACTGCGGCCATTCGCGTTCCTCGTTATGTGAGATGAGACTGCCACCGCTATTACCACCCAATCCGCCACGGGAGACAGCACCGGCGCTTACTGGGGGGTTCCCGCTACTGCTTCGCTATTTTGGAATTCTTCTCGATGTAGCCCACCGCGTCCTGCACGGTTTTGATCTTTTCGGCTTCCTCGTCGGGAATCTCGAGGTCGAAGGCCTCCTCGAAGGCCATGATGAGTTCGACGCGGTCGAGGGAATCGGCGCCGAGGTCGTCCACGAACGAAGCGCTGGGCGTAACCTCGCTCTCTTCCACGCTAAGCTGGTCGATGATGATCTGCTTGACTTTGTCTTCTACCCCTGGCATGCAGACTCCTCCTGCGCGCGCGAAATGCACGCAACAAACCTCTCAGTCTATATGTCGGTGGGAAAAGCTGGCAAGGCGGACGGTCGATGTTACTACCCCACTCAAGTATTCTTGCGGAAGGCGTTGATACGCCTAAGCGGCTCTGTCCTGGCTTTTCAAGCAAAGCTTTCGTGCAAGACCGCGATGCCACAAGCAAGACCGACATATTCGCCGGAGGTCCTTCGCTTCGCTCAGGCGCCAGGCTTTTGGTGAGTCTGAAACACTTTTGATCAGTGCCTCCTGACAACGACCGGCGCTCACAACGAATGAGAAGAGCTGAATGTCTCTACGCGTACTTCATCCACTTCACAATCTCCGGCAACGTTGGCCGTTTGCCATACATGAGGATGCCGATGCGGTAAATGCGCGAGCAAATCGCGAGCATCGCGTAGATGGTGCCTACGAGTAGAACCAGGCTCAACGCAATCTGCCACGCTGGAGGCGTCTCTACCAGGATGCGGGTATACATCAGCAGCGGCGCGCAGAACGGAATGAGAGAGAGCACTGTGGCCAGCGTCGAATGCGGCTGCTGGATCACTGGAGTCATGAATATGACTGACACGATCAGCGGCATCATGATCACGAACTGAAACTGCTGCGCTTCCTGCTCCGAGTTAACCGCCGATCCGAGCGCTGCGGCCAACGCCGAATACAGCAAAAATCCGAGAATGAAGAACACCGCGAAGAAAATCATGTTAACCACGGAAAGATTCAAGTGGAACTGCTCTCCGTACATGCTGATTGACTGAGCAGCAAATGGTGATGCCGCTACGGTCCAAAGGGCAATCTGGGTCAGCCCAACAGCGGCCGCGCCCAGAATCTTTCCTGCCATTAGCTGTTTAGGCGTAGCAGCCGACAATAGCACTTCAAAAATGCGAGAATTCTTTTCTTCAAGCACGGAGCGCATCACGCTCATGCTGTACATGAGGATGGTCACATACAGCATGATCATCAGCAGAAGCGCGGTGAAGAACATCGCCAAACCACCTGATTCACTCACTTTGCCGTTCTCAATCTTTTTTGTGTCGATGTCCACCGGCTTCAGGGCTGCCGTTATTTCGTCGGCGCTAGCACCATGCTTGCGCATCGATTGCCGCAGGAGGGCTTCGCGCACGGCGCTGGCCAAGGCTCCCTGAGTGTCGAAATCACTCGATGTGCGTGCGCGGAAGCTGAGCTTTCGCTGCGCCAAAGCATCCGCCGGGGCCCAGAGATAACCGTCAATGTCGTGAACGTTCACCCTCTGCGTAAGCGCAGCTTCTTCCTGCTGTGAAACATTGGTGTCGATCTGCACGTCGAAACGTGAAGCGTTGTCGCTGCGTCGTTTCGCGGGAGTCTTGTCCTCCGCTGGAGCCTGCATGAACTTGTCGCGGACATCGTTGCCGAACTGCTGATCTGACGTGCCAATTACGATGTGCTGCATCTCGCCGGACTTCTTGGAAGCCATCATGCTGGGCAGCACGGTGAAGCCGAACATCAGCGCCGGCAGCAGGATCGTCATAACGATGAAGGATTTCTTGCGCACGGTCTCGAGGTATTCGCGGCGGGCAAACAGGAAAATGTTATGCATCGGTCTTCCCCACGGTGTCGATGAAGATATCTTCGAGCGACGGCTCGACCAACTCAAACTTGTTTATGCGCGAACCTCGCGCCACCATTTGCAGTAGTTTTTGCGAATCGGCGCCTGGAGCCATGCGGACTTCAACGTAGTTTCCGTAGTTGTTGAACGACTGCACCAGGCCGTTTTCGTGCAGAAAATCGTCGGCGCCTTCGTATTCGATCTGCACGTTGTTTCTGCCGTACCGCCCTTTGATCTCCTTAAGCGTTCCTTGCAACACCGCCTGACCACGATTGATGAGGCAAATCGAGCTGCATAGCTTCTCCACCTGATCCATGCGATGAGTAGAAAACAGGATGGTGCGTCCCTCCTTATTCAGCTCGAGCAACACATCTTTGAGCAGCGAGGCATTCACTGGATCGAGACCGGCAAACGGTTCGTCCATGATGAGGAACTCGGGATCATGCAGCAGTGTGGCGACAAACTGCATTTTCTGCTGCATTCCCTTGGACAATTCTTCAGTCTTCTTGTCCATCCAGCCGCCGATTTCCATCCGTTCGCACCACTTCTTTCCGCGCGCAGCGGCATCGGCAGCCGAGAGTCCCCGCAACTGTCCGAAAAGGATCAGCTGCTCGCTGACTTTCATCCTCTTGTAGAGCCCGCTCGTCTCCGGAAGATAGCCCACGCGCTTGAGATGATCGCGTCGAAAGGGCTCTCCAAACATCCGAACCTGGCCCGAATCGGGAACCGTAATTCCGATCATCATCCGGATCGTGCTGGTTTTTCCGGCTCCGTTTGGCCCAAGCAGTCCAAAAATACTGCCTCGATCGATGCTTAAAGAAAGATCCTTGACAGCTACGAACTTGTCGTAGCTCTTGCGGACCTGCTGCAGTTCTACTGTGTGCATAGTGATCTCTACGTGGTGATTCAGATTATGTTCAAGAATTGTTTCTGAGTTCGTGGCGATGGCAAAAGAAAAAACTGAACACGAAGGTCACGAAGGCTGAAGAAAGGTCACGGAGAGTGCTTTTTCGTAACCGTCGTCAACTGTTGTGGCCTCCGTATTGCTGCGGTATTAGGCGGTCGTTTTGCGGGCCACGACTGCCGATGCCGGCGACACACGATTTCGCCCTGCTTCTTTGGAAGCATAAAGGGCGGCGTCGGCTGCGGCTACGAGTTCGTCGCGCGTGCGTCCATGCGTGGGGAATTCTGCCACTCCGGAGCTGATTGTCACCTTCACCGGCACGCCGGGAAAGCGGTAAGACTCCACCATCCGGCGCAGCTTTTCCGCCACCTCCATGGCATTTCCACCCGAAGTTTGAGGCACGAGGATGGCGAATTCTTCACCCCCATAGCGGCATACCACGTCGACTTTACGAAGCTGCTGCCCGAAAACGTCCGAAACCTCGCGCAGGACTTCATCTCCGAGCAGGTGTCCGAACTCATCGTTGAGGCGCTTGAAGTGGTCGATGTCGATCATTATGATCGCCAAGCGACCGTCATAACGTGATGCGCGTTCGATTTCCGAGGCAATCTGCATCTCGAAAAATCGGCGATTGTAGATGCCAGTGAGGCCGTCACGATACGCGAGCTGCTGGGCCTGATCGAAATAATGCGCATTCTTGATGGCGCCGGCGCAAATGTCCGCGACCGATTCCAGCGGCGCAACGTCCTCCTTGGTGAAATTTTGCGGCTTTGCGCTCTCTAAGATGAGCACTCCAAGCTTCTCTCCGAAGAAGATCAGGGGCACGCACGTCTCTGAACGCGTCTCTACAAAGCTAGCTAAGTAATGCGGAAGGAATGCAACTTCGTTCTCGACGACGGTCTTTCCCAGCTCCAAAGCGCGCATTCCCATTCCGGTACCGACCGGCAGCGAGGCTCCAGCAGGCAAAATTGCGGTCAGTTTGCCCTTGTGAGCGCGGACGTTGAGGTGCTCATCCTCGTCAAGCAGCAGCACCACGACGTGATCTACAGGGAAGTTTTCGAGCACCAGATCGCATACTTTGCCCAACAGTGCGTCCAGGTCAAGCACCGCTGTGGTCTGCCTGGCAATGGCGTTAATGGCCTCGAGTTGCCGGGTTCGATGCTGTTCCAGCGTGTATAACCGCGCATTTTCCAGCGCTATTGAGGCTTGGGTAGAGAACAGAGTGAGCAGATCGAGGGTCTCGGAGTCGAATGCATCGAGCTGTTCGCTCTGTATATCGAGCACTCCGACGACCTCATCGCGCACCATTAGCGGTATGGAAACTTCAGATTTGGTGTCAGGAAAGTGCGCAATGTAGCGCTTATCCTGACTCACATCCGGCGCATACACGGGCCGCTTAAGCCCCGCAGCGGTACCTATAAGGCCCTTACCGAAGGGAATACTGACGTCTGACTCGTCTTTTGGGCGCCCAATTGAGGTTCTAACGAAGAATTCGCGCGTCGTGGGGCTTAAGAGTAGTACGGCGGAGTTGGTTACGTGGAAGTAATCCCGCACAATGCAGAGGATTTGCTCCAGGACCTCGTCCAAATTGAAGGTGGAGAGGACCGCCTGGCTGGCGTCATAGAGTAGGGCGATCTTCTGCATCGTCGCGCTAAACACAAGTATTTAATACCGTTCCGGCCGAATCCGCTGCCAGAAATAGGTGCAACCGGGCGCAATCAGGAAGGGGATTAGAACAGCAACCAGTGCATTTATTAAGCCCGATTCAGGGCAAATTGACAAGCCTTTTCCGCCACTTTGGTACTAAGGAAATCGTCATTTTAAGGTTGTTTGGGACCAATGGGAGAGCGAAATTGGAGGCTTTTAAGACGGAAATTGTCTCCGATATGTGCAGCAAAAGCGCGCTTTAGCGCCGTTGTTCGGTCGGTGGACGCCGTCTTTGGGGCGGAAAAAGCAGCGCTATGAGGCCGTATAGCACCAGACAGATCCAAAAATCGATGAGCAGGCCCAAGTCGGGGAGCAGACGGAGGCTGCGGTGTTGGGCAGCCGGAGGCAGGTGGGGCATGATCAGGAAGTAGATCGCATTGCCCAGCACGACCGCCGCCAGGGAGATAAAAAAGTTCCTCGAAACGCTCACTCTCCTCCTTTAGACACCCAAAGCCGCCGCACAGGTTTCCAAGCGCGGACGCTTCCGAGAGAATTATGACCGGAGCTGGACAGGGATGTCCGACCGTTGCCTCTCGTTGATTGCAGTTGATAGGAAAGTCGAACCCAAGTGAGTGCCCGCAGCTCGCAATAATGTGCGACCGCCATCGGCGCTGAACATCGGATGTAAAAAACTCCCGCAGGAGCCTTCATGGATTCCCGGTTCATCGCATTCCTGGGTATCGCTGCTTTGCTCACCATTATCCCGGGAGCCGACACTGCTCTCGTCACCAAGAATGCATTGTCGCGTGGGCGCACCGCGACATTCTTCACCACGTTTGGGATCTGTCTCGGATGTCTCTGCCATGCCACTGCATCCGCATTGGGATTGTCGGTTGTTCTACGTGAGTCCGCGCGCGCGTACGAATGGGTGAAGCTGGCGGGGGCGGCTTACCTGATTTATATCGGAGCACGTTCGCTTTGGGCCGCACGCAATAATCCCAAAATGGACTTGGCCAACACAGCGGCTGCAAGCGGTACAAATGGCGGGTTGCTGCGCAGCTTCAGCGAGGGATTATTCACTAACCTGCTGAATCCCAAAGTAGCTCTGTTCTATCTGACTTTTCTCCCGCAGTTCATCGCGCCCGGCGAATCTGTGTTGCGGAAGTCGCTGTTTCTGGCCGGCATTCATGTGCTCATGGGACTGGCATGGCTGGGCAGCTACGCGATGTTATTGGATCGTATGAGTTCCGTTTTGACCCGACCGGCAGTGAAGCGCAAGCTCGAAGCATTCACCGGGGCAGTGCTGGTCGCGTTCGGGCTCAGGCTGGTGCTTGAAAGAAAATAGGAAAGTAGCAACACGGACCAGTTCAGATCTGAACCGGTCGCACGCTAATCACTGCGTTCACTCGCTTCAGCTCTTCCAAAGCAGCTTGCGTGACCGCCTGATCGGCCTGCACAACCGCCATCGCCTCTGCGCGAACCGATGCCGCTCCCGACGACGTGCTCACGACGGCGCTGCTGGCGCTTGCATCACTTCGCCCGAGGGCAAAGTTAGCGATGTTGATCGCGTTCTTGCCGAGCACTGTTCCCAATTGGCCGATCACGCCGGGCACGTCGCGATTGCGCAGCACGATCAAATGCCCTTCGAGCGGAGCCTCCACGTGAAATCCGTCCAGGTCGAGCAATCGCGGATAGCGGCCATGCAGAACCGCCGCGCGTGCGCGATGCTCACCTTCGTGGCTGCGCACATTCAGCGAAATCACGTTGCCAGAACTTGTGTCCTCCGGCTTCTTCTGCTCCTGGACCTGAATGCCGCGTTCGGAAGCCACGGAGACGGCATTGACCAGATTCACGCTATCGATGCTCTGTTTGAGGGCTCCCTTAAGCGCGGCATTGCGCAACAGCGCCGTCTTCCATTCCGCAACTTTGCCGTGATACGTGACTGTGATGCTTTCTACATTGCCCTCGCTGAGTTGGCCGACAAAGAGTCCGAGCTTCTCCGCCAAATCGATGTACGGATGCATCTCCTTGTACTCTTCGTCGGAGAGCGAAGGCACGTTGACCGCGTTCTGAATCACGCTGCGCTTGAGGTACTCCTTCACCTGCAGAGCGATTTGCACTCCGACCAACTCTTGCGCTTCATTGGTAGAGCCCGCGATGTGAGGCGTCGCGATCACGTTCGGAGCGGAGAGCAGCGGACTCTCTTTCGGCGGCTCCTGAGAGAAAACGTCGAGCGCAGCGCCGGCAACCTGTCCGGAATTGAGCGCCGCCACGAGCGCCGCGTCGTCGATCAACTCACCACGCGCGCAGTTCACCAGCCGCACTCCCTTCTTCATCTTGGCAATTGAACTGGCATTGATCATGCCGGCAGTCTGCGGCGTGAGTCCAACGTGGAGGGAGATGTAATCGGAGGCGGAGTAAAGCCGATCGAGCCCAATCAACTCGATTTCGAGATCGCGGGCCAGCTGCTGCGACACGAACGGATCATAGGCAAGAACCTTCATGCCGAAGGCTTTTCCCAGCCGCGCAACTTCCACTCCGACGCGACCGAGTCCGACGATGCCCAGAGTCTTGCCGCGCAGCTCGGTACCCTGCAGAGACTTCTTCTCCCATTTGCCGGCGCGGGTGGTCTGGTCGGCGCGGGGAATAAAGCGTGCAAGCGAAAGCATCAGTCCGAGCGTGTGTTCGGCCACGGCAATCGCGTTCGCGCCGGGCGTGTTCATCACCACGATGCCTTTGCGGGTGGCGGCCTCGGTGTCCACGTTATCCACGCCAACACCGGCGCGCCCAATGACGCGCAGTTTTTGCGCTGCGTCGATCAGCTTGGCATTTACGTCGGTGGCAGAGCGAACTACGAGCGCATCGGCATCGCGAACAGCGGTGAGAACATCGCTGATTTGGTCGTGAGTGACCACTTCGAAATCGGGCTCGTCGCGGAAAACCTTGAGCGATGCGGGTGAAACCTTTTCAGCGATAAGAATTTTCATGAAGTCCTTTGGCTGCCCACGTGGACCCGGCCCCCCTCGGCCGGGTGTTCGCAAGCGCGGGCGAGGGCGCCCGCATCCACGTCAAGCTGTGTTGTTTGCTAATTGTGACTGAGGGTTACGCGCTCATCGCTGCCAGGCTTGACGAACATCCTTCCGCCGGCCGGCCGCAGGAACAGCGCTGATCCGCTTCGAGCAACTGTGCCAGCGAGGTTCCGCGCCGCTTGGCATACACTTCTTGTGCAGCCTTCAGTCCTACGCCGAGCAGATTGCGCCCCAGGATTGGCTGCAGAACGTGTTCGAGTCCACCAACCATCGCAATCGTGTCCAGATAATCGAAGAAGCCAAGGTGAGCGATGCGAAAGAGCTGTCCTTTCATCTCGCCCTGGCCATTGGCGATGACGCCGCCGAATTGTTCCTTGAAGCCTTTCACTACCTTTCCCGAATCGGTTCCTTCCGGCGCAAGCACTGCGGTCACGGCAGCGGCTGGAGCTGTTGGGGCAAACAGTTTGAGTCCACATGCCTGAACGGCGGCGCGCGTTATCTCGGCTACGACTTCGGCGTTATGAATCAACGCGTCGCGACCGGCGGCGATGTTTCCGCCAGCGCCGTCGGCGATGTAGTCCAGGGCTGCACCCAGAGCTGCGATCAAGGCGACTGCCGGGGTATAGGCGGATTCGCCGTTTGCTGCCGCTTTTCTCTCCTTGCGCAGGTCGAAGTAGTAACGCGGGTTCTTCGAAGTCTCCATTCGCTGCCACGCGCGTTCACTAACCGCGCAATACGCAAGTCCGGGAGGGATCATCACTGCTTTTTGCGATCCGCCGATGATGACGTCGATGCCCCAGCCATCAACGTCAAAGTGCGTCGTTCCAAGACCGGTGATGGCGTCCACCACCAGCAGCGCACCGGTTTCTTTCGTGAGGGCGGCAATGCTTTGCACACAATGGCGCGCACCGGTCGAGGTTTCGGTGGCCTGCATGAAGACAACCTTTATGTCTGGTTTCAGCTTCGTGCGCACTTCCTCGATCGCGAATGTTTGTCCGTAGGGCGCGCTCAACGTCTCTATCTGGCATCCAAAGGCCTTTGCCAGACTGGTCCAGCGCTCGCCGAATTTGCCGGCGCTGAGCACCAGCACGCGATCTCCGGGTGAAGTGAGGTTCGACACGGCCGCTTCCATCGCTCCGGTGCCGGAGGACGCGAGCAGGATCACATCATTTTTGGTGCCGACAAAGTCCCTTAGTTGCGCCAGGACGCGCTGATACAGCGCGCGAAACTCTGCTGTGCGATGGTGAATGTCGGCTGCCGCCATGGCAAATTGCGCCGCAGGCAGCAGCGGAGTGGGACCGGGAGTAAAAAGACGGACCTTCTTTAACATGCAATTATTCTACGGCGTATCTTTCCGCTTTCGCGTTGTGGGAAACGAAGTTTCGGCAATTGAATTCATCAGAAATTCTTTTTCAGGGCATCAGAAGAATTGATTGCGGGTGTTGGTTTTTTTCTCTTGATGGTCGTACAGGTGCGTTAACGGGTGTTGGGTGGGTTGATCCGTGATCCTGAGCGCCTCCGTTGCGCGAAGGACCCTCGGTTCGTTCCACCATCGGCACGCGGGTTTGAGGCTTTTCAACGAGAACGTCGTAGGGAAGCCGTGGCGTGGCGAAGTGCTGCAAGCATCATCGGAGGTCCTTCGCGCACCAGAGGCGCTCAGGATGACAGACTTAGGACTTGCGCAATTATTTTCAGCAGTCAGCAACGCCGAGGTCGCAGCCAGTTCGACAAGCATTCCCAGCCCGGCGGGCATCACTTCTACTTTAACTGTCTAATTTTCTTTGCAACACCATGCATTTTGCTTTTCTCAAATCGGGAGTGTTGATTGCGCTGATCGCGCATAGCTTAATCGGCGTATCGCTGGTTTGGGATAAGGTGCTGTTGCGCCGGCCAGAGACAAAGAACCTAGTGAATTACGTGTTCTGGCTTGGTGCGATCAGCGTTTTCGGTCTGGCGCTGCTTCCGTTTGGCTTCAGGATGCCGCGAGCGAGCGTCGCATGGCTCGGTTTCGCAGCGGGCGTAATTCATCTCGGCGCCGTCTACTTCTATTACGACGCGCTCAACCGTGGAGAAGCGAGTGAGTCGCTGGCAGCGATCGGCGGATTCAGTCCCGTTGCCACCGCGGTGATTGCGTTCTTTCTCTTACGGCAGCCGTTTGCCGGAGGCAAAGTGGTTGCCTTCGCGCTGCTCACGGGCGGAGGATTTCTTATGTTTCTTTCCGAACAGATGAAGTTCCGGCGAATGGCTCTCCCGATGGTTCTCGCCTCCGGACTGTTTGGACTGGTGAACGTAATGCAGAGAATCGTTTTTAAGGAGACTAACTTTGTCAGCGGCTACGTCTTCTTTACCGTCGGAACCTTCGTGGGCGCGCTGCTGCTGCTGATCCCGCCACGTTGGCGGATGGAGATATTCAAACATTCTGACGAAGCCGATCCGCGCAGCCGCTTCTGGTACTTCGTTAATCGGTTCATTGACGGCGTTGGATCGTTCCTGATCTTCTACGCCATCAGCCTCACGCATCCTGCGATTGTGGACGCCATCTCCGGCGTGCGCTTCGTGATCATCTTCGTGGGAGCCCTTCTGCTCACGCGCTTCAGACCGAAGTGGTTGACTGAGGACTTCAGCGGCCGCACGTTGATCATCAAGGTCGCAGCCACAGGGCTGATCGTCGCCGGCATGATCTGGCTCGCAACGCATGGTGGCCATGAGGAAGCGGGAGCAGCCACGGCCAGCTTGCAAGCAGGATGGGCAGAGTTTTTTAACATCCGTATCGTTTCTGTTCTTCCAATCGCTCTGTTCTAGAGAATCTGTCGTCCTGAGCTGGTTTTGGCGAAGGGCCTACGGAAAATTTTTTGGGGCTGCTATGGAACATCGCGGCTTTTTACGACGATTTTCGTGGAAAACCAGGACAAGGCGTAGAGAGTGGAAAGATGTCCGAGAGGTCCTTCGCCAAAACCGGCTCAGGATGACAGACTTCGGTTGTGATCCATGTTCGTTTTCAAGGAATCAATTTCCCGTCGAAGCTCTCTGTAGCAGCACTTTCGTTTCCCCCCGGCAAAAAACCTGATTCTGCTTTTCATGGCGCGGTGCTACTATCCCACACCAACTTAGGACCAAAACTGATTTTCTGGGCTGCGCAAGCCATGCTTGCAGAGCTCTGACGTGAGGCTCGCGATTTCCTTCGATCCAGAATGGAAATTGACAACCTCGGTGCGTGCGCGACCACCAAATCAGACAACTCCTCGTACGATTCGGGAGCAGCCCTCATGCGCGTTGCGCACATTGTGGATGGCTTTGTTTCTGGTGACTGCGTCCGCAGCCGCGGTTGCTCAAAGCGGAAGATCCCTTCCCAATCTAGCTGCTCAGTCGAATTCGATTCGTGAGCGGCTGAGCATCACGGACGCCGAACGTATGCGGTGGGAAGCAACGCAAACGTGGTCAACCCCGGTGATGCCCAACCAGAACAGTGAAGCCGACCATCGCCCGTTTTTGATTGAGCAGGCAAGTCAATCCCTCTTAACTTTGCCCAAGTTAAGGAGAGAGTGGCTGACTCCAGCGTTGGACGGCGACACTTCGCAGGTTACCGGCGAAGCCGCTCTCAATGCGCCCAACTCATTGCCCTTTGCCCGCCCAAGTGCAAAGGAGCAGCCTCATAACGAGCGCTGATTAGAGACACTGCTTCTAAATATTCCAATCCTGGTGGTCTAGACTGAGTGTCATAGCGGCTATCTCGGCCCGTCAGGAATCAGAAATTGCTTACAAAATTTCAGCGGCCTTCATGGGGAATCGTCGTCTTTCTGCTGCTGGTTTTTGCCTCTACCCCGGAATCTGCGACGCTGGCCGCGCAGACGGCTCCCGCCGAAGAATCGACGCACAGAAAGACGAGCACGCCTTACAAAGGCGACCTCTCCATTTTCGAAAGTCCCGACCGCGACAAGAAGTTGCAGGTCCAGCGTGTGATGGACATCCTCGGCATTCATTCCGGAACCGCTGTCGCAGACATCGGCGCAGGCTCCGGCTGGTTTACGGTAAGGGCGGCAAAACGAGTGGGAGAGCAGGGAACGGTCTACGCGGTAGACATCAATCCCGAAGCGATAAGCTACATCAAGGATCGTGTGAACCGGGAAGCAATCCACAACGTCCGCACCGTTTTGGGAGCGCCGGACGATCCGAAGCTGCCACCGAATAGCGTGGATTCGGTTCTGATCCTCAAGACATACCACGAGATCGCCGAACCGGTGCGCCTGCTCGAAAATCTGCGGAGGTCGCTGCGCAGCGGAGCGCACGTCGGCATCATCGACCGAAACGGCAATGGTGAAGATCACGGAATCCAGAAGGACGTAATTGTGCAGGAAGCCGCCCGTGCGGGGTATCACCTCACAGGTCAATACGACTTTGTGAAAGCTGACCGGGAAGATTACTTTCTGGTGTTTGAAGCCAATGCGCAAAGATGAACTTGGCTCTCAGGCAGAAGCTTGCGAGCGCAGACAAGCCGAACACTAGCCTGTAGTTGGCCGATAATCGACGCCCTGAATCCTTCCGTTCCGACGCACATCAAATGGTGTGTTCCCACGAAAATTCAGGTGCTTTGGCAGCCACCGAAGGAGGCCGTATGTCGTTGCGTCCAGTCAAACAAATCATTGAAACCCAGCCCACCATTGAGGGTGCAGGTGTAAGGCTTCAGCGCGCCTTCGGCTTCGGCAAGACGAAAGAATTCGATCCGTTTCTGTTGCTGGATGACTTCCGCAACGAGCATCCGGAGGACTACATCGCGGGATTTCCCTGGCATCCACATCGCGGCATCGAAACGATTACGTACGTACTTGCGGGCTCGGTCGAGCACGGCGATAGCCTTGGCAACAAGGGCAAAATGACCGCCGGCGATGTGCAATGGATGACGGCCGGCAGCGGCATTCTGCATCAGGAGATGCCGAAGGGCGATGAGCAGGGGCGCATGCACGGCTTCCAGCTTTGGGCGAACCTGCCTGCAAAGCTGAAGATGACCGATCCGCGCTACCAGGACATTCCGGCGAGCGCGATTCCGGAGGTCACCGACGATGACGGCACACGCGCGCGCATCGTCTGCGGTGAATTCTGGGGCAAGAAAGGACCGGTGGAGGGTGTGGCGGCCGATCCGAATTATGTAGACATCTCGGTTCCGCCGGGACAGCGGAAGCGGCTGAAAGTGGAGACCACGCGAAACGCCTTCGCCTACATCTTTGCAGGCTCGGGCACCTTCCGCGATGCCTCAGATCCGCGCGCGGTGTTAACCGAGCCGGCTACTGACGCCAACGCTCCCGCGAGGTATGACGTCAAGAATCACTCGCTGGTGCTCTTCGACCGTGGCGACGAGATCACGGTCCAGGCGGGCGACGAAGGCATCCGCTTCCTGCTGGTTTCAGGCAAGCCGATTGAGGAGCCGGTCGCGTGGTACGGTCCGATCGTGATGAACACTCAAGAGCAGTTACGCCAGGCTATCGGTGAACTTCACACTGGCGGCTTCATCAAGCATCGCTGAACACTTCCCCACTGAGGGGCACGGCCAACCCGCCGTGCCCTCGCATTTCCCTTTTTACGTTCCGCCAAATAGCGGCCCCAAAAAAACCCGCTCAAGACTTGTGCGCGATTGCCTCGACACCGCGGTTCGCGAGTTCAGCTTTAAGGTCCCCAGCAAGGAACCGCTGTGCCTCAGCGTTCTGCTTCAATGTGGCATCCAAGTGGCACAACGTGAGTCCGCGGGCAAACAGCTCGGCCTGCTCTCCGGAACTGAGTTCCGTAATGGGCCGCATTTCCTTTTGCAGATAAGCAAGCTCCGCGGGAAAGGGCATCTTGCGCACGGTTTCGTGCAACTCCTCAACGTTGTCCATGAAGTGCATGTGATCGGCCCGGCGCAATACCAACATTCGTTTCGTCGACGGAGTTCTGTCGAATATTTCAACTATCCCCGCGAGTGGAGTAGAAACATCGTTTTCCGCGGCCAGATATAAAGTGGGAACGTCGCGCTCCCAATTGAATGCGAGCGTCACGGGAAGAATGCCCGGTCTAGGCTGCGACGCTCCTCCCGGCGCGAGCGCAACCACGCTGCGTACCCGCCGGTCCACCTCGATCGCGGCGAGCACGGTCCAGCCTCCAAAGCTGTGTCCGACGAGGCCGATGCGAGCTGGATCGGGCTTGGCTTCCAAGTCCGACAGTGCGCCGCTAAACAAGTAATCGAGAAGAAAACGCACGTCAGGCACGCGGCTTGCAATCAGTGCTTCCCATCGCTTGGTCTTTTGCTCGTCGCTTTCCCCAGCCTTTCGCGCTAACTCCGCTGCCACGATCTCCGAATGATCGAGGGCAGCAACCACATATCCGTGGCTGGCAACGTGAGTACAAAGAAAGGTCGATTGGCGCCGACCGCTTCCGCTGCTATGAGAAAAGATGATTAGAGGGTAAGTTCCCGCCTGGGCTGCGGCATCGCGTATCGCTGATTGCTTGCGTGGCGCGTCCCGCAATGGGACTGTGAACGCGTCCTGCGTTGCCGGCGTAAGATCCTGGCCTGCATACTGAGTGGCCGCCGGGTACCATATCTCACAAGGGAATTGCCGCTTCCGCGCGGCGTCAGGCGCATGGATGGTCCGCACACCAACCGGAAATCGACCGCGGAGGAATGGGTCGTAGCCGCCGGCCTTCTTATTCTCTGTACGCGCAACCATGAACGATAGGGTACAGCCAACGCGTCAGCGGAACAGAATCACACGATCAACTTATTCCGCCATTTAGAATCATGCATTCCGCTCAGGGCGGCACGAACTCATGTCAAAAGCGCGCGCACAGAAAATCAAAGTCATCATCTTCGATGTGGATGGAGTCCTCACCGACGGCACACTATGGTTCTTTCCTGCTCCCAAGCAGAGTGGAGAACCCGGCCTCAGCGCCGGAGAGGTAAGGGCCGACGCCAGCGGTTACGAGATCGTCACGGTGAATAGCTTTGAAGGTAAAGGATTCAATGCCCACGATGGCGTGGGCATGTCGCTGGCACGGCTCGGCGGACTGAAGCTCGGGATCATCACCAAGCGGGTGTCGGAGGCGGTGGCGATGCGCGCCCGCGAGCTGCGCATTCATCATGTCTTTCTCGGCCAGGACAACAAGCTGCTGGCGCTCGACAAAATTCTTGCCGCAGAAAGAATCACCGCAGAGGAAGTGGCATACGTCGGCGACGACATCATCGACCTTCCGGTAATGCGCCGGGTCGGATTGGCAGTCGCCGTGCCGAATGCGCGTAAGGAAGTCCGCGACCAGTCACACCTAGTCACGGATCATGCCGGCGGCGCCGGCGCCGCCCGCGACGCGGTTGAATACATTCTGCGTGCGCAGGGGCGGCTCGAGCAGGTACTGGAAAAGTATCTCTCCGAATCAACGTCGCCGGAGCTGCGAGGCAATTGAAACTTTGACGAGCACTGGACGCCGTTGTGCGGCGCTCCGTTTGCATTTGGAAGTAGTCACTTCAGGAAGTCACAGTCTTCACCAACGCCTTGTTGTCCCGCCAGTCGCTGTACTTTCGTGCAGTCAGAACAGAAAGTATGATGCGCGCCTCGATACCTTTGTACCTGTCAGATGTGGCTTTCGAATCCCTATTTGGTCCTACTTACGAAACAATGGAGTCGTTCCTGCGCCCCGATGCAGGAATGGTCCAGACTGCCGAAAAGAGGATACAAACGTGAAACGTCGTATCTGGCTTGCAATCGCTTCGGGCGTGCTCTGCAGTTCGTTTGCCGTAGCGCAAACGGATTCCCATTTTGATCTTTCGGGCAACCTGTCATTCAACGGCGCCACGTTCGCGCCCGCTACGGGCGGCAGCAGCGTGCAGGTGAACACCTTCGGCTGGCAGACGTCTGGAGTTACTCGCCTGAATCGTTGGTTGGGGATCACCAGCCAATTCGGCGGCGGTTATGCCTCCTCTAACGCCATTACGCTCATCGGCTACACGGGGCCTGGCACCGTCCACCATTACTCGATGCTGGCCGGACCGCGAATCATTCTTTCCCGAAGCCGGTTTAGTCCGTTCATTGAAGGATTAGCGGGCGCTGACCGTACGAGCACAAACCTTGTCAGCAACGGTACGCCCGTGACCGGAAGAGAATTGCAGACGGCATATGCATTCGGTGGCGGAGCGCAAATTGCAGTGAGCCGCCATTTTGGTCTCAATTTCGAAGGTCAATATTTTGGCACCCAGCACACGTTGGCGTTCACAGGATGGGAGCCGGCGCACTTTCAAGTCTCTGCTGGAATCGTAATCCGGATGTTTGGCCGCGATCGGCAGATCGCTGAAGAGCGGCCGTTCCCACCGCCCACTATGCCTGCTGCGGTTGAACCCACGATCCAACCCACGATGGCTAGCATTGAAGTTTCAGCGCCGACGCCATCCCTGGCCATCGTTCAACCTGCGACTCCGATCATCGTCTCCCCACGAGTGGTACCGCAGCCTGTGGTCGCGCTTGCAGAAACTTCACTTATTCAGAAACAGCAGCCCATTGTTGCGGTTCAACCTATCATTCAGCCCACGATAGCCAGGGTTGAGGTGGCACCGCCAAGCGTTCAAAAGCAGCAGCCCATTGTTTCAGTGAAGCCGGCTCCGCCGGTTGTGACCGCCCCGAAGATTCAACCGGTGATGAATGCGAAGGTGATCGCTCCGCCGGCGCCTGTAGCGCAGAGTCAACCAGCTCCGCAGCAGCTTGCGGCGGTGCCCCGTCCACCTGTGATCGCCCAGACCCAGCCGGCTCAGCGGCCGCAAGCGGCTCCCATGTCGCTGGGCGAATATGCGCGCAGACTGCGCGAGAAAAAGCAGCAGGAACAACGGCAATAACGCTGATCCCTATATGGAATGTCCACGCTGCCGAAGAACGGTCGACACGAAGACGCGTAAGTGCGCATGGTGCGGCGTGAATGTGCCCCCAGGACAGCACTTACTGGAGCAGTCAGGCGTGGTCGTCCCATTTCCATCGGACTCTGAGTCTTCTAGATCCGCTCGTCTCGCGACCCTGGGCGACCGCTTGATCGCCACAATTCTCGATGCCGCAATTCTTCTCGCCGCCTGTGCCGTCATCGACGTTTGGGCTTTCATGAAATGGGGAGTCGTTTCAGGCGCCGAACTTCGGGTGACACTGGCCGTGACCGTTCTCGGCGGAAGCCTGAACGTAGTCATCGCTTTTCTATACGCCTGGCTCCTCGAAGCTAGTCTCGGTAGCACGCTGGGTAAGGCGATTGTCGGGATCGGCGTCGTCAACAACTCCGGTCGCAACTCTTTGGGAGCATCAGCGATCCGTAATTTGCTTCGAGTGGTGGATGGCTTCGGGTTCTATCTGCTGGGCGCTCTGGTCGCGAGTTGTTCGAAGTTCCGCCGCCGCATCGGAGACTTCTGCGCGGGTACCTACGTCGTCGAAGGAAACCTCTCTGAACTCACTCGCTCGCTTGCCGTGCTGGCTTGGCTGGCCCTGTTGAGCGGAGGCGCGTGGGCACTCCCGCACTTGTGCGCCCAGCCAAAGCCGATGCAGGCTCCGCGTCATCTTGGTGAGATCATCATGGTCGTCGGTCGGGCTGACAAATCGATCTATATGAAATTGCCGAATCACCGAATCGATCTCTCGATGGTGGACGGCTCCGCGGGCGATGGTGCGCATCCTCTCTCGGCTCAAGAGGCCAGCAAGGCTTCCAAGTTGGAAAGCCCAGAATCCCTGCCAGTTCTTCCATAATCACAGCCTCAAGCAATATCGTTCAATGTTCATTGCTCACGTTTCTTTCCTCAGATCCTTTTCAGCCGTTGCTACACTACTTCGCTCAGGCGAAGCGCGTCGTCTGACGGAGGACCGGAATCGTGAGCCCGAAACCCACGTTAGCTGCCGAATTAATAGCTGAATTTCTTGGAACGTTCGTGCTGATCCTGTTCGGCACCGGCGTCGTAGCTATGACCGTGCTGTTTCCGTCTAAGAATCCGGGCGAACTAATTCACGGCGGCTACACCAACATCACGCTTGGGTGGGGACTGGCAGTCACGATGGGCATCTACGTCGCGGGAAAAATTTCTGGAGCGCATCTCAACCCCGCGGTGACCGTAGCACTGGCGGTGTTCCGCGGTTTTTCGTGGCGCAAAGTGATTCCATACTCGATTGCGCAAGTCGCAGGAGCGTTTGCTGCCGCGGCGGTCGTCTATCGCAATTATCTTCCGGCGTTTCATCAAGTCGATCCGACGCTGGAACGGACCGCCGGCGTCTTCACCACATTTCCTGCATTCCCGTCCATGCCCGGAGCGGGATTCTTCGATCAAGTGGTTGGCACTGGGCTCTTACTGTTGCTGATCTTTGCCATTACCGACGAATTCAACTTGCCTCCCGGCGCGAACATGGCGCCATTGATGATTGGGCTTGTGGTCGTTGCCATCGGCATGAGCTTTGGCGGAATGCATGGATATCCCATCAATCCTGCACGTGACTTCGGTCCACGTCTCTTCACAGCCCTGGCAGGTTTTCGCAATAATGGACTCACCGACGGAAGCGGGGCCTGGCTGATACCGATTGCCGGGCCGCTGCTCGGTGGCTTGTTGGGGGCTGCTCTCTATGATTTTGGGATTCGCCGGTTCTTGCGGAAGTCAGAGTGGGCAACAGGTGCAGCGGTGAGGTCATGAAGACGCTTGCAAATCTTCGGAGAGGCAAGCTTGCGTCGAAAACGACAGCGGCGTAACAGATTGAGTGCGCCGCTTTTCGAGTTTGATTCACTACGCAGGTGTGGAACGCGGAAGACACAGCACTTCGCCGCACATGCTGCAGAGTGAGTGAGCGGAAAAGAAGGCTCCTAAAGCGATTCCCAAGCGACCATGCCGTTGAGCTTACGTCTGATCGCCACACGTTGCAAGTTACTAGTACGCAAGAACTTAGGCGACCATCTCACAACGAAAGTCCCGCGCGATGTCCCTAAAGTTATGCGTTTCGTCCCAGCTAAGCAGTGTATCGGGATTTCGCTACCCGCGAACCACCACAATTTCAGCTTCGGGGCTGAATTCCAAGATCACCTGCGGCAGAACCTTACTATCGAGATTGGCCTGTGACTGAGGAATCACAATGTGCGAGGGCTGATGCTGCTTTGCAAATTCAAAAGCCGACTCTGCTTTTCGTGCGACCAGGACATAACCGTCTGCGCCAGCGAGTTCGATAGCAGTTCGTTGCGCTTCCTCGCAATCGCAATCGATCAGCAAAACGAACTTTTGTATTTTTTTCATTTGCATCGCTGGTCCTTGTTTTTCCTGGGAGTCCACTCGAGAAGCTTAGGTTCGCCGGCGGTGTAGTTCGAAATTGAGACTAAGCTCGCGGATGCGGTGCGAGAATCCAACCAACGTGGTGGGACTAAGGTAAGACGAAAATCTCACTGATGTTGTGGGGTGAACTGCGCAACGTGTTAACGGTGATACCGTTGACTCGTGCAGTCTAGGCACGTACTGTAAACTTTGAGCGGCACTGCAATTAGCCCACCCTTTCGACCGAGTCTGCACATTGGATTGGCACAGCCGGCGCATCACTGAAATTCTCGAACGAGCTCTCCTCGAAGACCGTGCCACACGCGACGCCACCACCCAGGCATGCATCGATCCGCGTATGCGGGCAACGGCTACCATCCATGCCAAGCAGGCCTGCATACTCTCAGGCCTCGGCGCTGTGACTCGTATTCTTGAGATCTACAGCAACCTCGACAAGTCGGCTGTGGGACATCATGAAGTCATCAGTCACCCGGAAATATTCGATGGAGTGCGGCTGCACGACCGCCAGGCAATTGCAGTGATTCGACACAACGCCCGGGTGATCCTCTCTTGCGAGCGCGTGATCCTGAACCTTCTTCAGCGCGTGAGCGGCATAGCGACGACGACCCGGCGATTCGTGGATGTGATTGGAGGAACCAAGGCTCGCATCCTCGACACGCGCAAGACCGTTCCCGGGCTGCGTTTGCTCGACAAGTATGCGGTGCGCTGTGGTGGAGGACATAACCACCGCCTTGATCTCTCCGACGGCGTACTCATCAAAAACAATCACATTGCGTTGGGCGGCGGCATTGAAAGCGTTCTAAAGAAGGCACACGACGCCCGGCTGGGTTCGCAGCCTATTGAGATCGAAGTACGCTCCCTCGAAGAACTGGAGGAGGCTTTGGCGAATGGAGCCGAAGCAATTTTGCTCGACAACATGGATCCTGCGTCGGTTCGCAAAGCTGTCGAGCGCGTGGCCACGCACACTCGCCGCATCCCACTCGAAGCGTCAGGTGGAATGAATCTGCAGAACGTCCGCAGTTATGCCGATACAGGAGTCGATTACATCTCCGTAGGCGCTCTCACCCATTCTCCTCAGGCTGTCGACATGAGCATGAAAATCACGCCAGCATTGTTCTGAAAGCCTTTCCAGCGCAGCTTAGGGACTAGAATTTTTCCTGACAAATGAAACGGGATCCCATCACTATCATCGGCGCTGGGCTGGCTGGATGCGAAGCGGCATGGCAATGCGCGCGTCGTGGTGTTCCTGTCACTCTGTACGAGATGCGACCGGTACGGAGCACGCCAGCGCATCGCACCGGCGATTTCGCCGAGCTTGTGTGCTCGAACTCGCTTAAGAGTGAAAGCGAGAATACCGCTCCCTGGCTGCTCAAGCAGGAGATGCGTCGCGCGGGATCATTGCTGTTGCAATGCGCGGATGAAGCCGCAGTTCCCGCCGGTCATGCTTTGGCAGTGGATCGGGAGCGGTTCTCGAAGAGCGTGATGGACGCGATCGCGGCCGAGCCGCTCATCGAGGTGCGCCGCGAAGAGGTCACCACTATCAATGAGGCGGGCGGCATTACCGTCGTGGCTTCCGGTCCGCTGACTTCCGATGCCCTATCACAGGAGATAGCCCGTCTCAGCGGCAGCTCACATTTGTATTTCTACGATTCCATCAGTCCGGTAGTGGAGACAGACTCGATCGAGCACTCCAAGGTGTACATGGCCGCACGCTATGACAAGGGCACGGCAGACTACATCAACTGCCCATTCACCAGGGAGGAGTATGACCGTTTCTATGACGCGCTGGTCGCGTCGCAAGCAGTCGAGAGCCACGATTGGGACAACGTCAACTACTTTGAAGGCTGTCTTCCCATCGAGGAGATTGCTCGCCGCGGCCGCTCCACACTGCGTTTTGGTCCTATGAAGCCAGTGGGCCTTCGGAATCCCAGAACGGGAATGATGCCTTATGCGGTCGTACAGCTTCGCAGTGAGAACCTGCGTGCTGATTCGTACAATCTCGTCGGCTTCCAGAACCACTTGAGATTCGGGGAGCAGGCGCGCGTGCTGCGTCTCATTCCAGGACTTGAGAACGCAAAATTTCTGCGCTATGGCCAGATCCATCGCAATACCTATCTCAACGCGCCAACACTGCTCCAAGAAACTCTCCAGATGAAGAGGCATGCAAATGTTTTCTTCGCCGGACAAATCTGCGGCGTGGAAGGCTATACGGAATCAATAGCCGCAGGATTGTTGGCCGGACTTTACGCGGCTGCGCTGGCTTCCGGCGAATCGCCGATTCCGCCCCCGCGCTCAACTGCGATGGGATCGCTCATTCACTACGTATGCAAAACAGAAGCGAAGAACTTCCAGCCTGCGAACATCACTTTTGATTTGCTGCCGCCACTCGAAGAAGAAACTCGCCGCCTGATTCGGGACAAACGCGAGCGTCATCGCATTCAATGTGAGCGCGCGCTGGAGGGCTTTGAGAGCTGGTGGAGCGAGCTGCCGACCCAGCTTTTAGCCTTATAAAACAACCTTTTCCTCTCGGTCCCTGGAGTGGAACTTTTCACCTAGTTCGGTACTAGGGGTACGCAAAAAGTTCCCATGAGAGTTAATAACGCACTCGAGCCTCTCTCAATGAAATCAGCTACTTAAAAGACTGGCACCCCACCTGCAAAGTTACAGATGCACTTGAGGCAGGAGGGCGACGTTGCCTGAGAGAAGTCAGCGTGCAATCGACATCATGCGCTCCGCTGTACAGGAGGCACGAAGAGTCTCCAGAGTGCACTTGACCGTCCCTGCATCCGTCAGTTGTCCCAGTTTGAATTGCCAGGATCGGCTCGCGATCATGCGTGATCTGAGCACAACAGGTGCATTCTTTTACGCCGAACTTGACGCCATGGAAGGCTCGGCAATTACATTGCAATTTGTGCTTACGGCATTCGGCAAGAGCATTCGCATGGTGTGTGACGGCAATATCGTGCGCGTGGAGCGCTTTCCGAGAGGAGCCGCGACCGGTGTCGCGGTCCAATTCAGTCGTTGCGACATGTTCGCTTCTGAGCCCGCCTAGCGACAATAATCGCAATTTCTGAACACACTCTACTCACAACCTGGAATCGCCGAGGCCGAGGTCACTTGTTGCTGGCAGCCGCATCGCGGGCTTTGATGAAATCGTCCAAATTAGTCTTGTCGATCAGTGTCGCGCCTGTGTCTACGAAAGCTGGGACAGGCGAGTATGGATCAGACTGCCAATTCTGATTCAACGAGCTTGGCGGATGATGGTGCAGAGTGTCCAACATCATGGTTCCTACATAAGTCATGCTCGAGGGTTTTTGTGCGATCGTCGCTGCGATGGTGCCGTCGCGGATCGCATCGAGCGTCTCCTGATCCGTGTCCATGGCGATGATGAGACGGTCGGTCATCTTGTAGTTCTTCATCACCTGCGCGACTTCCTTACCCGCAGAAGCTTCCAGGCAAAGATAGCCATCGATTTTGTCCGCGCCTTTCTTGGCGAGCGATGCGCTGGCAGCATCGAAAGCAGCCGTTGGTTGACCGTGAATGTCTACGACTTGCACGATTTTCATTGCGGGATGAGCTGCAAAGGCTTTGCGATAGCCATCGAGCCGCGCGTCGAGATTGGCTTGTCCTGGCATGGTAAAGACCATGAAATTGCCTTTTCCATTGCTCTTCTTGATGGCCACCTGCGCGCCTAGTTGGCCGGCGTCATAGTTGTTGGTGCCTACGTAGAAAAGGCGCTTGCTGTCAGGGGCGTCGGAATCAACGGTGATTACGGGAATGCCTCCCTCGATCGCCTTGTCAATTTCGGGCGCCATCAATTTCGGGTCGGCGGGTGATACAAGAATGCCAGCGGGCTTTGCCGCCACCGCCTCTCGAAACGCTTGCACTTCCGCTTGCGCATCATAACTGTTTGGGCCAGAGAACTGGCTCTGCACCTGCATCTCGTGCGTCGCACGGCGAATTCCCGAGGACGCAGCCTGCCAGTAAGGAAGCTGAATATTGGCTGAAATCAGGTAGTACTTCTCTTTGTCGTTGTGATAGCCGCAGCCTGTAATTGAAAACAGCGTTGCAAGAAGGAGAAATCCCAAAATGGGTTTTGCGACCAGTTGCATTGCAACCTCCGCGAAAGGAAAAAGGCGTTAGAGAGCGGATTGTAGCAGAAGAGCCGAGAGCTGCTCGTTGCGAGTTGGCGACAGTAGCGAGTAGATTCCCCGGTTTTGGGGTTGACCTTTCGACGGTCGCGAGAAGGAAGTCTCTGCGGGTTGTCGAAAAGCAGCCGGGATTCTGCCGACACTTCAAAGTGACAGGCTTGGACGAGGTTGCGCTCCAGCCACATTCTATTAACGGTGGTGAGCCAATGTTTTTATTGCCACGTTTTTATTGCCACGAATTCCGAATAAACGGCGAAGCTGAGCGTCAACAAACGACGCTGGCCGGATGGCAGGAGCCTCCTTCCGGGGCCACGCGAGGCTTCCTTCTAAGGCTATGAATCCACAACTCTGACTCGGCTGCCTGTCATCACAAAAAATTGGCACCAAGTCGCTCCCTGAGCAGGGCTGCTGGCAACTTCGTGAACTGCTGCTCCATCCGACTGTTGAGGATCACACCTGAATGTCGGGGGACATGATGTTAGGCTCCAGGATTCGCCGTGCCATTTGTGCAGTACTGGTTTTGCTTCCATTGACGCTGTTGAGCGGCTGTATGGGTCTTAGCGGACAGAAGAACAACAATCAACCTAGTAACCCAACTACGCCGCCATCGGTTCCGATTCCACCTGCGAATCCAGCTCCGCCCAATCCAACTGCCTCGATGACGGTTACGCCGGGAACGGTTGAGGCAGGCGGCAAGGTTACGGTGAGCTGGCAAACCCAGAATGCCAGCACCATTAGCCTCGACCAAAATGGCAAAGCCGTAGCGCTAGACGGCAATCCATTGACCTCGCCGGGAATGTCGTTCACCTTGAGCACCGTCGGCACCACCACATTCACTTTGACTGCGACGGGTCCGTCAGGTACGACGGCGGCGACGGCGCAAGCCTCAGTGAACGTGACTGCTCCTCCTCCCCCGGTAGGTCCAACGGCAACTCTGACCGCCAACCCAAGCACGGTGACTGCGGGACAAGCCGTTGCGCTCAACTGGACTGTAACCAACGCGAACAGCGTTACGTTAACGCAAAATAGCACCACCGTCCCCATCGGCGCGGGACAGACCTCGACCAGCATTACGTTGAATTCAGTAGGTACGGTCACGTTTGTTTTGACCGCCACCGGTGCTCAAGGGGCCACCACCACTGCGCAGGCGTCAGTGCAGGTGACTCAAGCCACCAATCCGGGGGATATTTCTGCCATCAATCACATCATTTTCGTGTCTGAGGAGAACCGGAGCTTCGATAGCTATTTTGGCAAGCTGAACGAATACCGCGCCAAATTCGGACTCGGACCTGACGTTGACGGCTTGCCCGACGATTGCAGCAGTTCCAACTCCGACTGGACAAAGCAATGCGGAGCTATGAACAAGGCACCCAATGCATCTGGTGTTCCAACCACTCCGATTTATGCATTTCATCTGAAAACGATGTGCATCGAGAACACCAGCGCCGACTGGATCGTAAGCCACTGGGCTTTCAATGCTGAGGATGTAAGCTCAAATACGCCGCGCATGGATGGTTTCGTGATTGGTGCGGCCAGCGCCACTGCCGGCGCGCCCGGCACGAATCCCACCATCCCCGACAAACAAGGCATTCGCGCGATGGGTTTCTACACTTCGCAGGATCTGGAATATCACTACTGGCTGGCGACGCAGTTCGCGGTTGCCGACAAGTGGTTCTCTCCCGCTCCTGCTCGAACCGATCCGAACAGGTACTACTTGGTCGGGGCAACTTCGGGTGGATACGCGTACCCGATCGCGGGAAGCGAAACCTCGATTCAAGCGACCACTATCTTTGACCGGCTGCAGGCGGCCGGCATCTCTTGGAAGATTTATACGGGTTCTGACGGCTACACATACGCGTATTCCTTCGCGGGATTCCAGGGCAGGTTTGGGCCGAACAGCTCCAGCCCGCACGTGGTTCCCATGTCACAGTTCTTCACCGATCTGCAAAATGGCACGTTGCCGGCAGTTGCTTACATTGAAAAGCCCGACAATGACGAGCATCCTGGTCTCAGCGACAACATACAAGCTGGAGTGGCCGAAAGTGCCACGGTCATAAATGCCTTGATGAAGAGCTCAGCATGGAAGGACTCGGTTTTCATTCTCACTTTCGACGAGGCAGGAGGGATTTACGACCACGTCCCGCCACCGACGAATGTTCCTACCCCAGACGGCATTAAGCCGATCGACATTTGTACGAGTGCATCGGACTCCCATTGTGGGAATGCACATCTTACACATGCAACCCCGCCGTTCGATCCAACCGGAGACTTTACGCGTTATGGCTTCCGCATACCGACATTCGTCGTCTCTCCTTTTGTGAAGCCCCATTACGTATCCCATGTGACAACGGACTCGACATCGTGGCTGGCATTAGTCGAAAAGCGGTTCAACCTGAAGCCGCTGACGGCGCGAGATGCCGCTGCCTCGAACATGCTGGACTTCTTCGACTTCAACACGATTCCATGGAAGACTCCGCCCAGCAATCCACCCGCAACGCCCGTGAGCCGCAGCACATGTTATGACGGGTTGCCTTAGAGCCACACGGCCCCTCATCCACATGGTGGAGACGCAGCATGGCTGCGTCTCCGCTGGCGGACACAGTGAGAATGCGCGCTATAGTCTGCCAACTTCCTTGCTTGCCGTCTTGGAAATGCGCCAGACATGGGCGAGAATAGCTGATAAGAAGCAAGCTAGGCTGAACCAAGGAACCACGCATGAAGACGGTGTTTGTCGTAGGCGCCGGACCGGCGGGCATGTTCGCTGCTCAGAAAATCGCGCAGGCCGGTCACGAAGTTGTGATTTTGAATCGCGACATCAAGCCGGGCGGTCTGGCTGAGTACGGAATTTATCCCACCAAAGACAAGATGAAGGTTGGACTGCGCAAGCAGTTCGCAAAGGTACTAGCGCTTCCCAACGTCCACTACCTGGGGCACGTCTGCGTCGCCAGCACAGGCTGCCTTTCCATCCAGGAGCTGCGACAATTCAATCCTTCCGCCATCGTGTTCGCCGTTGGCGCTCAAGGCACGAAGAAACTTGAGCTTGAGGGCAGTTCCGCGCGCGGCGTGTACTCCGCCAAAGACTTTGTCTATTTTTATAACCAGCTCCCTCCTTACACTTCGCAGGATTTCTCCACCGGCAAACGAGCGGCCGTTATCGGAATGGGCAATGTCGCCATCGACATCGCGCACTGGTTCCTGGTGGATGCGCCCGACAAACCTGAAGAGGTGACGATCGTTGCACGCCGCGGTCCCTTCGAAGCCAAGTTTGACAAGAAAGAATTCGCTTTTGTCGAACAATACCTCGATCGCGAGGCGTTCCACGCGGAACTGAAACGTATTCAGCCTCGCCTCGAAGGTGTAGGCCAAGATATAAGCAAGGTCGCTGAACAGACGTTTCCCATTTTGGCAAAGCCGAAAACGGAGCGCCTCGGGCCGGGCCGCCTGCTCTTTCGCTTTCTGAGTTCACCTTGCGCCATCCACACGGACTCCACCGGACGCATCAACCGGCTCCAAGTTAATGAAAATGTGCTCACTCAGCGTGAGGACGGCATTGCCTGCAAAGCCACGCAGCAAAGTGCAGATCTGGATGTGGATACGATGATCTTCGCCATTGGCGATGTCGCCGATCCCAGTGTCGGTTTGCCCTACGGCTCCGGTTGCTACCTCATCAATCCCGACCCCGCTGATCCTGAGCGAGCGGCCTACGAAGTTTATGACGACGTAGGTTGCTGCGCGATGGACGGGATCTACGTGGTGGGATGGGCGCGCAAAGCGAGTGAAGGACTAGTAGGCATCGCCCGTCACGACGCCGAGGTCGGCGCCGCTCATGTGCTCAAATATCTTGAAGGAGTTCCAGAAAAGGAATCGGCAACTCCCGAAGAAATCGAGAAGAGCATCGAGTCGAGAGGTGTTCGCACGGTCGACAAGGCGGACCTCGAGCTGCTGGCCAAAGCAGAAGAAGAACAGGCGCGGGCCAAAGGCATGACTTGGTTCAAATTTTCTGATGACGAGGCAATGTTGGCGGCCATCGAGGAAAAGAAGAATTCCGTCGAGCCTGTTGCATCGGGACGCGCTTTCGCTTGAAAGGCCTTTGCGAAGCAGTCAATACACTTACCACCATGTATTGGCTTTGTTTTCTTGCGCTGCCGCTTCTTGCAATGAACACTCCTGCCACGGCCAAGCAAGAAATGGAAGCCAGCATCGACAATCTCTTCACAAACTTAGCCACGGCCGATTCTCCTGGCCTAGCCGTCGGAGTGCTGCGTGACGGTCATCTCATCTTTGCTCGCGGGTACGGATTAGCGGACCTGCAGACGAAAGTTCCTATTACTACGAAGACCAATTTCCGCCTGGCATCCGTGAGCAAGCAGTTCACCGCGACCTCGATCATGTTGCTGGTACATGACGGCAAACTATCCTACGACGACTCTCTCACTCGCATTTTTCCTGAATTTCCCGATTACGGAAAGACCATCACGGTTCGCAACCTGCTGAACCACATCTCTGGCTTGAAGGATTATGAAGACATTTACGAGCAGCAGATGACGGGCACTCCCGCAGATAAGGTCCCTCAGCTTCACGACAAGGACGTGCTGCGGCTACTCGAGCAGCAGGATTCCGGTGCGTTTCCTCCTCGAACTGCCTGGCGATACAGCAATTCTGGATATGCAGTGCTGGCGATGGCGGTCGAGCGCATCTCGGGCGAGCGATACGAGGACTTTCTTCAGCATCGCATCTTCACTCGATTAGGGATGGCGCATACGTTGGCCTACGTTCAGGGAAGAAAGGAAGTCCCAAGTCGGGCATTCGGTTATCGTCACGCGAGTGACGGGGCCACTTGGCGGTTCGCCGATCAGAGTCCAACTTCCGCGGTATTAGGCGATGGCGGAATCTACAGCTCGATTGAAGACCTCGCCAAATGGGACCAGGCTCTCACGACCAACGCCTTGTTGAATAAAAAAGAGATGGAGCCCGCTTTCACGCCGGTACAAGTGCCGGGAGGAGTGAAGCTGCCAAACGGAGGCGCCTCTGACTACGGCTTTGGCTGGTTTCTCGACGCGTACAAAGGCCGCCGCCGCATGTGGCATTATGGCGACACCAGCGGATTTCACACAGCGATCCAGCGCTTTCCTGAAGATCGCATCACAGTAATCGTGCTCGCGAATCGAACCGATGTTGATGCAGGCGAGCTCGCTCTCAAAGTGGCTGATCTCTACCTTGGTACGGCGAAAAGAGCGGCGCAATGAAAGTTGTGGCTGCCCGGAGTACCTGACGCCCTCGTCGGGCCAACCCGATTGTGAGATTGCCGAGTTCACTGTTCGGTGGGCGAGGATCCCCGGCACTCCGAGCAGCCTCCTACTTCAGCTCGAGGTCTCGCAGGCAGTAGCGAATCTCGGTCGCAACCTCCACCACTTCCATTTCCGGTTCGACCATTAACTTGCAGGAGAGTGCCTGACGTGGCGGGCTGTCGGGCTTCAATTTGTACGAGACACGACAATATTGACACTCCTCGTTCCAGCAGAAGCGGCCCATGGCCACGTTTTCTGGAGCAAGGTATTGCATCGCTCGCAGCAGCATGTTGCCTTTTGGCACGCGAAACTCTTTTCCCAGGATTTTGATGGTTACGAGTTCGTCGAACGGACGGTAGAGCGGGCCGGGCGTATTCATGAGGTGCTTTTCATTTTAGCGGACGGGTGATCGGCAGTACCCGATAAGGACTGGGGGCAGATGAGAACCAACAAGCCATTCCGTCCACCTTTTGGCCCACTACTGCTATTGCCCACTTCCCCAATACAACACCAACGTGTCCATCCCCCATCCTCTAATCAGGAGATCCACATGCCTGAGCAGGATAATGACGTGAAGAAAGGCGCGGTCGAGACCGATAAACCGCAACAGCATAGCCAGACCTCGATGGAAGGACAGTTGCCCCATCGCACCGAGGATTCCCTCATTAAAGGACGCGATACTGATTTTCCCGAACCGGGAGAGAACCCCGAGCACAGCGGGCAAGATATGGATCCGGGCCATCGCCAAAAGAGCAATCAGAACGACCGAAAAGACGACCCGTTGGCGGCATGAGCGGGCCTCCGTGGGTAAGTGATAGGCAAGAAGCAACAAGCACTAAGCGCTAAACAACTGCTCGCTGGAGCGACTGTTCACTCCATCTACAAGCACATGCTATTGCTGGCAAGGCCGTCCGTTAGTGCCAAGTGCCTATCGCGATTGCTTTCACCCTATCGCCCTACTCTGATAAACCCTCATAAATCGATACAAATTTCACAAGTCTTCGAGCGCATCTCGTAGGTGGCATGCAGTGATAGCAGAGGAATGCCGAAGTCGATCACGTCCATGTTCTCGTGAGACATGAAGCCGCCGATCCTTCTCCTACTCCAACGTCTACCTTCGGCGTCTGCCTCTGCCAGGGAATGTTGTTGCAACCGAGGACCTCAACCGAACACCAAGAACGAGCTTCAGAACAATTTGTCGGAGTCGATCAGAATCGTCACCGGACCATCATTTACTAGGGATACCTGCATCATGGCCTGGAACTCGCCGGTGGAACAGTCGACCCCCGATTCTCTTATCTTCATCACCGTGTATTCGTAGAGATCTTTGGCGTGCTCGGGACGAGCGGCACCATCGAAAGATGGTCTCTTCCTTCGGCGAACGTCCCCCAACAAGGTGAACTGAGAAACCACCAATACCGCTCCCCCGACCTCGCGAACGCTGCGGTTCATCTTGCCGTCTGCATCGTCGAAGATGCGCAACCCGAGCACCTTCTCGACGACGTAATCGGCTGAAGCTTCCGTGTCGGACTTGCTGACGCCAAGGAGCACAAGCAGTCCGAAGCCGATCGAACCAATTGAGGCGTTACTAACGGTGACGCTGGCTTTCGTGACTCGCTGAACCACCGCGCGCATACGGGAAGGATGCAGTAGGCAATGGGGAGCAGGCAATATGCAATAGGCAATAGGCGGTATGCGATGGGCAATAGGTAAAAAGCCGTAAGCAGTACCGTTGCCGCGTTCTCTGTCGCCGACTCACCTTTTCAGCGCGAATTGGGAATGCGGGAATCTATTCCGGTACGGATGCTGCCCGGCTATCAGCGAGGAGCCAGCAGCTAGCAGCTCGTTGTTGCTGCCTACTGCCTATCGCCCGCTTTGTATTGCGTATTTGCTCTCCCAGCATTTACCCTGCTCTTTCTTTTTCTGCAGGCTACGCAATTCTCGAGGAGAAGCCCGATGGCAATGTTTTCCTGGCTGCTACGGCTCGCTTTGGCTGCCCTGGCTGTAACCTTGCCAGCCATAGCGCAGACCGGCAGTGGCTCTCAGATTTCAGGCTCTACACCGGCTTCCACCGCCTCACAGGCGCCGACTCCGCCGCCCGACATGCTGATCAAGAACGGCACGATCCTCACCGTCACTCATGGAGTAATCCAGAATGGGAGTGTCCTGGTTCACAACGGGAAGATTGCGCAGATCGGCGCCAGCATCGCGGCGCCAGCAGGTGCAACCGTGATCGATGCTACCGGAAAATTCGTGATGCCCGGGGTGATCGACTGTCACTCGCACCTGGCTCTTGACAGCGATGTCAACGAAGCGACCAGTCCAATCACGCCGTCGATGAACATGCTCGATGCGTTTGTTAACACCGACAAAGGTCTCTATCAGGCATTGGCTGGTGGAGTGACTTCGCTCCTGCTGCTGCATGGCTCAGCGAACATGATCGGCGGTCAAGCTGTAGTCATCAAAAACAAGTTTGGATTAAGCCGTGATCAGATGCTTTTTCCGAACGCGCCGCGCTCCATTAAGTTCGCCAGCGGTGAAAATCCGAAGCGCGTTTACGGGTCACGCAATCAGCTTCCATCTACCCGTATGGGCAACTTCGAAGTACAAAGGGAGGCTCTGCAGCAGGCCAAGGAATATTTGCGCGACTGGGACGATTACAACGCCAAGGTGCAAAAAGGCGACAAAGAAGCCAAGGCTCCCAAACGCGATCTCAAGCTGGAAGCGCTCTCTGACGTTCTGCGCGGCAAACTGCTGGTCCAAATCCACTGCTACCGCGCTGATGAATTCTTGACGGAAATGCAGATGGCACGTGAATTCGGATATCACATCCGTGCGTTCCATCATGCGCTCGAGGCTTACAAGGTTGCTGACAAGATTGCAGCGGAAGGCATTGCCATCGCGACTTGGCCGGACTGGTGGGGATTCAAGAACGAGGCGTGGGACGCGCAGCCCTGGAATGCTGTGATGTCGTCGCGTCATGGAGTGCGGGTGGCTTTGAAGAGCGACTCGAATGACGTGGTGCGTCGCTTAAACCAGGACGCAGGTAAGGTAATTCGCTACGGTGGGGCCACACAAGAAGAAGCGTTGAAGATGATCACCTTAAATCCGGCTTGGATTATCGGCGTGGATGATCGCGTGGGGTCGCTCGATGTCGGAAAGGACGCCGATATCTCAATCTGGGACAAAGATCCCCTGTCGAGCTACGCGAAGGTCGACAAGACCATCATCGACGGAGAAGTCTATTTCGATAGCAGCCTGCCTGGACTCGGACTAACGCATTGGAAGGATGCTCCGATGTCGGGCAATGACTCTGAAGGCGGCATGGAAGAAGAAATGGGTATCGGGGAGGCGCACTAATGAAACGCAATCTGCTTTTGCTCAGCGTAGTCATATTCATCGCCGCCTCCTTCGCGCACACCCAATCGTCCAAGCAGAGGACGCGCATCGCGACCTCCCAAGTGGAGGCCACCGGGCCCATCGCGATCCGGGGAGGCAAGCTGCTGACCATCACTCACGGTGTGATCGAAAACGGAGTGGTGGTGATGGAAAACGGCAAAATCACTGCTGTAGGCGGAGCGAGCACCGCTATTCCGCGTGGAGCGACGGTGATTGATGCCACGGGCATGACCGTCTATCCGGGCCTCATCGACTCGGAAACCAATCTCGGATTGGTGGAGGTCGAGGCCGACCAGAGGAGCAACGATCTTGTGGAGCCTAGCGACGAGATCATGCCTCACATGCACGTGGCCGACGCGTTCCATTCTGAAACTGACCGGATCCCGGTAGTCCGAGTGAACGGGATCACCAACGCCATCGTGGCGCCTGGTAGCGATGATAGTCTTCCCGGCCAGGACATCCTTATTCAACTCGATGGCAAGGATCGCGATGAGATGATCCTGGTGCGCGACGTGGCGCTGCCCATGAACTTCTCCGACGAGCAGCGGCGCCGCGGCGGACGTGGCGAAGGCGCTGGTGTCGGCGGCCGGTTTCCATCAACGCGCATGGGCCTTGCCGCGCAGTTGCGGCAGGCCTTCATAGACGCCCAAGATTATGAAGCCAAGCTGCAGAGCCCCGCGAAAAAGACGGATACCGGCAGCAGCGGTAGAGGCAGCGGAGGAGATCGCCAAAAACGCGATCTCAAGCTTGAGGCTTTGCTGCCCTATCTGCATGGGCAAAGGCCAGTCGTAATCGGCGCGAGGGACGGTTACGACCTGGAAAATGCGATACGCCTTGCTCGAGAGTTCAACCTCAAGGTGGTGCTGAACCACGTGACCCATTCGCAGCAGATTCTCGATGAGATTGCATCGTGGAAGGTGCCGGTAATCGTAGGCCCTATCTACGATTTCCCCCGACCGGATGAGCGCTACGACGCCGTGTACTCACTTCCCGCTGAGCTATACAAGCGCGGCGTCAAAATCGCATTTGCGTCGTATCACGTCGAGCACAATCGCAACCTGCCCTACGCGGCGGGGTACTCAGTAGCCTTTGGCTTGCCATACGAAGAGGCGTTGAAGGCAGTGACTATCAATCCAGCGGAAATCTGGGGCGTCGCTGACAAACTTGGTTCTCTCGATGTGGGCAAAACTGCAAATGTGGTGATCGCGAACGGTGACCCATTAGACGTCAAGACCGATGTGAAGCAGGTTTTCATCGAAGGCCGTAGGATCCCGATGGAAAGCCGTCAAACGCGCCTTCGCGACGAATACGGCGGCGTGCCACCTGTAAGCGGTTCGAAATAGAACTGACAAAAAAGCGAACACGGAGGTCGCGAAGGCAGCCACCTCCGTGCCCTTCGTGTTCGCTCTTCGCGGCATCCGCTATAATCCAAGTAGCCCGCCCGCATCGCACGACATCCCGGAGAGGTGGCCGAGTGGCTGAAGGCGGCGGTTTGCTAAACCGTTATAGGGTCAAAAGCTCTATCGGGGGTTCGAATCCCCCCCTCTCCGCCATGAGTTTCCGGTGAAAACCAGCGTTTTTGAAATCTTCAAAATCGGAATCGGCCCGTCGAGCTCCCATACCCTCGGACCCATGCGTGCCGCTCGGGATTTTGTGGTGCGCATCGAGAACTCTGGACGACTACGCGATGTAGCCCGTCTGAGCACCGAATTGTTTGGCTCGCTCGCGCTCACCGGACGCGGTCACGCCACCGATCGCGCGGTGATCCTCGGATTATTGGGGGAAACGGCCGACGAGATCGACCCAGCCAAAATCGAGACGTTAGTGGCAGAGGTTCGCCGGACTGGAGTTCTGAGTCTCTTACACCGTCACGCGGTCAAACTCGAAGAAAGCCGCGACCTCGTCTTTCGCACCAGCGAAACCCTTCCTGGGCACTCTAACGGCATGCGATTTACGGCGTTTGCTGCCGACGGCAGCGTTGTGGACACACAGATTTACTACTCCGTCGGCGGGGGCTTCATCAGCAGAGAAGGCGACGATGCCGCTGCGGACGACGGAGCTGGCGAGAGAGCTGTAGTTCCGTATCCATTCTCAAGTGGAGACGATCTCTTGCGCATTGGCCAAGAAACCGGAATGTCAATTTGGGAAATCACGCTCGCAAACGAGAAGGCGTGGAGAACCGAGTCGGAAATCCGGGAGGCACTGGGCCGAATCCACTCCGTCATGGAAGCCTGCATTGATCGCGGCCTCAGAACCGAGGGCATTCTTCCGGGCGGACTGAAGGTGCGTCGCCGTGCTCACCGATTATTCCAAAAACTCAGCAACCAGATCAGCGCGGATCCCCTTGCGCCCATCGACTGGGTGAATGCATTCGCTATGGCGGTGAATGAGGAGAACGCGGCCGGCGGTCGCGTCGTGACCGCTCCAACCAACGGGGCCGCCGGCATTATTCCGGCGGTCGCGCGTTATTACCTGACCTTCATTCCAGGAGCAACATCGGAAGGCGTCTTCCGTTATCTGCTCACGGCGGGCGCAATCGGAATTCTCTACAAAGAGAACGCGTCAATCTCGGGCGCAGAGGTCGGATGCCAGGGCGAAGTTGGTGTGGCCTGCTCTATGGCTGCCGGGGGATTGGTTGCGGCTCTCGGAGGCACGAACGCGCAAATCGAGTACGCGGCAGAGATTGGGATGGAGCACAATTTAGGGATGACCTGTGATCCCATTGGCGGACTGGTCCAGATTCCCTGTATTGAGCGCAATGCCATGGGATCCGTGAAAGCAATTAATGCGGCCCGCATGGCAATGAGCGAAACCGGTGAGCATAAAGTCTCGCTCGATCAGGTGATCGAAACCATGTATCGCACTGGCCAAGACATGCAATCCCGCTACAAAGAAACCTCTCTCGGCGGACTCGCGCTAAACATCATTGAGTGCTAGCGCTAGCGTCTGCGATTTCCAATAATCAAATATCTCTTCGAGCAGGTCAGCGGGCATCCGTAATTGGAACCAGACCGGGCACAGCTATTCGTACGCAAGCGCGTCGATGGGGTCCTTCTGGGCGGCTTTAAACGCCGGATACATGGCGCCGATCATTGCCCCGACTATCGCGATCCCTGCAGATTTCCAGACCCAGTTCTCCGCACCAACCTGTAAACGAATTGTCGGATATTTTGCGAACAGGGCCGACTGTGCAACGTAGCTGATGGCGATGCCCAGCAGAATGCCGGCAATCGCGAGCACCGTAGTCTCGCGCAGGATGACATTCACGATGTAAGACTTCGACGCTCCGAGAGATTTCAAAATGCCGATCTCGCGCGTTCGTTCCATCACCGCCGTATACATCGATTGAAAAATTACGATGAACCCAATGCAGACCGCGACTCCGATGACGATGTTTATCGTGATGGAGAAGCCCGGCAGGCGCTCCGGGGTCACCAGACTCAGCCACTCCTGCACGGAGGTCACCACATACTGTCCCATGCCGGGAGTCTTGAGCACTTCATCTTTATAGGTCGGGTAGTTTTTGGGATCATCGAGCTTCACGTAGAAAATTGAAGCTTTACCGGATGCTCCGGTTAACTCTTGAAGAGTTGACAGCGGCAGAAACTTGCGTCCGCCTTTGCCATGCTCGACGATTCCCGAAATGCGAAAATCGTGTGCCAGTACGTTCGTGGTGTCGCCAACTTTCAGATGAGCCGAATCGGCGAAATAGTCGTCGACAATGATGTCGTTGGGCCCTTGAAACGGTCCGCCTGACAGGTACCTGAAGGGTGAGCCCAGAGAATTCCAACTCGGGAGATCGATACCGTAGATGGTCTCGATGCTGCCCGTGGTGCTCGTCTGTAGCAGGACAGGAGCAACGGCAGCAGTGTGCGGAAGTTTGCGCAAAACGTCTGCCACCTTCACCGATGCAGGAGCTCCGCTAGCACTCATCAAAACTGACGAACCCGGAGGTCGCACAAAGAGGTCGGCTCCAATCGCCGCGGTGCGCTGCTTGTTATCGTTCAGCATTCCGAACATCAGGCCAACCATCATGAGGATCAGCGTCACTTCGACGGCGATGGCAAAGATACTGATCAGCGACCGAATCGGCCGGTGCACGAGGTTGGAGACGATCATCTTGTTCATAGCCACATTGTATTGGTTGCACGTGGGCAATAGGGGGAGGAAGTCGGCAGTAACGCAGTACGCAGTACGCAGTAGGCAATAGGCAATAGGCAATAGGCAATAGGCAATAGGCAATAGGCAATAGGCAATAGGCAGAGTACCCAATCGGGGATGGTTGAATTCAAAAATCTTGGCTTTTGCTTATCGCCTATTACTTCCCACTTCTTTCTTCACTACCTTCGCATCCAAACTTCCACGCGCCAAGCGAACATTCAAAGTGTCTCCAATCGACACCTGGGAAACATCGGTGAGCAGCTTGCCTTTTGGATCAAAAGCCACGGCATAACCGCGGTCCAAGATTTTCAGTGGTGATAAGGCATCAAGTCGGGCAGAAAATTGCTCCCATCGCGCTCGTCGGCTGAACAGCACGCTCCGCATTGCGCGTGGGAGCTGTGACGAGATGCTTTGCAACCCTTTCTGCAGACCTTGAAAGACCCGCCGCAGATCATGATGACGCACTCGAATCGCCGCGAGCTCCAATCGACGACGATAGCTTTGCAATAATTGTTTTTCCAGAGCGACGAGCCGAGTGGCCAATTCATCGAGACGTTGCTCGCGGCGACGGATTGTGTCCGTTATGCGGAGAACCGCGCGATGTTCTCCCAACTCTTGGAACCGCTGCCGATTCAGCATCAGGCGATAGCGAATTCCATGTTCGAGCCTGCGGGTCAGCGAGCCGATCTGTTCATCGAGTTGCCGACGAGCCGAGATCACCATCTCCGCCGCAGCCGACGGCGTCGCCGCGCGCACATCGCTGACGAAATCGGCGATGGTGAAGTCTGTCTCATGACCGATGGCCGAGATTATCGGAAGCTCTGACGCGGCAATCACCCGCGCGAGGGCTTCGTCATTGAATGCTGCTAGATCTTCCAGTGAACCGCCGCCGCGCGCGACCACAATCACGTCCACTGAGCGGGATTTGTTGAAGTAGCGTATTCCTGAGGCGACTTCCGCGGCAGCAGATTCGCCCTGCACCTGAGCCGGATAGATAAGCAATCGCGCAGTAGCATGGCGTCGGCGCAGGACATTGAGCATGTCGTGAATGGCCGCTCCGCGCGCCGAAGTTACGACTCCGATCGAGCGCGGCAGAATCGGTATCGATTTCTTTCTGGATTGTTCGAACAGACCTTCCGCTGCCAGCTTCGCCTTGAGCTGTTCAAATGCGATCTGAAGCGCGCCTGCGCCCTTGGGCTCCAGGTACTCGGCGATGAGTTGCAGCTCACCCCGACTCTCGTAGACGGTCACACGTCCTCGCGCGACAATCTCCGTGCCGTTCTCCGGACGAAACCGCAGCAGGCGCGCCTGAGTTCGGAACATCACCACACGGAGTTGGGCCTCGCCATCTTTCAACGTGAAGTACAGGTGACCCGAATCTGCCGGTCGATAGTTCGAAATCTCACCACCGATCCAGACATCGGTGTACTCTCGCTCGAGCGCCGTGCGCACTGTACCGACCAGATCGCGCACACTAAAAATTCGCCGCTGCGGCTGAAAGCTAAATCCGAGTTGCTCAAGGCTGGACATCGAAGGAAAAGTCTAATTCACGGCTTTCATCGCATGAACCGATTCACGAGCCAGAGAATGAAGCTCAGCAGGATGCTCAGAATGATGCAAGTGGTAATCGGGAAGAACACGGCAGTGTTCTTCCCTCGATAGCTGATGTCTCCCGGCAAGCGTCCGATGGGAATATTCGCTCGCCCGGCGAGAAGAACGATTGCGCCAATCAGGATCAGCAGTCCGCCGGCACCAATCAGCAGTTTGCCCAGAGAGCTCACGCTTCGATTCTATCCGCGCAGCCGCTGGGGCGGTCCCAGCTTCGTCCAACTCTCCAAAACAAACTGCTACACTCTTCTGTTCTCAGGAGACCGCATGCGCATTGCTCTGTCGCTCATTACAGCTTTGCTTGCCACTGGCACTTTTTCACAGACGACGCCGCCACCATCAGGATCCACCGCCCCAGAAAGCCATGTGCTCCACCTCAAAGGACTCGATCCTAATCTGGTGGATAAGAGCGTCGATCCATGCGTGGACTTCTACCAATATTCATGCGGCGGATGGCTCAAGCAGAATCCTATTCCTGCAGACCAGAGCTCCTATGGCCGCGACACCGAACTTGCGGAGCGCAATCGGCTCATCCTGCGAGACATTCTCGAGAAAGCGGCGGTGAACGATCCCAAGCGCAGTGCCGTTGATCAGAAGATTGGCGACTATTATTCCTCCTGCATGGATGAGGCCGCAATCGAGAAGAAAGGACTGGCGCCTCTCACGCCCGCGCTTGACCGCATTGCCGGGATCAAGAGTAAAGGCGATCTCGCGCCGGTGGTGGCGAACCTCCACCTGCAGAACGTGGATGCCCTATTCAGCTACGGCTCCGACCAGGATTTCAAGAATGCTAACGAGGAGATTGCAGAAGCCGATCAAGGTGGCATCGGCCTTCCTGAACGCGATTACTACACGCGTACGGGCGCCAAGGACGAAGAGATCCGCAAACAATACATTCAACACGTGACCAACATGTTCAAGCTGCTCGGCGAGCCGCAAGCGCAAGCCGAAGCCGATGCGCATACGGTGATGAGCATTGAAACTGCGTTGGCCAACGCGTCACTGAATGTTGTCGATCGCCGCGAGCCGTCGAACCTTTACCACAAGATGCCAGTGAAGGATTTTGAGGCTATCGATCCTGCATTCAATTGGGCTGTATACATGCGCAGTATCGGCACTCCACCGGTGAATTCCCTGAATGTAGCCGTGCCGCAGTTCTTCAAGGGCCTGGACTCCGTGCTGCAGCAGCAAAGTTTGGCGGACCTCAAGACGTATCTGCGCTGGCAAACGGTTCACGCATTTGCTCCCATGCTTCCGATCGCGTTTGTGACCGAGAATTTCAACTTCTACGCAAAGACGCTGCAGGGCGCCAAGGAACTTCAGCCGCGCTGGAAGCGTTGCGTACGCTCCACCGACCATAACCTTGGGGAAGCTCTGGGGCAGGCCTACGTTGACCGGACATTTGGCGTGGAAGGGAAGACACGCACGCTCACGATGGTGCATGACATCGAAAATTCCATGCAGAAGGACATCGAGCAGCTTGACTGGATGACTCCGCAAACCAAACAGCGCGCCCAGGAAAAGCTTCACACGGTCGTGAACAAGATCGGATATCCCGACAAATGGCGCGACTACTCGAAATATCAAGTGGTCCGCGGAGACGCGCTTGGTAATCTCGAACGCGGAGCTGAATTCGAGTCGAGACGCGAGCTGAACAAGATCGGCAAGCCTGTCGATCGTGGTGAATGGGGCATGACGCCGCCCACGGTGAACGCTTACTACAATCCGCAGATGAACGACATCAATTTCCCCGCCGGCATTCTTCAACCGCCGTTCTATGACAACAGCATGGATGATGCCGTCAACTACGGCGATGCAGGCGCCGTGATCGGCCACGAACTCACTCATGGCTTCGACGATGAAGGCCGCCAGTTCGACGCTAAAGGCAATCTTGAAGATTGGTGGACTCCCCAAGATGCCAAGCAGTTCGAACAACGAGTCGCGTGTGTTGTGGATGAGTACAACGGCTTCATCGCCACCGACGACGTTCACGTGAACGGCAAACTCACGCTCGGCGAAAACGTAGCCGATCTTGGCGGTCTAAAGCTTGCGTGGATGGCATACCTCGCCCACGTATCGGGACTCGATCAGAAGCCGCAGCCCATCGACGGCTTCACCCCCGAGCAGCGATTCTTCGTCAGCTATGGACAGGGATGGTGTGAGAACTACACGCCCGAAGTCCTCCGTCTGATCGCACAAACCAATCCGCACTCGCCGGTGCAGTACCGCGTGAATGGAGTCGTGGTGAATGTTCCCGAGTTCCGCAAAGCCTTCGCGTGCAAAGTCGCAGCCCCCATGGCGCCGGAGAAGACCTGCGTCGTCTGGTAGCAAACGTTCTAAGCTGCTGCGCTTCGGAGCTCCGCAACCGCACCACCACGGGCACGATGCAAGTCGCCTCCAGTCGTGCTCTCGACTTCTTATTTTGGGGTCGACGTGAGATTCGATGGAGGCAATGGTTTCGAAACGGGAATCAGAGCGGAGGCTTCGTTCGAGGACACGCTTTCACCTCCGGGACCCACCGACGTGACCACATAAAAATACGTAGTTCCTTCTACCAGACCTGAGGTGTCGGTATAGCTCGTCCCAGCCACCGGCGTTGTACCCAGCACGGTGTAAGGACCGCCTTTCGTGGTTCCGCGATAGGGGTTATAGCCGGTGACGGAGCTTCCGCCGGTTGGTGCAGTCCATGTGAGCGCGACGGAGTGCGAGGTTTGCGCGAAGGATGAAGCCGCCAGTATCAACGTCGCGATTAACAGCCCAAACACTTTCATGGGAGTTCCTCTTTTTAAGTTCTTTGGTCGTCATACTTGAACCCGTAAGCGTGTGGACGTTGTGCGGCGCAACGCCCGTTTGAGTATTCTTAAAAAGAGAGTTGGTGTCTGTTTGATACAGAACACAGTTGTGGGATGAACCTACGCGACTTGGGCTCACCAGGAAATCTCCGCGCCATAAACCGGATAGTATTTGGAGGTGGTAACGCCTTCCTGGTACCGCTATTCCTTTTCCATAGCGCTTGCGTTGATGCTCTCCGCCTGTGGTGGAAGTAACAGTCCTTCTCACACCGCCGCGTCTTCCGCGGTGCTGGTCTCGATTTCTCTTAGCCCGACGAACCCGTCTGTCCAGGTCGGCAAAACCCTGCAATTTACCGCCACAGGCGCAGTAAGCGATAACACCACTCAGGACCTGACCAAGACAGCCACATGGTCGTCGTCAAACACGGCTGTGGCGACGATCAGTTCGAGCGGACTGGCCACCGGCGTCACTGCTGGGACTGCAACTATTAAGGCTCTCTCTGGGACAATCAGCGGGAGTACCACGGTTACGGTGACCGCGACAGCGCCTCCGCCCACGCCAGTGGCAGACGTGCTGACTTACCACAATGACAATCCGCGGACGGCACAGGATCTGAATGAAGTCATCCTGACGCTCGGCAATGTCAATTCCACGAACTTCGGCAAGCTGTTCGTCATCTCTGTGGATGGCAAGGTCGATGCGCAGCCGCTCTACGTCTCCAATGCCGCCATTTCAGGCGGCACCCACAACGTTCTTGTGGTCGCCACCGAACACGACAGCGTCTATGCCTTTGACGCCGATACCGGAGCGAAGCTCTGGCAGACTTCCATGCTGAAGACCGGCGAGACGACCTCCGAAGACCGCTTCAACTGCGGCCAGGTTGCGCCCGAGATCGGGGTTACCGCCACTCCGGTCATCGATCGCAACGCTGGTCCGAATGGAACTATCTATGTCGTTGCTATGAGCAAGGACGGTGCAGGGAATTACTTCCAGCGGATCCATGCGCTCAACCTTGCAACCGGAGCTGAGCAGTTCGCCGGTCCGAAAGACGTTCAGGCGAGCTTTCCCGGAACGGGAGCGAACAGTAACGGAACGTCCGTGACATTTGACGCCAAGATGTACAAGGAGCGTCCTGCGCTGCTGCTACTCAACGGAGTTGTGTACACCAGTTGGTCATCGCATTGTGACATCCAGCCGTACACGGGGTGGATCATTTCGTACGACGAGAAGACGCTTGCGCAAGTGAGCGTATTGAACATCACTCCAAATGGGAGCGAAGCTTCGTTCTGGAACAGCGGTGCGGGTCTTGCCGCCGATGCAAGCGGCAACATTTACCAGCTCACCGGTAATGGCACTTTTGACGCGCTGAATGCAAACAAATTCCCCGCGCAAGGAGATTACGGGAACGCGTTTTTAAAGATCTCAACCACTAACAACCAGATGGCAGTCGCGGACTATTTTGGACTATTTAACACCGCCAGCGAGTCGGCGAGCGATACCGATTTGGGATCGGGAGGTGCGCTGGTGCTTCCCAACTTCACCGACTCGCTTGGCGTCCTGAAGCATCTCGCAGTTGGAGCGGGGAAGGATGGCAATATCTATGTTGTCGATCGCGATAACATGGGCAAGTTTGATCCGGCGAAGAACAACATTTATCAGCAGCTGTCGTCGGCCATTGGCGCAGAATTCGGGATGCCGGCGTATTTCAACAACACCGTGTATTACGGCGGAGTAAGCGACCACCTCAAGGCATTCGCGGTAGCCAACGCGAAACTCGGATCCACTCCGGCGTCGCAGACGGCGAACAGCTTCGGCTACCCCGGAACCACGCCGAGTGTTTCCTCAAATGGGACAGAGAACGGAATCGTTTGGGCGGCGGAGAACACCAGTCCAGCCGTGCTGCATGCCTATGACGCGACGAACCTCGCACACGAACTGTACAACAGCAACCAGGCTTCCGGTGGACGCGACCAATTCGGCGCCGGCAATAAGTTCATAGTCCCCACAATCGCTAACGGCAGGGTATACGTCGGCACCACAAACGGAGTCGGCGTCTTCGGCCTGCTGCACTGACCGCTCTTCATTCGGATCGCGGCCTACGCCGGAATCTTCTCCTCTATCTTCTTCTGCCGCAGGGTGCGGAAGGTAATCGAATAGCGCAGCTCCTTTACCGGCGGGATGCTGTGCTGGAACTTCCAGCGTGCAGCTTCACTCATCACATAGATGGAGCCGGGCTCAAGGGTTATCGAGACGATCTTTCCTGCTCCCTTGTGCGGTTTGAAGCGCATGCGGCAACTGCTCGCCAGCGAGATGCCGATCACGATTTCGAACTGCGGCACATCCCGGTGCCATCCGATCGGCGCTCCGCTCGGGTACTCGGTGACAACCGCCTCTAAGAGCTGCTCTGGACGAACCCGGGCGAATGCCGCCGCTTTCTCGCGCAGCGGGAGCAGAAACTCAGGCATAGGCGCAGCGCCGGTAGCTTTGCGTGTCGAAAAATCGTACTCAAAGCCGAATTCGACGATGCGGCGTTTGGCGATGTAGCCGTGAAAATCGAATGGCTGGAATGGCAGCGTGCGAATGTTCTCGATGAGTTTGCGCTGCTCTGCCGGACTGAGGAAGCTCTCGTTGTATACAAAGCCCTCCGGCAGACCGGAGGGTGGGATCTTCTGCAGCTCAGCTCTCATGAGTGGGCGCGCCTGATTGTGCAGGGCGTCGTTTGAGCCTTTAGAGACTGACGCACTGTCATCCCTCGCACCGAGCGAAGTCCGGTGTGAAGGCGTTGAAAGCCAAAGCACTGTCATCCCTCGCGCCACAGCGAACTAAATTTCGGCTGGTAAATTCGGTTTTGTGGCGCGGGGGATCTGCTGTGCGCCACGGCAAGCAGATCCCCCGCTCCGCAAATCAGTTCAAAGACAACGAAAGCTCGCTGGCGGCGGAGCGAGGGATGACAGTGCTTTGGTTTCAAACGCCTTCACACCGTCAATGCCTTGCGCGACATTGCCACCCCTTCAACCCCACCCAGTGATCTTGGAGCCGAGGGGATCTGCCGATTCCGGACGACAGCTATTTCTGTACGCTGCCGCGCAATACTTCCGTGCTGCTCGGTGTGTCAGGCTTTGCGTTGTCTTCGGCGGTCACGATGACGTCGAAGTTGTGGTATGGCACAGAGGTCTTAAAGCTTGCACCCATATCGTCGGTATTCACGCGCAGCTGACCTATTACCTCGGGCGGCTTGCCGGAAGGCTGCACCCACACTACGTACACCGAATGCGGCGGGCTGAGGCGATCGGGCGGCGCCAGGTGCTTGGATTCGAGTTCGATGGCAAGGTTCCCGTTACGGTCTGTGTTGGCGTGGATCGTGCCCGTAGCAGCGGGGTTCGATTCGCCGGCGCGCATGCGAAATTGGTCGGCGGATGCCGCGATCGCAAATGTAAGCATCATCGCTGCAACCAGCGCGAACGCTTTTGTTGATTTCATTTCTGTTTCCTCCTGAGTGGCGACTTAGTACGTTAAGAGATGATGAGCAAAAAGCGGCTGTTGTCCCACTCACTCGGGCGCTCGATTGCGCAGCTCACAGTTACTACCTGCGGCAGGCGGCGTTTCTTCCATCCAGATTGGGAACGGGGGCATACGCCCAGCGGAACCGGCGGTTAACCTGCCAGCAGGATGTGAGCTGACCGAGATATCAGTCGAAGACTATCCAAGTGCTGCAACGCCAAGCGAGGAACTTGGAGGGCTAGCAATAAAGTTGGAGGGCTAGCAAAAAAGAAAGCGGAAGCACTCAGGTGCTCCCGCTCGCTAAAGGCCGTTGCAGCCGTTGGGTTACTGCGGTTTGGGATTCGAGTCTTGGCCGGCTTCACCGTGGTGCTTCTCGCCTCGTTCAGGGCGGCGACTCATCATCTCTTCGAGCTTCTTTTGCTGGTCTGCGTTCAAAATGGGACGTACCTGACTCATGGTGCTCTCATGAATCTGTTTCATCTTGGCGCGGCGGTCTTCGGATGAGCTGGAGGTGTCTTGACGGAGCTGCTGCATCTGCTTGGACTGATCTTCAAGGATGGGTTTGATCTTGGTCTTTTGGTCATCCGTAAGATTGAGCTCCGTTGACATGTGGTCGAGCATGGCATCGGGGCTCATCATCATGCCCCGTCCGTGGCCCTCGCGGGCGCCTTGACCGTGACCTGTCCCTGCATGTTCCTGAGATGGCTGGGCGCTTTGAGCATCCTGCGTAGCGCGAGCAAATGCGGCACTGCTGAACATCAGCATTGCTGCTGCCGCGAGCGTGAGTTGAAGCTTCTTCATGGATAACTCCTTCAATGGCGTTCGATCAGGCGGGGTGTGCCCGTCCGCAATCTCATTACACCACTTGAGCGATGCCGTTGATAGGGCCAACCAGGGGGATATTCGAACCTCAGAACCGCGGCGTATCCACTTTGGCAGGAGCCCATTGAAAATGCAGCCTTTGTGGCCGCAAATCTTCCCTAACCGCTCGCACCCAAAGCTGGTCTAATCCCTCGAATGGAGCTCACCGACCGGGCAGCCGTTAACGAGGTGCTCGCCGGCAAACACGAGTCATTTCGTGTGCTGGTGGACCGCCACGGACGCAAGGTCTTTGGGCTCGCCTATCGCATGACCGGCAACGAACATGACGCGGACGAAGTGGTGCAGGAGACCTTCCTGCGCTGCTACAAGCGGCTCGACAGCTTTGAGTCGCGCTCGAGCTTTTCTACCTGGCTGTATCGGATCGCCTCCAACTGCGCTCTCGATCTGCTTGCCAAACGCAAGCAGGACAAAACGCACATCGTCGAGAGCGACGCCCACGAAGACGATCTCAATCCCGAAGAGCGCACGCTCGACTATGCCAGCCCGCAGCCCGGGCCGGAGCGCATGCTGCTCAGCGCGGAGCTGCGCCAGCGTGTAGGCGACGCCATGCAGCGACTCACAGCGGTCGAGCGGACTGCCTTTGTATTGCGCCACTTCGAAGGCCGCTCCATTTCGGAGATCGGCGACGTGCTCAAAGTGAAAGACGAAGCGGTCAAGAACACCGTCTTCCGGGCAGTCAAGAAAATGCGGACAGAACTCGAACCGCTCTTCACCGCGGGCCCCATGCAGCGAGGTATGCGATGAATCATCCCAGCGAACAGGATTTGGTTCTCCACTTTTATGGTGACGCGCCCAAGACAGCAGCGGTTGAGCGCCATCTGGCCGAGTGCGAGAGCTGTGCTCAGGAATTTGCGCGATTGCACACCACTCTTTCGGCGATCGACTTTCCCGTTCCGGAACGCGCTGCGGATTATGAAGCCCAGCTCTGGAGCACGCTGAACCCGCGTTTGCAACAGGCAGAAGCTCCGAAGCGTTCTGCATGGAGCGTTCTCCTGCAGCCGCGACGCTGGGCAACCGTTGGTGCACTCGCGGTACTGATCGTTGCCGCATTCATTGCCGGACGTTACACGACTCCGCCCACCAAACCGCAGATAGCCGTAGTCGCCCCGGCGGCAAAAACCGGCAGCGACCGCGTGCTCATGGTGGCAGTAGGAGACCACCTCGACCGCACGCAAATGATTCTGGTCGAGCTGGCAAACACGCGGGCAGAAGACGGCAAAGTGAATATCTCCGCCGAGCGCGACCTGGCACAAGGTCTCGTAAACGAGAACCGCCTGTATCGGCAAACCGCGCAGCACGCCAAAGACACAGAGATCGCCGGAGTCCTCGACCAGGTAGAGCGTGTGCTGATAGACATAGCCCATCACCCCGATTCCGTTTCGGGCAAAGAACTGGAAGCGCTTCAGCAGCGCATCGCCTCACAGGGCGTGCTGTTCAAAGTTCGGATTATCGAATCGAAGGTAAAGGCGCGCAGCCGGAGCGAAAGTCGCCCCGCGCCAGCTGGAAGTTCGACGTTATAGGAACCATTCATGAATGCACAAAACCAACAACTCACGCAGATGAACGCTGATTTCGGGGATTCACGCAGATGAACGCTGATTTCGGGGATTCACGCAGATCTTTCGGACTGGAAGAATCGACCACCTTCCAATATCAGCGCAAATCCCTAAAATCCGCGTTCATCTGCGTGAGTTGTTGGTCTTGCATTTCCGCGCATACATCACGAACACCAAGGCAACTAAGCAAATGAAACTTATTTCCTCATTCATTTTCATACTGATCAGCAGCAGCGCGCTCGCGCCAATCGCCAGCGCGCAAACCACCGATCTTCCAACCGATGGCGTCTTCAGCTTTCAACCGCAAAAGAGCGGCGATCGCACCGAAGAGGCCTTTGCCGCCGGCAAGAAAGCTATCTACGAAAGCAACTGGCAGCAGGCGCTCGATTCCTTCTCGCCAGTTGTGAAAGCCGGGGGCTCTCATGCGGACGAGGCGTTGTACTGGCAGGCCTATTCCCAAAACAAACTCGGCCAGCGCGGCGATGCGCTCAACAATATCGCTCGATTGAAACGCGACTATCCCCGCAGCCGATGGATCAAAGATGGAAGCGCTCTTGAGATCGAAATGCGCCAGGCGATGGGTCAAGTTGCAAGGCCAGACCAGGAGAGCGATTGCGATCTCAAGCTGCTCGCGGTCAACAGCCTGCTCAACAGCGATCCCGAACGCGCCGTGCCGATTATCGAGAAGTTGCTGAACAACGGCGGCAACTCCGGGCAATGCGGCGGACAAGTGCTGGACAAGGCATTATTCGTCCTTTCCCAGAGCGACAGCCCGCGCGCTCGTGAGCTTATGCTGCAGATCGCAACCGGCAAGCTGCATCCCGAGCTGCAGCAGAAGGCAATTCACTACCTCGGTGTCAGCGGCAATCACGATGTGCTGATGAAGATCTATACCGGCAGCAACAGCACGGAGGCGAAGAAGTCCGCGCTGCACAGCCTCGGCATCTCGGGCGGATGCAGCGAGTTGCTCACGCTCTCAGGACCTGAAAAGGATCCACAACTGGTGAGAGAAGCCATCCACTCCATGGGAATCGCCGGCTGCAAGACTGAGCTTCGCGATCTCTACAGCAAGAGCACGCTTCCCGACGTGAAACGCGACATCCTGCACTCGACCATCGTCTCCGGCGACACCGAATTGCAGCAGAAGGTCGCGCTCAGCGATCCCGATCCCAAACTGCGATCCGAAGCGGTAAAAGCTTTAGGAGTTTCAGGTGGCTGCAGTCAGTTATCGGGGTTCTCCGGCAGCGAAAAGGATCCAGACGTTATACGCGAAGCCATTCACGCCATGGGTGTCGGCGGATGCCAGCAGCAGCTCCGTGATCTTTACAGCAAGACCACTTCTCCCGATTTGAAACGGGACATCCTGCACTCCACCATCGTCTCCGGCGATACCGAACTGCAGGAGAGGATCGCGTTAAACGATCCCGACCCCAAAATGCGGGCCGACGCCATTAAGGATCTTGGCATCTCCGGCGGCAGCAGCGCCACGCTGATAAAGATTTACCAAAGCAACCAGAGCTCCGACGTGCGCGATGCAGCCATCAATGCGCTGTTCATCAAGGGTGACGCACATTCCCTGGTCGAACTCGCAAAGAAAGAAAGCAATCCGGAACTGCGAAAAGAAATCGTAAGCAAGCTCTCCGTCATGGGCAATCGTGAAGCAACGGATTACTTGATGGAGATTCTGAATAAGTAGAAGTGTTGTAGAGAGGCTGCTATGGAACTTAGGCGCTTTTTGCCCCACGAGATCTGTCATCCTGAGCCGCCTTTGGCGAAGGACCTCCGGCAGATGTTTATAGGCCCACGCACCATCACCGCTTTTTCACCAGAATCTTGGTTGAGAAGCCAATTGCGCGCGGTCAAGCCCGATACATGCGCCGGAGGTCCTTCGCCAAAGGCGGCTCAGGATGACAGATCTCTTCGAAATGGTTGTAAGACCGCCATTTTCGAACGGCCAGCACTACGCCGGACGAAGGCGTCCGGCACGTCGGTAGGCAGCTGGGACACCATCATCCCATCGCTCGCCTTCATGCTTCTGTTCGCCACAACTCTCTGTGCCGCGCAAGCTTCGTTGAAAAGCGATCCGCAAACCGAAGTGCCGCACATCAAGAACGCGAAGCTTGAGACAGTAGCGGCGGCCGGAGCTCTTGCCCAACAAATCGATACCCTCGCCGCGCGCCAAAATGGAACGGCGTGGATCGGTTACATGGTTCCCGCAGTCGCCTCGAATCGCACCATCTGCTGCTTCGATGGTGGATGGCAGGAGCGCGGCTGTTGCGGCACTTGCCGTCTGGAGTCGGAGCACAACAACTACTCGGGATCACGCGATGACTGCGATGATGTCGAGCAGAAAGCTGTCGCGGTGCTGTATCGAGCCGAAGACAAGAAGATCGGCAGCATCCGTCTGTTCAGCGAGAACTGCTCGATCGATGCTGGAGGATTGCCCGTGGCCGTCATTACCGGCGTCGATGCCAGGCAGAGTGTCGAGTATCTGAGCAGGTTTGTCACAAAAGATGACGACAGCCACCTCGGCAGGCGCGCTATCGACGCCATCGCCGAGCACGCCGATGCTTCCGCTGACGCTGCGCTCGACCGCTTCGTGGCCGCCGATTATCCTGAGAAGATTCGGGAGCACTCGGCATTCTGGTTAGGAGTGAGTCGCGGCGCACACGGGTACGCTACACTGAAGCGCCTGATCGAGTCCGATCCCGACGATCACTTTCGCGACAAGCTGACCTTCCCGCTAAGCCAGAGCCGCGAAGCTCCCGCTCAGGACGAGCTAATCCACGTGGCCAAACAAGATTCCAGCTCACGCGTGCGCGGGCAAGCACTGTTCTGGCTGGCGCAGAAAGCAGGAAAGAAGGTTGCAGGAGTGATCAGCGACTCGATCGAAAACGACCCTGATACCGACGTGAAGAAGAAAGCGGTCTTCGCGCTGTCGCAATTGCCCGATCACGAAGGCGTGCCCAAGTTGATCGAGGTGGCGAGGAACAACCGGAATCCCGTTGTGAGGAAGCAGGCGGTGTTTTGGTTAGGACAATCGGATGATCCGAGAGCGCTGGATTTTATTACGAGTGTTCTAACGCATTAGCCTGCAGAACCAGAATGAGGGCGCAGAGGCCAATCTTCCAGCGATTTGAAGATGTGCACCTGGCGAGAATGAGAGGACCGGAGGTCGATCTCGCAGCGATTTGAAGTTGTGCACGGAGCGAGAATGAGAGGGCCGGAGGCCCGGGTGCCAGACGTGAGCCCAGCCCGGAAGGGCTGGGTGCGCATCACGCAAATGTCGAGCGCCGTAGGCGCGGCACTCTTTGCGATTCTCCTGGCTGTGTGCCGCGCCTACGGCGCTCCGTCTCAATTGCCCACCATCACCCAGCCCTTCCGGGCTGGGCTCACGTTTGGCATCCGGGCCTCCGGCCCTGGATCTCTCTACTCTCGATATCTCCTACATGTAGAACTTCTCTGCACACCGCCGGGCTACATTGCCAATACGCGCGCCTCCTCCGCTTGCTTACTGCTTCCTCAAACCTTTACTCTTTTCATCGGAGGAAATTATGGCTAAAGGTGGAGTCGTCAAACACGGCGACGTGAACGCGCGTGTCGGCGTTGAAGTCATTCGCGCCCGCGGCGTGGATGTTGAAAAACTGATCAAGATGCTCATTGCCAACGCGGCAGCTGAGTTTGCCAGCACTTATTACTACTACACAATTTTGCGCATGCACCTCGCCGGGCACGAGGACTACAAAGAGATTTGCGAAGATGCGCGCCTGGAAGATCGCGCGCACTGGGAGCTGATCGTTCCCCGCATCTACGAGCTAGGCGGCGAGCTGCCGAACGATCTGCCTGCGTTCCACGACCAGGCCGGATGTGAAGCGGCCAAGCTGCCCAATCCTCCAACGGTGGTAAACATCCTTACCCTGCTGCTTGAGTCGGAACGCTGCGCGATCCGCAGTTGGAGCGAGGTCTGCGACATGACCTTCGGCAAAGATCCGCGCACGTATGACATGGCAGCTCGCATTCTGAACGAGGAAGTCGAGCACGAAGCCTGGTTCATCGAATTGCTAGCGCACGAACGCGATGGCAAATCGATTCCGTCAGGGCACTTCCGTCGCGGAACCCCGGGCGATGCGCCGTACAGCAAGAATCGCGGCTTCTACAACCCGTAAGACAACAGCAAGCGATAAACGTGGACCCGGCCGCCCTCGGCCGGGTTTTTCTCATTCCATGGAAATTGCCGGAGTCGTTCTCACCCAAGTTCACACTTGATCAGGAACCTATACGCAAACACCCGGGCGAGGGCGCCCGGTTCCACGTTGAACTTCTGAACCCCCGCAGATCAGCGTTTATCTGCGTGAGCTGTTGGTTTTGAAGCTTCCTTCAACTGCGCCTGCGCGTGCGATGACATTCGGCTGACGCGCACTCGCTCGATGCGGCGGTCGGTGGATTCGAGGACTTCGAACCGCAGTCCATCGTGCTCGATACTCTCGCCGGGATGCGGAATGCGACCGGCGACTTCGCTTACCAGGCCCGCCACGGTTGTCGCTTCCACGTCGTGCAGCCGTGAATCAAAGACCTGTTCGAGCACGTCGAGGTCGGTAGCCCCGGTAATGACGTAAGAAGTGTCGCTCTCGCGAACCACGTCGGAGGGCCGTTGGTGTTCGTCGCCGATATCGCCGACGATCTCTTCCAGCATGTCTTCGAGCGTCACCAGCCCTGCAACACCGCCATACTCATCGATCACAATCGCCATTTGCGTTTTTTCCCGCTGCATCTCACGCAGCAGATGGCTGACTTTCTTCATTTCCGGCACGAACTGCACCGGACGCATGAGATTAGCGACGGTCTGCGTGCGTGCGTCGTCATCGCGCACCTGAAGCACATCCTGAGCGAAGACGATGCCCTGGATGTGGTCGAGGTCAGGATCATAAACGGGAATGCGGGAGTGCGGCTTTTTGCCGAGCAGATCGGTGAGTTGCTCAATAGTGGTGCTTGCGGGGACTGCGACCATGTCCGGCCGCGCGGTCATAGCTTCGCGCACGATCTTGTCACCGAACTCGACCACGGAATGGATCAGCTCGCGGTCGCTCTCCTCGAGGATGCCTTCCTCAGTTCCGGCTTCGAGCAGCGCATCCACGGCCTCGGAGGGATGCTCCGGGTCCTCGGGTTCATGCGCATCGGCCAGCGAAGCCACTGACATGCTGAAGCCTAGAACAATGGTGAGGGGAAGCGCAGCCCATAAGAGCATCTTCAAAATGGGAATCAGCCGGACAAGCCAATCTCCCCGGGTGCGGATAAAAAGAACGTACGGCAGCAACCGGTTGAAGATGACAATGATGAGAACAATGGCAACCGCCGCCTGCGCGATTTCGGCCGCGCTCCAGCGGCCATCCATGAAAGTTGCGTAACCGATAATGAGCGCAACCGCGGCCGTAAAAAGCTGGGCCAGCAACTGCATGGAAAGCGCAACGCGTGTGGAACCAATGCCCAACCTGGGTTCAACCCGGTGTTCGTAGCTTTCGACGTTCTCCTCAAACTCACGGGAAAGTATTTTTCCCATTTCGGCGTACACGCGCTCCACGTAGGAGACGAGCGTGAGCAGCGCCGAGAGAATTAAGAGAACGATGATGACGGCCAGGATCATGAGTGACTCCTGGTAGGCTTTGGGCTGACGTCCTTTGGTTTGACGTGGAACCGGCCGCCCCCGGCCGGGTGTTTGGTGGGATTGGAAGAAACGCCGCGTCGCTCTTTCCTATGAGAAGTTAGAGCTTCTGTTCCTGAAGCTCCCTTAAGAAGACCACGAAACACCCGGCCGGGGGCGGCCGGTTCCACGTCAGAGCGCGATGTTCTTGCGATCAATCCCAACGGCAGCTTGAGCTTCGCGCGCAGCTTTTGCTCTAACGCCGCCATCTCGCCTTTGTCGGCTTCATGATCGTGACCGGCTAGATGCAGCAGGCCATGCAAGAGAAGAATTTTGATCTCTGATTCAAAGGTATGGCCGAGAGCTCCCGCATTCTCCCGGGCAATTTCGGCAGAGATGGCGATATCGCCGGAGAGCTTCGCTTTCCCAGTTGCGGAAACCGGAAAGGACAGAACATCCGTCGCTTTGTCCTTTCCGCGAAACTCGCGGTTTAGGCGGCGCATCTCCTGGTCAGAGGTGATGCGCACATGCACCTCTCCGGAGAGTCCCACAGCACGCGCGGCGCTGCGCAGAAATCGATCGAGTTCTTTCGTTTTGATTTCGGAGCTAATTGCGGGATGGTCTGGGTCGATCATGGAGGATAGGGACAGGCCTAAGTTAAGAAAGCACTAATGGGTCTGTCATCCTGAGGCCGTCTTTTGGCCGAAGGACGAAGATGATCAGGGCTGAAATGCTGTGTCGCGGCTTTTCCGCGAAGAATTGTCGTTGAAAAGCCGCGATACTGCAATCAGATCCGACGCGTCTCGGGAGGTCCTTCGGCCAAAAGAAGGCCTCAGGATGACAGATTAAAGAGTTTGATCCGAGTATCGACGGTCACCCCGTGTAACCTGTCCCTACTGCTCAAGAATTTGCGCTGCTGTCTCTCCGCTCAGCGGCTCCGCTGGATGCGCTTCCGGCAACAATGATAGTTGCTGGGCTTTCTCCATGCGCTGCTTGTGATCTTCGTACGCGCGCACGATGCGCTGTACCAGCACATGCCGCACGACGTCGCCTTCGTCGAAGTAGTTGAACGAGATGCCGTTCACGCCTTTGAGCACCTCGGCTGCTTCGATCAATCCACTGCGGCGCGCGTTCGGCAAATCGATCTGCGTGATATCTCCCGTGATCACCGCCTTGGCATTGAAGCCGAGGCGCGTCACGAACATTTTCATCTGCTCTGAGGTGGTGTTCTGCGCCTCATCAAGGATGATGAAACTGTCGTTGAGCGTGCGTCCACGCATGAAGGCGATGGGCGCAATTTCGATGACGTTGCGCTCGAGAAAGCGATCGACCTTCTCCTGGTCGAGCAGATCGTAGAGGGCGTCGTACAGAGGACGCAGATAGGGATCAACTTTTTCCTGCAAAGTTCCGGGCAGGAATCCCAGACGCTCGCCGGCTTCTACCGCCGGACGCGCAAGGATGATGCGGTTCACCTGCTTGTTGACCAGCGCGGCGACGGCCATGGCGACAGCAAGATACGTCTTGCCGGTACCGGCGGGGCCGATGCCGAAAACCATGTCGTTCTTCTCGATGGCTTCGATGTAGCGGCGCTGATTCAGGCTCTTGGGCTGCACCACGCGCTTACCGAAGGAGCGTTGACGTCCGGCTTCGGCGAGTCCACGCAGCGATGCTGACGGATCGGAAATGACGATGCGCAACATCGATCCGAGATCGCCGTTGTGGAACGTGTAACCCGACTTGCGCAGTTGCTCGTAGTCGGAAAACACTTGTTCCGCGCGGGTCACATCGCGGGCCGCGCCCTCGATGTAAACATGATCGGAGCGAAGGTCGATGGAGACGTTCAATCCACCTTCCAGCAGGTGAAGGTTTTCATCCCTGGTTCCAAACAGGGACTCCAGATTCGGAGTGATCTCAAGCTGCTTGTTCATCGATTAGTTGGGGTTCATCCTCCAGACAGAATGCGACACGGCGGAAAGCGGCGCGCGTTCCGTGTTATCGCGATCACAGTTGTGGGCTTGTGAGTCGAGCAGAAGAGCTTCGGAATGTCGTCCACGAGCGTGGAGCACATCCATTGCGCGTAGAGTAACCGCGCTTTCTCTCGAAGTCAATAAATGGAATGTCAATTCTGTGGGCGCTCTCCGGATGACAACTTGATTGCCATTTCCGCTACAACAATTAGATGCTCAGGGGTGCCGAAAGGGCACGTCCAGATGCGCCTAGCTGCCCTAGATCCGCCGTTCTAAGACCCCAAAAGCAGCGCTGCGTTGGCGCTAAATCCGTGGAAATCTGTACGCGGATGGCCCTGAAATGGTGCCCCGGCTGCGCTGATCGGTTTGACCAAGCAGGTCTAAATCGCTAAAATCAGGTGTTTACGCGCCAAATCCCGCCCGATTTAGGCCAGAATCGCTCCACATAAGGACAAAAAGCTAGACATGGCAAACCATTTTTCCGCGCTTAAACGCGCCCGTCAGACCGAAAAACGTACGTTAGTGAACCGCGCGAATAAGTCCCGACTGCGCACAGCGCTGCGCGGATTGCGCGAAGCGATCACCGCAGGCGACCGTAAAGCTGCGCAAAGTGGCTTTAACGCGACCGCATCGGTGATCGATAAGGCGGTCCAGAAAGGCACAATTCACAAGAATACCGCGGCCAGGTACAAGTCCCGCCTCAGCGCTCGGCTGAACGCAGTCGCAGCGAAGTAAGCGGGAATTTCGCGATTTCGTGATCGGGTGATTTTGTGATTTGGAAATCAGCAAATCACGCGCTCGACGGCTCAGCCAAAGCACGCGAGTTCGCTCTAGAAGCCAAAAAACAGCCTTAATTGGCTGTTTTTTTTTTGTCTTTGTTGTGGCACAGGCGCCTTGCCTGTGCTCCATGTGGAACATAAAGTTAGCTGAACTCTTGAGAATCAATGCCAGCCAGTTGTACCAAAGACACAGCCGACGGCGGCTGTGCCACATCCATTGACCTTTGCTTGCTAGGGTTTGGCGCTTTTCGCGCGTTCTTGGGCCAGCAAATTCTCTTTGCGATTCAATCCCCAGCGGTATCCGCCCATGCCGCCGTCGCTGCGAACCACGCGATGGCAGGGGATTAGTACCGCAACATTGTTGGTTGCGCAGGCGCGCGCAACCGCTCTGCGCCCCGATTCCCCTCCGAGTCGCTGCGCGATTTGCGAATAAGTCTGGGTTTCTCCTGCGGGAATGCGCTTTAGCTCCTCATAAACGCGGCGCTGAAAGGTCGTTGCCTGCACGTCGATCGGCAGTTCCGGAAGGTTCACCTGGCCTTCGAGCCGCCCCAAGAGGTTGTTCATCCAGGCAGTCAAATCCTTATCTGCATCAATCAGTTCCGCTTTGGGATATTCGCCTTCGAGTTCATGGCGCAAACGTGCAGGATCGTCGCCCAGTTTCACGCTGCAAACGCCTTTGTCGGTGACCGCAAGCAGGGCTTTCCCTGCTGAATATGGCGCGATAGCGTAGCGGATTCGCGTTCCATCTCCACCTTTTCCGTACGCAGCAGGGGTCATGCCGAGCTTGGCATTGGAGTGTTCGTAAACGCGGCTACTTGAGTTATAGCCAGCTTCGTAGATCGCGGTGGTCACATCGCGCCCAAAACGCAGCGCTGTTTTGAACAAAGAAAGCCGCCGGGCCTCCGCATATTGCTTGATGGTGATCCCCGTACTCTGCTTGAAAGCGCGGTCAAGAGTGGCCGGATGCATCTTCAACTCCGCGCTTAATTGCTTCATAGGCAGCGGAGAATCGACGTTTTTCTCTACTGCTCGGCACACATTGCGCACCAGTTGCAGCTTTCCCGAGCCCTTGTGCTCGCGCGGATGGCATCGTTTGCAGGCGCGAAATCCGGCCTGCTCGGCGCTGTCGGGATCAAAAAAGAACTGCACATTCTCCGGCTTAGGACGACGCGACGGGCACGATGGACGGCAATAGATGCGCGTGGTGCTCACGCCGTAGTACAAAGCGCCATCAAAGCTGCGATTATGGGCGACAACTGCGTCCCAAAGTTCGGCGGGATTGTGGGCTGCGACCGCTGCGGTAGTCATGTGCGCAGCATATGGTAGCGCGATTAGGGTGCGCTATCCGGTTTTTGACGCCAAAGACCGGGGGCGAACACGAAGGCCACGAAGGCAGAAAAAAGGTCACGGAGAATGGCTTCGTGACCTTCGTGTTGACCCGGGCTTTATTTGATCTCGCTCACCGGCAATTGTGTCCCGAAATCCTGTCCGCTGGGGGCGACGGCCCGCGCTACGATCGACGTAAACGCCTGCTTGTACTCCGGATATTGCTGCGTTAGCGCCTTAATGAAGGCCATGTTCTGCTGGAACGTCTTTACCTGGTCGGTAATGTCGGGCGTCGAATACTTGTAAACCAGATCGAGCCCCTGCTTATCGTCAGGGACAACGAATGCCTGGACAATTTGGTAAGTCTGGCCATTGAGGGTCAACGGTACCGGTTGCTGCGGATTCTGTGGCAGATCCTTGGGCATGCTCGCCTGCTGTTCTTCGTACAACTTCTCCAATTGCGGCGTGCTGATGAACCGAACTCCGCCGCTAAGCAGGTCAGCCGCGGTCAAGTAATAGAAGAACGACGTGTGCTGGCTGCCGCCTTTTTTGAGGTCCCGCGCCTGCACCCAATACCAAAGACCGTCATGCGGGCCCACTTGGCTGGGATTTGCGTAATATCCGGCGAGCTTCCACTGTCCCGCATCCTGCTGCAGGATATAGGTGATTGTGAATGGCTTGCTCGATCCGGTTACGTCCTGTATCGCAACCGCGTACTTTCCGGGCGGCAAACCGGGGATCACGAACGACGTATGCTGCGGCGAGTTGAAGGTTCCGCAGAAGAATTCGGCCCGCTCATAGGCCTGAGTTCCCGGTGCGTCGAGCAGCCATTCGTTGCGGATTTGCGCGCGCCCTCCGCTGATCTTGTCTTTATTGCCTTGAACCGCGTTGGCGATGCCCTGGAAACTGCTCGCAACCGCAGGAATTGAATTCTGCTGGATCGCGGCTGTATTGCCGGCTGCAGCGGCAGTGAACAGCTGTTGCGCGGCGGCTTCTATGCCTGCACGCGATGCGGCATCAAATTCTGGGTCTTGCTTGGTGTAGCACTGCTCCGCAGCCCAGGTTGGGACAGCAAGCAGCGACGCGAAAATCAGCAGTAAACGTGAGTAGAGGCGGATCATATTCCTCTCAGAAGCAGGGCCGCGGGCCAGCAGCCGCTTGGGTTAAATAGATGCTAAATCCTGCAACTCGGATGGTTTTCGACGTTCTCATACAGTCGAGCGTGCGTTTCTTGCAACGTCTTCGTGCCTTTGGAGTAGCATAAATCACGGTGTCCCGAAAGACTGTCATTTCCGGTTTGGCTAGCATTCTGCCGCTGTTTACTACGATCCTGATGGGTCAGCAGACGCAACAACCTAATCCGTCAGCCCAACCAAGCTCGTCGATCTACAACCGAATGCGGAAAGTGCCCCAGGATCCTGCCACGCAAAACCAGCAGCAAACGACACAAACACAACAGTTTCCGACTCCTGCGCAACAGTTCCCCCCCGAGCAGCAAGCTGCGCCCACGCCTGTACAAGCTCCAACCGCGGTCCCGCAGCCAGCTAGCCCTGCTCCGCAGCAATCATCGCAGCAACCGCAGGCGAATCGGCCTGGCTTTCCCAATGGCGCACCAGTCTCGAGTGCCCAGACCGCTCCGCAGAGCTCGCAGCCGGCAACGCAGCAGCCGCAAACGCCTTATGGACTCGCGCTTCAGCCGCCTAATCCGCCCCGCATCAGCTACGCAAACGGCGAACTTACGGTGGTGGCCGACAACTCATCGATGGCGGACGTCATGAGGGAAATCGAACGTGCCACGGGAGCTCGGCTCGAGGGTACTCAGCCGGAATCGGAGCGCGTTTTTGGCCAGTTCGGACCGGGCTCTCCGCGCGACGTTCTGAACTCGCTGCTAAGCGGGTCGCGCTACGATTTCATCTTGGTGGGGGCGATTGACGATCCAGGCGCGGTGCAAACCGTCATGTTGAGCCCGCACGGAGCCTCGCCGACGGCAGGCTCAGTGGCGCAAAACCAACCGACCCCTGCTCCGAATACTGCTGCGAATCCCGACGACGACAACGACGAGGGTGTAGGAGCCCAACAGTCTATGTCTGAAGCTCCCCAGTCAGCTCGAACTCCGCCCCAACCGACTCAATACCCAGCTTCAGAGCAGACTGCACCGCCGCAAAACGGCCAACAGCAGCAACAGCAGCAGGTCAAGACTCCCGAACAACTCCTGCAGGAACTGCAACGGTTGCGTCAGCAGCAGCAACAACAGCAACCACAGCAGCAACAGCAACCACCCCAACAGCCGCAGAGCCCGCGCTAAGTAGTTGAAGAGACAGCCCAAAACAGAAAAGCTCCTCACGGAGCTCTGTCTTTGGGAGGCAAAATCTTAAAGCTTATGAAGTTGAGTATTTAGCTGGCGTTAGCTGGGAACTCAATTACCGTGGCCGATGCTTTGGCTGGGCGGCGATTGATGACGCGCAGGATGCCGGTCACTGTGATGTATCCGGAATAGACGCCCAGGATCATCGCCGAAACTACCGTGGCAAAAACGATTGTGCTGAGGATAAGGCTATTCAAAGTGGCCGAACTCACCAATTGGGGATTCACTTTCCCTGCCCACCTTTTGGATGTCGATTCGCAGAGGCCAGTTGTTCAACTCTGCCTGAGCTGGCCCATTCTGCTCCTGGAACCTGGAATCTCACCCGTCTCGATGGTGCATGTACTTCCGCGTTCGAGTGCGAGGTGGATGCCAACTCCATTGTTATGAACCAAATCGAGCAATCCGGCCAGATTACGCAGGTAATGTTCCTGTCCTGCTACAACGCAAATCAACGAAGTGGGAAAGCCAATTTAACGTGCATTGACGCTCGTGGATGTTGACAACTAAGATACGGACGTAGCGTTGTGTTCACCAGCGAACGAAGTCTTCTGTAGGTCTGTACCCCTGTAATGGCAATTACCTCGATTCGAGTCCGCGGGGCTCGTCAGCATAACCTGAAGAACATCAACGTTGAGATTCCGCGAAACACCCTCACCGTCATTACCGGTCTGAGCGGCTCGGGCAAATCCTCCCTGGCCTTCGACACCATTTACGCCGAGGGTCAGAGGCGCTATGTCGAGACTCTCTCCGCGTATGCGCGCCAGTTCCTTGACCAAATGGAACGGCCCGACGTTGACGCCATTGACGGACTGAGTCCATCCATCGCCATTGAGCAGAAGACTACAACCCGGAATCCGCGATCGACTGTAGGGACAATCACCGAGATTTACGACTATTTACGCTTGCTGTATTCGTCTGTGGGCGTGCCGCATTGTCCGAAGTGCGGACGCGAGATCAGCCGGCAATCGGCGGAGCAGATCGTTCAGCAGGTGATGCAGCTCAAGCCGGAAGAGCGCGTAATGCTGCTGGCGCCAATCGTCCGAGGGCGTAAGGGCGAGTTCAAGAAGGAACTGGAGAAGCTGGCGCAGCAAGGATTCACACGCGCCCGCATCGACGGCGAACTGCGCAGTCTCGACGGAGGCGAGGACGGTCTCGACGAAATCACCCTCGACAAGCGCAAAAACCACACGATTGAAGTCGTTGTGGACCGTCTGCTGGTAAAGCCCGGCATCGAGAAGCGGCTTGAGGGCTCTGTGGCCACCGCGATGAAGCTGGCGGACGGGTTAGTTGTGCTTGCCATCGTGAACGGCGATGAACGCATGTATTCGTCCAAGATGGCGTGTCCTGAATGCGGAATCAGCGTTCCCGCGCTTGAGCCTCGTTCATTCTCGTTCAACAGCATCTACGGGGCATGCCCAGAGTGCCATGGACTCGGCAGCAAGTATGACTTCGATCCAGCAAAGCTGATCGTCGATTGGTCGAAGCCGCTGCTGGATGGGGGACTGGGTCCCGGCTCCGGTTCGACGTATCTGCAGCGCATGTTGGAGATCGCCGCGCAGGTGTACAAGCTGGATCTGAGCGTCCCATTCGAGAAGTTTTCTCCTGAGCAGCAGAATCTGTTGCTATATGGCCCGCCAGAGCGTGAAGCGGCGCGCAGTGGGTTCCACGGTGTGCTTGCCTTCCTCAAGCAGAACCTCGAGGAGTCCACATCTGAGAGTTATCGCGAGTGGCTGCTGGACTACATGTCCGCGACAACTTGTTCTCTGTGTCATGGAAAGCGTTTAAGGCAAGAGAGTTTGGCCGTACAGGTAAACGGCATCAGCATCGCGGACTTCACCGGAATGCCGGTGTCACGAGCCGTAGAAGCCGCACAGAAGATCAAACTGGATCAACGCGGCCAGATCGTCGCTGGACGCGTGTTGCGAGAAGTGGCTGAGCGTTTGCAGTTTCTGAACGCTGTGGGACTCGGTTACATCTCGCTCGATCGCTCGGCAGCCACGCTGTCCGGTGGCGAAGGTCAGCGCATTCGCTTGGCAACGCAGATCGGGTCCAAGCTACGCGGTGTTCTCTACGTGCTCGACGAACCGTCGATCGGCCTACATCATCGCGACAACAACCGTCTGATCTCTGCCCTCGAATCTCTGCGTGATCTTGGCAATACCGTGCTCGTGGTCGAGCACGATGAGGACACCATCCGCCGCGCCGATTACGTGCTCGATCTTGGCCCTGGCGCCGGCAGGCATGGGGGAGAGCTGGTTGCGCAAGGTACGCCGGAGGAGATCGAACGCGCACCCGACTCGCTGACCGGCCGCTACATGTCCGGGCAGATCACCGTCGGCACCAGGTTCGAACCTCGCCAGACAAATGGCAAAGCTATCTCTGTCCTCGGAGCTCGCGAGAATAATCTCAAGAACTTAGACGTGAGCTTTCCACTCGGTGTAATGACAGTGGTCACAGGTGTAAGCGGATCAGGCAAGTCCACTTTGGTGAATGACATCCTCTATCGCGCCCTCGCGAAGGGACTCTATCATTCGCGCGAAGAACCCGGAGCGCACAAGAGCGTCAGCGGCATTGAGAGCGTAGATAAGGTGATTCGCATCGACCAATCACCCATCGGACGAACACCGCGTTCCAATCCTGCCACCTACACAGGAGTGTTCACTCAAATCCGCGATCTGTATGCGTTGCTCCCAGAGTCACGCGAGCGTGGGTATAAGGCGGGACGGTTTTCGTTCAACGTAAGCGGCGGACGCTGTGAAGCGTGTCAGGGTGAAGGCCAACGCCGGATCGAGATGAACTTCTTGCCCGACGTGTATGTGTTGTGTGAGGTTTGCGGCGGCAGGCGCTATAACCACGAGACGCTGCAGGTGCGCTACAAGGAACAGTCAATCGCCGATCTGCTGGAGACGTCCATCGCAGACGCGCTGCCCATCCTCGAAGACATTCCGCAGGTGCGGCAGAAGCTGCAAACACTGGTTGATGTGGGACTGGGCTACATCCATCTCGGGCAATCCGCGGTGACGCTGTCGGGCGGCGAAGCACAGAGAATCAAACTGGCGCGTGAACTAAGCAAGCGCCAGACCGGTCGCACGATTTACCTCCTCGATGAGCCGACAACAGGACTCCACTTCGAAGACGTGAAGAAGCTGCTCGATGTGCTTCACCGGCTCACCGATCTCGGCAATACCATCATCATCATCGAGCACAACCTCGATGTAATTCGAAATGCCGATTGGATCATCGATCTAGGTCCTGAAGGCGGAGAGGATGGCGGGCGCTTGGTAGCGCAAGGCCCTCCCCAGCAAATCGCACGCTCGAGAAAGTCGTACACAGGCCAGGCTTTGGCAGAGTACATGGCCCACTCGAAATGGGCGACGCCAACATCTGTTTCGCCACCGAGGCGCGGAGACACGGAGAAAAGCCATTGAGATGGGTGTGTCGTCGATCTCCTGCGAGGATCGCCTGAGATGCATGTTCAAAGCCCAAATAGTTCAGAGACCAGCTCAACAAAGAACAATCGTGCACATTTCTCCATGACTCCGTGCCTCCGTGGTGAAGCCGCTTTACTTTGGTGTAGATTCAACTCACTACATCGTGTCGTTGACTCCCAACCATTCGCTGGACCCACTGCCGGAGCCAAGCGCTGAAGCGCTGCCAGAACGGCCGCTTGCGATTTCCGCTGAAGATCCGCCGTGGGGAATCATCGACGTAGTTCTGATCGCGATCTTCAGCTTGATTGCGACTGGGCTGCTCACCGCAGTGGCATTTGGGATTGTGCACGCCATTCCCAAGTGGAAGCATTACACCGTGGCGCAGCTTGCGGCCGAGCCCTTGGCAGTAATTCCTCCCCAGGCAATCGGGTATTTGCTGACGCTGTTGTTCATGGTTTTGGTGGTGAAGAGAGGCACGAGCGCGCCGTTCTGGCGGGCGGTGAAGTGGAGTTGGCCGTCTAACCTGCTCCCCTACATTGCCGCCGGACTAGGGCTTTCGGTTCTCATCCAACTCGGATCGAACTTCCTACCGATTCCCAAGACGCTACCCATCGATGAATTCTTCAAGACGACGCATGCCGCTTGGATGTTGGCAATCTTTGGCGTGCTGATCGCGCCGGTTTTCGAGGAACTGTTCTTTCGCGGTTTTTTGTATCCGGTGCTGTATCGGCGAATCGGCTTTTTCGCCGCGATGGTGGTGAACTCGCTATTGTTTGCCTTTACCCACGAAGGACAACTCGCCCATGCTTGGGCGCCGCTGCTGGTGCTGTTCATCGTAGGAATGGTTCTGACCTACGTGCGTGCGCGAACCGGATCCGTAGCCCGCAGCTTCTTGGTTCATTCCGGATACAACGCATTTTTGTTTGGCATGATCTTTGTGGCCACCGGCGGCTTTCGGCATATGGATAGATTGAGGTAAACACGAGTAATCGGTAATAACTATTCAGTTTGATTGTTCGATGTCGACAAAGTTTGCGAACCCTGGAAAGTAGCACCTGCTAATGGCTGCATCACGCGAACTGCTCTTAAACGTGCTCGCGCGCAAATCGTTCCGCTTGGGAGAATTTAAACTCTCGTCCGGTGGAAGCAGTGACTACTACATCGATTGCCGCACGACCACTCTCGATGCCGAAGGCGCTCGCCTCACCGGGGAGGTATTTCTCGATCTCATTCACAACAAAAAATGGAACCCGCGCGCTATCGGAGGACTCACGATGGGCGCCGATCCGATCGTTGTCGCCGTAGCGGTGCTCACCGCCCAAGAAACCCACGTGGGCAATGCGCCTCTTCCTGATCCGTCCCAAGTGAGGGACTTTCTCATTGACGGATTTCTCGTCCGGAAACAGGAAAAGTCCCACGGCACTGGCCAGCGCATTGAAGGTTTTCGTGAGAAAGGTGCGCGCGTAGTGATCGTTGATGACGTCTGCACTACCGGGTCTTCCACTATCCAAGCCATTGAAGCCGCGCGCGAGTTCGGGTTCGAAATCGCCGGCGTGGCGTGCCTTGTGGAACGCGAAGAAGCGCGGGGACGTCCAGCGGTGGAGAAGGCGGCAGGCGCCGTGGAGTTCGTGTCGGTATTCAAATCTTCGGAGATCCGGGCGGCTCACGTCGCGCAACGAGACCGGGGTTAACACGACGGTCACGAAGTTCCTTAAATCAGAGGTCATAGGGAACTGCTCGAACGAAAGCTAGCCGTAACCCTTCCTACCGTCCCTATCTCCGTGACCTTGGTATTAGACTTCGTGACCTTCGTGTTAACCCGTCGTTTAAAATCTAAGCAATGGTTAAAACCCTCGAATGGACAGACGCAGGCGTGCGTTTCATCGATCAGACGCGTCTGCCGACGGAAGAAGTTTATGTAACTTGCCGCGACTACCGCGAAGTTGCGACGGCGATTCGCGACATGATCGTGCGCGGCGCACCAGCCATTGGTGTGACTGCGGCGATGGGAGTCGCGTTGGGAGTCCGCGATTCGAAAGCAAAAAACCACGATGATCTCCGAACGGAATTCAACGAGATTTGCAACACATTAGCCGCGACCCGTCCTACCGCAGTCAACCTTTTCTGGGCAATCCAGCGGATGCGCGATCGCTTTGAGCAGCTCGCGTCGGCTCCTTTGGACAAGATTAAGGGCGCGCTGATCGAAGAAGCCAAGCAGATGTACCTGGCTGACATCGCGGCTTGCGAGACAATGGGCCGCAACGGCGCTGTCCTAATGCCCGCATCCGGAGGAGTGCTCACCCATTGCAACGCCGGAGCTTTGGCTACCTGTGGATACGGAACGGCACTGGGCGTCATCCGCGCCGCCGTCGAAGCTGGCAAGAAGATCCACGTGTTTGCCGACGAGACCCGTCCCTTTCTGCAGGGCTCACGACTCACGGCATGGGAGCTGACGAAAGATGGAATTCCCACTACGGTAATTTCAGACAACATGGCAGGAGCCGTGATGAAGGAGGGCAAGATTGCGGCGGTTGTGGTCGGAGCCGATCGCATCGCGGCCAACGGTGATGTCGCAAATAAAATCGGCACCTATACCGTCGCCGTGCTGGCCAAGGAGCACGGAATTCCCTTCTATGTAGCTGCGCCCTGGTCGACCGTGGATCTTGCAACGCCCGACGGGGACCACATTCCCATCGAGCAGCGCTCATCGCGCGAGGTGACGCATATGGCGGGCAAGCAAATGACACCTGACGGTATTCGCGTCGAGAATCCCGCATTCGATGTCACGCCACACCGATATGTCAGTGCCATCATTACAGAGCTCGGCGTCGCAACACAGCCTTATGCGGAGTCGCTGCCGGCGCTGGCTGTGGAACCAGAGGTGCAGGCTGCAGAGGCGACTCGTTAACCAGATGCCAACTTCGGTTGGCCGCTGAGCATCCTTCCTTGCAGAGGAGCGAAACCATGCCGATATCCACCAAGCTCGCTGAGCTGGCGACCAAACCCTTCCCAAAAGCGATTACCCCCAAGATGCACGCTGCCATTGACTGGGCAACTGCCGGTGCATTCCTCGTCTCTGGAGCGCTACTCTGGAGAAAAAACAAGCGTGCAGCTCTGGCCTCTTTCATCTCTGGAAACCTGATCGGCAGTCTGATTTTCCTTACCGACTGCCCCGGAGGAGTTTGGAAGAAGATCAGCTTTGAAACTCATGGCAACATCGATCCGGGAGTTTCCGCCCTCGTTGCTTCCTTTCCGAACGTTCTCGGCTTCTCCAAAGAAAGCGAATCCAAGCTGTTCCAAAGCATGGGCATTGGTTTGGCTGCGGTTCGCAGTTTAACCAACTTCGACGAGGGCTCCAGCAACGCGGAAACACGCAATCGAGCGGCATAGCGTCACGCCGATTTTCATGGGAACCCGGCTCCTGAGCCGGGTTCGTTGTTTAGTGGAACTCCTCGCTCCCTGAACGCGTATAAACAGACAAGCACAGGTGTCCTCATAACCGCCATCGACAGTTGCTGCTCGCGCGAATCCTGGGCCTGCATGGAGCATCTACATCTACAAAGCTATGGGAAACAACCTTAAGACGCTGGCTTTGCTTACCGGCATGACCTTGTTCCTGATGTTCGTCGGACAAGCCATTGGTCCGCGTTTAGGAACGCAACATGGCATGGCGATTGGCCTTGCCATTGCCGCCGTTGGCAACTTCATAAGCTATTTCTTTTCCGACAAGATTGCTCTCTCGATGTACGGTGCGCAGCCGGTGACCCGCGAACTATTGCCGCGCGTGTACAACGTCGTTGAACGCATGACGCAACGCGTTGGCTTGCCTATGCCGAAGATCTACGTGATTCCTAGTGACTCTCCCAACGCGTTCGCTACTGGGCGCAATCCTTCCCACGCATCGGTTGCGGTGACACAAGGCATTCTTAGCCTGCTAGATGACGAAGAACTGGAAGGCGTGCTCGCCCACGAACTGGGCCACGTTCGCAATCGCGACATTCTCATCAGTTCCGTAGCGGCGACGCTGGCCGGTGCCATTACTCTGCTGGCGCGTTCCGCCATGTGGGCTGGGATGTTTGGTGGTTACGGCAACCGTGAGGACCGTGATCGCGGAGGTGGTGGCTTCACTGCTCTGCTGATGATCATTCTGGCTCCTATCGCAGCTCTGCTCATTCAGATGGCGGTCTCGCGTTCCCGCGAATACGAAGCCGACCACACTGGCGCGAACACGACTGGCAATCCGTATGCTTTGGCGCGCGCACTGCAAAAGCTGGATGCGTGGTCAAAGCGGCGCCCGATGATAGCTTCTCCTTCGACCGCCCATTTATTCATCGTTGCACCGATGGTCGGCGGGGAGACATTGGCAAACCTGTTCTCCACCCATCCCCCGATCGCAAAGCGCATCGAACGCCTGACGGGACGTCCCCCAGACGCGTAAGCCGGTTGTGCACTACCTTAAGGCGCAGTGGAATAAGCACCCTCGCAAATACAGGCAAGAGCGATTGGCCTACCGCCTATTGCCTCGGCCAACTCAGCGTTGCGCGACAGTTTCTGCACCAACATAGGCCTTTGCGGTTTCGATTTGCGTGAGGTGGGCGTCTGCATGCGACCACGCGTCGAGGAACTCGCGATAAGCCTTCACGGCGTCCGCGTGTTTGCCTTGCTTCTCCCACGAAGTGGCGATTCCATACAGCGCGAAACCCGAGTGAGGACGCTCGACAAGATCCTTCTGGTAGGCATCGGGCGCCTCTTGGTAGCGTCCAGCGCGGACCAGTGCGTCTCCCAACGCCTCCAGCGGAGGACGTGAATACTGCGGAGGCTCCGAGTATCCGAGGTCCTTCTCTTCGTCTGCGGCGCGCTCCAGGAGTTTGCGTCCATCGTCGAAGCTACCTTTTCCCATTTCGATTTCGCCGCGCAGCTCGAGCGATGCCGTGCCCAGGAGCTTCAATACGCGATCTCGGCCGCTCTTGTTATCCTCGTCCACATCCTGCTTCGAGAGCCGCCAGAGTAACGCGTCGAGCGTGCTGGACTGGCGCTGCGCCTCCTCAGTTTGGCCTGACTCGGCGGCCTTCATACCCGTCGCATACGCAAGCAAGCCATCGCGATAACTGCGTGCCCATACACTCAGCTTGGTGTCAGGCACCCCAAACTGCAGCGGATGCCGAATGGCCGCGTCCCAATCGGCGAAGCGGATTGCCAGCCGTGCCTCAGCACTGCCCACTTGCAGCACGTAAAAGGTCGGCGCGCCCGAGCGGTCTGGGTCGTTATACAAGCCCTGGAGGAGCCGTGCGTGACTCTGCGCATCCTGATATCGGCCCTCTTCTGCACAGTCCGCGATCAGGTAGCTGATGTTGTGGGCGTAGTTCCAATCGTCTTTCTCGGCTACATGTTGGGCGTCCATGTAGGCGCGATCGACGCGCATGGAGTCGAGAAAGACTTGCCGGGCACGCTCGTAGTCCCCAACACGGTAGAAAATATGTCCGGGCATATGGACCATATGTCCGGAAGCCGGCGCTAACGATCCAAGCTTTCTTGCACTCGGAAGCGCCCAATCGGGATGGCTGCTCTCGACCGCGTGGATCCAGTAATGGTTCGCAGCGGCGTTGTCGGGATGCTGTGCCAGGATCTCACGCAGGACCGATTGACCATAAAGTGAACCCGGACGAGGTTCTCCATCGGTGGAGTAGCCATGATTTAGCGCTAAGGCATACAGCAATTTGGCATCGAGATCGTCGGGATAGTGATCGATCAACGCCTCCATTTGCTTCGCATATGCCGCGTCGGCTTCGTCACCTTTCTTGTCCTGCGCAGCGGAATCGGCGCGGATGTAGCGTTGCTCGTGATCAGAGGCCTTCGATGCCAGGTCTGCGGCCTTCTTGAGTTCGACATTGCGCTGTTCCTTATCTCCGCCGCGGCTGTCGAGTGCTCGTGCCAGTCCCCAATGACAGATTGCGCAGTCAGGATCAAGGCGCACTGCCTGCTCAAATGCACGCAGAGCTTCGTAGTCCCAGAAGCAATGCAGCGCCGACAAACCTTGATCAAACCATTGCTGAGCTTCCGCTGACTTGGTGGTAATCGTGATGTGCGCGTGCCCTAATCCATCCAAATGCGGCGGCGCCGGAAGCTTGGGCAAGTCAATGCGGGCACTCTCGGGATCGGCGGTATGTTGATGTTGCGCAAACGAAACTGTGGCGAGAAGAACGACGATCAGGCATTTCATGACGAGGACTGCGAGAACTATAGGGGAAGGGAATCTGGAGCTCAAGCGGGTTGTCTAGGCACCAAAAGCGGCTTAACCGGGCACCCCAGCAGCTTTGCTATACTGTTTTCGGCCTCACGCCACCAACGTGCGGAAGTGGTGAAATTGGCAGACACACCATCTTGAGGGGGTGGCGCCGAAAGGCATGGGGGTTCAAGTCCCCCCTTCCGCACCAGCATTTTGTCCCACCTTTGCAGCATCCCGCTTTCCAGCCGGCACGAAGGTGATGGAGCAATGTTCACAGGTGTTTGAAAGGTAATTTCACTCGCAATGATCTATCTTCTTATCGCTATTCACGTTTTGGTTTGCGCTTTCATCGTAATCGTTGTGCTACTGCAAAGCGGCAAAAGCGCTGACGTCGCCGCAGCTTTCGGCGGTATGGGATCGCAAACTGCCTTCGGTCCACGTTCGGCAGCCAATGTCCTAACCAAGGCGACCTCGTGGTCGGCGGTCATCTTTATGATCACCTCGATCGCGCTCTCCATCATGATGGGGCGTCACACTAGCAATTCGGTGCTTCAGGGAGTGAAGCCGCCTAAGCAGACTTCGGCTCCAGCCCAGCCTGGCGCTCCTGCGAAAGGCTCTAATCAGGAGCCACAGCCGCTTACGCGATAAGCAGCATTCAGCACTAAGCTGTCAGCATTCAGCCTTGCCCCCGATTCTGTTCGCCCATAGAAAGAATGAGCGTGTTCTGCTCTCGCGGGGACGTTGCAAGCGCTACTCCCAGAAAGGGTGAGTGCTGAAGGCTGACTGCTTGCCTCTTAATCCCGGCGTTCTACTCGAGGTGAGTCGTTGATTCATGAGATATTTCCTGTCGGAGTGCTCGGCTGCAATTGCTCCATTGTCGGCGATGAAGGTTCGCGGGAAGCTCTGGTTATCGATCCTGGCGATGAGATCGAACGCATTCTTTCTCTTCTCAACAAGCACCAACTCAAGCTCAAGCAGATCATCGTGACGCATGCGCATATCGACCACGTGGGCGGAGCCATGAAGCTCAAGAAAGCTACCGGCGCTCCCATCGTGCTGAACAAGAATGACTATGCGCTGCTGAAGATGCTCGATCTGCAAGCCGCATGGATTGGGGCTGCGCCTCCCGGCGTCGTGGAAATTGATCAGAGTCTTGGAGACCAGGATGCCATTCGGTGCGGCGCGATTCAGGCCGTCGCGATGCACACTCCGGGACATACCGAAGGCAGCATGTGCCTGTACTTCCCTTCTGAACAGAAGCTAATCGCCGGAGACACGCTCTTTGCCGGCAGCATCGGGCGTACCGATCTCCCCGGGGGATCGTTCAATAAGATCATCACGTCTTTACACGACCGTGTGCTGACGTTGCCAGACGAAACCGTCGTCGTACCGGGGCACGGACCGCTGACCACCATCGGCGAAGAGCGAGAGAGCAATCCGTTTCTGGTGAAGCCGTAACAGCTTGCAGGCACTCGCGAGTGTGGCTCCGTCACTAGGAGAGCAGCGTGCCGCGGCTCTCCTTACTTACCGGCGCGAGCGCGCTTTGCCGCCTTGGCGCCCTCTTTGCCCAGAGCGGTTCGCGTCGATTTTGGCAGATGCGCGATTGTGCGCTTCCGCCTTGCAGCCGCTGCTGCCTTCTTGATATTGCGCCTGGCTGCCTTCTGTTGCTTGCTGCTGGCCATCTCAACTCCTCAATGCCTCTTGAAGTACTGCACTGCGCGCTCGTGGGCCTCTGCTTTCTGCCTGGATGAGAAAGTTCCCAAGTTGCGGCGCTTTCCAGTTTTCACATTCTTTTTGCGCGAGTACAGGCGGTACTCTCCGGATTTCAATTTGCGAATCATGTTAGGTGTGATGCTGGCGGCAGAACGATGGCAGTCTGGAAACGTGGATCCGGCCGCCCTCGGCCGGTTGTTGGTGGCATTTGTGATTTCGTGATTTGGTGATTTCGTGATTTGAAATCACGAGGCGAAGGCACAGGAAAAGAGTAGAAAATCAAAACCAACACCCGGCCGAGGGCGGCCGGATCCACGTTATTTCCTCAACTTACGATGTTGAGAATCGAAGCGATTCCATTTTGGAACTCGGCTTCTGGGGTGATGAGGCTCACCACGAGATATCCGTCTTGTGGGAAATCGTAGAAGTGCCCAGGATGAACCACTACGCTCGCGCGCTCGATGAGATCAATCGCGAGATTTTCGTCCGATGTTTTTGCGGGCACTCGCAAAACGGCATACCACCCGCCTTCTACTCTGAGGCGCTGAACGGCGCTTGTCCCCTCCAACTGCTCGTCAAGAAATCGCAGATTGCTGTACGCGCGCGTGATGAGTTGCGTCTGGATCTGGTTCCTGTGCGCCAGCAACTCTGGCACTGCGTGCTGTATTGGAGCGTTCACTGACAAATAGGTATCGGCGATGATCTCCAAACGCGCGTGCGCTTCCCGTCGCAACTCGCCGGGACCATTGACCACAATCCACGCCAGCTTCATCTGCGGCAAACAGGAAACTTTGGAAAGACCACTCAGCGCGAACGACAGGCATTCCTGCGAGAACGCAACACTCACTTCGGCGGCGCTTTCCACTTCATAGTCGAGAAATACTTCATCGGAAATCAGCGCCAGGTCGCGATCTCGGCACACGGAAGCAAGCTGCCGCAACTCCTGCTGGTGCACGAATGATCCGGTTGGATTGTTGGGATTCACTACCAGCACAGCGCGCGTGCGCTCATTTATCGCCTTCAGAATTGCGCCAACATCGATATGCCATCCATGGTCGTAGAACAGATTGTAGGGACGTAGCTCCACGTCCTGAATGTCTGCCAAAAAATCAAATAACGGATAGCTCGGCTGCGGGACCAGGGCTTCGTCTTTGGGATCGCACAATAATCGAAAGAGGTATGAATACGCTTCGCTGGTACTGGTAGTGAGAAAAAGTTGCTCCGCGGTAATCTCCGACTCTACCGGTTTGAACTTCTGACTGTTGTAATACTTCGCGACCGTTTGTCGTGCCGAGAGCAGCCCCTGTGGCTGGGGATCGTAATTAAGAGATTCGGCACGAGCAAGCGATCTCAGAATGCGGTTGGAGTCGAAATCGAAGTTGCACTGCGTAGGATTGGAAGCGGTGAGATCAAGCAATTTCGCCCCCCCCGCGCGCGCCCTCTGCAAAGCTGCTGAAAAGCGATTCTGAGCAAAATTCCAGCCTGTTCTGCGCGCGAACATTGAGCGTTCACTGTACCAAATGACAAATTCCGCCAGCCAAGACTCGCGGCCTTGGACAGCGCAGCAGACTCTTCTTACAATTGCAACCCGCACTGCCATCGCGGGTTCTGAATAGGGTTACCTCGAAATCCGGAGGAATCCTCATGCTCAAGGATCTGCTCTCAAGTTGGCCGCTGCTGCAACAGATTAAGACCGGAGCCGACGGCACCGGCCCGGAAGTGATGAGCGACCGCACTCGCAACCTGAAGCCGAAATTCGATGGCGCGAAGGTTGCGCGATCCATCTGTCCGTACTGCGGCGTCGGCTGCGGGCAGCTTGCATTCCATAAGGACGGCAAGCTCATCAGCATCGAAGGCGATCCGGAGTCGCCGATTTCTCGCGGGCGTCTATGCCCAAAAGGGGCAGACAGCTACGAGCTGGTAACCAATCCCACGCGAGAGATGAAGGTGAAATATCGCCGGCCGCATTCGCGCGAATGGGAGTCCCTCGATCTTGAGCAGGCGATGGATATGGTCGCCGACCGGCTCTGGCAAACGCGCGAAAAGACGTTCACCGAGGAGAAAGATGGCAATCCCGTGATGCAGACCAAAGCCATCGGTCATCTCGGCGGCGCAACTCTGGACAACGAAGAAAATTACTTGATCAAAAAGCTGTTCACCGGCGGCCTGGGAATGGTGTGCATCAGCAACCAGGCCCGTATATGACACAGTTCCACCGTGCCCAGTTTGGGCACTTCGTTCGGACGCGGCGGCGCGACCACAGCGCAACAAGATCTGGCCAATGCGGATGCGATTCTCATTATGGGATCGTCGATGGCCGAGAACCATCCGGTCGGCTTCCAGTGGGTGATTGAGGCGCGCAAGCTCGGTGCGACCGTCATCCACGTTGATCCTCGTTTTAACCGCACTTCAGCGATGTCAGACATCTGGGTGCCGATGCGCTCCGGCAGCGACATCGCATTTCTCGGCGGCCTGATTCACTACGTTCTTGAGAATGGCAAGGAATTTCGCGAATACGTGAAGCACTACACCAACGCCGCCACCATCCTACGCGATGACATGAAGCTGCCGGACGAGTTAGACGGCGTCTTCTCCGGCTGGGATGAGCAAGAAAAGAAGTACGCTCCTGAGACATGGCTATACAAAGGATCGCCGGAGCACGGCGACGCTTCTACTCCTGGGCATGCCAGCGCAGGAGGAGGTCATGGCAAAGATCGAGGCGGAGAGGCCGGCGATATCCACAAACATGATTCCGATCCTACGCTTCAGCATCCGCGCTGCGTTTTCAACGTGCTGAAGCGTCACTTCGCGCGCTATACGCCGGAGTTCGTCGAATCTGTCTGTGGCGTCCCCAGGGAGCAATTCCTCAAAGTTGCCGAAGTCTTTTCGAATGCATCTGGGCCGGATAAAACGGCCGCCATCTGCTATGCCGTCGGCTGGACACAGCATTCCAATGGGGTGCAGATCATTCGCACTGCCGCCATCCTGCAACTGCTGCTTGGGAATATTGGACGCCCAGGCGGCGGAATTCTTGCGCTCCGCGGGCACGCCAGCATTCAGGGCTCAACCGACATTCCTACGCTTTATGACATTCTGCCCGGGTATCTCCCGATGCCATTCTGGGAAAGTGACGCTCACGATCTGCAGCAGTACATTAAGCGCCACCGCAGCAATGCTGGATGGTGGAACAACTTCGACAAGTACATCATTAGCCTGTTGAAAGCCTGGTATGGCGAGAAAGCCACCAAGGAAAATAGTTTTGGATTCGATTGGCTGCCGCGCGTTACCGGCGACCACTCGGAGTTCGGGTATTGGCTCGACATGCAAGACGGCAAGATGGAAGGCCTGTTCGTAATGGGCCAGAATCCCGCCGTTGGCGCTCCTAACGGCCGCTTGCAGCGCAGCGCGCTCAGCAAGCTCAAGTGGCTGGTGGTGCGCGATTTCGTGGAGACGGAGACCGCGTCTTTCTGGCACGACTCGCAGGAGATTGAGCGCGGCGAGTTGAATACTGCAGACATCGCCACAGAAATCTTCTTCTTCCCTGCCGCCTCTCATGTCGAAAAAGAAGGCAGCTTCACCAACACGCAGCGCCTGCTTCAATTCCACGAGAAAGCCATCGAACCGCCTGCGGATTGCCGCAGCGAAACCTGGTTCATGTATCACCTCGGGCGACGCATGAAAGAAAAGGCCAAGGCAAATCCGATTCCGCGAAATGCGGGGCTGAACGCCTTAACTTGGGACTATCCGACCGAGGGCGCAATCTCCGAGCCAGTGGTCGATGCCATCGTGTGCGAGATCAATGGTTACAAGACAGAGACTCGCGAGTTGGTTCGCGAATACACCGACCTGCAAAACGATGGCAGCACCGCTTGCGGCTGCTGGATTTATTCTGGCGTGCATCCCAAACCGGGACACAACATCGCAAACATGCGCAAGCCCCATGATTATCTGGGCCATGGCTGGGGATTCTCATGGCCTTCGGATCGCCGCATCTTGTACAACCGCGCATCTGCACGCCCCGACGGCAAGCCTTGGAGCGAGCGCAAGAAGCTGGTCTGGTGGGACGAGAACAAACGCGAATGGGGCGGTGAAGACGTACCCGACTTCAAGAAAGACGTAGCTCCCGATTACAAGCCGGAAAAAGGCGCAGAAGGAATTAAGGCTATCGCCGGCGATCAGCCGTTCATCATGCACCCCGACGGAGTGGGATGGCTGTGGGTTTCAAGCGGTCTCAAAGATGGTCCACTGCCCACTCACTACGAACCGCTTGAAGCTGTGGTGCCCAACCAACTGTATCCAGAACATCCTTCCAATCCACCGGCAGAAAAGAAGGAGCGTCCGGACAATGCGTATGCATTCCCATCCGATAAGCGCTTTCCGCACGTGCTCACCACGTATCGGCTAACCGAACACCATACTGCGGGCGGTATGAGCCGCACGCTTTCGCATCTTGCGGAATTGCAGCCCGAACTCTTCTGCGAGATCTCGCCAGAGATGGCGGATGAACTTGATATCGAGCATGGCGGGTACGCCACCATCACGAGTCCGCGCGGCATTATCGAAGCACGTGTGCTGGTAACGAGCCGTATGCGGCCATTCAACGTGCAGGGACGGCGCGTTCACCAGGTTGGGCTTCCCTATCATTGGGGCCGCCGCGGGATCGCCAAAGGGGACACGGTCAACGATCTCCTCGCGATTTCGGAAGAGCCGAATGTGCGCATCATGGAGACCAAGGCTTTGGTCTGCGATATACGTCCGGGGCGGCGTCCTCGAGGGCCAGCCGCACTGCAGGAGCTGAACGCGAAGATGAGGGAGACTGCATGAGCGCTACAACTGCTTTTCTTACCGATTCGACACTTTGTATCGGCTGCAAAGCTTGCGAAGTGGCCTGCAAGGAATGGAACGATCTCGAAGCCGATGGCTTGAACTGGACGGGATTTTCCTACGACAACACCGGCGCGGTAGGCCATTCGACCTGGCGGCACGTGAAGTTTGTCGAGCATGCTCCCGAATTGGGACAGGGCGGAAACAGCCCTGATGTGGCATCGTGGACGTTCTCCTCCGACGTTTGCAAACATTGCGAGAATGCAGGATGCCTGGAAGCTTGTCCGACCGGTTCCATCGTCCGCACAGAATTTGGCGGTGTTTACGTACAGCCGGATATTTGCAATGGATGCTCCTACTGCGTGGTCGCTTGTCCCTTCGGCGTGGTTCAGCGCAATAAGGAAGATGGACGGGCGTTCAAATGCACTTTTTGCTATGACCGTCAGAAGGCAGGACTCACTCCTGCGTGCGCGCATGCTTGTCCCACGGAGTCGATCAAGTTCGGAAAGCTCGATGATTTACGGGCTGAGGCCAAACGGCGCATAGAGGACCTTCATCGCGACGGAATGGAAGACGCCACTTTCTACGATCCAGTCGACACGAGCGTGGGCGGCGTCCACGCGTTCTTCATCACGCGCGGCGATCCTCGTCAGTACAACTTGCCGCCTAAACCTGAGATTCCGACCATTTACTCGCGCCAAGGCTGGAAGTCGGCAGCCATTGGCGCAGGAGTTCTCGCCGCCGGCGCGCTGCTCGCATTCCTCGCGGGAGAAAAGCGATGAAGAATTCCACGCTGTCGCAACGGAGCATGCAACTGACTGATCCCGACTCGACGTTTTCCAGCCGTCAGCGCCGCCTGGAGGCGATCCGCGTTGAAGCCGCACAGACAGGGCGAGTAGATAGCATCGGAGTGCGCCCTAGCGGGTCTCCCATTCCCGTCGCGAGCGTTGCGGCTGGGTACTACGGCATTCCCTTGCTGAAGGAACCACAGTGGAGCTGGGAAATTCCACTTTACTTCTTCGTCGGCGGCGCCGCCGGAGCCGCGGCGGTGGTGGCCCAATTCGCGCAGATGACTGGAGCCGATGCTGAAGTCGTGAGCGATGCGCGCACGGTCGCCGCCATCGGATCAATCCTCGCTCCCGCTCTGCTGGTTGCGGATCTCGGCGTGCCTTCGCGTTTTCTGAACATGTTGCGCGTCTTCAAAGTGCAGAGCCCGATGTCTGTGGGTGTGTACATCGTAAGCGCATTCGGGCCCAGTGCGACGCTGGCGAAGATCGCTAATTGGCTGCGCGGCAGTCAGTCGGGAGCCATGCTCAAGATCGTCGAGAGCGCCGCTGGACTGCTTTCCGCGCTTTCTGGATTGGGAATGGCGACTTATACCGGAGTTTTGATCGGAGCCACGGCAATCCCAGTTTGGAACGAGCACATCGCCTCGCTGCCGATTCACTTTGCGCTTTCCGGCATGGCTGCGGGTGTTTCGGCGATCCAACTTATGGGACACGAGCAAAATCGCTCGCTCAATATGTTAGGAATCGCGGCGTCGCTCGGAGAATCGCTGGAAGGCGTGAAGGTCGAAACAAACTTCAAACCATCCAGCGATCCCCTAAAGAAGGGTATGAGTGGTGTGATCACTCGACTTGGCGGCGTGCTCTCCGGTCCGCTGCCGCTTGCGCTACGTCTGGCTGCGGTCTTTGCCAATGAGAGGCGCTCCAAACAATTGGTGCGGGCCGCATCCGCCGCGACCCTCGCGGGATCATTGTTTACTCGAATTGGCTGGATCCGGGCTGGACATGCGTCGGCGCGAGACTATCGGCTGCCACTGCAAATTGCTCATGGGCAAAACGCTGACCCACCTGGCGTCACAGAAGCGTTGCAGACCGAATTGAACAACACGCCATTTGCAAAGGAGAGCCGGAAGGCCTTGGGCAGCGCGGATTAGTCTCGAAGTCAAACTCCAAGTGGCACAGCCGCTCTCGGCTGTGTCTTTCGATACATTCACCACAGCACTTGATCTCCTCGAAAGTTTATTAAGAAAATCACAGGCGAGGGCGCCTGTGACACAAAATCTCGATTCTAGCCGCTTTGTTGCGCGCTCAACTCACGTTCTGGCAATTGAATCAGCACTGATTGACTCAGCACCAACAAAATCCCCACCACCTGCCATCCGCTTAGTCTTTCTCCGACGAAGCCTGCAGCGAGCGCGCTGGCGAAAACCGGTTCCAGGCAACTGGTCACGATTGCGCTGGTTGGATCCAGCAATCGCAGCCCTCCCAGATAGAGCGCAAACGGCAGCAACATCGAGAGCATTGCAAATCCAAAAAGGAACAGCCATTCTCTGCCGGAATAGTGCTGCGCCAAGACTTTCCAGGGCGGATTGACAAGGAGCCAGAAGACTGTCGCTGCCAACAATGTGTAGAAGAGAACCAGCCAGCGGGAAAACTGTTTCAGTAAGTCAGCACCGATGAGATTGTAGAAGGAGTAGGAGAAAGCCGCGCCCAAGGCGGTGAGAATCCCAATAGTGGTTGCTTTGAGATGCGCTCCAGGGCCGGTGAGGGCTACTAACGCGCATCCGGCGAAGGCAAGCAGAACAGCGCCACTCCGCAGCCATGTCGCGCGATGCCTGCCAACGAACACGGTGTATGCGTACACCCACACTGGAGCCGTGTACTGGACGGTAATCGCCGTTGCGACTGTACTCTTCGCGATGGCGTAGTAGTAGAAGAAGTTGGCGCCACAGACCCCGAATACGCCCATCGCTACGCACTTCAGCAGAGTGCGGCGGTTAGTTCGCAGCACGGCCGGGCCGCGCGTCACGAGCAAGATCGGAATGAGGACCAGCAATGCAAAGGTGGAACGTGTCTGCGAAAGGATTAAGGAATCGATCCCAGCTCCGCGCACCCAGCTCGCACCGTTGAACACCGCCTTGCCCAAAGCTGCCGAGGCGCCATAACAGAAAGCGGCGGCAGCGATGAGGAAGTATCCCTCGAGCTTGCGAGCATCAAGATTGAAGGATTTGTTGGAGTCGTTGTGGATCGAAACCAATCATCACCTGGTCGCCAACGACGATTGTAGGAGTAGAACGGCTCTGATACTTGCCCACCAATTCCCGTACGGCGGAATAGTCACTGGAGACATCGCGGACTTCGAAATCGATTCCTCTCTCCGAGAGGAAGGCCTCAGCAACCTGGCACGGCGGTCAACCTGGCTGACTAAACACGACTACTTTGTGCTTCTGCATGTTTATTGGATTCTCACCATCTTGGAACAGTCACTCGAAAATCGTAAGCGGCGGAAGCGCTCTGCTGGTTTGATCACCTGCGATTATCCGTCTGCGGCTCGGTATGGATCAGTACCTTAAAGAGTTCAGGAGAGGCCTGTTTGAAGCGGATTTCCAGAGCTGTCGAAATGTCGTGTACACGTGAGAGCGAAAGGTCGTCCGGCAGAGTGACATGACAAGACAGATAGATGTGATCGCGTACACGCTTGAGCACCATCTCGTGCAAATCGACGATTTCGGGAAATCCTGCAACGATCTTGCGCAGTTTGGTTTCCAGAGAGGTACTTTCAAAGGTCAAGTCGCCAGGCTCGATAGTAGCCGAGTCGCTCTCGATGTGAGTGAGGATTGAATCGATCTCAGGAACTTCATCGCGCATCTCGGCTTCGAGCACGGTGACAAAATCGTGTGCGTTTTTGAGGGAAAGCCGTTCATCGAGCTCCAAATGCTGTTCAACGTGCAGTTTGCCGTTGAGGTCCTGCACATTGACATCATGCACACTTAGATTGTGGCGTGCAGCCACCGCCCGAATACGATCGAAGATGCTCTCCCCGCCGGTTGCGCGCGGCAGCGCGCGAATGGTGACATCAGCGCCAGGAAGCACCCGCCGCACGGCATCTGTGACGGATTCAGCCGTGTTTTCCGAGTGTTGCAAAGTGGCGTTGCGGTTAAGCGCGACCTGCACTTCGGCAAAGTAACGATTTCCAGCCCGCCGCACCCGCACTCGATCCACGTCAAGAATGCCCGGCAGAGTTCCGACTTCCCGCACAATTTGTCCGCGCACGCCGGATGGCGCCGCGTCGAGCAAAGCGTCTATGGTTTGGCGGGCCAGCCTTGAACTGACATAGATGATGACTCCGGCAACTGCAAGCGCGGCAACGGGGTCGGCAACTCGCAGCCACGGAACCGCAAACCGATGTCCCAGCCATACGAGAGCGAGGCCGATGATTACGACTCCACTGGACCAAATATCGGTCGTGAAGTGTAGAGCATCTGCCTGCAGGGCCTGGCTCTCATACCGCACCGCAGTCTTGCCCAATGCGCGCGAGCGCCAGAAGTCAACCAACATGGACAGAAAGAGAACCCCAAACGCCATTGCTGACGGCTCAATCACCACGTGACGGAAGAAGAGCCGGCGAATTGCCTCGCTCACGATCCATACACAAGTAATCAGCAGTAGCCCCGTCTCGATGAAAGCGGAGAAGTTCTCGACTTTTCCGTGCCCATATTGATGGTCGGCATCGGCCGGCTTATCGGAGACTCCCACCGAGAAAAAAGTGATGACGGCGGCGATCAGATCGAGCCCGGAATGGGCCGCTTCCGAAATTAACCCCAGGCTGCCTGTAGCAAAGCCAACCAAAATTTTGAGCGCGGTCATGCCGACCGCCGCGATCACGGAGTTTCGCGCCACCGAACGCTTCTCGGCCCGCATGCTCTCGGTGCTTGAAATGTAAGAAGTCGCCATGGGGCCGGTGCCTTTAATCTTATACGTGGTAGCCGAGCGGGCAGCCTTGAACATTAGCGCCCTTGTGCTAGCATCGATTTCTTCCCCTCAATAGGTTGGAGGCACTTTGAATCTTCGTATATTTCCCATACTTACTCTCACATTGCTTCTCGGGGCAGGGATTACTGCGGCGCAAACTGCCGCCAGTGGTACCGCTAATTCTGCGCCGACATCGGAACACCAAGGCGCGCCTGCACCCGCTGCGCCCTCTCTGTCCGCTGGGTCCACACAATCTACTGCTGCCCAATCCCAGTCAGCGCTCCCACCAAATGCTCCTGTCATCACCATCAACGGTGTCTGTGACGTCTCGACCAATGGGGTCGTCAAGAGTGGTCCCGCCGCAGGTACAGGGACGGCCAAGACCGGCACGGTGAGGGCCAAAACACCAGCTCCCGCTTCCAGTGCTGATTGCAAGACGCAGATAACCCGCGCGGACTTCGAAAAGCTGTTTAAGACCGTTACTCCTCCGGGAACCCCCGAAAGTGCCCGGCGGCAGGTCGCTGCCCGCTATGTTCAGTTTCTGACCGCTGCTAACGAAGGCGTAAAGTTGGGCGTCGAGAAAGATCCTGAGTTCTCCGAGCAGCTCGCTCTAATGCGTCTTCAGCTTCTGGCGCAGGACGCTGAGCGCAAGCTTCAGACCCAGGCCTCAAACGTAAGTGAAGCCGATGAGAAGGCATACTACGATCAGAATCCCTCTGCGTTCGAAGAAGTAACACTAACTCGAATCTTCGTACCGCGTCCCGCTACTGATCCCGCTAAGGGTGAGCAGGCTCCCGATCCTAAGGCCATCGCGGATAGTGCGCGGCAGCAACTCGCCGCGGGAGATGACCCAGACAAAGTCCAGAAATCGGTCTTCGAACAACTGAAGAACTCAAATGCTCCTCCCAGCACAAAGTTCGGTGCGAAACGGCGTGGCTCACTTCCGCCCGGTCACGAGCAGAAGGTCTTTGCGCTCAAGCAGGGAGAAGTATCTGACGTAATTCCCGACTCGATCGGTTTCGTTATCTATCGGGCGGACTCCAAACAGCAACTGCCATTCGAGCAGGCGAAGGACGAAGTCAAACGTAAGCTTACGCAGCAGCGACTGGAAGACGCTCGTCAACAGATCGTGGGAGCGAGTAAGGCCGACTACAATGAAGCTTATTTCGGACCAGAAACCGCGAGTCCACGACCGGGGTCATTGGGAAGTCCGACGCCAACTCAACATCCAGGAGCCGGTGGTGCGTCGCCGTCCTCCCAATCTGGAACTCCCAGTCAAACTGCCCCGACTCAATCCAGCAACCCTAAGTAGCCATGGCTTCCGGGAAGCCCTCATTGCTAGTAACAGGAATCGCGGGAAATCTCGGCGAGCGCCTGTTGCCTTTGCTCGAGGGCTTCCATGTTATCGGATTGGACACGCGTCCTCCGCGTGACCCCGCAATTCCCTTTGAGTTCGAAAAGATCGACTTGGGAATGGAATCTTCCTGCGGTCGTATGACGAGGATCTTACGGGACACGCGCGCGGTTGGCGTGGTGCACCTTGCTTTCGTCCTCGATCCGCTTCGCACCGGCGTTCTGGATCCCGATCGCATGTGGCGAATCAATGTCGCCGGAACGGCGCGGGTGATCGAGGCGATCGCTGAAACCAATCGCCTGGGCCGCAGCGTAGAGAAGTTCATACATCTGAGCAGCGTGTCGGTTTATGGCCCGCTGTTGGAAAGACCCGCGAGAGAGAACGATGCGCTGCGTGCTCGGGGCCTTGCCTATGCTGTCCATAAGCGCGAAGCGGACCTCGCAGTGCAGGCGCGGTTCCGCGATTTAGGCGGTTGTGACGTGTACATCCTGCGCCCCCAGATCTTTTCCGGAGCTTCGGTCGACAACTACATGATCAATTGCATCCGCGGCACCGCTTATGGTCCCGGGCGCATTGGGCAAATGCTGAAACGCCGCGGCAAACGATTGCCGCTGCTTCTCCCCATGGGCGCTGAATACCTGCAACACAAGCTGCAGTTCGTCCACGTCGACGACGTTGCCCGCGTAATAGCATGGTTACTCCCACGCCCAAAGGCACCCGACCCGCTAACTATACTCAACATCGCAGGTCGAGGCGACCCTTTGACAGTAGCGCAATGTGCGGAGATCGCCGAAGCGCAGGTGAAACGCGTGCCTACCGTCGCGCTGTGCCGAAAGATCGTCGAGTTGATGTGGAGCATGGGAATAACATCAATCCCGGCGGATGCCTTTCCTTACCTCATCGGCTCGTACACGCTGGAGACGTCGAAGCTCCGCACGCTACTTGGCGCAAACTACGAAGAAGTAATTCGGTATACCAGCGCAGCAGCTCTAGTGGACAGCAAGCCACAATCGGTTCCCTTGAGCGTTGCCGAGATCGAAACTGCTTCCTGAAACGGAACGCATTGAAATCTTCTGCTAATGCGTAGGCCGATCCGGCGGTGGCTGAACCGCTGTGTACATGTTGCGCACACGTTCAGAGTACTGGGTCAAGAGTTCCTCGATGCGCGCTGGGTTAGGCGATTTCAGGATCATTCCCACATGCCAGGCTTTCTTCATGCGCCAGACAATCTCCGGGTCGGCAAATTCATCTGTGTTCGGCCACTCCTGTTTGGCAAGCGAGATCAGGAGGCCGGCTGCATGCTGCGCGGCGCGCGGAGCAGAATAGGAACCAACTTCGCCTGCTATCTCTACTTTCGCCCACTCTCGCCAGAGATTCACTCCCGTCGCTGCCTCCACCAGTTCCGCGATGTTCGCGCCGCCAACTCGCGCTGAGGTTTCGAGAAAGAAAGCGGTTCCATTCTGGGCAACAATAAACTCGCTGTGTGAGACGCCCCATACGAGTTCAAAAGCCTCTAGCACCTTCCAATTCAGTTCGCAGAGTTCGCGCGACTGCAAGGTCTCGGAGGGTAATGTCCGGGTTGTAAAGACGCCACCTTCATGAGTCACGTCCATGGGAGGCGTGCCGTATCTGCTCACATTGCAGAACAGCAACTCGCGATGAAAAACGACGGTGTCTACGTGAAAAATTTCTCCCGGCACATAGCGCTCGAGCAGGTAAAAAGTGCGCTGGTCCCCTAAAGCTTCAAGCGCCATCCACAAATCCTGTTCGCTGGCGATCTTCTTTAGCCCGATCGCCCCAGCCTGTGATCGCGGTTTGAGCATCCACGGCGATGGTGTCTGCCGTACAAACTCGTGGACTTCGCGGTCGTTGATAAGCCGCACAAACTCCGGAACTGGCAAGCCTGCAAACTTCGCCCGTGAACGCATCGCCAGCTTGTCGCGGAAATACCGGGTCGTGGTCTCGCCCATTCCGGGAATCCGTAGATGTTCGCGGAGCGCGGCCGCTGTCTCCAGATCGAAATCGTCGAGCGGAACAATGCGGTCGATCCGTCGAGTTTGCGCGAGGTGGCTCACTGCGAGAATCGTGTGCTGAAGGTTCCATTTCTTGTTGACGTCCGGCATGTAGAAGACTTCGTCAACACTCTTGCGTGGCCAATTGGCGGTGCTCATCAAACTCTCAGACGTGAGCAGCAGCACCGTGCAACCTTGGCGTTTGCATTCACGCAGGAATTCATGCCCTTTTTCATAGCTGGCAATGCACAGTACAGTGAGTGGACTGGAACCCGTCATCTTATGGTGCTCCAACCGCAACGTAGTGTATCGGATTTTGCCAACTCTGACGACAGCGCCAATAGGGACGATGGCTACCTCGGCGTTCCAAACGCCACGAAAATCGTTATCAGACAAGACCGTTGCCACCTACTCCTTATTTCGGGCCGCTGCTCAGACTCCGCAGCTTCGTCTTTTCGTCCCGTGGGGGACAACGTCGCCCTAAGCTGCAATGTCTAACCAGTGAATTCGCAGTAATCAGCATCCCTGATAGAAGAGAGAGGAGTTGTCGAATGAAGGTCAGCGAGGTCATGACCACCGAAGTTGAAAGTGTTCAGATGAACAGCACATTGGAAGAAGTAGCTTCTATTATGAAGGTCGAAAATGTGGGTGCAGTGCCGGTCGTCGACGAAGATGACGATCTGGTAGGCATCGTCACCGATCGTGACATCGTGGTGCGCTGCATAGCCGACGGCAAAGATCCGGCTGAGACGAGCGTCGAGGAAGTTCTGAGTCATGAACTTGAAACCATCGAGCCTGACGTGGACGTAGAAGAAGCGGCTCGCCTGATGGCCGAGAGGCAGATTCGGCGTCTTCCGGTTTGCCAGGACGGAGAGCTGGTTGGAATGGTGTCCATCGGCGATCTGGCGGTGAAGATTCCTCAGGTACGCGCCTCTGCTCGAGCTCTGAAAGAGATCTCGCAGGGAGTGAAAGGCGAGAACGCCACCATACCTCAGTCGCGTGCGCGTACTCGGACGCACGCTGGCGCGCATGAAGGCGGTTCTCGTGCCGCTCACGCCTCGGCGGCGGATTTCAAGGATGATGAGGATCTTGATCTCGAGTTCACCGATGAGAAAGACATAACGATGTCTGATGTTCGTGAACGACATACGAATCGACATCACCAGGCACCTCAGCAAGCGAAAGGGACGGGAAATACAAAGAAGAAGCTGCAGCCAATCGCCGAAGGGAAACCCCAGCAGAACTTGGGAAGCCTAGGACAGAAAAAGCAGGGCCAGGGGATTACGAACCGCCAGGCTGGTGAGGAGATCAAGAGAAACAATCGGGTAGTGGCAATTCGCGACGACGCGCAGGCGGGTCGCCGCACTCGCACGCGAAAGACCGGCTAACATCATGCACCACGGAGGCACGGAGGAGGAGCTCGGATTGCAGAGGTCTGCTCATGTCTGTCAGTTCCTTGAGCGTCGTAAACGATTCACGTCTCTGCCCCTTTTCTCTGTGACTCCGTGTCTCCGTGGTCGAAAAGAAAATCACACGAAAGGGATCGCATGAATGACTATCAGAAATACGGAGAGTACAGCAGTGAATCCACAGGCATGGAGAGTGCGAAAACAGCGCTGATATTCCTGAGTATCGGAATGGCAGCTGGGGCTCTTCTCTCGCTCTTGCTGGCTCCCCGCTCGGGGCAAGAAATCAGAGAAGCCGTGCGCGGCAAGCTCGATGAGGCCCGGCGCGGAGTGAATGCGCAGAGCTCTCGCTTCCGGCAACAAGCGACCAAGATTGCTACTCAGGCACGCGAGAAGATCATGCCGATCACCAGGACCCAGTAAATTCCCGACTTTGGCAGCCTATAAGTTCACGTAAAAGACCGCTCCCGGCTTTGCCTTCTTGTCTCTCGACGAGGGATGACGCATGGCTGAGAAGCTAAACTGCTGGTGTTTCCGGAACGGAAAAGGATCGAGCCGGTGCTCGTCCCCGACACGGGTGAGAGTTAGCTTCGGATGATCGAATTTCACTGAGCGCTTTGATCCGCTGCACAAGTACAACGAAAGTAGATCGCAGAACTGGAGCGCATCTACCAATCGCTCCAGAGCCTGCTCATGCAAATTAGTCTGATCACGCAGCTTTTTCTGGCGCTGCTTTTCCTGCGCGCGGAAGCGGGCGAGTTTCCCCGCGTCATTTTGGGCATCTCGTTCCGAGAGACGCTCGAAATGCCGGCTTACGACGTATCCTCCTACGGGTGCGAACTTTTCCGCAGTCTCAATCGATTTCGTCCAGGCGCCAAGAAATTCGTCGACTGAGGCATTCAAGAAGCTATGAGGTTTCAACTTAGGATTCGCGCGCAGTTGCTGAATCTGGTCGGCGTCCTCCATGCTCCAGCCTGCATCGTGGAGAGCAATCGAACGCGAAACCGTGAGATCAATGGGGCCGAAGAGATCGTCCTTGAGTGCAGCGGCCAAATCACCGGCGAGCGCCGCGTGAGCCGGCTGCGTGATCATCCAAAATTCTGAGGCATCCTGCTGTTCGCGCCCCTGCACCGCCTGCCAAGCCCCGACTGCTTCGCTTCCGAAAGTTTCGTCCGTGATGGGAAAGATCACCATTGGTCTGTCCTGCAATTCTCCTTCGGGCAAGATGGCAGTGAAACTTGGATGCGCACCTTTGCAAACCCGTCCTCGATGCAGATAATAGATGGTTGAGTAGCCGCTTCCAATCCCTTCTGCTGCCGTTCGTGTTCTTGGCAGCCTCATCTAGCTTGCTGTCGCTAGCCGCGTGTAATTCAAGTTCTTCCGTCAAGCCTCATCCTCTTACTGCTGAAGAGCAGCGCGGGCGCGACCTGTTCCAGGCCAATTGTGCCATTTGTCACAATCCATACAAGAACGAGCCGCTACAAGGCCCACCTCTGGTAAAAGTATTTCGGAAGCAGGAGCTGCCAAGCGGACTTCCCGCCAACGATGAGCACGTAAGAGACACGATCCTGATGGGCCGCCGCAACATGCCAAGGTTCAACGATGTGCTAGATGAGAAGCAGATCAATGATCTGATTGCGTACTTGCATACGCTGTGAATGGAGCCTTGTTCTTGTTTTCAGCGAATGTGGCACCACTTTCGTACAATAGAGGGCAGATGTCCGCGACTGCGAACCTGATCCAGATCGATTTGGCTCCGCGGCTGCCAAAGCCCAAGCCGGAGTGGCTGAAGGCGCGTGCGCCGATGGGGGACAACTATCACCAGCTCAAGAAGCTGGCGCGCCAGCTCAATCTGCATACGGTTTGCGAGTCCGCGCATTGCCCTAACATCGGCGAGTGCTGGAACCATCGCACCGCCACCTTCATGCTGCTGGGCGACCTATGCACGCGTCGCTGTGGATTTTGCGCTGTTCCCAAAGGCAAGCCGCTGGCAATCGACTTCGACGAGCCGCGCCGTGTCGCCGAAGCCGTTGCAACGCTTGGGCTGAAGCACACGGTCATCACCAGCGTGAATCGCGACGACGACAACATCGGCGCTGCCACGGTTTTCGCCGAGACCATCCGAGAAGTGCGCAGACAATCGCCCGGATGCCAGGTAGAAGTCCTGATTCCGGATTTCCAAGGACGCGAGGACGCTTTGCAAATCGTGCTAGACGCCCGTCCCGAAGTTCTGAACCACAACACCGAAACTGTGCCACGTCTCTATCGTGCGGTGCGCTCTGGGGCGCGATACGAACGAACGCTCAAGCTGCTGGAAAATGTGAAGAGATTTGCTCCGGGCATGGTGTCAAAGACGGGAGTCATGGTCGGCATCGGAGAGAGCACGGACGAACTGCTCGAGGTATTCCGTGATCTCGCCGCAGTGAAGGTGGACATCCTGACCATCGGCCAATATCTCAGGCCATCACGCGATCATCTGCCCATGGCACGCTATTACCATCCTGACGAGTTCCGCTTGATGAAAGAAAAAGCACTGAAGATGGGGTTCCGTCACGTGGAATCTGGCCCGTTAGTGCGCTCCAGCTATCATGCCCACGAACAGGCGGAATCTACGGGACTAATCGCACCTTCGGCGAGGCAATAGCTCTGCCTCACAAGGCGCATCACCTGGCTGTGAGCTAGACAGTCGTCCCGCGTATAGCCTCCCGCACTTCAACCGACCCGTTGCGAGCGCTCGGTATTCTGGCCGCGATTGCAAGAGCTTCGTCCAAATCTGTGACATCCACCAGGAAGTAGCCACCCAAATGTTCCTTAGCTTCCGCGAATGGACCGTCGATGACAGCCGGCTTGTTGTTGCGAACACGAACGGTCTTGGCGGTTGCTGCCGGTCTTAATTGATCACCGCTGCGAAACTTCCCAGATGCGGAGAGCTGTTCTCGGAGATCCCGATACTCCTTGTAAATGGATTCCTGTTCCCCTGTACTCAGTTTTCCCCAATCGGCTTCTGAGTGGTAAATGAGCAGCAAATATTGCATTGCCAAGTTCCTCCTGAGGATCATACGAATGAGACTGGCACAAATCGACAAATTCGGAGTCTGGAATGCTATCCATCAACGCAAGCCCGGTCTTAACCAAAAAATGCCCTGTCTGAGTGACAGGGCATTTTGCTACTGAGTACTGTTTAGCGTTCTTTCACCACACCCGACAGGCGTTCTGGCTGACCATCTTCTGTCCAGCCTTGCAGCTAAATGCGTTGGCGAAATCTTCGCTGTTTTGTACAACGCCGATTACGCGGAAGCGGCCCGGTGAGTGGGGATTGGTTTGCACTTGCTGGCGCAGAGCTGCGTCGGTCTGGTTCTCGCACCAGATCTGACCGTAGCCGATGAACAGGCGCTGCTCGGGAGTGAAGCCATTGATGACCTTGCCACTCGCCTCCTGAGCGCCGCCTTTACCTGATTTACCTTCGGCGGCTTCGGTGTTGTGCAAAGCCCGCATGGCAACGCGGACGCCGCCATTGTCGGCCGTGTTCTCGCCCAAGGTGAGCTTGCCGCGAATGTGAAGTCCGGGTAGTGGCTCGAAGGCCGAATACTCCTCGTCGACACACGACACCCGCTGTTCAAAGGCCCTTGCGTCCGCCGGAGTCCACCAATCGCGGAGATCTCCTTTGGGGTCGAACTTACGTCCTTGATCGTCAAAGCCATGCGTCAACTCGTGACCGATCACCGCACCGATTCCGCCGAAGTTCACTGCATCGTCGGCAGTCTTGTCAAAGAAGGGTGGTTGCAGGATGCCCGCTGGAAAATTGATGTCGTTGTAGGGCGGGCTGTAATAGGCATTCACCGTCGGTGGAGTCATGCCGAATTCATTGCGATCCAATGGCTTGCCGATCTTTGCCAGCTGGCGATTCACTTCGAACGTATTTGCCCGTTCCACATTCCCAAGGAAATCGCCGCGAACGATGTTCAGCTTGGAATAGTCTCGCCACTTATTGGGATAACCGATTTTGTTGCGAATCGCCGCAAGTTTGAGCAATGCCTGCTGCTTGGTTTCCGGCGTCATCCAATCGAGGCTTTCGATGTCCTGCTTTAGAGCCGTCTCGATGGCATCGACCATCTTGAGCATGCGTGCTTTGTCGGCGGGGGTGAACTCTTCTGCAACGTAGGGTTGGCCCAACGCTTCGCCCAGTTGCTGATCCGTCAATCGTTCGCAGCGCTTCCAGCGGGCTTCGAGTTCCTTTGCTCCGCCCAGATACTTGCCGTAAAAATTGAAGTTCTCCTGCACGAAGGCGTCGGGGAGCACTCCAGCGAATTCGTGTAGCAGGTGCCACTTCAGATAGATCTTCCATTCTTCGAGTGGGACAGAATTTGCGAGAGCATTCAATTGCTTGAAGAATTCTGGGTTCCCAACGTTAAGGGAATCGAAGGAGGGGGAAGTTGTCCCCTTCACGAATCGAGCGAACTCAATGTCCGGAGCAACCGCCTCGAACTGTGCGAGAGTCATCTTGTGATCCCGGTTCTCTGGCTTGCGGCGCTCGATGCGGTCCATGGATGCCTGGGCCAGTTTGGTCTCGAGATCCATCACCTGCTTAGCGTCGGTGTCAGAGTTACTGTCTCCGGCGAGTTTAAGGACGGCAGCAACGTGCGCCAAGTATTTCTCGCGCTTTTCCTTCGAGTTCGCATCATCTTTCAGGTAGTCGTCGCGGTCGGGAAGTCCGAGGCCGCCCTGATCGATGGAAGCGATCACATTGTTTGCGTCATGGAGATCAGGGCTGGATGAAAAGAAGAACACAGCGCCGCGGACCCCAAGCTCATGCAGATGCGCTAACGCGTCCAGGGCGCCTTCACGGTCGGTGATCGCGTCAATATGATCGAGTTCCGGCTGCAATGGTTTAAGGCCTTTTTGATTTACGGCGCTTTCATCCATGCATGCCTGGTAGTAATCGCCGATTTTCTGATGCACGGCATCGCGTTTTGAATCGTTCGCAGATGCCTTCTCCAGAATCTGTTTTGCGATGAGGCGATTGCGTTCCGCCAATTGGTTGAAGCGTCCCCAACGCCCCTGGTCCGGGGGAATGGAGTTGTTCTTAATCCAGTTGCCGCAGACAAATTCGTAAAAGTCATCGCAAGGCGCGACGCTTCGGTCCATCGCAGACATGTCGAACCCGTGAATCTCTGGTATCTCCTCACTCTGAGTTTGAGAAGACGCCGACTTGTTGGACGCACTCTGTCCCGCCAGATAGAGGGCGGCCAAAAGACACAGAACGAATATGAGCAAGCGAAGTTTCATCCATACCTCGAATTATTTGTTTATGTACCCAGAAACGCAACAGTGTACGCCTTTTGCAGCGATAGAAAGGGTTGACAGGCAGACCAGGCGAGCGTTGATTACTTCTTCGCTTCAGTGATTGCGTCGGTGTTGATTTCGCTTTAGTATCGCCCCTGATGCCCATTGCCAGAGCCAGTTCAGAGATGCGCGATCGAGTGGTCTCCGCCGGAGTGGTGGACGATGACGCGTCCTTTGAACTGAAACTGCGGCCAAGGCTGCTCCAAGAGTTCATCGGACAAAAGAAAGTAAAGGAGAATCTCGCAGTCGCCATTCAGGCCGCGAGGTCGCGCGGCGAAGCTCTGGATCACATCCTGCTCTACGGCCCGCCTGGATTAGGCAAGACCACGCTCGCCACGATCATCGCGAACGAAATGGGAGTCGACTATCAGCAGACTTCCGGCCCGATCCTTCAGATCAAAGGCGACCTCACCGCTATCCTCACGAATGTCCGGGAGAAGCAGATCCTGTTCTTTGATGAAGTGCATAGGCTGCAGCCTGCGCTCGAGGAGATCCTTTACTCCGCGCTAGAGGATTACAAGCTCGATATCATTGTGGGACAGGGGCCGTCAGCACGCACTCACACGCTTGATGTCAGGCCATTTACATTCGTTGCGGCCACCACTCGTGCGGGATTGCTCTCCGCTCCCTTGCGTTCGCGCTTCGGTATTGTGCTGCGCCTGGAGTTCTACTCCGACGACGAACTCAAGATTATCGTCACCCGTTCGGCCGAGATTCTTGGCGCTGCCATTGACAGCGAAGGCGCGCTGGAGATTGCAAGCCGCGCACGGGGTACTCCGCGCATCGCCAATCGGCTGCTGCGCCGATGCCGTGATTACGCGCAGGTTCGCGGCTCCGGGCGGATCGACCGTCCCACTGCACGGGCGGCTCTAGAGATGCTGGAAGTCGATAAGCACGGCTTCGACGAAATGGATCGCCGTCTGCTGTTGGCGATCATTGAAAAATATCAGGGTGGTCCGGTCGGCCTCAATACTTTGGCCGCTGCCCTAGCCGAAGATACCGATGCGATCGAAGACATATATGAACCATTTCTGATCCAGATCGGCTTCCTTGATCGCACTCCCCGTGGTCGCGTCGCTACGCAATTGGCATACGACCATTTTGGGATTGCCGCGCCCAAAAAACAACATCCTCTTTTTTGACGACAGAGAATTCAGAGGAGCTGCGCGAGACACGCATCGGCTTCAGTCCTCCGTATCCAAGGTTTGAGTCGTTGGCGTGCCATAGCACCCATCTTAGGTTTGCTCCCATCGTCTAATCTCCTGACTGTTGCCTGAGAAAAGATTTGAGTATCGATGCTCTGTGTCCATCCGCGTCCTTCGTGGTTTAGACTTTAGGCTTCGACGATGAGCAGAAAACTCTTTGGTACCGATGGAATTCGCGGGGTTGCAGGCGAGTTCCCGCTGAACCGTGACACAGTGCATGCCATCGGACGAGCACTCGGACATCATCTTGCTCGGGGCGATCGACGGCCTCGCGTTGTGATAGGCCAGGACACGCGTGAATCGAGCGTGTGCATCGGGGATGCAGTTGCCGCTGGGCTGGCTTCGTCGATGACCGAAGTTGCTTCGGCTGGCGTAATCACTACGCCGGGCATCGCATACCTAGCGCGGGAACTAGGGTTTGACGCAGGAGTCGTCATCTCCGCCTCCCACAATCCGTGGACCGATAACGGAATCAAGGTCTTTGGTGGGGATGGCTACAAGCTCTCAGATGAGATGGAGCTATCGATCGAAAAAGAGATTTTCCGGCTGATCGAAGAGGGTGCCGCGCCGGAATCGAATCCGCAGCCGCATTCAACGATGCCCGGAGATCACAAGCTTCGAGAGCGCTACGAGACGTGGCTAAAGGCACGCGTCTCGGCACCTAAGATCAAGGGCAAGTTTGTCATCGATTGTGCCAACGGCGCCGCCTCCGCCTGCGCTCCTGAACTTTTTGCCATGTTGGGGCTCGCTGTCGACTTCATCCATTGGCAGCCCAATGGCAAGAACATCAATGACCATTGCGGAGCGTTGTATCCCCAAGTGGTTGCTGAGGAAGTGAAGAAGCGCGGAGCGGTGATGGGCATAACCTTTGACGGTGATGCCGATCGCGCGCTGTTCGCGGATCGCCACGGCAACGTTGTGAATGGCGACGCGGTATTGTTGATGACCGCGCGCGATCTGCAATCGCGCAACGAGCTCGAAGAAGCGACCGTCGTGGCAACCACCATGTCCAATATGGGACTGGAAGCAGCGCTCAAGCGATTGGCCATTCACATGCTGCGCGCCCCGGTTGGTGATAAATATGTGCTGGAGGAAATGCGCAGAACCGGCGCTGTGCTTGGGGGTGAGCAGTCTGGCCACATCATTTTTTCCCGCGCTGCGACTACTGGCGATGGTCTATTGACGGCATTGATGGTGCTGGAGATTATCTCCCGAACAGGCAAGCAGCTTGACGAACTCGTAGCCGACTTAAAGGTGTTTCCGCAGGTGATCAAGAACGTGCGCGTTCGCGAAAAGCAGCCGCTCGATCAAATCGTCCAAGTCAACTCCGCTATTCGCAAGGCCGAGCAGGATCTCGCGGGAAACGGACGCGTGGTGGTTCGTTATTCCGGCACCGAACCATTGGCCCGCGTCATGATTGAAGCAGAGTCAAAGGAGAAGATGCAGGCGCACGCTGAAGCAATCGCCGGAGCTATCCAGCAGGCCATCGGAGCGTAATTGTCAGGTGTTACCCTGACTCGCTTGTAGTGCATGGGAGATGCCGAATATGCGGGCTTCAGAAGTTTTCCACAATCGTTTTTTTTTGTGCTACCATCCGTGAAGTTTCAAGTTTAACGATTCAGCAAAAAACGCTTCAGCCTCCAACTTTCACGTCTGTTCGCGAAGGTTATTCAGGCTCAAAATTGAGAATCTGGCGTCTGGCGTTCCCTGCCCGGCCGCCCCCAGCCGCCGTTCCGAAAGACATTGCATACAAGCGGAGACGCGCGGACCACTTTTGGTAAGGCATCAATGTCCCTTTCAACTACAGCAGCAGCTCAAGTAAACCCATGGATGCGGATTCTCGGCGCCTTGGAAAAGAAAGTTAACCGGCATTCGTATGAAACGTGGCTCAAACCCACACGGTACAGTCACGCCGTAGGCAAAGTGATGTTCATTCGTGTGCCCACCGCGGAATTCCGTCACATCGGCGACAAGTACGGCGATCTGATTTTTGAAGCCGTCGATAACATGAATTTGGAGTTTGAAGATTTCCAGTTTGTTACCGTTGAAGAGGATCCATCGGTAGTCGCGCAACGCGCCCCATCGCAGCCGATTCCAGTGCAATCCGCGAATCATCATTCTGGAAACAACGGAGGATCCGCAGCTGGTTCGCGAGGGGTGACCGGAGTTGGGGCCTCGCAATCGCGGTTCGATTGGGAAACCGCTGCTCAGCTGAATCCGAAATACACCTTCGATGCTTTCGTCATCGGTAGCGGGAACCAGTTTGCTCATGCTGCTGCGCGAGCCGTGGCCGAACGTCCATCAAAAGCATATAACCCGCTATTCCTTTATGGCGGCGTCGGTATGGGCAAGACGCACCTGATGCAAGCCATCGGCCAAGAAGTCAAGAAGCGTCAACCGGAAGCTTCCATCTGCTACGTATCGAGCGAAAAGTTCACCAACGAGATGATCAACTCGCTCCGTTACGACAAGATGACCAGCTTCCGCGACAAGTTTCGCACCGTAGATGTGCTGCTTATCGACGATATTCAGTTTCTCGCCCAGAAAGAGCGCACCCAGGAAGAATTCTTTCATACCTTTAATGCACTGCATGAATCGATGAAGCAGATCGTTATCGCCAGCGATCGTCCCCCCAAGGAGCTCGCCGAGATTGAAGACCGTCTGCGCAGCCGATTCGAGTGGGGCTTAATCGCCGACATCCAGCCGCCGGATCTCGAAACCAAAGTTGCCATCCTGCAAAAAAAGAGCGAGACCGAAAAGGTCCCGCTTCCCACAGACTTGGCCTTGTACATCGCTTCTAATGTCCGCACCAACGTGCGTGAACTCGAAGGAGCGTTGATTCGTCTTATGGCGTATTGCTCGCTCACCGGAGCGGAGGTAACGCTCAGCACCGCTCAGCAGGTGCTGAAAAACTTCATCGATTCGCAGGCACGCAAGATCAGCATTGAAGCCATTCAGAAGGCTGTAGCAGAGCAATTCGGGTTGCGTATGCCGGAAATCAAGGCGAAGAACAACTCACGGTCCATCGTGGTGCCGCGCCAGATCGCAATGTACCTGGCTAAGCAGATGACGGAAGCGTCGCTTCCCGAAATCGGCCGGCAGTTCGGCGGTAAGCACCACACCACGGTAATGCACTCGATCTCCAAGATCGACGAACAGCGCCGGGCCGACAAAGATCTCAATCGCACTATCAACAAGCTCACGGAGACGCTGAACGGCTAAGAAGTAATCCGCGTCAGAAGACAGCAACGTACACTCAAGCCCGGCTTACCGCCGGACTTTGTACTGTATGCAAACGGGAGGGCAGAGTGTCTCGTGTCTCTCGTCAGATCCCGAGCCCATACTTTTCCTTCAGAATCGCCTTATGGTGCAACTCGTGGCCTGCGATGATGAAGGCGAGCGCTCGAACGCTGATTTCCACCCTATTCGCAATGCCCCGGCGTTCCCAGGCTTGAGGCTCGAGGTTGCGGAATAGCGAGATCGTGGTTCGGCGCACCTGCTCGAACTCCCGAGCGAGGTTTGGTACGCTGCGTTGCTCGAAGCCCCCGTTCTTCACGTAACCGTCTTGCTCAAATCCTTCGATAGGGGTGCGGTCACCACGCGCCGCACGCAAAGCGCGATAACCCATGATGCGCTCGGTATCGATCATATGGCCGAGCACCTCTTTCACACTCCACTTCTGCGGCTCATAGCGAAACGAACCGTGCTGCTCGGAGAGGCTGCGCAGCAGGATCAGCGTCTCGGCAAGCTGCTGATCCAGAGCGACGAGTACGTCATCGTCAGGCACTAGCGATATGTACCGATGGTAGTAAGGATCGTATTCAGTCTTACCTGGACGCACTGCGCTTGCGATCATGACGGAGTCACCTCTGATCTGAATCTACGATACTAGCAAGAACAAGTTGGATGACCGATCGCCGAACACCGCCGTCGCGCAAGTTCCTCGGCGCGAGAGGCGTTCCGGGCGGCCTTCTAAGCGGGCCTTCTATAATTCTCGAATGGGCCCGGCAGTATCTCCGGATGTGCGCACGCGGTATGAGGCGGTAATTGGACTGGAGGTCCACGTCCAGCTTCTCACCGTCACCAAGGCGTTCTGCGGATGCTCCATTAAGTTCGGTGCCCCGCCGAACACGAACGTCTGCCCCGTATGTCTGGGATTGCCCGGCGCTCTTCCCGTTTTGAATAGCAAAGCAGTCGAGTATGCGGTCCGCGCCGCGATGGCGATCAACTGCACGATTCGCGATACCTCGATCTTCGCACGCAAGAATTACTTCTATCCCGATCTCCCCAAAGGCTACCAGATTTCGCAATACGACAAGCCCATCGCCGAGCACGGGTACATCGATGTTCCTGGAGAGAATGGAGCGGTCAAGCGCATCGGCATCACTCGTCTGCATCTTGAGGAAGACGCAGGCAAGAGCATTCACGACGGTCTTGCCGATTCGGCACACTTCACCTACATCGATCTGAATCGTTCGGGAGTGCCGCTGGTCGAGATTGTCAGCGAACCGGATATGCGATCGCCCGACGAAGCTTACGAATATCTCACGCGCTTGAAAGAGATCATCCTGTACACCGGCGTCAGCGACTGCAACATGGAGGAGGGTTCTTTACGTTGCGACGCCAATGTCAGCGTGCGTCCTCGCGGCGAGCAGAAGTTGGGGATGAAGGCAGAAGTAAAGAACGTAAATTCCTTTCGCTTTATTCGCGATGCGATCGAGTACGAAATCGAGCGTCAGATCGAGGTGGTTGAATCCGGCGGCCAAGTCGTGCAGGAGACGCGCCTCTACAACGCCAATGAAGCCAAGACCTACAGCATGCGCTCAAAAGAAGAGGCTCACGATTACCGCTACTTCCCAGAGCCCGACCTGCTGCCGCTTGTGGTCGACGCAAAACGGCAGGAAGAAATTCGCGCGTCGCTTCCGGAACTGCCGGAAGCCCGCCGACAGCGCATGATTTCCCAATATGGAATTACACCATACGATGCTGGTGTGCTGACCTCTAGCAGCGCGCTCGCCCATCAGTTTGAAGAAGCGGCGCGTTCGGCTAAGAATCCGAAACGGGTTGCCAACCTGGTGCAGGGCGAAATCATGGGACGCCTCAAAGCTCGCGCACTTGACATCGAACAATCCCCAATCAGTATGAAAGGCGTTGCTGTGTCCGCTGACCTGGTGGAAAGCGGAGCGATCTCAGGCAAGATGCTCAAGGACCTCTATGATCTCGCATTCGAACGCAATCAGGATTTTCCCGCGATTTATGAGCAGCAAAAGCCGCAGCAGATCACCGATACTGCCGCGGTTGAGAGATTAATAGACGAAGTAATCGCTGCCAATCCCAAGCAGGTGGAACAGTACCGCGCTGGCAAGAAAACCATAGCCGGCTTTTTTGTCGGGCAAGTGATGAAAGCCTCGAAAGGCCTGGCAAGTCCCGCCTTGGCGAATGAGCTTCTGGCTCGCAAGCTTGACCGTTAAAAACCGTGCCTCCGTCGTGATGACAAAAATCCCGAACACTTCCCGAGTCTCTCCGTTCTTCACTTATGAGACGTAGCATGGGCGGGCTTTGAACGATCCATTCCCGGTGCTTGGGTCGAAATATCTCAGGCGCGTCGCGGGTGCTGCTGGAGCATCACGACACAGCCGAGGGCGGCTGTGCCACCATTCCGCACTACCGCGCTTCCACTTCGCTCACCAGCATCCGCAGCAGCATATTGACGATCGTGAGCACGATAGCCCCGAGTAGTGCGGAGAAGAACGACCTGATAAAGAATCCGGGCACCAGCGCCGATGTGATCTCGAGAATAATGGCGTTGATCACGAACCAGAAGATGCCCAGCGTCAGCACGGTGAATGGGAACGTAATGATCTTCAGGAGAAGACCAAGCGTTGCATTGAGGAATCCGAAGACCAGCGCGGCAACCAGCGCCGGACCTATTCCAGTCACAAAGAAGCCGCGGACAACATAAGAAACAATCAGCAGGCTCAATGACATCAACAGCCAGCGAACCAGAGCGTTCATCATAGGAGACGGAGCGGCGGCCCGTCAGTAAATTTCGGCTTCGAGCAGATGCAGGTCGACGAGCAGCCCGTATGTCCTGAGCAGGTTATATATCATGAAGCCGCGCGAGAACAGAGGAACAATCATTTCGAAGAGGTGATCGGTCATGGTGGCGTTCACTGCCATGAAGATCGTCGTGGCCGCGTAAAGGGCGATCGCCAGCAGCAATGCTTTCAGGTTGAGTCTAAAAGTGTAGAAGCCCACGACGGAGAAGGTGACAGCCATGGCTGCCGAACTGGCGGCGAGAACGATATGCTCTCGGCATAAATAAAGTTCAATAAACGATAGCGCGGCAACGGCAAAGAAGCGCACCGACGCGCGCTGCACCATGCGCGTGACCAAACCGCGGGCAGCCGTCGTATCCACCCGCTTGGCGACGAACGTAGCCTCGTCGTAAACGGTCTCTCTCTTTGCAACTACCCCGTCCTTTCCAACGACTCCGTCCGCTGCCGCTTCCACATGCCTGATATCGACGGCCTGTCGAATTCTGATATCGGGACCCTGATAGATAGTTTCCCGATCCGGCATCACGAGGTCGTGAGCAATCTGCCCCAGTTTCGCGAACATCTCGGGAATCGGACCTTGGTGGACTGTTTCTCGCTCTATTTTTGGCGAGCTCGGAATCGCTTCTGACTTAGAAAGGCGCCGGGCGATGAAATCAGGTACGTCGCCACTGTGAATGGTTTCTTTTCCCGCCAGCGCAGCCTTCAGGTCTTGAGGCGTTTTCGGTGTGAAGATCTCCACGGCAGGACCGTCGTATATGGTCTCTTTGCGAGGCTTGAGGGTGGACTCGCTGCTCATAGTAAGGTAGGAACCGCGCTTGGTCACGATAGCGCGTCCAACAACCATTCTTAGCACCAATCAAAGGGCATGAGTTACCTATGAGGGTCGGGGAGATTACCTTGGGGTAAAGGGCTTCATCCTCAGCTCATTGCGACCGGTGGTCCTTCCTTCCCGCCTATTGCGCAGTCGATTTCTACTGTCCCGCGAACTCACTGCGATGGCGGCTGTACAGGAAATAGATCCCGAGTCCGATAATCAGCCATCCGAAGAAGCGCAACCAAGTGAGGATAGGCAACCCGGACATCAGCAGCAGACAAAAAACGATGCTCAAAACCGGCGCAGTCGGCCCGCCGGGGGAGCGGAACCCTCGATGCCGCTCGGGCTCGCGATAGCGAAGTATGAGAACACCAACCGACACCAGCACGAAGGCAAACAGCGTGCCGATGTTGGAGAGATCGGAAGCGGTGCCGATATCGAGCATGCCTGCGGGAATGCCTACGACGAATCCCGCAACCCAGGTGGAGAAAGCCGGTGTGCGAAAGCGCGGATGAACGTTGCTGAAGCGCTTTGGCAGCAGTCCGTCGCGCGACATGGAAAACCACACCCGCGCTTGCCCCAACTGGAACACCAGGATCGACGAGATCATACCCATCATGGCGCCGAAGAGCACCGTGAGGCGAATCCAGCGCAGGCTGCCCGCGCCCGGAAGAATTGAAAGCTTCTTGAGCGCGTTTACCACCGGCGCAGCGTCATCCACCATCGACTGCCACGGCACTAGGCCCGTGAGCGTGACTGCAACACCGATGTACAGAACCGTGCACACCACCAGGGTCGCAATAATTCCGAACGGAATATCGCGCTGCGGATTGCGCGCCTCCTCGGCCGCCGTGGATACCGAATCGAATCCGATGTAAGTAAAGAAGATGATGGATCCACCGGTAAGCACGCCCGACCAGCCGTTGGGAAAGAACGGATGATAGTGATCCGGATTGACGAAATGCGGAGTCACTGTGATGAAGGCCAGAATGGCCGCGATCTTCAACAGGACCATCACGTTGTTGGTCTCCGCCGATTCGCGGATGCCGCGCACCAGCACTATGGTGATCAGCATGACAATCAGGAACGCCGGCAAGTTGAATCCAAGGTGCCATCCCGGTTGGTAGAGCACATTTCCCGCCAGATCCATGAGACCGCCAGGCAGGTAGGCGGGAGTGATCCAGCGTGCTGTCGGATGAATGCCAAACCAGTCGAAGAGATCGACGAAGTGAGCGGAAAATCCAATGCAAACCGCGATGTTGCTGACGGCATATTCGAGAATCAGGTCCCACCCGATGATCCATGCCACCAGCTCGCCAATAGTCGCGTAGGTGTAGGTGTAGGCGCTTCCCGCAATGGGAATCATGGACGCCAGCTCGGCATAGCAGAGGGCGGTGAAGGCGCAAACAATCGCCACCAATACCAGAGAAACCGCCAACGCCGGCCCAGCGCCGGGACGCCCGAAGGTTGCCGAATGGTGGATCAAGTAGTCGAGCAGCGGCGCGTTGAGGATCGACGACGTATCGAACTTCTGGCCGGCAATCGCGGTGCCGATCACGGTAAAAATTCCCGCGCCAATCACCGCGCCGATGCCGAGTGCGGTCAACGACCACGGTCCAAGTGTTTTCTTGAGCCGGTGTTCCGGCTCTTCAGAGTTCGCGATCAGCTTGTCGATGGACTTCTTGGCGAAGAGTTGGCTGCGCAGGGCTAGGCTCCGGGGAGATCGGGCTGAAAACAGGAACCCACGATTTCAATGCAAGTTGCCGGAGAGGTCAAGACCAAAACCCCGACAGGTATCACATGGAAACTACACGGATGAAATTTATTTATCTATCTCGACATACTGGAACGTGTTCTTCGTTTCGGTTTCCGCTGTCGCGTGTGAGGCAAATTTGCCCGGAAATCGCGGTTGTTTCCGCAATAATCACAGAAAATCAGCGAAAATTGCGCTTTTCCACTTGACATAACGCGCGTGTCATCGCATCGTATTCCTCGAGAAGATGCAAAAACCCGCATGAATACTGGCGAAATCGCTTTTCTTCTCAGACCTCGTGCGATAAGATAGCAACTCAATTCGCACTCCAATCCAACCAACCCCGCTAAGGAGGGATTCATGGCACAAGGCATGACAAAGACAGCTCTCGTCCGCAATATGGCCGAGAAACTCGAAATCAACAACAAGCAGGCGGCAGCATTCCTGCAGCACCTCGCTGATACGGCGATCAAGGAAACCAAGAAGAACGGTCTGTTCGTGATTCCCGGACTCGGCCGCCTGGTAAAGGCCGAGCGCAAAGCCCGCATGGGCCGCAATCCGCAAACCGGCGAACCCATCAAGATCAAAGCCAAGACCGTAGTGAAATTCCGCGTGGCCAAGGCCGCAAAGGACCAGATCGCTCCCAAGAAGGGATAGCTCTCTCGTCCGCAAGAACAAGGGCCGGCGCAATGCCGGCCTTTTCTTTTTTGTCATTCCAAGCCGTTGCTGCGAGGAATCCCGACTGAGATCATGCCGAGGTTGCAATCCCCGGCAACAAACCTGATCTGCCGGCGCAATCGCATTTCTCGCCTCACGTATCATGGATTGAAAGGGATTCCTCCCATCGCTGGGAATCGCAAGACACGAACAACATAAAGCCGCCTAATGGATCGTCACTACATCCGGAATTTCGCGATCATCGCGCACATCGACCACGGCAAGTCCACGCTCTCTGACCGTTTGCTGGAGCTTACCGGATCGCTAACCGCGCGTGAGATGCAGGCGCAGGTGCTCGATGCCATGGATCTTGAACGCGAGCGCGGCATTACTATCAAGGCGCATGCCGTTCGTATGATGTACACCGCCAAAGACGGCCAGCCATACCAGCTGAATCTGATCGATACCCCCGGCCACGTGGATTTTTCTTATGAAGTTTCGCGCTCACTCGCTTCGTGCGAAGGCGCGCTGCTGATCGTCGATGCCTCCCAGGGCGTTGAAGCTCAGACGCTGGCCAACGCTTATCTTGCGATTCATAACGAACTCGAGATCATTCCCGTCATCAATAAGATCGATTTGCCCAGCGCCGATATTCCGCGCGCGAAGGAGATGATCGAGCATGCCGTCGGCCTGGATGCTTCCGATGCACTGCTGGTAAGTGCCAAAACGGGAGAAGGAGTTCCTGACGTTCTCGAAGCCATTGTGAAGCGGTTGCCGCCGCCAAAGGCTCCGGCCGACGCGCCCCTGCAAGGCCTGATCTTCGATTCCTGGTTCGATCCTTATCGCGGCGTGATTGTTCTCACCCGCATCGTTGCCGGTACGCTGCGCAAAGGAATGAAGATTCGGCTGTGGTCGAATGGCGAAGTATTCGACGTGGAGCAGCTTGGAGTGCTCACGCCCAAGCCGGTGGAAATCGAACAGCTTGAGGCCGGCGAGGTTGGCTTTCTGATGGCCAACATTAAGAACGTGGCTCACGCGAAGATCGGCGACACCATTACTGAAGACGCACATCCGGCGATTGAAGCCTTGCCAGGCTTTGAGGAACTTAAGCCGATGGTCTTCGCCGGTCTCTACACGGTAGACGCGCACGAGCACACACTATTGCGAGAGGCGCTGGAGAAGCTTCGCCTAAACGATTCGTCATTCTTTTTCGAGCCGGAGAGTTCAGTCGCGCTTGGCTTCGGTTTTCGTTGCGGCTTTCTTGGCTTGCTGCACATGGAAATTATTCAGGAGCGGCTGGAGCGCGAGTTCAATCTGGATCTCATCACTACCGCGCCCAGCGTCCGCTATCGCATCACCAAGACCGATGGGTCCGTTGTGGAAGTCGATAATCCATCAAAATGGATTCCCAGTACTGAGACTGCCAAGGTCGAAGAGCCGGTGATCACTGCCATGATCATGACCAATGAGGAGTACGTGGGTGGCATCCTCAAGCTGGTGGAAGAGAAGCGCGGAAAGCAGAAAAATTTCGAGTATGTAACCTCGAATCGCGTGATGCTTACCTACGAGCTGCCGCTAAACGAGATCGTGATGGATTTCTACGATCGCCTGAAATCGGTTTCACGCGGCTACGCGTCGCTCGATTACCATCTCTCCGGCATGTGGGAGTCGCCGATGGTTAAGCTCGACATCCTGGTCTCAGGCGATCCGGTGGATGCGCTCTCGATTATCGTGCACCGCGACAGCGCCTATGAACGCGGACGCGCTCTCGCGGCCAAGATGCGCGAGTTAATTCCGCGCCAGATGTTTGAGGTCGCCATTCAGGCCGCGATTGGGGGCAAGATTATTGCCCGCGAAACGGTTGCTGCCATTCGCAAGAACGTTCTCGCCAAGTGCTACGGTGGCGACATCACGCGAAAGCGCAAACTGCTTGAGAAACAAAAAGAAGGCAAGAAGCGCATGAAGCGCATAGGCCGGGTTGATATCCCGCAAGAGGCCTTCTTGGCGGTGTTGAAGGTTGGGGAGTGATCAGCAATCATTGTCGCTCGGAGCCTTGAGGTGGAGTCACCAAGCTCGATAACTAGATAACTCATGAATCCGAAGTCTCCAGTTCTTTGCTGCGCCATTGTCCTCCTTGCAGCACCGCTATTCTGTCAAACGGTTAATACCTCCTCGCTGAGCTGCTGGGAGACCCGGCATGGCGGCATTTTTCAGACGCGGCGTGCGAAGACGCCGGTCGCACAATCGAGCGCTGGATCGGCTTATGCGGAGGTTGCGGCCGAAGCTTCCACCGACTCGGGCCAGGCGCAGTTCTGCAAGAACAAAGTGCAGGTCTTCTATTCCAAGAGCGGCAACGATTACAAAGTGGTATACGAAAAAGCCGGACTCGACGATCAGGGCGTTGGTGTTCGCGTGCTCGGCTGGTCGCGCAACGGCCTTCAGCTTTTAATGGAGCTCTCGGTTTGGGGATATGACAATGATCACGATGTTGTCAAGTCGGCGATGATATTCGACTCAGGCTCACAGCAGACTAAAGAACTTCCGTTAGGGGACGCCTTTGAGCGAGTCTTTGGCAAAGATTGCGAATTCGATTACTCGGTAGTCGGATGGCAAGGAGACGATAACGTGATGATTCGGGTCGGCAGAACATCTGCGACCAGCCGGTATCAGCAGACTTTTTGCGTCGAAAAGCCTACCCTTTATAACTTTAATCTTCGCGAGGGAAAGGTGCTGGGCGGTAAGCCTTGAAACCGGAGGAACTCGCAGGAGAGTCCCGGCGGCTGCGTAGTAACTCTCTTCGCATTTTTGAACTCCTCAAGATTGGTTTCGCGATCGCGCTCACGTTTGTGAGAATAGTGAATCAAAACTCGGAAATGGATGTTGCAATCTAAGTTTCTAAGACTTTTTTAGCCATGGAACCTCTACTTCTCGTCATTGTCGGGCCAACTGGCAGCGGAAAGACAGCTCTGTCGTTAAAGCTGGCCGAGGAGTTTGGAGGTGAGATCGTCAGTTGCGACTCGGTGGCGGTCTATCGCGAATTCGAGATTGGCACGGCCAAGCCGAACAAACAAGAGCGTAAACGCATTCGGCATCATTTGATCGATGTGGCCGCGCCCGCTGACGACTTCAGCGCCGGGGATTACTCGCCCATGGCGCGAGAGGCGATCGCCGGTATCCGCGATCGCGGACACATGCCGATCGTCGTGGGTGGAACCGGGCTGTATCTGCGCGCTCTTCTTGAAGGATTGTTCGAAGGCCCGCCCCGCTCTGAGCAGCTGCGCATCCGTCTTCGGCGGCGGGCTGACCAACGGACGATTGCCCACCTGCATCGTGTACTGACGAGACTCGATCCGGAAGCCGCTGCGAAAATTCATCCGAACGACACGCCGAAGCTGATCCGTGCTATCGAAGTGTGCCTGCTGGCAGGCGAGCGCCTCACGATCATGTGGGACAAAGGACGGGATCCACTCACTGGCTTTCGCATATGCCGCATCGGACTGGAGCCCGAGCGCAATAAGCTTTACGACCGTATCAACGCGCGCTGCGAAGCCATGTTCAAAGCCGGTTTGGTGGAGGAAACACGGCGTTTGCTGACATCGTACCAATCGCCGGAACTGGTGAACGAATCCGATCCTCGGCCTGTTGCGCGAGCTCTCGGCTCACTCGGCTACAAACAGGCGACGCAACATCTGACCGAAGAACTTTCTGCCACGATCGCGCTCTGGTCGGCCCAACAGGCGCACCGCAACTACGCCAAACGACAGCTCACCTGGTTCCGTCACGAGAAGGACATTAAATGGTTTTCGTCCTTCGGCGACGACCCTGAAGTGCAGAGGCAAGTAGAAGAACTGGTTGAACTAGAAGCAGACCATCCGCGAACAACGCATTCAGACGATCGCGACAGAGTTCAACCAGCAAATAACGATGACATTCGAGCATAAAGGCGGCAGTTCCGCCTATCGCGAGTCCGATGGTGCATAGCTAGGAAGTGCACCTGGATGCCAGTTGCTACCCCACTTGGACGGCGACGCTCCCATTGTGAAACTCAGCGTGCCCCCCCGCTGAATGTCTGCGTAGTTAATCATGGGAATGTCCAAAGGCTTGCCATTCAGCTTTGCTGACTGGATATACAAATTTGTCGCCGAGCTTTCAGGCGCGGAGATCACGAAGGTCTTGCCGTTCGGCAAGTGTAGCGTGGTTTTCTCAAAGATTGGGCTGCCGATCATGTAGTCCCCCGATACTGGATTTACCGGGTAGAAGCCCACAGCAGTGAAGATGTACCAGGCTGACATTTGTCCGCAGTCCTCGTTGCCCAGAATGCCCGTTGGGGTGTTCGAGTATGCTTCGGCCGCAATTTGTCGAACCTTCTGCTGGGTTTTCCAGGGCTCGCCGCTGTAGTCGTACAGGTAGCCATAATGATGGCTCGGCTCGTTGTCGTGATGGTTATGTCCGCCGGCGAAATGCTCGTCGAGTTTACGGTTGTAAGTGTCGGCTCCGCCCATCAGCTGCATCAGCCCGGGAAGATCGTGCATGACCGACCAGGTGTAAACCCATTTGTCGCCTTCGGTCCATCCCGCGGCAGGATCAGCCCAGGAACCATCGGAGTTCCGCGCCTGCATGAATCCTGTTTTGGGATTGAAGAGCAGTTTGTAATTCAGCGACCGATTCATGAAGAAGCGATAGTCGCTTTCCTGGCCAGCAGCCTTCGCGATTTGCGCGACGGCGTAGTCGTCGTAAGCGTCTTCGAGTGTGGATGACGCGGACTCAGAGGCCTTGTCTGCCGGCACATAGCCCAATTTCTTCGCATACGTCAGGCCCGCGCGGGCCTCATACGGAGTGTGCGGTTCGCGGTCAAGCCACTTGCGTGTCGTGTCGCCATCGGGCGGAGTCATCGCATCCTTGTACGCGGCCTTGTATGCAATGTTCAGATCGAATCCCCGAAATCCTTTGTTGATGGCTTCGGCCACCATTGCGTCCGCGTGCGTGGCGATCATGATGTTGGTGTAGGACGGATTGGGCCACTTGGGCATCCATCCGCCCTCCCTGTAATTCTGCAGCAGCGCCTTCACCATATCGTTGACTCGCTCTGGAGCGACTAATGTGAGCAAGCTGTGCTCTGCGCGGAATGTGTCCCAGAGCGAATAGGCTGTGTAGGAGATGCCATCGTGAACTCGATCATCAAAGGCGCTGTAATACTTCCCAAATTCGGAAAACAAGCGCGGATAAAGAAGCGCATGGTAAAGCCCGGTGTAAAAGATAGCGCGCTGTTCGTCAGAAGCTCCTTCGATTTCGATAAGCCCGAGCTTCTGGTCCCACGTTTGTTTAAGTCGATCCCGTGTTTGGTCGAAGTCCCACTCAGGGATTTCTCTCGTTAGATTGTTCCGCGCCTGATCAATGCTGATGAACGAAGTCCCAATCCGAACCTCGATCGCACGTTGCTGCGGTGTCGAAAAGGTCGCGTAAGCGCCGACATTTTGTCCAGTTGCTGAGGCACTGCTTGGATGGAGCGCAGGCCCTTCGTATGTTCCGCTTGCGGCGAAGGGTTCCCGAAACTGCACAACGAAGTAGCCTTTAAAATTGGGCAGAGCGAATGGACCGAGATGCGCGTCCATGCGATCTGGATTGAACCCTGTGATTTCTCGCGCGTGGGCGTCTACTTGGATAGAACCTGAAACTTTGGCTCGAGTCGCCTCAACGAGAACGCTAGCGCGCGAATTTGGCGTAAATGTAAACCGGAGATAGCCGCAATGGTCAGTCGCCGTAATCTCAGCTCTCACTCGCTGCGACTCGCCTGCGTCCATGTTGACCGAGTAGTAGTACGGCGTGGTCTGTTCGCCGGCATGAGTGAACTTCAGCTTGCGATCCTCGGGACTGGTTTTGATATCGCCCAACTCCGGTATGAGGGTGACATATCCAAAATCACCCATCCAGATTGCCGGCTGGTGAGTTCCGATGAATCCCGAAATGGTCGTGTCTCCGTAATTGTACGAAGAGGCGCTGATGAAATTCTGGCGGGTCTGTGCTGTCCAGTTGGTCATGCCAAAGGGCGTGGTCACCAGCGGCATAGTGCCACCATAATCGCTGCCGACGCCGGCAGTGCCAATGTATGGGTTCACCCAATCGACGGGAGTTCTTGCGGGTGTTTGCGCCAGCAGCATCGCGGGCGCGAGAAACAAAAGGACGAAACTTAGCGGAGTTCTAAGTCGTGCCATGTTCTGAATCGGGAACTGGTCGAGAACAGTTCTGAGTGAAAGGGGTGCTTTGGAACGGCCAAGTCGAGAGTGGCCCTTCATACTCGGATGAAAACCTGCTTTCGATACAGCGCCCAGGCAACCAGAAAAAATACCATAACAAAACTGATACTCCATGCGAGAGACGCCAGGTATGGATCGCTGCTGAGTGGTTCAAAAAATCTGCCGTACAGGATTTCTTTGATGGATTCGCCGTGAAGATGGTGTTTGTATAAGGCCGTCTCTGCGAAGCTGGCGAGGAAGTAGATGCCGAGTGGATTTACGCCGAACATCAGGAACGGTATGCTCCATCGCCTCCAGCCACGCACATCGACCATCCAGTAGCAGATGCCGAAAACAAAGAGAGCAAACCCGGCGGTGAATAGGACATACGAACTGGTCCAGATCATCTTGTTGATAGGGAACCACAGATTCCAAATCTCTCCGGCAATCAGCCCAACAGCAGCCGCACCAAACAATCCGGCCAGTTTGTGCGATACGCTTCTTGCCGAACGCATCCATGCGCCGGTGAAAACTCCGAGCAGACAAGTTGCAATCGCGGGAATGGTGCTGAGAATGCCTTCAGGATCGAAGCGGTGCGCGATCCAGAGGTGGTTGTAGATCAGGCTGCGGTCAACGTAGCCCACCAGATTCCCATCCATGGTAAGAGCGCCTGCGCCATATCCTGGTACAGAAACACGCGTGAGTAGGAGCCAATAGCCAACCAGCAATGCCGCAGTGATGATGGCCCTGGTCACGCGCCCAGTGTATAGAACCAGCGCCGACGCGATTAGATAAACAACTGCGATTCTCTGCAGAACTCCCGGGATACGGGCCGTATGCCAGTTGAATGTCGGATAGGCGTACAAGAAGAGTCCGAGAGCGAAGATGATCGCGCTTCGCTTCAGCGCGTGTACCAGTAGAGTCTTGCGGCTGTGTCCGCGGGCGGTTCGTGAGGCAAACGAGAACACCATCGAGACGCCAACAATGAACAGGAAGAACGGGAACACGAGATCCGTGGGTGTCCAGCCATTCCATTTGGCGTGCTCGAGAGGCCAGTAGGTGTGGACGCCGTCGCCGGAGTTGTTTACCAAAATCATGCCCGCGATGGTCAGCCCCCGGAAGACATCCAGTGATGTGAGGCGCGTGGCAGCGGGAGCGGAGGGAATGGCCGCGAACGCAGGTTTCGGCGTGGTGGCAATTGTTGTTGACATATCTACTCCGGGCTCAATTCCTGGACGATTCGGCGCGTCCGTTCACCATGCGCAATTAATTCTTTCCCGTCTGGACCCATTGCTGGTATCTGCGGCGATATTCAGCCTTGTAGTCTTTCACTGCGTTGTCGTAGCTAGATGCAGGAGCATCAGGTCTCTTCTGCCATGCGATTTGAACTTCCCTCGTGTTTGCAGGCAGTGTGACAGCATTCTCCGAAACGCGCACCTTCTTCCCGTCAGACGTGACACTACTCACATTCATAAACCACGGCAGATGCACAATCAGATCCTGAGGCGCCTGCCTGAATTTGTTGTCGAGCTGTAAGGTTGCAGTGCCTTCGGCGAAATGCAGTTCGAAATTCACGTCGCCAAAGTTCGTGGGAGCACGCTTGACCGAGATGGCCTTTCCCGGTCTTACCCACTCCGGAGAGATTACCGACAGCAAATGCAAATGGCGGTCCTGCTCTTCACGAACCAGCATATCGCGCAGAGCAACTCGGAACTTTGCCGCAAACCATCCGTGTGGGGAAAGGTTCTCGGAAAAGTCGCGTGTACTCCAAGGCAAGATGCAAAATTCAAAGCCAGCATGCGTAGAGCTGGTATGCAGCAGCAGTGCGTAGAGTTCCTGCACGGCGAGTTGCTGATCGCCGCGAATGATCTCTGTCTCCGTGTTCTTTATGGTGAGGTAATGGTGAAGCCAGCGTCCGTCACCATAGGTCATGATGCCTTCCTGATACTTGGCGCGCGTTGCATTGAGAGTGGCTGTGACCATTGGATCGGAGGGATCGAGTATCTGCTCCGGATAAACGGCGAGCATGTTTCCCCAATCTTGTCCACCCTGCACGTCGAGTCCCGGAGGCATGTAGCCTCCACTACTTGCGGTGACTTTTTTAAGGGCAACGACAAATGCGGCCTTGTAGTCGTCATACTCGGCCTGATATGTCTGCGCATCCTGCGTGCGGCCAAGTGCCTGCGCCATCAAGATTGCATTCTTGAGACCAGCGAGTGCCCAGAAATTATGCCCAGTGACGTGACCGGTAACGTCTTCGTTGTCGCCCGGAGAAGTCGACGGCATCAAGTGCATTGGGTCATTGCGGCGCGCCTGCTGTAGCCATGTGATTGCCTTCTGCACAGCCGGATACACCGTGCGCGCGAAATTCAGGTCCTTTGTCAGGCGGTAGTGCTGGCCGTATGCCCAGAGCACTTGGCCCCAGCCGTCGAACTGCCCGCCCTGCGAAACGAAATTGCCGTCGGGTTGCTGCCATCCGGAAAAGAAATCGAGAACCTGGCGCGCGATATCGGGATAGCCAGAGACGTCGTAATTGCGAACTATGTACGAGGAGTCGCGCAGCCAGAAGGCGTGATAGTGAAATTTATTGACGGTCTGGATGTAGTTGTCGCCGACCTTGTCTCGGGCAATCAGGTTATAGATTAGGTTGGCCCGAAAGGTGTCGTTGACCTTCTGCTCCGGGACCGTGATCTCAAGACCACGGGCTAACAGCGAATCCCAAAAGTGAACTGTGCGATTGAGGTAGTCGTCGAAGCTCGCATTGCGCAGCGCCGTCATTTCCGGAGAATCCGGAGGCAAAGGCTCATATGGCATGCGAAATTCCAGCGTCTGTTCGCCTCCGGCTGCCAGGGGCAAGTCGTAACGAACGATGCCGGCCGGAGTGGTCGGTTGTATCTGCAATTTTCGAGTTTCGATTTTTGGCACGCCGTTGTGCGAGTGCTTAAGGGTTAGGCTGCGAGCCGGGGTTGGCGACGTTGGGAATAGGTACATCACTTTGCCATCGCGGAGGAAGGCGTTATCAGAGAATCCGTATTCCCATTCTGGATTCCACTCCACTCCTAGTTGCGAGTATTGTCCGAGCCGCTTGGGAGTCGCTGGACGTTTGAACCGATTGTCCCCAACTCCTTCGACAATATTGGATTCGTTCGTATATCGAAGCCCTGCGGCGAAATGCGCCATTCCGGGAACAGTGCCGCGATTCACCGCGTGCACTCGGATAAAATTCATGAGATTCGATTCCGGCTTGCCATCGAGCGTGGCGGCAAATGCCACGACGTTGTAATCGATTCCGCGATCGCTGTACGTGTACTGCACGATGGGCAGATATCCGTGATAGAGCGTTTTGACGCGTTGCTGGATCGGAACTGGCGGATCTCCGGTGAACAGCATTAGCTCGCCGAAACCGGTGTAGAAGTATCCCTCCGGAGAAACAAGAGTGCCTGCCCGCGCGTCCATCTGGCCAATCACGTCGGTAGGCTTGCTGAAATAAGAGAAGGGCTCCCCATCCCGATCCATCGCTGGATCGAGCATCTGCGCGCTGGCTGCACACGTGTAGAGGAAGCAAACTGCTACAACAAAAAGGAGGACGCCTCCGCGTTTCTGCATAGACAGGGCGAAAGCGTATTGCGGTGAACCTCAGAAGTCAATGCGCGATTCCGGTCGCAGAAGGGCCGAGTAGCTGGTGTTAAGCGTGGCACTAGGTGAAACGCAAAAAAAAATCTCAAATTAATTGAACAAATGGTCTTGAATACGACGGCCTCCCCGTTAGATACTTCCCGACCGCAGGGACTTAGAACCACGAGAGCTCGCGAAATCGAGCGAGCGTTTGTTGACGCCCTGCATGTACCGTCCTGGGAATGGCCTTTCCGGGACGTCGGCTGTGCATTGCACAACCTTGGGAGAGGTGAATATGTCTACACGAATTGGTCTTTTTTTGCGTTTTGTTCTATGTGTTGGATTCTCCATTTGCTTGAGTCTTACGCTTGTCTTCGCGCAATCTGATCTCGGCAGAATCTCAGGCTTCGTTAAGGATCCATCGGGCGCGACCGTTCCGAACGCCAAAATCACGGTTCAAAATAAGAGCGGAGTCTCGCGCCAGACCACCACGAACGAGTCTGGCTACTACACAGTGACGAATATTCCGCCCGGCCTGTACACGCTAACCGTCGAGGCGGCGGGATTCCGTACTTTCCAGAGTGCAGATAACAAGTTGGACCCCAGCGCAAGCTTGGCGATCGACGCAGCTCTAGCCGTCGGGGCTGCCACGCAAACGGTGGAAGTTTCCGCTACGGCGACTCCGCTGCAGACAGAATCCGCATCGGTGCAGAAGCTCGTTACGCGCGAACAGATTGACTCGCTCGAGCTCAACGGTCGCAATCCGGTTGGACTTGCATCATTGGTGCCAGGCGCTCGCGGCGGCAATCTCGCCAATTCGAATCCTTTTCTTACACAGGGCCCATCCAACTTCAACGGATCGCGCAATCCGGAGAACCTGATTCTCTTTGATGGCGCGCCAGCTACTCGTACTAGGTCAAACGGAGCCAGCATCGGAGCGGCCGACGTCGATTCCACGCAGGAGGTTCAAATACTCACCGCCAACTACGCACCGGAGTACGGGCGCACTTCAGGGGCGCAGATCCGCATTGTCACCAAGAGTGGATCGCAGCAGTTCCACGGCGCGGCTTACGAGTATCTCAAAAACAACGCTCTGAACGCCAACACGTGGTCTCGTAACTCCAACCCGCTGACTCAATTTGCTCCGCCTCTTCATTTCAACCAGTTTGGTTACAACATCGGCGGTCCGGTTTACATTCCCAATCACTTCAATTCCGACAAGACCAAGCTCTTCTTTTATTGGGGCCAGGAATGGATACGGTATCACTTCACTGAGTCGGGCTCGACCGTTGGAAGCGCTGGCTTGCTCGCCGTCCCTACGCTGAGGATGCGACAGGGTGATTTCGGCGAATTGCTTGACCCCAACAATCCGTTTGTTACCCGAAAGGATTCGAAAGGCAACAAGATTCCCGTGTATGTAGCAGACCCGCAATCAGCATCCGCTTCCCAATGTGGAAAGGAGACTCCTGCAGGTTCCGGGATCATCAGCACGGCGGGCTGCTTTCCAGGTAACCTCATTCCAGCGAATCGGCTAAGTCCAAATGGAGTCGGAATCTTGAATGCCTGGCCGGTTCCAAACCTCACCAACTTCATCGGCGGAAACGGCAACTGGTTTGCAGCCGCGCTCCACACTCAGCACCAACGGAAAGACACTGTAGCTGTGGACTTCAACGTCACATCGAGCCAACGGCTCTCATTCCGTCGCCAACACTACGCTTATCTGGAATATCAGCCACTCGACGGCAACACCGACCGTACTCCGAAATTCTTTGATCGTCCTAACCAGACCAACTCGCTCAATCATGTGTGGAACATTAGCCCCACAAAAGTCAACGAGTTGCTAATTACAGCTAGTCTGGATGTAGTGCGCATCCCGGTTGATACGGCTCACTTTTTTGATCGCACGAAGGCGTGTTCCGGATCAACGGTGCCCTGCGCTTTCAACTATCCATATATCTTTAACGATGGTACTAAGCTGATCCCGAATCGCATCCCAACCGTCAATATGACCAGTTTCTCCCAGCTGAGCGGCGGCCCGTACCCGTCGCACTCATCGGGCCCAATTTATGATTTATCTGACAGCTTTACGTGGGTTCGAGGCACTCACACGTTTAAGTTTGGTGGCCTGTTTGAGCGCGCAGGAGAGAACGACAACGACGAAATCAATGTTTCGGCGTGTCCGACTTGCACAAATAATCAGAATGGCCAGTTCTTGTTTTCGGATACTCGGTCAGGGGGAACCGGCGTAGGAGTCGCAAATGCCGCTCTAGGCCTTTTCGATACCTATTCAGAAATTGGACACCGCGCATACACAATCTTTCGCGCCAACATGTACGAAGGTTTCGCTCAAGATTCCTGGAAAATGCATCAGAATCTCACGCTTAACTATGGCCTCCGCTACACAGTAGTAGTTCCTTACCACGCCGAGTGGGGGAACATGATCGTTTTCGACCCAAGCTTATATGATCCGAGCAAGGCGGTAACGGTCAGTGCGGCGACCGGGCTGATTACTACGCCGAGCCCAACCGTCGCGCAACTTTACAACGGCATGGTCATTCCTGGCAGCGGATTTCCATCGTCCGCAACCGGGCGTGTTCCCGAGGCTAGTTCATCGACTTACAATGGTCTCTTCCGAGGCGTGCCAAACCACTATTCCGACATCCAGTGGAATAACATTCAGCCGCGACTTGGTGTCGCGTACCAGCTCAATGACAAGACCGTCTTTCGCGCGGGCGGTGGGCGGTTCTATACGCGTCTCGGCGTAAGCGATTCGATCTTCCTCGGCGGCAATCCGCCATTCCAGCCGAATGCAAGCGTGACAAATGGCATAGCAGACAATCCGGGTGGCGTTGGAACAAACCAAGTACCGTTGGTCGTCACTACGCAGACTAAGAATTTTAGGAATCCAGAAGCTTGGAACTGGAACTTTACGGTCGAGAGGGAGCTACCGTGGAAGTCCACGGTGTCCGTCGGGTACGTTGGACGGCGCGGAATTCATCTGCAACGCGAAGCAGACATCAACCAGCCGACTCTTGCGACCAGGGCAGCAAACCCAACTGCCAACATCAACGCCATACGTCCCTATTTAGGCTATGGATCTATTCGCCAGACCGACAACATCGCGAGTTCGCGGTACAACTCTCTCCAGGTCACCTGGAATCGGCGGTTCTCCAACACTCTCCAGTTCGGCGCGACCTATACGCTGGCCAAGAGTATGGACGATGGTTCTAACCAGCGTGATGTTGTGCCGGATACTTATAACACCAGCATGTTGTGGGGACCTTCTGAGTTTGACGTCCGCCATACCATGATCCTCAACTACCTTTACCAACTGCCGTTCTTCCGTCAGCAGCAAGGATTTGTAGGCAAGACTTTAGGTGGATGGCAGCTTAGCGGCATTGCTCAGTTCCAAACCGGGACCCCATGCAGCGTCGCGGCCGCATCCGATCCTGCCGGGGTTGGTCTGGACGCCAATTTTGGATGCGGTGTAAATGGTGAGTACTGGGCGATGAATGGCACGCCGAAAATCATCGGTACATTCGGGAAGAATGGACAATGGTTTTCGACAACAAACCCTGACGGATCACCTATCTTTGTCAAACCGGCTGCTGGAACATTCGTTACTCAGAACGTGCGAGATATCATCTATCAGCCAGGGTTCTGGAACTGGAATATGGGATTATTCAAGGCGATTCCCGTGACAGAACACTTCCGCTTTCAGTTCCGCGCTGAGGCGTTTAACGTCTTCAACCATCCGAACTGGGGCGGAGCCAGTGGAGGCGGAGTGACATTCGATCCGACCAGCTCGAACTTCGGAAAGGTGACGACAAAAGGCGGCGGCGTCGGATCGGGCGAGCGCAACCTTCAGCTCTCGTTGCGCGCCGAGTTCTGAGTCGGAAACAATCACAGGGCTGATCCACCCATCGTCACTCTTTGACGATGGGTGGGTTATTCGTCGAGGCGAAAATCAAAAGTTTAGGGATACAGGAAAGGTTCGTTCAGGCAGTGGGACGAAATTTCTCTTCGAGAGATTGCGACATCGCGAAACAAAACGCTTGCTTCGCTGTGATCTAGAAACAGCGCGATGCCGCAGCTAAGTAATCACTGGGCGGAAATGCCAGCATGGCCGAGGCATTTCATTCCAAGCAACAATTATTCATTGCACATTCGTTCCCAGGTTGCATTCAAAAATACTTACGGAGAAAACCATTAATGCTGCCAACGTCACGGCGGTTGCTGCTGTTGTTTGTTTGTCTAAGCGCATGTCTAAACGTCATTGAGGCGCAAACCGCCAAAAAAACATCCTCGGCCGAGCTGAAGAGTTTGGCTGCACCTCCCGCTGTCGACTTGAAGACAGAGCCGACTCTCTACACGGTCGGCTATGCCCATCTCGACACTGAATGGCGATGGGAATATCCGCAGAGCATTAACGAGTATCTCAGCAAGACTTTGCGCAATAACTTTGCCTTGGCGGACAAGTATCCGCACTACATCTTCAATTTCACCGGCGCAAATCGCTATCGCCTGATGAAAGAATATTATCCAGCGGACTTCGCGAAATTGAAACAATACGTTGCCGCCGGCCGTTGGTTTCCCGCCGGATCATCGATGGAAGAAGGTGACGTGAATTCGCCCAACGCGGAATCGATCTTCCGCCAGATCCTTTATGGGAATAACTTCTTTCGCCGCGAATTTGGAACTGCCAGCCACGAGTACATGCTGCCCGATTGCTTTGGCTTTCCCGCTTCACTGCCTAGTATTCTGCATCACGCCGGAATAAAGGGATTCTCGACCCAGAAACTCTCCGCAAACTGGCAGCCTGCCCCACACGTAGGTGGTCCGGACTCGCCGGAGAAAACTCCGGAAGGCATTCCTTTCAATGTGGGTATTTGGGAAGGCACCGACGGCAGCACGATCATTGCCGCTCTGAATCCACTTAGCTATGGAAGCCAGGTAACCTACGACCTGAGCAAGACTCCACCGCCGCCGCCTTCACCCGATCCCAACCTTACCGCGCAGCAAAACTCGTTTCGCAGCAGACCGCAGGAAGACTGGGTAAAGCGCATTCAAATCAATGGCGGTCTCACTGGCATAAAAGCTGACTATCACTACGTAGGCACAGGGGACATCGGCGGCGCTCCCAATGAATACTCAGTGAAGCTGATGGAAGCGATTGTGACCAAGAGCAAGACAGCGCTGCCGGGACCACCGCCATCGCCGCGCGACTGGGAGGCCGAGCAGGAGCCGAGCGCCACAGAATCGACGCCCGTCCAAGTTGGTGATGGTCCGATTCGCGTCGTTTGGTCGAAGGCCGACCAGATGTTCGACGACATCCTGAAGTGCTGCAACACTGATCGCATGCCGCGGTATAAAGGCGATCTTGAGCTCATCAATCACTCTGCGGGGTCGATCACCTCGGAGGCATATCAGAAGCGCTGGATGCGCAAAAATGAATTGCTGGCTGATGCCGCGGAGAAGGCATCGCTGGCCGCCTCGTGGCTTGGCGGACGACCCTATCCGATGGAGCGTCTCAATGCCGCTTGGACGCTGGTGATGGGTGGACAATTCCACGATCTTCTCCCCGGCACCGCTACTCCCAAGGCATTTGAATTCGCGTGGAATGACGACATCATCGCCATGAACCAATTCGCCGGCGTGCTCAAGAGTGCGACTGCAGCCGTCGCGTCCGTGATGGACACACAGACGCAAGGCACGCCGATCGTCGTCTACAACCCGCTGAACGTCCAACGCGAGGACGTAGTAGAAGCTGCAATCACTTTCCCAAATGGCGCTCCCAAATCGGTCCGAGTAACAGGACCCGATGGCAAAGAAGTGCCGGCGCAGGTTTCGGGAGAGAAGGACGGAGCCGCGCGTGTTCTCTTTGTGGCGAAGACGCCCTCGGTCGGCTACGCCGTTTTCGATGTGCAACCCTTTGACTCTTCACCTTCGAACTCTGAGCTGAAAGTGTCCGAGTCATCGCTGGAAAATGCACGGTACGCGGTCAAGCTCGATCAGAACGGCGATGTCTCCAGCATCTTCGACAAGAAGGTCAACAAGGAGCTCTTGTCTGCTCCAATTCGATTGGCTATTTCGACGGACAATCCCGAGCACTGGCCCGCGTGGAACATGGATTTTGAGGACGAGCAACGCGCGCCCAAAGCATTCGTGAGCGGATCGCCAAAGATCACTGTGGTTGAAAACGGTCCAGCCCGGGTGGCAGTGCAGATCGATCGTGACACAGAGGACTCGAATTTTGTCCAGACGGTCCGCCTGTCGGCAGGCGATGCGGGCAATCGCGTAGAGTTCGCCAACAAGATCGACTGGAAGACCAAGGGAGTGAATCTGAAAGCAATCTTCCCGCTGAGCGCCGGCAACAAAATGGCGACTTACAACTGGGACGTCGGCACCATTCAGCGACCTAATGAAGAAGAGCGGCAATTCGAAGTTGCCTCGCACCAGTGGATAGATCTCTCCGACCAGAGTGGCGGCTTTGGCGCGACCGTGCTTACCGACTGCAAAAACGCATCCGATAAGCCAAACGACAACACGGTGCGATTAACCCTGATCAGAACTCCAGGGACGCGCGGCGGCTATCCCGATCAGGGAACGCAGGATCTTGGCCATCACGATATTTTGTTTGGTCTCGCTGGGCATACAGGAGATTGGCGGGAAGGGCAGACGGACTGGCAGGCGTATCGTCTAAACGATCCGCTGGTTGCGTTTGAGAGTTCCAAACACTCTGGTTCACTTGGCAAACAGTTCTCCTTCGCCAGGGTAAGCAACAGCCGGGTGAGGGTGCTGGCGTTAAAGAAGGCCGAGCAGGGTGACGAGATCGTCGTGCGCGCGGTCGAAATCGACGGCAAGCCGGCGAGCAACGTGCATTTTGCATTTGCGTCGCCCGTCCTCACCGCTCGTGAAATCAACGCGCAGGAGCAGCCGTTGGGATCAGCGACAGTTCAGGGAGGCGAGCTGGTTACATCGTTTGGAGCTTATCAACCGCGAAGCTTTGCTGTGAAGTTGGGAGCCTCTGCGAAAAGGGTATCTGCGCCGCAATTCGCAGCCGTCACCCTGCCGTACGATGTGTCGGTGGCAAGCATTGAGGACAAGCCTGCGAGCGGATGCTTCGATTGTTCCTTCGATCGTCCCACCGCTCCGCAAGGTAAGGCTCTGCCTGCTGAAATGCTGCCAAGCAAAATCGATTACGCGGGCGTCACGTTCACGCTTGCTCCCGCTGTCACTGGACAAGCCGATGGGGTTACGACCAACGGCCAAACCATCAATCTTCCCACTGGCAAATTTAATCGCGTCTATTTGCTCGCGGCCGCCGCCAACGGCGATCACAAAGCCACCTTCAAAATTGGGGACAAGTCTCTGGATTTGAATGTGCAGGATTGGACCGGATTCGTCGGCCAGTGGGACGACCGAATTTGGAAGGCGACAGAAGAGTCGAGTTCGCCGCGCCAGGGAGCAGCGCCTTTGCCAAACCGGCCACGCGTTTTCGTCAACCCATACGGGGAGATGGTTGGCATTCGGCCAGGATTTATAAAACGCGCCGAGATCGCATGGTTTTCTGATCACCGTCATGACGACGCTGCCCGGAACGAGGCGTACGCCTACTCTTATCTGTTCGCTTATGCCGTCGATGTCCCCGAAGGCGCCAAGACGCTCACGCTGCCTCGCAATCACAATATCCGGATTCTGGCGGCAACCGCAGCAAACGAAAATGCGCAAGCTTGGCCGGCGCAGCCGTTGTATGACGAGCTGAATCCAGAGCCTAATCAAGCTGAACAGTGATTTATGTAAGTCTGTGAATGCTGCGCGCGTTGCAAACAGAGACGGGGCACGCCCCGTCTCTACCTGCAGCACCTAAATGGAACGACGAGCCGGCACTGCCGGCTACGTAATTCTTGAGGATGAATGCTTCGTCGGTATTTAGCCGTGCTGTTTGTTATTGCAACGTGCGCATCCGCCCATTCGCAGCAACCGAACCTGGTGCTGCACGGAACGGTGAAAGGCAACCAGAACCATTCTTACATCGAGGCTCCATTCGATGTCCCTTCCGGAACGCAAAGACTCACTGTCTTATTCCGCTATACGGGCAAGGAAGAACGCACGACGCTAGACATCGGCGTCTGGGATCCTGAGCGTTTTCGGGGTTGGAGCGGCGGGAACAAGAGTTCATTCACAATCAGCGCAACTGACGCTACTCCTTCGTATCTTCCGGGCTACTTGCTGCCCGGCACGTGGAAGCTCTTGATCGGCGTGCCTAACATTCGCCAGCAAGGTGTCGCCTCGTACGAAGCTGATATTTACCTTGAATTTGTTTCGGGAAACAAGACTCCACAAAGGTTTGCAGATAAGCCTCTCCGTTCCTCGCCAGGATGGTACCGTGGCGATCTGCACATGCACACTGCGCACAGCGACGGCCAGTGCAACAGCCAGGCTGGCAAGAAAGTGCCTTGCCCCGTATTCCTAACCTTGCAGTCGGCGGCGACGAGAGGGCTGGATTTCATCGCGCTTACCGATCACAACACTACGTCGCAATATAATTCGCTTCGCGAGCTGCAACCCTACTTTGATCGCCTGCTCCTGATTCCGGGCCGCGAGATCACCACTTTCGAGGGACACGCCAACATCTTTGGCATCACCGAATTCGTGGATTTCCGCGTGGGCTCAAACAAAACCCCTGACATGAACACCTTCTTCGAGCGTGCTGCCCAAAGTGATGCGATTATTTCCATCAATCATCCCAATGCTCCTACCGGCGAAGCCTGCATGGGCTGTGGGTGGAGCCCGAAGACGGCGGATCTGCACCTGGTAACCGCGATTGAAGCGGTGAACGGAGGATCGGAGGAAGGGTCGTACTCTGGAATCCCATTCTGGGAGAAACAACTCGATAGTGGTTATCGTCCTACCGCGATTGGCGGCAGCGACAATCACAATGCCGAGCTTCCGCCGGACAAGCCAGGCTCTGTCGGCAGTCCCACAACTGTGGTTTATGCTTCGGAACTATCGGTGAACGCTATTCTCGCCGGAATCCGTTCGGGACGGGCCTTCATTGACCTGACTGCTTCTCGAGACCGTCTGCTCGACCTCTCAGCACAGAACGGCGCCTCGACGGCGGCAATGGGTGAAGACCTGCCGGCCGCATCCGGCGAGACGGTAAGCCTGTCAATACACGTGCTGGCCTGTCAGGGATCGTCAGTCCGCGTCGTGCTTGACGGCAAGCAGAACTTGGGAACTCCAGGCGCTATTACTTCGCCGGATCAGACTCTCACCTCGCAATGGCCGAGCGATGGAAAACGGCATTGGCTGCGTGCCGATGTTGTCTCCGAGTCAGGCAAGCTGCAAGTGTTGGGAAACCCCGTGTACATTAACTTTCCCCCGAACCAAGCTCGCGATTTAAAGCAATAGTTGGAATCGTTATGAGGAAAGCGCCAATCACAGTCGGACTGCGAGGACTTCTCCTCTTCATTTCGGTGTGGGTTTCGCTGTCCGGCGCCGCAGCGCAGCAGGCTGCAGCGCCTGGAGCTCGCACGGTGATGGACGCCCATAATTGTTATCCCTATTTTGAATGGTGGGCAGACCGCATCGATCGCGCGCTCTCTGCCGGCACGCCGGTTGCCATCGAGCAGGATCCGTATTGGTACACCGATCCGCAGAGCAAGCGGTCTTGGTCAGTAGTCGCTCACGGTGTTCCCGTTACGGGACATGAACCCACGATCGAAGAATATTTCTTTGAGCGCATCCGACCCATCGTGGAAGAAGCGCTGCGGAATGGGAATCGTGGCGATTGGCCTTTGATCACGCTCAATCTGGACTTCAAGACTGAAGAGCCGCAACATCTCGCGGCCATTTGGGCTCTTCTCAATAAATATCGCACGTGGCTCACGAGCGCTCCGCGAACTTCCGATAATAGCAAACTCGAAGCTCTCGACTTGAAGCCAGTGCTCGTGCTCACCGGAGAATCAGATGCGCAGGCAGGCGCTTTTTACGATCAGGTACCGGTCGGTGCGCGCTTGCTCGTTTTCGGAGCAGTGCACACGCATACGCGTGATCCCATGGCAGCGCCGGAAGTTCTCGAACCGGAACCTGCCTCCAACTATCGTCGCTGGTGGAACAATGCTTGGTCCGTTGTGGAAGCCGGGGGACAAACCCAAGCCGGTGAGTGGACCCGCGACGACGAATTGCGCCTTCGCTTCCTCGTCGAGCACGCTCACGTTCACAACCTATGGATTCGTTTTTACACGCTCGATGGAGCGACTAAAGAAGAGTTGAGCTGCCGTGGCTGGTTTCGGAGCTACAACTTTGGATCGCTCGCAGCAGCGCAGCAACGCTGGAATGCCGCTCTGAAAGCGGGAGTGGATTACATTGCGAGCGATCAATACGAGCAGCTAGGCACATTTCTGCACGACATGAAACCTAAGAAATGATTCTCCGATGAATTTCGAAAACCTGTCATCGTGAGGCCGGATTTTGGCCGAAAGACCTCGGCAGACACATCGAACGTGGTTGCGCGTAATTGGCTTTTGAACCACAAACACGGGGCAGCAGCAGAGCTTGGCCGGTGATAGACTCCTGTGCTCATTAAGGAGGTGCGCCATGTCTGCTGCACCAGCACATCACGCAACCAGTCTCCGCCTCTCAAAGCTTGTGGGATTCGCGATTACCACGAAACCCGAGCAGGCGAAGACCTTCTATGCTGAGAAATTAGGGTTTCGTTTTGTCAAGGATGACGGATTCGCGCTCGTGTTTGACGCTTACGGCACTCACTTGCGGGTGAGCAAACTGAAACAATTTACTCCTGCTCAGCACACAGTTCTGGGATGGCAAGTGGAAGATATAGTCGCCATCGTCGAGGCTCTAAAATCCAAGGCCGTGACCTTCGAACGCTATCCCGGAATGCCGCAGGATGAAAATGCCATTTGCACTTTCCCCACCGGCGATCGCGTAGCTTGGTTCAAGGATCCGGAAGGAAATGTGCTTTCGGTGTCGCAGCACGTCTGATATTAGCGCTGTAGAGCATTTGTGGCACAGGCGCCCTGGCCCTGCGCATTGACGCGAGAGCGACTGTGCCACCGGAGCCACGGTATCAGGCTGCTCTTTTCTCCTGCTCTGCCTCTGACTCCGCCATCTGTTTCTCTTCGTGATACTCCGCTTCGGTGTTCACTTCCCAGATGTTGGATTTATCTGTGCGTCCGGCGATGATGTTGTTGACGGCTTCCATTGCCGTGAGCATCGAGTGGTCCTGGTTGTTATAGCGATGCATGCCGTTGCGGCCCACGAGGAAGAGATTTTCGAAACGGTCGATGTAGTTGCGAACTTCATCGAAACGGCTATAAGCGCCGAAGTACGCGGGATACGTCTTCGGCATTTTGATCACCGTTGAATCGATCACATCATTCTTGTCGATGATCCCGATTCGGTCCAGCTCTTCGGCGGCAAATTGCGCCATATCTTCCTGTGATTTGTTCCACAGCTCGTCCCCTTCGTAGCAAAAATACTCAACTCCTACCCACACGTTCTGATCGTCTGACACGAGATGCGGGCTCCAGTTGTTGAAAATCTGCAGTCTTCCAGCCTTCACGTCGGGTTCCTGGATGTAAATCCAGTTGTCCTCCACCAGCTTCTGATTCTCGTCTTTTACTTTCATCTTCTTGAGAAGCAGGCCAACGGTTACGAAATCACGATACTGCAGCGCATCACTCACCTCGCGAACATTGACCGGCACGGGAACGTTTAACGAGTGAATGAGTTCCTTAATGGGCATGGTCGAGAAGAAATAATCGCCATCGAAGCGTCGCTCCTGTCCGGAACCATCCTTCCCGCTTACTGCGATGACCCGCCGGCCTTTGCATTGGACGGCAGTGACATCGAAGTTGGTGATGATCTCTCCACCCATGGCGAGCACTTTCTGTGCAACCGTCTCCCACATCTGCCCAGGCCCGTACTTGGGATACAAAAATTGTTCGATCAGCGACGTCTCGGTTTCTTTTTGAGCGATGTCGCGCGTTCGTCTTTTTTCCAAGTGTTTCTTGACGATGTGCTGCAGTGTCTTTTTGATCGAAAGGCCCTTAATGCGTTGCTCGCCCCACTCCGCGCTGATCTGATCGCAAGGCACTCCCCAGACTTTTTCGGTGTAAGACTTAAAAAAAGTGTGGTACAACTCACGGCCGAAGCGGTTGATGAAGAATTGCTCCAGGTTCTCCACATTCTTGATGGGCATCGCAGCGCTGCGCATATAACTCAGACCGATGCGCAGCGTGCGGATGGGCCCAAGCTTCGCGAGTGTATCGGCGCTCAGGCTTATGGGGTAATCAAAAAAGGTTCGCAGGAAGTAAATGCGCGACTTGCGCCGACGGACAAGCATGACCTGATCGGGATGGCAGCCATTTCCATTGCCATTCGTGCACGCAGAAATTTGGCGAGTCCGATTCTGGTAACTGATTTGCAGCGGTGCGCGACCGTTGCCGTTGCCGTTGCTATGACCAACGCTCGTCTCCAATGGCATGTGTTCGAACCACCAGTTCATCACGCGATCGCTTTTGGAGAAAAAACGGTGACCGCCGATATCCATGCGGTTGCCTTTGTAATTGACGGTGCGCGAGATGCCGCCCATCTGGTCGCTCTTCTCGAGCACGATGGGCTTGATGTTGGTGTTGCGCAGGAGTTCGAAGGCGGCGGTCAAGCCGGCAGGACCGGCGCCAATTATCACAGCAGTCTTTGGCCGATTATTCACGGAAGTTCCCCAGGGATTATGAGTGTGGCTTTCAAATTCGGACTGGCATTGCAATAAGAGATCAGCGAATCCGCAGGCTTGAGTTGCGGCCACGGATTGAGACCAACGTCGACGAACCAGATCTTTCGATCTTCGTAGTAGTGGACGAGATTGCAATCTTTATCCGCCCCCAAAGAGCGAGCGAAAATAATCTTTTGCGAATCGATGTCAGGACCGTTGTAGACCCATTCATGCGCAGGATCATGCATGGGCGCGTAGCGGACCAGCACGAGATCGCTCTCGGGACGCTGCTGAAGCTGGTGTATAACCCGCTCCCGATCTTCGTTCCATTGCATCGGATATCGAATCTTGTCGGCCTTATGAATAAGGTGGGGAATATTGATAAGGGGCGAGACGATGAGGGCCAGTAGCACGCCCCGCGCCCAGTAGCGCCCAAGTTGGTAACCCCGTATGCGCGCCGTCCCTAAGTAACGAATTCCGAGAAACGCCAGCCCGAAGAAGCTCACCAAGAGTGGCGCAGGATATGAAGAGAGCGGCCACCAAACGACGGCAAACAGTCCAGCAAGTACCGCCAGAAAAGTGAAGCCAAGAAAGCTTCGCTCTTCACGTCGGAAGCAGAAATAGCAACCAGTTAACGCCAAGATCAGCAGCGGTGCGAAGTGCTCCTTGTAATAGAAGTGGAACTTCGCTTTTTCGAGCTTCTGGATTCCGCTCCATGAGCGCGCCATGCGGCCAGGCTGTCCTTCCCAAGTCGCAAACAAAGCCGCCATTTGGTAGTTGTTGTAGTGAGGAAAGGGACGCATGCCTGTTCCGATGAATGGCCGCACGAAGTGGTACTGATCGAAATTCGCGGTGTAGGGCATTTCGGCGGGGCGTCCGGTGCCGCGGTAGTTGTAGTAAGCCATCCACGCAAATAGCACGGCCATTAACGCTACCGTTGGTGCGAGAATCCGAATGTACGTTCCACTCCGAACCACCCACACGAGCAATCCCACGGCAAGTGGAGCCGCGAAAAGAAATCCCTCATATGGGCGGCTGTTTGCCAGTAACCCCACGCCGATCACCAGGGCGGGCACCCACTTGGCCGAGCGTGTCTGGATGATGCGGACGAATGCTCCTAGCGCGAGCGCCCCACCCAGTGCGCACACTGAGCCTCCCCAATACGAATCACTGTATTGCGTTCCGATGCTGTACTTCAGCGCGCAGTAAACGCCGGCTAGCAAGGCGTATGTGGGCCCAATCAATGCCTGCAAGGCCCAGCAAATCGCCGCGCACATCAATCCAGTTGCAAGCCACACGCCCCACCAGCAGCTCTTTCCCAAAATGAGGCCTACCGCCATGAACGCACTGGGCGCCGGTTGGTACTGCGACTGGTAACTGGGAACCATATTGATGTGAAAACTTTCGAAATGCTGCCACAAAGGGTGTACGGGATTCGTCAAGCGACCCTTTGCCAGAGTCTCTGCGCCCAAGATGTAACTGAATTCATCTACGATCTCCGGCTTCGGGATAGGCATGACCGGCAGCAGCATCGCACGGGGAACTAACGCGAGCGCCGCGCACAGGGCTACGGCTAGTTTCCTTTGATTTGCGAACCGGCGCACCCACTGCTCGGCCCGACTGCCGCCCCGAAAAAAGTACAGCAAGTCTCCGATAAATAGACCGGCTACCAGTACCGAAATGTCCGCTTTCAAGGCTTGGACCCAGGACTCTAAGAATTGATTTTGTGGAAACGTGTTCTACACGCTCGATAACGTGTGAAGAACTTTCCCGCAGCTTGGTTGGATGAGCAGTGCTCGGATTTTATTGGCGCGACAAGCTGCGCCATGCATTGGAGAGAAGCACGCGAGAGTTGCTCGCATACCGATGTCTAGCGGCGATTCAGCAACTTAGTGGGTTAAGGTATTCACGCGCACGTAGTCGAAATAAGTAAAAAATCCCGAACCGTTCATCGACACCAAAGCGATACGTGCCGCGCTTCCCAACGAATGATTCCATGTGCCGCCGCGTTCCCAAGTCACACCATCGTGACTTGAATATGCGGTGTACAACTCTCCTCCAGCCGGAGACGAACGTTTTGCGAGTCTGAGGTAAGTAGCATCTGCTGGTGACGAGAGTAGCGTGCTCCCATATTGGGCATTGCCGCCCGGCAAACTAGTTGTCTGCTTGCCGAATTCAATCTGACGGGTATTGCCAATCGCGACATCGACGAGCTTCACGTAATTATTGTCGTCTTCATAGATAAGCACGCCGCCCTGCACGAAGCTGTAAACGCCACTGAGGGGCACAGAGCTCGATAACTTCAATTCGACAACATAGTCCCCGACAGGAGTGGCCTCAGTGAGGATCGGCACATCGTTGCTGCCCACAGACAGGGCGCCAGGTTGAGTGTCGAACCGCAACAGTCCGTCGGCGAGCGCATATCCACTCGGGATCGCTGGGCGAATCCACGACCATTGCGCTGACAACGCCGGTGCGGAGAATTCGTCGGATAGGGAGGTGATTGGCACGCCGGGATTGTCGAACGGAGCAGGCGCGACCACATGCCGATTGACTTCTCCGGTGACTACAACCGGAGCTGACTGTAAGGAATCCGAGGGTCCTGCCTCATTGCGAACTCGCGGCCAGCCGTCTATCCAGTCAATAGGATCGAGCATCACCGGACGACGCGTCCAGCCATTCGAGAAATAAGGCTTATTCAAGTCGACGGCGTGATAGAGCATCCAGTCCTGACCGGCGGCATCGGTTAAAGTTGCGTTATGTCCTGGTCCCACGAAGCGGTTGCCATTCATCGACAAGACTGGCGTCCCACCGACGCGCGAATCCAAAAGCGAAGCGCCATCCCGATCGATGTATGGTCCCACGACGTTCTGTGAGCGCGCAGCGAACACCGCGTATCCGCTGAGGGAACCGTTGCAACAATTGCTGGCAGAAACAAAAAGATAGTAGAAGCCATTGTGCTTGACTATGTATGGCGCCTCATACCGGCTCGGAGTGGTGATCTGAACTTCGGTAGTCGGCAGTGATGTCAGCCCGTCCGCACTCAGAGCTCGCGCGGAAATCCCACCCATAAACGTTCCATAGAAGATGTAGCGTTCTCCATGGTCATCCTGAACTACGGCAGGGTCGATGGTGCCTCGCAGCCCAGAGCAGCATGGGGCCGCAGCCGGCGCAACAACGGGCGTGCTGCTGGCACTCCATGGTCCAATGGGGCTCTCACTGCTTGCGACGAAAATCGCGCTGCCGCCAAGAGTGCTGTTCGATACTGCGTAATAGAGGTGGTATCTGCCATCGAAATACTGAATGTCGGGCGCCCACAATCCGCCACCGCTCGCCACCCACGGCGGCGTCTGCTGAAACACATCTCCAACGTATCTCCAGTTCACCAGGTCCTGTGATCGGGAGATCGGGAGCAGGTGTAGTGGGGAGCCATCATGAAAAAGTTCATTGGTACAGTACATGTACCAGAACGTATCGCCCTGAGCTTGGCCATGGATGATGGATGGGTCCGGACAGCTCTCCATCGAAGAGCCATCAGACAGCGAAATTTGAAGCGGATTCGTAAAGCCCTGTGCGCTTACGACGGGCGCAGCCGCACTTGGAAAGGTGGTCAGATCTGGAGCCGCAGTCAGAAGAGTCGTGGCGGATTTCAGTGAAGAACCTCCACCTCCACAACCGATTAAGCAGGCAACAGCCAGAAGCAAATAAGCGCGGGACACCGGAGAGAGAACAGTACGGCGTCAGAGTCCGCCAGTAACTAAGCGGATTTGCCTAATCTGTCCGGAAAAAGGATGAGGAATGTAGTGAGAACAACCCGACTTTGAGGCAGAGTTTATTCGTAGATTTCGAGACAATCATAAACACCGACATCCTGTCATCCCTCGCTCCGTCGCCAGCTCGTCTCTTCTGCAACAATTCTTTTCTGGGAGCGGGGGATCTGTTTTTGGCGAACAGGCAACAGCAGATCCCCTCGACCGCAAAGTCGCGGGTTCATGACATCAACTGTGGTCGAAGGGATGACAGTCTTCGGGCCGCCGTCGGCAGGTTTGCAAAAAGAATCTTCGCTAGACGTAAACTCGCGGGCCACGAAATCGTCCATATCAGTAACGGGAGCTCATTGCACCGATGAACATGCTGCAAGCGGCAGCCACAGCAAGAGCCGACACCGAGATTGATTCCCCTTTCGCCGACTTTGACGAATTCATCCGGCTCTATCAGCAGCGTATTTATCGGCTGGTGCTGGCGCAAACGGGCGAGCCCGATTTGGCGGAGGAGCTTACGCAAGAGTGCTTCATTCGTGCATTTCAGAAGCAAAAGGGGTTCCGAGGCGATTGTCAGGTGTTCACGTGGCTTGCGCGAATTGCACTCAATCTCGTCCGAGACCATTATCGCAATCGCCGATTTGCGCTATGGCGCCGCCTTATTCGCTTTGACGCTTCCGAAGCAGAGCAGGAGTGCGCGCGCGAAGTTCGCGATCCGGCATCGACTCCGGAGGAGCATCTTCTGCGGCGGGAGCGGCTGGCACGTGTGTCGGCGCGCATTCGACAATTGACCGCTCCTCAGCGCGAGACATTGCTGCTCAGCGCTGTAGAAGGCATGTCGATCGACGACATCGCCCATGCGACCAACCGCAAACCGGGCACGGTAAAGTGTCATCTGCACCGCGCCATGATGAACTTGCGGAATTGGCAAGAAGGAGAAGGACATTGATTTCCGTTCACCTGAGCGACGAAGAACTCACGAGCGCGGCGGCAGGGGATAGAGTTCCGCGCACGGCGCATCATGTACAGATTTGTGCCGACTGCCAGCAGCAGATAGAGATGTATCGCGAGAGAATGGCAAAGCTGCGGGAGGACGTCCTCTACAGCGCCGGACGTTCCGCGATCGATTGGGGACGGCAATCTCGAGCGATTCATCAACGAATCGTCGCGGCGCATATTCAACGGATAAACGGCCGCAGTACAGCGTTTGTGCTCGCTGCTTCAGCGCTTGCCATGTTGCTCATTTTCGTGTTGATCGGATTCCGCACCGGCTCTCCTCCGCTCTCGGTCAATCGCCAGCCGGTCACGATCTCCGACGCGGCGCTGCTCACCGATGTCGAGGCGCAACTTAATGAGGATCTGCCGGAGGCTTTACAACCTGCGGGTTTACTCGTAACAGAAATGGGTGGTATCGACCGCTCGGCTCCTTCTCACAACGCTTCACATGCAGATATGAGGAATGCTCAATGAAAACTTTCTTACACTTTGCGCTTTGTTTTTTGTTGATGACGGCGTGCGCGGCGGCCCAAACAGATAATTTGTCGCCGGAGAAGCCCAATCCTGATCGTCGAATGAGGATCATGATCCATGACATGCCCGGAGGCATGCCGGGAATGCCCGAATTGGGACGCGACTGGTGGCGCAACTCGGAGCTTGCTCAACAGATCGGGCTCAATGACCAGCAGAAGCAGCAGCTCACTGACATCTTCTCCAGTCATCGTGCCAGTCTCATTCAGATGCGAGGCAACGTGGAGATTGAAGAAGGAAAGCTTCACGATCTACTCGATCAAGACCAGCCTCAGCAAGACAAGGTTCTGAAGCAGATGGGAGATCTTCAATCTGCGCGCAACACTATGGAAATCGAGTTCACAAAGATGACGCTGGCCTTTCGCAGCGTGCTCACGCCTGACCAGTGGAAGCAGTTGCAATCCATAACCAGGGAACACATGATGCATTTTAAGATGCGTAGACCCGGCCCCGGAGGTCCCGGCGGAGATGGCCCCCCTCCCCAACCACCGCCGTCGGAGTAACCGAACCTCCGTAGCTGCGTCCGGCCCTGCTCCTGGGAGCGGGGCCGTTTTCTTGTTTGGCCGCAGAACGATTTTCGAGAATCGTTTGCTAACCGTGCTGCTGCTGGTGTGTGCGGTGATTGCACCGTCGCTGCGGCAGCCACGCAAATTGTGGGTGCTACTCAGATTGCATTTCGCATCCAACGAGTAACAAGTTCTCACATTGCTTCGGGGGCACACACATGCAGCGGCCATTCACCACGTCGAGAATTTCTGTCCTTGTCGCGGCGCTTCTCTGTGCGGCGGTGGGGGCAATTCCTGCCGGCGTTGGAAATCAGAAAGTAGCTGCCCCTGCGGTTGAAGACCGGCGATTGGTCATTCGCTCAGGGACCTTATTTACGAAGGAAGGAGTGCCCATCAGCCTTTCTGGATTCGACGCCGACATTCAGTCGGATAAACCGCAGTCCGAAACCACGATCAGCCCAAAACAAATCAAGGACGTGGTCGTGCGCTCCGGCAGCGCTTTTGTACACGCTCAGGATCTCAGCAAACTGCTCAAGACCCACATCAAGAACGACAGCATCACAGATCTGGCAGTCGAGACTAGTGGCGTTGAAATGAAAATTTCGGGGCACGTAAAAAAACTCATCCCCGTGCACTTCGAGATCAAAGGTCCAATCAGCCTAACTCAAAACGGCTTCATCGACTTGCACGAGTCCTCAATGAAGGTCGACAAACTGTCGATGAAGGGCCTATCGGAAATGCTAGGTATGGATCCACAGCACATGATTGGCAATTCCAGCAAGGGACTCGAGGGAACAAAGAACGACATTCTCTTTGACCCGAATGCATTATGGGGAATGTCAGTGCACGGAAAGCTTACGGGCGTGAAGATCGTGAGCGACGGCTTGCTGCTGGTATACGGCACCATTCATAAATCCGCTGCGAAGCAAACGAAGATAGCCAGCCTCTCTCGTTGACCACGATGAGTTGTTTCTTTACCTGCAGCTCTCAGCTGCTGCTTACAAGCGACAGAGCTGGCGAGCTGCTCCCATCACCAGTATTTCCGCTTAAAGCCGGGGTAGGCCTGAGCTCCCCCGACATATGGCCAACCCCTCTTTGCCAGATTGCCTCTTCTACACTTAGCTACCGCGCGACAAATTGCGTCATTTCCTGACCTCCACGAGTCGCAGCAGCTTGCAAATTCAGACTGTGAGGTTTCTATGAAGAAGTTAATCGTATCTCTGGTGATGTTCGGCCTGTGCGGCTTCGCTTATGCCGAAGACAAATCCGATGTGCAGAAGCGACTCGATAATGCCGCCACGGTTCTGCAAGAGATCACCGCGGCGCCCGATAAGGGAATTCCGGAACAGGTGTTGAATAGCGCTCAATGTGTCGCAATCGTGCCACGCATGGTGAAAGCCGGCTTAGGCATTGGCGGCCAACATGGACGCGGCGTTGCCACTTGCAAGAACACGCAAGGCTGGAGCGCACCCTCATTCTTTGCCATTTCTGGGGGAAGCTTTGGATTACAGATTGGGGCTGAAGGCGTCGATCTGGTGATGCTGTTCATGAATGAAAAAGGCATGCAGGCGTTGCTCTCAAACAAGTTCCAAGTCGGCGGTGATGCATCTGCTTCTGCTGGTCCTGTGGGACGCGACGCTGCGGCAGGAACCGATTGGAAGATGAAATCCCCAATTCTGACTTATTCGCGTAGTAAAGGTGCCTTCGCCGGCATCTCGCTTAATGGCTCGGTAATCAAGCAAGACAACGATGCTACGAAAGCTTTTTACGGCCAAGACATGACCAGCCAGCAGCTCCTGGCAGGCCAAGTGCCCGCGCCACCTGAAGCGAGGAATTTCCTAAGTACCGTGGCTCACACACAGACCGTTGCTTCGAGCAGGTGACGGTAAATAGCTAGTAGCTGCTGGCTTGTCGCTGGTAGCCGTTAGCTCGGCAAATCAAGCGGTGGATGACCACTCATCCACCGCTTTTTCGTCAGGGACTAAGCTAGCCACCCCAAAAACCCTCCAGTCTGCGTCGAAGTCCAGCGCTGCACTGCCGGAGATTGGGATGAAAAAATCGTACCGTACGCCTATTGAGAGCGTCTAAACTAGTACGATGCGGAGGAGAATGGTCAGCGTCGCGCTTGGGTTGGCTTTCTGCACCCCTGCTTTGATTGCTCAGCGCAGCATGAACTCTGGGATTCAATTTCACGGCATACCCGGTTCGGTTACTTCTCCTCGCCCAGACGGCAGCTTGCGCGGTATTCCCGGCAGCGTCACGGACCCACGCGCAGCTACAGGACGCGGATTCCACGGATCGTTCACTTTTGGGAATGGTCGAAGTACCTTCGTTCCTCCGCGGCGGCATCGTCCTGCTCCGGTCTACGTGGTTCCTTACTATGGCGCCTACGGAGCGCCGTATTTTTATGATTACTCCGACTATGAGCAGCAGCAGGTCGAACCGCAGCAGCAAGCCGTTCAGCCGCAAGTGATCATTATTAAGGAAGACGGGACGCAATCGAGCGACAACTCGCGCTATGGCGAGCACTACTTTGACGGCCGCGAAGGCAATCGCGATTCCGATCACGATCAAATCGCTCAATCGAAACCCGCTTCACCTCCCGAGGTGAGCGAAGATCCAGGTCCGATGACAACCTTGGTCTACCGTGACGGACACAAGACCGAAGTCCGCAATTATGCGATCGTCGGCGCGAATCTCATGGATCTCACGAAGACTCCAGTTATCAAGAAGATCCCTCTCGCTTCCCTAGACCTCGAAGCTACCCGCCATCAAAATGAAGAAAACGGCGTAGATTTTCATCTGCCGTAACTAGCTACTCGGTGCTGGCTGCTAGCCTTCTGGCCCTTCGACCACCGTTTCTTCGATCAGTTGTTCGCGATGCGCGAGTGTCGGATCACTGCTGCTTGCCATTAACGAACCTATCGCCATTTGTTGCTTACGACGTATGAAGCGCCTGCTCACCGCAGACAACTATCAGGGCAGCGAGTTTACTTGTTCCGCACAAGTGGTCCTCCGTACCCGCCGTTGCCTTAGCTGAAAACCGCGAACTGAGAGCCAGATTTCCCAATAACAGGGAAATTAACGGGGAATATTTTCATTTCAGGCTCAGAATCCATGATTTATGCCCAAATTCCACAATTTTGCTTCTGGAACAGGGAATTAACAGGGAATTCCAAAATCTCTCCCTAAGTCACTCAAGTGCAAGGGTTTAATCGAAGAGCAATGGATCAGTCCGACCTGAGCAGGGATTTAGCAGGGATTTTCGCAATGGGCGCGGTAAAGCTAACTACCGGAGTGCCACTGAGGATCATAGACGAACGGACGAATCTTGCGCTGGGTAGAGGCGGGCTCTTAGGGCCCGCCGTCGAGCAACTATCCAGACAAGTATCGCGGCACCCAGTTTACTCGTGCGGTAACAAACCTCACTTGTACGGCTTTGGCTGCTGTGCGCTCCAGCGATCCTGAAACCCAAAAAAGAACGCCGGCAGGAACTCCTGCCGGCCTAGTAATAATGAGCTGCGGGTTCACCTCAGAAATCGATATGCAAGCCTAATTCCAGCACGCGCGGCTGATTGAGTTGAGTGCCGAGCACACCGAAGGTCTGGGGCGATTGTAGCGAGAGCGTTGGATCAACAAACTGCACATGGTTGAACACGTTGAACATTTGCAGCGAAAGAGTGGTGCTCACGCGTTCGGTCCATTGCAGCTTGCGGGCGATGTCCATGTCGAGATTCCAGCGAGACATGCCGCGCAAATTTCCGCTGAAGTTCCCATTTGTGTCCTGGCTCAACAGAATCGGCCTATAGGATTGGAAAACGGCGGTTGGATTTCCGAACAGGTTCAAGCCCGTTCCACCTTTCGCCGGATTTCCCGAAGTGGCAACGTTAGTCGCCGTGTCGCCGGTCGCGCCAGAGTGGATGCTGTTGCCGAAGGTATCGGGCTTCAGAGCAACGGCGCTTGCCGTTGCTGATGACGTTTGTCCAAACTCCTGGCTGGATCCGACACCCACCTTCAGCGGGAGCCCGCTGTACCAGGCGAAGATCGGGCTGATCGACCAGTTGCGGGTGAAGTGATCGACGAAGCTGGTCCCCTTTCCGAACGGCAACTGGTAGGTGCCGAGGACGTTGAGGACATACTTGCGATCGAACGCCGAATTCCCATAACCGTAATTTAGATTGTAGGAATTTGGCACCGTGCGATCGACGTCCTGAATTCCCCCGGCGGTGTTGTCGAGGGAATGCGAGTAGGTCAGGTTCGCGTCCATCGTAAGTCCGCGCCAGTTGCGTTCGTGCAGCGCGATGAATCCGGCGTTATAGTTCGCGTGCGCCTGGCTCGCCCAGAAGAACATGTTTCCCACCTGGTTGGTCGCGGCGGTCGCCGGTCCGGTAACAAACCCGGATTGGATGTTGTTCCACAACGTGAACACCTGCTGCGCTGTGAAATTCGAACTGAATTTCGCGATCACGCCTTGCGTGCAGCTCGGCTTGCAGAAACTGCTGCCGGCAAGTATCGATTCGAGGAATGGCTGATTTGGTATCGATGCAGCAGGTGTGCCGGCGCGCAGCGCTGTGCCTACCGCGTCATAGGCTAGAGCAAAGCTCTGTCCTCCGGAAGTCATGAAGAACGGCGCCTGATCCAATTGCAGCGGCGAGTAGATGTTGTGAGCGATGTGGCCGATGTAACCGATTTCCAGAATGCTGTTATTCGACAATGCTCGTTGGATGGTGAGGTCGAACTCGTGATTGCGTCCCGGCGCATAGTTCGGATCCATCTGGAAGGTTTGTGGAATGAATTTCTGGTTGGCGTTCGCAATCGCCGCCGTGCCAGGAATCAGAGGAATGCTGCTGAGCGCGGTAATCGGCGGCGTAGCCACAGTGCTTCCGTTCACGCCAATTCGGAACGCAGTGGTTGCGGCGTTCGGTCCGTTTGTTCCAGGATCTGCGGCGCCCGTACCCAGGCAGGTACCCACGGTGTTCGGACCCAGGCAGGTCAAGGTCTGCTGGAAGCCGACTCCCTGCAATCCGTTGATGACCTTCTGCACTCCGTTTAGGCGATCGTAGAGCTGCGAATAGCCGCCGCGAATCACAGTGTTGTTACTGCCGAAAATCTTGCCAAGGAATCCATCTCCGAAGTGTGGGTTCCAGGCTGCGGCGACGCGTGGGGCAAAGTCACTCCACACCGGATCCCATGGATACTTGCGCTTGAGACTCTTGATGGGCGCAAATCCGACTTCGGGGTTATAGATCTGTCCTTGAGTCGCGGCCTGTGTGCGAGCCGCAAGGTAATCGACCGGCGTAACGATTTTCCCACTTTGGGTATATACCATCATCGACTGCTTGCCGGTGATTTCGAGCGGCGGCGTGTCGTAAGACCAGTTCAAACCGAAGTTAATCGTCAGCGTCGGCTTGATGTGCCAGGCATCGTTCAGGTAAAGGCTGTAATCGTCATAGCGCACGTCGTTGTCGGTAGGCGTGCCCAGAGCATTGGGTTGAAGTTGCGAATTTCGTGTGCCCAGAACGTTGGCCGAATCCACTAGCCCAAGCGTTGAGGCGTAAAGAGTTTTCCAATTCGTAGTCTGACTGGACGGCAAGCAGTTTACAGTCAATGTTGCTGAACAAGTTGGCGGAAGGAATGTACCGGGAATATTGATTCCGCTTGTTGCCGTTACTTGATAAACGACCTGGGTGAGCGAAGACACCTGACCGTCGTTGCGGTTGAACTGCACCGCCGAGCGTCCGGCAGAGCCTCCGAACTGGAACAGGTGATTGCCATGCAGCCACGAGAGATCGTCACGATACTCGTAGTTGTGGCCGTCCCACCTGCGTGTGCGCACACTGTTGGTGTCCACATTCATCGGTACCAGCGCGGTGTTCTGTGCTTCGCCGCCGATCTGCAGGGCCGCCGCTGTTCCGGCTACTTGAGGCGTAGCGCCTGCCGTATTCCACTGCCAAAAATCGCGCAGATAAGAGAAGTTAAATTGATTGGTGATATTCGGTTTGAGCTGACCTGTAAGCCCAGCCACAAAGTACCGAGGCTGACGAGGGATCGAAGCCGCGGAGGTTGGATTTCCACTCGCGTCGCCGGGCAACAGTCCGCCTATGTCCATCTGCTTATCGACTGCGGCTTCCTGTTCGAAGTAGCGATAGCTACCCATTACCTGCCAGTTTTTCGCCAAGTCGTGGTCCACGCGAAGCACGCCAAAGTTTTCTTTGATGGGCAAATTCGCCGCGCCGCTAAAGCCGAGGGTATTCAGACCATCGGCGTTCGTATTTGAGGCGTCGTTTCCAGCCGGCAGTTTGCTCCATATCTGCGAAATGACGGGACTGATTCCGAGCGATAACGGATCGCACTTGCCTGTGCCTGTAGCGCCGCACTGCGTCGATGTTGCCAGATTGTAGGACACGATGTTGCCGCTGGCATCGCGAAAGCGCAGGATCCCCTGCCGCAATGTCGGCGAGGGAACCAGCTTCTGGATTTGCGTGATCTGCGAGAGCTTGCGGCCTTCGTAGTTGGCGTAGAAGTACGTTTTGTTTTCACCGGGAATTCCGGGAACATATCCGCCGAAGCTGCCGCCGTAACGGTTGTCTTTGCTTTCGGGCCGCGCCTGGCTGCGGAAATTGCGGTCCCAGGTATTGGCGTTCAGCGCCGAGTTCTGAAAGTACTCGTAAGCCGTTCCATGCCAGGTATTCGTTCCTCTTTTGGTAACGAGGAGAACCTGGCTCCCGGCCGAACCGCTAAAGCTGGCATTCGGATTATTGGTGGACACTCTGAATTCCTGAATGCTCTCCGCAGGTGTGGGAATCGGTCCTTCGGGGCCGCCGCGGAAATTCGTGTAGTAGTCGGAATTGCCCGAGACACCATTGGTGATGTTGCTGCCATCCAGCAGAATAGTGTTCTGATCGCTCTGCGCTCCCGCAACCTGTCCGCCTAGCGAGCTGCCTTGATTGCCCTGCTGCAATGGGGCGGAGGCAGGTTGCAACAGCAACAAACTAGACACGCTGCGTTGCTGTGAAGGCAGGAGGAGAAGAGTGTTACCGCCGAGGGTCTCACCCACGGTGGCGTCGAGTGTTTGCAAATCCGCGCCGCCGTTGCCGGTCACTTCAACGGTCTGCGAGGCTTGTCCAACAGTAAGCGCGATGTCGACTGTGAAAGACTTGCCCACCTCAATCGTCACGGGCGACTGCGTCGCCTTGAATCCGGGTGCAGCCGCCTTCACCAGGTAATTTCCAGGGCTAACGCTGGCAAAGTTGTAGCGACCCACTTCATTGCTCGTGGCGGAGCGCTCTTGCCCGGTGGCTATGTCATGTAATGTGACAGTTGCGCCCGGGATCACCGCTCCGGATGGATCATTGACGATCCCGAACAACGTGCCCGTATTCGCATTCTGTGCGGCAACGGGGATGACGAGTAGCGCAACGAACGAAAATAACAACAACAGCTTGGCCCACTTCATGGGACTCCTCACTTCTTAATTGTTTAGAATTTAGGGCGTGCTAAGAGCGCGATGTTACTGAGCGCGAATAGCTGAAGTCAATCATTTGCGAGCCGCGCTCGTGATATTCTTGCGCGTTTCGCTCAGGTATTCATCGGAGGTCGCCATGGCATTTTCGCGCAGAGAATTTCTCACCAATGCCGCGCTGAGTTCGCTTGCGTTGGGACTAAACGCGCAAAGCACACAATCGACTGATATTCACGGCCAGAATCCGCAAGATCGTTCCCGTCCCACGAGCGGGACCGGATCGGGCAAAGGCAAACCTCCTATTCTCGTCTCGAGCGCGAATGGTTGGAACGGCATCGACAAGGGATACCAGATGCTGAAGGACGGGAAAGACACCCTCGATGCTGCTATCGCAGTAGGCAAAACGCAGGAAGACGATCCCAATGACATGAGCGTCGGGCTCGGCGGTCTGCCGAACGAAGAAGGAGTGGCTGAACTGGACTCCTGCTGCATGCACGGACCCACACGCATGGCCGGATCCGTCGGCGGTGTTCGCAATATCAAAAACGTGGCGCTGCTGGCCCAGGCAGTGATGCAGCATACCGGCCACGTGATGCTGGTGGGCCAGGGCGCGGAAAACTTTGCCTATGCGATGGGATTCCCAAAAGAGAACCTCACAACCGAGCGCTCACATCAGATTTGGCTGCTCTGGAAGGAAACCATGTCCACCGAGGCTTGGTGGGGCATGGGCCTGGACGATCCCAAGTACAAAGTCCCCGAGGAAGGGGGCACGGAGCGCAGCTCTGAAGAAATGCGCGAGCTCAAGCGCCAGCGCATTTACGAATTGGCGGAGCGCCTGCGCATCGAGCCGGAATGGCGTGAGTTTGCGGTAAACGCGGTGCTCGATCCCCCACACGGCACGATTCACTGCTCGGTTCTAAACGACAAGAATGAAATGTCGGGCATGACGACCACCAGCGGTCTGGCGTGGAAGATTCCCGGACGCTGTGGCGATTCGCCGATCATCGGCGCTGGAAATTACTGTGACCAGGACGTGGGTTCGGCAGGCGCTACCGGCTCAGGCGAAGAAAACATTCGCGTCGCCGGCGCACACTCTATCGTCGAGAACATGCGCAAAGGAATGTCCCCGCAGGAAGCAGGGCTCGACACGCTCAAACGCATCGCCCGAAACTTCGACAATGACAAAGCCAAACTGCGCTACGTGAGCATGAACTACTACATCCTTCGCAAAGACGGAGCCTATGCGGGAGTGACTCTGTGGAGCGGATCGCCCGAACGTCCAGCGCGTTTCTGCGTCCATGACGGAACCAAGAGATTGGAGCAGTGCATCGCCTTGTACCAGGGGCAAGCACTGTCATATCCGCCAAACTCGCGCATGTCGCGCAATCGGCCAGCGGCTGCTGCGCGATGAAGCCGAACGAGATAGCAGAAAACTCCTGGGCTTAAGCTGGTGAGGACTTGACGAAGTAAAATGCCCGCCCGATGATTCTCGGGCGGGCTATAGATGCCAATGGGTTGTGAATTCATTTAAGGGCAATCATGCCGGAATTTTCGCTTTCTGCTCCATGTTAGTCGTTGCGTCCTTGAAGATTCGCTCCCGCAGATCATCATACAAATCAAGCTCAGCCAATGTGTCGACCGCTTTTCGAAATCCGCAGGCCAGATTGCGGAGGATTCCACCACAGTTCTCTCTATACTTCGTCATGGGACCCTCTCTAACTTTCTAGTCGTGACTTGTAGTGACGTTGCAACCGCCTTGCCAGCCAAAGTCCCTTGCTTTCAACGTGTAAGCTGGCCTGAGTTGCCGAATGCAGCAAATTCTTCCCTGCCGAGCGGAATTAGTTCATTTCAAGCAGCTACAACTCTGGCATGGACAGTGACATCTCACAATTGCGCGCTCGTCCAAAGATATAAGTGTGTGTTCTGGAGATGACTTCCAGAACGATTTTGGGCACGCCATGCCAAAAAAGGTAGTCTCGATCGCGGAAGGCAGTTGGAAGACCGGCGCCTTCGTCCCTGGCAGCGGAATCTACGCGGTTAGGCATCAAGAGCACCGTCTTCCCACTGAAGTTACCCTGCTCGAGGGAGAGGTATTCCCGCGATGCGAAGCGTGCGACTCGCCAGTAAGTTTTAGACTTACCCGAAAACTGAGCGGATCAGCCCCACTGTCGCGCTTTCGCGTTCAACTATTTCAGCTCCCCGTTCTCGATAGGCACGATCGCGCCAGTTAGCAGGGAAAGCCAATCCCAAAAACTCACGCTGATTCACACGGATGTTGCGCATTCGCGCTGATATCTGGAAATAATTGCCCTCGATCCGGCGCCCTCTGCGAGCCTTGGTTTTGGTTCCTCTCCCGTGCCGAATCCGGCAAGAGTTTTCCACAGAATTCATCAGCAACCCTGACAACCAGAGTTGCTGAAATCCGCATCCCAAGTCCTAAGCTCTTCGTGTGCCTTCCCGCAGCCGCGCGGGACGAAAGGGCAGTCAAACGACCGCGGCGGATTCACGGCCAGCTTGGGTGTAAGCGGCCAATAAACGTTGGAGCAAGATGGCGAATATTCTACGTATTGGCATGGATGAGAGTTCAATCAAGCCCAGGCGCGCCTTACTGGAAAGGGCAGGGCATACAGTGAGCGAAGCGAGCGATGTCCGGCAGCTGGTGGCTGCCTGCTCGGGGGTTCACTTTGATTTGATCATCATTGGGCATAAGCTGCCCGCGATGGAGAAGCTGCGCGTCAGCACGCTTGTAGAAGAGCATTGCCCGGGCACCAAAATTCTGGAATTACATACCGCTCCCACGCCCGATCTCGATCATGTTGACGCACATCTTCACATTAACGGAGATTCTCCCGAAGATCTGTTTCGATATGTGGAGCGGCTCACGGCGAAACGGGAATCCGCCTGATTTTGGGATATAAAGCTCGCACCTAAGCGGCGAGGCAGGCGTATTTGAGCGCTCTCCGAATCGGTTTTTGGGGCGGATTAATAGGGATTCTCGTTCCCCGCGAGAATTGACAGGGAATTTTACCGGGAATTTCTTGATTACTCAGGGCGCGTTCGCCAAAACTTCTTATTGCCAACAAGTTAGCTCGCACTGCGTACTGCAAAATTACTACATTAACAGGAATTATCAGGGAAAAATGCACCAGTACGGGTGCATGCTTATCTCTCTGGAATTGTTGATTCATAAAGCTCTCTGGAGTCAGGATTCGTCTGGTAGATGCTTCACGCGGCCTGCCCGCATGCTTCTATCGCTTCGAATTCGGACTCATATATGTCCAACACTTTGTCCAAACGCATCATTTTGAACAGTTCCCTAACTTTCGCAGAAGCTCCACCGATCAGCAGAGTGCATCGGAGCGATCGCGCGCGCTCGAAACATGCCACGATGGTCCCCAGACCTCTCGCATCAATTTCATGAACGCCTTGCAGGCTAAGCACGCAGATCGAGAATTGCGATAGCACACTCTCGACACATTTCGTTAACAGTTGCGCCTCCTTGCCAAACTTGAGCCCTCCACGGCAACGGACGACTGCAATCGCCTGATCGGCGACAATTTCCATCTTCAAGTCCAATGCGTCCTTCATAAGCCATGTACTCCGAATGAATGAGTTTCGATATCGCGGCAGCGGATGGTCGTGAACCATCCACCGCTGTTGAATGAGACGAATTAAGGAATGAAATGTTTCTTACAATTTGCAGAATTTCGCAGGAGGTGTGGCGCTAATTACGTCTTTGGTACATGCGGTAACACAAACATAATGTACATTCACGAACATATTGCCAACTTTAGATTGTCTTCTACATACAATCAAGCGGCCGACAAGCTAGCAGTCCCATTTTAGGAACATCTGCAACATTTCCGAGTCAAAGCGTATCTTGTACGTGAAGACCTGCACTTTTCTACATATGTTCGACGACGCTTGGAATCAGGTCACAAGAGATTCACTTCGTCATCGCAGTATCGACCTTTAGTCTGGGACAGTGATGCACCCGCGAACACTGTCATCCCTTCGACCGCATTGAGCATCTCCTCGGGCTGTATTCGGTGATTTTGCGGTCGAGGGGATCTGCTGTTTGTTCGTTCCGCGACGACAGCAGATCCCCCGGTCCGCCAAAGCAAACTCATGCAGAGGCAAGTCGGCGTGGTGGCGGACCGAGGAGTGACAGTGGATGCCGTCGCGATGTTTTTGCCAGCACTGATCTTTACGACGCGAATTCATCAACGCAGTTCTTCCTGCAATTGTTTCCAAATCGTAGTATTCACGGGAACGCCCTTAGCAAGATTTTCACGGCGGCTCTTTAGTACCTGCTCTCCTGGATAACGGACCGGTCGACCTGCGCCTTTGGACGCGTGCAGGTTGGCAATGATGTCATCGAGCGCCTGGCTCATGCTCGCGGGAGAACCGGACGAGGCAGGGTCAATCGCGAGGAACACTTGAGAGAGGCGAGTTTCCCGTTCTGGGTCTGCCGGAAGTTGGTGTGTGGATTTCCCGCCCGACAGAGTACTGGCGAGAATATCCAGCATCAGTGCGAGTCCGGACCCTTTCCAATAGCCGATGGGCAGCGCTCGTTGCGAGCGTTCGATCTCCGTCGGATCGCACGTCAGCTCGCCTTCCTCTGTGAATCCTCCCGGCACGGGTAGCGGCTCACCTCTCAGGCGGTAGGACTCAATTGCTCCGTAGGAAAATTGCGACATGGCCATGTCGAGGACGATATGTCCGTCACTCCTCGGAACCGCAATAATGATGGGATTATTGCCGAGGCGCGGATCGCTGGCGCCCCAGGCTGGGAGGTTGGGCATGGTGTTCGTCCAGCACATTCCGATCATGCCGGCATCGGCGGCCTGCCAGCCGTAGTTGCCGCCGCGCATCCAGTGATTCGTATTAGCAAGCGCAACACACGCGATGCCGTGCTCGCGGCCGAGTTCGATGGCGCGCTGCATGCATTGATGCGCGTTAAGGTTGCCGGGGCCGAGGTTTCCATCCCATCGCTCCAGAGAACCAACTCGGGAAACAAGCTGCGGCGTGGCTTCCGGATTTACGATGCCGCTGCGCACCGAACGCAGAAAGCGTGGAAAGCGATTCACGCCGTGCGAGTAGACGCCGTCGCGGCTGGCATCCGCAAATAACTGTGCCGAGAGCCGCGCGCGATCGGCGCTGAATGCGATCTTCAGCAAAATACCGCCGAGAGCTTCGACCAGTTCCTCATACGGAATTCTTATGTCCATAGCTTCATTCATTGCGCGTCTCGTATTCCGAAACCTTTCATTGTTGGAGTTTACGCATGGAATTCCGTACACTCTCGTGCTTGCAGGTAAGTTGGGGGAATTTTGCAGTATGAAATCTCAGGAGTCGCGATACATGCGAATCGTCGTTCCCAAAATAGGCACGCTGCTATGGTTGTTCGCAGCCGGCGCCATCGCGGTTGCTCAGACGCAGACACCGGCACAATCCAGCAACCTAGCAGGTGCCTCCATGGCTTCGGACTCAGTTAAGTATTACTCGAAAGACGATCTGGCTGCATCGTTTGCCAAAGGCGGCACACTCACCAGCGAAAGCAATTACAAGGTGATGACCGCTCATCGGACTGAATCCGGCAACGTAGAAGTACATAACAGCTACACCGATGTCTTCTACATCGTGCAGGGCAGCACCAACATCGTGACCGGAGGAAAGGTGATCGGCGCGAAGACCACCAATCCCGATGAGCCACGCGGTGATTCTATAGAAGGCGGTACAACGCGCCGTCTCTCTGCAGGCGACGCGATCGTGATACCACCAGGTGTTCCGCACTGGATGAAGGACGTGGAGGGAACGCTGCTGTACTTTGTCGTGAAGGTGAAGAAGCCGACGTGATTCGAAACACAAAGCGCCGGTAAATTATTTCTGGGTACGGTACTAGTCTGGGACTCCGTGAAGCGCGCAAAAATGAACTGTTATCCTGAGCCCGTTCTTGAGCGAAGGATCTGCCGCGAAAGAGCGGTCTTGCAGGTCTTATCGCGGCTTCTCAGCGACACTGGGTGAAAACCATGAGAGGGCGACAAATTCCCAGACATTCCCGGAGGTCCTTCGCCCCAAAAGCGGGGCTCAGGATGACAAACATGCTGCAGCCGTCACTAACATTCTCTTACAGAACATAAACAAACTATGCGAATGTCTAACCTACGTTATCTCGCCGCGTTTCTCGTTCTCCTTCTGTCCGGCTATCTCTCGGCGCAGAACTCAACCCTGCAGATCTACTCCATCGATGTCGAAGGTGGCCAGGCTACGCTGCTCCTGAGCCCGAGTGGGCAATCGATGCTGGTGGATACCGGCTGGCCCGGGTTCGAAGGCAGAGACGCCGACCGCATCGTCGCGGCGGCAAAATCCGCAGGCCTGCAGCAGATCGATTACGTGGTAATCACGCACTACCACCAGGACCACGTCGGAGGAGTGGCCCAGCTTGCCGATCGAATTAAGATCGGAACCTTTGTCGATCATGGTCCGAATCTTGAAGAGGCAGAGCAGACCAAGGCCGGCTACGCAACCTACCAGGAGGTCATCGCCAAAACCAATGCCAAACATCTTGTCCTTAAGCCGGGTGACCACATTCCCATTTCAGGACTCGATGTACAAGTCATTACGGCGGCGCGACAGCACATCAATCAGCCACTGCAGGGCGCCGGACAGCCCAATCCTCTGTGCCAGGCGGAGCCACCGGCCCCCGAGGACCCAACCGAAAACTCGGCCTCGCTTGGCGTGCTGGTTACATATGAAAAGTTCCGCTTTCTTGATCTTGGGGATTTGACCAAGCAGAAGGAGGTGCAGCTTGTCTGTCCCAACAACCTCGTCGGCAAGGTCGATGTTTTCCTGGTAAGCCATCACGGCTTGAATCAGTCGAACTCGAACGCTCTGGTTCGCGCCGTGCACCCGCGGGTTGCGATTATGAACAATGGCGCGCACAAGGGCGGCAGTCCTGAGGCTTGGCAAACCGTGCATGACTCACCGGGAGTCGAAGACCTCTGGCAGCTTCATTACGCTGAGGACTCGACCAAAGCGCAAAACAGCTCGGAAAACGTCATCGCCAATCTCAACGGTGCGGAAGGGAACTACATCAAGCTGGTGGCGCAACCAGATGGCTCGTTCATGGTAACGAACTCGCGCAACAACTTCCAAAAGACCTACGCGCCGCTTGTGCGCAATCCGGTGGATTTTTCCCGGCTGCCTGCTCCTGCGGATTTCGATTACTCCAAGGCAGCGATCGAGACCATCATGCGGCAATACAGCGCGCCGGCCGATTTTGGATCGTGGGCGTATCCGCGCGGGCTATTTCTCTACGGCGAGTACCTGGTTTATAAGCGCAGGAACGATCCCGCGTACCTCAACTTCATCAAAGGGTGGGTCGATTCGCATCTCGACAGCGACAACCATCTCAAGAGCAAGCTGGACAGCCTGGATTCGATGCTCGCCGGCAATCTGCTGATTGTCCTGTATCGGGAAACGAAAGATGAGCGATATCACACCGCGGCCACGCAGATTCGTGAGCGCCTGAATGGGTACCCCCGCACGCACGAAGGAGCTTTCTGGCACGCCGACAATGCCTCGCGGCAATGGCAAACGTGGCTCGACGGAATTTACATGTCGATGCCGCTGCTGGTGCGCTATGGCGAGATGTTTAACGACAGCCAATATGCGAACGATGAAGCGACCAAACAGTTCGATCTTTATCAGAAGCACGCGAATGATGCCAAAACGGGACTGCTGTATCACGCCTATGACGAAAGCGGACAGCAGCCGTGGGCGGATCCCGTGACCCACCACTCCTCGCAGTTCTGGTGCCGCGCCATTGGCTGGTATGGCATGGCCCTGGTGGATGTGCTGGAGATTCTGCCGAAGAACCATCCGCGGCGTCCGGAGATGATCGCCCTGGTCAAGCAGTTGGCAAAAGCTTATGCGAAGTTCCAGGACCCGCAGTCCGGCCTGTGGTTCGAAGTCGTGGACCGCGGCGATCTGCCTGACAACTGGCTGGAGACCTCAAGCTCTTCGATGTACACCTACATGATCTCGCGCGCGGTGGAGCGCGGTTACATCGGCAAGGAATACCAGAAAGTCGCAGACAAGGGATATCGCGGTGTGCTGGCCAGCATCACGCGCAATCCGGATGGCACCATCTCCATGCCTAACATCTGCGAAGGCACCAACGTTGGCGATCTCGACTTCTATCTCGGCCGCGCGCGGCACACCAACGATCTGCACGGCTTGGGCGCATTCATCATCATGAATGAGCAGATGAGGAAGAGCGGAAAGAAATGACGTGGAACGTCAATGTCGAAGCAGGTAGCGTGGAACCGGCCGCCCTCGGCCGGGGGTTGGCTGACTTCCCATGAAAACTGACACCCGGGCGAGGGCGCGCGGTTCCACGTTGCTACACGTTTAAGAACGCGCTCGCAAATCCTTTTGACGACACGCTCACCTGGGATTTCCCGCTATTGCGCTTCACGCTAATGAGTGCACGCCCGTTGTAGAGTTCGACAACTCGCGATGCCGTATCCGTCCCGAGGTCGTCGATCAAAGTTCCGTCTCCTGCCAATTCAAAACGCACCTGATTGCGCGCGTCGAGACAGAGCACTCCCTTTTCGTCGTGCAATTGTGTCTCGAGCGTGACGAGATCGCCTTGGCGGCGGAGTTCGCGCAGTTGAAGCTGCGCAGGGTTACCCCATTTTTGCGTCTGATACAGGAAGGTAACCTCGTCTTCAACGGTTCGATTTCCCTTACGCGCAACGGCCCGAAGGCGGTTCTCCAAAGCAAGTTTCACCATCCACCGCAGGCCCGCGGCGGGAAAGTCCTGGCTGTTGCGCTTCTTCACGCCTTGTGACTGGCCATTGACGAACAGTTCGACGGTATCGCAGTTGGAATAGACCTTCACCATCTTCTGTTCGTCCGCGTCTCCCCAGCGCACCGGCCATGAGTGCCCGTAGATGTGGACCATCGGCTCATCTGCCCAATACGATTGAAAGACGTAATAGCCTTCTTTCGGTGTCAGATCGCGTTCCGTTAATCCCTTTTGATTCACTTTGGGAATCGGGTTCTCGGGACGCTCCGGCGTGGAGAAGTCTTTGAAGATCCACTGCGCCGAACCGGTGAGCAGCGGCATCGTCTCCTGTTCTTTCAAATGCCAATCGAAGAGATTGCAGATGTAAGTCTCTGACCAGTCTCCATCTTTCGATGCTCGTGTGAGTCCTCCACTGCGCAGGAAATCAAGTCCACGCTCATCGGTGCCTTTGCCCGTCGCGATCTGCGCGATCACCTTGTCGGGGTCTTCAGAGTGCCGGCGCGCATGACTATCGCCTCCCCACTCCATGTGGATGAAGTGGTTCACCTTCTGCATTTCTTCTTCGACCGAAGCCTTGTATTCCGTGTAGCGCCCGCGATACCAGCCTGCCCAGATCGAGGGCGAGTAAACGTCAGGAATGTCTTTCGCGAATTCGCAGCGGCGAATGCTGGTGAGCCGCGTGGGATCGAGTTGGTGCGCCTCGTCTTTCAACCGAGAAAGAAAAGCCCGAATAGCCTGCTGGTCTTGCGAAGGAAACTCGCCCGGCCAATCGTTCTCGTTGCCTAAACCCCAAAGAATCACGGAAGGATGGTTGTAGTGCTGATCGATCATATTGCGCAGCATGCGATGCGCTTGTTGCTGCCAAACGTCGTTGCCGATCCCGCTGCGGCACCACGGAATCTCCTCCCAAACCATGATGCCGAGTTCGTCGCACAGATCGAGGACAATGCGCAATTGCTGATAATGCGCGAGCCGGATGAAGTTCACGCCCATGTCCTTGATCATCTGCATTTCTTTGCGGATCAGGTCCTCGGTCATTGCGGCGCCCAGCCCGGCATGATCTTCGTGGCGTTGAGTGCCGCGAATCAGCAGCCGCTCGCCATTCAGCTTGAAGGGACCATGCGTAACGAATTCGTAATGACGCACTCCGAATCGCTCGACGACCATTGAGTCGCCATGCGCGCTGCTCAGAGTCACCTCGCAACGATAAAGAGCGGGACGCGAGGGCGACCACAATTGTGCTTTCTGGATTACAAATTTCGCCAGTTCGCGCTCACCACTCCAAGTTGCTGGACCTGCCGTCGCTGTATGAACCGTCACCCCGCTGGGATCCAGTACGCGGATGGAGATGTTAAGTGGATTGGCTACGGGCGCGGGAATGTAAAGCCTCGCCACGATTGAGATTTCGGCGGAGCCGTCGTCCTTTACTGCCGGAGTGATGTGTAATCGTTCGATCGAAATCGCAGGAACATAAACCAGATTCAGATATCGATACATCCCGCCGTACAGGTTGAAATCGCTGAAATCGGAAGGAATCATTTCCAGGTCGTGAGAGTTGTCGCAGACAATCACAAGCGGAATGCCACTTTTGTTCTGCGGATTGCTCGCAGCTTTAGCCGCAGCGTCGGTGATGTCAACCATCCACTCGTCGTAACCGCCTACATGCTCTCCAACCTGTTCGGCATCTAGAAACACCCGTGATTTTTGCCCTGCGCCTTCGAAATGCAGCAGCGTCCGTCCATTGGGAAAGGGATTAGCAATCTTCAGATTCGTGCGGTACCAGCCTTGTCCCCGGTAGTAGTCGAGGTCGGGATCGACCGCGTCGCGAGCATTGAAGCAGTGAGGCAATTCAACGTTTGTCCATCGATTTGCATCTTTGGCGAACGCTCCATGCCAGACCTCCCAGGGACCTCCGAGTGAGCCGCGATAGTGCTCCCATCCCTCGATCAGACGTTTCGAATTTGCCGTCGCCGTACTGGACTGCGCGAACAAGTGAGAGTTCGTTGTCACTGCGGCGGCGGTTACGAGTGCTGAGGTCTTCAGGAAGTCGCGGCGTGTGAACTTGTCAGATTGATTCATGGGACGAAGAACAAAGGTATCGCAAAATTCAGCTTGACTGAAACTTCTACTCTCATATAATGGTCCGCCGTGCCGCATAGTAAGACAAAGCGCTCCGCTGAGTCTCCTTACCAGATCCAAGTGCTCGACCGCGCCTTGGCGCTGCTAGAGGTTCTGTCGCATCAAGGCCCCGATCTCACGCTCGCGCAACTTTCCGAAATGCTGAAGCTGCACAAGAGCACCGCGCACCGGCTGATCATGGTTCTCGAACGGCACCGGCTGATCGAGAAGAACTCGACCACCGGAAGATATCGCCTGGGACTGAAGCTGTTTGAGCTGGGAACCAAGGCCATCGGACAGCTCGATCTGCGGGAGCGAAGCCGCCCATTTCTCGAACGCGCCGTGCTGCACACCGGCGAGACCGGCCACCTGTGCGTCTACGACGACGGCGAGGTGGTGTACCTCGACAAAATCGAACCTGATCGCAGCGTGCGGCTTACCTCGAGTGTCGGCCGCCGCAACCCGGCATATTGCACCGCGGTGGGAAAGGCGATCATGGCCTTCCTGCCCGAAGCGCAGGTGGAAGCGGCGGTACAAAAACACGGGCTATTCCAGCTCACGCGCAAAACCATCACCAACATGCTCGACCTTCGGGCCGATCTGGTGAGAGTGCGCAAGCTTGGCTACGCGATGGATGACGAAGAGCATGAAGAGGGCGTCATCTGTGTGGGAGCTCCGGTGTGGAGCGTCGGACCGCACCCCATCGCAGCCATCAGCGTCTCTGGGCCGGCGTTCCGCATGAGCCCAGAAAAGGTGCCGGTCGTGGCTCAATCGGTTGTCGGTATCGCGAATTCTCTCTCGAAAGAGTTAGGAATGCCGGTCACGCAATCGACGGGAGACCGCAGGACCAGGGAAGGTCAAGTTCAGGTAATCGGGGCCTAGGTAAGAGAAACGAAGCTCGGCGCAAGTCGAGCTTTTAATTTGCCGGTTTGCAGATGCGGTACAAAGTACCGTAATGCGGTATTACATAGCCTGAGAAAAGGCGGAGGTTGAGATGCACATGCGAAAAGTTTTACTGCTGGTTGTATCCAGTCTATTCATCCTGCTGGCAGTCTCACCGGGCTTCGGACAGGTCACGACGACCAACATGATCGGAACGGTTACGGATTCAACTGGAGCTACGGTTCCGGGAGCACAAGTGACCATCACCAATACCGGAACGGGATACACCCGCAGCACCAAAACCAATGCCCAGGGTGAGTACCGGCTCGAGTTTCTTCCCGTTGGCAGTTACAACGCGGACATCACTGGCAACGGTTTCAAAAAGGTCGTCCGCACGGGAATCGTGCTGCTGGCGGATCAGCCGGCACGTGTGGATGCGCAACTTCAGCTTGGGCAAGTGAGTGAGACGGTCGAGGTTAGCTCCGAAATCCCGCTCGTGAATACGTCCAATCCTGAAATCGGTCGAACCATCGAAACGCAGGAGATCATCAACCTTCCCATCGTCAACCGCAACGCGTACACGCTGCTCGACCTGGTCCCCGGGGTCCAGAGGAACGACAACAGCATCGTGCTTGGGTATCCGGAACAGCGCACGCTCATCAACGGCGGAGTCGATGCTGGAGCGGGTTCTGTGAATTATTACCTTGATGGCGGGATCAACATGACCGGCATCCGCAATACAGGAAACATCCTCCCGAATCCGGATGCGATCCAGGAATTTCGTGTACAGACGAACAACTACGCGGCCGATTATGGGCGTTTCCAGAACGGCGTAGTAAACACCTTGACCAAATCGGGAAGCAACGCGATCCACGGCTCGCTTTTCGAATTTGTCCGCAATACCGTGTTCAATGCGAACGACTGGGGAAATACTGGGGCGACACCTCCGTTACACAGGAATCAATTTGGAGGTACCATCGGCGGGCCCGTAATCAAAAACAAGACGTTCTTCTTCGGCTCGTATGCAGGGCTGCGTCAGATAACCAGCACGTTTCTCAATGGAGCGATCGTGCCAACCGCGCTGGAGAGAACCGGCGACTTTTCGCAATCGACGGTGAAGCCGGTGGATCCTACGACCAACAAGGCCTTCACCAACAACCAAATTCCTGCAGCTAGAATTGATCCAGTTGCGCTGAACGTAATTAATAAATTCATCCCGACGGCGAATCTCCCTAACAACGGCTGGCAGGGCGTGATTCCAAATCCCTACAACACTGACGAGTTTCTGGCTAAGGTCGATCACAACCTGAGCGACACTCAGCGGCTCACGTTCAGCTACTTCGAAACCAGCGGGCAAAACCGCGTTCGAGCAGGAAGCGCAAACCTGCCGTGGTCAATTCAACAGTTCGACTGGCGGCAGCACAATGCCAACGTGAGTGACACCTGGAGTATCAATTCCAACATGGTGAACCAGGCATGGCTCACCTATACGCGCAATTTTGGCGGACGTTTGAACCTGCCTGCGACGTCTCTCACCGACCTGGGTTCTGCAGCCGTGATTCAAGGCACCCCCTCACTACCGCAACTCAGCGTCACCGGATTCTTTACTCTGACGCAGGCCATTGCTGGTCCTGTAACCGGAACGAACTTCTATTCGGCGCGCGATGTATTCAGCTACACGCACGGACGCCACGCGGTTCGGTTTGGAGGCGAGTTGTCGCTGGATAAAGACATCCAGCAGGCATTGCTGAACAATTACGGCGTGTTTGGATTCAATGGTGGATCGACCAAGAATGCACTCGCCGATTTCGAGCTTGGGATTCCGAATTCACTTACCCAGGACGCCCCCAGCTTCGGTTTCACCAACACTTGGTACACCGCCGTATTTGTCCAGGATGACTTCCGCGTCCATCCACGCTTCACGCTGAATCTCGGATTGCGTTGGGACATCCAGACTCCCCCGACCGATCCGCAGAATAAGGAATCGACGTACATCGCGGGCGTGCAATCGACGGTACGGCCGACAGCCCCGCTGGGCATCCTGTTTCCTGGCGACCCCGGAATCACGCGTGGCATCGTGCCTGTACGATGGAATCACGTTTCTCCGAGGGTTGGCTTCGCCTGGGATCCCTTTGGCGACGGCAAGACGTCTGTTCGCGCCGGCGCAGGCGTTTTCTACGGTAGTGTCTCTGGTAACGAGTGGAACACTACGTCAAACTTCGAACCGTTTGCCATTCGCCTGAACTTCGCGAACAGCAACCTGAATAAGAACGGAAGTGGCGCAACGCTCGCCAATCCTTACAAGAGCTTCCCAGGAGGACCTCCATTTCCTTATAACGGCGGCTTTGTGGCTGGTGGCTCTATCTTTGGGCCATCCACCAACTTCCACTGGCCTTACACGTACCAGCTGAACTTCTCCGTGCAGCGGCAGGTGACGCAAAGTCTGAGCGTGCAGGCAGCGTACGTAGGTTCTTTGAGCCACAACCTGCCATTCGCGACGGATGCCAACTACCCGGCTCTGAGTTCCACTGCGACTGCCAACAACATTCAAGCGAGGCGCGCGAACAAGGGCTTTGGCGCGGTGCTCTCGCTGCGATCTGACCAGACAGCCTCCTACAATGGACTGCAAGTAAGCGCGCAGCAACGGATGTCGCGGCATGTCACCTTCAATGCCTGGTACGCCTATTCCAAATCCTTCGATAGCGCGCAGATCGACAACAACACCGCGCAGGGACTTGTGGAAGACTTCAGCAACCCGCGTCTGGATCGCGGACGCGCTGACATCGACTTTCGCCATCAGTCGGTGATCTCACTTACTTTCCAGCCGGACTACTATGCTGGCGACAGCCGCTTCGTCCGCGGAGTGATCAACGGGTGGTCGATCTCGCCAATCGTGAGGCTGCATAGTGGCTCTCCGTTCTCCATCTCGAACGGGGCCGATGCAAATTTCGACGGCAACAACAATGATCGTGCCCAGCTGGTGGGAGATCCGCATCTTGCCGATCCAAATGCTTTCCTCTGGTTCAATCCGGCTGCTTTCGCTAAGAACAGTCAGACCACTGGCTCCGTCGATGGAAACTCTCCGCGAAACTTCCTCGACGGTCCTGGGTACAAGAACCTTGACCTGGCGGTCTTCCGCAATTTCCCATTAACGGAAAGATTTAAACTCGAGTTCCGGGCGGAAGCTGCGAATGCGCTCAACATCGTCAACTTGAATAACCCGAGCGCCACCACGGTGGGTACCAGCACTTTCGGCCGGATCACAAGCGCCAATTCCATGCGGCAGCTTCAGCTTGGGTTGCGTCTTACGTATTGAACTTGTGTACCGGCTCGATTGATCTACCGGATAATGGAGCCGTAGTACAACGTGGATCCGGCCGCCCCCGGCCGGATGTCTGGTGAAAAGGACGACGCTCTGCAGGATGAAACGAGTTTGCTGACGAGGATGGAAAGAGGAGCACAATCCCGCAATCATCAATATCGCGCAACTCACCAAACACCCGGCCGCGAGGGCCGGTTCCACATAAGCTTGGAGTAGAAATCATGAGCACCTTATCTCCCGTTCTGAACGAACCCGTTACCAGCGAAGGAAATGTATTCCGCAAGACCAACGTCCATAAGGGGCGCAAGGTCTTCATCACTCCCGCAAACAGCACGATGAAGCACCTGTGTTACGCACGAATCATTCTGGACAAAAGCGTTCCGAAAGTTCAGTTCGAAAATCACGACCACGAGACCGCGTTCATTTGCCTTTCCGGAGAGGTCGAGCTTCGAGTCGGCGCCGAGCAGTTAAAGTTAGCTGAGCGTGATTCGGTCTACATTCCGCGGGACTCGTCTATCCAGCTTGAAACTCTCTCTTCGGCCGATATCGCCGAGTTCTCGTCTAAAGTTGACGGCAAGTACCCGCTGCAGATCGTTCGTTATTCCGACGTGAAGAACGATAAGGCTCTCCATTTCGTAGCTGGCGGGGCCGCCACCACTCGCGATCTGAACATCCTTATCGGCAAGAACGTGCAGGCAGGACGCCTGCTGGCTGGTCTTACAATATCGGAACCCGGCAATTGGACCAGCTGGCCACCGCACGAGCACGCGTCCATGTTGGAAGAGATGTATGTCTACACGCATATGCCGGCGCCCGCATTTGGCGTGCAGTTTGTTTACACCGATACCAAAGAGCCTGAGTTGGCGACCATCGTGCGCGACGGCGATGCGGTGTTGATGCCGCGTGGATACCATCCCAATGTTGCCGCGCCCGGACATCGCATCGGATTCCTCTGGGCCATGGCAGCGCATCGCGAGAAGGAAGATCGCCAGTTTGGCGTTGTGAATGTGCAGCCTGAGTTCAGCCAGTCGGGATCGGGCCTGGAAGCGAGCAGAAAATAGTCCTTGATCCTTGAGCAATTCAGACTTGATGGCAAGACGGCGCTCGTCACCGGCGCATCCGCTGGGCTTGGAGCTGCTATGGCAATTGCGCTGGCTGAAGCTGGAGCTGATGTAGTCTGCCATGGCAACTCGCATTCGGCGAAACAAACGTGCACGCAGATTGAGCAGTTGGGTCGTCGCGCCGTCGCGATCCAGGCAGACCTTTCGCAGGCTGGGGTTGCGGAAGAATTGTTTAACAACGCGCAGCAATTCGCGCCGGTCGACATAGTCGTCAACAATGCTGGAATCATTCACAGAGCCCAGGCCATTGACTACCGCGATCAGGACTGGACGACGGTGCTGCAAGTGAACCTGAACTCGGTTTGGAAGCTCTGCCAATCAGCCGGACGAGCCTTCTGCCGCAGAAAGTCCGCGGGGAAGATCATCAACATCGCGTCGCTGCTTGCGTTCCAAGGTGGCATCACCGTTCCCGCCTATGCGGCGTCGAAGGGCGCGGTTGCGCAACTCACCAAGGCGCTGGCAAACGAGTGGGCATCGCACAATGTGAACGTAAACGCCATTGCTCCCGGCTACATGCGGACCGACAATACTTCCTCTCTGCAGGAGGATGAGCTTCGCAATCGACAGATTCTGGAGCGAATCCCCGCAGGCAGGTGGGGAGAACCGAGCGATATCGCCGGTGCCGTCGTATTTCTGGCTTCCTCCGCGAGCAGCTATATTCATGGACACGTAATGATCCTGGATGGCGGTTGGATGAGCAGATAGTGGACTATTCGGGTGGCAGTTATGCGGAACCCGCGACCATGGACAGGATGAAAGAGTGAAGTATAGTGGAAGCCCTCTGATGTGCGTCCCGTCTTGGGACTCGAGGTAGCCACAAGGAGCGCAACTTGCAGCAGACTTCATCGCGCGTGGATCAAACTGGATGCGCCCCGAGTCCCGCGGCCATCGACGCCGCCGTTCACGCCCGCGCCGGCGGAAACCTTCGCTGGCTGATCTGCGCATTACTTTTCTTCGCTACCACCATCAACTACATGGATCGCCAGGTATTCGGACTCCTCGCGCCAGACTTGCAGAGGATCTTCAGCTGGAACGAGATTCAATACGCGAATATCGTTACCTGTTTCTATGCTGCCTATGCCATCGGACTCGTGCTTATGGGCGGCATAATCGATCGCATCGGAACTCGCATCGGGTACGCGCTTTCCATTGGTATCTGGAGCCTCGCAGCCATGGGGCATGCATTGGCAAATTCCATTCTGGGCTTCGGCTTCGCTCGCGCCATGCTCGGATTGGGCGAATCGGGAAATTTTCCCTCGGCAATCAAGTCAGTTACGGAATGGTTTCCTAAAAAAGAACGGGCGCTCGCTACTGGCATTTTCAATTCAGGAACTAATGTTGGAGCGATTATCGCCCCGCTCACCGTGCCCTGGATCGCTATTCATCTGGGTTGGCGCTGGGCCTTTCTTTTTACCGGCTTCTTCAGTGCAACATGGCTGGTCACGTGGCTAGTCGTTTACCGCCGCCCGCATGAGCATCCGCGGCTTTCCCCCAGCGAACTTCAGTACATCCAGAGCGACCCGCTGGAGCCGGCAACCAAGATTCCGTGGCTTCGTCTGCTGCCTCACCGGCAGACTTGGGCGTTTGTGCTGGGCAAGACCATGACCGATCCCATCTGGTGGTTCTACCTATTTTGGCTGCCGAAGTTCCTCTTCAGCACGCACGGAATCACTCTCACGAAACTTGGACCGCCATTGGTCGCCATCTATATTGCGGCCGACCTTGGCAGCGTGGCCGGCGGGTGGCTTTCCTCGACTCTAATCAAACGTGGTTGGACCGTGAACCGAGCGCGCAAGACTGCCATGTTGATTTGCGCCCTTTGCGTCGTGCCAGTGATGTTCGTCTCCCGCGTCAGCGGGTTGTGGCCTGCTGTCGGACTGATCGGGCTCGCAACCGCAGCCCATCAAGGTTGGTCGTGCAACATCTTTACCACTGCTTCCGACATGTTTCCCCGCCGTGCCGTCGCCTCAGTGGTTGGGATCGGCGGATTCGGTGGCGCTGTGGGCGGCATGTGCATTGCCAGCCTCACTGGTTTCCTGCTGCAGGTCACGCACAGCTACGTGCCCATCTTCTTTATAGCCGGATCTGCATACATCCTTGCTTTGCTCGTGATTCAGTTGCTCGCGCCTGGATTGGAACCGGCTCACATTGATGTCTAACCGGAGTAATTCATGACCAGGGAACAAGTTCGTGCGCGAGTGCTGGAAGTTGGAATCGTTCCAGTGGTGCGAGCCAGCTCGGCGAAGCAGGCTATCGCCGCCGCGGTCGCAGTTGCCGCAGGAGGCATTTCGATCGTCGAAGTCACGATGACCGTCCCCGGCGCCCTCGACGCCATCACACAACTGGTGAAAACTCTCGGCAAGGAAGTGATCGTCGGGGCCGGAACGGTGCTCGACGCCGAGGCTGCGCGCCAATGCTTTGATGCTGGAGCTGAATTTCTCGTTAGTCCAGGTCTCGACTTGGGAACGGTGAAGGCCGCGAACCAAGCCGGAAAACTCATTATGTCAGGTGCGCTCACTCCGACCGAGGTCCTTACCGCGTGGAAAGGCGGAGCCGATTTCGTGAAGGTTTTTCCCGCCAGTGCAGTGGGAGGGGCGAATTATCTGAAGGCCTTGCGTGGACCTCTGCCACAGATCCCCCTGGTTCCAACGGGCGGAGTGAACCTGAACACCGCTGCCGATTTTCTTAAGGCTGGCGCTTCAGCACTCGGGATCGGAGGCGAGCTGGTTCTGGCTGCGGCACTGCAAACCGGAAACGTCGCCCAGATCACCGAACTGGCCAGAAGGTACGTAGAGATCGTGCAACAGACTCGAGAGTCACTAGCAAAGCCCTCGCTCGCGTCCGACTAGAACCCAGAGACTTCGTAGAGATGCAGCGTGCTGCGTCTCTACTGAAGACTTCAGCTATCTAAGAAACTGCTCCGATCATTCCGAGTTCATCGTTAGGAAAATGAAAATACAAAACGCGTTTTCGATGTTGGCACTATTTGCTCTGATTGCGACCTCTCTCTACGCCGAGCCACACCTGCAATCCATCAAGATCGCAATCACCAATTCCACCGACCAGAATCGCCCGGCAGAGAACGTCGTCCTTGCCGTCTCCGACCTCCGTAAGATCGCTCCCGATTTTTATGCGGGGTCACAGATCGTGACTGCCACAAATGCCAGTACCGTCGCGGAAGATGCCGCCGTGCTGCACGCGAGCGAATTGCCCTCCCAGATCGACGATCTCGATGGCGACCACAAGCCGGACGAGCTCGTGTTCCAAATCGATCTTAAGCCTCACCAGACCCGAATCGTCACCATCACCTGGGGCGCGCCGGACCGCATTTTTCGTCTTCGCGGCGACTACGAGCCGCAGACCAACGCGATCTTCACCAAAAAGATCGACGGCATGGGATGGGAGTCGAAGCGCGATTCCTTCCGTCTTTATTTCGACAAGCGCAACGCCATTGACCTCTACGGCAAGCCGCGTCCCAGCTTGCAGCTCGATCGTTATGCCACGCCAGGTTACATCTATCACAACTACTCGCCTGACGGGCGCGACATCTATCTTGTTGCCGATGCGCTCGGCATTGGAGCTCCCGGCGCATGGGTGAATGGGGCCGCAGAGCATATAGCGGACGTAGACAATCGTAGTTGGCGCATCATCTCCACGGGGCCGGTGCGCGCGATTGTGGAGTTCACTTATCAAGGCTGGAAAGTTGCGGGGAAGAGCGTCAACTTGCAAGTGCGGGCAACGCAGTGGGCTGGCGAACGCGGCTTCATGCAGACGGCGACTTCAGCCGATGCCGGCGATCTCATCCTCGCGACCGGGCTCACGCAACAGCAAGGCATTCCGGAACTGCATTCCGCTGCGAATGAAGACCCGGCGTGGCTCGCGATGTGGGGGGAACAGTCAGTTGAGGGCGGCAATAAAGCAACGTCACCGATCCTGCACGGTACCAACTTGGGACTCGCCGTAATCATGGCGCCAGCTAGTGGCGCATCTCCTAACAAAGACAGCAAGGATTATCTCTTCACCTTTCCCCTGAAGAATGGTTCGGCGACTTGGTACTCGCTGGCTGCCTGGGATCAGGAAGGCACGAACGATCCAATCCCAGTGGTTGGAGCGCGAGAGCCGCGCGAATACGTCGCGCGTGTTGCCGGCATCGATAACGTCACGACGCAGGATGGATTGCTCGCGAACGTCAAAGATATCGCGGCGCGCATGAAATCGCCGGCAACAGTGAAGATACTCTCGAGCGCGGCAGAAATTCAGTCGGCGCCGCCAGACACGCTGCATCCCAGCGGCTCGCGCACTTATAAGCAGGCCATCGACCTTCTGCAAAAGGAAATTGACCGCACGGCAGCGAAGTGGGAGCCGATCGTGTCAGGAACTCAGGCGGGAACCGTCGGCGCCCACGCCGGCGCTGGATTCTTTACCGATGGCAACAACCAGACCGGGGAATGGGAGTCCCAAAAAGGTTTTTTCTGGACCGGAGGATTCTGGACGGGCGAGTTGTGGAAGATGTATGCGCGCACTCACGACGAGAAATACCGTCGTTGGGCCGAGCTGTGGACATCGCGCATGGTGGGCGCGGAACCTGACCAGAACCACGACACCGGCTTCCTTTATTTTTATTCATCGGTTGCGGGCTTCCAACTCACGCACGATCAAAAGCTGTATGACAGCGCTGTCCGTGGCGCCGATCATCTGCTGGGCATGTACAACCCGGTCACGCAGTTGATTCCTGCATGGAGCCAGAATGGAGACGACACCATCGTAGACACGATGATGAATCTTCAGCTGCTGTGGTGGGCGAGCCGCGACACAGGAAACGCCAAGTACCGCGAGGCCGCGTTGAAGCATGCTCTGCGTTCGGCCGATTGGCTCGTGCGCAGCGATGGATCGGTGATTCAGTCGGTTCACTACAACCCCGGCGACAATCGTCAGGAATTTCATCTGCACGGTGGCAACGCGAATAACGAGCCTCTGGTATTTCCGAACAACGCTCGGCCAGGAGAGCGCGTCTTTTATCACACGCATCAGGGATTCTCGTGGGAAACCAGTTGGTCGCGCGGTACAGCGTGGGCCTTGTACGGATTTGCCACCGCGTATCGTAAGACTCACGATGCTCGACTGCTCACAACCGCACAGAAAGTGGCCGACTACATAGTTGCCGAGCTGCCCGAAGACGGCGTGCCCTGGTACGACTTCTACGATGAGGGCGTGATCTACCGCAATCGCGATAGCTCCGCCGCAGCGATCGCCGCCGCTGGTCTGCTGCAGCTCGCCTCGCTGACTCAGGATGCGCAGAAGTCACAAACTTATCGTACTCAGGCGGAGAGAATTACCCATTCGCTGATCGATCGCTACCTGACGCCGACGTTTCCGGGAGACAACTCTCCTCCCGGAATTTTGCGCCATGGAAGTGGAACGCGTCCAGCGGACGGCATGCTGATCTACGGGCAGTACTACTTGCTGGAGACGCTAATGGCGTTGGACTCTGGTCGACCGCAATGACTGTGCATGGCCGCACCTAGATGTAAGCGCGCTCAGCTGAGCGAATCGCCCGATAGCGAGCGAAGGCCTTTCTCTCGTCTTCTATTCCGAGCAGAGTACGAAGGGTGCAGCCGCGAAAGGTGTGCAGCAGCATTTTAAAACCTTGGCGCAGCACGAACTTTGGATTGCGAATCAGCGCCACGGGAAAGTGCGCGACCTTCATCCAGCGCTCAGCGCGCCAGCGCAGGAATTCAATCTCTTCCGCCTCAAGTTTTTCTGACCGTACAACCGCCGTTGTGCCGTCATATTCTTCCACACGCTCGTTGATGATGAGATTGCGTTCGCGAAAGTCCTGCGTCATCGGCGTTCCCGGATATGGCGTGGGATGCTGGATGTAGGGCCAATCGATATAGCGCCGGGCGAAGCGCAGATTGGCTTCCACCGATTCGCGCGTGTCGTTCGGATTGCCGACGATCAGCCCACCGACCACGTACATCTTGTTGCGATGGATATATTCGATCGCCTGCATAGTGGCGTTACCAACCTTCTGTCCGCGCTCCCGTAGCACGTTCTTGGAACTAGCGCGGAGGAATTGTAGATCGTCTTCGAGAATATTCTCGATTCCCAAAAAGACATATTTGAATCCGGCCTTGCGCATTAGCGGAGCGAGCGTCTCCCCATAATTCGCGATCGCCGACGTCATGCCCTGGATGATGTACTCGACATCGTTAACACCCGCAGCAATGATGGCTTTGCACAGCTCTTCGAAACGGTGGACGTTGAGGGTGATGTTGTCGTCCACCAGGAAGAGCGTTTGCGCTCCGTGCGCACGCGCGTCGCGGATATCGTCAAGCACGCGATCGAATGAATAGGTATGGAAGTTTCGACCACGCATCTGGATGATCGAGCAAAAGCTGCAATCGAAGGTGCATCCGCGAGAGGTTTCGATCACATCCACCTGCCGCCCCAGCATCGTGTACCCATGGAGAACTCGCGCATCTCGATTGGGCAATCTGATGTCATCGCCATCCAAGCTGTGCACCGGGCGCGAATCGTTGTCGTGCCATTCGTCGCCCTCGCGATAGGAAAGGCCGGCGATCTGCTCATATCCGGCGTGAGCTTCTATTGCGCGCACCAGTTCACGAAATGTGATTTCTCCTTCGCCGCGCACGATGAAGTCCACTCCCGAGTCCCCCTGCTTGTATGCTTCTGGCGCAAGGCTCGGATCATAGCCACCGACTACGATCCGTATGTTTGGCGTGAGTAAATGCAGCAGCGTTGCAATCTTCAGCGCGGTCTTGCGCTGGAAAGTCATGACTGACATACCGACGATGTCCGGATCGATCTCGCGAACCAGCTTCTCGATTGTCTCTCGAACATTGCTTTGAGCGAGGACCAGATCGGCGACGGCGACGTGATGATGCGAATCCAGATTGCCGGCGAGCGAAGTGAGCGCTCCATTGGGCATGCGGATCGCCACCGTTGGCATGTGCTCGAATGAATCCGGCATCGACAGCAGGAGGATATTCATGTCGCCTCCAAAAAGAGAGCCCGGGCGGAATTCTTTGCCGATTACGGGAAAGATACTCCAAACCCGGGCGTTGTGGTTGGCTTTTGAGGCGGCCGGCTACACTCCGTCCCGCGGTTTTTCCTTGCGTACGAAGATGTTGTCCTGCGTGGGCTCGGCCTCGCACTCGATGGCGATAGTTGTGACGGGATGATTCGGCGCTTGCTGCGGCAAGTTATAGATCTTGAGTTGATATGGATCCTGATTGAAGTCGACCTTCTGATTCGTCGCGTACATGCGAGCAGAAGTCGCCTTGGTCATCAGGCCGCCCATCTCCACATCTCCGCCGGGCCAATAGTGGACATGCATGAACAGCGTGTTACCTGTGCGCGTAAAGCTCGCGTAGTTGGAGCGGCGAGGCTGGCACAGATCAGACTTGTAAATGGTGTCACCATTCTTGCTCATCCATTGACCGACCTCCTGCAGCACGCGCACCGATTCTTCGGGAATCGATCCGTCCCCCCGCGGGCCGATATTCAGCAGATAGTTTCCACCATCGCGCGCGCACGAAACCAGGTTGCGCACGATCGTCTTCGAGCTCTTCCAGTTATCGTCAGCGCGCTGATATCCCCAGCTGTCGTTGAGCGTCATGCAGGATTCCCATGCACGCCCGCCCTTCTCGGCGGTGATGTGCTGCTCCGGCGTAGAAAAGTCACCTTGCAGCTTGTTGCGATTGTTGACAATGATCTCCGGCTGAAGCTGAAAGACCATTTCATTCATCTTTTCCGATTCCCAACCCGCGGCATCGAGCGGCCATGCCACGTCGTACCACAGGACATCGATTTTCCCGTAGTTGCTCATCAACTCGTGGATGAGTCCATGTGTGTAATCGACGAAGCGACGGCGAGCGGCCTCATCGGTGGCGCAGCGAGCACCATCGGGATGATGCCAGTCCATCAGCGAGTAATAGAATCCAACGTGCAGTCCCTCCGCGCGTACAGCTTCCACGTATTCCCGCACCAGATCACGTCCAGGACCCTGCTTGGTCGCGCAGTAGTTTGTGAGCTTCGTGTCCCAATTGCAGAAGCCCTCATGGTGCTTGGTGGTCATCACCATGTACTTCTGTCCTGCGGCCTTCGCCAATCGTGCAAAATCGCGCGGAGCATTAGGCTTGGGTTTGAATTGCTTGGCAAACTGCATGTACTGATCGATCGGGATCGCCTCATCTTCCATAGCCCATTCGTGCCGGCCATGAACGCTGTACAGACCCCAATGGATGAACATGCCGAACTTCGCCGCATGCCACCACTGCATGCGCTGTTCGCGATTCGCGGCAATCGCCGCAGGCTCTCCTACGGCTTCTTGCGGTTCCAGCATATGCGTGGAGGTCTGACCCTCCGGAGGCGTTGTGGTTTGCCCATGGAGAGCGGCTGCGGTTACCAGCGATGCGCCGGCGCCCTTCAGCCACGCTCGCCGAGATATCACGTTGTCGTTCATCTTTGATCCTTTCCCGGTAGTTTGTCGTGCGACAACAATCACTTCTCCAGCTTGAAAATCCGCTCCATCAGCGGCCATTTCTCCCCGGACTTGGCCTGCGGGAGCGGCTGCTGGAACTTCCACATTAGTTGTTCCCATTCCTGGACTTTGGGATTGCTGAGGTCCATCTTCCGCTTGGCTTCAAACGAGAATTTGTCATTGACTTCCATAATCATGAAGAGCCGCGTGCCAAGCAGATAAATTTCCAGGTCCTCGATGCCGGCCTCTTTAATGCTTGCCGTGATCTCCGGCCAGATTTTCTCGTGATAGCGCTTGTATTCGGCGATCAACTGCGGATCGTCCTTCAGATCGAGTGCGAAACAATAGCGGCGGCTCATGCCCGTGCCTCAACGATGGCGCGCTGCAAACTGGCCAGTCCCGCAGGTTTGTATCCCGAAATGGCGAAGTACAAGATGTACACATAGCAAATCAACGGCACGACAAAAGCGGTTTGGATGTTGCTCGCATCGGAGATGCGTCCCATGATGGCAGGAAAGACCGCGCCGCCGATGATGGCCATTACCATCAGTGACGATCCGCGTTTAGTGAGCGGCCCAAGGTTCTTGATTCCCAATGCGAAAATGGTGGGGAACATGATGGAGTGAAAGAATCCAATCAGCACCACCGCCCAAACCGGAACAATGCCATTCGCCATCAGGCCTACTGACACACACACCAGGCAGCCGACGGCAAAGATCGAGAGCAGACGGGCCGGGGCAACGATTTTCATCAGCGCCGATCCGGCGAAGCGGCCGATCATGAATCCGATCTGATGGCCGAGCAAATAATAGGCGGCCACCCGCGCGGTCATTCCCGGAACTGTATGCTGCGCAAAACGGATCACGAAGCTGGCCACTCCAACTTGCGCTCCCACGTAGAAGAACTGCGCCAGAACGCCCTTCACCAGATGCCGTTGCGCGAGGATCGATCCGCCAACAGCTTGCGAAGGCACCGAGGCTGAGCTACCTCCGGCTTCGACCAGATCGGGAAGGTGCGTGAAATAAACCGCAGCCGCCACCAAAACAAAGATTCCGGCCATCAGTAGGTAAGGAACTTTCGCGGTGCTGGCCTGCTCGGCACGATAGGCATGCACCTGTGCGGCATTCATAAGGGCGAGCTGCGCCGGAGTGTATTCCACTCCGGTGAGAATCAATGCTCGTCCCAATAGCGGAGAGAGCACTGCTCCCACGGCGTTGAACGATTGCGCAAAATTTAGCCGCCGCTCTGAACTGTCTGCCGGACCAAGAATCGTAACGTAGGGATTGGACGCGACCTCGAGAAAGCTCTGTCCACACGCCATCACGAACAGCGCCAGAAGAAAGAAAGAGTACAGCCCTATGGACGATGCCGGCAGAAATAACAACGCGCCTGATGCGCAAAGGAACAGCCCAACCAGGATTCCGCGCTTATAGCCGATGTGTTCCATCAGGCGCCCCGCAGGAAAGGCGGCCAGGCAATAGCCTCCAAAGAACGCTACCTGAATAAAGGATGACTGGAAGTCGGTAAGCGCGAACGCCGTCCGGAACCGAGGAATCAGAATGTCGTTGAGGTTGACGCCGAACGCCCACAGAAAGAACAGCGAGGTGATCAGCACGAATGGCACGAGGAAACGACGTTCTGTGAGAGGCGCTGATTGAGTGCTCATAAAGTTAAGCTCATCTTTCCACCTACCGCTAAGTAAAGGCGCAGCACGCTCCAGGGTTAGGTTCGTATCGGGGCACCGGCTTCCAGCCGTGCCGTAAAGATCGGACATTCAATCCGGCTTCAGCCGCTGGGATTAGCTCTTGCCAATGACCCAGAACCAAGGGCTCAAACACAGCTCTGAAGAATTGCAAAACCGCAGGGGCTAAAGCCCGATTTCGAAGCAGCTCTTGACGGCACGGCTCGAAGCCGATGCCCCGATACGAACCTTTATCCAATCTGCTCCTCCACGCTTTAGTTGCCCTCCGAAAGCTTTATTCGAATTAGCATTTAGCATGCGGTGTCTTAGCACGCGTGTGGTTCCTCATGTCAAAGCTCGATCCAGATGCGTGTAACCCCCATCGACAAAAATGTGCTGTCCGGTAATGTGCGCTGCCTTGGCAGAAAGCAAAAAGACCGTCATCGATGCGATTTCCTCAGGCAAGGTCATGCGCTTGCCTAAGGGCACCTTCGAGACTACGGTCTTCAATTTCTCTTCCGGATTCGGGAAGGTGTCGAGCCATTGGCGATAAAGCGGCGTCATCACTTCAGCGGGAACGATGGCATTGATCCGGATCCCGTAAGGAAGAAGCTCGGCTGCCCATTCGCGGGTCAAGGCGAGAATGGCTCCTTTGGATGAGGCGTAGCCTGAAGTGCCTCCCTGGCCGGTAATTGCCGTTTTGGAACTGATGTTCACGATCGCTCCGGTCGCCCGCTTCAGGTGCGGCAAAACAAAATGCGCCATGTTGTAGTAATGCAGGAGATTCCGTTCGAGGGAAGCAAGGTAAGCGTCAGGGCTGCCGTGCTCTAATCCAACCTTGTCGTTTACTCCAGCGTTGTTCACCAACGCATCGATGCGGCTGAAGCGCTGCTGTGTCTCGGTGATCACTCGACGGCATTCCTCCGGTTTGCTCAACTCTGCGGCAATGCACAAGCACCGCTTACCGGCCAATTCCTTCTCGATCGCCGCTAAAGCCGGCTGATCGCGATCGATGATCACCGGAATCGCGCCTTCTTCGGTGCAGGCGCGAACGGTGGCAGCGCCGATGCCCTTCGCTCCGCCCGTGATCACGATCACCTTGTCTTTAAGCTGCAAGTCCATAGAAGTGGGCTGCGTTCAGTCCGAAAATCTTTCCTTTTTCAGTAGACGAAAGATTATGAGTGTAGCCTTCGATGATGTCCTTTACCTGCGCATACGTGCCGGCAAGCAGACACACCGGCCAATCGGATCCAAACATCAGGCGATCGATTCCAAAAGCCGCAAAGACCAGGTCGAGATAGGGCCTGAAGTCCTTCGGCGTCCACTGCTTCCAATCGGCCTCGACGATCATTCCCGATAGCTTGCAATAGACATTGGGATTCGACGCAAGCCGGCGAACATCGCGAGACCACGGCTCCAGTTCCCTCGTCTTGATTCCAGGTTTCGCGAGGTGATCGAGGACAAACTTTTGCTCAGGAAACCGGCGCACGAATTCGTTTGCCACAGGTAGATGTCGCGCATATATAAGGATGTCGTACGTAAAGTGGTAGCCAGCGAGACAGCCTATTCCTCGCAAGAACTCCTTGCGCATCATGAATCGATTGTCGGACTCAGCCTGTAAAATGTGGCGAAAGCCGCGTAGCTTGGGAAAACGAGAGAAATACTCGAGACGCTCCTCGATATTCTCGGCAGAAAGATCCACCCATCCGACGACTCCCGCGATCTCAGGATGGTTTTCGGCGAGCTCCAGCAGAAAGCGAGTCTCCCTTTCAGACTGATCAGCCTGTACGGCAATCGATTGATCGATGTCATTGGAGCGCAATTCCGGAATCAAGTCTTCCGGCAGAAAATCCCGCTTCAGCACTGCCATTTCATCGGTGATCCAGCCGTCTCGTCCCGGATCGTAGAGCCAGAAATGCTGGTGCGAATCAATGCGCATAGGCAATTAATCGGAAGCCGAAGGCGTCGAGAGCGGTTCCACAATCAGTGTCGTCCACATCAGTACGAATCTTTGACTTGTCATCCTGAGCCGCTTTTAGCGAAGGACCTCCGGAAGATCATTAGGTCTCGCATGCATGTCGCGGCTTTTCCACGAAAATCCTCACGGAGAAGCGACTTGAGTGCACTTAAGCCCGATACAAGCTCGGGAGGTCCTTCGCCGAAAGCGGCTCAGGATGACAACTCTTGAGAGTTTCATGTCCATTATCTTGAGAGTGCATGTCCATTAACGGAGCGCTTACCCGTGCAGGTTCAGGAATCCTCCATCAATCGGGTAATTGCTTCCGGTGATGAAGCTGGCCGCATCCGAGCAGAGGAAGAGAGCCAGCGAAGCGACCTCCGCCGGCTGGCCCATCCGACCGATGGGCTGCAAGTGCGCCAGCTTCTCCATCATAGCCTGCTCACGCCCGGGATAGTTCTTGTGCAGAAAGCCATCGACGAATGGTGTGTGAACGCGCGCGGGCGAGATGCAGTTGCAGCGGATGTTGTGAGCGATATAGTCGCGCGCGACGGAATAAGTCATCGTCAGCACCGCACCCTTGCTCATCGAATAGGCAAATCGGTCGGCGAGGCCTGCGGTGGCAGCGATCGAGGCGAGGTTCAAAATCACGCCGCCTCCGGCAGTCTTCATATAATCAATCGCGGCGTACATGCAGTTGTAGACACCCTTCACGTTGATACGGAAGATGCGTTCGAAGTCCTCATCGCTAGTGCTCTCCAGCGTGCCAACGTGCGAAACTCCTGCATTGTTGACAAGGATGTGAACCGGACCGCTGCCGCCGATCTTGCAGAAAACATCCTTCACTTGCTTTTGATCGGAGACGTCGCACAGGTGCCATTGCGCTGCGCCACCCTGGTTGCGAATTGCAGACGTAGTTTCTTCGGCATATTGCTTAGCTACTTCGAGGATGTGAACCGAGGCGCCGGCCTGCGCGAAGCTGATTGCGATCGCCTGTCCGATGCCGCTTGCGCCGCCAGTGACAATTGCAGTCTTGCCTTCCAGCCGGAAAGGGCCCGCGTTGGTGCCGTTTGAGTTCAGAGTGAAACGCCTCTCTTCCAGGGTATGAAGTCGTCTTGTCCGAGCAGCTCAGCTTTGGTCTTTGCCTCGCCGCTTGCGACTTTAATGATGAATTCGAGGATGCGTCCGCCGGCTTCTTCGACAGACTCTTCGCCAGCGATGATCGCTCCGGTGTCGATGTCGATGGCATCAGACATCCGCTGCGCCAACTGCGTATTCGTCGAAATCTTGATGACTGGGGCGATGGGATTGCCCGTAGGCGTTCCCAATCCGGTGGTAAACAGAACAATGTTTGCACCCGCTCCCACTTGCGCGGTGACCGCCTCGACATCGCTTCCCGGCGTGCATAGCAAATGGAGTCCGGGTTCGGTGGCGTATTCCGGATAATCGAGGACTCCGGTGACCGGCGAATCTCCGCCCTTGCGCGCCGCGCCTGCAGACTTCATTGCATCGGTGATGAGTCCGTCTTTGATATTGCCTGGGGACGGATTCATTTCGAATCCGGCGCGCACGGCTTTGGCACGCGCTGCGTAATCGCGCATGAGCGCAATAAATTTGTCAGCCACAGCCTGAGTTGTGCTGCGATCGATCAGCGCCTGCTCAACTCCGCAGAGCTCAGGAAATTCGGCGAGGATCGTGGTCCCGCCAAGCTCCGCGAGGATGTCGGAAACGTGTCCGATAGCGGGATTGGCGGAGAGGCCGGAGAATCCGTCAGACCCACCGCATTTCAATCCCACACAAAGCTCGGCCAGCGATGCGGGTTCGCGCTTTGCCTGATTGGCGTTCACCAGGCCAAGAAAGGTTTCACGTGTTGCCTGCGAAAGCATCTCGCGCTCCGAGGCGCTGCGCTGCTGCTCGAGAAGAATGAGCGGCTTGCTGAAATGCGGATCGCGCTTCTCGATCTCTTCACGCAGGATGTCAGATTGGGAGTGCTGGCAGCCAAGACTCAACACCGTCGCACCGGCAACGTTGGGATGGTGCAGATAACCGGCGATCAGTCCGCAAAGATTTCTGGCATCCTCGCGCGTGCCGCCACAGCCGCGCTCATGCGTCAGGAATTTGACTCCGTCTACATTGTCGAAAAGTCCGCGGGATTGCTGATGGCGATCTTCGGAGGCTTGCCGATAGTTCTTGATCGCCTCCACTCGTCCTTCACGGTACAAACGGGCGAGATCTGAAACCTGTTGGTGATAAACCGGAGGTTGGGCATATCCAAGGCCCTCTTCAAAGGCCTTGCGCAGCACGTCGATATTCCGGTTTTCGCAAAAGACCAGCGGCACTACCAGCCAGTGATTCCGGGTTCCGACCTGCCCATCGGCACGGCGATAGCCGAGGAATGTGCGCTTCTTCCAGGCCGATACATCCGGAGCATGCCAAGTGTAGCCGCCGGTTTTCTGGTGAAAGTCTGAAGCTTCATGGCGAATATTGCGCGTGGTAATAACTTCGCCCTTGCGGATCGGCTGCACGACTTTGCCGACCATCACTCCATACATGGTCACATGATCGCCCACCGCGAAATCGCGCAATGCGAACTTGTGCTTGGCGGGAACATCGGTCGCGAGCTTGTAAGTCGTGTTACCCACCGGCACTTCTTCACCGGCGCGCAGATCGGTCAAGGCGATCAGAACGTCGTCGCGGCGATCCAGCTTCAACACGCGGTTTTGGATCAGGGTCTCAGGCACAGCGCTGGTCTCCATATACCTGCCTAGACATTTTCGACCCTGCGGACACGAATCACAACTTGTTCCCCAAGGCGGCGGGCCTGCGGGCGCGCCTGTACCGGAGGATGCAGCTTATGAACGCGCTCTAGAAAACGAACCTCAATCCAAATTGCATTTCTCTAGGTGTCGTTCCTTGAGCAAGGCCAGTGATCTGTCCTGCTTTGCCATTGATCGCCGTAGCTGAAGAGTTGATGGTTACACCCGAATTCGCCGGTGTATCCCAGTTCTGCACGTTGAAAATGTTAAAGAACTGGAACTGAAGCTGCAGCCTCATGACCTCGCCGAGAGGAAAGTTCTTCATCAAGGAAAAATCTGTGTTCCACACCGCAGACGACCGGAACGCATTACGGCCCAGATTTCCGAAGGTTCCAGATGACGGAATCGCGAAGGCACAAGGATTGAAATAGTTTGTTGCGTTGAGCACGGAAACGGGAGCGCTTCCGGGCTTTCCATTCGGCATCGTCTGCGCGGTTGTAAAGTGACACGCTGGGTCGGGATTCGCCGCCACTGCCCCCGCCGTGAATGGATCGGAGATCACATTGGGTCTTCCATAGGTGCCGATACTCGGCGCACTACCTTTCAGATTGCCAATATCGCCGCTGACCTGAAGATTGTAAGGAACTCCGGATCGCGCCTGAAGGATCGAGTCCGATTCCCAATTTCCTAAGATCCACGACAGAGGACCGCTTGTGAGGAACCGCTTTCCTCGCCCAAAGGGCAGCTCATAGACGTTAGCCCAGGAGAAGAAGTGGGTAATATCGTAGCCGGAAGGGCCACGTGCGCTCCGAAGATCGTAGAAGTTCTGAACAGTCGAACCTCCTCCTGCGAGAGCGTTCTCAACACCGAAGTACCCACTGCCTTCGTCGATGGATTTGCTCCAGGTATATGAGACCAGGGAGCTCAGACCGCCAGAGAAGCGATGATCGAACTTGGTTTCGAGAGCGTTGTAGCTGGAACGGGCGATGCTCATCGTGTAGTTGTTGATGTTGGCCCAGGGTACTGCCCGCAGGGCATCGATCTGAGCACTCGTCGCGGTCGAAGGCGATGGCTGACGCGCCGCGTTGGCCAGCCCGGACCAGGGCAAACGGCCGTTTTGGCTTCCCACGTATGCCATCGAGAACATGCTGCTCGGAGTCAGCTCCTGCTGCACTTCGAGGTGATACTGGAGTGAATAGGGGTCTTTATAGCGGGGATCATCACTGAACCCTCCGATTCCCCACGGAGTGGTGGGCGGAAGCGTCACTGGGAAATGCCCGTTCAAGTCGCTCAGGAACCGAACCGGCGTAGCGCTGCCCGGAGCAAAGAATGCGTCGTTGTTTACGTTTCCGGTGCCAAATGCCGTCGCATCGGGCCAAACCTCAGCCTCGAGGTCATTTTGCGCATATTGACTGCGTGCGGGGAGCGCATCCCAATACAAGCCCGCGCCGGCGCGCAGTACCGTTTTGGGATGGAGTTGCCAAGCGATTCCGAGACGCGGTCCCCAGTTGTCTTTCACCGGGCCCGGCGCGAAGAATTGCTTTCCTGCAACCACTACATTGGCAAAGTGAGGATCGGTCTTGAATGCGTCGGGAATGCAGGGCGCCTGCCCAACTGAACTGCAGAAGCCGGGCATCGTTGTTGCGCCCACAATCCAGCGTTGATTCTGCAGGTCAAACGAGTTCCAGAGTCTTCCGTCGGTAGTCTGCGGCTGCGTGAGATAGTCGTAGCGTAATCCGATCGACAGCGTGAGATTCGGCCGAAGCTTCCATTCATCCTGCAGATAGGCGGCCCACGAAGCGTAGCTAAAAGAGACTTCCCCGCCTTGACGGCTGGGCAATTGGCCAGTAGCGGAGCTGGGCAGGCTTAGTAGAGCTGAAGCCAGAGCCAGACCGGTATTGCCTGTACTACTCGGATCCTCCGTTTGCGTGTTGCTGAAGTTGTAGGTCTGGAATGTGTTCTTCTGTACCCTTTTCGCGTCGATGTACCAGAAGCCGGTTTTTATATTGTGATTGCCCTTCAACCATTGAAGGCTCGGCGTAAAACTCCGGGTTGGGTTCTCACGGAGCGCGGCTCCGCGAGTTCCGAAGCTTCGGTTTCCGCCGTTGTTCCAAGGAGTGCCGTTTCCGAGGTCAAGGATCATTCCCGAATATTTGTCGATATCGGCAAATCCGGCTTTGGTCATTGGAGCAGTGCCGAGTGCGCTGGTGTTCTGCTGGCTGGAATCGACACCCGGCCGTCCGGCATAGCCCGCACGGAAGTCGAAGATGAGGTTGGGGCCAAAGGTGTGCACGTAGTCGCCACCATAGTTTCTTCCGGGAGACCCGCCTGACGTTGAATCCGCCTCACCTATGGGAGTGAACGTATATACGCTTTGCTGAGTGAAGCGAAGGAAGACATTGTCTCTTTGGCTGAATCGATGGTCGATTCTTGCGTTGTATTCATTCGCATTGTTGATCGAGGAGCGGTTCTGTATGAAGTTGTGCTTCGGATCATTGGGGTTAGCCAGATTTGGCGTTGCCGAATAGGCTTGAAAGAACTGTTGAATCGATTGATTAATCAATAGCGGTGGAAGTTTATTACATACGGCTCCAATCGTCTGATCTTGAACCTTCGTTCCCGGCAGCAGCGGCAATGGATTGTCTGCAGCATCACAGCGGAACCGGTCCCGCACAAAACTTCCGGCTTTCGTTCCCGGTCGCGTCGAGAAGGGATTAAAGATGGGATTCCCAGTTCCGGAAATCACTGTCTGCGAGAAATCTCCGCCCAACTCGGCAGGCGTCGGAACATACGCAGTGCTCCCGTCTGGCTTGTTGTATCGCCAGCCGTCGTATCCGAATGTAAAAAACGTCTTATCGTGAATGACCGGTCCTGCGATGGTCGCGCCGAACTGGTTTTGATGGTATGCCGCAGGTGGCTTCGGTCCACCAGTGGAAGTGATATCGCTGAAGCCATTGCGTGCGTCAAAGGCGTTGTTGCGTACGTACTCGAACGCCGAGCCGTGAAATTTGTTAGTGCCCGCTCTCGACACCATGTTCACTACGCCGCCGGCTGCGCCGCCCATGTCGGCATTGGCATCCTGGCCCACTACCTTAAATTCCTGAATCATGTCGATGTTGGGAATCACGATGTATGTCGGTCCGCGGATGTTGGTATTGATGATGCCGTCGTAGAAGTAGAGCTTCGAGCGGTTCTCCTGTCCATGGAAAGAAGGATCGGCAAATCCGGAACCGGGAATCCCGACGTTGCCTTCCACTCCACCGGTACTCTTGTTCTGCGAGGTCGAAACCGGAGTTACGCCGGGAGTGAGCGTGAGCAACTGAGTAAAATTCCTGCCATTCAGCGGCAGAGACTGAATAGTCTTCTCTTCGATTACCGTGCCCAGAGAACTGGTCGTGCTGTCCAGCACCGGAGCTTGGGCGGTAACTTCGATGGTCGTGGAGGCGCTGCCTACATCGAGCGTCATATTCTGGGTCACCGCCTGATTGACGGCCACCTGGAAACTGGATTCCACCGCCTTGAATCCGGACTTCTCGACTTTGAGCTTGTATGGACCGGGCTGGACATTCACGAACACGAAATAACCGTTGTTGTTACTGGTGGCAGTGTTCTGGATATTGGTGGCTTGGTTCGTTAACGTGACGCTCGCTCCCGGCACCACGGCGCCGGAGGAGTCGATCACCGTGCCGTTGGCTTCGCCGCCTCGGGTCTGCGCCAGTGCCGGAAGGCAAAACGCGAAACAGAAAACGATCGACACGAAAGCCGATCTCTTTGCGAAGTGCATAGATTCCTCCACGTTTCCGAGCTGGTCAGTCCGGGAGAGCGGGGCGACTGCGCTTCTGACCGAAGGCTGCAGCGGGAGAAAACCTATATCAAGGTTTCGCTTGTTAATTCAAGATAAAAAATTTATGTTTCAGGATGTGAAATCTATGGCATCCTGTCCCGGTCGGGATTCAGAGGAGTTGGTAATCATGAGGCCACGGGAATCGAAATCCGCTCCGGTTGGAGTAGTCACAAAAGTTCTGCGCATTCTGGAAACGCTGCACGAAGCCCCCTCCGGGCTTCAATTGAAGGATGTCGCGCAACAAACGGCCATCAACAAAAGCACTGCCTATCGCTTCCTTGCACACCTGGAGCATGAAGGATACGTATTCCGTGACGCCTCCGGCGCGTATGCCATCGGAGTGCGGCTGGCAAGACTCGCGTTGGGAACGTCATACCAGACGACCTTGCGAAAAATCAGCCGTCCCATCCTGCAACACCTGTGGCGAGCGACTGGCGAGACGGTGAATCTCGCCGTAATGGACGGGCGCGAGGTCTTGTATCTGGACGTAATGGAGAGCAGTCATACGTTTCGCCTGGTCTCGCAGATTGGCATTCGGCGTCCGGTGTATTGCACTGCGCTGGGCAAGGTAATGCTGGCATTCATTCCCGAAGAAGAGCAGCAATATTTCTTTCAGGGAATGAGCTTCGAGCGCTTTACTCCGCACACCCTCAAAAACACCGCACAGCTGCGCAAAGAGTTTGTTGCGATCCGGCAGCGTGGATATTCGATTGACAACGAGGAAGCGTATCTCGGATCGCGCTGCATCGGCGCGCCCATATTCGAAGCTTCGGGAAAGATCGCGGCCGCCATCAGCGTGTCGGGCCCAACCACCCGGGTTACCCGCGAAAAAGTGTCGACGTTTGCCGCTGCGGCACGGAGCGCCGCGATGGCAGTCTCAAGGAGCTTGGGATACGCGGTACTCGACAAGACACCGGAAAGCAGAGTCGCCGGCGAACGCGCCATGGAAGCGGCTCGATAAGACTGCGCTAAGACCATCTGATCTGCTAAGACCAATGCAAATACGAAGGGCGTGGGAAATCCCTGATAAATTCCCTGCTAAAAGTCGGCAGATCGTCTCTGTGCTCCTATCACTCTGATTTTGCATGGCTTGGCTCAAGAATTGAAAATTCCCTGTTAATCCCTGTTCCGGAAGCGAAAATTGCGGAATTTGGGCAGAAATCGCGGATTTCTTGCCGGAATCACGAAAAGTCCTTGTTAATTTCCCTGTTATTGGGAAATCTGGCTTCAAGTATGCGTTTCCTGCTGCGGCAGAGGCGTGCCCGGAGATCCTCGGAAGACGGCGGCGGTTTTTTTTCGTTCGAGGAATGCGAGCCTCCCATCCAACTGCATGCCCTGTGGATGAACCAGGTCTAAGACTTTTGCAGCGAGCTTGCGTCGGCAATCTCGGCCAACAACTCCATAGGATGAAAGACTCTGCGTCCGAGTCCTGCGTGCAGTTGCTCCTGGCATGAAATGCCGGTGGCAACCAGCATTCTGGGAGTGCCGTCCACGTCGGCGGCGCGGACCTGTTTAAACAAATCTTCTCCGACGGCCATGCTGAGTTCGTAATAGTTCTTCTTGTATCCGAAGCTGCCGGCCATTCCACAGCACTCAACATTTGATGTGACCAATTCGAATCCTGCGTTCCGTAGAAGGGCTTCCGTAGGCGCGCCCGCGCCGATGGTCTTCTGTTGGCAGTGGCTGTGATAGAAGAGCCTTGTTCCCAAAGGATGTCGCGAGGCAGGGAACAACTCCTCGACATTGAGCTGCCGCTCCCGCAAGACGCGCCACAAATACTCCATCGATTCGAAACTGTGCGCTTTGATTTCCTCGAAGACGCCTGCTTCTAGGAAGTGCCGATTATCCAGCCGAAACATCGCCAGGGCGCTCGGTTCGATGACGACGATTTCGCGCCCGTCGCGGATGTGCTTTAACAGCAACTTGCTGGTCGCCTGCGCCTGCTTCCTTGCTGTCGCGATCAGACCTTGCGATAACGATGCGCGCCCATCGGCAGAGACTTCAGTCAGCACAACATCGATTCCGGCCGATCTAAAGACCTTCAGTGCTGCGATTCCTCTTTCGGGCGATCCATAGTTCGTAAAAATATCGGGGAAGAGCGCGACTCTGCCCCGACGCGCTGTCTCATTCCCGATCCGGATCTTCTTTGCGGTGCTGACCAGCGTGGACGTCGCGAATGCGGGCAACTCTCGGCGGCGGTCCACTCCAACGACGCGCTCCATGAGAGCGCGGGTGATGGTCAGTCGATTGATCCAGTTTGACAGTGGAGCCAGCCGCGCTCCCCATTTTCCAAATAGATCGTATCGGCCAAAGAAAATTTTCGGCAGCGAAGCTTTGTCTTGCGCGTTTACGCTGAGCGCTTTTTGCAAAAAGCCGCGTGAACTACCGGCATCGTGCTGACTAATGCGCTCGCGCAAGTTTGCGTTTAGCCACGGAATATCGATTCGCACCGGACACTGGTTCACGCATCGAGTGCAGCCGGTGCACAACTCGTTGAACCGCGCCTTGAGCAGTCCGTGTGTGCCCGCTTCCCAGGAGCCTCCGATGCCTCCGGAGTAAGTCTCTCCACCGAATGCATGGCCGCCCACAGTCTGGAAGTTCGCGCACGAATTCAGGCAAGCGCCGCAGCGGATGCAGTACAAGGCTTCATGCAGCACCGGGTCTTCGCGCATCTGCAGACGACCGTTATCTACGAGCACCAAATGAAACTCACGTTGCGCGCCAGAGCCGGAAAGCAACGGCGCGGAAGTTAGAGGCGGTGTGAGCACGCTGGTGTAGGAGCTCAGTCCTTGGCCCGTCGCACTTGGGGCTAGCAGCTCGATGAACGGCGCCAGGTCGGCGCGAGTGGGCACGATTTTTTCGACTCCTGCTATGGCAATGTGCAGCGGCGGCAACTGCGAAGCGAGACGGATGTTCCCTTCGCTTTCCACCAGCACGATGCTGCCGGAATCCGCCGTAACGAAATTCGCTCCCGAGATTCCCGCATCTGCCTGCAAAAACTTTTGCCGCAACATCTCCCGCGCGAACCGCGTTAGCTCTTCTCCACTGTCCAGTGGCAGATCGGTTGTGAACTTTTTCTTGAACAGCGCGGTGATGCGTTCGCGGCCGTAATGGATCGCGGGGCCGACAACATGAGAGGGCTGCTCGTCCGCAATTTGCAGGATGAACTCCGCAAGATCGGTCTCGGCAACTTCGATTCCTGCTGCTTCGAGATGGTGATTCAGGTGGATTTCTTCCGCTGTCATGCTCTTGCCCTTGACCACCAGGCGAACCTGCCGCTCACGGCAGAGTTGTGTGATGTAATGCGAAGCCTGCTCGCCATCCTTTGCTAGAAAGAAATGTCCACCATTGCGCTTGGCGCTCGCTTCCAATTTGGGAAGAAGCTCAGGTAGGCGCGCAATCGCTGCCTCCTTGATCGCGCGAGCCTGGTCTTTCAGCGCGTCATAGTTCGGGATTACCGCGATTGCTTCGTACCGTCCGCGATTGAAGGTTTGCGTGTTATGGCGGACCGCCGGACTCTCGATGTCGAGCGCCATACGAATCGCCGCCAGCAGAGCGGCCTGGCTGCTCTTGTCTGCGACTGAGCGAGGTGAAGTTGTGGTTGAGGCCGGCACGCTTACTCCAGAATGATGACGTGCAAGTGATGAGGTCCGTGTACCCCTCGAACCAGAGGACCCATGTCGGCGGTTGCGCTCGGGCCGGTGACGAAAACGAAGTTGCGCTCCAAGCCCTTTCCACCAATGCAAGTTGCATCGAACAAATCTGCCGGACGCTCGACAATCGTATCGGCGGAGAGCACAGCGATGTGCGTTCGGGAGAGCAGGCTGATGACTCCCGCATAACCCTGATCGATAGTGATGCAAACTGACCCTGTACGAGCAACTCCGGCAAATGCGTCGGTGACGCCGAAGTCGCAGGTAGCGAGCTCCTGCTTTGAGCGATCACTTACGACGCGGGGCAAACGGCGCAATTCGGAAAACATTGCCTCGGGTACATCCAGCGGCTCGGCGATCGCGATCCGTCCGCGCGCAATGCGAGCTACGGCCGCAGCCAGTTCCGCCGCGGATGATGGCACGCGTTCCACGGTTGCAAAGGCGGTGCGTGCGGCCGCCTCGAACTGCGATAGCAAATCGGGCTTCGCTGGAGATAACACTGAACTCACTTTGGTACCCGTCGTAACACTACTCCGTCTGCGGCGTTGAACTCACTCAGCTCGAGGACCCAGCCACAGTAGTGGCTGACGAATAGGATTATTGCGAACGATCTCCTCCACCTGCGGCTCCGGCGGAAGGGTTTGCCACACTTTAATGTATGCGGCATCGGAAACAGCAATTCCCGCGAACAGAAGACTCGGCTGCCGGATCGGCCAATACTGAAAATATTCCACATCCGGCTTGTACGGCCATGATGCTTTGTCCTTGATGTAGGGAAACATCCAAGCCATGGTTTTGCTGAAGCCACGCCCATCAGGTAAGGAAAATGTGAATAGATTTTCGCCAGAGCTCCTGAGAGTCTGACAAAGGGTCGCTAATCCAGAGAGGTTAAATAGGCAGTAGTTATAAGGCTTCGTGCGTCGGAGCTCCTCGGGCATGCTGCCGTCATTCGCAATCTGGTGAGGCGCCAGTACCGTTTTGAAACGATCCGCACAGTACTCGCTCAGCTTCGGATCGCCAGTGAGCTTGGCAAACTCCGCAACTTGCGTCACCCACCACGTGCCATGATTGTTCTTCGCGTCTCGTTCGTCCTGACCATTTTTCGATGTGGTCAGCCATTCGAGATATTGCACAAACCATTTTTTTAGGGCTTCGACTTCGGCCGGAGTGAGTGCCTTCGACTCCTCCAGGACCGAAATGGAACGCGCGACCTCGACCAGGTGAATGGTATCGATAATTCCTGTGCCGCGTCCGGTGGTCCGCCCATGAATGGCCTGCGCGTACTGAAGGTTGGGATTCATCAGCGTGGTGGGATCGAGAAACCATGCGCGCAAATGCCGAGCCGCGTGATCGGCATATCGACGATCTCGCCCAAGCAGCCATGCTGCGCTAAGCGCCGGTACGTGCACTCCGAGGCGGATCAATGCATGACGGTGTGCGGTGAAGTTGTCGGGGTTCGACATCCCGTCGCGCTGAACGTAAGGGCCGTTGGGATTCTTGGGATCAGGCCACCAGTAATCTCCTTCGGAAAAGTAGTCGTGCTTGCCGCCGGCGCTGCGCGGAGTCGACGAATCGGTGATCGTGATTGGCGGCTGGCCTAGATACTGCTTCGCTTGGGCGAGCACGCGAGGACGTTCGAACTTTGCAAGATCGAAGCTCGGCGCAGCATTCTTATCGCCCGCGGACAAGAATTTCGCTGCCGCGACTCCCGCCACGCTAACTAGCGCGCGCTGGCAAAAGCTGCGGCGAGAGATTGAATCGAGGCCCGCGAGGCTGGTTTTCATGCAAGTGAATTTCCCGTGCGGTCCGCGATCACTGGATTACGCAACGTGCCGATCTTCTCGATATCGATCACAACTTCCTCACCTGCGCGCAGCCATCGCGGCGGAGTCCGCCCAAGGCCAACTCCGGACGGTGTTCCCGTGCTGATAATGTCTCCGGGCTCGAGTGTCATCACGCGTGACAAATACTCAATGAGCACGGGAATGCCAAAAATCAATTCCCGGGTATTCGAATGCTGCAGAATTTCGCCGCCGATGCTCAGGCGGATGTCCAGCGCATGCGGATCGGGAATTTCATCGGCAGTCACAATGTGCGGCCCGATGGGCGCGAAGGTATCGAAGCTCTTGCCAAGCGTCCATTGTGTGGTCGCGAGCTGCACATCGCGGGCGCTCACGTCATTGAGGATCGTGTAACCGAACACGCAATCGCTCCATTCGGCGGCCTGCACGCGTTTCGCTCGTTTGCCGATCACCACTGCCAGCTCGGCTTCATAGTCCGGCTTCTGCGTCGCCACCGACAACACAATCGGATCGCCTGGGCCAATCACCGCGTTCCCATATTTGGCAAAGATCGTTGGGACCGCTGGAATCTCCATCTTGGATTCGACGGCATGATCCCGATAGTTCAGCCCGACACACAGAATCTTAGACGGCCGCGGAATAGGAGCGGTGAGACGAACGGAATTCGCTGGCAGCAGATCGCGACTGGACGCGCTGTTGGCCAGATGATCTACTCGCTCACGCACTTCTGCACCAGCCGAAATGAATGACAGAGCATCGTCGAACCCGACTCCACTCAGCGCGAAGATTCCGTTCTCGCGCACAATCCCACTCCCGCCATGTCCGTCTTTCCTGAAGCTAACCAATCGCATGCTTTTGCCGAGTCCCTAATTGTTTAGTAAAGCAAAAGCCAGCCGCTGAGGGAAAGCGACGGCACAAAATCGCGCCAATGCTGCATTGCGGGTTTCACTCTGCAAAATCTGTTGCGGCAGAATTCATGAGTGGCTTGGTTTTGCTGGAGTTGACAACCAGCGCTTCATCTCGCAAAATGCTTTCCTCCGCTTCGTGGAATGGAATCCAGTTTTGTAAGTTGAAATCATCATGAAGCTCCCCAAGGAATCCGACGACAAGTACGTAGTCGAGGCCGTCTTCAAGGCTCTCGATGTGCTCGAGGTTTTTCGTGACGGCGAAGAATTGCAGTTGAGTGAAATATCCAAGCGGGTTTCGCTCAATAAAAGCCGCGCCTTCCGTTTGCTCTACACCTTGTGTGAGCGAGGTTACGTGGAGCGAGCCCCTGATGGCCATCGTTACCGGCTTGGCCTGAAGCTGTTCGAACACGCGTCGAACCTGCGGCGCGATGTGAAGCAGGTGGCGCAACCCTACATGCGCCAGGCGCAGCTCCGATTCAATGAAACCGTGAACCTCGCCGTACTGCACAACGGAGAAGTTCTCTATATCGATCTTCTCGAAAGCTCGCGGCCCTTCCGCATGTCGGCCATGGTGGGCAGCCGTATGCCGATTTCCAATACTTCGCTGGGGAAAGCGATGATCGCCTACGCATCAGAGCACGAGTTGGACACCGTCTTCGACACGCTCACCCCCAATGAGCTTCGCAAGCTGCGTGCGGAAATGGAAATTGTCCGGCGCCGCGGGTATGCTACCGATCCTGAAGAGAATGAGCCTGGCGTCGCGTGCATTGGCGCGCCCATTCTGAATGAAGCCGGCGTCTCCGTAGGCGCCTTGAGCATCTCTGGGCCGTCCACGCGGATTCAGAAGCAAGAGCGCGAGATCGGGACCACGCTCGCAGGCATCTGCCGGGAGATCTCACGGCACATGGGATTCTCCGAGCGCAATGCTCCAGTCCCATTCCCGAATCGGAACGCACCCGTCCGCCGCGCTAACCCTTAGCCATAACGAGAAACCATCGAGATGCCGCCACTGACAATCAGGAAGAAGTCAGAGTGCAAATGGGACGCGGTAAGCCTTGGCGAAGTGATGCTGCGGTTCGATCCGTGGGATTCCCGCATCTCAACCACGCGCAGTTTCCGGGTTTGGGAAGGAGGCGGCGAGTATAACGTCGCTCGCGGACTGCGCCGCTGCTTCGGCTTGAACACCGCAGTGGTCACCGCGTTTGCGGACAACCCTATCGGCCACCTGGTTGAGGATTTGATTTTTCAGGGTGGCGTAGACCAGTCGCACGTCAAGTGGGTTCTCTACGACGGAGTCGGCCGAACCGTCCGCAACGGGCTCAACTTTACCGAACGTGGCTTCGGTGTCCGCGGCGCGCTGGGTTGCTCCGATCGCGGCCAAACCGCCGTTTCCCAACTCCGAGCCGGCGACGTCAAGTGGGACACCATCTTCGCACGCGAAGGCGCCCGCTGGTTCCATACCGGAGGAATTTTTGCCGCATTGTCGGAGAGCACTCCTCAAGTCGCGAAAGAAGCGATGTCTGCGGCCAAGGCGAACCACACGACCGTCTCTTACGATTTGAATTACCGCGAGTCACTATGGAAGGCCATTGGCGGCAAGAAAAGAGCGACAGAAGTGAATCGCGATCTGGTAAGGCTAGTCGACGTATTAATCGGAAACGAGGAGGACTTCACCGCCGCGCTCGGCTTCGAGGTCGAAGGAGTCGACGAAAACCTGGCCAAGCTCGATGTCGAACACTTTCGCCGTATGATCGAGCGCGTGATCCGCGAGTTTCCCAATTTGAAAGTCGTAGCAACGACTCTCCGCAACGCTAAAACAGCCACCTTGAACGATTGGAGCGCGGTCTGCTATTGCGATGGCAAGCTCTATCGCGCGGCCACACGAGAGAACCTCGAGATCTATGATCGCATCGGCGGCGGCGATTCGTTCGCCTCCGGCTTGATTTACGGATTTCTCACAGGACGCGATCCGCAGTGGGCGGTGGAATGCGGCGCAGCACACGGCGCGTTGGCCATGACAACGCCCGGCGATACCACGATGGCCACGTTTGCCGAGGTCGAGAAATTAATGAAGGGTGGCGGAGCGCGCGTGGCGCGGTGAGGTTCGCCTCAGCTGAACATGTTTGAGCCTCTCGCTTACTGTCGGGAATGTTTGTAAGCTCTCCAAATCTGTCATCCTGAGCGAAGCGAAGGACCTCCGGAGATGATTCCAATCACGATGCATTGTCGAGAGTTTCAGCGAAAATCATCGTGCAAAAGCCTCGACGAAGCGAGGTGCCGCCACCATCGCCGAAGGTCCTTCGCTTCGCTCAGGATGACAGTATTAAAGAGCGCGAAGTCGTAAACGACTGCCAAGCGGCGAGCGAGGTAACGCGCGCGGACGAGGAGAACACCTCTGGAGGACAGAGTAAGCATGTGTCACTTAACCGAGGTCGCTGAATGAAGATTAAAGACGCCAAAGTCCTTGTCTGCTCTCCAGGAAGGAACTTCGTCACACTGAAGATCTACACCGACGAAGGCATTTACGGTCTCGGCGACGCGACGCTCAATGGTCGTGAACTTGCCGTTGCCAGCTATCTCAGTGATCACCTCGTGCCGTGCCTTATCGGTCGCGATCCATTTCAGACCGAGGACATCTGGCAGTACTTTTATCGCGGCGCTTACTGGCGTCGCGGTCCGGTCACCATGAGCGCCATCGCCGCCATCGATATGGCACTTTGGGACATCAAAGGCAAGGCTCTCAAGACTCCGGTTTACAACCTGCTCGGCGGCAAGAGCCGCAACGGGGTAATGGTTTACGGCCATGCAAATGGCAAGGACGTCCAGCAGACCATCGACGAAGTCGGCAAATACATCGGCTTGGGATACCTCGCCGTGCGCGCGCAATCAGGAGTTCCGGGGCTGCAGAGCACTTACGGCGTTGGGCGCGGGCAGCTGTTTTACGAACCCGCGGAAAAAGGACTGCCGCCGGAGAACCTGTGGTCCAGCGAAAAATATCTGATGCATGTTCCCAAGCTTTTCGAAGCGCTCCGGGTGAAGTTTGGAGACGATGTGCATCTGCTGCACGATGCTCATCATCGCCTCACTCCCATTCAAGCCGCGCGACTGGGCAAAGAACTCGAGCCCTATCATCTGTTCTGGCTCGAAGACGCGGTTCCGGCGGAGCTCCAGGAAGGCTTCCGGATTGTTCGGCAGCACACCACAACGCCGTTGGCCCTTGGCGAAATCTTCGACAGCGTCTGGGACGCGAACGTCCTGATCTCCGAGCAGCTAATCGACTACCTGCGCATGACCGTCGTCCACGGCGGCGGCATCACCAATCTCAAGAAGGTAGCGGCCTTTGCCGATATGTATCACGTGCAGACCGGATGCCATGGCGCAACCGATCTCTCCCCGGTCACCATGGCAGCGGCGTTGCACTTCGACATCTCGATTCCCAACTTCGGAATCCAGGAATACATGCGACATAGCAAGGAGACAGACGAAGTCTTTCCTCACAATTATTATTTCGAGAAGGGCTACCTGCATCCGGGCGACAAGCCAGGATTGGGAGTGGATTACGACGAGAAGCTCGCAGCAAAGTTCCCGTACGAACGTGCATATCTGCCGGTGAACCGGAAGCTGGATGGCACGATGTGGAATTGGTGAAGGAAGAATCGGGTGATCGAGTGATCGGGTCATCGGGTGAAGTAAGGACGAGGAAGAATCGGGTGATCGGATGATCGGGTGAAGTAAGGACGTGCTGTCGTCACCTCGCCATAGAGAATGCGAATACCAGGTACTCTACTAATGGGTGCGAACAAACGATGAGGTTCTTACTTCACCCGATCACCCGATCACCCGATCGCCCGATCACCCGATTGCGGTGACGCCATGACCTACGCTCCCCTAGACCTGACCGGCAAAGTCGCCGTCGTGATTGGCGGCACGTCGGGCATTGGGCGCGCTATTGCGCTTGGACTTGCCGAAGCCGGCGCTGACGTGGTGCCGTCGTCCCGCCGCGCCGAGCAAGTGGAAGTCGCGGCCAAAGAGATCGAGCAGCGCGGCAGGCGAACTCTACGCGCGACTTCGGATGTCGGTAACCGCGTTTCATTGGAACAGCTCTTGCGGAGCGCCGTCTCCGCATTCGGCAAAGTCGACATCCTCGTCAACTCCGCGGGAAAAACAAAACGCACTCCGACGCTCGACGTTCCCGAATCGGAATGGAACGACATCATGGAAACCAACATCACCGGCGTCCTCCGCGCCTGCCAAGTGTTCGGACGCCACATGATCGAGCGGCGCTACGGACGCATCATCAATATCGCCTCGTTGAGTTCTTTCGTGGCGCTCTACGAGGTCGCGGCCTATGCCGCCAGCAAAGCCGGGGTTGCGTCTCTCACGAAGTCGCTGGCCATCGAGTGGGCGCAGCATGGAGTATGCGTGAATGGCATCGCGCCCGGAGTCTTCCGCACCCCGCTAAATGAGAAGCTGCTTGACGAGACCGCCCGCGGCAAGGAGTTTCTCGCCCGCACCCCCATGCGCCGCTTCGGACAGGTGGCTGAGCTAGCAGGCGCCGCCATATTCCTTGCCTCAGACTCGGCCAGTTTCGTGACGGGCGAGATCCTTACAGTCGATGGCGGGTTTCTGGCCAGCGGCGTGAATCAGTAAGGCGCCGCCATTTTTCCGCCCGATTAGATTCGGAAGCACACAACGGACATTTGAGTTGTGATCCCGCCCAGCAACCACCACACTCTGTCATCCTGAGCGAAGCGAAGGACCTCCGGAGAATGTGTCGGCCTTAGTTGCACTTTCATGGTTTTGCACGACATTTTCGGTTGAAAAGCCAGGACGGAGCAATCAAGCCCGACGTATCGCGGAAGGTCCTTCGCTGACGCTCAGGATGACAGATTTATTAGGGACTCGGCGGTACTCTGCCCCGGAACTCTGCAAACCACAAAAAAAGCTGCCGAATCCAGAGAGGGTCAACCCATCCGAACCGGCAGCTAATCCTGCGTGCGTGAACGGATAATTGCACCCGCCGATCTGCGCGTCCAGCGAGATCTCTTGAAATCAATGTTTAGTCGAACTAAAGTGTTGCCGCCTTCTTTTGAGGTACAACGTGGACGTTCATCAGCTCGAGGTCTTTCTGTCCGTGCTCGATACCGGCAGCGTCACGCGCGGAGCGGAGCGCGTCCATCTATCGCCCGCGGCGGTGAGCCTTCAGCTGCAAGGTTTGGCGGACCACTTACAAACCGAACTCTTCGTCCGCTCTGGGCGCAAACTTGCTCCGACTTCGATGGCCTTCCGCCTCGCCGAGCATGCTCGCACCGTGCTCGACCAGATGCACCGCATCGAAATGGACTTTCATGGGGAGGCGCAGGAAGATACCCGTCCGTTCCATTTTGCAACCGGAGTGACCACGTTGGTCTACCGCTTGGGCAAGCCGCTGCGCATGTTGCGTAAGGAATATCCCCGGACGGAATTGCATGTCACCGTCGCCAACACGGAAGAAATCGTCGCCGGACTGCTCGATCGCCGCTTCGATCTCGGGCTGATCTCATTGCCCATCGCGGATTCGAGCATCACAACCATTCCGCTATTTGACGAAGATCTGCTGGTGGTGCGTCCATCGGCAGCCAAAGTTCGCAGCGGGCAGATCGGTTCCATCCGCGCGGTGGATCTGGCGCAGGCTCCCTGGCTGCTCTATCCCAAGCAGAGCAATATGCGCACCATAATCGACGGATTTTTCGCCCAGGTAGGGATTGAGCCCAACGTAGTGATGGAAGCCGCGGATACCGAGGCCATCAAGAGACTGGTCGAGTCTGGCTTTGGGTATTCGATTCTTCCCGCCTTCTCGCTGAAGGGCCAATCACGTTTTTTTCATACCACGCGCATCGCCGGACATAAGCTGGTGCGGAATCAGGCGCTGGCCATGGTCAACGCAGCGTATCCAAGGGCCCTGACTCTGACGCTCGCCGATTTCATTCGTCGTGCCTTGCAACGCGAGTAGAACGTGATCGAGGAGATGCAGACGCTGAGCATAGGTTTCGCAATTGGGCGTATCCGATTCCCAATGGGTGGCACTGAGCTTGATCAGCGTGGACCCGCCGCCCTCGGCCGGGTGTTGCTTCACACCATCGGAATTCGCGGAGCTGCTCTCAGGCTAAAATCTCCCCTTTGAGATCGCCGATGTAAACGAAAACACCGGGGCGAGGGCGCCCGGATCCACGTTTATGTATGTCCCGCCTATAGCAACCGGAGCCGCTCTAAATTTATGCAAACTCGTCGCGAATTCCTTCAAACAGCAACTGGCCTCGGCGGAGCTGTCGCTGTAGCTGCCCTGTTGACCGACAAGGCCAGCGCTCTCCTTAGCGCATTTGCGAAACCGGACTTGGACTCAGGTTGGAACCGGGTTCCAGAAATCCTGGATCGCATCAAGTCCCCTGTGTTCCCAAAGCGAGAGTTCAATATCACGAAATTCGGCGCGGTGCCCGACAACAAAACTGACAGTACTTTGCCATTTCAGCGCGCAATCGCCGCTTGTGCTGCGGCTGGAGGTGGAAGAGTAATTGTTCCTCCCGGCGAATTTCTCACGGGTGCAATTCACCTCAAGAGCAACGTGAATCTTCACGTGGTGGCTGGCGGCCTGGTGCGGTTCACTTCCGATACCAGCAAATATCCGATGGTGATGACGCGCTTTGAAGGTACGGAACTGATGAACTACTCGCCTTTCATCTATGCCTTTGAGCAGGAAAATATCGCGATTACAGGAGAGGGAACACTCGATGGTGATGCCAGTTGCGAGACGTGGTGGGGATGGCGTGCGTCCAGCGTGTGCGCTGCAGGCAAGACACGCGACCAGCGACCGGATCGAGATCTCCTGGTCCAAATGGCCGAGCAGGGTGTGCCAGTAGCCAAACGCGTTTTCGGACCAGGCCACTGGCTGCGTCCCAACTTTATTCAGCCTTACCGCTGCAAGAATGTCCTGCTCGAAGGTGTCACTCTGCTGCGCTCGCCAATGTGGCAAGTGAATCCCGTGCTCTGCACAAACGTGACGGTTCGCAGGCTGAATATAAATGCCGATGGTCCGAATACTGACGGATGCGATCCGGAGTGCTGCTCTGACGTACTGATTGAAGACTGCACGTTCAACACCGGTGACGACTGCATCGCCACCAAGTCGGGCAGAAATGCGGATGGCCGCCGCATCGGCGTGCCTGTTGAGAACATCGTGATCCGCAATTGCCAAATGAAAAACGGACATAGTGGCGTGACCATTGGCAGCGAGATCTCCGGCGGCGCGCGCAACATCTTCGCAGAGAACTGCCACATGAGCAGTCCAAAGCTCGACTTCGCCATTCGCGTCAAAAACAATGCGATGCGAGGAGGCGTAGTCGAAAATATTTTTGTTCGCGATATCACCGTCGGAGAGGTTCGGCAGGCGGTGGTTTCGATCGACTTCAACTACGAAGAAGGAAGGAACGGGAAGTTCGTTCCGGTGGCCCGGAAGATTGAAATCGAAAAGCTCCAGAGTGGGAAATCGGAACATGCGCTGTACCTGCGCGGATTTGAGAATGCTCCAGTGGAGGACGTGAAATTCGTGGATTGCGACTTCGCTGGCGTGGAGAAACCTGACGTTGTCGAGAATGTGAAGGGCCTCGATCTACGCAACGTGCGGATTAATGGCAAAGCGGTGAGGCAGTCTGGCTAGATCATTTTCAGAAGAGCCAGTTCGGATCAAGTTCCGGCCATCGCAAATGCGGAAGTTCGGCGACAGCAAAGACAATCAGCAAAAATAGAAAAAGCAAATCCTCCTTGCATCTTTCAGTTTTTCTTAACGATTGCTTTTGCTGCTTTGAGACTTGACAGTGCCTTAAAGACCAACTCATGATGCCGTCCGCGCGATGCCTTGCGACGTCCCACGTGCGACAAAAGAACCCACTGAATTATTCGGTTTACAAATTGAATTCATCGGCGGCCAGGATTTCAGGCGACCAATGTTGCCGCCCTTCAGGAGAGTGCGGTGATGAAGAAGCAAACGATTTCGATTTTGTTCCTCTTGCTGGCTTTCAGCGCAGCTTCGTTTGGGCAGGGATTGGGAAGCATCGTAGGAACGGTGACTGATCCTTCCGGCGCAAATCTGCCAGCAGCCAAGATCACAGTGGTTGAAACAGGTATCGCGCTTAGCCGTACTACGGTTGCGGATGCCCAGGGATATTACGTGATTCCCTCGCTCAAGCCGGCGCAATACGACGTGTCGATCGAGGCGCCCGGATTCCGCACCTCGAAGCAGACCGTCACTCTGTTGGCGAATCAGACTCTTACCGTCAATTCGCACCTGCAGATCGGCTCGCCTACGGAGACGGTAGAGGTCACCGGCACCCAGCTACAGGTGGACACCACGACGGGAACGATCAAGCAAGTGCTGGAAGGCCAGCGCATTCTCGACCTTCCGCTGGAAGGCCGCAACGCTGCGCAACTTACGCTGTTAGTACCGGGGACGGTCAAGGATGAGAACAATGGTGGGGCTGATCAGGGAGGACAGAAGACGTTTCCTGGTGCGGTGACGTACTCCATCAACGGTTCGCGACAGAACCAGACCAGTTATCAGCTGGACGGCGGCAATTTCGTCGACGAGTACAGCAACGTGAACCAGCCATTCCCATTTCCCGACGCGCTGCAGGAGTTCAGTGTTCAGACGAGTAACTACGGCGCCGAATACGGCCAGAACGCCGGCGGCGTGGTGAATGTGGTGACCAAATCGGGTACCGACCGGTTCCACGGCGATGCGTTCGAGTTCGTGCGGAACGCGCTTTTCAATGCCAGGAACTGGGGCTCGAACTTCAACGCCTACGATCATGGGCGCGATCAGCTTAAGCGCAACCAGTTCGGTGGCACCATTGGCGGTCCCATCATCCACGACAAGACGTTCTTTTTCGCTGGCTACCAGGGAACGATAACGCGCAATTTAGGAGACCCGACTACCAAGAGCGTGTTCACCGCCGCGCAGCGCGCCAGCGCCACCGACCCTGCGATCATCAATTTACTGAAGCTGGTCCCATTGGGCGATCCCGGTAGCTTTGATCCTGCCGGTCAGCCGCGCGTCACGTACGCACGACCAAGCCGCGAGAATTACAACGAAATCCTCGGCCGAGTCGACCACTCGATCACCAACAATGACCGGCTGACATTCCGCTACGATTACAACCGCTACCACAAGGATGCCGTCCTCGATCCGGCCAATATCCTGAATTATGCCGATGGAACCAACGCGATCGTGAATCAGAATTATCTGCTTCACGAGAGTCATATCTTCTCGCCGCACCTTCTAAACGATTTCCGTTTCAGCTACGCGCGTGAGACTTCAGATCGTGGCCCGGCGGCCAACGCGCCAAATGTATCCGATTTCGGCGTCAACATCTTCCAGCCCAACTTCGGCAAGGGCATCCAGACGATTAGTGTCTCCGGATTGACCGGCTTCAGCATCGGCGACAACCTGCGCGCCGTCTTCAAGCGCAACAACTTTAGCTGGAGCGATGACGTTAGCTGGGTTTTCGGACGCCACACGCTCAAGTTCGGCGGAGTCATCGAGACCAGTAAGGTGGACATCACTAACCCCGGGTTTTTCGGGTACGGAACATTCACCTTTCCTAGCACTTCGGCCTTCCTGGCAGGCACACTGAACAACTTCCAGCAAGGCGCCGGTGAGTTCAAGAACATCCGCAACAATTTCCCTGGGCTGTATCTCCAGGACGACTTCCACGCGAGCCGGAGGCTGACGCTCACCGCAGGTCTGCGCTGGGAGCCCTTCCAGGCATGGGACGAGGTCAAGCACCGCACGGAGGTGTTCAACATCGCCAACGCTGTGCCCGGCGGGCCGCGGTCGCAGGTCTATCCCAATGCGCCGCCCGGATTGTTTTTTGTAGGCGACTCGGGCGTGCCGGAGCGCGGCGTTCAATCGAACATGATCAACTTCGCGCCACGGCTCGGCTTCGCCTATGACGTGTTCGGGGATAGCAAGACCAGCCTGCGCGGCGGCTTTGGCATGTTCTATGACACGCGCATGACCGGCTTGGCGAACAACCGTGTCGTCGACCTGACACCGTTCAGTCCGCAAGTTGGCCCGCTGACGCCGCCACCTGGTCCGTTCAGCGATCCCTACTGCCTCAAGACCGCTGGCTGCACTGCCATCAACAATCCGTTTCCGATCGCACTTCCGGTGCCTTCCACGTACGTCTTTCCGCTGCCGTTGCAAATCATCGGCTTCGACAATCGAGCGAAACTTAAGACGCCGGTAATCGACGAATGGAACCTGGGCTTGCAGCATGAGTTCCCGGCCGGATTTCTGGCCCAACTCGCCTATGTGGGTTCGCATGGCGACCATATCAAGGAATCGGTGCAACTAAATCCGGCATTTCCAACAGCGACACTACCGGCAGTCTGTAACCCCAAACCCGGTGGCAAATCGACATTCTGCGACGCTACCCGCCGACTGAATCTTCCTTTCGAGGCGATCAATCCCAAGAATGTCGTCTACAACAACGTCTGGCAGGGTTGGAACGACGTCAACTCTTCCTACAATTCTCTGCAGGCGAGCTTGGAGAAGCGCGCAAAAACGGTCACAGTCATCGCCAGCTACACATGGTCGAAGAGTCTCGACGATCTGCCCGTCGGCGCTAACGTGAGCGAGATCGGCTCGGATACGGGCGGGGTGTCCCCGCTGCCATGGGATGATCCGAACCGTCACGCCTTCGACCGAGGCCCGTCGGAGTTCGACCGCACGCATCGCATCGTCGGGTCATATGTTTGGCAGCTTCCGCAGATGTCGGGTTCGAACGCAGCCGTGCGAGAGGTAGTAGGGGGCTGGATGCTGAGCGGCTCGACACAGTTCCAGACGGGGCGTCCGGTGACGGTGCTGTCCGGTAACAGTTCCGGAAGCGACCTGTCAGGTGTGGGGAACGGGACCGACCGCGCGGTATTCCTTGGAGGAGATCCTTATGGCGGTAATAATTGCGGCACTTCGCCACACTGCGTGACCTGGATCAATCCCACGCTTTTCCAGCAGCCGGCTCCCGGCACCTTCGGAAATACCACTAAGGGCGCGTTGCGCGGCCCGAAGTATTGGACGTGGGACATGGGACTGATGAAGAACTTCAAGATGACGGAGCGCTTTAACCTTCAGTTCCGCGCCGAGTACTTCAACGTCTTGAACCGAGTGAACTTGAGCGATCCATCCGCCACTACGGGGATTGCAACGAAAAGCTCGAGCAGCTTCGGCCAGATCACCGGCGCGGGTGATCCGCGCATCGGACAGCTGGCGCTGAAGCTGATGTTCTGATGCGTTAATCGAGAAGCTGCACCAGGCGCTTCGCGCAGGCCGTTCCTCATTTTGCGGACGGAGCGCCGGGTGCCCTTATCCGGCGAAATGGTTGAGAGATCGAAGTTGTTGACGCTTTCCCATTCCGCCGGAAAAAGTAAATACGATGCATGCGTCATCCTGAGCACAGAACACCTATGCACTGTCATCCTGAGCGCAGCGAAGGACCTCCAGCAAGGTTTGGGACTTGTCAGCTATGTCGGCGGCTTTTTCACGAGAGTTGTCGTTGAGAAGCCCATTGCGTGCAGTCAATTCCGAAACATCGCCGGAGGTCCTTCGCCAAAGGCGGCTCAGGATGACAGACCCTGACACGAAGCTGAAAACGGTACAAACCAACCGTCTGGTTTGAAGGACCTGAATTGGAATGACGAGAACGGAACTAAGAAAACAGGAGAACGGGTTGAATTCAAGCAAGGAGAGTACGCGAAGGAACTTCATGCATCTCGCGGCTGCGGGCATCGTGGGAGCGGCCGTGGGCACCGCCACAAAGTTGTCTGCACAGGAATCATCAACTCCAGCAGCGGCTTCGGCAAATCAGCAAACCGTTTTTGATGTACGTTCCTTCGGCGCAAAGGCTGATGGCAAGACCATCGACACGCCTGCCATTAACAAAGCCATCGAAGGCGCGGCCGCCGCGGGCGGAGGCACGGTTCATTTTCCTGCCGGCACTTATCCTTGCTACACGATTCATCTGAAGAGCAACGTCGCTCTTTATCTCGAACAGGGCGCCACCATCCTTGCGTCCGATACTGGTGCCGGCGGCCAATACGACGCGGCGGAGCCCAACCAATGGGACCATTATCAGGACTACGGTCACAGCCACTGGCACAACAGTCTCATTTTGGGAGAGGACATTCACGATTTCTCGATCCTCGGGCCTGGGCTCATTTGGGGAAAAGGACTGAGCCGAGGCACGCGGCAGGGGCCGAGAGCCGAGGATCCTGGGGTCGGCAACAAGTCCATCGCGCTGAAGAATTGTCACAATGTCATCCTTCGTGACTTTTCCATCCTGCACGGAGGCCACTTTGGGATTCTTGCCACCGGCGTGGACAACTTCACTATCGACAATCTTAAAATTGATACCAACCGCGACGGCATGGACATCGATTGCTGCAGCAACGTCCGCGTGAGCAACTGCAGCGTCAACTCGCCGTGGGACGACGGCATTTGTCTGAAGAGTTCCTTCGGTCTCGGCTATGCGCGGCCGACGGAGATGGTCACGATTACGAATTGCTTCGTATCTGGCAGCTTCATGGAAGGCACGATGCTCGACGGCACGCGCAAGCCATTTCCCGCAGGCGAAAGAGTGCCTCACACCGGCCGCATCAAATTTGGGACAGAGTCGAATGGAGCGTTCAAGCGAATCACGATTTCCAACTGCGTCTTCGATGCCTGCCGCGGGATCGCGCTGGAGAGCGTCGATGGCGCGATTCTCGAAGACGTGACCATCACCAACATCAGCATGCGCGACATCGTTGAGGGACCGATCTTCGTTCGTCTCGGCGCCCGCATGCGCGGGCCAGACGGAGTTCCGGTGGGAGAGGCGCGACGAGTAATCATCAGCAATATCGTCTGCTCCAACGCGACTTCGCCGCAATCATCCAGCATCACCGGTATCCCTGATCATCCCGTGGAGAATTTCAAGCTGAGCAACATCGTTATCGAGCACCGCGGCGGAGGAACATCGCAGCAGGCCGCACTGCAACCGGCGGAGAACGAGAAGAAGTATCCTGAACCCAATATGTTTGGCGAGTTGCCGTCACAAGGCTTCTACCTGCGTCATGTGAACGGCATTGAGATGAACGATATCAAGATTCTGGCGCAGCAAGCGGATGCGCGCCCTGTCTTTGTGCTCGATGAGGTTCACGGAGCCGATTTCTTCCGCATCAAAACACCCAAGACGGCAAATGTTCCGACCTTCGTTCTTAAAGGTGTTGAGGACTTTAGGGTCGCTCAAAGCAACACTGTTCCTGATACACATTTGGAAAAGGCAGACAATAAGAATTTGTGAGCAGTTTCTTACGTGGATCCGGGCGCCCTCGCCCGGCCTTTGGCAGCGAAAACAAAATCGAGGCACGGCCCAGGGCCGCCGGAACCACGCAATTCGGGACCAGGTCTGCAGGCACTTTAGGTAAATGTCATGGCATTCATCACGGATAATTTTCTCTTACATACAAAGACGGCACGGCAGCTCTACCGCGATTACGCCGCCGATCAGCCGATCCTCGACTATCACTGTCATCTTTCCGCAAAGGACATTGCGGACGACCATCGTTTTCGCGATCTCACCGAAATTTGGCTTGAGGGCGATCACTACAAATGGCGGGCGATGCGCGCTAACGGTGTCCCGGAACGGTACTGTACCGGCAATGCGAAGCCCTATGAGAAGTTCCTGGCCTGGGCACGAACCGTGCCGCATACGCTGCGCAATCCGCTGTATCACTGGACGCACCTGGAACTGAAGCGATATTTCGGCATCGATAGCCTGCTGGACGAGAGCAGTGCGGAAGATGTGTGGAAGCGGTCGAACGATCAGTTGCAGCATGGCGAGTTTACCGCGCAAGGCATTCTGGAAAAATTCCGTGTTGTAGCGGTGTGCACCACTGACGATCCGGTGCACTCGCTCGAACATCACGAGCGGATCGCACGCGCAGGAATTTCTACGGCGGTGTTTCCGACGTTTCGCCCTGACCGCGCGCTCAGAATCCAGGATCCTGCTGCGTTCAACGAATGGACAAACGAGCTTGGAGCCGCCGCGAACACACACATCGCCCGCTTCGTTGATTTTCTCGAGGCGCTGCGCAGACGGCACCAGGAGTTCCATCAGCACGGGTGCCGGCTATCCGACCACGGACTGGAACAGTGCTACGTTGATTTCTGCTCAGAAGCTGAAGCGGCGGCGATTTTCGATAAGGTCCGAAATGGGAATCAGCCTGTTCCGCAGGAAGTTGCAAAATTTGCCAGCTTCCTGATGCTGTTCTTCGGCCATCTCGATGCCGAAAAGGGATGGACCAAGCAACTGCATCTCGGCTCCTATCGCAATGCGAGCACGCGAGCAATGAAGACGCTTGGCCGCGATACCGGATTCGACGCCATCGGAGACTGGCCGCAAGCGGAGTCGCTGGCTCGGTATCTCGATCGTCTGGATCAGGACAATCGCCTGCCAAAGGTGATCGTGTACAACGTGAATCCGACGGACAACTACGTCTTCGCCACCATTGCTGGCAGCTTTCAGGACGGCAGTATCCCCGGCAAGCTGCAGTTCGGAAGCGGATGGTGGTTCCTCGATCAGAAAGAGGGCATGGAATGGCAGATGAACGCGCTCTCGAATTGCGGATTGTTGTCACGATTCGTGGGCATGGTGACCGACTCGCGGTCGTTCATGTCACACCCGCGACATGAGTACTTCCGGAGAGTGCTTTGCAACCTGATCGGTGGGGAAGTAGAGGCGGGCGATCTGCCCTCGGATCTAGAGTTGGTCGGGTCGATGATCCGCAATATCTGTTTTGAGAATGCAGCGAGGCTCCTCGAGCTTCCGATCCCAGAGAAGTCGGGAGTGGCTTTTACGACCGCTAGATAGGTAATTAGTGCCTCGATTAACGAACCCAGTGGTGCACAAGTGACGCGCGGATGGCGTTACCGATCAGGATTATGCACGCGGAGGCGGCGCTAAACGTCCAGAAAGAGCCAATAACTCTGCCTAGAATGAGCGTGGAGCGTCCGTAAGGCTTCAAATAAGGATTGAATTGATCCCAAAAGGCGACGGGATTGCGCAGAATCCATACTCCGAAGGCCAGAGTGCCGCAGTATAAGAGCGCTAATAGGATGTCAATCAGCGCGCCGGTGTGCGCAATTGCGTCGGCAAACATCCTTGATATTGCAGCTTGAGCGCCGTAAAAGATGAGTTAGTCGGGCGTAAAGAATTTATAAAGGGCGACGCTGGAGTGGGAAGGCTCTTAAGGAAGTGAAACAAGTGGACCTGTAAGCCGAATTCTGTGTTCCGCTTGCGCGGAATGACGATCATTCCTCTAGGCGCGGCATTGCTGCCGTGCTCATGCGACCTACCCGAAGGTCCTGACGCGCCGAGCCGGTGCGTGTCCGCCGAAGCGGACTCCCTCCCTATTTGGTCTTGCTCCGTGTGGGGTTTACCATGCCCTGACCATTGCTGCCCAGGCGGTGCGCTCTTACCGCACCTTTTCACCCTTACCACCGCTTGCGCGGGGCGGTATGTTTTCTGTGGCACTGGCCGTCTTCCAGCCTTGATGCTGGAATCCCGGACGTTATCCGGCACACTGCTCTGTGGAGTTCGGACTTTCCTCCCCGGCAAGCCGGGGCGACCGTCCAGTCCACTTGCCTCTGATTCATTATAGCTGTTGACCAGCGGGCTCCCAGTTTCAGCCGAAAACTGGGCTCATTTGCCGGCGCAGCACCTCTATGTGTCACATCGTTTCGCGCTATCAAGCCCTCGGACCAGTCGCTGGACGTAGGCACTCAGTGAAACAAAAGGCCTAAAACTCCCGTACACTTAGCTGAGCTGCTCAGGTAAGCCAATGAACATCGCTGAAGCTATGCGCATCGCCCTGCAATCGCTTTGGGCGAACAAACTCCGCTCGGTGCTGACTCTGCTCGGAGTAGTGATCGGAGTGTCTTCAGTCATAGCGGTTGTGACGTTCGTGAATGGCATTAACAGCTACGTGGCTGAAAAGGTTTTTAATCTTGGCGCAGACGTGTTCATCGTCAGCAAGATGAAAAACGTCATCACCAATGTGGATGACTTTCTTGCCGGCCAGAAACGCAAAAACTTCCAATTGGACGACTACGAAGCGGTTCGCGACGAGTGCACGGAATGCAAAGTGGTTGGCGCCTCTCTATATAAGTTCAATGGTGTTGTGAAGTTCTCGCAAGAATCCAGCTCCGACACGCAAATTCGTGGCTGGACGCCGTCGATGGGTCGAATCTATGACCTTGACGTCGTAAATGGGCGCAACATCACCGACACCGATGAACACTCTGCCAGACAGGTCGTGGTGATTGGCAATGACATCCTGGAAAACCTGGTTGGTGGCGCCGATCCCGTGGGCAGAGAAATCCGCATCGATGGAGACTCGTATACGATCATCGGCGTGGGGAAGAAGGAAGGCAAGACGCTCGGTCAGAGTCGCGACAATTGGGCGATGATGCCACTCACAACCTTCATCTCAAAATACGGATCGCGCAACAATAGCAACAGCATCAAGCTTTGGGCGAAGGGCTATGACGTTGGTACCCAAATGTCCAATGCCATGGACCAAGTGCGCGTCATTTTGCGCACGCGCCGTCACGATGCTCCCAGCGCGCCGGACAGCTTTGAGATCGACACCAACCAGACGTTCATAAGCCTCTGGGCAAGCATCAGCCAGAATTTTTTCCTGGTCACGGTCGCGATCGCCTCGATTTCACTGCTGGTGGGTGGGATCGTGATTATGAACATCATGCTCGTGTCAGTAACGGAAAGGACGCGTGAGATTGGCATCCGCAAAGCACTGGGCGCCAAACGTCGCGATGTACTCAGCCAATTCCTGATTGAGTCCGGGACCATGGCACTCGTAGGTGGAGTGATTGGCACGTTGGGTGGAATCTTTGTCGCGAAGACGGTTACATTCTTGATCGGAATGCCATCCGCAATTGCGTTGTGGGCCGTCGCAGCAGCGCTGGTAGTTTCCGCCAGCGTCGGAATTTTCTTTGGCGTATATCCGGCAAGAAAGGCCGCGATGCTCGATCCCATCGTGGCGCTCAGATCGGAACTCTAACCATGCTCAACAGAGATCATCTCGACACCATCAACATGGCGATGGACACTATCGCCAAGAACAAGTTGCGCTCTGCCCTCACCGTGCTCGGCATCGTGATTGGCGTGATGACGGTGATCGCAATTTCATCGGTGGTTCGCGGATTGAATTCCCGCATCCAGGAGCAGGTCGCGGAGATGGGCTCGAACGTCATCTGGGTGTATCGGTTTGATGTGTTCCAATTCGGGAGACCCTCTCCGGAGCTGCTTACGCGGAAAGAGCTTTCGCTCGAAGATGCCATGGCCATCCGCGATATGCCGCACGTGAATGCGGTCTCGGCCGGGGTTCGCTATGTGAATCCGATCTTCCAAGCCGGCATTTACTCGGTAAAGTACAAAGGACGTAAGGCGACGAACACGATTCTTGAGGGTGACACATCGTCGGTAAAGGATGTTTACGACATCTCTCTAAAGGAAGGCCGATTTTTTACCGAGGAGGAAGACGAGCGTCGCGCGAACGTGATTAACATCGGCTATGACACGGCGGACGAGTTATTCGGTGGGGAATCGGCCCTCGGCAAAGAAATCACCATCGAAGGCGAGCTTTTTACAGTCATAGGCGTCGCAGACAAACGGAAGTCGGGAATCGGTGGCGGAAAGAATCCCGAGGACAACATCGTTTACTTTCCTCTTCACACTTTCAAGAAGCTGCATCCAGAGTTGAAGGATCATTGGGTCAGCGTGAAAGCGGATTCGCAACCGACCGTCGATGCGGTGAAGGACGAAATTCGCGATGTGCTTCGCCGCCGGCGTCACGTGAAGTTCAACCAACCAGATAACTTCGCCATCTTCACGCCCGACGCGCTCTCTGACTTTTGGAATCAGCTCACAGGCGGCATCTTCGTGTTCATGTTCGCTGTATCGAGTGTGGGCCTGATGGTTGGTGGAGTTGGCGTGATGAACATCATGTTGGTTTCGGTAACGGAGCGAACCCGCGAGATCGGAGTTCGCAAGGCGATTGGAGCCACCAAACGCAACATCCTTTTTCAATTTACGCTGGAAGCCATCACCCTTTGCGCTCTGGGCGGCGCAATCGGAATCATCATCGGAGGCATGATTACTTGGGGCATTCGCGCCGCCTTCGAGGCGCTTCCTGCGACCATGTCCCTCTACTGGACCGTCGCTGCATTCACGGTGTCGTGCTCAATTGGGCTGTTGTTCGGGATTTACCCTGCGTGGAAGGCAGCCAACTTGGATCCTATTGAAGCACTGCGGTACGAGTAACTTGTTTCTGTCATTCCGAACAAAGTGAGGAATCCCACCCCGTGCTAATGGTAGGCATTCCTCCCTTCGACGCAAAAACAATGGCCCGCCTTACGCCACGAGATCCTTCACCGGCTTCCACGGCTTGTGCTGAGATTCAGCCACGGCAGAGTACGTAAGGTGCCCCTCGAAGGTGTTTACCCCTTCACGAATTCCCGGATCGGACTTAATCGCAGCTTGCGCCCCCTGGTTCGCAATTTTGAGCACGTAAGGGAACGTAGCGTTCGTCAAGGCCAGAGTGGAAGTGTGGGGCACTGCGCCCGGCATGTTGGTGACACAGTAGTGGACCACTCCATCGACGGTGTATGCAGGATTGCTGTGCGTGGTGGGCTTGGCAGTTTCAATGCAGCCACCCTGATCGATGGCCACATCGACGATCACGGCCCCACGCTTCATGTGGCTGACCATCTCGCGCGTAACCAGTTTAGGCGCAGCGGCTCCAGGAATAAGGACTCCACCAATTACGAGATCGGCTTCGGTGCAGGCCTTGCCAATGCTGTAGGAGTTCGATGCGAGAGTGCGGACTTGGCCATTGAAGATGTCATCGAGCTCGCGCAGCCGATTGAGGTTGATATCGATGATGGTGGTGTCCGCGCCCATCCCCAGTGCAATCTTGGCGGAATTGATGCCCACAATCCCTCCCCCAATAATCGCTACTTTTGCGGGCGGAACCCCGGGTACTCCTCCGAGCAGGATTCCTCGTCCGCCTTTCTCCTTCTCCAGGTAACTGGCGCCCACTTGTATAGACATGCGTCCTGCTACCTCTGACATCGGGGTCAGCAACGGCAGAGTGCCGCCGCGATCTGTAACCGTCTCGTAGGCAATCCCGATCACCTTCTTCTTGAGCAACTGTTCGGTGAGATCGGGGATCGGCGCCAGATGCAGATAGGTGAACAGAACCAAGCCTTCGCGAAAGAAGGGAACCTCCTTCTCGATGGGCTCTTTAACTTTGACAACCATGTCGGCGCGCTTCCACACCTCTTCCGCCGAGCCCACGATCTCGGCGCCAGCCTGTTTGTACTCGCTGTCGGGCATAGACGAGAGTTCGCCCGCTTTCGTCTCGACCAGAACCTTGTGTCGGGCATCTACCAGAGCCTTCACGCCAGAAGGAACAATGCCGACTCTCGCTTCGTGATCTTTCACTTCTTTCGGTACGCCGATAATCATGATGTCTGCCTCAAAAGTCGTTTTCACTACGGAGGTACGGAGTACACGGAGAACAGCCGCAAAAATGGGACGCTTTTGGGAAATGCCTTTCTCCGTGTCCCGTGGTGAATAGTCTTTATTCGCCGGTATCGATTTGGGCACGCTGCAGGCGATCGGAATAGTCCACATAAATCGCCTTCCACTGCGTGTAGAAATCAATCGCGCCAATGCCGCCCTCGCGATGTCCATTGCCCGTTGCTTTCGTGCCGCCAAAAGGTAAATGGACTTCCGCTCCGATGGTAGGAGCATTGATGTACGTAATGCCTGTCTGGAGATCGCGCATCGCTTTGAATGCCCGGTTCACGTCTCGGGTGTACACCGCGGACGAAAGTCCGTAGGCTACGCCATTCGAAATCTCTACTGCCTGCTCCAGGCTATCTGTCGGAATCATTGAAACTACCGGCCCAAAGATTTCTTCCTGAGCGACTCGCATCTTGCCATGGGCATCGCCGAAGATAGTGGGTTCGAAGAAGTAGCCGTCTCCCAGACCGCGGGAAGTGATCTGATTCCCGCCACTCAACAGCTTTGCGCCCTCGCTTTTGCCGATGTCCACATACTTGCGCGTGGTTTCGATTTGCTGCTGATTGATCTGCGGACCCATGTCGTTCTGCTCGTCGATGCCCGGACCCACCTTCAGCGCCTTCGCGCGGCTGACGAACTTGTCGGCGAATTGATCATAGACACCCTTCTGCACGATCACGCGGCTTGCAGCAGTGCATCGTTGACCAGCGGTCCCGAACCCGCCCCAGAGAGCTCCGTCGATCGCGAGATCGACGTTTGCGTCGTTCAGAACGATGATGGCGTTTTTCCCGCCCATCTCCAGCGAGCACGGCTTAAAGTTTCGGGCGGCAGCCTCGCCGATCATTCGTCCAACTTCGCTGGATCCGGTAAATGAGATGGCGCGAACGTCCGGATGGTCGAGCATGGGGGCGCCCGCTTCGGGGCCGAATCCGTGAATGATGTTCACCACACCTGGAGGAAGCCCCGCATCCATGAGGGCGCGAACCAGATTGACCGTAGACAACGGTGTGTCTTCGGCTGGTTTGATGACGCAAGTGTTGCCACAAACGATGGCAGGGAAGATCTTCCACGATGGAATGGCCATGGGAAAGTTCCACGGTGTAATCATGCCCACCACTCCGAGCGGAACACGCATGGCCATCGCGAACTTATTGGGCAATTCCGAGGGCACGGTGCGACCGTCGAGACGGCGTCCCTCACCCGCCATGTAAAAAGCGGTGTCGATGGCCTCCTGTACGTCGCCGCGAGTCTCTTTGAGTACCTTGCCCATTTCGCGCGTCATGTCTCGGGCGCAATCTTCTTTGCGTTCAGCCAGAATCTGGGCGCAGCGGAAGATGATTTCCCCGCGGCGTGGAGCCGGCGTGAGCCGCCAACGTTCGAAGGCCTTCTTGGCAGCATCCACAGCTTCGTTGACGTCGTCCTTGGTGGAGCGCGGAAAAACGCCAACGACATCTTTGGAGTTTGCCGGATTTTGGTTTTCAAATGACTTCCCGGAGCGCGACTCAACCCATTCGCCTCCGATCAGGTTCTTATAGATTTTCGCGGCCATCTAGACAGGGATTCCTGGAAGGGGGTGCAAAACTATTTATCGTACCGTATGCCTAGGCGCATTGGATAGCGCTGCCCAGTTCTCATGATCACTTTTCAGCAAGTTTGGAGGAATCCGCACGACCAGAATCGATGGTTCCCACTTGCAACTGATTACTGACGACTGAGAACGTCTCCACGCTCTCGCGGCTCCGAAAGTGCTAGTCCCTCTGATTCAAAAATTGGCGTTCCAAGTTTGGTAACTAAGGGTTTCGCCCATTTGATAGGGGTTTTTCTTGTGGTACTCTCCACTTGAATCCCGACCTGAAACTCAAGCATCAAGCGTGCCTGCCAAGTCCAAAGACGAAGGTTTTTTTCTTCAGTACGTCACGATCACCTATCGCAGCGTGCTCTTGGTGTGCCTGTTCGTCATTCTTATTGCGGGCGCGATCGGCTATTTTATTTTTCCGCAACAGACTAAGGCACTACTGAGCCAGATGGCAGCGCAGCTCGGTTCTTCTACTTCGCGCGTTCTCACTAAAGAGGTAGGACAACAGCAGGCGCACTTTACCAACATCGATGGCACAGTTCGGGTCAAGAGGAACAGCAGCAGCGTTTGGCAGAACGCCAGCTACGATCTCCCATTAAATAAAGGTGATGTCATCCAGACGGGTCCTGAAGGCATCGCCAAGGTTGTCTTTACCGATGGAAGCAACTACACGATCAAGCAAGATTCGCTGATCGTAGTTGAGGACAACTCCACCAACGAAGCGCAGCAGACGCAAGTTGCCGTGCAGGTTACGACCGGAACCATCGATTTGGCGACGGCAACCTACTCCCAAGGGTCAAGCTCGCGGGTGATTGTTGCAGGAGCCACTGCCAGCCTCGCGCCAGAAAGCTCGGCGCAGGTACACAACGACAATCTCGGCAATGAGCACTCAATTTTGCTGAAGCAAGGTTCCGGCCAAGTCGCACGCAACGGCGAGGTTGTCCGCCTGGGCAGCTACGAGAAAATTTCTTTCAAAACCGAAGACGCCAGGATGACGAGATTAAGGCAAGTCGGTCCGCCGACTCTGATCACTCCGGCGAACATGCTTCCAGTCTTTGCGGCCAAGGATTCCGGGGATCTCGATTTCACCTGGACCCCGATGCCCAACACAAGGGCGTACCGCTTCCGCGTTTCCAAAAACCCATATTTCACGCAGTTGATCGAGGACAAGACTATTGGTGTTCCCCAATACAAGGTCTCGGGGTTAGGGGAAGGCGCATATTACTGGGAGGTGCAATCGATTGACTCGCAGGGCAGAGAGTCAATCGAGAGCGAGCACAACAAATTCACCATCATCGCCAAGGCTGCGAATGCCGGCCTTGCCCTGGAACTCGACCCCCTGGTGCAGCATGGCCACGTCATTGAAGTAAAAGGGAAGACCGATCCTAGGGCGCGTGTGATGGTAAATGGAGAAGAAGTTCCGGTTATCGGCGGAGATGGCACCTTCCGCTATTACACTCCAGCGCTTCCCCAGGGCGAGAGTGTCATAACGATAACAGCCCAAAACACAAAGGGCGCGGTTAGCACCAAGACCATGCAGGTAGTAGTGCAGTGAGCACTTACGGCGAGAATGAAAACTCGCTTTAGCAATTGGCTGGATTTTGTGATTGGCGCAAGAGCAGAAAACGAAATCTGATATTCGCTTCTTCGACAACACGGCGGCGCGTAGGCAAATAAGACAAAGCGGGATAACCGCGGCAAAGAAGGAAGAAGTCATTCATGTCTTCGAACGGTTCAAATAACTCGCGCGTTCACAACTTGCGCTCGCTGTTCAGCATGTTCTCGAGCGACCTCGCCATCGATCTTGGCACAGCCAACACTCTTGTTTATGCCAAGGGCAAAGGCATCGTTGTCAACGAGCCTTCGATTGTTGCCATCAACAAGAATACGGGCGAAGTCGAAGCTGTCGGCAAAGAGGCCAAAGAGATGCTGGGCCGCACGCCTGGCAACATCGTGGCCATTAAGCCGATGAAGGATGGCGTAATCGCCGACTTCAAGGTCACCGAGAAGATGTTGAACTACTTCATCCAGAAGGCGCATAACCGCAAGATGATGGTGCATCCGCGCATCGTGATCGGCGTACCTTCCGAGATCACGCAGGTGGAAAAGCGCGCGGTCATGGACTCCGCCTATCGCGCCAAGGCCAGCGAAGTTCATTTGGTAGAACAGGCGATGGTGGCGGCTATCGGCGCAGGTCTTCCCATTACGGAACCGAGCGGCAACATGGTGGTTGACATCGGTGGCGGCACGACGGACATCGCCGTGATCTCGCTTTCCGGCATCGTCTATTCGCGCTCGGTGCGCATGGCAGGCAATCAGATGGACGAAGCCATCATGAATTACCTGAAACGGAAATATAACCTTCTGATTGGAGAGCGAACTGCCGAACAGATCAAGATTGAGATCGGTTCCGCGTTCCCGCTGGACAAGCCGCTCACCATGGAGATCAAGGGTCGCAACCTGATTGAAGGTGTTCCCAAGACGGCCACAGTGGATGACAGCGAGATCCGCGAGGCTCTGAGCGAATGCGTGTCTACGATCATGAATGCGATTCGCGTCGCCCTGGAGCGCACGCCCCCTGAACTGAGCGCCGACATTAGCGATCGTGGCATTGTTCTCACTGGCGGGGGAGCTCTGCTGAAGAATTTGGACAAACGCATCCGTGAGGAAACTGGCTTGCCGGTTTCAATTGCGGACGACCCGCTAGCCAGCGTGGTGCTGGGCACGGGAAAGATGCTTAGCGATTTCAAACTGCTGCGCAAGATTTCGATCGAGTAACTGAATCGGGTGATCGGATGATCGGGTCATCGGGTGAAGTCAGATCGCCCGATCGTCCGATCACCCGATCACCCGATTGTGTCTTCTGTGTGTCTCCGTGGTGAAATAGATATAGATGGAAAACTTCTTCACACGATATCGGAACGTAACCGTGCTGCTGGTGCTGCTGATGGCGCAAGTCATTCTGCTCGCCACACAGGTGCGGCGTCCCGGGAATGCCACTGGCGAATCGATGTCGCTGGTGCGCTTTTGGGTGGTGGAGGTATTCGTTCCTGCCGAGAAGGGCATCAATGCCCTCGGCGACGGCGTAGCCAGTTTGTGGAGAAACTACATCGATTTGCGCGGCGTTCGCGCTCAGAACGAAGCTCTTCAGTCACAACTCGATCGCCTGCGTCTCGACCAGGTAGGCCTTGCCGAAGATGCTGGACAGGCGCGGCGCCTGCAGGCGCTGCTCTCCTTCAAGGAAAAATTCGTTTCCGAGACCGTAGCCGCGCAAGTGATTGGGACTAGCGGCAGCGAGCAGTCGCACCTGCTTTATATCGACAAAGGTTCGGGCGATGGCATCAAGGCCGATATGGCGGTGATCACGCCCAGAGGCATTGTGGGCAAGGTCAACCGGGTATTCCCCGGAACGTCACAAATACTCGAGATCAACGATGCGACTGCCGGGGCCGGAGTGATGCTCGAGCGCTCGCGCCTGCGCGGAGTGTTGCGCGGTACCGCTTCGGGAATCCCTGAGATTCTGCACGTTATGGCCGACGAGCACATCGAAGTTGGCGAGCCAGTGGTCTCTTCAGGTGGTGATCAGATTTATCCTCGCGGCCTGCCCATCGGAACCGTGTCCAGCGTGAGCCCCGATCCTGACGGTGGTCCTTTCATGTTGGTTCGCGTGAAGCCCTCGGCCGATCTGGAGAGAGTCGATGAGGTTTTGGTCATCACTAAGACAGTGGATAAAGGTCCCGCACTACAGGATGCCGGCAAGAGCTTGCGCGCTGCCGATATCCTTGCGCAACGACTGCCGACCGTAGCTCCGAAACCGCCGGAGCGCACCGGAGCTGAGCCGCCGTCGACAGCAGTCTTGTTCGCGAAGAAGCCCGCAAGTGCCGCCCCCGGAACGGCAACGGATGTGCCGAAAGCTCCTGTCCTCAAAACTGGAATCTCACGGCTGAAGCCGGAGTCACCGAGTATCAGTTCGGGAACCTCGAGCAGCGTGCTCAAGAATTCGGGTACTGCTGCCCCTGGGGGTTCAGAGCCAACAGCCACTGTCCCGTTTGGCGCTTTGGAAACTGCGACAAGTACAGTGAAAACTCCGGGGAACGATACTGAAAACCCACAGCCGAGGGCGACTGTGCCACAGGAGAAGCCCAAGCCGGTAGCTCCTGCGGCAGTGCCACTACAGGACAATCAGCAGTCGCAGGAGACTCCGCGCTAGTGGCCACACTAACCTACACCTCGCGTGAAGAGATCGAGGTTCACCGATTTAGCCCTTTGGTCACCGTGGGCATTCCTTTGGCGGCGATTTTCTTTCAGGTCTATGTCTCCTCACGTTTCAGCTTCCTGAAATTATTCGATATTCCGCTGATCGTCACCATTTTCTTCGCTGTTTCACGGCGCAATCAGTTGGCCGGCATGCTCACTGGCTGTGCCATTGGCTTGACGCAGGATGCTCTTACGCACCTGCCTATAGGCATTTACGGAATATCGAAGACTATTGTCGGATATGCGGCATCCTCGATCGGTCTGAAGGTCGATGTTGATAATCCCGGTTCGCGCTTCCTGATGGTCTTCTTTTTTACTTTTCTGCACGATGGCCTGTACTTCATTGTTAGGCGTCACCTCTTGGGCTTACCGTCCAATTGGGGAACATTGCACGAGTTAAGCGCGGGTTTAGCCAATGCGGTGCTGGCAGTTGTGCTGTTCGCGTTGCTGGATCAGACAAAGAAACGCTAACGAAGGAAAGCTCAGTGAATCGCTGTAGTCCCTCCGTAACGTATTAGGTGTGAATTCAGGGTCAGAACAGGGGTTTTACAGCCAGAGTAGTTGGATAAAATGAACCAGGCCACATCCCCGTCCTCCCTGGCAGAAGAAGTTGAAGTGAATGTACGACCACGAAGATAAAATCCCGTCGCCCAAGCTGACTTCGATCCAGTACATTATTCTGCTGATCATTGCGATCCTGGTTGTGCGGCTATGGAATCTGCAGGTGCGCGGCAGCGAGAAGTATTTGAGTCTCGCCGATCAGAACCGCATCCGCAAAATTCCCATTCTGGCACCTCGCGGGAAGATTTATGACCGCGAAGGCCGCATTCTCGTCGACAACTATCCCTCAGTCTCGGCGCTGCTGATTCGCGAGCAGATTCCCAGGGAGTTCTCGGCCGATCTGGAAAAAATCGCTTCCGGCCTGCACCTGCCTCCAGAAGAGATTCGCGAGCGCATGCGCAGGACAGCGGGCGCGCAGAATGCTCCGCTGTTGCTGAAAGAAGACATCACTCCGGACGACCAAGCGTTCATTGAGGCACACCGTGATGAGTTGCCCGAGCTTGAGACCATCATGGTCCATCGCAGGCTGTATCCAAGAAACGGTTTCCTGGCCCACTTGATTGGATACGTTGGCGAAGTAAGCGATGAAGATCTGAATTCTCCGCAATTCGAGACTTATCAGCCTGGCGCGATCGTCGGCAAGAGCGGTGTAGAGCAGTACTACAATGACATTCTCATCGGCAAAGACGGATCCCGACGTGCTCTCGTCAACAGCCACGGCAAAGAAGTCGGTCGCCTGAGCACGGATCCTGCCGTGCCAGGACAGCCGCTAAAACTGACAATCGATCTCGATATTCAGATGGCCGCCGAACAGGCTCTGGATGGGTATAACGGCGCGGTGGTCGCAATGGATCCTCACACCGGAGAAATCCTTGCGATGGTCAGCCGGCCAAGTTTTGATCCCAACGCATTCTCGGTTCGCATCAGCAACAAAGAATGGAACGCGCTGGTGAATGATCCGGCTAAGCCACTATTCAACAAAGCCATCCAGGCACAGCTCGCGCCAGGATCGGTATTCAAAATTGTCATGTCCGTAGCAGGCGCGCAGGAAAGAATCGCGCAAAATATGAATGTGCACTGCAGTGGCGGCGCGGTCTTCTATGGGCATCGTTACGGTTGCTGGGTGCCAAGCGGACACGGGAGCGTCGATTTCTCGAAGGCCATTTACCAATCCTGTGACGTCTTCTTCTATACCCTGGCGCAAAAGCTCGGCATTGAGAAGATCGCCAAATACGCGCACGAACTCGGATTGGGACAAAAAACCGGCATTGATTTGTATCAGGAGGCCAGCGGCGTGGTGCCTTCTGAAGAGTGGAAAGCGAAGGTCTTCAAGCAGAAATGGTTCGCCGGAGAAGTGATTTCCGTGGGCATTGGGCAGGGAGCTCTCACTACCACTCCGGTGCAGTTGGCGCGCGCTATCGGCGCGGTTACCAGTGACGGGCGCCTCGTACGTCCTCATGTTGCGTTTCCTGACGAGCTTCCACGGCAGTATATGGAAGTAGCGAACCGTGACCGCGAAGTGGAGAAGATCGATCTCGATCCGCAGAACTGGATCACCATTACCAATGCTATGGCCCGGGTTGTCGACGTGGGTGGATCGGCGCCAAGCGCGCATTTGCTCGGTATCGACTTTGCTGGAAAGACCGGCAGTGCGCAGCTGATCAGTTTGGCGAAGAGGAAGGCGCTGGGCGCGAAAGGAAATCAGTTCAAGCAGAACGGTTGGTTCGTGGGCGTGACTCCGAGGCGTAATCCTGACATCGTTGTCGCAATCCTATTTGAAGGTGGAGAACACGGGCGATTAGCCGCTCGGCTGGTTGCGCCCATTATCAAAGCTTTCGTCGATAAGCAACGCCGCGTTCGGCACGACAATAACTACGCCGCGGTCGACCACGAAGGAAATCCCATCGAACTCTCTGGTATCTGGAGCGATCGCAAAGACAAAGATAGTGACTCGGACAGAATGCAGGCTGGGACTTTCCGGTTGAAGCCGACGGCGAGCGTTCTATTGCCAGCCCGAAGCGCCAGCCGCCGTCATCCGGCGATACCTTCGGACGCCAAAATCTCAGCGCAACAGAGACAAAGCTCCGAACCTTCACCAACCTATGCAGCAATGCCGCTCCCATCGCCGGACGAGGGCCTCCGGCGCTCCGGAAGACAAACGCTGTCGGCTAACATGCCACCCCAGGTTCACTGATGCGCCGCTTTGTATCTTTTCGGGATTTTGACTGGGTGTTGCTTGGGTTCGTCTTGACCATCTGCGCCATCGGTGTTTTTGAAATCTATAGCGCGACGCGGCAAACGAAGTTCATCGGTTTTCAAAGCAAACAGGTCTACTGGATCGTTGGCGGCCTCATTTTGATGTTCCTGGCGAGCCTGATCAATTATCAGGCGCTGCTTGAGAACGTCCACTGGTTGTACATTGCGTCGATTCTCTCGCTGTTAGCGGTCGCGGCGGTTGGCACACGCGTATTGGGAGCCAGGCGATGGATCAAGCTGCCCGGAGGTCAACACTTTCAACCTTCGGAGTGGATCAAGCTCGTGCTGATCCTGGCGCTGGCCAAGTACTTTTCCGATCTCGCGGGCCGGGAAGTAACGATACGGGACATTCTTAAGTCATTCCTCATTGCTGCCGTTCCCATGCTGTTGGTCCTCAAGCAGCCCGATTTGGGGACCTCGCTGACCTATGTGCCTGTCCTGATCTGCGCGCTATTTCTAGGAGGGATCAGGTTCAAGCACGCCATCACCATACTGCTGCTGGGAACCGTGATGATCTACCCAATCTGGCGTTGGGGGCTCAAGCCCTACCAGAAGGCGCGGCTGACCAGCTTCAGCGAACCCGAAGCCGATCCGAGGGGTTCGGGATACCAGATCCAGCAGTCGCTGATCGCCGTAGGCTCCGGCGGCCTGACCGGTAAGGGTTCACTCAAAGGAAGCCAGACGCAGGGCGCCTTTATTCCCATCCCTTATACCGATTTCATCTTTGCGGCTTACGCTGAGGAGCATGGCTTTGTAGGTGCCTTGATTGTCCTGCTGCTATACTTCATTGTGTTGACGCGTTTGATTCAGAACGCGCATACCGCACCAGACCGGGCCGGAACTCTGATAATTATGGGAGTAGTATCGGTGCTGGTCTTTCATATTCTCGTGAACGTGGGCATGGTCGTCGGCTTTATGCCTGTGACCGGCATTCCCCTACCGTTAATGAGCTATGGCGGATCGTCGGTCTTGTTCACGTTTCTGGCTCTCGGCATTGTGAATAACATCCGAATGCGCAGGTTTGTGAACTAGAGCTATACGAGGAATGAGAAAGTTTGGGCAGAGGCGCCCAATCTAACGTCCGCCGAGGCGGACGCATTAAGTTTTGTTTTACCCGGGCCGCATTGGCGGTCTGGTGTTAGGCGTCCTGACCGGCGCCAGCGACATTACGTTAAGCCCTCCACGAAGTTGAGGGCACCGGCATCGAGACGAGCCGGATAGGATCCAAGAGTTCACAGTCTGCAGCAGGACAGGTTAACGGCCCGTCATGTTCCGCGAAGGCGGAATCAGTACAGTGGCCACAAGTCCTTCTGCAGTATGGCCGCGAGCATGATCGCGATAGGTTTAAGAGTTCGAAGAAACAGCAGTCCACGGGACTTCGAATCCCTCGCCTACCCGTTCGTTCCAGTACAAATTTTATGCTGCGCAGCACTCAAGCCCCTATCCGTGAAGAGGCCCTGACCTCTTAGCTCGCCGTCGCTTGCCGTTCCATCGGAGCAAGCATGGCCAAAGAGCTATTTATTTCGACCACACCTCACGAAACCAAAGTGGCGGTCGTGGAAGACGAGCAACTCAACGAAATCTATTTTGAGCGTGAGAACGAATACACGCTTGCAGGCTCGATCTACAAAGGTCGTGTGACCCGAGTCCTTCCCGGGATGCAATCCGCATTCGTGGAGGTGGGGCTCGAGCGCGACGCTTTTCTCTACGTAACCGATTTCCTCGAGGAACAGGAAGACCAGGAGGAATTCGAGCAGGTCGTGAACCGCGCGCATTCTGACGCACATCAGCAACCGCACGCCGAACAGCAACCGGCCGCAATCGCTGAGAACGCCGAATCTGGGCGAACAGACCAGCCTGGAAGCGACGACGGCTCGCGGGCGGATTCGCAAGCGCCTGCGCAAGACTTTGATCGCGGTCCGCGCCGCTGGCGTGGACGACGCGGACGGCGTCGTGGTCGCAGCGATGCCGACCAGGTACCCGGACAACACTCTTTACAAAACCTTTCGCAGCCAGAAACTGATCAAGAGAGTGGTGGCGAGCATTCGAGTGGCGGCCCCGAGGAGGTCGTGCTACCAGGTGAGTCGCTCTCAAAATATCGGCATCAGGAGGCGAGCCAGCAAAGCAGCCGACCTCTTTCCCAAAGTGAACCACAGCCCGTCGAAGCAGCGCCAGTCGCTGAACCTACATCTCAGCCGCACAGCTTCCGCCCCGCGATCTCTCAGGCGGAATCGATGTCTGTGCTGCCCGGTGAATCCCTTTCCAAGTATCGCGGCCGCGAACCAGGCCAGCCCGAACCTGAGGAGAGACCTCAACCCGGAGGTTTCAACCGAGGTCGGTCACGATCGCGCAACGAATCGCGCTGGGAGCGTCCAAACCGCACACCAGAGCGCGAGCCTGCTGGAAGGGGAGAGGTGCCATCAGGTCCGCCGGTCGTGGCTCTTCCTGGGGAAACGTTGGCAAAGTATCGAGACCGGGGCACTTCATCCTCTGACGGTGGTGCCATTTTGGGAACCGATCAGCCTGCGACTTCCCGTATGAGCGATTCGTACGTGAAAGCCCAGAGCCACAGCACTTCTGCCGAAGGGAACGAGCAGGCTGACGCTGCTGTTCCTGTGATTGATTCGCAAGCGGAGGAAATTAGCGGCAATGTCCAATATTCCAAGCCCGAGCACGCTGGCTTCGAGGAACGAGTCGAACATGCGTTGGCGGGCGGAGAGCAGCAATTCGGCGAAGAACCCCGGCCGATCGAGTGGCAATCAGAAGCACACGCTGAATCTGCAGAGGACCGGATGCAAGCCCAGACAGCTGAGCAGGGAAGTGGCTCTCAGCCGCATGAGTTCGGGGCCGGTGTAATCGAAGAAGAAGTGATTGACGAAGAGGAGACCGAAGTTCCTTCTTTTGGCGAGCACCTTGAGGAAGAGATCTATGAGGAGCTAGAGGAAGAAACCCTCGACGCGGAGAATGCCGAGCAACTGGTAGAAGCTGTGCGTGAAGCCCATGCCAATCAGCGTCTGGGCTTCAATGAAGGCGAGCAATCAGAGGGCGAAGATCATCCAGAGGAAGAAACCGAGAACTTCAGCGCCGGCAACGGCGAAGCCAATGCCGAGCAGATGGAGGCCGCTGACGTAGAGGATTCAAGCTATGAAGAGCAGCGCGGCGGCAACGGCGAATCCGTTCAGGAGGGCGAAGCTTCCGAGCAGGAAGGCCGAGCTGAGCTTCGTGCGCCTGCCAACACTGCAGCTTTTCAGCAACGCACAGACCGTCCGGAACGCGGCCAGCAGGATCGATTCCGCAGGGGTCGTCATGGCCGTCCAATGCGTGGCCGACGGAACGTCCAGCGCGAATCGCAGCCTACCATCAGCGATTTGCTGAAAGAAGGCCAGGAAATACTTGTCCAAATCGCTAAAGAACCGATGGCAAAGAAAGGCGCGCGCATCACCAGCCACATCGCGCTGCCCGGCCGGTTCCTCGTCTACATGCCCACGGTGAATCACGTTGGCGTGTCTCGGAAGATCGGCTCTGATGAAGAGCGCCAGCGGCTGAAGCGTGTTCTGATCAGCGAGAAGGGAAGCGCGCATGGAGGATTCATCGTGCGCACCGCGGCATCGGGGGCCAGCGAAGAGGATCTGCGCTCTGACCTGCGCTTCTTGATCAACCTGTGGAACGATATCAAATCGCGTTCGGAAGGCAGCAAAGCGCCGGCTCTGATTTATCACGATCTCAATCTGGTCGAACGCATCCTGCGCGATCAGGTGACCAGCAATTTCACCAGCATCTGGGTTGATAGCGAACAAGAGTATGAGCGCATCGTGCGTTTCCTCGGCCGCTTCCAGCCGGCGATGGTACGACGCGCCAAGCTCTATACCAAAGACACCCCGCTGTTCGAGCAGTTCGGGATACAGGAAGAGATCAACAATGCGCTGAAGTCGAAAGTGTGGCTAAAGAGCGGCGGCTACATCGTCATCAACCAGACGGAAGCGCTGGTAGCGATCGACATCAACACCGGTAAGTATGTCGGCAAGACACAGCGCCTCGAAGACACCATCGTAAAGACGAACGTCGATGCCATCAAGGAAATCGTGCGCCAGATACGGCTGCGCGACCTTGGCGGCATTATCGTCATCGACTTCATCGACATGGACGAGCGCAAGAACCGGCAGAAAGTCATGCAGGCGCTGGAAGAGGCGCTCAAGAGTGATCGCGCGCCTTCGAAAGTTCTCCAGTTCAACGACTTTGGATTGGTGGCGATTACGCGGAAGCGCGTGAAGCAGTCACTGGAGCGCACGCTCTCAACCTCATGCACGTATTGCACGGGTACAGGGATGATCAAGAGCGTGCAGACGGTTTGCAACGAGATTTACGTCGAAATGCGCAAAATGGCGAAAAATATGGAACGCCACGATGTGATGCTCAGAGTCAATCCCGAAGTGGTAAAGGCTCTGAAGGCAAACAATGCCCGCTGGCTTTCGGAGATGGAAGAGCTCACAGGCAAAACCATCATCGTAAAGAGCGATCCAGTGCTGCACCAGGAGCAATTCGATATTAATTAGGAGCTAGCTGCGAGCCAACGTGGACCCGGCCGCCCTCGGCCGGGGTTTGACTCTACTGCGTGATCTCATGGTTTGCCGATTCTGCTTTAGAGCGTTTGTGGCACAGGCGCCCTCGCCCGTGTCGCTGGAGCATCAAGACACAGCACGGGAGCGGCTGTGCCGCAGTTTCAGCGATCTTCATTCCCTGCCAATCCTTACGAGTGTAGTGTTATCCGAGCGATCCGCTTCGGGAATGCTGCCGTCATTTACGGTGACCTCGATCGGCCTGCTTCCGACTTCGATCCTCGCAGCGTTCTTGCTATGCCCTGACACTCGGAGCCTGCTCACAACGTCGCCAGTTTGAGTGTGGACGATCACCGGCACCTCCGCCGCGGCCGCGCCTTTATTCTCGATGGTCGCCGAAACCAGATAAATGCCCTGCAAGCTTGGACGCGCATAGCCGTTGCTGATGGTGAATTCTGGCAAGCCGCGGTCCTGATAGACCCAATCATCGAAGAACCACTCGAGGTCCTTGTGGGAATTTTTTTCGAGAAGCCTTTGCAGGTAAGAAGGCTGTTTATCGGCATCCGGGTCGTACTCCTGAAGCGAATCGAGCAGCGCGCGCTGGCCGACGATTTCTCTCAGCATCCACCACACGTACATCGCCTTGGTGCGAAAGAAAACCTCGCTTGTGGTGTTGATCAGGCTGGAGCTCTTGTCCGTCTCTGGCGCGGCGGAGTCTACCAGAACCAACGGAGTGAGCCGTTGCTGCATAAACGCAATGCCGGCGGCGCGACCGTCCTGACGTTCTCGCATAAGAACTTGCGCGAGGTGGGCGGCGCCCGCGTAAATCCAGGGCCGAGGCGACCAGAGGCTCTGATGCGCGAGCATGTAGGAAACTGTAACTTCAAGCGACTTCCTGTCGATCGGTTTGAACGGCATCACCAAGACGGTGTCGGCATCGTAAGTTGTATCCGAGGCTTCGGGGAGCTCTAGAAAGAAAACAGTGAGGTCGGATTTGCCGGTGACCATGGCAGGGGTGTCACGAACCACGCGTGCGTAGTCTTGCGCCTGAGCTTCGTTCTGAGCAAAAAAGCTCACGTTGAATACAGCTGTGGGGTCGCGTCGAGCGATCAACCCTTGATAAGGAGCTGCGACTACAACCTGACCTGAGAGCCCGAGATGTCTCCACTCCAGCACCGAGTGAGAGCCCGGCGCGATTCCCATGTAGTTTTCTAAGATATTTTGAGCGTTGCCGTACACGTGGACCGAAGCATCGATAGGCACATCCAGCTTCATCGTGGAGAGAGAATGGCGCACGGCCCAGGCGCTAGTTTCTTCAAAGACGCGGTTGCCTTCGCTCATGACGGCCGGCTGAAGTGAAACCGGGAACCACAGCACGTGCCCCACTCCGCGCAGGCAAGTAAACGTCGGTGTGATCCGGTCGTAATCGGTGGCCGCTCGGATGGCGAGCGGCACTCCCAATTGCGCTAAACGCGTCGTGTCCAGCGACACCGTGCCGCTATACCCCACCTCAAGTTCGAGCGATGCTCCGGGTGCAACCGGCGCAGGAAGTGTGACAACGGCTTCCTGAACATTGCCTGTGTGATCGAGATCGGAACGAAGTTGGCTGGCAGCAAAAGTCAGCGCATCGCCGCTTTGCCTGATCGATGCCCATCTGAGAGACGATGAGATCTGCAGCGCAACTTGGCGCTGCGGCTGCGCTGAATCGTTCCGCATTGTGATCTTGCCGCGGACGAACAGCGACTCTGTCTTAGTCTCGATTCGGAGTTCAAGGTTCCAGTTGAGGAAGGTAAACGCGTCTCGATCTGGAGTGGGCTTCTGGGTTTCCTGCGCTAATACGGTCGATATGAGCAGAGTGACTGCGAAGCTGAGACGTGACACGAATCTCACGAACCCAAGCCTTTACGTTTTTTGGACGATGCCTCGACCACGTGAGGCACAGGATTCGAACGCCGCTGGCGCGCGACTTCATACATCACCACTGCGCCGGCCACGGAAACATTGAGAGACGCAACTCGTCCCATCATGGGAATGGAGACCAGGTAATCACATTTCTTGCGCACCAGGTCATGCAGCCCGTGTCCTTCAGCTCCCAACACGATCGCGCAATCCATCTTGTAATCGAGCTGGTCGTAGTACTTGTCGCCGCGCTCGTCCAACCCGACGATCCAGACGTTTTTCTGTTTGAGTTCATCGAGCGTGCGCGCCACGTTCACCACGCGTGAAATCCTTACGTGCTCAGAGGCGCCGGCCGAAGTTTTGGTCACGGTCGCATTCACTGCTGCTGCTCGTCGTTCCGGGATTACCACACCATCAACCCCGGCTCCATCGGCAGTGCGGATGAGCGCGCCCAGATTGTGTGGATCTTCGATTCCGTCCAGAACCACGACGAAAGTGTGCTCGCCTTTTTTCTTCATGAGCTCATCAAGTTCGGAGTAGCTCTTGCTGGCGACGACCGCGACTATGCCCTGATGCGACTTGCTGCGGGCCAGCCGATCGAGTTGATCGCGTGGACTAAACCGAATCGAGACTCCCTGTTCACGCGCAAGATCAATGACGGCCTGGAGTCGCTGATCGTGACGCTCCCGCGCGACTTCAATGTGATCGAGCGGGCGATTGCGCGCGCGCAACGCCTCTTCGACCGCATGGATACCGTAGAGAACATCCATTGTGTTCAGTTTACAACCCACGCTGTTGGCTGGAGACCGGGCCATACCCGTGTTTGTCCAAATGGGGATTGTTGTGAGTCTCAGTCTGTCATCCTGAGGACCTCCGGCAAATACGCACGGTATTCACCCTTATCTTGGCTTTTCACGAGTACTTATTGAGAAGCGAAATGCGTGCAATCAGGCCCGATGCATGCTCCGGAGGTCCTTCGCCAAAGCGGCTCAGGATGACAAGCATAGAAGGAATCCAGAGCTATTTCGATTGATGGAGATAGCTGTGGTTTGGTGTAACCACACAGCCGAGGGCTGTGCCATAAATCTGGCTGGTAGGATGGAAATAGCGAGGTTCATCACACCATTAAGGAGTGATTTTGCAGGAAGTATTCATCCTTTCGGCAGTGCGTACGCCCATCGGCAAGTTCGGCGGTTCGCTCGCGCACATGACTGCCGCTGATATGGGCGTGATTGCCGCCAAGGCAGCGATGGAGCGCGCCGGAGTCTCACCCGAGCAGGTGGAAGAGAGCGTCATCGGCAATGCGCGGCAAGCCGGCGGAGGTCCCAACGTAGCCCGCCAGATTTCCATTCGCAGCGGCGTTCCCGAAACGGTACCGGCTTACACTGTGAATCAGGCGTGCGCATCGGGTCTGAAGTCGATTGCGCTCGGGTTCCAGGAGATCGCCTACGGCGCGCTGGATTGCGTGCTCGCCGGTGGGACGGAGTCAATGTCGCGTCTGCCGTACTACCTCGATGGGGCGCGCTGGGGATACCGTTTGGGCAACCAGGAACTTGTAGACGGCATGTATCGGGACGGTTTTTTCTGTCCAATGTCGAAGATGGTGATGGGCGAAACCGCCGAAGTGCTGGCGCGCGAGTACAACGTCTCGCGCGAAGAGCAGGACCAATACGCGCTTTGCTCGCAGCAACGTGCCGAGCGGGCTATCCATGGCGGGCGATTTGATGCTGAGATTGCTCCTGTGTCGATTGAGGGAAAGAAAGGAACTCAAACCTTCGCGCGCGATGAGCATCCGCTTTCACAAGCTTCCATCGAGAAGATGGCTAAGCTCAAGCCAGTCTTCGCCGCTGACGGAACCATCACAGCCGGAAATGCTTCCGGTATCACCGACGGTGCCGCTGTAGTCGTGCTTGCCAGCCAAAAATTCGTAAACAAGCACAGTCTCAAACCGCTGGCGAGAGTTCTGGCAGCCACGTCAGCTGGGGTTGATCCACGCCGGATGGGCATTGGTCCCGTACCGGCGCTCAAAAAGCTTGCAGAAAAACACGGGATCAGAACCGCTGATGCTGACCTCGTCGAATTAAATGAGGCGTTTGCGGCGCAGGTGCTTGCTTGCGACCGTGAGGTGCATTTCGATCGCGAAAAGCTCAATGTCAATGGCGGAGCCATCGCATTGGGCCATCCCATCGGCTGTACGGGAACCCGCATCACCGTTACCCTGCTGCACGAGATGCTCAAGCGACACGCCAAGCTGGGCATCGCTACCCTGTGCGTCAGTGGCGGGATGGGCATGGCGTTGGCCATAGAAAACGTGGCGTGAACGTCCGCCACTCCGCAACATTCGCCAGCACGCTGCTGATCGAATTCCCTGTTAATTCCCTGTTATTTCGGGCTTGAGCTCTGAAACGCGGAATTACTCAATGTTCATGCGGTGTTTGTGAGGCTTTCCCAAATTCCCTGTTAATCCCTGTTCCTGAATGTGATTTTGGAGATTTTGGGCAGAATTTGACGATTTCACACCCCTTTTTAAGAAAACCCCTGTTAATTTCCCTGTTATTGGAAACTGGACTGACAAAAGCTAGCCCTGACGGGATGGCGGCAATCACTGCTGGAAGCCCCACTTCGGCCCGTAGAAATGTACCAAGGTCGTAAAGAAACGTAAACTGCTTCTAAATCATACGTTTATGAGTACCAGAATTGATGCGACTTTTGCTTCCAATGGGTCGTATCTAGAGTCGAATGCTTATAGCAGCAACGCACGCGGTGGAGTGGACTCTACGAGAGAACGTTGAGATCGCCCGTGGTCTACGTCGCCGGGACCCGGTGCTGCTTGACCGCCTAATCGAACGCTATCAGCATCGCCTGCTGCGATATCTAGTCTTCCTCACCGGCAATCGCGAACTCGCCGAAGACATCTTCCAGGAAACCTGGATCCGCGTGATGGAACGTGGCAAGCAGTACAACGGCCAGGCCAAGTTCGACACTTGGCTCTTTGCTATCGCGCGCCACTTGGTAATCGATTGGTCACGCAAGAAGACCACTACAAGCCTCGAAGCCCTGCAGGAACAATACGGAAACGAGCACGCCTTTGACGTGCCTGCAACGGGTCCTTCGCCCTTTGATGCGGTTACCTCCCGCGAGAACCGCGAGAGCGTCCAGGCGGCTCTCACGCGCCTGGATTCACTCCATCGCGAGGTCCTGGTGTTGCGCTTTCATGAGGAATTGTCGCTCGAGGAAATCGCAAATATCACCGGGGCGCCGCTTTCTACCGTCAAATCGCGGCTCTATCGTGGACTTGCAGCGCTCAAGCCTGCCTTCTCCGAGGCGGAACTATGAAGCGGTTTGCCAGCGATCACGAGCGGGCCTTCGAGTTGTCGTGCATGGCGTTTGCTGATTCCATCAGCGAGAATGAGCGCAATTGGCTTCAAAATCATCTCGCCAACTGCGCCGAATGTAGCGCGCGAAGCCAGCAGACTGAAGCGGCTATTGCGACTCTGAGGAACGTTTCCGTCAGTGCCGGCAATGATTTGGTGCAGGGGACCCGCCGTCGAGTGCGCGCATTGTGCCTCCGCGACGAGGCGCGCCGGCAGCGAATGCGTCCGATCTGGATTTCCTCGGCGTTTGCATCCGCATGGATGGCATGCACCACGCCATATCTTTGGCAATCATTTGACTTGACCGGACATTGGCTTCATATTCCGGATCTGCTTTGGCAGATGGCATTTCTGGCAGCGTGGTTTACTCCGGCGCTGACCGGAGCCGCCGTGGCTTTGTGGTTGCGTCCGCAACTCACGCGGGGAATACGCAGCCAGGCCGCTGTATAGATTTCCAATTCGGGACACCAATAGCATGGATCACTTCAGCGTCGACGAACAGAGGCCGCAGATCAGCGAAGAAATTCGTCTGATCCCGATGTGGTCTGTGGCTTTGGCAATCGCGTTATTTGCGGCTGTGCAGGCCACGGTTCATCTGTATCTGGCGCAGCATCAGCACAACCTGCCGCCTCGTGGGTTTCTTGTTTTCTGGAGCGTTGCCTGGGGTACAGTGATCGCGGTCTACACGTTGATGGTCGGCTACGTGACTCGCGATGCTAGACGTCGTGGCATGAATCGAGCACTGTGGACGCCACTAGTGATCTTCATGCCCGGGGCTATTGGCCTGGTACTGTACTTCCTGCTTCGGCAGCCGTTGCTGTCAGCGTGTCCGCAATGCTCGGCTAGCGTGGTCCCCGGGATGAACTTCTGCCCGCAGTGCCGATTCCAACTAGCTCCGACTTGCGGGCAATGCCAGCGTGCCGTTCGCATCACCGACACCTTCTGCGGTAATTGCGGCTCAAACCTGACCGTCAACAGCGAAGATCACGCTTCAGTCCAGCGCTAAGTGGCACGCAAGGCTCCTGTATGCGCGCTGTGTTCGATTGATGTGAGCACCGTGATTCAGCTGTCTTCGTATCCGAACGACATTCTTCTCCGCCGGTACCAGCCGTCTTCTCACGTTATACTTTTCTGTCACAGCCTCCGATGTCGATCTCGACCATCATCATTGACGACGAGCAACTCTCGCGCGACGAGTTGAGTTATCTCCTGAAGAGTGTCGAAGATGTTCAGGTGGTGGCGCAGGGAAGCAACGGCATTGAGGCCATTCAGCTCATTCGCGAGCACAATCCTGAGCTGGTGTTTCTCGATGTCCAGATGCCTGGACTGGATGGTTTTCAGGTCATTAAGAAGCTCGTAGACAAGAAGCATCCGTTGCCGCAGATCGTTTTTGCCACTGCGTTCGACCAGTATGCGGTGCGTGCTTTCGAAGTAAACGCCGTAGATTATCTGCTGAAGCCCTTTGACAAGAAGCGCGTGGCCCAGTCGGTGGAGAAAGCGCGGCAGAAACTCACCACCGCGCCTACTTCTAGTGAGCGTTTAGAGTCACTGATCAACCTGCTGGAGCAGCAGCAAAAACCACAGCAACAGAAACTTCTGCTGCGCTCCGCCGGACGACTGATTCTCGTGGATCAGAAAGACGTGTGCTTTGCCACCATCGACGAAGGCATAATCACGGTCGCAACCTTGAGCATGGAAGGACACTCCAACTGCCGCACCTTGGAGGAGTTGATCGAAAGTCTCGACCCCAATGTCTTCTGGCGCGCGCACCGTTCGCATGTCGTGAACATCAACCGCATCAAGGAAGTGCTTCCCTGGTTCAAGAGCTCCTACCAGCTCCGCATGGACGACCGCAAACACACCGAGCTACCCGTAAGTCGCGCTCAGACCAAGCGGCTGAGGGACCTGTTCGGGTTGTGATCTGACTACTCGAAAGAGCAAACCAACAAAAACACGACACGGATTTCACGGACCCTGCGGGCACGGATTCCACGGATTAGCATTAGGCTTTCTTTCCAATCGCCTTTGCTTCCGCCGCCTCGAACGCTCTCTGACTCTCCACAATCAAGCTACGAGCGAAGGATGCATCACGCCATCCCTGGGTCTCCACTCGCTTGCCCTCAAGATCTTTGTAGATGGAAAAGAAGTGCGTAATCTCGCGCAGGATGTGCGGGTAGATCTCCGAGTAGTTCCAAACGTCTTTGTAGCGCGGATTGCTCTTGCCTACAGCCAGCAGTTTCTCGTCGTGGATTCCCTGATCAAGCATGTCGAGCACTCCAATTGGCCGCACCTCCATCACGCAGCTGGGAAAGCTCGGACTGTCGACGAGTATCAACACGTCCAGCGGATCGCCATCATGGCTGAGCGTACTGGGAAGGAAGCCATAGTCGCCGGGGAAGTGCACTGGAGAGAACAGGTTGCGGTCGAGACGAAACACGTGCAGCTGCTTGTCGTACTCATACTTGTTGATCGACAGCAGCGGAATCTCCACCACAACATTCACCACTTCCGGCGCTTTGTCGCCGAGTGGCAGCTTGAGGTAATCGAGCATGCTGCAAGTTTATCGTGTCGCTTTCGTGGGAGATGTCGAGCGTATGAGCTCGCCCAACTGCCATGCACTGTTCACTCCTGCGCCTGTCAGCAGCATTACGGCATATCCACTCTGCTGCGCCTGATGTCGCCGTGCGCTTAACCGCCTTGTCTGCAGGTATCGCACGGTTGATATTTGCGAATGGCACTTTCCGATACGATGGGTTTTTTCAGTCGGAGGTAGAAAACGGTGGCGACCTATTTTTGGCACGAACTCAGCCGAAGGGTCCGACCGGCTCCCGGACGGCGATGTTAAATCGATTTAACTTTCCCCTCGCTTCGCTCGTGAAGTTTCAGAGTACCTCCCCACATTGCCCGCTCACAAACGCCTCTCAACCCCTGTAATGCGCGAATTCCCATATTGGTCAAAAGCACCCTCTCACTCGCCCCTATAGAGAAGGTTGTTGTGAAGCCGCGCGATCGCGGAAGGTGTTGCGCAAATAGCGCTCATTTTTGTGAGTCATAGGCTGCTTCGTATGCGCAATCTGAGGCGCGCAATCGAGGGTTTTGAGGCAGTTTTGCGGCCTCAGGGACGCAATTGGAGGCGCCAAACGGATACTTTTGAGGCACAGTCTCCACTTCAAGCCGAAATTCACCCTTAGACATTGCCCGCATTTGATATGGTCGTAGTCGGGTGTTAGCATCCTCTCCTCTCAGTAATCCGGCATCATCTTTCATCGCCTCTTGGGTTGATCTCGGGATCAAAAGCCCAGGTTTAGCAACCAGTTCTTCCGCTGGCATTAAGGAGCAGCTGCGATGGGGCCATTGCCCAGCGATTCTCGCGATTCCTGGCCCGCTTTGCCCCTGGCTTCGTGGCAAGACACCTACGCAACCCTCCATATGTGGACCCAGATGGTGGGCAAAGTTCGGATGGCGCTTACGCCGCTCGTGAATCACTGGTGGAATACGACCTTATATGTAAGTTCTCGCGGTCTTACTACTTCCAAAATCCCATATCGGGATCGCGCGTTTGAACTCTGCTTTGACTTTCTCGACCACCAACTCAGGCTCCAAACCAGTGATGGCCTCTCCAAGTCATTGCCATTGATGCCGCGATCGGTTGCCGATTTCTACCAGGGCTTCATGAGCATGTTGCGAGACGCAAGCATCGACGTAAAGATCTGGAAGATGCCGGTCGAAGTTCCCAACCCAATCCCATTCGATCGTGATCGGGAACACGCGTCTTACGATCCCGCATACGCGCAGAGATTCTGGCGAGTTCTGTTGGCGATCAATTGTGTCCTGAATGAATTCAGAGCGCGATTCATAGGAAAGTGCAGTCCAGTGCACTTCTTTTGGGGAAGTTTTGATCTTACGGTGAGCCGATTCTCAGGACGACGGGCACCAGAACGGCCCGGCGCCGATGCCATGACCAGGGAAGCATATTCACACGAAGTAAGCAGTGTGGGCTTCTGGCCCGGCAGCGGTAACATTCAAGGCCCCGCCTTTTACTCCTACACAGCCCCTGCCCCCGACGGATTTAAGGAATCGCAGGTGCGGCCGGGCTCCGCCTTTTTTGATTCCCAATTTGGGGAATTCATCCTGATGTATGACGATGTGCGCAACGCCAGCTCGCCCAGAGCAGCATTGCTCGATTTTTGTCAAAGCAGCTACGAAGCGGGTGCGAACCTCGGCAAGTGGGATCGCAAAGCACTCGAGCGACAATCCGAGATTGCCTCGAAGGTGGGGTGAGAGGGAGAGATTGGAAGGAGAACGAACATGAATGCGAACGCGAAACTAGTGCCAGTCGAAAGTCATGAGTCCGCAAGCCCCGAGCAGCGGTTGAAGGAACTTGGTATCAGCCTTCCCGCGCCCCCTGAACCGTTCGGCACCTATGCGGAAGCGGTGCAGACGGGCAATCTGCTTTTTCTGAGCGGGATGCTCCCCACCGAAGGCCGCTCGGCGAAGTTCACGGGCCGCATCGGCGCGGAGCTCGATGTGGAAGCAGGCCGCAAGGCGGCTCGCATCGCAGCGCTTAACGTTCTGGCAGTTGCGCGGCAGCATCTGGGATCGCTCGACAAAGTGACGCGCGTTGTCCGACTCGGCGTGTTGGTAGCTACTTCGGGAGACGTTCGTGAACAGCCGAAAGTCGCTGACGGCGCTTCGGAGTTGCTCGAAGACGTGTTCGGAAAAGACAAGAACCCGTCCCGGCTGGTGTACGGGGTCGCAAGTCTTCCACTTGGCACCCCAGTCGAACTTGAAGTGATTTTTGAAGTGGCATGACGGTTCGTCGAGTACGACGTAAACCGCAGTTAGCAACGATCGTTAACAATTAAAAAGCGATGTAGGAGGTTTTATGGCAACCATGAGAGTAGCTGCAAGGCCAGAATTGGCGCCGATGAAGGTAGCACAGATTTCCAAGGCTGGAGGAGACTTCGAGATTGTGGATCGCGAGATTCCAACACCCGGGGCAGGCCAGGTGCGCATCAAGGTGCAGGCTTGTGGTGTGTGCCACAGTGATGCGCTCACGAAAGAAGGCCTTTGGCCCGGAATTCAGTTTCCCCGGGTTCCAGGACACGAAGTCGCGGGAATCATCGATGAACTGGGACCGGGTGTTACTACCTGGAAGCAAGGGCAGCGTGTTGGCGTCGGCTGGCATGGCGGCCAGGACAACACCTGTCGCGAATGCCGGCGCGGAGATTTTCGCAATTGCCAAAATCTGAAGATCTCTGGAATCAGTTATGACGGCGGATACCAGGAATACATGGTGGCTCCCGTCGAAGCATTGGCAGCGATACCGGAAAGTCTAAGTGACGTTGACGCAGCACCGCTGCTCTGCGCGGGAATTACCACTTACAATGCGCTGCGCCATAGTGGGGCGCTGCCCGGCGATCTTGTCGCGGTGCAAGGGGTCGGCGGTCTGGGTCACCTCGGAATTCAATTTGCACACAAGTTTGGCTACAAGGTCGCAGCTATCGGGCGCGGCTCCGAAAACGCAACTCTCGCAAAAAAGCTGGGAGCGCACGTGTACATCGATAGCCAGGCGACGAACGCAGCAGAGGAATTGAAAAAATTGGGCGGCGCCCAGGTAGTGCTGGCGACCGCACCAAGCTCGAAAGCGATGTCCGAATTGGTCGATGGCCTGGGGCCGAACGGCAAGCTGATGGTGATCGGTGCGACATTCGATCCCATTGAGGTTACGCCGGCACAGCTCATCACTGGCAGTCGAACGATTCAAGGCTGGTCTTCAGGAACGGCGGCGGATTCTGAGGACACGCTCCGCTTCGCCGAACTAAGCGGCGTGCGTCCTATGGTGGAAACGTATCCGCTTGAGAAGGCGGGCGAGGCTTATGCAAGAATGCTGAGCGGAAAGGCACAGTTCCGCGTTGTCCTCACCATGTGAAGCTTTGAGGTGTTGTGGCACAGGCGCTCGGCCTCAGGGGCAACGGCAACACAGCCGAGGGCGGCTGTGCCACAAGAACTGGGAAGTCAATCTCAACAGCGTCGACAGATGGCGAGCACTGGTTCACGAACTCGCGCGGAGATAAACGATGCGGCCGTTCACATTCCCCTATTGGACCCAATCCGTGCAGGGTTTTTGCATAGCGTTGTTGGGTTCTGTGATGGTCGCAACCTTTCAGTTGCCGGCCCAAGCCCAAGGAAGTGAAAGTTTCATGAAGTACCCCACTTTTTATCGCACGATACCCATCGATGGTCTCTCTATCTTCTACAGAGAGGCTGGCCCGAAGGACGCGCCGACGATTCTCCTGCTCCACGGACTTCCCTCATCATCGCGAATGTTCGAGCCGCTCTTCGCCCGTATCTCCGATCGGTATCACCTGGTCGCTCCGGATTACCCCGGCTTCGGGCACAGCGCCTGGCCAGACCCGAAGAAGTTCGCATACACGTTCGATCACTACGCGGAGGTCATGAATCATTTCACCGAAGCGCTTGGGCTCACGCGCTATACGCTTTATATGCAGGATTATGGCGGGCCGGTAGGTTTTCGCATGGCGCTGGCGCACCCGGATCGCATCGAGGCTCTCATCGTGCAGGACGCTGTGGCGCACAACGAAGGCCTGGGCGCGAACTGGAAAACACGGCGCTCCTTCTGGGTAGATCGCGCAGCCAACGAAAACGCGCTTCGCACAAATCTCCTGTCGTTGCCGACGACGCGGACGCGCCACATTGGGAATGATCCCAAAACGGAACGCTATGACCCCGATCTTTGGACGGATGAATTCACCTTTCTCAACCAGCCTGGGCAGGCCGACATTCAAAGCGACGTCTTTTATGACTATCGCACCAATGTGGATGCCTACCCAAAATGGCAAGCATGGATGCGCGAGAAGCAACCGCCCCTGCTGGTGATCTGGGGCAAGTATGACCTCTCATTCGACCCCGGCGAACCGGAGCGATATCGCGCCGACGTGCCAAAAGCTGAAGTCCACGTACTCGAAGCCGGTCATTTCGCATTGGACACGGCTGCAGATGAGATCGCCGCATTAGTCCAGCGCTTCGTCGCTTCTTCGGTTGAGGTTCCCGGACGCCGCACATCGGCCGGCAGGTGAGCGCTGACTGGTTTCAGCCCTGCCTTAACTCCGCTTGATAATGAATACGGTCTTATCGTCAATGACATCTGCCTGGCCGTTGCGCAGGAAATAATCGTCTTGCTTGACGGCCTGTTGCAAGAGGGCATTGCAGATGTCTTTTGCGGATTGCCAGTAGTGCTCGCGCATCACAGCTTCCAGTTGCTGGCCCGTTTGTTCATCGTTGCCGTCGTAAACGCCATCGGTGTAAAGCACAAGGATGTCCCCGGGACTCATGAGCGTGATTTCCGCAACATCGGAAGACTTCACCCTGGTCTCGCGCAGCTGCATCGAGAAGTATTTCTTGCGGTCGGGATGATCTTCGGGAATCTGCAATCCCAGCGCAAGGAATTGCACCATCCGGTCCTTATCGATCTTCATAAACTTGCGATATTCCGCGGAGAACACCAGCGGCGGCGGATGGCCAAAATTGACGAAACGAAAGTAGCCGTACGGATGTACCTCGCCGTAGAGCATGGTGGCGATTTCGCGTCCGCTTTCCTCGTCATGTTCATCTCTGCCCAGCGCATTGCGAGCGGTAACAGACTGCGCGAGTCGCAAGTTGATCTTTTCAAAAAATTCGGGCGTGATTTTCCCGTAGCGGTCGAGTTCCGAAAGCATGAACGCGTGAAACGTGTCATGCACCGTCGAGGCTATCTTGGCTGAGATAATTCCGTGTCCCTGTGCGTCCACCAGCAAGACACCTGCACTGGTGTAGAGCTCACGCAAGTCTTCCGCGACCCGCACCTGCTCCGAGCTCCTTGCAGCCCGGTAGCCGCTTCCCACTTCGGGCGTGTAGCCGGGTTTCGATTTCAACCATGCGACATGGTCGTCAACCGAATTGCGCGGTGGCATCCCCGGTGGGAGAGGATCGAGAAACTCGTTCGATAACTTGAGTGCCCGCTGAATGCGCGCATCGATGTCATAACGCTGTTGAAAATTGATGTACTCAAACAGGTCTCCGCCCACAGTTCCGGCGGGAATGGAATTCCCGTACATCTCGATTCCCGGCAGATGCGGAATCGCACCTTCCACCGGCATCAGCCGCCGGCGCAAGTATTCGTCGATGCTGGGCTCCGCGTACGGTGTGGCCATTCAGCAAATTGTACGTGGCATTGGTGCCTGATAGGTACGGCAGCGTGCAACTCACCTGCTCGCAGGTTGATCCAAAAGACTAAGCCTGCGAGGAGCCGGGATCATGCACGTGCTGTCGGGTAAACGAGTGAGGGAGAAGCGATCCACGCTTTTGGGCTTCAGAGTCTCAGGAATATTTCTGGTGCTGGTACTGGCGGGCTGTGGCTCGGGCGCGCCCAAGCAGTCCTCAAACCAAACCGTGCCGGAGAGCCCACCGGGCGCGGGATCCACACCCACGCCGTCTCGGTCTCCCTCCGGCCAAGTCGCGGTGGTTACGCGTGGATATGACAACGCTCGCACGGGAGCTAACCTCAACGAAACAGTCCTCAGCCCAGCAAACGTGAATACAGCTACGTTTAGCAAACTTTTTTCCTTCAGCTTCGAAGGCGACGCGTATGCCCAGCCCTTGTACGTGCCGAAGGTGCCAATCCCGGGTCAGGGCACACACAACGTCATCTATGTAGCTACTGAACACGATACGGTGTACGCCTTCGACGCGGACGGAAACACCGCCAATCCTTTGTGGACGACCAGCTTCATCAATCCCACTGCGGGAATTGTTCCCATCGATCCGCTCACCGATTTCGGCCTACTCTATGAGGACATCTCGAGAGAAATTGGGATCACCGGAACTCCTGTAATCGATCCCTCCAGCGGCACGCTCTATGTGGTGGCGAAGACAAATGAGAACGGAACCTTCGTCCAGCGGTTGCACGCGCTCGACATAGCGAGTGGAGCGGAGAAGTTCGGCGGCCCGGTGGTGATCGACCCCACATTCCCGGGCCAGGGAGTTAAGAACGATGGAAATGGCAATGACGTATTCGATCCGCTGGTCTGCAATCAGCGGGCTGCGCTTCTGTTTCAAAACGGAATCGTTTACGTGGCATTTGGATCCCATGGCGACCTCGATCCATTTATGGGTTGGGTTTTGGGATTCAATGCTCAGACGCTCAAGTTGGTGACTATGTTTGTGCCTACGCCCGACGACGCCGGGGGATCCATTTGGCAGAGTGGCGGAGGTCCCGCGGCCGACGTCTCAGGAAATATCTTCGTGTCGGTCTCGAATGGTGGATTTGATGTGCCCAATGGCGGCCGCGATTACGGTGACAGCTTCGTGAGACTCACGACTACAGGAAATCAACTCGAGCCAGCCGATTATTTTGCTCCGTTCGATCAGCAGGTTCGCAATGACAACGATTGGGACCTTGGCTCGGGCGGAGTGATGGTCGTGCCTGACCAGTCCTTTGGGCCACGCCACTTACTGATAGGCGGCGATAAAGAAGGTCTGCTGTTTGTGATCAATCGCGACAGCATGGGCCACTTCAATGCCACCGACAACAGAAATGCCCTGCAGACCCTAGAGGTAAATGGGGGAGAAGCGGCGAATCAGGGGATATTCGCTTCCCCAGCTTATTGGAATGGGCAGGTCTATATCGGGGGAGTCGGCAATCCGTTGCAATCGTTTAGACTTTCAAGCGGGCGGATGACCTTAAGCTCCCAGTCGGCGAGTGTGTTTGCCTATCCTGGAATCACGCCGGCGGTCTCAGCCAATGGCAACACAAACGGAATCGTTTGGGCCATGGATGTCGCGGGCTTTGATAGCGGCTTTCATACTACGCTGCACGCCTTCGATGCCAACAATCTCGCGACTGAGCTGTACAACAGCGATATAGCCGCAGCACGAGACACTGCGCCTGGCGGAGTGAAGTTCACCATCCCCACCATCGCCAATGGAAAGGTCTATGTTGCCGGGCGCGACGGCATGGCTGTATATGGTTTGCTGTCGCATTAGGCACACCTGCTTGCGCTTGGAGGTTGCCCTCGTCATCTCCACTTAGCGTCTCCATTCACTAAGCATCTAGGAGTCTCGAAGGCAGTCTTCGCGATCACGCGGTATTGGTCGCCATTTAAGTTCCACTTAACAATCTTCGAATTCTCTTGCCTTGTGATTGCTCCCGATATATGAATTCCACGACTTACGTGGAGGATAGCGATGCTGAAATCTGTCGGCGTTGTCGTTGGGGCTTACCTGCTCTCAGTTGCTCTTGTGCTGGCAAGCGACCCGCTGCTTTCCCGCTTGTTCCCAGGCGATTTCGTCAGGGGCCGTATCCCCTCGAACTCCGCTCTAATGGCGAGCACGGCCTTTTTCATCGTGATCTCGATCTTTTGTGCGTGGCTCTGCGCTCGCTTTGCTCCCGGGCGTGCGACGCGCCATGTGCTCTGGTTTTTTATTGTGGGAGAAGCGATGGGGATCGGTGCGACCATCCCGAACTGGAACAAGGGTTGGCCGCACTGGTATTGGCTGTCGTGGTTGCTCGCGTGGCCGATTAGCTGCTGGATCGGCCTGGGGCTCGCTGGCCGCCGCAACGCTCGCTCGGTGGCGGCAAGGGCGTAGCTCCCCGCGGCTGTGCCGCAGAGCTGGCGATATTGCCGGCGGTCCGAGCTAGAAGGCAAGTCCTCGAGACGCCTTCCTTCTGGATTCAGCGCCGTTTGGGATTCCCAGCAGCTCGGCATAACGCCCAGGCTGATAGCCTTCTACGACCTGATCGCCGATTCGCACGAAGGGAAAGGCGTTGGCATCTGCAGCGTCGAGCTCGCGCATGATCCTCTCCTGTGTGGGCTGGTCGGCGAGGTCGTAATTGATGGACTCGAATGGGATATGGTGTTGGTCGAAAAACTTCTTCGTCTTCTTGCACGACGGACAAGTGGACAGCGTGTACATCGAGACTTGCTGCATCAGAGTCTCCTGCTTGAATCGGCCTAAAGCCATTTGATGCAGCGGCAGATCGCTTGGAATCACGATCTGCCGCGCGTTCGTAAGTCATGCTGCTGTAGAGCTTTGTTTGGCTTGGCCCAAAAAATTCAAGAGGTCGGCGTTGACTTGGTGCTGATGCGTGGCGGTGAGCCCATGCGGCGCGCCCGGATAGTAGATTTCCTTAGCACCCTTAATCAGTCGGGCCGATTTCTTTGCTGAGTCATTTACCGGCACGATCTGGTCGTCCTCGCCGTGCATAACCAGCGTGGGGACGTCCATCTTCTTAAGGTCCTCGGTGAAGTCGGTCTCAGAGAAGGCCTTGATGCTCTCATAGGCATTCTTCAGTCCGGCCTGCATGCTCCACAACCAGAACTGATCCAGAATGCCCTGTGAGACTTTGGCTTCCGGTCTGTTGGCGCCGTAGAACTGTACGGCCAAGTCTTTGTAGAACTGTGAGCGATCGTTGGTGAAGCGGGTGCGGAGGTCGTCGAATGCCTCGATGGGTAAGCCTTCTGGATTGCTTGCCGACTTGACCATGATTGGCGGGACGGCGGAAACCAGAACCGCTTTCCTGACCCGCTTGGTCCCGTGGCGGCCGATATAGCGCGCGACTTCCCCGCCTCCGGTCGAGTGGCCCACTAGAGTGGCGTCGTGCAGATCCAAGGCTGCGATGAGGTCGGCAAGATCGTCCGCATACCCGTTCATATCGTTTTCAGAAGTAGCTTGGTCCGAACGGCCGTGCCCACGCCTGTCGTGCGCAACTACGCGGAACCCCTTTTGAACCAGAAAGAGCATTTGGCCGTCCCAGGCGTCGGAGCTCAGCGGCCAACCGTGCGAGAAAGTTACGACCGGGCCTTTACCCCAGTCCTTGTAGTAAATCTGTATCCCGTCTCTTGTGGTGATTGTGCTCATGAGATTTCTCCTTGAAGTGTTGGTCGTGGAGATGGAAGGAGCGTGGCCGAGCCGGTCTGCTTTGCAACGCCCAAGGATTAGGGCCGCACGCTTCGAGGCAGTGCGCTTTCAGAATCGCTGTATGTGGATCCTACGATGCTACGCTCTTTCGCCTTGGAAAAACGAGCTTACAGGGCCGCCACTCGTCTGTGCACCAGCAGGAAATACAGAGCTACGCCAATCAGCAATATGCCGCTACCTGCCAGCACGAAGGGAGCCGTGAAGATGGGAACCATCCATCCGGACAGCAGATTGCCCAGCGGCATGCCTCCACGGAAGGCACAGTTGTAGACGCTCATTACGCGTCCGCGCATTTCATCGGTGGTAATCAGTTGAACCAGCGAACTCACGCTGGCAAATACGGCCATCAGGGAGAATCCAAAAAGTACCAAAACGGCACAGCTTGCGGGTAGCGACTTGGAGAGAGCAAAGCCGGAAATCGTTGCGCCCAAACAAAGCAGCATGATGAGCGCACGGCGTCCTTTGCCCGATGCATTGCCAAGGCTGGCGATCGCGAGCGAACCGCAGATGGAACCTACGCCCATCAGCGAAAGCAGATCCCCGTAGATTCGCGGGCCGGCATGGAAGATGTCACTCACAAACACGGGAATATAGGTCCGGAGAGGCATGCTGAGGGCGGTCATGCAAAAGGCCAGCACAATCAATGCAGTCATGGCCTCTTGCTGGCGGACGAACTTGATGCCCAGCTTCAGGCTGGTGAACACCGACTCTTTCGACGCTTTCGGCACGAAGCGGTTAGAGATGAGAAGCAGAGCGATGATAGGAGCGATGAATGAAGCGGCATTCAGCCCGAAGCACCAGGTCTCACCGATACGCGCCAGTGCCTGCCCTGCAAGTGCCGGTCCAATGGTCACCGCCATGTTGAACTGAATGGAATTCAGCGCGATGGCGTTGGGCATGTCTTCCCGGTCGACCAAAGTGGGAATTAAGGCCTGGTATGCGGGCCCTCCGAACGCTTGGGCCAAGCCTGAGACGAACGAGAGACACAGAATGTGCCAGATATGGACGGCGCCGGTGGCAACCAGAATCGCCAGCAGCCCGGAACTTGCGAGCTGTACGTATTGCGAACCAAGAAGAATTCGCCTTCTCTCAACGCGATCCGCAACCACGCCCCCAATGAGCGAGAAGAGAAAAATCGGAATTCCACCCAAAAACTGATCCAGCGCGAGCAGAAATGGGGAGTGGCTGAGACGATAAATGAGCCAGCTCTGGGCTACGATCTGCATCCAGGTGCCGACGCTTGAAATGCATGCACCAAACCACATCAAGCGGAAATCGCGATAGGAAAATGCCTTGAAAACCCGGGTCAGAATAGGCGGGCTCGCGGATACCGTTGGCCCCAATGCATCAACGTCGGTCGGCAAAAGTCTTCGTCCTTTAACTCAGCTTACACTTGGACCATACCTTCAGCGAAGTCGTAAGCAAACCGTGGGACCTCGCCAAGACCGCGGCGAGAATGAGCGGGACGAGCAGGTTGACAGGCTAATCAATTACCGGCTAAGGGTAGCCGAAAATCGACCCTAAAAAGTTTGGTGAGCGCGGAAGGAATCGAACCTTCAACCTACTGATTAAGAGTCAGAGCAGCGCTCTCCTAAGTTGTGGACGAGACACGCCTTACCGCCTGCAAGCGCTCAAACTTCGGGGATTTTGGGGGACAGCCAGCACCGGTTTTGCCGATATATTGCGCATGTATATATTCTGACTAGCCTTACGACCTCACACTAGAGTAGAGAAGATGTCGTACTGCAGGTGCGCTGCGAACGTATTTGCGTAACTGCTCCTCCACCTCGCGATCCGCAAGCGTCAATCGCTCATGTTGGCGCAAGTGCTCTGCCCACGAGACCACGAGAAAGGTCTCAACGAATCGCTCTGGGTTCTCTAAGTCGCGGAACACTCCCCATCGGTAAGCACCATCGCGACGACGAATACTTTCGAATTTGTGGATTGCACCGACAAACTTGTCCGCCAGTTCAGGCGCCACATCGTATTCAACCGTCACAAGAACGGGACCGGAATCAGCGGGAGCGGAACTGGCTTTGAGCGGAGTTGGTAGTCGCCAGTGAGCCCAGGGAGTGAGATCAACGGCCGCACTCGGCAGCTTAAAAAACAGTCCCAATGCCGTGCTCGCGACCGTTCCGGCCCCGGCCCACATCAACGCATACTGGACGGTAGTCCTGTTTGCCACCACTCCCCATACGGCGCTGCCAAGCGCCAGGCCTCCCTGAAACACCAACATCGAGACGGCAAGCACGCGAGCGCGCACCCAGTCGGGGGTTTGGTTCAGAGTGATGACATTAAAAAGCGAGACGAACACAATCCACGCCGACCCGCCGATAAGCATAGTTAGTGCAAGAGTACTGAGCATGCGCAATGTCGCTGCTCCCAGCACTGCAAGGCCGAAGACAAAAACTCCGCCAGAAACTACTGCTTCAGCCGACCAGCGGGCACGAACCCGCTGCATCACTAGCGCACCTACTACGGCACCCAGACCAAAAGATCCGAGCAACAGCCCGTAACCGAGCGGACTATCACTCAAGCTGTGAGCGACGGACGGTAGCAGCGCAAGTAGCCCGCTGGCGAAGAAAATAACGACGCCCGATCTGATGAGTAACGCACGAAGTGCCGGCGAGAATCTGACATATCGAATTGCCGCGGCAGTTGCGCCACTCAGAGTTTCCGGCGGGGCTGTTCGCGGGCGAACACGGTGCTTCCAGCGGCTGACGACGAGGATGACGCCAAGAAATGACGCCGTGTTGATTGCAAACGCTGTGCCTACTCCGGCCGCCGCGATGACGATGCCGGCAAGAGCTGGTCCAATCGCGCGCGCAAAATTGAACTCGATTCCATTGAGCGCCGCAGCCGATGCCAGATCTTCGCGGGAGACAAGTTCCGGCAACACAGCGCGCCATGTTGGACTTTCCATCGCATCTCCGGCCGAAAGCGCGAAAGTTAGCGCCAGGAGCAGTATCGGAGAAAGCCGCCCCGTGAAGGTCAGGCTGGTGAGCGCAATCGCCACAGCTGCCATCCACGTCTCGGTTACCAAAATCAGTTTTCTGCGGTCAACAATGTCTCCGATAGCTCCGGCAGGCAGGGCGAGTACGAAGAACGGCAGCGCGCTCGCTGTTTGTGTCAACGCGACATACATGGGTCCAGCATGGAGCGAAACCATGAGCCACGCCGCGCCCACGCTCTGCATAAAAGTTCCAACATCTGAGATGACGTCGGCCACCAACAGATTGCGAAACACCGGCACGCGCAGTGGTCGCCACAGGCTTGGCAACACGTTCCGCGAATGGGGGCTCGCACTCACTTAGCCGTCCGGGCAAGGCTCAAAATACCACTACAATTGGATCACCAAGTTTACCGACATCTGCGTTAGCGTTACCGTGCCGCGAAGAAACGAAACGGATGGAAGGCGAATGAAGGCACTACGTTTCCACAGCTTCGGTCCGCTTCCCTCGGTGCTGAAGATTGAGGAAATCCCCCGCCAATCACCTCCGAAGGAGACTTGCTGGTCCAAGTTAAAGCGGCAGCTCCGCGTCTGTCGATCAGCGAAATCGTGATGCCCCACAGATCGAGATAGGTCGTGCGCTCATTTCAACGAATCATGCGCCTGAGCGGGGCGCTTGCGAACTCTTCCGACAAAAAAAAGGTGCTTACCGCCGCCCGCGGAAGTACCTCGGCGACATCGTGTCACAAAATGATGGGATGGTCGGTGTTAGCCGAGTACGACCGGCAGGTTCGGAAATGCAGAGGTCGACAAATTGCTCCTGCGATCTAGTTCGATCGTTGGCACACGAGAAACGAGGTCACAAATGGAAGATCTATTCGTCGGTAATCGCATCAGCCTGACGTTCGACGACGTACCTCGCGATCACATAATTGCCACTGTGACCCGGACGTTCTCTGATAGTGACGAGGGATTTGGGCCGGAGATTGAAGACTACGCTGCTTGTTGGTTAGAGATCAGATGTGAAGGAAACGCACGCGGAGCGATAAAGAATGTCGTGTTATTGACGGACAGCCGATATTCGCTTGATGGGCGTTTCGTCACGATCCGTAAAGTCCATTTACTTAGCGCGTGATTCCAATAACGCCGGTAAGCACATCACAAGAGGGAAGGCTTTTTTGCGTGCATATATAAGAAGGAAGAATTACGTCTGTCCTAGCTATATTCGTAGTGTCAACATAGCAACACCGAGATGCTCGCTCGACACCCACCAGGGTCCCGTTCTTGCTTACCGACCGAACGGGAATGAATTCAAAAGGTTTCGCAAGGTTTGCCGATCACGGTGTTGGCCTGTCAAGTGCGAAGGTCAGATAACATGAAGCCAACACAACAACTTCATGATTTTGGCCAGAGCCTTTGGCTCGACAACATAACCCGAGATCTTCTGACCAATGGAACGCTTAGACGCTACATCGATGAGTTCTCCGTGACCGGGCTCACTTCGAATCCCACAATCTTCGACCAAGCCATCAGAAACAGCTCTGCGTACGACATGTCAATCCGCGATAGACTCCTCAGCAGGAAAGAAGCTGAGGCGATTTTCTTCGACTTGGCGCTCGAAGACATCACCAGCGCTGCCGACTTGTTTCGGTTAACGCACAATCAGACGAACGGAGTAGACGGCTGGGTCTCGCTCGAAGTCTCGCCCCTGCTGGCCCACGACACCGCGACTACCGTACAAACGGCAAAAGAGTTGTTTTTGCGCGCAGCTCGACCGAACGTATTCATCAAAATCCCAGGAACCAGAGAAGGCGTGCCCGCGATCGAAGAAGCGATTTTCGCTGGCGTTCCCGTGAACGTAACCCTTCTGTTTTCACACGAGCAGTATCTCGCCGCAGCTGAAGCTTATCTACGGGGGATAGAACGGCGCATCGAAGCCGGCCTGAATCCGAATGTTCCCTCGGTGGCCTCGGTTTTTATCAGCCGTTGGGACGTCGCCGTTATGGGCAAGGTCCCTGAAGCGCTTTGTAACCGGTTGGGCGTTGCAATCGCGCAGGGTATTTACCCTGCCTATCATTCTCTCGTCAGTTCCGAGCGTTCGCGGCGAATTTACAACTTCGGGGCCCGACCCCAGCGCCTGCTTTGGGCCAGCACCGGCGTCAAAGACCCTACAGCATCCGACATCCTATACGTCGAAGCTCTGGCAGTTCCCTTCACAGTAAATACCATGCCCGAAAAAACTCTGAAAGCTTTTGCTGACCATGGAAAAATCGACACCACTCTCACCACAGATGGCAGCGCCGCCGAAGTTACGCTCAGGCAGTTCGCTGACAGGGGCATCGATATCGATGTTCTGGCCACCCAACTTCAGGACGATGGCGCCAAGTCGTTTGTAAAGTCCTGGAAGGATCTGATTGATGTCATTTCGTCGAAGTGCATCGAACTAAAGAAAGCGAGCTAGTGGAACTGCTCAACACCTTTGCTCCCCGATTTCTGGTTCAAGAACCAGTCACCTGCGGGTACCGTGGCTGAAGTTGCGTGCTAGATGTGAGTTTTCAATCCATTGAGAACTACGGCGTGATCGGTAATATGCGATCCCTCGCGCTTGTAGACAAGAATGGATCGATTGACTTTCTCTGTGACCCAGAATTCGATTCGCGACGATCTTTGCTGCCCTGCTCCCAGTGCAAGTCATGTATGAGATTGGCCCGTGCAGGTCAATTCGAGAAAGCGCACCTCTTGTTTGAAAGCTTTTGGGCTACAACAATCACCTTGGATTGTATTCAGAGCAGCTTGGCGCAACGGACAACATCTTGGCAATTTCCCGCAGGCATTCACACCTCTAGCTCTGATCAGCGCTGCAACCTACCTTGAGAGGACTCTCTCGGGAAAGGGCGGGGGTGTGGCGCTAGACTTACGCTAGATGCTCGTCGTTGTCCAGGTATTCGCCGGGTACGTCGTCCTCTGGAACCTCGTGAGTGAATACTTCTGACACATCTGGATCTCTCGCATTTTCGACACCGTATATGGCATTCGCTTCGAACGCATTGCCTTCTTCTGCCAACTCCTCCACACTTTCGGAGTCTGCAAACGGGGTGTCCGAAATCTGTTGAGTTGCTCCACTTTGTCCGGCGGAGTCAGGCCCCGTTTCCATGCGTCGTTTTCGATCACGCTTCGTCATGTTTATTCTCCCCTGCCGCGCGAACTTCATCTGTGACTCGCTCACGGCGCGACAAGCGAGACTGCACGCACGGGACCTTTTCTCGTCGACCGAAAATGAATATGGTGGCCGTCCCGGCAGCAGGCGGACCAATCTCGATCCTCAACCAGGAGCAGGGTAAACCCTGTACTCACCGGGGCTGCTCTCGCGCGGCCGGATTCAGTCTGTTGAGTCGAGACCATTCCAGAGTGACGCGACCGGTTTCCTGGGTACCGCAGTGACGTGTCCGTCAATATAACGTCACGAACTGACTTTCCATTGACTGCGGATGACTTCCTCGGGCTCTACATCTCCACAATCTGCACATGTGGGCCGCTCAACTACTCTGTCCTTTTGCTGGCGCTGGGTTCAGTTCGATATTCCTATTATGGCCATGTTCGTGCACTCCCTCAGTGATCGAAGCGACCGGCCCGGAGAGACTCAACGGGACCGAAGCTGAACATGCCGGTACGCATCGTTCAATCAGGAGGAAGAATATATGACTCGTCGCATACCACAGATAATCCTTGCGCTTGCAATCTTAACCCCCTACGCCTCTCTGCAGTCGCAAAGCACGAAGGCGTTCAACGGCTTCGACCTGGTCGACAAGCAAGGGAATATTCGCAAGCCAGCTAACGTTCGAGACCTTTACCAATTTCTCGGAACCTATGCTCCTACCGGTTCCAACGGTGACACTGAAATGCACGTCACCTATGCTTCGCCGGGCGCGGCTCAGTATTACCGAAAAAACGGCAAGTTCGCCGATGGAACTGTACTCGTTAAAGAAACGTTCACGACCGATCACGCCCAAATGACGACAGGCGACGCCCGTTGGGCTACGAATAAGACCATAGTGTGGTTCGTGATGATCAAGGACGCCAAGAATCGGTTTCCCAATAACCCGCTGTGGGGCAATGGGTGGGGATGGGCTCTTTTCAAAGCCGATGCTCCCGATAAGCAAGTCGCAACCGGCTTCAAAAAGAACTGCCTGAGCTGTCATATTCCAGCTCAGTCAACGGACTGGTTATACGTACAAGGTTACCCAGTCCTCAAATCGAAGTAAGCAGAAGACTCTACAGAGACTCGCTTCTGAAACGCATCACGAGGAGAATTGCAATGCGCAAGTATCTGTTGACAATCATCGTTGGACTTGGACTCACCGCCTTCGGCGCGCACCTCCTGGTCGCTAGGCCGTCCGCTGCCCAGGCTAAACAGTCGAGTGTGGTGTTTAACGCTGATGGCACAGTGAACCAACCAGACCCCCACGTTTTCCGCAGGTGGGTCTTTGTAGGCGCTCCCTTAACTCCCGAGGCCCTCAATAATGGGAAGTTCAACTGCGACCAGCCCGGAGGTTGTACCAAGTCGAACTTCCCCGAATACCATCACGTATATATCGAGCAGAAAAACGTTGATGCATATCTGAAGACAGGCGAGTTTCCTGAAGGAACCGTCATCGTAAAAGAATTGACCCGGGTTCTTAACCCTACGTTCCCAGACGGCTCTCGTAAAGAGCCCTCCGGACGCGGGTATTTTAACGGTGCGTACAACGGCATCGACATGTCCATAAAAGACAGCAAGCGCTTCGCAAAGACGAACGGCTGGGGTTTCTTCACCTATGGGCATCATCCATTGCCATACGAGAAGACCTCCGCGGAAAGGCCTGCCGCCGAGTGCGCCGGATGCCATCTCGCCAATGTCGCGGACACAGACATGACCTGGATTCAGTTCTATCCGATACTTCGTGACAAAGACCCAAAGTAGGTGCCGAGAGTTGTATTTCCGTGGCTGAGGCGCCCAGCGAAGGGAGCAGCGAAATCGAGAATGCGATCACGAATGGCGTGGGCGATCTTTGTGCTCGTGGTGGTGCTGATTGTGATTGCGCTGATGCGCATTAACCTGACGGCGCTGCACCAGCCGGGGCCGGCTGAAACGCGCCTGGCCAATTTGTCCAAGCGTTATCTCATTTACCGCGCTAGCCGGCACGGAATTCCTCCGCGCCCCCAAGACACCAAAGCGAGCATTGAAAGAGGCGGTTCACACTACGGACTCGATTGCGGCGTATGTCATGCCGACGATGGCCGGGCACAACGACCGCCGGGGCAGTGGATGTACCCACGCGCATCCGATCTCACGAGCAAGCAGGTGCAGAGCTACTCCGACCAGGAGCTGTTTTGGATTATCCAGAATGGAATCCGCTTCACCGGAATGCCGGCTTTCGGTAAGGTCGAGACCGCAGATCATGTTTGGGATCTCGTGAATTATGTGCGGACTCTGCCAGGCGATTCGCAAAAAGGTGAGTCAACGAAGTAGCAAAGTTGCTATGAACTTCGAGGCCGTTTTTCGCTGTTCTTGAGCGCCTCGAACACTTACGACGGACTAGCTAGGATCTCCGCTGTCGGCCTATGTGTCGGTTATTTGTCTTGCTGTCGTTATGGCGTCACGGACGCGTCGCCGCGTGCCGTTGCGAAAGCATAGCTCGTGTATCGCGCCAACACCGTCTGATGATATTCAGACCTGTGGCAATCGGATTGCAATAATTCAATGGCGTAAGGTACGAAACTTTCTGTTGATCTGCGAATCGTGGTGACGTATCGCGCGCCACAAGATCAGCCACCTATAACAACCAACCCGAAAGTTGGAGGATCTGCATGCCTGAAAACAAAATTGAGGAAGTCGATATTTTGAACTTTGCTCTTAACATGGAATATCTTGAGGCGGAATTTTACACATACGCGACCACCGGCAAGTCCATTACGAGCTTCGGTCTTGCAACTAAAGGCTCCGCGAATGGCGGCAATCCAGCAAACGGCGGCGTTACGAAGGGAGGCGCGAAGGTTACCTTCTCCAAGGACGAATCCATTCTTCACGATATTGCGGCACAGATCGGTGCCGAC
>JBJMGD010000026.1:0-77392 GCA_045808065.1 Terriglobales bacterium | reverse complement strand
CCTGGCAGTAGATGTCGTTGATCAATCCTCGCAGCGATTGTGCGAGCACTGCGCCCAGTACCGCCATGGGAACGGCGAGGATTACGATAAACGGCAGCGACCAGCTTTCGTACTGAGCTGCCAAAGTCAGGTAAACAACTAACAGACCGAGGGCGAACAGCAGGACCACCTGGCCGCCAGATTCGATTTCTTCGAGCGACAGTCCAGTCCAGGCGTAGCCATACCCCTGAGGCAGCATCTTCTTCGACATCTCTTCCATCTTCTGAATCGCCTGCCCTGAACTCTGTCCGCGGGCGGCTGATCCATCAAGTTCTACCGAGCGGAACAGATTGAAGTGGCTGATGACCGGCGGCGTGGTGGTCTGGTCGATCTTGACGACGCTCTCGAGAGGAACCATCGTGCCGCGGTCCGAACGGACGTAGAACTGCTTCATGCTCTGCGCCGACATGCGTGAATTCTGGTTGGCTTGCACGTACACACGGTACGCGCGGTTGTTGAAGTCGAAATCGTTTACGTACGACGACGCCATGTAGACCTGCAGCGTATTCGTAATCTGCGTGAGTGAGACGCCGAGGCTCTTGGCCTTCTCGCGATCGATGCTCACCAGGAATTGGGGATCCGTAGCACTGTAGCTTGTGAACAGTCCCGTAAGTCCGCTATTCGGCTGCCGTCCTGCTCCAACCAAGCTGTAGGCAACCTGCCCAAGTTGCTCAGGCGTGTGGCCACCTTGGTCCTGCAGAATGTATTGGAAGCCTCCAAAGTTGCCCAAACCGTTCACAGATGGCGGCGCAAACGGCACCACGATGGCTCCGGAGATGCCAAAGAGAGGTCCGCGCAGCCGCGCAATAATCGCGTCTGCCGAATGCTCATCGCCTTTGCGCTTCGATAAGGGCGCGAATGTGCCGAAAACCATGCCGCGGTTTGGCGCAGCTCCGGTGAAGCTGAACCCGGATACCGCGAAGGTGCCGACGATGTCCTTCTCCCTGGCCAGCACTTGCTCAATTTGCTTCGCGATATTCTCCGTGTATCCGATGGACGCGCCGGGCGGGCACTGCACCAGGATCATGAAGTAGCCCTGATCTTCCTGAGGCACGAATCCGCGGGGAACACGTTGGTAATACCAATATGTGAACGCGAGACCAGCAAGGAAGACGATCACGACAACCCATTTCAGCGGAACCAAACGCTTCAGGGTGTCGCTGTATCCGTGCGTCACCTTATGGACGCCTCGGTTGAAAACGCCAAAGACTCCGCGATTTGATTCCCCTGTGTGACGTCCGAGCATCAGCGCCGACAAGGCAGGAGTGAGGGTCAGCGCGTTAAAAGCCGAAATGGCTACCGAGATGGCAATCGTCAACGCAAACTGCCGGAACATGATTCCCGTAGTTCCAGGAAAAAAAGCCACGGGCACGAACACCGAGATCAGCACCAAAGAAGTTGCCACCACAGCTCCGGCGACTTCACTCATCGCAACTGAGGCGGCGTTGTGCGCTTCGGTAATGCCTTCCGAAATATGCCGCTGCACGTTTTCGATAACAACAATAGCGTCATCGACCACCAGTCCGGTGGCCAGCGTGATGCCGAACAGCGTGAGTGTGTTGATCGAGAATCCGAGAGCCTTCACAAAGATGAAGGTTCCCACCAGCGATACGGGAATGGTTACCGCGGGAATTACAGTCGAACGCCAGTCCTGCAGGAAGAGGAAGATCACGAAGATCACCAGCACGATGGCTTCCAGCAGCGTGGTGATCACGTCGCGAATCGAATCCGCGACCACATCGGTGGTGTCGAATGCGACGTTAAACTTCAGACCGGGGGGGAAATTCTTCGAGAGACGATTGAGCTCAGCAATAGCTTCGCGATCAACTTCGATGGCGTTTGCGGTGGAGAGTTGGGTAACGCCGACTCCGACCGCAGGATGTCCGTTGAAGCGCAGGCCGGAATCGTAGTTCTCGGCTCCGAGTTCAGCGCGGCCAACATCTTTCAAGCGGACGATCGTGCCGTCTGACGCAGTTTTCAGGATTATATTGTCGAACTCGGAAGCCTCGGTAAGCCGACCGACCGCGCGCACGCTAATTTCATATTCCTGGTTCGGGGGCGCCGGCGCCTGGCCCACCGCGCCTGCGGCTACCTGAACGTTCTGCTCGCCCAACGCGGTGACTACGTCGCTGGCCGTGAGTTGACGCGTGGCCATGCGCACGGGATCGAGCCACAACCGCATTGCGTACTTGCGTTCGCCAAAGATAATTACATCGCCCACGCCACGGATACGCTTCAGCGCATCGCGCACATAAACGTCGAGATAATTGCTGATGAAGATGTTGTCGTAGCGATTGTCGTCGGTGTAGAAGCCGGCACCAAAGACGAAATTGTTCGTGGCCTTCACCACGCTCACGCCCGTGGTCTTCACTTCATTGGGCATGCGTCCGAGCGCCTGGTTGACGCGATTCTGAACATCGACCGCGGCGAGATCGACATCGCGATTCAGATCGAAGACAACACTGATGCCGCTGCTGCCGTCGTTGCCGCTGTTTGAGGTCATGTACTTCATGCCCTCAACACCGTTGATCTGCTGCTCGAGTGGAGTTGTAACCGACGTTTCCACCACGCGCGCGCTCGCCCCGTTGTAAAACGCGCTTACCTGCACCGTGGGCGGCGCCAGGTTAGGGAACTGCGCGATCGGCAATGTGGGGATCGAAACTGCTCCACCCAAAATGATCAGCAGAGCGCAGACGGTCGCGAAGATCGGACGCTTAATAAAGAAATCGACGAACATAGTTGCCTAACTTCCCTGGGGTTGAGCGTTCACCGGCATTCCGTCTGCCAGCATCTGGGTGTCAGAGACGATGACCTTGTCCCCAGGCTTGAGGCCATCGAGGACAACATAGTTATTGCCGTCCAGAGGACCGACGTTGATTTGCCGCTGATGGGCGACGCTTTTGCCGCCTTTGTCCTCGGCAACGTACACGAAGAACTGCCCACCCACGCGGGATACCGCGAGCACCGGAACTTCAACGCCAGGATGCGTCCCCCACAGCACGCGCGCATGCACGTATTGAGCAGTACGCAGCAGGCCCTTGTCATTCGGAACGGTAGCTTTTGCCAAAATGGTCTGCGTCTGGCTATCGACCTGAGGAGAGATAAACGTGATCTTCCCCTTAGCGACGGTCTTGCGCTGATCGTCCAGGATCTCGACCTCTTTGCCCATCTTCAGATCGGCGGCCCGCTCCACCGGCACTTGCACATAAGCTTCCAGATTTCCTGGTTTGTCGACCGTGGTGAGCAGCGTGGCGGTAGTAACGCGATCGCCGACGTGCACGGGTATGTCGCCAACAATGCCAGCCATGGGAGCCACTACTTTGTAATAGTGAAGTTGCGCTTCCTGCTCATTCACGCCGGCTTGCAAAGCGCCAAGCTGGGCTTTGGCCGCATCCAGGTTGGCCCGCGCCTGATCGAGCTGTTCTTTACTGATCACGCCAGCTGCCGCGAGTTGAAAAGAACGGTCATATTGCTGCTGAGCCAACTTCAAATTCGCTGCTTGAGCAGCCGTGCTGGCCTGCTGGTTGCGAACGGTAGCCTCTTGCTTGATCGGGTCGATCTGCATCAGCGGCTCGCCTGCCGTCACGCGGTCTCCCGAGTGAACGTAAATCTTGGTAATGGAGCCTTCCACCTGCGGGCTGATGTTGGCGGAATCGCGCGACTTCAGCGAGACAACATATTCCGACGAATCAGTAATTGGCTGCGAATTAACAGCATCCACCTTCACCATCATCGCGGGGGGCGGCCCTTGGGGGCCTTGCGGTTTTCCGCTGCAGGCGGTCAGAATCCCGGCCAGAGTAAGCAAAAGGGGGATAGCGCGATAATGGAAAGCCGGGCGTGCCGATAAGCCCATCCGAGGCATTGCACTCGTCATAATTGCGGGCGAAACCTTGTTCGATTTCAAAGACGCATGGTCCTTCCTAAAGTCATCCACTTGAAGATGAATTTCTCCTGCACTAAGAACCACTTAAATCGTGCGGTTCATCCCATCCACCTGCTGAAAACGGGCTGGAATCGTGATGCCCAGCCATCCTGAAGCACCTAGTTTGCGGGAACCTCAATCCTAAATCCGCGGCCAGAGCAGTGTCGAGCCTATGCCGCCGGAGAATAGGCATCCAAAACGCGTGTCGCGTGAGTTCGGACTTGATCAGAACCTCTTCCCCTCAACACTGAACGACGTTTGAAAATGCCTGTTTTCGACAATTCCGAGCCGTCTGTTCGATCTTTCGTTGTCGGCTGGTCGATTGTCCGCGGTTAGCTGCGGATCGTGACCAGGCGACCGGCGGGGCGCGTCTGAAATCGATATGTGTCAGTGCTGGGCCGACTCAAACGTAATTGAAGTCTTCAGCAGGCTTCCCAACTCCGATTGGCTGTCGCTTTCGAGAAGCCAGATTACCCAATACTGCCGCATGTCGGTAAGGACGAATTGCATGTGAACTTTGCGTCGTAACGTGCTCCCTGGGACGGGAACTGCTTTTGCGGTGGCGATCTCGAAAAAGAGGTGGCGCTCGATGTCCGCAACGCGCATTGTGCTTGCGCCTGCTCCCATTAGGGGAGTGCCGGCAAAAGCGCGAACCACGGCACTAGCGAAAAACTCCAGCGCAGCTTTGTCGTGCACTGAATCGGGAAATTTCAGGTCCGGTGCATAGCAGGCTGGATCTGCGGCAAGCAGCGTGATTCGCGAGTTGAAGCCTTGAGCGCGATTTCCATCCGAATCTCTGGTCGCAGACGCAAGCACACGCAAGCACTCCTCTGAGGCTTGCGGTCGGCTTTGGTGGACCTTGTTTAGCGAGGAGTCGTCGGCGCTCCCGCTCGTGGTCTGGCGGGGTTCGGCCGGGTGCCAGCCAGCCGGAAAATGATAGAAGAACCCCAGATATGGATTGGAATAAACAAGGCCAGAAAGGGAACCTGCATCTAAATGTGTCACATCAAGCTGGGGAGCGTTTGCCATTCGGCGAAGGGCAGCCCTGGGGAGAAACGGATGGCTCTCGTCTTCGACTACTTGCTTGATTTTCGTAGGATCGAAGAACTTGATGGATTCAATGCTGTCTTTCAGTGCCTGGAGCAGCTTCCCGTTATAGGAAGACACGGAAAACTGAATGACGAAGCCGGGCACCCCGGTGGCGTAACGGACACGAAACACCTTCGCATTAGAGAAGGTCTTTTGCTCAACTTCACTCTTCCAAAACAACCGGCCGCCAATGCTAAGCGCCTCCGGCCCATCCTTGCCTTGAGTACCGGGCAGAAACACCGCTTTTTGTGCTTCGTCATCCGGGGAACCGAGGACCTGCGTGGCCGAGACGATCAGCACAGTGAACCCTTTGTCTCCCGACTTTTCTCCGAAAAGGAAATGCTGGAAGGCTTTGTCGTCATCGCTCAGATCCAGCGGTTGGAAGTGGCCCGCTTTCGGCAAGGGCAGCGTGAATCCAAAAAAGGCGTTTGCGTATTGGTCAGCGGAGACAAATCCGGTTTCGGGAACGAGAATCCTAGCCTGTGGGGCTAAAGCAGGCGTTTGCGTAGACCATCCAGGAATACACAGCGCGCAGAGGCATAGCACACCGGCAATCCTGAACACCTTCCGAAGATAGATGGAACCGGTTATCAAGGCACACAGGCGAGGGCGCCTGTGCCCCAGTTTAGCTCTTTAGCGTTGCGGCCATCGACCTTGGGGAGCGAGTATCAGGCCGAAATTCCGGCATGTAGAGACCACGAAAGACGCAGCTAGCTGGTGTGCTCGCCTTTGTGCTTACATTTACTAACGATGGCTTGATGGAGTTTGTCGCGGATGGGATCGGGAAGGGGATATACGTCGTTGTCGCGGTAGATTTCGATGGTCTTGCGGGTTGTATTGCAGACCACGAAGCAGTTGTGGCACCACTGGAGGTGCTCCTCCAACTCCGTTTTGAGCTGGACGTCAATAGCCCCGTCCAGGTACTCGTTGAGTTCCTTAAGGAAGTCTTTGCATTTCACTGCGGCTTTGCCCCAATTTTGCTTTTTTTGAAGTAGCGGTTGAGGCGCTCGCGCAACTGGAGTCTGGCCCTCAAGAGCCGCGATTTTACGGCAGGAACGCTTAAATTTAGCATTTCTGCTGTCTCTTCTGTCGACAATCCTTCGATGTCCCGCAAAACGAAAACGGTGCGGAAACTTTGGGGTAACCCTTGGATTGTCTTCTGGAGTATGTCCCCAAGCTCGGACTGGCCATAAAGCTGCTCCGGGTTGGGACCCCAGTCGGCGACCTCCCGGGGCATGGAGCCCTCTTCGGTCTCGACGTCCTCGTCGATAGAAACGGTCTTGCTGGTCTTGCGGCGGCGCAACTTCATCAGCGCCTCGTTTACCGCGATCCGCACCAGCCACGTGTAGAACTTGGAGTTACCTTGGAATTGGCCGAGGTTCTGATAAGCCTTGATAAAGGCGTCCTGAACGACGTCTTCGGCATCCTCGCGGTTCTGAGTGATGTGCTGCGCGATGCGGAAGACGTTACGGTCGTAACGCTTAATCAATTGCTCAAACGCACCCACGTCGCCTTGGCGTGCCGCGTCAACCAGCACGAGCTCTTCGGTCTGTGGTTCCGCTACTTTGGATTCGATGCCGTTCATTCTGAGTGCAATTCGTTACAAACGAGTCTGATATCTTAAATGGAAGTACGCAAACGTCGCTAATTAAGTTTATTAACTTATCCCCACATTGCTGATCCGCCGCATCCAGCTTTGCATCTTGTTGGTTTTTTGTGCCGAACTGCTGAGTTCTTGCTCCAGGAACCAACCCGGTCCGGCCGTTCATCTCGCGGTCACGATGCGCAAATTCGCTGTCGAACCCAAGGTCGTCCGCGTGAACCAGGGCGAAAAGGTGGTTCTGGATGTATCCAGCAAGGACGTCCAACATGGGTTTCAAGTGGAGCAACTCGGCATTAATGAGCCGATCCAGCCGGGAAAGTCGGTCGCGGTAGCTCTTGATACCTCGAAAAAGGGCCAGTTCAGGATGGAGTGCAGCATCATTTGTGGCGCTGGACACGACGATATGACGGGAACGATCGTTGTGGAATGAGCAAAAATCGGGTGATCTGGTGATCGGGTCATCGGGCGAAGTGAAGAGCAAAGGCAAGAAGATGACGATTGACATCTCATCGCGGAATTCAGCTCAGTGATTTTTGGTGTTAGTTCACCCGATCACCCGATGGTCCGACCACCGATTCCTTGGTTCTCTTATAATCCCGGCGTGAACCCTGCTGTTCTGCCTCATGGCTGATCTCAAGCAAATCCGAGCGAGCGTCGAGCAAGCCGTATCACAGCGGCTGAGTGGCCAGGTTGATCACCTTCGGCGGGACATCGTCGATCAGGTGCTGCAACAGATCGAACCACTTCTGGCTGTGGATGCCGGAGCCTCGGCTAATGGTTCGCGTAGCCCGTCAAGCGATTTTTTGAAGGCGGCGATTTCTTCCATTCAGCAATCGCATGCTCAGGCCGAGATTTTGAACGGTCTGCTCGATGGAGTTGCGAAATTGAGTGCCAGGTCGGCACTGTTTGTGGTCCGTGGTACAGCCTTAGCGGGATGGCAGGCGCGCGGATTCACTGACGACAACGTTAGGGGGCTCTCTATCGATGGATCGAACGGGCTAGCCGCGCGCGCAATTCATGAACGCGCTTCCTGTTCAGCGCCGGCCGCGGAGTTCGATTCAACCTTTGCGCAGAAACACGGCAATCCCTGGGATGGGAACTCAACTCTCTTTCCGCTGATTGTGAAAGATAAGGTTGCGGCGATTCTTTATTGTGACTCCGGTCGGGAAGCTGGACGTCATACCGACTACTCCGCCGTCGAGGTTCTTGCACGATTCACCTGCTTGTGGCTTGAACACGCCGCCGGCAAGAAGAGCGCAGTAGCGGGCGCAGAAACTGTCTCTCATGACGCTCACAGCCCCGCTGCAGGGACTTCCTCGTTATCGTCAGGAGCGATAGCGGCGAAGCCGGTTGTAGCGCCAGCAGCACCGGTCTCTCGCATTCCGACCGAAGAGCAGGACCTGCACGATAAAGCCAAACGGTTTGCCAAGCTGCTTGTGGATGAAATCAAGCTCTACAACCAATCGAAGGTAGCGGAAGGCAAGCAGAACCGCGACCTTTACAAGCTGTTGCGCGAGGACATCGAAAAGAGTCGTGCCACGTACGACAAACGATACGGCAGCACGCCGGTCGCCTCCGCTAAGTACTTCGACGCAGAGATTGTCCGAATCCTTGCTGATAACGACCGTTCACTGCTGGGCAGCGACTTTCCAGGCTAGTCTCGGGTTAATCTATAGGTGAGCTGAATTCAGGACGACAATCCGCTGTGTTTTTTCGTTTCATTTCCTCCATTCTCCTGGTGTTCGCGGTTTTATCTGCGGCTGCGCCGGCGCGCGCTCAAGGTTCACCAGGGAAGACGCACAAGGGCGCTGTCGCGCATAACAAAAAGAAAACGACAACAAGGGCTCGCGCCAGAATCAGTCCCGCACGCAGGCAACGGCTGCACCATGCTTTCGTAGCTTCCGCGGATTTGAGGCCCATGGCCAGGCAGTTGCTTGAGCAACCAACGCCTTCGGCCTATGCGGGAGTTGAGCACTACGCTCTTAAGCACCGCGCCGATGAAGGCGGAATGCTTGCTCACCTGGTGCTTGGGTACGCACATCTTCAAGCGAAAGAGTATCCGCAAGCGCAGAAGGAATTGAAGCTTGCGGCCGCTCGCGGCGGAGAACTCTCCGATTACGCCGATTTCTTCCTTGCGCAGTGTGCGGCCGCAACCGACGATCAGCAGCGGGTTGCGACTCTACTGAAAGGCTTCACGGAAAAACATCCTGATTCACTCTTCGATCGGCAGGTGGACCTTATGCGGGCTAGTTCGCTGCTTGCAACTGGCCAGAATGACGAAGCTGTAGGTCTGCTTGAATCTATGCGCGACAGCAAGCCCGATGTCGAGCTCGCGCTCGGTCGTGCTTACAGTGCGATGGGCCAAACGGCAAAAGCAGTCGCGGTTTGGGACCACATTTACGCCGAGATGCCGCTCAGTGCGGAAGCCGCGGCGGCGCAAATCGAATTATTGAAGGTGGCAAATCAAGGGCTGATATCGACTCCGACTCTCGAGCAGCGGCGAACGCGGGCCGAGCTATTGATGAAGGGACGTCGCTACGATCAGGCGGCGGAGGAATATCGCGCCATTCTGGAGAGCGTTCGCTCAGATATGAGCCAGGAGCCGCTGCAGCACGAGCTGCAGGTCAAGCTCGGAGGCGCTTTGTATCAATCACACAAGATCGACGAGGCCAAGTCGCTGCTCGAGTCTGTCCCTGCGAGCGCTGAAGACTATGAGGCGCAGCGGCTGTACTACCTGCATGAGATCGCGCGCAGCAAAGACGACGGAGATACCGAGCGCCAGATTTTGAGCGACATGATGCAGAAGTTCCCTGTGAGTCCATGGCTGCAGGACGCTCTGCTCTCGGCAAGCAACATGTACTTGCTGCGACCCGATTACAAGAACGCCATCGAGTTCTACAGCGCGCAATTCAAGCTGTTCCCGAAAGGGAAATTTTCACCGTATTCTCATTGGAAGGCGGCCTGGCTCAATCTGCGCACGGGCAACAAGGATGAAGCCAAACGCCTGATGGATGAACAGATCGCGATGTATCCGTCCGGCCAGGAGATTCCCGCTACAATTTATTGGCGTGCCAGACTCGCTGAGGAAGACGGAGATCTCGATCGTGCGGGAGACTATTACACCTTTATTCAACGCAGGTTTGCGCATTACTACTACGCTGATCTTGCCAGTGAGCGTTTGCGCTTCCGCTTCGACGAATCAAAGCACGATGCTGCGCTGGACAAAATTCCCCAGCCTCCGGACCTCGATAAAGACAGCTTTGATACCCCGTCTGATGATTTGCGGGTTGCGCGTGCACAACTGCTGACCAATGCCGCGCTCTTCGATTTTGCCGTTCATGAGCTCCAGTCAGAGCCAGACAAGCTCTATGCCCAGGCGCAAATTGCGCAGGTCTATCTCAAACAAGATCGGCCTGACCGCGCGCTGCAATCGTTGAAACGCGCCGTACCCGGGTACTTCTCCGGCGATATCGGCGACATGCCGCAGTGGGCGTGGAACATCCTTTTCCCAAAACCGTTCTGGAATGACCTGACACGCTACTCCAACGTCAACGGACTCGATCCTTACCTAGTAGCGAGCCTGATCCGTCAGGAATCCGAATTCAATCCACAAGCAGTCTCACGCGCAAACGCGTGGGGGCTGATGCAATTGCTTCCTCCTGTCGGCAAGCAGCTAGCAAAAGAAGTACGACTGCACCGGTTTAACCAGGAGCAGCTAACCGATCCCGCCATCAATCTCCAACTGGGCACACGCTACTTCAAGCACATGGTGGACAGCTTCGACGGCCAAGTGGAATACGCGCTGGCCGCCTACAATGCCGGTTCCGACCGCGTGAAATCCTGGCAGAACCAAGGCCCATATCGGGATATTCATGAGTTCGTCGAATCAATCCCGTTCAGCGAAACCCGCGAATACGTGCAGGCCATCATGCGCAACGCTACCTTGTACCGGTTGCTGTATTCCGGAAATATTGAGACCGCCGAGCGAAAGCAAGCCCGTAGCCCTAACGACTGAACGAAAGCAAGCCCGTAGCCCTAACGACTGAACTCCTCTGCCCCCTCGGCTGTGGCTTTTAATCTTGAGACAACACCGACGTGGGCGCGCCTGTGCCACAATTAGCGCACCAAATGATCTCTCTGAACGACGTGCAGCAAGCGCGTGAGCGCATCCGTCCATACATCAAACGAACACCTACTGTTCGTAGCCGCACGTTGAGCGAGATGCTCGGCGCAACCGTCTACCTGAAACTTGAGATCCTTCAAACGACAGGCGCTTTCAAAATTCGAGGCGCGTTTAACAAGATTCTCGCGGAACTCGATGCGGCACGAAGATCTGGCATCGTTGCGGTAAGCGGCGGCAATCATGCTCAAGCCGTCGCCTACGCGGGAAAACTGCTTGGCTGTCGTACTGTCATCCTCACGGTCCGCACTACGCCGCGCAACTATCTCGATGCCACGCGCGGATATGGCGCTGAGTTGGTGCTTCTCGAAGATATTGCGCAAGCCTTCGCGAAGGCACGCGATTATCAAAACGATGGACTGCTCTTTGTTCATCCCTTTGATGATCCTTTGGTGATGGCGGGCCAAGGAACATTGGGACTAGAGATTCTCGAGGATGTTCCCGAATTGACAGATGTATTCGTGAGCATCGGTGGTGGCGGCCTCATGGGCGGCACGGCGGTTGCGATTCGGTCGCAAAAGAAAGTTCGCTTCTGGGGAGTGGAGACGGAAGGTGCCGACACGATGGCACGCGCTCTTGCCGCAGGTCATCCAGTGGAGATTCGACCCAGTTCCATCGCTCGTACCTTAGGAGCGCCATCAGTCTCTGACGCTACCTTGGCGTTAGCCAGAGAACATCTCGCCAGTATGACCGTCGTTTCCGATGAACAAGCGGTCCAAGCGCTGGAGTTGCTGTTGGAGCGCGCCAAGGTTCTCACTGAACCGGCCGCGTCCTGCACGTTGGCGGCGGCAATCAAGATGAAGGAGCATTTCCGCCCCGAACATCACATAGTTTTAATCCTGTGTGGCGGAAACCTTGGTGTAGACGACCTCTGCGAGTATCATGCGAGATTCTTGAAAAGCTGATACCCCGGAGAACTCGTGAAAGGTTTCAAAGTCTTATCTCTCTTCTTTGTGGCAGCAACCACAACAGCCTTTGCACAGACTTTCACTGTTGAGCAGGTGATGAGCTCCCCGTTTCCCACGCAGCTCACTTCTGCGGCCCACGCTGAGGTTGTTGGCTGGGCTTTCAACAACAAGGGCTCTGACAATGTGTGGGTCGCGACTGCGCCAGACTTCGCGGGCCGCCAGGTTACTCACTACAGCGGAGATGATGGCCAGCATATTGCCTCGCTGAAGATCACGCCTGATGGGCGAACTGTGGTCTATGCCCGAGGTTCGGAGTTGAATGGCGGCGGGCGCTCTGCGAATCCACTCAGCCTTACTGTCCAGCCGAAGCAGCAGGTGTGGGCCGCCGATGTAAGCAGCGGCGAGCCTCGTCTGCTTGGGGACATGGGATGTGAAGAAGAAGAATGCGAAGACATCCAAATCTCACCCGATGGGCGCTATGCGGTGTGGGAAACCAAGCACGAACTGTGGATGGCTCCCATTAACGCCGCAAACACAACAGCCAGGCAATTGACGGACATTCGTGGCGACCTTTCCTGGCCGCAGTGGTCACCGGACGGCAAGCGCATTGCATTTCGCGTCGATCGTAAATCACACAGCCTCATCGTTATCGGAGATTTATCGGCAAATCTCGAGCAGGCATTCTCACCGGCAGAGGCTTCTGCCACGAACAAGAAAGAGCAACCACCGCTGTTAAGCGCCATTCACTACGTGGCGCCGAGCGTTGATCGCGATCGTTTCCCCCGCTGGTCGGGTGACGGGCGGCAGATTATCTTCATACGCTCTGCGGGTGAAGAAAATAAACTGCCGTTGATTCCGGTTCGTCCAAACCCGTGGTCGCTCTGGGTTGCAGACACCGGCAACTACACTGCCCGACAGATCTGGCAAAGCGGGAAGAATCCGCGCGACTCAGTCCCCCCGTTCGCTGGTGAGTCGCTGCAATTTGCAGGGGATCGGATTGTCTTCGTCTCGGAGCAGACGAATCGAAATCACCTTTATTCAATTCCGGCTGGAGGCGGTACGGCGATCGAACTCACGCCCGGGGACTTTGACGTAGAAGACGTCACCCCGAATGATGGGCGCCGAGCGACGGTTATTTTTTCGTCAAATCAAGATGATGTCGATCGTCGACACATTTGGAAGGTGAACGCAGAAGGCGGCGCTCCGCAGCAAGCAATCACAAAAGGAGAGACTACCGAGTGGGCTCCCGTGCTCACCTCGGGAAATCGAGTCTTCTGCCTTGGTTCGAGCGCAACGGTTCCGGCGTTGCCATACATGGTTACCAATTCGGGAAAGGAACTGATCGCGAAGGCCGCACTTCCCCCCGACTTTCCTTCAGCACAGCTGGTGACGCCGAAACAGGTGATCTTCAAGAGCAGCGACGGATACACGATTCACGGCCAACTGTTTATCCCCCGCAACCAGAACGGACGAGGACCAGCGTTGATCTTCACGCACGGCGGCCCCAGCCGCCAGATGGTGCTCGGCTTCCACTACATGTACTACTACCACAACGCTTATGCAGAGAATCAGTACCTGGCCAGCCTCGGATATACCGTTCTGTCGGTGAACTACCGGCTCGGAATCATGTATGGACACGACTTCCACGAACCGCCAAACAGCGTTTGGCGTGGCGCTTCGGAGTACAACGATGTGCTCGCCGGTGCGCAGTACCTCCAATCGCTGCCCAATGTTGATCCGCAGCGGATTGGTCTTTGGGGCGGCTCTTATGGCGGATTTTTGACCGCGATGGGCCTGGCCCGCAACTCCGACATCTTTAAAGCTGGGGTTGATTTCCACGGTGTTCACGATTGGTCCATGTTTCTCTCCCGTTGGGAAAACGATGCGGCGGCAGCTCCGGATCTGAAAGAGGCACAGAAGCTGGCGTGGGATTCATCTCCGGATTCCTCAATCGATAAATGGCACTCGCCGGTGCTGCTCATTCACGGCGACGACGACCGCAATGTCCCCTTCAATCAGACAGTAGATCTCGTCCAACGGCTGAAGAAGCAAGGTGTGGAGTTCCAAGAAATCATTTATCCCGACGAGATCCATGATCTGCTGTTGTGGCGCGATTGGGTCAATTCATACAAGGCTGGCGCTAGTTTCTTCGATCAAAAGCTTAAGGTACAGGTCCGGTAAGACAATTCGGGAAGAGCGAACACCGTCACGAAAGTTAACGGATGAGTTCACGAAGAGAACTCCTCGTGGCTTCGTGTTCCTCTTGCTGTCACGTTCCGAGGAAAAATATGCGCTGCGCACTCGTTCGCTTGATCATCTTGGCTTTTGGCTCAATTGCTTTAGCGCAAAACCCGACTAGTGCGCCGACACAGCAGCAAAGCGTTCCGCAAACTGTTCCGCTGCGTCCGGCGCAGCCCAGTGCGCCCGAATCCGCAGTCAAGGTCGAGAACCAGGTTGTGGAAGCGCAAGCCAAAGACATCGATCTGATTTGGGGACTCAAGATTCCGATGCGAGACGGTGTGCACCTCAACGGAACTGTATACCGGCCGCATGACCAGAAGCAGCGTCTGCCCGTGATCTTTACGCTTACTCCCTACATTGGGGACAGCTACCACAAACGCGCGGTTTACTTCGCGCAGAACGGCTATGTTTTTGTTCTGGTCGACGTGCGCGGGCGCGGAAATTCTGAAGGTCAGTTCGAACCTTTTGCCCATGAAGATCAGGATGGGCATGATGTGGTCGAGTTTCTCGCTGCACAGCCGTGGTCGAACGGAAAGATCACCATGTGGGGTGGATCGTATGCCGGCTTTGACCAGTGGGCCACGTTAAAGGAGCTTCCGCCACATCTCGCTACCATCGTTCCTGCGGCAGCAGCGCACGCCGGCGTGGACTTCCCGTTTTATCGTGGAATTTTCTCGACGTACGACATGTGGTGGTTGACCTACACCAGCGGCAACACTGGGAATGGAAACCTCTTTGGAGAAACCCCATTTTGGATCGAGAAGTCGCGCGAGCTGTACTTGCGACAAGCGGCGTTCACCACCTTGGATGCCATCGTCGGGAACATGAGCACAGCCTTTCAAAAGTGGTTGCAACATCCCGCCTACGACAATTACTGGCAGGCGATGGCTCCCACACGGGAGCAGTACGCGAAGATGAGCGTTCCCATTCTGACTATTACCGGCGACTATGACGGGGATCAGTCAGGAGCGATGTCCTATTACCGTGAGCATATGCAGTATGGGAGTGCGACAGCAAAGCAGAATCACTACTTGATTATTGGTCCGTGGGATCATGCTGGGACGCGCACTCCGAACAAAGAGGTAGGTGGCCTGACCTTCGGCGAGGCTTCCATGCTCGACCTCAACAACCTTCACAAGCAATGGTATGACTGGACGCTCAAGAGTGGCGCGAAACCGGACTTTCTGAAGAAGCGGGTTGCCTACTACGTTATTGGCCCCGGCGCGGAGAATTGGAAATATGCTGACGATCTGGATAGCATTGCCGGCGAGCATCGCAAGCTGTATCTAACCTCAACAAACAGCCAGGCTAATGACGTCTTTCAGTCCGGCTCGTTGTTTGCGCAGGCGCGCTCGTCAGCTCCCGATCACTTCACTTACGACCCGCGTGACATGCGTCCGGCGGAACTGGAGAAAGAGGAAGTCAAGAATTATCTGACTGATCAACGCTATCAACTCAATCTATTTGGGAATGGCGTCCTGTACCACAGCGACCCATTTCCGGAGGCGACCGAGATCTCCGGATTCGTAAAGGCGAGTCTATGGATGGCAATGGATGTGCCAGACACTGACTTCAGCATCAATGTGTATGAGGTCTTGCCCGACGGGGCAAGCGTGCTGCTCACAAGTGATTCCGTGCGCGCACGATATCGCGAGTCGACGCAGCAGGAAAAGCTAGTTACTCCCGGGCAGATCACACGCTACGACTTTGAAGGATTCACATGGTTCTCGCGTCGTGTCTCAAAAGGAAGCCGGTTACGGTTCCTTCTCACCTGCCCAAACACCATTTACCAGGAGAAGAATTACAACTCCGGGGGAGTCGTCGCATCGGAAACGGGCAAAGATTCTCGCGTCGCGCATGTCACCGTGTATCACGACGGTCAGCACGCCAGCGAACTGGACATCCCGGTAGTGCATTGAGTTCGCTCACGGGCTGAGCGGCTCGCACCTGAACGACTATTCCTCGTCCCTGAAGGTCTTGCATTCTGCTGCGCCTAACGTCAATCTTCTGCCTTCACTTGAACAATTCAGGAGAGACGAATGCTGCATGCTCGGCCCTTGGCTGTTGTTCTTTGCTGGGTCGCTTGGGGAGTGTCGATGGTTGCGCAACAGTCGAGCGATGTCGCAACCGCCGCCGACACAGCCTACAAGGACAAGAACTGGCAGGAAGCGGAGAAGTTATACCAACAACTCACACAATCGGATCCTGGTGTGACGCGATATTGGTATCGTTTAGCGGTTTCGGCCCAAGGTGAAGGCGACCATCAAAAAGCATTGGCGGCATTCGAAAAGACGAGAGGAAAGGGAATACCTCCATCCCTTTTGGAATACAACTTAGCAGCCGTTCACGCCAGCATGGGAGATTTAGATAGAGCTGTTGCGGAATTGAGCGACTCGGTTAAAGCCGGCTTCGCGCAGCCCGAACAAATGACTTCCGATACGGATTTGCAGTCGTTGCGCAGCGATCCCCGCTTCGCAATATTAGTCGAGCAAGCGAAACACAATCAGGCTCCATGTAACTACACAGCAGAGAACCGCGAATTCGATTTTTGGGTGGGCGATTGGAATGTGATCCCCGCTGGCGGAGGTCCGCCTCAAGGATCCAGCCATATCGAAAAGGAACTCGGCAATTGTGTGATTTGGGAGAACTGGACCAGCCTCGGCGGGAGCTATGCGGGCAAGAGCTACAACATCTATAACGCGAATCTCAAACGGTGGGAACAGTTCTGGGTGGACAACGTGGGTGGCATGATCCATTTCTATGGCGGATTGAAAGACGGAGTGATGGATTACTGGACCGACGACATACCTCAACCCGCCGGAACCAAGCTCCGTCGGCATCTTCAGTTCTTCAATCAAGGCCCAGACAAAGTTCGTCAATTCAGCCAGGGATCGACCGATGGCGGCAAGACCTGGCACGCAGAGTACGACTTCACATATCTGCGAAAGGCTCCTGGCGCGGCCAGCGGCAGATAATTCCATGAAGCCACCGTGATCGTCATTTCATCTATAGTGATCGATAAGATCGATGATGACGGTTGCTGACAAGCGCGAACTGTTCGACGTTTTGGTGATTGGCGCAGGTCCCACCGGCATGGCCTGTGCGATCGAGGCGCAGCGGATCGGGTTGCGCGCCGTTCTGGTGGACAAAGGCTGTTTAGTAAATTCCCTCTTCCACTATCCTGCGAACATGACTTTCTTCACCACTCCGGAATTGCTGGAGATCGGTGATATTCCGTTCAGCAGTCCAAATCAAAAGCCGAATCGAAGTGAAGCTCTGGAGTATTACCGCAAGGTCGCTGACCACTACTCACTCGATGTTCGACAGTACGAACGGGTGGACCGCGTCGAGGGCGTCGACGGCGATTTCCGCGTACACACAATCGATCGCTTCGGGACGCCTCATGTCCACGGGGCTCAGAAGCTGGTGATTGCCACCGGCTATTACGATCTGCCGAACTACATGGAGATTCCCGGCGAAGAGCTGCCGAAAGTCGCGCATTATTATCACGAGCCCCATCCGTACTATGACAACGACGTGCTCGTGATCGGCGGCAAGAACTCCGCCGCGATCGCCGCCCTTGAACTGTGGAGGCATGGGAGTCGTGTGACGATTGTGCACCGTGGCCCGGCCATGCACAGAAACGTGAAGTACTGGATTCTTCCCGATATCGAAAATCGAATTCGCAATCAGGAGATCGCAGCGTTTTTCAACTCGACCGTTATGGCGATTCGTGAACGCAGCGTTCTCCTTCAAACGCCTGCGGGGGAAATCGAAGTTCCCAATGATTTCGTTTTCGCCCTCACTGGATACCGCCCTGATTATGATTTTCTCAAAGGTGTGGGAGTTCAAATAAGCGGCGGCGAGTGCCGGCCCGCGTGCAACACCGAGACGCTGGAGTCCAATATTGCGGGAGTGTACCTCGCAGGAGTGATTGTCGCCGGAGCACGCACTAGCGAGATATTTATCGAGAACGGCCGATTCCACGGACGCCAAATCGCGACAGATTTGGCGCGGAAGTTATCCGCACAAACCACGTTGAAGTAGCGCAGTTTTTTGGGATCATCCCTCCGGTGCCAAATATCTCAAACCTGCCCCAGCCAACTCATTTTCTCGCATCTCGATCTCGGGGAAGGTGACGTGCCCGCCGCGCGTTGCCCGCTCGTAGGCTCGGTCCAGATCCTCATTTGTGAGCTTCATGGCCAGCTTGTGATAGAGCAAGTCGTGAAGATCATCCTTGTCCATACTTGCAGCGAAAGACTCGCCGGCAAGGTCTTCATAACGAACCTGGTATATCTCGTAAGTACTCGCCAGATCGGTATTTCTGCGGATATCGAGCGTGCCGTGCATTTTGTCTACCTCTACTAAATCTGAATGTTTGAAGTGCAAGCCAGGTTTTCTGGCATGCATATTTCAGGCCCGCATCCAACGGGCGAAGTAGAGTTGCTGCACTCGCCAAGCAACTCTCGTTTGCTGCCAACCTGCGCGAGTCTGTGCTCGTCTTATTTAGCGTCTCTCCACACTACCTTTGCAGGCGAGGCCCAAAAGGCTCCTTAGGTATGGTGGCGAACCGAAAGACTGGCAAGGGGAGGGAAGTTCCATGAAGACACGTTTTGCAATCATGCTGCTTGCAGTGGCGGCACTGGCGTCGGCGCCAGCGTTACGCGCCCAGGACCACGGGGAAGTGGGCGTTTTTGGCGAGTTGTTCCGCGCCTCGTCTAGCAGCCTCAACCTATATGGCGTCGGTGGACGGGTCAGCTTGAATGTCCATCCGAATGTAGCCTTGGAAGTCGATGGCGCCTACGATTTCTCGCAGAGCAACACCCAAACTCTCACCGGGATTAACAACAACACTACGGTGTTCCGTTCTGACCTGCGCGCGACACATGGGTTGTTCGGACCAAAGTTCCAACTCGGAACTAATTCTGGAGTTCGAGCATTCCTCTTTGCCAAGGGCGGATTCGTGCGTTTCGGCGTGACACCCGGCCCCGTGACCTTTGGAGCTTTCCCGACTCAGTTGCAAAACACTGACTTGAATGGAGTGTTTTTCCCCGGTGGCGGAATCGAATTCTTCCTCGGCCCGATCGGAATTCGAGCGGACGCTGGCGATGAGATTTATTTCGATCGCGGTGCGCAGAACAACTTGAAGATCACGTTCGGTCCGACAATCCGTTTCTGAGGATTCGCAGCCGGTTCGAGATGCATGTTGGAGTTTGTGACGAAGACGGAGCCCAGCTCCGCCTTCGTCCCACTCAGATACTCACCTCTGAAACGTACACAGCAGAGCTGTTCCAAATAACTGCATGAAGTAACCAAGCCCCTCGATATTACTTTCACACGCTTCGCTTCCTGGGGCGGATCACGTTTGATGCGCATCCCATGGTTGCTCGTTCGAACAACCATCTTATAGAATCGTGAGTTTTCTGCATCCGGTCGGGACCGCATAGTGTTCCTTCCTCTTTCCAATTCATGAAAATTCACGAATATCAAGCCAAGGGCATTCTCGCGAAATATGGCGTAGCGGTTCCGCGGGGCGAGATGGCCAATACGCGCGATGAAGCCTTTGCCGCGGCCAAGAGGCTGCTTGCAGCTGGGGCCAAAGGCATTGTGGTGAAGGCGCAGATCCATGCCGGCGGTCGCGGCAAGGGAGGCGGGGTAAAGCTGGGCAAGACCGCTGAGGAAGCCGCAGAACTTGCGGGCAAGATTCTTGGCATGCAGCTGGTCACTCACCAGACTGGTCCGCAGGGACAGAAGGTGCAGCGGCTGCTTATCGAAGAGACTCTGCCCATCGAGCGCGAGCTTTATTTAGGAATCGTGCTGGATCGTGTCTCGTCAAGGTTGGTCTTTATGGCCTCGGCTGCAGGTGGCATGGAGATCGAGGAAGTTGCCGCTAAAGATCCTAAAGCAATCCTTAAAGAAACCATCGATCCCGCAGTGGGATTTCAAGCCTTCCAAGCACGCAAGCTGGCATTCGGGCTCGGCCTGAAACCGGAGCAAGTGAATCCGGCGGTGCAGTTGATGACGGCGCTTTACCGGGCGACGGCGGAGACTGACGCGTCGCTCTGCGAGATCAATCCATTCATCACTACAACGGATGGGCGAGTGTTCGCGCTCGACGCAAAAATCAATTTCGACGACAACGCGCTCTTTCGGCATAAGGACATTAAAGAGCTGCGCGACATCGCTGAGGAAGATCCGCTGGAAGTGGAAGCCTCGAAGTACAGCCTGAATTACATTCGCCTCGACGGCAACATCGCCTGCATGGTGAACGGAGCCGGTCTGGCGATGGCAACCATGGACATCATTCAGTATGCAGGCGGCATGCCGGCCAACTTCCTGGACGTAGGCGGAGGCGCGAACGCCGAGCAAGTCGAGCACGCCTTCGACATCCTGTTGAGTGACAAGAACGTAAAAGCAGTGCTGATCAACATCTTTGGCGGAATCTTGCGTGTAGATACCTTAGCTAAAGGAGTAGTTGAGGCCGCCAAGAAGACGAAGATCGCTTTGCCCGTAGTGCTTAGGCTTGAAGGGACAAACGTGGAACAGGGAAGGGAAATCCTAAAGCAGTCCGGCTTTAACTTCATCGTGGCTGAAACAATGAAAGATGCCGCAGAGAGGGTAGTAGCTGCGGCGAGATAGCCGAATCAAAGAACATGTCTATTCTTGTTGATCGAAATACGCGGCTCATCGTGCAAGGCATTACCGGGCGCGAGGGTACGTTTCACGCCAAAGGATGTGCCGAATACGGAACCAAAGTCGTCGGAGGCGTGACACCCGGCAAGGGTGGTACCACTCACGAGGGTTGGCCTGTGTTCAACACTGTCGAGCAGGCCAGGCAAGAGACCGATGCCAACGTCACCGTCATATTTGTGCCGCCACCGTTTGCTGCTGACGCCATCATGGAAGCGGCAGATGCGGGCATGCCGCTTATCGTGTGCATCACCGAGGGCATTCCGGCCATGGACATGGTGCGCGCGTGGGAGTACCTCCAGGGGAGACGTTCACGCCTGATCGGTCCGAATTGTCCCGGCATCATCTCGCCGGGAAAGTGCAAGGTGGGAATTATGCCGGGGCGCATTCACAAGCAGGGAAGCATCGGCATCGTCTCCCGTTCTGGAACTTTGACTTACGAAGCTGTTTATCAGCTTTCGCAGCGCGGCATTGGACAGTCAACCGCGATTGGCATTGGCGGTGATCCCATCATCGGCACATCCTTTGTCGATGCCCTCAAATTGTTCAACGAAGATCCCGATACGGAAGCGATCATCATGATCGGCGAAATCGGCGGTAACGCCGAGGAGACCGCGGCCGAGTACGTGAAGCAGCACGTACGCAAGCCGGTGGTGTCGTTTATCGCGGGACAGACCGCGCCGCCTGGACGCCGCATGGGCCACGCCGGCGCCATCATCTCCGGCGGACATGGGACGGCAAAAGAGAAAATCAAAGCTCTGGAAGCAGCAGGAATTACCGTCGCGAAGTCCCCAGCCATGATCGGAGAAACGCTGGCGCAGGCGATTGGCCAGTTTGCACACAAGTAGCCTTAGTGGCACAGCCGCCCTCGGCTGTGAGTTGATGGCGTCGTTCACAGGCGAGGGCGCCTGTGCCACAGCTTTCTTTCCAGGAATTCAGACCGAACAATGAAGACGCTGCAACGCACATTCAGCATCATCAAGCCGGACGCCGTCGCCAAGGGCGCTACCGGAGACATCCTCTACATGATCCAGCACGCCGGATTCAACATCCTTGGCATGAAGATGCTCGAGATCACCAAAGAGCAAGCCGAAGGCTTTTACGCGGTTCATGCGAGCCGTCCGTTTTTTGAATCGCTTACGACCTTTATGTCGTCTGGGCGGATCGTGGTGCTGGCTTTGGAAAAGGAAAACGCGATTGCCGATCTGCGTAAGCTGATGGGCGCCACCGATCCGGCAAAAGCCGAGCAGGGCACCATTCGCAAAAAGCACGCGGCGAGCATCGAAGCGAACTCGATCCACGGGTCTGACGCCGAGGAGACAGCGCGCTTTGAGTTGAGCTATTTCTTCGCCGGATATGAGCTTACGACGTAAGAATTTTCACCACAGAGGACACAGAGAAACACAGAGGAGCGAAAAGGGAAGTACCGAGCTTTCCTCTGTGTTTCTGTGTCCTCTGTGGTAAAGGAAAGTTATGCCAGTCATTCAGATCACACTTCTTAAAGGACGTACGCTCGAGCAGAAACGTAAAGTCGCGGCACGCGTGACCGATGCATTGGTTGAGGAAGCCGGCGCGAATCGCGCGGCTGTGACGGTGATGTTCGTGGAAGTAACCAAAGAAGACTACGCGAGCGGCGGAGCCTTGCTGGCGGACAAGAGTTAAAGAATGAGTGATAGAGACGCAGCAATGCTGCGTCTCTACGAGAGATTACGCGTAAGCCGGTTCAACAAGTCCAGATAGCGCTTCGAGCAGCACGCGCTCGCCGTCACGGGAATCGATTGCGGCATCGACTTCATGATGCCTACCGCTGGCGTGTATTACCAGCACGCGTGTGAGTGAATTGGCTTTTTTCGCCATGTAGGGGAGATGGTGGCGATCATCGCGTGTGAGTGTGTGTCCAAGGACGACGACGTCAAACTTGTCCTGGCGCACGGCTTCTTCAATGGCACGGCGCCCGATAACGGTCTTCACCGAATAGCCGGCCTTTTCCATGACTGCGGAGTGCAGGTCTAGAGATTTGGCGTCACCTTCACCATAAAGAACCTTCGCTTTGACCGAAGTCTTGCCCATGTGCTTCCTCCACCGAGCGCAGAGTAGCAGCAAGCTGGAGGTGTGCTGAAGATGACTAAAGATAGGGCTCGGGTAAGGTTACCTCGGTCATTCGGACGCCGACTTTTCAGGCGGAAAGTGAGTGTTGAGCAACGTCCGCCGGAGAAGTGCTCCTGACCGCGTGCACCTGCTCGATGATGGCGTTGGCGTCGATCTTGTACTTGGCCAGCAGTTCTTCCGCGGTTCCGCTATGTGGAACTTCGCGCACCGCGAGTCGATAGACCTTCACTCCTTCTGGTCCGACCGCCTCCGCGACTGCATCCCCGATTCCGCCGGCGGCGTAGTGGTCTTCAACTGTGATGATGGTGTTGTTGGTGGCGGCAGCGGCCTTGAGTAGCGTGTCGGCGTCCACCGGCCGAACGCTGAAAAGGTCGATGACGCGAATGGAAATACCCTGCTTCTTCAGTTCGTCATAGGCCTTCAGAGCTTCCGTGAGGGTGATGCCGCCAGCCACTACGGTGACAGCGTCGTCCTTGCTCTGGCGCAACACCTTGGCTTTCCCAACTTCGAACTTCTCGTTGTTCTGATAGATGACCGGCTGCTTCGGGCGGCCAATGCGAACGTACGCGATTCCCTTGTTTGCTGCGGCCAGATCCATCGCGTACCAGGCGCTGACAGCGTCACTCGGATAAAGAACGATCGATTGCGCCATTGCGCGAAACAGGCTCAAGTCCTCCAGCCCCATTTGGGAAGAACCATCCTCGCCGATGGAGACGCCAACGTGCGTGCCCACAAACTTGACGTTCAAATGCGCAAGTCCGGCGAGCCGGACGAAGTCGGCCGCGCGCGTGAGGAAGCAGGCGAAGGTCGAAGTAAAGGCGATTTTCCCCGCGGCCGCCAATCCCATCGACATGCCAACCATGTTCTGTTCGGCAATGAAGCCTTCAAAGAAACGATTCGGCGCCGCCTTCTGGAAGAACTCCGTGTAAGTTGAGTTCTCGACATCGCCATCGGTGCAGACCACGTTCTCATTCAGCTTGCCGATTTGCTCAAGAGCATGACCGGAAGCTTCCCGTGTGGCGACTTCTTTTCCGACTTCGTACTGTGGCGTGGTTATGTGCTTGTATGGCGGATATTGCTTTGCCTTATCGCCAGGTTTGTTGGGTTTGGGTTGAGGGGCGCTGGTCTTTACGAACTGCTTCTCCAGTTCGGCGACGGCCTTTTCCGCTTCGTCTTTCTTGAGCGCCTTGCCGTGCCATCCGTCTTTGTCCTCGATGAAGGAAACGCCTTTGCCCTTGAGCGTGCGCCCCAGGATTACGGTGGGCTTCTCCTTCGTTTGCTTGGCTGTCTCAAAGGCCTCAAGAAGTTGCCGGACATCATGTCCATCGACCACCAGAGCGTTCCATCCGAATGCTGACCAACGCTGCTTGTAAATCTCGAGGTGATGCTGGAGCATCGTCGGCTGGCTTTGGCCAAGACGGTTGACGTCGACGATCGCGCAAAGATTGTCCACCTTGTGATGGGTGGCAAGCTCCGCCGCTTCCCAAACTGAACCTTCCGCATTCTCCCCGTCCCCAAGCAGCGCGTATGAGCGGAAGCTGGTACCGTCGATGCGCGCGTCCAGCGCCATTCCGAGCGCCACGCAGATACCCTGGCCGAGAGAACCGGTGGGTACGGAGACGAACTTCAGCACCGGCGTAGGATGCCCTTCCAGATCGGAATCGATTCTGCGCAACGTGAGCAGATGCTCGCGCTTGATGAACCCCAGCTCCGCCCAGGTGGAGTAGAGCACCGGCGCTGCGTGTCCCTTGGACAGCACGAATTTGTCATTCGCTGGATTGCTGGGGTCCTGCGGGTCGAAGTTCATGACGGAGAAGAACAGGCAAGCCATAATTTCGGCCGCCGACATCGAACTCGTCGGATGACCACTGCCTGCGGCGGTGGTGGAGCGGATGGAATCGATCCTTATTTGAGTAGCGATGTTGTGCAGAGAATCGAGCAAGTCTTGCGAATAGGGCACAGGGAAGCTCCTGCGGGACCCAATCAGTCTATTTTCGGGGGACAGCGAGGTCAATGTCGGACAAAAGAGCTGAACACGAAGGACACGAAGGCCACGAAGGTAGAAAGCTGAACACGCAGGCCACGAAAGCAGAAATCGGAGGCCATGAGGGCAGAAGTCGGAGGTCACAACTTTGTGCCCTTCGTGGCCTTCGTGTTCAGCTTTTATCGTCGTGCGATCAGCACTACGGTGGCATCGTCAAAGGCAGGCTGCCCAGCGCTGTGGTCACGTAAATCATCGAGAATTGCCTCGGCTGAAATGTGCGGCTGACCAAGCAGCCCTGAAAGGCGTGTGGTCCCGTATTCCTCCTGGGCTTCGTTTAGCGCTTCAGAGATGCCGTCGCTATAGAACAGCACGCGGGCGCCCTCGTTGAGCCTCACGGTGGATTCCGAAAAAGACGCATCTGTGATGCCCAGCGGGAGTCCGGTTTCAGTCTCAACCAACTTCGTGCAGGTACCCTCCGAGATCACGGGCCAGGGATGTCCGGCGTTGGCGAAGGTTAAGGTACGGAGCGCCGGATCGAGAACCCCGTAGATCATGGTGACAAAGCGCCCGGCAGGAAAGTCGCGCAGAAGAGAGCGGTTGATACGCTGCAAGACTTCGCCCGGACTCAAGACGTTCTCCGCAATTGCGCGAAATACTCCGCGAGTAGCGGACATAAGCAGCGCCGCGGCCATCCCTTTTCCGGAAACATCTGCGAGTACAAACCCCCATTTACCTTCGGGAAGCTCGATGTAATCGTACCAATCGCCACCTACGGCCCCCGCAGGCAACGTCGCGCCGGTTACAAAGAAGTCCGGCAGCAGTAGGGAAGTTTTCGGCAGAAGCTGCTGCTGGATCAGTCGCGCCTCGTCGGCCTCTTTGATGTGCCGCTCATTCAGCTCGCGTTCGCGCTGAAACAAGCGCGCGTTCTCGACCGCGATGGCGATGTGCTCGGCAAGTGCATGCAGCAGTTGCAGCTGGCCACGAGAAAATCCATCCAGCTCGGGATGGGCTGCGTTGAATACCCCTATCACCCGATCCCCTATCTTGAGCGGAATCGCCACCGCCGACATAGCAGCTTCTTCGCAGGCGAGATAGTAAGGATCGAGACTCACATCGGGTGCATAGTGCATTTTCCCGGTGAACGCTACGTGGCCCACCATCCCCATTCCCTGTTGGCCGATCTTCAACGAGTGTCCCTTGCCGTGTACGGTGCATCCGTGTGATCCGGCCGCGACCATTTCTTCACGGGTTTCGTGGCGCAAAAAAATATTGGCTTCTAGACAGCCGAATTTGCGGACAACGTCGTTCACAATGCTGTCGATTAACACTTCAAGATCGAGGATGGAATTGATTTTCTTTGCGGCTTTTTGCAGGTGAAGAAGATGTTCGATCTGCTCCTGCTGCCCGAGAGAAGGAGGTGGAAAGGCTGCAGTCGCGGCTCTTGCAGTGGTGGCCATTAGGGTACTCAGACGTTCAAATCGTGGTCGAGAAATTAGGGACCAACCAGCTACGTTCTTGATGTGCCGGGACAAGTAAGGATGCTTTTTGTTTCCGCTTGGAAGAGCAAAGAAAGCACAAAGGGCGACATCGCTGTCGCCCTTGTTCGTCATATTCCTAATCGCAACGTGATTGAGTTAGCCGCGCGGCAGAAAGATATCGCGCTCCAATCGCAAGTCCAGTGCTTGACCCTTGTTCAGGCGGATGTTGCGCCCCATTAGCAAGCCCGCACCGGTTCCTAATCCACCGCCTACACCTGCGCCGATGGCCGCGCCTTTGCCGCCACCTGCGGCAGCTCCGGCAAGAGCTCCAAGAGCCGCTCCAGCTGCTGCCGACTCCACCTCGCGGCGAGCGTCAACTTTGGTGTGCTTGATTTCACCCTCTGACCCGGTTTCTGACTGAACACTGTGTTCACCTGGAACTCCCGCAACCGTGGCAGCAAGGGGAACCCAGCCGTGCTTCGTCTTGATTTGGTCAAAGCTCAACAAGAGCTGCGAGTGGAGGCCGCCCTGCACATCGCTAACATGCCCTCGGACCTCCGAGCCCATTGGAATCGTCGTGCCGTCCGGGGCGACCAGATCTTGCGCAAGTTTGGCCTTGAACTTCTTGCCCGCGGAATCCTTGCGGGTATCGAGAGTGTCTTTCAGTTGAACCTCAAACTGGGTATCCGCCGGGATTACGTTGCCCGCGGGTGGACCCTGATTGCGTTGCGAGAGCACCGGTCCCTGACTCATGTCGATCTGAGCGTAGGCTCCGATCTGCGGGGCAAGCGCCATGCCGAGCGATACCACTGCGCTTGCAACCAATAGCCTCTTCATGTGAGTTCCTCTTTCTTCTGCTCTAGCCGGTTCGTGACGAAACGACACGTTTATTTGGACGATGAATTAAACCCGAAGGCCGCCCAAAAGTTGGCATTCCGCTTCCACTCAAACCTATATTTGTGACTTGAGGCCTCTTACAGGTTGGCCATTGGCTGCATTAGGTTACCGCTCAGACCAGTGGTAACCCATCCAGCTACTTTCTTGTCGCATTGGTCCACGAATCTGCATCATATTTCTAAGCAGGGTTGCGGGTGTCGGCAGCCGAGCGGGGTCCTGAACTGTATGGACAAGACTAGGCAAATCACCTACGGATTGGGCGGCCTGGGAGTGCTCGTTGGCGGGCTGGGCGTGTTCCTGCTGAGCCAGCGCGGTCGCGAGATCCTCCGAAACGTAGCCCATCATCTTGAGCGCGCACCGAAGAGCATTGAGCAGTTTGCTGACGCTACTCAGGTGGAACTGGACCGCATACAGCAAACCTTGAACCAGATTGCAGCCCGATTGCAAGTCGTCGGGTAGCCCTCGAAACTCTCGACCAAATCCAAATCAGTTTGACGAGGAACCGGTCTGAAGAAAACGTTCGGACAGGGTTCAATCTGAACCTCCGAACATCAATGGCGGATTGCGGCAATTGCCGACTTTGAAGAACCGGAGCGAAGTGGACCGGTGTTAACTTCCGGAATAAGTCTTCATGACAACACTCCGACCGGTGTGCTACCGTACTACTTTGCGCCATGAAGCACTTGCAAAAAAACAGTAGCAACCTTGATGAGCTCTCGGCCAAAGAGCGCGTGGTCTATTCGCGCCTCGATGAAGAGCGCCTGCCTCGACACATCGCCATCATTATGGATGGCAACGGTCGCTGGGCAAATCGCCGACACCTACCCCGGTTCGTGGGACACCGACGGGGTGTGCAAACTGTCCGCGGTGTGGTGGAAACAGCGGCGCGCATTGGCGTGTCGTACCTAACCCTCTATGCGTTTTCCGCTGAGAACTGGAAGCGGCGTCCTCAAGCTGAAGTCGAGTTTCTGATGCAGCTATTGCGGCAGTATCTGCGCCAGGAAGTTCCCAGGCTGAATCGCAACAATGTCCGCTTAGCCTACATTGGCCGGATTCACGAGTTGCCGCAGAGTGTACAAGAGCGGCTGAAATGGGCACAGGAGGCCACTGCCGGAAATACCGGAATGGTACTGACGCTCGCGCTTAATTACGGCGCCCGCACCGAAATCGTGGACGCTCTTCGTTCGATCATTGATGCTGCTCGAAATAATGGCGGCTTCGATCATCTCAACATCGACGAGGATCTGGTCAGCAGCCATCTTTACGGAAGTATGCCCGATCCTGACCTCGTAATCCGCACCAGCGGCGAGCTGCGCGTAAGCAACTTTCTCCTCTGGCAAATCGCGTACGCAGAGATTTTCGTAACCACTAAGTTGTGGCCTGATTTTGAGGGCACCGACCTTCTTCACGCCATCGCCGATTACCAATGCCGTGACAGGCGTTATGGCGGACTTGGTTCGTCATCTAACGAAGATCTCGGCAACGTCTCTGATGACAACGAAGGTGAAGTGGCCCTGGTTGCTACACGCAAGTGAAGTCTTTCAAGCACTTTCCCAAAGTGCTTAGTAGTGATTTAATGCATCTTCTCCAATGCAGCGCGTTCTCACCGCCGTCATTCTGATTCCGATCGTGCTTCTGGTCGTCTTCAAAGCGCCCCTGTGGCTCTACGCGCTTGTCCTCGTCTTATTGGCGTTGTTGTGCACATACGAATATCTGAACATCGTTGCGGCTCATAATTTAAAACCTCTGCGCACGCTTGCGTATCTGGCTGTTGCTGCTGCGCTGGCCGACTACTATTTGTCGATTGTCATCCGCTCCTCGCACCCTTCGAATGCAACCGGGTGGCAGATACTGCGCGAGCCCGTTTTCCAATACGAAATTTTGCTGGTGCTCGTAAGTGTGGCTCCGTTTGTTCTGCTTGTGGCTGCCATGAAGACGGAAGACTTGCATCAAGCATTGCCTTCGGCCGCGGCTTCGTATCTGGCCGTTCCGTATTTGGGAATCACAACTGGATTTTTGCTCTTTACTCGTGGACTGATTCCAGACGGAGCCTTTGCTGTTTTGTATCTATTGCTTGTAGTTTGGTCGGGCGATGTATGTGCGTATTACGTCGGCCGTGCCCTTGGGAATCATCGTTTGGCGCCCCGGGTCAGCCCAGGTAAATCCTGGGAAGGAGCAGCGGCTTCGATAATCGGCAGCATGGTTGTTGGAACCTTGTTGCTGGTCTACAACCGCCCCGTAGCGAGTCACCTATTCCAATGGAAGCTGCTGAGCGGGCAGAGTGTTCTTTCAGGGCAGCCAGCGCCTGAACCCAATGCAATCTGGATGGCGATATTGGTTTCTGTGTCGATCAACATAGCGGCTCAGTTGGGCGACCTGGTGGAGTCGATGATGAAGCGCGGCGCTGAGATGAAGGACTCGGGACGCCTGCTTCCGGGCCATGGAGGAATGCTCGACCGGATCGATGCGCTGCTGCTGGCGTCTCCAGTGCTGTGGTACTATTGTTCTTTCCGCCTAATTCACTTCTAAGACGTGAGCAACTCTTTCAATCCAGCTTCTCTGCTGGAAGCTTCCCCCGATTCAAAGCGACGTATCGCCATCCTTGGCTCTACGGGTTCGATCGGCACAAGCACGCTGAAGATCGTTGAAGCCTATCCCGAACTGTTCAGCGTCACGTCATTGGCTGCGGGCAGGAACGTCGACGTGGCATTCGAGCAATGCCGTCGCTGGCATCCGAAAGTAGTTTCGATGGCGACCGAAGAGGCAGCTTCTGCCCTGCGTGGTCGTTTAGCTGCAGCGGGAATCAGTATCGCAGTGCTCTCGGGATCTGCAGGGGCCATCGAAGTTGCAACTCATCCCGATGCCAACTTCGTGGTTAGCGCGATCGTTGGTGTAGCTGGGCTGGAAGCTACATATGAGGCCGTGAAAGCAGGGAAGTCGGTTGGGCTTGCTAACAAAGAATGTCTAGTGGCTGCCGGCGAGTTGATTACCAGCGAGGCTCGCCGACAAGGCAAGCCGCTGCTTCCCATCGACAGCGAGCATAACGCCGTACACCAGTGCATGCGTGGCGGACGTCTGGAGGAAGTCACCGCCGTGTGGCTGACCGCTTCGGGGGGTCCATTCCTGAACACGCCAAAATCTCAGTTCGACCGAATCACGGTTGAGCAGGCGTTGAATCATCCGACCTGGAAGATGGGTCGGCGCATCACCATCGATTCAGCAACTCTGATGAACAAAGGCTTCGAAGTGATTGAGGCCTGTCGTTTATTCAATCTCCCGCCCGATCGGGTTAAGGTGATTGTTCATCCGCAATCGACAATGCACTCTTTCGTGGAATTCCGCGACGGCAGCATTCTTGCTCAACTCTCGGTAACCGATATGCGTCTGCCGATCTTGTACGCGCTGACTTATCCCGCGCGGCTGGAATCAGAGTTGAAGTTCGATTTGATGAACCTGAAGAAGCTCGATTTTTGCCCTCCCGACATGGAGAAGTTCCCGTGTCTAAAGCTAGCCTACGAGGCCGCGTTGGCAGGAGGAGCGAAGACGATTACCCTCAATGCCGCCGACGAGGTGGCCGTTGCGGCCTTCCTGCACGGAGCTATCGGTTTTCACGAAATCCCCGAAACAATAAAGAGGGTGCTGGACGAAACTAGTGACCAGCATCCTGAATCTATAAAGAAAGTGCTCAAAGTGGATGCTGAGGCCAGGGCTCTGACCGCGGAGGTAATTGGGATCAAAAACTCCCAGTCATCGCCGCGCCGGGGTGTACACTCAATAGCTTCAAGTGCCCCTAAATAGCTGAGTTTAAATGCAATCACTGACAAACTTTTTCATCGCAGTTGTGGCTGTTGCGTTCGTGCTGGGAGTCATGATCCTGGTGCACGAGTTCGGTCACTATGCCGTTGCAAAATTGTGTGGCGTTCGCGTCGACGTGTTTTCGTTGGGCTTCGGAAAACGTCTTTTCGGATTTCGTCGCGGCGATACCGACTACCGGGTTAGCGCTCTACCGCTCGGCGGTTACGTCAAAATGGCGGGCGAGAATCCCATGGAAGCTCGCACCGGGGAACCCGGCGAATTTATGTCGCATCCGCGCTGGCAGAGATTGCTAATCGCCGTAGCCGGGCCTGCGATGAATGTCCTGCTCGCAGTTGGAATCGTGACTGGCGTCTTCATGGTCCACTACGCCCACGACTGGTACCTCGATCAGCCAACGCGTGTGGGATGGGTAGATGAGAATTCGCCCGCAGCCAAGGCCGGCATCAAGCCCGGCGACCTGATTACCCAGATCGATGGCTTCACGAACCCTCTTTGGGAAGATACGAAAGCCAAGATCGCCATTAGTCCTGCTCAGCCCGTTCCGCTGGTTGTAAACCGTAATGGCCAGACCATCAACCTTACTCTGACGCCCGATACTTACGGACCTAGCCGCATCGGAGAAGCGGGCTTGGAGCCTGCGGCTGGAGTCACGGTCGATGTGATCGAAACCGAAATGCCGGCGTACAAGGCCGGCGTCCGCGATGGCGATGAAATCATCGCAATCAATGGAATCGGACTGCACTCAATTGGCGAACTGACGCACTTCCTTCAGGAAGACAAAGGCAAGCCCATAGAGGTGACGGTCATACGGCAAGGCAAAGTCGACAAGTATCAGATGACGCCGGTGCTTACTCCCGATGGACAGGCCAATCAAAGATACCGAATCGGCTTTTCACCCGGAGTGCGTCAGCAGGTCGACAAGCTTTCGTTTGCGCAAGCTCTGAGCCGCTCGATTGAGCAGAACAAGAAATACGCGATGCTTCTAGTCGAACTGGTGCAGAAGATGGTTCAGCGCAAGGTCTCCGTGAAGATGATGAGTGGACCCATCGATATCGCGAAGGTCTCGGGCGAAGCCGCGCGCGAACCCGGCTGGACTCCGTTGCTGCTGCTGATGGCGGGCATCAGTCTGAATCTCGGCATCTTTAATCTGTTCCCAATCCCGATTCTCGATGGGGGAGTGATTCTACTGCTGTTGATTGAGGGCTTAATGCGGCGTGACATCAGCCTGCATATCAAGGAGCGAATCTACCAGGCAGCCTTCGTATTTCTTGTTCTCTTTGCAGCGATGGTCATCTTCAACGACATCACTAAGACGCTTCCTGGATTATCGAGACTTCTCCCCTGACCATCGAAGTGGATTTTGGGCGCCGCTGACAACAATCAACCCATACCCAGCTCATCGGCTGCTTCCAAAGGCGTGCCGCAACGGCGGCAGATTACTGCTGAGCAGTCTCCGCACGTGAGGGGATCGGTCACTTCGGTGGCACACTGCGGGCAGTAAAGGCCCCCGTCGCTTTCATTTCGAGCTTTGGGATCCACTGCCACATTCTGAGCCTAGCACGGACAATAAAAGAAATTTACTGTTCCCGAATTGGTCGCAGCAGATGTGCAATCCACGCCTAGATCAGTCCTTCCGCGGAACGTAGCCAGTGCGGTAATAAACCTGAAGCGGCAGAAAGCTTTCCGAGCGAGTTACGCGCACCTTGATCTTGCGCCACTTGTGATTTTGAATCGCTGGTGCCGGACGATAACCGAGGATGTACTGATTGCGCAGCTCAAGACTGGCGCGGGCTGCGGCGTCTGGAATGCCTGCGGGATTGTCCAGGGCAATGGTGCGTCCGCCGGTGGATTCGGTGACGTCCGTTAGCCACTGTCTTCCGAAGCGCTCCTCGAGTTTTTCTGTGAGCAGCAGGGTCGGCGCATCGCACACGTCGATCGCGTAGATTTCTGCGTCGGACTCGCGCGCGATTTTCTTAATCTGGCGCAAGCTGTGGCGGCTGTTATTGTCGCCGCCATCGGAGATCACAAGTAGCGCTCTGCGCGAATATTTGGCGGACTTTAACTTCGCCAATCCCATATAAATGGCATCGGCAAGAGCTGTGTTCCCTTTTGGTTTAGCTGCCCCAAGTGCGGCGTGAATATCCTCAAAAGATTGCGTGGTGTTGGCCAACAGCTTTGGCTTATCGGCAAAGGTGATGACGAAGTAGTCGTCTTGGGGGTTGGCATTGTTAAGGAACTCGTCCGCAGCTTCGCGCACCTCGTCGATCTTGTTAGCCATGCTGCTGCTCAAATCGACCAGGATGCCGACCGACAGAGGTGCGTCTTCGGTATTGAAATACTGGATCGTTTTTTCGTTTTCGCCCTCGAAAAGCTTGAAGTTTTTCTTGGCCAGATCGACTACGGGATGGTTCTTGACGTCAGTGACGGTCACAGGCACGAGAACCATCTCGACATCGACGCGGAGACGGTCCGCTGAACCCTCCAGACCTGAATCAACACTCTTGTGCGATTCAGGGCGGGGGACGATGTGCACATCGTCGTTCAACTGCGCCGTTGCGAAAACGTTGAGGCAAGTCGCGATCGCGGCCAGACACAACAAGAAAAAAATGTAGGCTGTTGCGCGCGAAAAAAAGGATCCGGAGATACTTCGAACAGAACAATGCAAATGCATGGGCCGCCAACTGAGAAATGCTGTTTTTGGAATGTGCCGGAGATTATCCGCCGAGCGAGGAAAATCCGAAAGCACATTCTTTAACAGGTACCGGGATAGGTCTCGGTGCAAGTGCCTCAGGGCTTCAGCAATCCTTGAACCCCAAGCCAGTCGCGAAAGCGGTCGGTCCAGGTATCGATTGGCAGACCGCGTTTGTGCATGCCGAAAGCATGCCCTCCGCGCGAGTAGATATGCAGTTCCGCGGGAATTCCCACCTTCTTCCATGCTTGATACAGGCGGATGCTGTGGTCAATAGGAGACACAGTCTTGTCATCATCGGCATGCACCAGGAACATCGGGGGGGCGTCCGCTGGAGCGATGACATCGTCTGGAGTGCCCGGATAAATCGGGGCCACGAAACTCGGACGGCTCTCGGCATCGTGCTGAAGAGCAACCCCCGCAGCCACGTATCCGCCGGCGGAGAATCCAAGAATGCCAATGCGGTCTGGAGCAAGATGCCACTCCTGCGCACGCGAGCGCACCAGGCGGATGGCTTGCTGCCCGTCGGCGATGGCCAGAGGAATAACCGTCTTGCGGCGCTCCGCCATTTTGGCCGTGTCGGAAGAGTCGGGATCACCAGTCCGCATTACGCGGTACTTCAAGACAAAGGCGGTGATGCCGATCGAATTCAACCACTGGGCGACAGTGCTGCCCTCATTCTCAATTGAAAGATAGCGAAAGCCGCCGCCAGGACACACGACTACTGCTGTGCCGGTTGCTAAGCTAGCGTCAGGTACATAAATGGTGAGCGTGGGATGGGTGATGTTGCTGATGCGCCGCGTTGTGTCCTGGGGCCCGACTGTGTCCTTCTCCTCGTAGTTCCAGTTTTCCGATCCCCGCGGCAAGCCCGGCCAGAGCGGAATGGTCTTGGGTTCTGCCGCGAATGCAGTCGCGGCGAGAAGAACGAGCGCAAGGAGTTTCATGGTGCAGGAGTGTAACATCGCGGTCCCCACGGCGACTTCGCTGCGCGTCCATCACCCGGGCAGCGGCGGCTCACGTTCGAGATTCAACTCCGTCTTTAGAGTGGCATCGAATCGAGGTTCTGAAGGACTCAGTTAATGAAGACGCTCACCTTGATTGCCGTATTGGGCTTGACCACACTTTCATTCGGCTGGTCTTCATCCGGGAAACAGGCTGGGAATATCGCCTATCTGGTCGGCGACTGGAGCGGGACTTCGCTTTGTCAAGTGAGACCATCGGCTTGTAATGACGAACGCGTCGTCTTCCATTTCTCGAACCCGCAAGCTAACAAGATAACGGTCACGGCAGACAAGATTGTCGATGGCAAGATGGTGAACATGGGTAGTGGATTGTGGACGTATGACCAGTCCGCACGAACGTTGGAATGGAAGATACCGCAAGGGGTGTGGAAGCTCGCTGTGGAAGGCGACCGCATGGGTGGAACTCTCGTCGGGCCGGACAATGTGGTTTTCCGCAGAGTGCATTTGCGCAGGTCCAAATAAGCTCAGCAAAATTTCTCTCCCAACGGAAACTCCCGTCGTAATAGACTCGCAGACAATGCGTTTTGGGCGTCTTTTTCCCTTGCTGGGATGCATGCTGGCGGTTCTTGGGCTCGGGAGTTGTGGCGGCTCCGGATCGGGAACTCAGTCAAATTTTCTTCCTGCGCCATCTACGGCTTCTCCTTCCCCTACTCCCTTCCCATCCCCTCAGTTGAGCGGAGTGCTAAAGCTGAGTGCCGATAGCTTCACGAATACGCAGAGCCAGCACGCAACCGAAGTTGAGCCCAGCGCGGCGTCCTTTGGTGCAACCATCGTGACTGCGTTCCAAGTAGGAAGAATCTTTTCGGGAGGAGGCGCAGCCATTGGTTTTGCCACTTCGTCTGACGGCGGCATTACCTGGACCAACGACGTGCTGCCCGGAGTCACCGTTTTTCAGGGCGGGACGTATTCAGCAGCGAGTGATGCGGTAGTCGCCTACGACGCAGCTCATCAGGTCTGGCTGGTGTCGTCTCTGGGCATCGGCAACCACGATCAGGTGCTGGTGAGTCGCGCTCCCGACGGCATCCATTGGGGCAATCCGATCACGGTAAGTACCAGCGCGGACTCGGACAAGAACTGGATTACTTGCGACAATACGCCTTCCAGTCCTTTCTTCGGCCACTGCTACACCGAGTGGGATGACCCTAGCAGCGGAGGAACTATCTGGATGGCGACCTCCATCGACGGAGGGTTGACTTGGACGTCTCAGAATACCGCCGGCAGCGGCGCCGGAGTTGGTGGCCAGCCGCTAGTCCGCCCGGACGGAACCGTGATAGTCCCAATTGGGGACACCGGACTGGCAGCGGTGCAGGTCTTCAGCTCCCCTGATGGCGGAGCCACTTGGACGTCGCCAGTCCTCATCACTCAGATTCCCGATCACATCGTTGCAGGTGGCTTGCGGGCCGGTGCTCTGGTCTCGGCTGCCATCGATGCGCAGGGCATTATCTACGTGGTGTGGCAGGACTGCCGGTTTAGGCCGAATTGCGCCTCGAACGATGTGGTGATGAGCACGTCGTCCGATGGAGCTACGTGGAGCGCTCCTGCGCGAATTCCCATCGACGACGCGGCTAGTACGGTCGATCATTTCATTCCGGTGATCGCGGCCGAGTCTGCTTCGGGCGGCGCGATGGGGAAGCTCGCGATTATCTATTATTTCTATCCCGTGAGCGCCTGCTCCACAAACTGCGCACTGACTGTGGGCCTCGTCTCTTCGCATGACGGCGGCAGCACATGGACCGCACCGACCACGCTGGTTGGACCAATGTCCCTGGCATGGCTTCCCAATACATTCTCGGGATCCATGGTGGGAGATTATTTCGGCGCGACCTATTCCTCGGGACGGCTGCTGACGTTCTTCACCATCGCGCTGCCCAATTCGGGAACGTTGCTGGATGAGGCCATCTATGCCTCGCAGGCATCGGCTGCGGCGGCGGCCAGCGTTGCGCGCTTCGATTCCCGCTTCGAGCGTGCGCTGCCCGGAGCAAAGTCAGATCATCCAGCCAGAAGGTTCTATGATCTGGAAAATCGGTATGAGAGACGGCCTCGACCAAAGAGCCCATGACCCTGACTGCAGACCCATAGCGGCAGGCCAATGTCTGCCAACCTAAAAGGACATTGATGAATCAGAGTTGCTGGGAGGATTTCATCACCAATGATCCTGATCCTGCTTGTCATTCTGTTGATCCTGGCCATGGGAAGCGCTCCGGTCTATCCGTACAGCCGAAGTTGGGGCTACTATCCCAGCGGCACTCTTGGCACAATCCTGCTGATCGTGCTCATTCTGTATTTGCTGCATTACGTGTGAGCCGCACAGCTGGGCAGCCATGCAGCGTTTATGGTGGCTGTTTGCCACTGCCACGCCTTTAGTCGTGGCCGGAAGCTGCTGCTGAAATCTGCGCTTCAATCTGCCGGGGAGCGTGTCGCTCGAGTTCAGCCTTGATCGAGCGTACTTTGATCCATCCGACTACGATGAGCAGCAGTCCGACTCCTTGCTCGGCACCGGCAAGACGCATCATGAAGTTGGTTCCATCGGCGAACTCCTGGCTGGCAAAGATCCCCATACTGCCGCCGACGAAGAAGAGCAAGCACCCGACGATGAGAATTCCGGTGAACTTATCGAGCTGATCTTGCAAACGATCGACGTGATCGGGAGAAATCATGAGACCTCCTCGGGAGGAAGTCCGGCAAGGGATGCCGGGCAGGGTTCCTCGGCGCCGAGGAGTGTGTCACGGAAACACTTGGTGCGCAAGGTCAACCTGAGCGATCAGAATCCCCAGACTAGTCAGCACCAGCCATCGCAAGCACGGTAAGTAGAATGCGCTTCAGCGCGAGTGAGCGGCCTGCGGGATCGAACCACTCGCGTACCGTGTGCGCTCCCCCGCCGCTCCCACCGGCGCCGATGGTGATGGCATCGCGTCCCATCGCGATGGGGATGTTAGCGTCTGTGGACGCACGACGCATCTGCGACGAGATCGACAAATGCGCGTCCACGGCTCGAATCACCTCGAGGAGACGCGAATCACCTTGAAGTTCGCCTGCCGGTCGATCGCCAATCTTCCTCACTTCGCAGCTTAGTTTTGCGGGATACCCATCTCCTCTGGCTGGAATCTCGGCTTGGATCACTGCGCGCAACTCGTCCTCGAGGCGCTGCAACTCTGTTGCAGAGGCGGAGCGCAGATCGATGCTTACCTGTGCGAGGTCCGGGATGGAGTTCACCGATGTTCCGCCGCTGATTACGCCAAAATTGAAGGTGGTTTTAGGCGAAGATGGCAATGGAGTTTGACTGAAGCGCGAGACGATACGCGAGATGGTCACGATAGGGTTTGGCTGACCGAAATCGCTCCAGGAATGTCCACCCGGCCCACGCACGATCACTTCGAAGCGGCGGCTTCCCAGCGCTTGTCCGATTACTGCGTCAGTTCCACTTCCATCGATCACGATGGTGCTCCCGATTCGCTGACTCCATGGCGATTTTTCAAAGATGTGCCGGATGCCACGCAAATCGCCTTCACCTTCTTCCCCAACATTGCCGATGAATACAACATCCGACTGGCATTGAATGCGCGCCTCGCGCATGGCCATGGCAATCGCCAGCATGGCCACTAGTCCCGCGGCGTTGTCGCTTACGCCGGGGCCGTAGATGCGATCACGATCCTCGCGGACATTGATCTCGGTGCCAGAGGGAAAAACTGTGTCGAGATGCGCACTGATCGCCGTCCCAGGAAGACTGGGATCGGCTCCAGGCAGAAGCGCGATTACGTTGCCGACTTCGTCGATTTCTATTTTCTCGAGTCCAGTCGCGGCAAACTTATCCTGCAGCCAGTTCGCACGCTCAGCCTCGCCGAAGGGAGGCGCGGGAATGCGCGCGATTTCCAGCTGCAAGCGACGTAACTCTAGCTCGTGCACCTGGAACCACGAGAAAGCGGCGTGGACGCCGCGCATCGCCGCTAGTTGCGCGATCTGCTGTGAGACGGTGATTCCTCCGAGAGTGCGTGGCGACGAGTTCATTGAGGACTAGTCTGCGCTCGCCACTGTTGGTCGATTGCCAGAAGGCAGACACTCGATGATCTCGCGATCGAGAAGCGTGCGATTCGATTGCTTGGCTTTTTGGAAGATACGTTCGACGGTATCATCATCGGCCGCCAAGCCTTTGCGCTCGAGCCAGAAGATGACGTTTGACTTGCCTGACATCGGTCCGATTTCGATGATCTGTTCCATGCCAAAATAGTGTGATGGAACGCCGGAATAGACTGTATTCGCGAGCTCGATGTCACTCTTGCGGAACGCTTTGATCACGGCAGCGGCATGCACGCCGGTAGCGGTGCGGAACGCGTCGTTTCCCATAACGGGATAATTTCTGGGAATCGGCACCCCTGTGGCCTGCGACACAGTCTCGCAGTATTCCTTAAGGCAGGTGAGGTCCTGCTCAGCCCACGGCGGCACGCCCATTAATTTCAAGTTCACCAGCATCTGATCCATCTGGGTATTGCCGACGCGCTCCCCAATTCCAATGGCGCAGGCATGCACGCACTCAGCTCCGGCGGCCAGCGCCGCCAGCGAGTTTGCCACCGCCAGGCCGCGGTCACAGTGCCCGTGCCAATCCACCCGAATCCGCTCTCCGCTGGGCTTCACCACTTCGTCAACTACGAACTTCAGGAGCGCGGTGACTCCGGAAGGAGTTACGTGGCCACAGGTATCGCAGATGACAATTGCGCGCGCGCCGCATTCGATGGCCGTCTTGTAAAGCCGCTTAACAGTTTCAGGATCGCAGCGCGTAGTATCTTCGGTGACGTAAGCTACTTCCAGACCGATCGAGCGCGCGAACTTGACTGCGCTTTCCGTGGTCTTGAGTAGGAAGTCGTCGGTCCAGTCTTCGGTGTAGCGGCGAATGGGGCTCGATCCGATGAAGGTAGCAACCTCAATCGGAATTCCAACTTTCTCCTGAATCTCTGCTACTGGACGAATATCATTCTGGTGCGTGCGCGCCGCACAATTGCCGCGGATCTTTAGCTTGGAATCCCTGATCTCGTAGGCCAGCCTCTCAACATCGGCATAGGCTCGTGGACCCGCACCCGGCAGTCCCAAATCGAGAAAGTTGATGCCCAGCTTCTCCATTAAGTGAAGGATGTGGAGCTTTTCGTCAATACTGGGATCTTTCACTGACGGCGATTGCAGGCCATCACGCAGCGATTCATCGGTGAGCATCGCGCGGCCAGCAGGCTTGAACTCCGCGCCGGCAACGTTGTTCCAGTCGTAGATCAGACCTGAATGCTTCAGAGGCAAAGGACCGTCCTGCTTGAATTGTAGAACGGAAAGGGCCAGCTTCGAAGCCGCGCAGCTTCGAAGGCTTAACGCAATGCCGAGCATCAAGAGGGGCTGGAGGATGCCTCTACGCTAAGAAAGGCGATGAAACACGAGCCACGACCGAATCGCTTTTTGAGCCGCAAGCGCGCATCACTTACAACGCAATCTCTACACACGCAACCCGCAGCACTCAACACGCAATGGGTGCGAATCGTCTGGGCTTCCGGCCAATGAATGTAATGGCGATTTCACGCGCGTTATTGAGGCGCGCTCGTGCTCTTAAACAACCTTTCGGCAAGGGCGACTTGTTCCGAAGTACCCTCAATCACGAGGACGTGACGAGACGGGATTGTGTTAGTACGGGCCATATCCGCAGTTGTGCGTACCCTATTATTGAAGTTTTGTAGATCCTGCATCGAGAGGTCGGGCAGGTACATAGCCTCGATATAGCAGGTAGTCAGATCGCAAATCGTGGATGCCGCTCGCGGGTGCTGAGCTAGCATTCGCTCCGACTGGGCGGTTCCCGACATATGACCTTTGAACTGATAAACGAGAACTGAAGACCGATCATGGCCGTCAGACGACCGTAAGCTCTCCAAAACGCTCAATAGCTTTTCAGCGACGGCGAGTTGCTCGGGGCTGCCTTTGAGTGCGATCGTGTGGTCGGACGGCTTCGGGTTAATGTTCGTCAAATCCGCGATCATGCGAAACGTGTTCACCACTTCCTGTAATTCAACTGCCGTGGAGAAGTCGGGCACATACAGGACCTTGCTTATGCAGTTGCTCGGGTCGCAATCGGCTTTGGGCGTAGTCGGTATCGGCCTTTGTGTTTCAGGCTCCTGAGCGAGCACCGCGAATGCAAGAAACAATACTGCTAGTGAAACCGCGAACCCGCGAGCGCAAATCTTGCTCATAAAGTCCTCCGATTGTAGCCCTTTGACGTAGGGCCGACTCAGGAGCATGAACCGGCGATTTAACAACCCCCGACTAATCACATACCGCGCGGTGCGCTGCTGTGGCAGCGGAAGTAAGTTTGTCTACATTACTGGTCGATTCGATTTTGACTTGTTCCTTGAGGGTGGCCATCCGCTATAGAACAAATCCGCAATTAAGCCTAAGATGACGCTCACAAGGCCAGCGACTACTGACTTCGCTGGATGGTACCCATCCCAAAAATCATAGACGGCGAAACCGCCAAGCACCAAAACTGCAACCCAGATCCATGCCTTGTTCTTCATATTCTCACCAACATAGCTCCCGTTTCGCTTCGCAAATCTCGAACCCATTAGCCAGTAATTTACACACCGCGTCGTGCGCTGCTGAACGCCAACGGTATGCGAAATGGTCTGAATTTCGCGTGTTTCCGCAACAGCAACGCGAGGCTCGACGGTCACGGTGACGGGAGGATTCCAGGCGACTTGGAGGCTCCGTCCCGCTCAGGGTGAGAAGATATGGTGCATCAGTTCACCGCGAAATTCCCTGTTAATTCCCTGCTCGCTTGGAGCCACGCCTGTTTTTCGTCGCTATTCCCATGTACTTAAATCAGTTATCCATGAAAACTGGAAATTCCCTGTTAATCCCTGTTCTAAAACCAAAATTTGCGGATTTTGGGCAGAATCTGATGATTTGAACTCAAAATTTGCAAAACTTCCTGTTAATTTCCCTGTTCCCGGGAAATTTGCCGGTTTTGGGAGCGGAACGGGAGAGTAGACCGAGTTGCTCGGAGACGAATGAGCAGCTAGCCAGTCCTACAGATTTCCACAGATTGAATTGACGAGGAATTCGGAAATCTAGCGCAATGCCTGCTCGACCTCGTCGATCCAGTCGGGACGCTTGAGGACTTCGCGTGGCTTGGGGCCATCGGCGGCGCCGACGATGCCGTCCCGCTCCATTAGGTCGATCAGGTGTGCGGCCCGGCCGTAGCCGATTCGCAGGCGGCGTTGCAGCAGGGAAGTGGAGGCCTTACCGAAATCGAGTACCAGGCGGACCGCATCCTCGAAGAGTTCGTCGTGATCCTCTTCAGCCGCATCTGCTCCCCCCTCAATTCCACTGCCGTCTTCCTTCGGAGCTTCGAGGAATTTCTTCTCGTATTCAGCTTCGCCCTGCGAGCGCCAGAATTCCACCACCTGCGCAATTTCCTTTTCCGTGACTAAGGGCGCGTGCAGACGTTGCACACGGGCCGAACCGGGTGCGAGGAAAAGCATGTCACCGCGTCCGAGTAGAGACTCTGCGCCGTTGGCGTCCAGAATCGTGCGCGAATCAACCTTAGTGGCGACCCGGAATGACATGCGCGTAGGCACGTTTGCTTTGATCAATCCGGTGATCACGTCGACGGATGGACGCTGTGTTGCCAGGACAAGGTGAATGCCAACCGCGCGGGCCATTTGAGCCAGGCGCGTGATCGAGTCTTCCACGTTCTTGCCATCGAGCATCATCAGATCCGCAAGTTCGTCGATGATGATGACGATGTAAGGCAGAGGTTTGTGGTCCGTGTCGGACTCGAAGAGACTAGGCGTGTCTTCGATGAACAGCTTGTTGTACTGATCGATGTTGCGGACGCTCTTCTCTGCCAGCAATTTCAGCCGGCGCTCCATCTCGCGCACCGCGTTGCGTAGAGCCACGGCGGCAAGCTTCGGCTCGGTGATGATCGGGGTGTAGAGATGCGGCACTCCATCGTAATTGCCGAGCTCAACCCGCTTGGGATCCACGAGAATGAGGCGCACCTGCTCTGGCGTCGCTTTGAACAGCAACGACATGATCATGGCATTGATGGCCACGCTTTTTCCCGCCCCGGTTGAACCGGCAATCAGCAGGTGTGGCATGGTCACGAGATCGGCGGTCATGATGCGGCCGTTGATGTCTTTGCCCAATGCCAGCGTAAGCCGCGAACGGGCATCGAGGAAGCCTTGGGACTCGACTACCTCACGCAGGTAAATGGTTTCGCGTTCCGCATTTGGGACTTGAATACCTACGGTGCTCTTGCCGGCCATGCGCTCGATGAGAATGCTCTCGGCTTTCATGGCCAGGCACAGGTCGTCTGAGAGGCCAGTGATGCGGCTGTATTTCACTCCAGCCTCGGGCTTCATCTCGTAAGTGGTGACAACCGGGCCGGGATTGATATGGGTGATCGCGCCGTGTACGTCGAACTCGGCGCACTTCTCCACCAGGATTTGTGCCTGCTGCTTCAGTTCGCTTTCGTTGATGGTGTGCTGTTCGTCCGGACGTTTCAACATCGAGCTTGGCGGAATTTGGAAGGTGCCGAAGGTTTTCGGCATGACGGTCTTACGCTTTGTGGCCGCGTCTGCACGAGCGGCAACCTCAATCGCGTGATCTTCAACAGCGGGCTCTCCAGCCGGCACTTGTTCGGCTTCGGGCGGAGAATTGCTTTCAGCCATCTTCTCCAGCCCTGTCTTCATTGGCTGGACGCGATCGTAGATATCCGAAACCTGAGTGATAGCAGGCTTGCTCGCCGGCACGAGCTGGCTGGTAACCATCGGACGGGTAGCCTTGCGTTGCTCCAGCTCTTTTTGGCCTTTAGCTTTGGCACGTTCGGCTCGCCAGTCTTGGAATCTTTGCCACGCCGCGCTCACGAAGGCAAACCGCGTTTCCAGCCAGAGGTGGAGCTCGGTAAACGAAAATGCGGTGCTGAGATACAAGGCAGCGGCGATTACGCATAGTGCTACTAAATAGGCGCCAAGCAGGTTGAAATAATGAATAAGGAAGTCGCCGACGATCTTTCCCAACAGACCTTCAATCGCGATGGTATGCATCCAGCGCAGATGTCCGGGAAGCAACGCCATCAGCGCGGGTACAAACACAAGAAGGATCACGGCTCCGAGAAGCTTCTCGAAGGGCGAGAGCATGGGTCGCGACCGAAACCACCGCAGGCCGAGCAGACTTAGCATCACGGGAATGCTGAAGACTGCTATGCCAAAAAGCTGTAGGGCCAAATCGCTGATGATGGCGCCAACCGGCCCAATCCAGTTATGAGTAGAACTGCTGGCTGATATGGCTGCAGCAGTGTTCAACGACGGATCAGAAGGGGAATAGGAAGCTAGCGCCAGAGCGAGAAGAAGCGCCGCGGCGATCAGGCAAAACCCGATCAGCTCGTTGAAGCGGCGGTTCTTAGTCGGCGTAAACGGCCGAAGCAAAGCTTTCATGGAAGGCCTCGCGTGCAGCCGAGGACACAAATACCTCGGCGATCGCGGAGAGGCCAGAGCAGAGTGATTATCTCAGATTCTGGGCGAGAAGCGAGGATAACTGTCGTGGTTCGCCCGGCATGTCAGGGAGAAAACAACAAAAGAGCTCACGACAGAGGAACACAGAGGAACACAGAGGTAAGGCAGGGAAATACTTTTCTTGTTTCCTCTGTGCGCCTCTGTGTCCTCTGTGGTGAAAGCCGTTCAGAGTCGTTCGGACTATAGCAGCGCTGTTTCATGCAGCAAGTTTCCGGATTTGAAGCGCGAAGGACTGAGTACAGCCACATTGTCAACGATCTTCGTGCGGCCTGAGGTCACAAGGTCCGCGATGATTTTGCCTGTTGCGGGGGCGTGCATCACGCCGTGACCGCTGAACCCATTGGCGGCATAGAAGCCAGGAAGTTCTTCACATTCTCCAATGATCCCATGGTGATCGGGGGACATCTCATATAGTCCCGCCCAGGCCCGCTTCGGATTCACCGCCAAATTCTCGAAGCACGGAACCCGATTCGCTGCGCGTTCCAGCACTTTCTCGATGAACTCCGGATCGAAGTCGAATTTGTATCCAGGCGTTTCTTCAGGATCATTCCAGGCAAGCAGGAAACCGCGGCCTTCAGGACGGAAGTGAAAGCCGTTACTCATATCGATGACCATTGGGACTTCGCGCGAGACTCCATCAAACGGTTCCGTGGGGATCAGCATTCGCCGGAGAGGCGCTACGGGAAGATCCACGCCGGCCATTTTAGCGATCTCTGTCGCCCATGCACCCGCTGCATTGATGACCACAGGCGCGGAGATTTCGCCGCGTTGCGTCCTTACTCCTGCGACGCGTGCTCGGTTCTTCAGAATGCCGGTAGCTTCCACGGATTTCCAGACTGTCGCTCCGTTCCCCACCGCGCGTTTGATGAAGCCGGTCATCGCGCTGTAAGGATCGACAAAGCCGTCAGTAGGACAGAAACTGCCGCCGAGAATGTCGTCGGAACGTAGTTGCGGAACCATTTCGACGATCTCGGCCGTTGACACCAAGCGCACTTCTTGGAGTCCAAGAGATTTCTGCAGCTTTTGATTTACTCGCAGATATTCAATGTGTGCAGGTTTGGTCCCCGCGAAAAGATATCCTTGCGGCCGATAACCAGCCGGATGATCAAGTCGTTCGTCAAAGGCAGCGTAGAAGGGAATCGAATACAGAGACATCTGGATGTTCACCGGAGTGGTGAACTGGGCGCGCACGCCCCCCATACTTTTGCCCGTAGATCCCTTGCCCTGATGCGATTCCCGCTCGATAACGAGCACATTGCGGCATCCCGCTTCAGTGAGGTGATAGGCGATGCTGGATCCAACGATCCCACCACCAATTACGACAACATCTGCGGTCTGCATGGGCTCGCTTTTCTCGATTAACCGGCGTGGAAGTGGGCCAACGCCAAAGCGATCACAACAATTCCCAGCACTACGCGATAGAGCACGAACAGATTCAGCGAATGCGTGCGGAGAAACCGAAGGAAGAACGCGATGACTGCAAGACCGAGAACCGCCGATACCGAGATGCCAATCAGCAATGGCGTCTTCATTCCGGGTGGCAGACCCCCTGCTTTCAGTACCGCATGTGCTTTGAGCAACACCGCGCCGGCCGTGATCGGAGCCAGCATGAGAAAGCTAAATCGCGCAGCCGCTTCCCGATTGAGCCCGCGAGCGAGCCCAGCGGTGATGGTGGAACCAGAACGCGACACGCCAGGAATCAGCGCGAATGCTTGTGCAATGCCGATAAGAACCGAATCAATCGCGTTGATTCCGGTGATGGGACGCCGTTCGCCTCCAAGCTTTTCCGCCACCCACATCAGCAGGCCGACGACAACTAGCATCGATCCGATCAGTAGATAATTCTCACGGAATTTGATTTCTGCATACTTGTCCAGCAACTTTCCGGCAATCGCACCCGGAATGGTCCCCAAAACGATCCACCACAGCAGCATGCGATCGTTGCCAGCTTCGAGATTATCCACATTGCCGAATCCGGAGTGGCCAGCCGAAAGCGGCGGACGTCCGCCAAAGCCAGCCACGATCAGGTTGATCCATGTTGGGAAGAAGTAAATCAGCACTGCAAGGAGAGTTCCGGCATGCAGCGCAACGTCAAACGTAAGATCCATGGCGGGATCCAGTTCACTCCACCTGAGAAACCACCGAGTGAGAATCAGATGCGCCGAGCTGGAGATGGGTAGAAATTCACCAAAAGCCTGCACCACTGCGAGCACCACAGCCTGGTAGACGGGCAATTTTGTCCTTTCCTCGTGATCTAAATCAGTCGGTCACGTTGCCGTATGTGGGTATTTTCTGTTGCAGCAGGTAGAGCAACCGCTGCGCGCGGTACGCAAAGTCGGTGTTGGCGTATTGCTGCGAGATTCTTTGCGTCAATTCCAAGGCATGCGCGCGGCTCTCTTCTGATTTTTTCTGGTCTTCGCGCTCGCGGTAGATCTCGATGAGCGCGGACTGTCGCCACGCAGCATCGTACAGGGCTTCCGCGGCTTTGGGCGATTGCGGATGTTCAGCCGCATACTTTTCGTAAATAGAAGTCTCTTTTTCAGGACACTTAGGGTCGCCCTGCCAATCTCCGCACAGCTTGTTGTCGATCAAATCGAAAGCCGCAAGGTCTGCCCACTTCGTATGCGGATACTTTTTCTCCACCTTGCGCATCGCTTCCTCGTCCATCTGATGCCGCATATATGGGTCTTTTTCCTTGGCGGAAGGACGCGTTCTCATGTCCTCGACATCGAGTTGCCACGCGATGTCCGCGGAACGATAGGCCGCTTCGCCTGCCAGTGCCGAATTGGGAAAGTATTCTGAGACCCGCGCATAGAGGCGCAACGCGTCTTTGTCTGCGCCTTTGCGACCTCCGCGACGGCTGGCCTCGGCTTCTGAATCGGCACCTTCACCAAACAAAATCTGGTCACCGTTCGGAGTGTTCTTGCGGACAAGTCCCTTATCGAGAATCCATCCTGAGACGTCGCGTTCGCCGCCGAGAGAGGCCAGTACATGCAGCCATTGCGGTCCACTGCGCTCCAGAACGGCAACTTCGCGTCCGCGATCGAGCGTGGCGATCTTCTGGCTATTGGTGTCAGGCGACAGGTACACATTGGCTGTGCGAATGCTCACGGCGCGCTCGGTATTTTCGTCGGCACGCGCTCCAAGTGCAGCAAACACAGCGGTTACGAGGAACGCGTAAACAAAGACTCTGCTCATAAAACATATTTTAGCGGCTGTCTCGATTCGCACAAGCAAAGCCGCGCAGTTCTATAAGTTTGGACTCGGACAGAGCAAGACAAAACTGCCGATGGCTGGCATCGACGTAGAAAAGACAATTCCGATGTCGAAAAGCGCGGCATTGCGCTCCTTCTGAGACCACATAGACGCGGCGATATCGGCTGGATAATCCACCGTTACCGGCGTCTTATGCGCCCAAGAATACGGTTGGACGACACTTTTGAGGCTTTTGTCGCCGAAGTTGCGGCGCAATTCGTCCAACAATTTCGACGCTAGATGCGATCGTTGCTGGATTGCGGAGCGCGATGGCACCGCTGTAGGGTCAGTGTTTCTAGTCAAATACACCGATCAGGTCGCGAAATTGCGCTGCTTTTGCTCACATCCAAGGCGCAAGGACTCGGAATTGGGGCGCGTTAGGTAGCGAAATGCGTCCAATTTGCGCGCTTTGCGGCTATCGGAGCATCACTTTGTGGACGCAAGCATCCTTATAGCGGCGCAAAAGCTGCATCGTAGCGCTGGTTTCCGCCGCGTTAAAGCGGGTTTGCCGGCTCGTAAAGCCCGATTTCCCGCTCGTTAAAGCCGAACCGCAGCATGCTTTCGGGACGGATCTGGTCACGGGAAACATGGCAATTGGATTTGTAAAGGAGGTACTCGGTTTTCACGTTGAGGTTACTGAGTTACCGCCATCAAGGACTCGAGATACGTCCCTCGGCAAGTCGACTACGCGCACTCGATTCCTGTTTCTCCGCCTCACTCAATACTGATTACTGACTACTGATAACTGAATACTGCGGACTGATTTGCTATCATTCGCGCGTGAAACCAGCGCATTTCGTCGTTACTTTCGCCTTCTTATTTTCGATTATTGCCATCAGCCAAGCCCAGAATCTCAACCCAACAGAAACGAAAGTCGTCCAGACCATCGACGCCGATCGCCAGCAGCCAATCGAGCTTTTGCGGCAATTAGTTGAAATCAACAGCGGCACCAAGAACCTCGAAGGCGTGCGGACTGTGGGCAAAATGCTCCTACCACAATTCGAAGCGCTGGGATTCAAGGCGCGCTGGGTTCCGATGGACGAGGTACAGCGCGCCGGCACATTGGTGGCCGAGCATCTGTGTCCCAATTCGGGAACATGCGGCAAACGCGTTCTCCTGATCGGACACATGGACACCGTGTTCGAGAAAGACAGCCCATTTCAGCACTTCACCATGGTCGACGACCACACCGCCTCAGGTCCCGGCACCGACGACATGAAGGGCGGATTAGTAGTGATGATCTCGGCGCTCAAGGCGCTCAAGGCTGCAGGAGCCCTCGATCATGCCGACATCAAGATCGTATTGAGCGGCGATGAGGAGGCTGCCGGACATCCACTCGAGATTGCGCGCCGCGAGATGATCGACGCAGCCAAGAACAGCGATGCAGGACTCGAATTCGAGGCTACCGCGCGCGTGAATGGGGTCTATTACGGGAGCACCAGCCGCCGCGGCAGCATCACCTGGAGGGTAGAAGCCACCGGACAAACCGGACATTCCTCCGGCGTATTCGGTCCCGAAATGGGATACGGAGCTATCTACGAGCTCACTCGCATCCTCGACGCCTTCCGCAATCAGCTTCCCGAACAGTATCTGACCTACAATGTCGGGCTCATCCTCGGTGGTACCACAGCCAAGGTCAACGCGCAGGAGACCGGCGGCGAGGCCACGGGCAAGCCGAACATCGTGGCGCCCACTGCCATGGGAATCGGCGATCTGCGCTGCATTTCGAACGAACAGGCCGAACGGGTGGAAGGGAAGATGCGCGCCATCGTCGCGCAGCATCTGGCTAAAACCGACGCCAAAATCAACTTTTACGAGGCATATCCAGCGCAATCTCCCACTCCGGGCAATAAAGCCCTGTTGAAGCTGCTGAACCAAGTGAACCACTCGCTCGGCCAGCCCGACATGCCGGAGCTCGATCCCATGAAGCGCGGAGCCGGTGACAGCGCCTTCATCTCGCAATACATTCCCACTTTGGCAGGAGTCGGATCGTCAGGATCAGGCGACCATTCGGCCGCCGAGAAGATCGATCTGGAGTCGCTGCCGATCAACAGCAAACGCGCCGCGCTGCTGATTTACCGCCTCACACAGCTGCCCGAAGGCGGAAAACTGCTGGATCAAGTGAAGTAACTCAGCCCTTCCCGCGTCTCCATCATCCTGCCATGCACTGATCCTGTGGCACAGGCGCCCTCGCCTGTTCCCGAGGCATGACTTCGGCCAAAGTACAAAAGGCGCAAGACGAATAAATAAATCCCCCTCTCGCGACAGCTCCAACCGAGACGAGAAATTCCCGCGCGCGATGCTGCCCCGGCTAGCAGCGAGCAGCCAGCAGCTAGTAGCTCCTGACAACCAGCACTCGATTGTTCTCCGGCCAGCTTTGGAAATTGCATCGTAACTAGCCTAGCGAAAAATCAACGGTCACCATCGTTCCAAGGAGCGACAGAACGAAGGCTCGTTCCTCCCACTAACCATCAACGCACGGAGCAAAAATCAATGAATGTGAACAGCAACCAAGCCACAAACTCGAACTACGTCGTGGGTTTCTTCAAGGACTACTCAGACGCAGAAAGCGCAATTCACGATCTAACTGAGGCCGGCATTCCGGCCAACCGCATCGCCGTGGCCACCGGCGGAAGTGGAAGCTCTACCCGTCAAAGCCACGAAGACGAAAGCTTTTGGCGCAAAGTTGCCAACTTCTTCGAAGGCAAAGATCACAACTACGGTAACGATTCCACGGCAACTACTGACGATCTAAGCAGGTACGGCAACTTGAAGCAGGACGGAGTTCTCGTAAGCGTGAGCACCGTCAGTCCGGAAGAGCGCCAGGAGGCCGAGGACATCTTCGAGGAGCACAACGCACAACTCGAAGGAGCGCAGGTGCAACTGTCTGCGCAATCCGGCAGCGATGTCGAGGGAAGCGGAACGCAGCGTCTTCAACTTCTCAGCGAAGTTCTGCGCGTCCACAAAGAGCGAGTTCCCACCGGCGAAGTTCGCCTGCGCAAGGAAGTGATCACGGAGAACCAATCCGTCGAGGTCCCGGTTACGCGAGAGGAGCTGGTAATCGAACGCCGTCCCGTGGAGGGCGGAGCCGCAGCTTCCAGCCAAATCGGATCCGAACGGGAAATCCGAGTTCCACTATCCGAAGAACAGGTTCGCGTGGAGAAGCGTCCGATAGTCAAGGAAGAGGTTACGGTGGGCAAGAAGAAGGTGCAGGAGTCCCGCCAGGTGAACGAGCAGGTTAAGCGCGAGGAATTGAAAGTCGACCAGCAAGGCGACGTAACCCGCCGCCCCAAGAAGGGCGTGGCGTGATCCCTTCAATTTCGCGGCTGCGCTCGATTGCAGCCGCCAGAAGCAACCGAACAACATCATCACAAAGGAGTTTCATAATGGAAAGCAAAGTATTCGCAGGCGAAGCCACGGAGGATCGCTTCACTGGAGCAATCGAAAAACAAACCGGCAAGGTCCCATCGAGTGTCTTTTTGGGACTGGCCCTCGGCTCAATGGGCGCCTCGCTCATACTCAAAATCTTCAAGCAGGACGATTGGGCACTGTTCGTAGGCCAATGGGCAGCCCCATTCCTCATCATGGGCAACTACAACAAAATGGTAAAGCAGCACGGCTCAGATGCCGGGGACTCGGCGTTCACCCGCGCAGCATAGTTGTTGGTGCGACCACAGTTACCAATGTCGGTCGCGGTCGCAAACGGCGGCCCCGCCTTTCCGTTGCAAGAGGAAAAGGCGGGCCGCCGTTTTTTTTGAAGTGCCGCCCACCGGCGGCACGTCCGAGGGTAGCCCACCATGAAATGGTTGGGTAAAGGAAACAACGTTCGGAGTCCGGCTTCCAGCCGGACGATTGAGAATTTGTTTTACAATGCCAGTCCGTTAAAAACCTCGCATGGCGCACACCTTTACCTGTCTGTATTTCCATGTCGTTTTCGGAACGCGGCTGCGCCGGCAGTTGATTGCGGCAGAGGTTCGTCCTCGGTTGTGGAATTACATGGGAGGCATCGCGCGCGAGAACAATTTCCGGGCGCTCACCATTGGCGGCATGAGCGACCATACACATTTATTGCTGTCGATGAATCCGGCCATCGCCCTCGCAGATGGGCTAAAGCAGATCAAAGCGGTGTCCAGCGGATGGATGACAAAGCTCACGCGCAAGGATTTCAAATGGCAAGAAGGCTACGCCGCATTCACCGTCAGCCTCTCCAATCTGGATTCGGTAAAGCACTACATCGAACATCAGGAAGAACATCACCGCAAGATCGACTTCGCCACCGAATGGAAGCTCTTGCTGCAGAAGCACGGCATCACCTTGCCGGCGCATTAACGCAAAGTCTCAATCGTCCGGCTGAAAGCCGGACTCGGGATGGGATCGTGCATGGCTCCCAACCATTTTCATGGTGGGCTACCCTCGGCCGTCCCGCCAAACGGCGGGACTTCTGACGACTCTGGCCAATCGTCCGGCTGAAGCCGGACTCGGGATGGGGATGGTGCATGGTCCCAACCATTTCATGGTGGGCTACCCTCGGCCGTCTTCAATGCACTCTGGCCAATCGTCGTCAAGATTCTCAGGAAAAGCGTGTGAAGGTGTACCGCCAACCGCCGTCAAGATTCTAGGAGAAGCGTATGAAATTGCCGACCCACGCTCAGGATTCGCACGAGCGTGTGAAGTGCCGCCCACCGGCGGCACGTCCGAGGGTAGCCCACCATGAAATGGTTGGGTAAAGGAAACAACGTTCCCGAGTCCGGCTTCAGCCGGACGATTGAGAATTCTCAACCTGTCCAATCTGGATTGCCGGCGCGTTAATCCTCGTAAACTCTCAATCGTCCGGCTGAAGCCGGACTCAGGAGGAATCGTGCAGGGGCCCCAACCATTTCATGGTGGGCTACCCTCGGCCGTCCCGCCGAAGGCGGGACTTCAAAAGGCGACACGCAAAACCGACATCCAAAACCGACCGCCGACCGCCGACAGCCGACCGCCGACAGCCGACCGCCGACAGCCGAAAGCCGACAGCCGACAGCCGACCGCCGACAGCCTTCCCACTGCTACATTGGAAACACGCATGCCCTTCACCACTGATCTCACGCGACGACTCGGCTTTTCTCATCCCATCATCCAGGCGCCGCTGGCGGGCGGTGGAGACACTCCGGAACTTGTCGCCGCCGTTTCCAATGCAGGCGCTTTGGGATTTATCGGCGCAGCCTACCTTGCTCCCGAGCAGATCGAGAGTACGGCGGCAGCGGTGCGCGCGAAGACCACGCGTCCATTCGGAATCAATCTCTTCTCTCCACAGCCCAGAGCCGAGCACGTGAACCCACAGCCGATGCTCAAACGCCTGGCTCCCTACTTCGCCGAGCTTGGACTCCCCGCTCCGCAGGCGGCGCCACCGCCTACCGATCGCTTCGACGAGCAGCTAGCCGCAGCGCTCGAATGCGGCGCATCCTGCTTCAGCTTCACCTTCGGACTCCTGCCGGCGAAAGCAGTCACCGCCATCAAAGCGCGCGGCCTGTTCCTAATCGGGACAGCCACAACGGTTGAGGAAGCGCTGCAGCTGGAGAAGTCCGGCGTGGACGCGATCGTTACCCAGGGCGGCGAAGCCGGAGGCCATCGCGGCAGCTTCGCCGTCGACTTCGCGCAAGGCCTGGTGGGCACGATCTCACTGGTGCCGCAGGTGGTAGACGCCGTCCGCGTCCCGGTGATCGCCTCCGGAGGCATCATGGACGGACGCGGCATCATAGCCGCCCTCGCCCTGGGCGCTCGAGGCGTACAGATGGGCACAGCTTTCCTGACCTGCCACGAAGCCGGCATTCCCAACGTATATAAAGAGGCGATCCTGAAAGCCCACGAAGACCAAACCCGAATCACCCGCGCCTTCTCCGGCCGCCCAGCCCGAGGGATCGTAAACCGCTTCATGACCGAAATGGAACCGGTGGAAGACGCAATCCCGCCATTCCCAATTCAGAACTCGATGACGCGTCCGTTGAGGACAGCCGCAGCCAAACAAGGCCGCCCCGACTTCCTGTCGCTGTGGTCAGGCCAAGGCGCAAGAATGGCGCGCCGAGAATCCGCGCAGGAATTGGTTGCGCGCCTGGCTGCTGAGATGGAGCGCACCAGCGAGAAACTGAACCACCTGCACTAGGAGGTGGCACGTTTGGCTGCGCAGCTTAGAGGTTTAGCAGCTTGCTTTCAGCCGGGTGCCCCACTCATCGCGGTGTTCGATGAGTGGGAAGCTTTTGTCGTCCATAATTCGGCGCCATGCTGAGCGACCTGACTGGCATTTCCCGCCGTTCACGATGCGTCGACTACAGCCTCAACATTTTGGGCAGCTGTGAGTATTCCCACTCATCGAAAACCGCAATGAGTGGGCACCCGCGAATGCAAAAGGCAATAATTGGGAGATTGTGTCCCGTCTATCCTCTGGTTTCCCGGTTCATCAACAAAACGCAAAAGCACGCAATACCAAGTGAAAGGTGGCGCACCCGGCAATAGCTTCGGCCATCCAAACTGATGTTTTAGCGGGCTTGGCTTCCTAATTCTTGTACGCCAGTGCGATGAACAAGATCTTGGAAGCGAGGGACGGAACGCAGAGGATCGAAACTAGGCCGCAGGAGGACCCCTGGGTTAAAGCGTTCCTCGTACCCTCGCTGAACCCAGGTCATCGCCTGTTCTCGATCACCGAGAGCGGTGTAGATCATGGCAATCTCTGCAGCATTCGAGTAGGTTTGAGTCGCGCGTTTTTTGAGATCGTTGAGTAGCTGTATTGCCTCCTTGCGTCGTCCGGACGCGGCGTAGGCACGGGCAAGATTGGCCAGGCATGTCGGGCTGCCTCCTGAAAGTTGGATCGCTCTTTGAAATTCTGCGATCGCCTCGCTGGGCATCCGTTTTTCCAAGTAGGCCTGCCCCAATTGATTGTGAGCGAGCGCAAAGTGCGGATCCATTGCAATCGTCTTGCGACTCTGTTCTATCGACTCGTCGTAAGAATGGGAAATGAGAAGGAGTTCTGCCAAATCAGCATTAATGATGAGCGATAGAGGATCTAAGCTTTCCGCTTTTCGCATTTCGGCGACGGCTTCGTTATATCGTCCGAACAGGGCGAGGTGCCAGGCATACCAATGGTGGGCAGTCGCGTAATTGGGATTAAGCTTCATGCCCCGCTGAAACTCTATTTCTCCGGATCTTAAGTCCCAATCGAAGCCATCCAAACAAAATGCAAGCGAGATATGAGCTTCGCCGAGTGTATTGTCCAACTCCAAAGCCTTGGTCGCAGCGGCCTTTGCTTTGGGTAATGCATCCTTGGAAGCCATTACTGCATACTGCCAGTCGCCCAACAACGCGTACGTGTCTGCTAATCCGCTATAGGCCTGTGCGTAGTTGGGATCTTTTGCGATCGCCTGATCAAAATAGTCTTTCGCCATCTTCAAACCGTCGGCCGTGCGTTTGTTCCAGAAATAGCGTCCTTTGAGATAGGATTCGTAAGCTTCCGGATCAACGACCTTCACATTTCTTAGCACGGCCTCTTCGTGCGGTGTGAGGTTAATGCGGACCTCGTCCGCAATAGCTCGCGCTACTTGGCCCTGGAGTGCTAACGTATCGCGCAAATCACCTTCATAACTCTTGGCCCACAGATGCTTGTCTGCAGGAGCCTGGATCAGCTGCGCTGTAATGCGGACCTGGTTTCCAGAACGCAGTACGGTTCCTTCCACCACGGCCTCCACTTTCAGTTCACGCGCGATCTCAGCTAAGGGCTTACGTGCGCCTTTATAGGTCATCACCGAGGTTCGGGAAATCACGCGCAATGCGCTGATTTGACCCAGATCGGTGATTAGTTCGTCCGTCATACCATCAGCAAAATAATCCTGCGAGGGATCGGCAGAGAGGCTCTCGAGTGGAAGTACCGCCAAAGAATGAATCGAGGATGGTCGACTTCGCGAGCGGAGCGCCCATAGCACCGACGCTGCCAAAGCTGCGACCACAACCAGAGCGAAGGCTTTCCAAACAAGAGACCGGCGCGACCGCCGGCGTACTGTGGCTGTCGTAGCCAATCCTGTGGAGTTTAGCTTTTGCGCGGGATCAGAATCTGTCTGCTCTAGAACGGCTACGTCCACAATGAACCGGTAGCCACGACGGGACACCGTCTCTACGAAACGCGGATTCTCGGCTGAGTCTCCAAGCGCATCGCGAATCTTGTTGACGGCTTTGTTGAGTCCGTGGTCGAAATCCACGAACGTATCGGCTGGCCAGAGTTTGTTGCGCAGTTCGTCGCGACTCACGACTTCTCGCGGTTTGAGCACCAGCATCTCCAGAACTTGGAATGGCTGCTGCTGCAACCTGATTCTTAGGCCGTGCTTGCGAAGTTCTCCTGCTCGAAGATCGACTTCGAAGACGCCAAACCGAACATGTCCGGAACCTTCACGGAGTGGTTCCATGGCGCGCGAGTGTATCACCGTATCAGCGTTGAGGAAATGGAGCAGGGGACAACCCCCGCAAACACTCGTGTTTTGTGGACGTTAGCTGGGGATCCCAGTTTCCTGGGCATAGGACCGGCAGACCATTGCCGTAGTTCTGCAATCCCAGCAGAGTTGCGCCATCGTCTGCTACTGGAATGCGATTGCGGCTTTTGCCGAGCCACCTTGCGATTGAAGGATCAGGGAAGGTGCGTCGCAAGCAGACGGGGAGAGTACGCATGATACCAACAAACGCTAGCGGAAGATTTGAAACGACGATGCTTCCGCATCTCAACGCAGCATACACATTGGCGCGATGGCTGACCGGCAATGTGCAAGACGCTGAAGATGCGGTTCAGGACGCCTACCTTCGGGCTTTCCGGTTCTTTAATGGTTTCCGGGAAGGCAATAGCCGCGCATGGCTGCTCCAGATTGTCCGCAATACCTGCTATACGAGGCTGAGCGAAAAGCTTCCACAGGGGTCGTTCATGACCCTCGATGATGATGAAACACAGATAGAGCTGTGTACTTTGGGAACACCTGAAGTGCTCGCAATCAGGACCGCCGATGTTCAGCTTGTCAGAACGGCCATTCAAGAGCTGCCCATCAAATATCGTGAGGTTCTCATTATGCGTGAAATTGAGGGTATGTCTTATTCCGAAATGGCCAGCGTTCTGGACATACCCATGGGTAGTGTCGCGTCGACGCTGCTTCGCGCACGCGAACGGCTGAAGAAACAGTTGATCAAGAGTATGAGACGGCAGCCCTCGCAAGAACTTGTATCTTGCCGATGAGTTCAGCTGCTCGGGCATTTTGGTGTCGCGTCATCACATTGCATCGAAGCGCCACCCATACGTTACACCTGAATTTTCTTTTTTCTCTAGTCTGATTGCCGCGGAGCCTTCGTAGTTCAGCTGAGCAGCGGTCGTGAACCGGCGCACGACCAATTTGAAGGATGGGTAAAAGAGGTTGATTCAGGCAAGCAACTGAGATTTCGTTCCACCCATGAGCTGCACACATTCATGAGTCGGCGAATGCAGGCTGCGAGCGGGCCTGAGGACGTTCAAGACAAAGCGGGAGGAGAGTGTGCCCGCCAACAGCAAGGAAGCAGAATTATGACGTTAGAAATTGTTTGGCGTAATCCAATTCCGACACACAGAACAACAAACTCGATACAGCGAGTTGCACAAGAGGAGCGACTCGCAGTGTATGTGGTCTCAAATGCGGAAGGGACAGGACAGTTTGAAGTACTTTTTGGCGGTGCCGCGTGAAAAGGGAGAGAACTGAAATCTGGCATAGTAAGTTCTCTGAGCTGCTCGCACTTGTTACTGCGTTGTTTCTTCTCACGACCATCTCGGTTGCACAGGAAAGATTAGCAATCCGAAGCAACGTGAACCAGAAACGGCCGAGTGCTGAGGCAGGCAAAGTCTATCTTTCCGCGTGCGCTGCGGTTCAACGGGAGTTCGGAAGCAGCCATGATCTCAGACCGCGGGTCACGCTGGTTCTGGGCGTCGAAAAACACGCGGAAGGTTTGGACGTCGATAGCCGAGAGATCAGGCTCGCCAAATGGAACCGCTACATGTTTGCGCAAGAGGTAGTCATGTTGGCATTTGAGGAACTCATGCCAAAAACACAAGTGCTGCTTGTCGCAAAGCGCGCCGTAGCCTGGTCGGACGCGACTGTTGACGTTGCGCAGATTGCAAAGTAACCGGTCGCAACGATAGCTCCAGAACTAAATATTCGACGAGCACAGTGAAAGGAGAACTCTGCATTGAAAGCCCAGAGAAACAACGAGACAGATGACTCTGCTGAAATGGAACTTGTCCGCGCTGCTAAGCGTGGAGACCTCGATGCATTTGATCAGTTGGTACAGCGAAACAGCGGCCGCATCCTAAGGATCGCGCTCCACATCTCGCGCCGCCCCGAGGATGCTGAAGAGATCGCGCAGGAGACATTTCTCAAGGCGTTTAAGCACCTGAGTAGCTTTCAGGAGAGGGCGCGGTTTCCGACGTGGCTTACTCGAATCGCTGTAAACGTGGCATTTGCGAAGGTGCGCGGATTCCGGCCCGAGCGGACAGTGTCGATTGGCGACGATGCGGGAGATGACGAACTCGGTTCACCCCCGATCGATTGGAGGCCGAACCCCGAGCAGCTCTATAGCCGGCTGGAATTACGAAACATTTTGAGAAAAGTTTTGGAATCGCTGCCGCTCGGCTACAGCACAGTATTTTGGTTGCGCATCGAAGGGTTCTCAATCAGAGAAACGGCAGAGATATTGGGAATCAGCGAACCTGCGGTCAAGACGCGGCTCTTGCGAGCACGCCTGCAACTGCGGGATCGCTTGAGCCGCTACTTTGGACAAGAGAAGACCGCGACCGACAAGATCGCTGCTGCGGATACCCCACCGGCGATTCTTATGCTGACTCGGAAGAACCAGAATGCCGCGAAAATAACGACGATCCAGCCGAAAGCAAAACGCATAGCACAACCACTTAAATATAGTGGCTAGGTGCCGGGCTGCCCCAGCCTTAGCCGCAGTGCTCCGCGAATGGGACGAGCGCCTTGACAACAAAGGCAGCAGCCCGGCTCATCTCCTGGAATTTCCCGGCCTAGCAGTCCGGAAACGCAGATTTGGCTGGAGCTCACGCTTCAGGCGGAGATCCAAACGTCGTACTGAAGAATAGGGGACAGCCTGATCTGCCGGATTTCTTTTGACAGTTGCAACCAGAAATGACGCAGATCGGGCCGTCCCCTTTTGGTCCAAACACACTTTCCTTGCCCAACCTTCCCGCCTGGGACTAGAATCCGGCGCGAACATCAGACTGACAAAACTGATCAGGAGGGAAGATGAGAGCTAGGAAATTCTTGCTTGTGGTGGGGTTGTGTTTGGTTGCGGCGGTTTGTTATGGCGCCGATTCCAGTATGGGAACCTGGAAGCTGAATGAGGCTAAGTCGAAGATCCCGCATGGGATGGCGAAGAACAAGACTGTTGTCTATGAGGCGGCGGGCGAGGACGTGAAGGTCACCATCGATGGCGTTGATGCGCAGGGCAACCCTACGCACAATGAATGGACCGGGAAGTTCGACGGCAAGGAGTATCCGGTGACCGGCAGCGATCAGGAAGACGCGCGCGCGGTGAAGAAGATCAACGAACACAGTTATACCGTCACTCTAAAGAAAGATGGTCAGCCTGCAGGGTCGGGCCACATTGTGATCGCTCCCGACGGGAAGTCGCGCACGGTGACGATCATGCGCACTGGTGCGGATGGGAAGAAGGTCACCAGCAGGTCGGTGTACGACAAGAAGTGAGTGCGAGGATATCCCGTGCCCTTGCTGGGGATTCAGGAACTAACCGCGGGTAGCGGGTGGGGATGCCACCCGCTCCTCGGAAATGAATACCAGTTTAGTCGGCGTCAGTTGCCCCGTGCCCGACCAGCATTCCGTTCACATCGATATTGTCGAGGATGGCGGCTCCGAAATTGTCAAGGCCTCCCGTATCCTGTCCTTCGTCGAAGACGATCTGGATCCGTTCGACCGGCCCGACGATCTGCGGGAACGCCGTGGCAGCGGTCCACCGCAGCCGAACCCACCCTGAGCTAAAGCTCATGACCGCTCCTGGAGGCGAATTGCAGCCGATAAAATGCGTCACGCCGTCCTGAGTGACGACATTAAATCGGGGTGCCCCGGCGCCGCAGTGTGACCCGAGAGGGCTGGCTCCGCTGCCGCCTGACTTTCTGATGTCGTACCCCAGCTCGGTAAGGGTAATGCCTTTCACTTTTTTCAATTCCGCAACCGCTGAGGCGAAATTCGCAGTTGGGCCGGTCTTCACCATCAACAAACCTTCATTATTTTGATCCTTTGGGTCGCCTGTCGGGCAAGCTGAATCAGTGTAGGGCGTAGTGCTGCTGCCGTCGAACGTGAATGCATTGGTGGGGCAGCCGATTCCGTTGAGCCATGCTGCCTGCACGAGGTTGGTGTGGGCCGGGTCGAATTCTTGTGGCTTGGCCTGGTGAAACATCTCATTCGGGTCGGGCTGCGGCTGTCCGGATGAGTCGAGCACGACGTTTCCCGATGAGTCCAGCAGCGGGTCATCCGCGGGTGCCGGAATGGCACTGAGCATTGCAAGCGTGCTCTGCAGTGCGCTGGTGACGGAAGCGGGAGCGCTCGGAGTGGTGGTCAGGCCCAAGGTTTGTGCGCTGACGAACCATGTTAGTGCTAGAGCTGCAAATGCTGTCAGCGCGGCTAGACGAAGCGGTTTCATGAACTTCTTTCTTTCTCAGGGGAAATTTTTGGGTTGTGGTTATGGGTTGTTTTAGTGATGCGGCATGGAGCAGGGGACGTTGTCGGCAAATCCGGTGGGGCTCACGATTTCCCGTTCTCGAACACTTAGCGCAAAAAAAAGGAGTATGCATACCTCCTACTAAACTACTGCAGGCCACAACATAAGAGGCTAGGTGCCACTAATTCCCGTTTTGGTTCTTTCTGAGTCCCAGAAACTGAGCCTGCCTCGTTCTCTGCAGAGCAGGTGAGGTACGCTGGATCAGCTTCGACCTTGTAAGGCGAAGAGTTTCGATGAGGGTGCCCGCCGCTGCTGCAGCGGGCTATGAAGCTGACCAGGCTTTTTCAAGACTTGCTCGCCACGGAAGTGGGCGTTAGAATTTCCGCGCTTCTTCACATCTTCGCTCACAAAGGCACAAAGATGAATCTTTATTGCGCACGGCGTTTCCGGTCTCTACTTCTGCTTGCTGCCGTAACTCTGCTGATGAGCCGATTCATATATGCCCAACAAACAAACGCTGCCGCACAGCCGGCGCAGGACGTGTCGAAGCTGCCCTACATGGATCCATCTCTCTCGATCGATCAGCGGGTGGACTCGCTGCTGAAAGAAATGACCGTCGAAGAGAAGGTCACGCAGTTGATAAACCAGGCGCGAGCCGTTCCGCGATTGGGAATTCCAGCGTATGACTGGTGGAGCGAGAGCCTTCACGGCGTCGTGCTCAATGACACTACCGAGTTTCCGGAGCCGATTGGGCTGGCGGCGACCTTCGATGCTAAGACGATTCATGAGATGGCCGTTGCTATTGGAGTCGAAGGGCGAATCAAACACGCGCAGGCAATTCGCGCAGGTCACAGCAATATCTTCGAAGGATTGGATTTTTGGGCGCCGAACATCAACATCTTTCGCGATCCTCGCTGGGGACGCGGGCAGGAAACTTACGGAGAAGATCCGTTTCTCACGGCGCGAATGGGCGTGGCCTTTGTGACGGGAATGCAGGGTGATGATCCTAAGTACTATCGCGTGATTTCGACTCCCAAGCATTTCGCCGTGCACAGCGGTCCGGAGCCGACGCGGCATACCGCCGACGTCACCGTCAGCAAGCATGACGAACTGGACACCTACTTGCCGGCTTTCCGCGCAACAGTCACTGAAGCGAAGGCTGGCTCAGTGATGTGCGCCTACAACAGCCTGAATGGAGAACCTGCCTGTGTGAATCAGTTTCTGCTCGACGATCAACTGCGCGGTAAATGGAACTTTCAGGGATACGTCGTGTCAGACTGCGGCGCGGTGCTCAACATCTTCGAGGATCACCATTTCACTAAGACTCAGGCCGAAGCGTCCGCCCTGGCTGTCCAGCGCGGGATGGACAATGAGTGCGTAGACTTCCTCGCCAAAGTCACTGACGATCACGATTACAAGCCCTACCTCGACGCCTACAAACAAGGAATTCTGAAGGAAAGTGAAATTGACACGGCGCTGCGCAGGCTGTTCACGGCCCGCATAAAGCTGGGCATGTTTGATCCGGCAGAGATGGTGCCTTACTCAAAGATCGACGAAAAAGAACTCGACAGCGCAGAACATCGCGCGCTGGCGCGCAAGCTGGCGAACGAGTCGATGGTGCTGCTCAAGAACGACGGTACACTGCCGCTGAAGAAGACGGGAATCAAGATTGCCGTCGTAGGTCCGTTGGCCGATCAAACAAAAGTCTTGCTCGGGAACTACAACGGCATTCCTACTCATACGGTCTCAGTGATGGAAGGATTAAAAGCGGAGTTTCCGGATGCGCAGATCACGTATGTCCCGGGGACGCAATTTCTGCGCAATGAGGGCGACCCGGTTCCGGCGTCGCTGCTGACCACTCCCGATGGACAACCGGGAGTGAAGACGGATTACTCCACCGGCGAATTCTTTGGAGGCAAGCCAACTCAACTCGCCAGCCGTCAGCAGCCGGGCATCGAGATTAATCCGAGAGACGTGCCGCCGGAGGCCTCAGGTAAATTTCCTCTGTTCGTGGAATGGAGCGGATTCCTCACACCTCCTGAGACCGGCGACTTCAATCTCGGCGTGAGGGCCGAGGGCAGCATCGCGTCGGTGTCCGTTGACGACAAACCGATTGCGCAGGAATTCATGATGAATGCAAAGGGCGAGCATGCCAAGATAGGACGCGTCCACTTCGAGCAGGGCAAGAAGGTCGCGATTAAGGTTCGGTATGGACGCAGCCAGCCGGGGCCGATGGCAGCGCAATTAATCTGGTCGAAATACGACCGTACGCCGTCTCCAGAGGCAGTCGCCGCGGCCAGGAACGCGGACATAGTTGTAGCCGTCGTGGGCATCACCAGCGAACTCGAAGGCGAAGAGATGCCCGTGAGCGAGGAAGGTTTCAAGGGAGGCGATCGCACCAGCCTCGATCTTCCCAAACCGGAACAAAATCTCCTTGAAGCAGTGGCCACTGCAGGCAAGCCGCTGGTCGTAGTCCTGATGAACGGCAGCGCGCTCAGCGTGAACTGGGCCAATGAGCATGCCAATGCAATTCTGGAGGCGTGGTATTCGGGAGAAGAGGGCGGCGCCGGGATCGCGGAAACGCTGAGCGGAAAGAACAATCCTGGCGGCCGCCTCCCCGTGACCTTTTATAAGGACGTCAGCCAGCTTCCCCCATTTGAAGACTATGCAATGAAGGGCAGAACCTATCGCTATTTTGAAGGCGCGCCCTTGTATCCGTTCGGATTCGGACTGAGCTACACACAATTTGCCTACAGCAATCTGAAGCTACCGCCAACTCCCGTTAAAGCCGGCGAACCGCTGCACGCGACGGTGAGGGTAACGAATGCCGGTAAGGTCGGGGGCGATGAGGTGGTACAGCTTTATCTGAGTTTCCCAAATGTGAAAGGTGCGCCGCTCAAAGCATTGCGTGGATTCGAGCGCGTCCACTTGGATCCGGGCAAGAGTCAGACGGTAGACTTCAACCTTGGGCCGCGAGACCTGAGCATGGTTTCAGACAATGGAGATCCGATAATCGCACCCGGCAAATATAACGTCTCAATAGGCGGGGCACAGCCAGGCGCGGGAGCGAAGACTGTCAGCGGCAGCTTCTCCATCGCGGGAGAGATGAAGTTACCGGAGTGAGCAGCCGGAGTTCCCAGAAGGAGGGGCTTATCCAGTACGAATTTCGCGCCCGGAGGGGGATATCTAGGCGATACCTTCGCGAACTACTAAGGCACCGACGGTGACAGCGCCGTGCTGATCTTCTTCAATCCACCATTCCCGGCGCAGAACAAGGCAGCCCCCTTGCTGTTCTTTCACCGCGTTGAGATCTAGATCGCGAGAACGGTGGTTGGAAGGATTCTCGTTCCACAAGTGTGAGATAAATGTCGCTGTACAAAATCAACTGTACCCCCAGCCAGCCACGATCATTCATTGCGAATAGCGATCAGCGGATCGATAAGCGTTGCCCTGTGTGCAGGAAGTCCTGATGCAAATAAGCCGACTATCAGAAGAACAATCGCTACGCCGACAAATGTCGAGGGATCGCTGCCGGACACGCCCCAGAATTGGTTAGCTAGAAGCCGGGCAGCAGCAAAGGCTGCAATGAGACCGATTACGATTCCGATTGCAATCTGCTGCAACGCCTTGAAGATCACGAGGTGCATCACCATGCTGCGCTGTGCTCCAAGTGCCATCCGGATGCCGAGTTCGCGGGTCTGACGCGTCACGGTATATGCAGTGACGCTAAAGACACCGAGCACAACCAACGCAAGTGCAAGTGCGGAATACGCAGATAGAACCGTGAGTTCAAACGTCGGTTGAGCGTAGGAGTTCTGTTGTCTCCTTCAAGCCTGGCATCCTATGGTTGCTCTGAGCGAGAGTTGGTTAGGACGCACGGCCAAGGCCACGAGTTCGTGTTATACAAAATCAACTGTGCAAAGAGTGCATAGGCTGGCTGCCGAGATTGTTCCCATTCAGGGAACTTCTATGGCATAACCGGCAGGTCTGTGTTTCTTTCCCTAAATTCCAGCGATGACACGGTTGTGTTCGTTCCGGAGGCCAAGTGCAGCGTGCAGCTTCCTCCGTCGTGGTCGAAGGTAATCCTCGGATTCCCAGCTGCCGACGTGTGCGTCGAGATAGACAACGGTATTTGCAAATCCCGAGGTGGTCCCGCTGCGGTCTGCTGCCGCATGATCAAGGTCCGGTTGAGATAACGTACATCCAACTTGATGACAAGTCTGTAATTACCCGCAGGCACACTTATCCCTTTGACGGTTACAAGGTCCTCATCGGTAGACAGTCGATAGCCGGATTCGCCGGAGTATGTCACCGTAATCGTCTTTCCGTCGGCGAATTCGCAGTGCGACTGGGTTTGAGGTTTGCTCGCATCTTGCGCGGCGGTTCGAATCGTGAGCAAAAATAGAATCGCGAGAATCGTATTTGGCTTCATTTCGATCCCATTCTAGTCTCGTAGGCAATAACTGGGATGGGCAATCCGCGAGGCGAAGGCCTTCGAGGGCCGCGCCCCCTTCCGCTACGGCAGCGGGTTCTGAACTAAAGGGCCGGGCTTCTCCCGAAGATGACGGTCGGCTGCCCAAAAATAGGATTTAGCCGTGGGCCGTGTCGCCTGCCAGCGCTAAAGCGCGATTGTTTTATTGTTCGCCTCATCGCAAGGCTTGAAAGCCTTGCTCGGCCGACTGAATGTCGGGGCTTCCACCAAGGCTCCGCTTCGCTAAAGCCGTGCCCGGACACGGATCGCCAGGCTCGAAAGCCTTGCTCCCCCGACTGAAAGTCGGGGACTTCCAGGCGATGTTTACGCTGGTGCGCAACCTATTCCCTTTTCGGGTTGAGCTAAATTTATGACTCATTCATACAAAGTTAAAAACCTTTAATCTGAGAAATCTGTAGAGTCTTAGAGACCACTAATTACCTCAGAGACCTGTACCACCAACGTGGGAGCGGGCATGATTGTGACCTGGGCAACAACCACATGGCATCGGGAAGCTGAGCCAGGGATATTGCTCAACTGCTACAAGCAGGACTTACGAACGTTATTCGTTGAACAGCTTTGTTCCAGTTTGGATTTTGCTGCGAGTGGATAAAAGCTATGGGCCCTTGCGAGTGCAATTTCGCGAAGATAGCTAGACTGGCATTTCCCGCCGTCATGATTCTTGCAAGTCCTCTTGGCTATGCTGCTGGGCCTCTTGGCACATCGGGTCAGTTGGGCAGGAGCACTTCTGCGCGACTGAACATCAGGGTGGTGGTGGCCCCAGTGCTTCAGACCCCGAAGAGCGTGACTCCAAGTGCAACCACGCACGACGCCATCTCTTACAAGTTCGAAGCCACACGTCGCGAGTACCGGTACGAAATGCGCAAGCTGCCGGTGGATAAGAAATCTGGTTCAGATCTGGTCCATGCGGCCGTATTACAGACTTCAACGATTGTCCCCGAATGATAAAGGAGATTATGAACAACCCTTGCGAGCTTCAAGCCGTCCTGGTCGGCTCCGATCCCGCCGTCATCGACTCGATCATTCAATGTCTCGAGCAGCTCGGCATCGTGGGAGCCGTTTACGCTCAAGCGGCCTTCGCAGTAGAGACGCTTGCGCGACAAAAAGTTGACGCACTTTTTGTGGATGGAGAGTTTGATCCGGAGCTCTCAGTACTGAAAGGCATGCGAAGTTCGCGGTCGAGCCGCGGCGCCGTGGGATTCGCCATTGTTGCCAGGCAGAAATCCGTAACCGAAGCGTCTCGCGTAGCCGATTTTGTGATGGATAAACCACTCGCTCCCCTGAGCGTAAACCGCGCTGTAAGGGCTGCGTACGGCATCATGCTGAAGGAACGCAAACGGTACTTCCGCCATTCTTTGCGAGTACCTGTCGATCTCACTGATGCAACCTACCGCAAATTCATCGGGCATACGATTAATCTCAGCCAGTCGGGAATTGCTTTGGAATGTGCGGCGCCAGTGGCGGGCGCTGACACAGTTCAACTCGGGTTTGAACTGCCGGGCAGCGGCGACAAATTGAACTGCAAGGCACAAATCATCTGGACGGCTGACCAAGGCAAGATCGGGCTGACTTTCACGCAGATGAAGTCTGCCGATAAGGAGCGCCTGACGGCGTGGCTCGAGCAGGAGTTCCATCGCTTGTGGGATATGCCCGATGCGAAATCCCCGGCCGTTGCGTCTGTGCCTGCTCGGCGTCAGTAGAAGCAAGCTTCCTCTGTCGCTCCGCCTTATGGCACGGCTCCGCCCGTTCACCCCGATACGAATCGCATCGCTCCACAAAGCGCGGAGATCCAACCACCAGGCTGCGTGTATTCCAAAGCGCGTGTCACTGGTTTAGTGAAGCTTCGACCACGCAGGCGTAGAATTGCAGTGGTTGCTGAGGAGGAGAAATGGCAGAGATCGCGCGAATCGGCGTCGAAGAAGCACAGAGAAAAACAAAGGCGGGCCAGGCTCTCTTGGTCTGCGCCTACGAGGATGAGGCGAAATGCCGGATGTTCAATCTGGATGGATCGATGTCGCTGACCAGTTTCGAATCCAAAGTGAAGTCCCTGCCGAAGAACCAGGAAATTGTTTTTTATTGAGCTTGACCCGGCGAGGCGAGCGCTGCCGGTCAGGCAGCCAAATACCGAGGTCAGGGATTCACGAATGCGAAGGTTCTCAAGGGCGGAGTCGATGCCTGGAAAGCAGCGGGATATTCCGCTCAACGGAATTGAATCTTCCCGAAGTCTGCAGCAACTAACGATAGTGGGCGGTCCTGGCTTAAGTGCTCGGCAGGCTTCGGGCCGCTCCTAAGCCGGCCTGGTCTCCCGAAATGACACGAGTTCCCATTGTGCGTCGGGAAGGGAAGTGCGGCGGCTCAGAATGTAAAGGTTTCCATCGTCCGCCCGAAGTTTGAAGAAGACGTGTTCAGGGCCGTACCACTGGTCAACTACTTCTTCCACTGAATAAGCGTGGTCGTTCAATTCAAAGCGAACTGGCCGCTCGTCCGCTTTGCGCCCTGCATAACACTGAACGCGCACTCTCATACTTATATTGTCGGGCGGGGAGCGATGTCGCGATGCTACCCGGCTCCTACTCTCAGTATATGAAGGGTATCAGTTCGGGAACCCTGAAGGTTCAATCCGCCAACTCGCGAGTGAGTGCGGCAACACTCGTCAGGGTGGCTAACCAGCGTCCGACCGGCGTGTCGAGGGTGAAGTGAAGTTTGACATCCAGGTCCGTGAGGCGCCGCCATTGGCCACCTGCTGGACGAAATTCCACGCGGCCATCGCGCAAGCGATAGGAGTCGCTGCCGGAATGATCTCTGGTGGGCAGCTCGAACGATGGCAGACGCGTACCCGGGGTCTCTGTTCCTGAAGTGGGCATGTGTGACCATAGATGCTCGGTCTGTCTCACACGTGTTGCTTCAAAACGGGGTGCTGCTCTGCTTTTGCGCGCTCAGCTTCTGCAGCTCAACATAAGCATTTAGCGCATCCAATGCCCTGAAGGGGTTTATGGAAGCCGCAGCGTCCGTCGCCGAATGCGCAAATCCGGAGTGCAGCGCTCGATTCGAAAAATTTGGATTGGGTCAAATATTTGTGTTTTCCATCTCAGACCCTGTGGAGTGGGGTCTGCCGGAACATGCAAAGCAGAAGGTGGTCTGGTTATGTCCGGGCTGTTGCGAGCATCTGCAGATCCGATTGAATCGGCGGAAGCATAATGTGCAGCTCGTAAGGAGAAGGGCTCCAGCAGACAGAGCAGCATGACTCTGGGAAGCTGATATAGAAGGCCGGAGCAGAGAACCACCCGAGGACTTAGTCTACAGCAGCTGGCCAGCGGTCAATACGCGCGCAGTTAGGCCGCTCCTTGAATGCGCGAGGCATACGCTTGAAACTCAGGTCTGCGGGCAAACTTTCGATCGATCATGTCCACAGTCCAGCGAGTAACGGGTTTGTTGAAGTAATCTGTCGTGGTCTCATTGGGCTGTTGAGCTACGAAGTCGTTAAACTCGACGGCGATGCCCAGAAGGCCGTTAGCCGCGGGGCCTTCGACGCGCACCACTCTTCCCTCACATTTCACAATAACCGGAACGCTGGACTGTACCGGGGTTAGCTCTACCCATACGATTTCGCCCACGGTCGCGGCAAAGTCGCAATACAGGAATGCGCCAAGTATATTGATGTCGCGGATATCGGCAGGTTGGGACAGTGCTTTGTGGTCGGCGCGAAACACCTGGGCTGAAAGTGGAAGGTGCGCGCGCGATCGTCTACGCATATCGGGTGGAACACCCGTAGTTCTTTCCTGGGGACCTATAGTGGCCTGGGACACTGAATTCTCCAATGGGGGAAACGGATGTATCGCAATAAAGTGCAGCTATAAGGCCAGAATCCAAGTTGCTGATTCCATTGGGGTGAGTTGGTTTGCCAGATCGCCGACAGGGAAGTTTTTGCACGGTTAGGTCCGAAGTTGGTCCTTCCTACCGGGGGTTTGGACTTTGGTACCCGCACTCCCAAGGAGCACCGTCTCCGACAAAATAGAGCACACATCCCATCAGACCTGAGTGGTCCCTGTTTATGCCGCTTGTTTCCATAACTCGCCTACGCCTGCGATCATCGCGATACATTCTGCCATTCCTTTATTACACCGTGCGCATTCATCAACAGGCTAAGAAGGCCAATGGCAATGTAGGTGTATCTCTCCTGCGCGAACGTGGCAATGTTTATTGGACTCGGACGCTCTGGACGACGGAAGACGCGATGAAGGCGTTTATGCTGGCCGGGCCTCACGCAAAAGTGATGCGGCGGCTGCTGGAGTGGTGCGATGAAGCCGCCGTTGTCCGTTGGGTGCACGACACGGGTCACGAACCTGAATGGCACGAAGCGCATCGACGCTTGCAGCATGAAGGCCGGCGCTCAAAGGTAAACCACCCATCCGCAGCTCATCAACGGTATGAGATTCCCGAGCCGAAGCTACGCAAATGAGATCCTAACGGCGTTACGCAGGCCGAATCTAAGCAAAGGTTAGCTCCCGCCCAGCACTAGCGGTAGCCCGTTCTTCTGGTTTCCGACGATGACTACCTTCGCGTTTGGCGATGTCGCGAACTTCTCGGTGGCTTCAATTCCTTTCCACTCCAGCAGACCCGGCGTAATGCCTTGGGCGACGATCGTCTGAAAATCTTTAATGCCCTGAGCTTCAATGCGCTTTCTGTCGGCTTCCTGCTTTTCTTTTTGCAGTCTGAATTGCATGGTCAGGGATTCCTGTTCTGCCGATTGCTTCAGCTCTATGGAGCGCTTTAAGGCTTCGGGCAGTTGGATGTCGCGCAGAAGAACCTTCTCTACCACGATGCCTCGGGCCGCGAGCTGCGATGCGAGGTTCGCCTCGATCTCTTTAGCCACCAGTTCACGTTCGCCGGTGTACAGCGCGTTGGCTCCGTGCGATGAGGTCGCCTCGCGAATCGCGGAGCGTAGCGTGGGTTCCACCACTTTGCCCACATAGTCGGACCCGAGGCGCTGATAGACGTCGGCTGCCTTGTCGCGGTCGAGATGGAAGAGCAGCGAGGCCTCAAGCGTCATCATCAGACCTTCACTGGAGGGGACGGACGCCGTCTCCTTCTGTTCTTGCGTTCTCACCGAAAGCTCGTTCGAGGTCTTCAGCGGATCGACGAGGTGTATGCCCTCCGGCAGAATGTCGCCCGTGACTCGTCCAAACTTGGTGAGGACGGCAACATTGCCGGTGTCCACCTTCGTGACTGCGCAGGCGCCCATCAGGAGTAAAAGCACGAGTACCAAAATGAAACCGACGATGCGGAAAATACCCGCCTGACTCAGGCCTCGTTCGTTTGCGTACTGGGGGATCATGATTTTCGTTCCTCCGGTTCAAGGTCTTGTATGTGTCTAGCCAGTGTTGCACGGTTTCGACAGCCGACGGCTACGAGTGCCATGCATGACAAGAGCCTGAGCAGTTTCCTTGGGTTCAAGTGCTCCACCGTGATTCAGCGATTCCAAGACTGACGTGCCGGTCCTTCGAGAGCGAAAGGAAATAGGCGTGGGCGCCGCTGTTAGTCTTCACAGTCTGCCGCTGCCCAAATTGGGGGCTTAATGGGGAGAAGGGCGAGGGAACGCAAAAGCTGCCTTTGTGGAAGCCACCTGACGCAAGCGTTCTCGAACCGATCGCAGCCGGTGTTCGAACACCAGCGATGCATAGGGTGAATATGATCCGCACGTACAGGCTACTTATTATCATTGCGCTTACGTCCGCTCCGTTCATGGCGGCGCAGACCCAAGATCCTGGCACCGCAGAGCCACAACGCGGCTCTGTTGGACGAACGTTCGACAACATTTTCAACTACCTGAACATGGCCGGCACGCAGAAAGCCAGCGACTTCCGGCCTTTGACGCAGCGGGAGCGAGGCCACCTGTATCTGCAGTCGATGGTGAACCCGTTCGGCATTCTGAAGACGGCCTTCTCCGCTGGACTCGATCAATGGAACGACAAACCGAAAGAGTGGGAGCAGGGTGCGTCTGGATACGGCAAACGCTTTGCCAATATTCTGGGCCAGTATTCAATTCAGCGCACCGTCACATATGGAATGAGCGCTGCCCTACACGAAGACAATCGTTATTTCAATTCGGGCAAGACCGGTTTCTGGTCGCGAACGGGGTATGCCGTGCAGAGCGGCCTGTTGGCGCGGGACGATGATGGAAAACGGCACTTGTCATATTCACAGCTAGGCGGCACGGCTGCCGGCGCTTTCCTCTCCCGCCCCTGGCTGCCTCCCAGCCAGCACTCTGCAGGCGATGCAGCGATTAGCTTCGGCATTACGATGGGCATCAATATTGGATCCGGCGTGCTGAAGGAATTTCTTCCTGATGTCGCCCGGAAGTTCAGCAAAAAACAGTAATAGCAGGAACCGAATTCATCCATATCCATCTACACCCAGATTGTAGGAGTCGGAAGCGACGACCGAAATGGGAATAGGCTGGGCCCCACCCCCCGGAGTTGTTCTTAACGAGCATTCCGTCTCCACCCTTTTTGATATCCCGGATAACCGAGGGCCTGAAGCTGCGGACTGGCGCGACGAAAAATGAACAACAGGGTCGGCAGCAATGACAATGCCCATGACAGCAGGTAAACAACAAGAATTAGCATAGGGTAAATTTCACGGAATGCCCTGAAGACAGGAACCATGCCGATTAGAAACGCAGCATAACTGGGAGCAATTCCTATAAGAGCAATAAAACCCCAGTTGCGCTCATGTCGGCCTCTCTCCGCCTCATTGTGAGATGCTGCGAATCTGATAAGGTGATTAACCCAAAGCTTGTGATAAACGTACGAAAATCCCCCGGAAATAACCAACGCTCCCAGAATTGCAGCAACGCTTCGCATCTCGTGAGTATAGGTCGGATACATCTCCATCAGGTTGACGTCCTAGGTGTCCTCTTTCCTATTTTGGTTCTCGCGCCACGGTGAAGCCATAACTTTCCCCCCGCACTGTCGTAATGATTACTAGATTCGAATGCTTTCGTATTCCCTCTTTACTATTCCTTGTCCATATTTCCTTTCGAGGCGACGGACGGTGAAATGCCCACGCGCGACATTCTGAAAATGATCGATGAACAGCGTGTTGATGAGTGCTCCTCCTGCGGCCCCGATCAAGGGCAGCACTTGTGCGGCGGCTTTTTCTGAGACCTGAATGCTGAAACGTTCCGCAATTAACGCGATCAGACGAACCAGTGGCGGAGCACCTTTTTGAGCGAAACCCTTTTCCACCACATACTCAACCGCTTTGGTTATTTGGCGGGATAGCGCAGTACGGATAGCAAAATAACCATATTCAGAAGCATCATCGCCTTTGTTCGGTCCGCCCAATGCGAAGACTTCGAGGCATGCCATTTTCGACTCGGCGCTCTTGATAGCTTCGCCTTCGTGTCTCGCAATGTCGGCGATACTTCTCAACATAATCATTGTCGATATCGGAAGCTCTACTGCCAGTGCTGGGAGGCCGAAGAGACCTCCTATTCCTCCGGTTGTTGCTACTGCGAGCTTGTGCCACACATTTGATCTATCTTCTCCGGGAGCATCGCTCATAGTGAAGATTGCCGCATTCACTGCCTTTGACAATGCAGCCTGGGTTATTTCACCAACTTTCATGTTCCAATTCTTTGGTAAGAGCTCAAAGCCTTTCTCGATGGGCGTCCCAAGCAGGTCGGTGAGTCTCGCTGCGACGCTTGGATTCTCCAGCAGCGATTTTGCTACCCTCAAATCATCCAAGTCGGGCTGTTCGATGGTCATGAATATTCTCGGGCTCGGTGGCCCAGCCTACTTCCCCTTGTAGAACAGCCATTCTTTTCTGCTGAGAACTACAAGTTGTGGAGACCCCATGCGCTACCCCAGCAACAGAGTCGAGTTCCCAGCCCACCAGTCTCACTCGTGCCGCAGTGCGAGAAGGGGATCGACCTGAGTTGCGCGATGTGCCGGCACGATGCAGGCGGCAAAGCCGACGCTGATCAGAACCGCCAGTACTGCAGCGAAAGTGATTGGATCGTGAGGCGAGACGTACCACAGTTCGGCGCGGACGAATCGCGTTAACGCCATGCTTGCGAGCTCTCCTATCGCGATTCCGATTGCGATCAGAACCAGGCCTGCCTTGATCACCATTTTCAAAACGGCACTCCGTTGAGCGCCCAGCGCCATGCGAATCCCGATTTCGTGAGTTCGCAGGCTTACCGAATATGCAAGCACACTGAAAATTCCAATTGCAGCCAGAACAAGCCCGATGCAGGCGAACAGCCCAAAAAGGATCAGCTCGAAGCGGGGTTGCGAATAGGCCCACTGATCGACGACGCTCTCGACAGTAGTAGGCATCACGAGGGCAACGCCGCGGTCAACCGACCAGATCTCCCGGCGGACGCTCTCGAGCAATGACATAGGTTCCACTGCGGTCCGCACCAGAATTCCACGTGCAAACGCGCCGGTGATTGTGTAGGGCAGAAACGCCTCGGGATCCGTCCCCTCGATGCCGCGATTCTTCAAGTCGACTACGACTCCGATAATTTCGAAATACGCGTCTTTGAGCAATGGGTCGGCGATGTCAAGCAGGTTGAATTTGATTGATTTCCCGACAGGATCGTCATCGCCGAAGAACTTCTTTGCCATAGTCTGGTTCACGACCGCAACGTGCCGACCCGACTCTATATCGACCTCAGAAAGCAGGCGCCCGCGCTGCAGGCGGATGCCGACAGTCCTGAAGTAGCCTTCGCTGCAAAGCTGAAAGTAGCCGCGTGTCTGCTGGCTCTTACCTGACACGGTAAACTCCGTGCGGAGCCCTCCAAATGGTGGGATTGTGGTCGTCTCGGTGACTGAGACCACGCCCGGCAATGCGCTGATCCGTTGCAGAACTTGGCGGAAGAAAATGTGCTTCTTCTCGGCGCTCTCGTAGCGCCCAGGCGGCAATGGTAAGCGAGCGGTAAGGATATGGTCCGGAGAAAATCCCAGATCCACACGATAAAGCGCGAACAGGCTTCGCATCATGAGTCCCGCACCCACCATCAAGACGATGGTCATCGCGACTTGCGCAACCGCGAGAAACGAACGCGATCGGCTGTGTCCCGATCCCGCTGTGGCTCCCGTTCCGGAACTCTTGAGGCGGCCGTACAATTGCCCACGCACGGAATGAAATGCCGGGGCCAGACTGCACAGAATCGTCGTCACGCCGGTGATGCTCAAGGCGAACAGAAGCACGCGCACATTCAACGTAATTACGGCTTCTGAAGGAAGCAGGTACGGCGGCACCGCGGCGATTATGCCCTTGATGCCAAGGTAGGCGAAGAGCCATCCGGCAGCACAGCCAAGACCGGCGAGAATGAAACTCTCCACCATTAGCTGTGCCACCAGCCGCGTCCGGCTTGCGCCCATCGAAGCGCGAATCGCGATCTCCTTTTCCCGCGCGGTGGCTCGCGCGAGCAGCAGATTCGCAACATTGCTGCACGCAATCAGCAACAGCATCGTGACCGCACCGAGCAATGTGTAGAGCATGCTTCGATACTTGCCAACGATGCGGTCCGATAACGTGGTTGTGAAGATGGTGAAATTGGCCGGGTAAAGTTGCGGGTAGTCCTTCGCGAGTGGCTTGGCGATCACCTCAAGCTCTCGCGCGGCGGTCTCGAGACTTATGCCAGGCTTGAGACGCGAAATTGTGTAGATGCGATGCTGGGCATCGAAGTCCGCGCTCGCAAACTTCAGCGGCAGCCAGAAGTCGCCGTCGGAATACAGGAAACGCGGCGGCATGATTCCGATCAGCGCGGTTGGGGTTCCGTTTAAAGTGAGCAACGTTCCCAGGACTTTAGGATCACCACTGAATTCTCTCTGCCATGAGCGATAGCTCATCACAGCAACTGGCGGCGCATTGTCGCGGCCATCGTCAGGGACCATCGTCCGGCCCAGAAGCGGCTTTATGCCAAAGAAGTCAAATGTATTGCCGGTAGTCGCGATCCCGCGAAACTGCTTCGTACCTTCCTTGTCGGTATAAAGCACGTCTAACCCGGTACTCGCGATCATGTCTTCAAAGACGTGGTTCTGGTCCTTGAATGCGGTGTACTCGGGCATCGAGAATTCGACGCGGCCGGCCTGCTCGGGATGAGCAGGGTCATGTACGAAGAACTTTGTAAGCTGTTCCGGAGCCCGATATGGGAATGGCTCGAGCAGCACATTGTCGATCACGCTGAAGATAACAGTGCTCGCGCCGATCCCAAGCGCGAGCGCAACGATCGCCAGCACGGCAAAGCCAACGTCCTTGCGCAGGCCTCTCACGCCGTAGCGCAAATCCTGCAAAAAACAGGCCAGAAGTCTCATCGGCCTATCAATTATGACTCAAGCGCCGAAGGCGCGGTATCTCTTAGCCCAGCGCCGGAAGGCCTGGGTTGGCTGGAGTAGAATGCAGAGCCCGGAGGGCGGCATTTTGGCTCACTCGTTCGCACGTATCACCATTCATGTTGTTTTCTCGACGAAGAACCGGCGGAATCTAATTCCTCCAAATAAACTGCAAGAGCTGTTCGCCTACATCATCGGGATCGCACGTAACAAACGCATTCCTCTACTCGCGGTTGGTGGCATGCCGAACCACGTTCACCTCTTGATGGGTTTACCTGCAAACATGGCGTATCCCGAAGCAATCGGCAAAATCAAAGCCAACTCATCTCGATTCATGAGACAAACGAATCGACGCTTCGGCTGGCAAGAAGGTTATGGGGCGTTTGCAGTAAGCATGTCTCAGGTAGACACGGTGGTGCGGAACATTCGCAATCAGGCGGAACATCATCGGAAGCGCGGCTTTGAGGAGGAATTTCTGCTGTTGCTGAAAAAGGCGTGCATTGATCACGATCCAGCCACCGTATTCGAATGAATGCCGCCCTACGGGCTCAAACCTCCTACATGCTAACCCAGGCCTTCCGGCACAAGAGATGACGCGCCTTCGGCGCTCTGATCAGGAACATCAGTTAGTCCGGTGATTCAGATGCCAGACAACCGGGGGGACCCTAAAGGTATTCCCGTCATAGAACCTCAACTGTTTCGCATCTCTTGCGTATTCCCGCTCTTCCCGGTATTCGAATGAATGCCGCCCTGCGGGCTCAAACCTCCTACACTGCTAACCCAGGCCTCCCGGCGCTGGGCTAAGAGATGACGCGCCTTCGGCGCTCTGATCAGGAACATCGCTCACTCCTGTGATTCAGATGCCGGAGGACCGGGTAGCTCCCCTCATAGAACCTCAACAGTTTGGCTGATCCCTTCCGTATTCCCGCTCTTCGCCTCGAATGAATGCCGCCCTGCGGGCTCAAACCGCCTACCCTGCTAACCCAGGCCTTCCGGCACTGGGCTAAGAGATGACGCGCCTTCGGCGCTCTGATCAGGAACATCATTCGCACTGTGAGCAGGAACATCATTCGCACCTGAGATTCAGATGCCGGAGGACCGGGTAGCTCCCCTCATAGAACCTCAATAGTTTGGCTGATCCCTTCCGTATTCCCGCTCTTCGCCTCGAATGAATGCCGCCCTGCGGGCTCAAACCTCCTACTGCTAACCCAGGCCTTCCGGCGCTGGGCTAAGAGATGACGCGCCTTCGGCGCTCTGAGGAGGAACATCATTCACACCTGTGAGCAGGAAGATCATTCACACCTGTGAGCAGGAACATCATTCGCACCTGTGATCAGGAACATCGCTCACTCCTGTGATTCAGATGTCGGCCCCGGGTACCCTACACGTATTCCCCTCATAGAACCTCAACAGTTTCGCTGATTTCTTCCGTATTCCCGCTCTGTCCGTATTCCCGCGCTAAACGCCGCGATGGATGGCGAACTACGTGAAAGCCGCTTTGGTCTTCTTCATGCCGCAGTGCGCTGCGGCACAGCAGGTCCATTCCCAGCCAACGTGCGGCTGATTGCGGCTGAGATCTCGTCGAGGTCTGCACTGCTTAGCCGCAGGCGCGCTGCGCTGATCCAGCCGTCGACCTGTTCTGGACTCCTTGCGCCTACGATTGCGCCGGTCACGCCGGGCCAGGCGATGGTCCAGGCTACGGCGATGGCGGAGACGGTTGCGCCGTGTCGCTGGGCGATGGGGCGCAGGGCGTCGCGCAACGCCAGGTTGTGTCCCAAATTGGGCTGCTGAAATTCTGCGCCTTGGCGGCGCCAGTCGTCCTTGGGCAGCTTCGCTACTCGCTCTGCGCTAAACGTGTCGGTCAGTATGCCGGACTGCATGGGGCTGTAGCAGATCACTCCAGTGCGGTGAGCGGCGCACCATGGAATCTTGCGCGATCCGGCCTCGCGCCGGATGAGCGAGAACGGCGGTTGCAGCGAGTCCACGTGACGGATAGCGTGGCAGCGCTCCAGAAGGTCCACTGTGAAATTGGAGACGCCGATGGCTCGTACCTTTCCTTCGGCGACGAGCCGCGTCATCTCGGTCCAGGAGTCCTCGACCGGCGTGCCGGTTTCGTCGGGCCAGTGGAATTGGTAGAGGTCAATCTGGTCGACGCCGAGGCGCCGCAGCGAGGCTTCGCACTCGCGCCGGATCGACTCGGGCCGCAGCACGCGTCGAGGCTGCTGCATGCGGTCGGACTCGTCCCACACCAGGCCGCACTTGGTGAAGACCAGTGGACGCTCTGACTTGGGCACGTCGCGCAGCAGCCTGCCTACAACCTCCTCGGAGTGTCCCAGACCGTAGACGGCTGCGGTGTCGATCCAGTTG
>JBJMGD010000025.1:0-71597 GCA_045808065.1 Terriglobales bacterium | reverse complement strand
GGATCTCGCCGATAAGCATGCCATCGACTCCCGCGCGCTTATCAACAGCGGCTTCTATCGCGACATCTTTCCCACGCGTCTTTCGCCGGAAAAGCGCGCCGTAGCCGATTTCCTGACCACCGCCCGGGGATGCCGCAAGGCGACGTCGATTGGCGGCGTGCTCACCGGACGCGGCGCCGACTTCATCATCATCGACGACCCGCTGCAGCCGGATAAGGCTCTGTCCGACACAAGGCGGAACAACGTTAACGACTGGTACGACAACACCCTGTGCAGCCGCCTCAATCACAAGCTCACCGGCTGCATCATCCTGATCATGCAGCGCCTGCATGAAGACGACCTCGTAGGCCACGTCCTCGACATCGAGCGGCGGCAGGGATACGAAGGTGGAAGCCCCCGCATTGCGGGCGGCGGCGAAGGTGGAAGCCCCTGCATTCATGCGGCGGGAGCTGCAGTTGGTGGAAGCCCCCGCATTCATGCGGGGGGAGCTGGACTTCAGTCCAGCGGAGGAGGAGCGCCTCCTCCCGAATTGGGCTTTAGCCCCGGACTGCCCAGCGCTAAAGCGCCAATAGAAGAAGACGCCTTTTCCCGCGGTGCTGAAGCGCCGCTCCCCTCGGCTGAAAGCCGGGGGCTTCCACCAAATAATGTGCCTCCATCCAGCAGCCGGGGGCTTCCACCAACAAAATGGAACGTGCTCAGCTTCCCGGCCATCGCCGAGAAAGACGAGACTTACGAGGTCGAACGCTGGTCAGGCGAAACGATCACATACCATCGCCGCGCCGGAGAAGCGCTGCATCCCGAGCGCGAGCCTCTGGAGATCCTGGAGCAATTGCGCGAGACGCAAGGTGAGTACAATTTTGCCGGCCAATATCAGCAGTCGCCCGCTCCACTCGGCGGCGGGATGGTGAAACAGAAATGGTTCAAGACCTACACCGAATCCGACCGTCCGGAGCAGTTCGACTTCACGTTCCAGAGTTGGGACACGGCCAACAAAGCCACCGAACTGAGCGACTACAGCGTCTGCACCACCTGGGGCGTCAGTGCCAATCAGGGTAGTGATCGGGTTCCGGGTACGGGATCCCGGGGTGGCCGACTCTACCTGCTGAACGTCTTCCGCCGCCGGATGGAGTATCCCGAATTGAAACGCGAGGTGCGAGCGCAAGCCGCCGAGTACGGAGCCAAGAACGTGCTCATCGAAGACAAAGCCTCCGGAACGCAGTTGGCTCAGGAGTTGATTCAGGAAGGTTTGTACGGAGTCACTCGCTGCCAGTCGACGATGGAGAAAACCATGCGCCTGCACACCGTAACCAGCATCATCGAGAACGGCTTCGTCTATCTGCCGGAACAAGCCCACTGGCTGGCGCAATATATCCATGAGCTAGTGACGTTCCCAAACGGGAAACACGACGACCAGGCAGACTCCACGTCCCAAGCTCTGAACTGGATAAAGTCCCGCCTGTTTGAACCGCCGATCCTGGTGTACTACCGCGAGCAAGCGCTGAAGCTGCGCAACGGCCTGCGGTAGCAGGCGCGCAGTCGGTCTTGTCCTCGGCCTGTGTAGCGCCGTGCTGTTGGTGTTGTTCTCGGCCTGTGGTAGCGCCGTGCTGTTGGTGTTGTTCTCGGCTTGCGGTAGCGCCGTGCTGTTGGTGTTGTCCTCGGCCTGTGGTAGCGCCGTGCTGTTGGTGTTGTTCTCGGCCTGCGGTTGCGGGAAATCCGCGGAACGCCAGGTGGAAGCCCCCGGATTCATCCGGGGGAGCGAGGCTTTCAAGCCTCGCGGCAAAGCGTTGATAGCGAGTGATGCGCTTTAGCGCTGGTGACACGCCTTTGGCGCAATCCTCGAGTCGTAGAAAAGTCAAGAGACACAGCCGAGGGCGGCTGTGCACAGGGAATCCTCAGAGATTTAGTGGCACAGCCGCCCTCGGCTGTGTACTCTGTGCGGCACGTGTATCGACGGAATCTGCGCACCTGGTGCGCCAACAAAGCGGCAAACTCTCACGGTTCACCATCAAGGGCGGGGCAGCCAGCTCGATTACTTGTGTATATCGAACTGCGTAGCCAGAGTACAGGGTGTACCATCCGTCCGCTTTCTTCGAGAATCGCGTGAACGGTCTACTTGTTCAGCACGCGCAGCATCATCTGCGTTCTGGCGTATAAATGCACATTGTGCCGCTGGGAAATGATCAGTGATCCTCTGGATGAAGATGAAGATGAAGACGAAGATGAAGATGAATCTGTGCTTTCCGGAGCGAGGGCCACGCCGTCGATACCCAGCACTCCATGACAGCTTGAGGTAAGTCCTCCGCTCAGTGTGAGCTGCCCATCTGGACCGTATACAGAGTTTGGACTCGCGACTCTTCCTGGAACGCCGGCATTCTCCCTTATCGGTCCCACTGTGCTTCCGCTAAGTCCTCCCGCGGTCGCGGCCGCCATCCGCGGCATGTCTGAAAGATCCGAGGCTTCCCGTCTCTCAGGTGCAATCGCCTGGATCGTCAGCGCCAGCGGAATTTCGCGGCCACCTTTGAAAACAGCTCGGTCAAAAACGATGCCCAGCACCGACTCCGGTCCTCCCGTGGACCGGGCCTTAGCTTCGCTCACGCGACCGATGATCTGCGAGCCCCTCGGTATCACAACGCGACCTTCCGACTTCACGTTCTCCGTCGTCCGCGCGATCACCTTGTCGCCGGCCTTGGCCTTGCGCGCGTCAATCCCCTTTTCTAACGTCACGGGAATTGTGCTACCCACCGGCAACTGACTCGCTTCTACTACTTGAGATGGAGAAGAAGTCCATGCGAAGCAAAGGAGTGCAGCTGCGCTCAAAACAGAAATGCTTGTGCGATTCATCCGAGACCTCCTTTCCTCCTGCCAGTGAAACCGGAGATGTCAACGCAATTCATTCTTCATGTTGATTCGTCGAGTGCTCATCAGAAACTCAGACTCGATCGAACCCGGCGCACATTCTACATCGAGGACGGGAGGCCGCCCTCAAGTGCAGGGGGAACTCCGTCTCCCCTTGACTTGTACTTATCATGGATGTCCCCATGTTTTCTGGTCATTCTGTCCGCAAGGCCTGCATGGGATGTACAGATGCTGCGCGGCGGGCAGGAACAAAACAGGCAATCAGTGTAATGACGCAGAGCAGGATGGCAACTATAACGAATGTCAGCCCATCCGCAGTTCCCACGCCATAGAGCATTCCATGTAGATAGCGGGTAAGAGCAAATGAGATCATCAGCCCGAGAAGCAGTCCAAAACCGGCAAGGCGCAAGCCTCGTCCCAGGACCTGGCGAAAAATGTCTCGCTTGCCTGCACCGAGTGCCATGCGAATGCCGATTTCATGAGTGCGTTGCTTCGTGGCATAGGCAACCACACCATAAACTCCGATGGCAGCGAGGATAAGAGCCAACAGCCCGAATGAACCCGAGAAGGCTGCTTCGATGCGCTCGAAGGCATTCCCCAGCCGCATGTTAGCGGCGAGTGTGGTCTCGTTGAAGAGCGGCAAATCAGCATTGAGTCCGTGGACGGTTCGTTCCACAGAAGAAGCATAGGACAGAGGATCACCGGCTACACGCACATATAGAATCTGGTCGGTCCGGTAGCTCTGCAACATCGGGAGCAGCACCAGCGGCGCCGCATCGTAAACCAAGCGCCGGTACTTGCCGTTGGCGGCTACGCCAATCACCTTCGTCCAGTGTCCGGCAACCTGCAGCCGCTTACCGATCGCGTTTTGTCCCGGCCAATAGCGGTCGGCCAATGCCTTGTTGACAATCGAGACCGGCTGCGCGCCGGCATCGTCGCTGTCGGTAAAGTCCCGTCCCGCGAGCAAGGCTGTACGCAGCGTTCCCAGGTACTCCGGCCCCGCCACACCCCTGTCGACCTCCATGGACTCGTTTTTCCCGGGCACGTAGCCTTCCGGCTGAATGAAATCCGTACGAATGTTAAAACTCAGCGGCGAGAAGTCACCCACAGTGACAGACTGAACGCCCGGCAGCGATTTCAGGCGGGCGAGCATTTGTCTATCAAACTCAATGCCCTGCGCTCTGGAATAGCCCGTCGGCATGAGATCAAAGTAGGCAATAAATACGTGGTTTGGATCGAACCCCGGATCGGAGTTCTGTTCGCTCTGCAAGCTGCGGACGAACAATCCGGCACAGACCAGTAGCAGCAGTGACAGCGCAATCTGTCCGACAACCAGTCCTCCTGCCAGGCGCGACTTGTGGATCCCTCCGGAGGTGTTGAGTGCTTCGTCCTTCAGGGCAGACATCGGTGAGAGGCTGGAAGCGCGAAACGCCGGCAGAACGCCGGACACCGCGGCAGTGAGAAGCGAAATCATAATCGTCGCCACCAGCACCGTTCGGTCAACGCTGCCATTCAGGGTGAGAGGAAGGGTCGTGGGCGGCAAAAACGCGGACAGTCCGTGTGCCGTCCACGTGGTCAACAACAGCGCGAGCCCGCCGCCTGCCAGAGCGATCAGCACATTCTCCACCATCAATTGAAGCACCAGCCTCCGGCGGCTTGCCCCCATTGACAGGCGGATGGCAAGTTCGCGCCGACGCCCGACGGAGCGCACCAGCAGAAGATTCGCCACGTTCGCGCAGGCCAGCAGCAAGAGCACCAGAGCCAGCGCGAAAAGAATGGGCAGCGTTCCATAAAGATAGACGTTCACTCCGAAGGGCGACCGCCACAGCGGATCGGAGGAGATCATGTTCGGTCCCTGGTGCGCATCCGGAAACTGCTCCACGAGGCGCTGCATCAGGATATTCAGCTCATTTTCAGCCTGCTGATGATCGACTCCCGGCTTGAGCTTGCCGAGCACGTTGAGCCATAGGGAGTCGCGATACTTGATTCGCTCCCCTCCCCAAACCTGCGGATCCATGCCAATCGGTATCCATACATCGGACCGCAATCCGCTCTTGCAGCCTTGGAAACCCTCGGGAGCAATACCAACAATCGTGTACGGATGCAGATTGATCTGAATGGTCTTTCCGATGATCGAAGGATCGGCGCCAAAACGCTTCTGCCACAAGCCGTAGCTGAGCACCGCTTCCGCTGTGCCCAGCCGCTCATTCAGCGCCGTCGAATCAATTGATCGGCCTAAGATCGGGCGCACGCCGAGTACCTCAAAGTAGTTCGACGACACCACTGCTCCATAAACGCGCTCTGGCTTGTCCGATCCGGTGATCGTCATGTATTCGTCGTGGTAAGCGAGCAGCCCGGTTAAGGTCCGCGCGCCATCGCGAAGGTCCGCGAAGTCCAGGTACGAAAATGGAGGCGTGGGATGCTCGCTTCTCTCGCCCCGCATGATCGTGATCATGTCGCTGGTGTGCGCGATTCCGGGAATGGGGTCGAGTAGAGTCGAGTTGATCCAACTGAAGATCGTGCTGTTGGCGGCGATGCCCAACGCAAGGGTGACGATGGCGACGGAGGCAAAGCCCGGATTTCTTATCAGCTGACGAATCGCGAATTTAATATCGTGGAGCAGATTGTCGAGCCATACGATACGGCCTCTGAGATAGAAGCGTTCTTGTGCTGTCTGCGCGTTGCCGAACTCGACTCTTGCCCTGCGATACGCCTCTTCTTCGCTCAAGCCTTCGCTCTGTAACTCATCGGCTTCGAGCTCGAAATGCGATTTGATCTCCTCGGCAAAATCGTCTGCGCTTCTTCTGCGTCTGAACATGACTAGACCTCCTCGCTGCTCAGTCGTCCATCCAGAATCAATCCCATCGCTCTCGTCAGCCGCTGCCATTCGCTGGTCTTTTCTACGAGTTGCTGGCGTCCCTTAGCAGTCAGCGAATAGAAGCGCGCCTTACGGTTATTCTCGCTAACGCCCCACTTGGCGCTGATCCACTTCTTGTCTTCAAGGCGCTGGAGAGCAAGATAGAGCGAACCATGATCAACGAAAAAGACCTCTTCCGACTGACGTTGTATGGAGCGCGCTATGCCTTGCCCGTGACACGAGCCGAGCACGAGGGTTTTGAGAATGAGCAAGTCGAGCGTGCCCTGCAAGAGGGCGATGCGATCGTCGGGATTATCTTGGGAAGGCATCCGACCTAAACATGGCATTATCTTGGGTCGGATGTCAACAGGAATGGGAGGGCTCTGGCGCCAATTGGCGTAATATCGCGATTTCACTCATCATTAGGGTCAATGAGCGCTATCGCCTGGTAACGTCAAACATCCGTGACAAGTCAGGCGTGGTGAGGTGCGCTTGCTTTGCAGAGGCAGACTAAATTCCAAGAGAAATAGACGAGCAACATGGCGGACCAAACTAGCCCGAATGGTCCTATCTGCCTGAATGGTTTGTCAGCGTTCGTGAGCATGGTGTAGTAGGTGGCCAGCACGCCCACGCCGACCGACAACAAGAACCCGGTGGCGGCAAGACCCACATTCACGGTTTTTGAGCGCTCGCTACGCTGATGGGCTGCAAAATAGCGATCCGCCTTTGCGCCAATCCAGTACCAAAACACGCCGACGGCGGCAAAGAAAACAAAATCGTCTGTGTCCAGCACAATGAGTGGTTGTTCCCGATAAACTTCAAATTTGGGTGACACCCATGACGGCGCGAACCGGAGCGGAATGGTAGCGGCCAGTGCTGGGAAACTCATGGAGTATGCAATCCGCGGTTACCGGCGGAGGATATGTAGCGCGCCAAATTCGGAGACCAGCGTCGTCAAAAATCGCGTGGCGGCCAGAACGGTACTGGGTAGGCGCATATAGAAGCGCTGCAACTGCGGCTGCGACTTGCAGAAATGCTAAGGCTGGGTGGCCCACCCGTGTTCCCATTATAGAACGGACATCGTTTTCCGCCGGCAGCTCCAAGCTGTGGGTGGCCCATTCTCGCGCGGTGTTTGCGCGAGGGTGGGAGAGAACACTGTCAATAACTCCCGATTTTGCTTGTCCGTGGTCGCGTGGCCAACGGGTGCTCGCAAGGAAGATCACGAATTACGTTCTTCCTAACCCACTCTCGCGAAAGTCGCGCGAGGATGGGGCACCCACTTTGATTGACTGGGACGCGAAAACCAAAATGGGAAAAGGATGGGCCACCCGTCCTGATTCATCATCATCACGCCGCCTTGGATCGGTCCGTTATTTCAGCCGTATGGTCTGGAGCATGCGCTGATATGTCGGGCGAAACTGTGTAAAGGCGTTTTCGGGCGCGATGAAGACAAGGTACAGCAGACCGCCTTGCGGTCGCGGCACTGTGACGAGCCAATCGCGTTCATTGAGAGCTTGTCCATTCTGCTGAATGGGAGAAGTTCCAGTCAGGTTTACGGAGCGGCCGTGCACACCATTGACCTGAACGCCTTTTGGGTTTCCGCTCACGCGGAGGTTTGGATTTGTTTGCTGAAGGTTTCTAATCAGGTCCTGCGTAGCTTCATCCAGACCGTTAGCGTTCGTATCCTGAGCTCCACCGATGACTACTCCGTAAGCGACCGCGCCCTGCGACGTGCCCGCTTGTGGCGCAATCGTGACATTGGAACTCGCATCACCAAGGACCTGCCAATTATCGGGATACGAAATATCGAAAGCATTATGTTGCAACTGCTTCAGAGTTGCGCTGGGCTTTACCTGTTGCGTTGATACGTTGCCAATGTTTCCACCTGAGGGAGTCCCTGCATTGGTGGAGGCAGGCAAGTTCGCTGGCATGGCGCCATTCTTTGCGTTTTGCTGTGCCCACACTCCCTGCTTCGCCGCGTCTGCAATCTCCTGAGCTGTGTAAACTTTGACTTTGTTCGCGTCTTGCCTTGCTCGAACGAACGCTTGACCGTTGTTCGGGTAACTGCGTGGAGGCCAGCCGCCGATCTCTTTTTCAATCGCCGCACTGCGATTCCCTGGGTTCGGATGGTCGCTCAGGAACTGCGGCCCACGCGAGCCGCTCTCGCCCTCTATTTTCTGGAAATAATCGGCTAACGCTCGCGGATCATAACCAGCTTTGTACATGATGATCGCGCCAACGGCGTCAGCCTGCGCTTCATCTCCTCGAGAGTACTTCATAGAAATGGCACCGGCCCCGATCTGCATACCTAAGCGCGCGAGATTGCCAGCGGTTCCGCTTCCCACAACCGCACCGAGGACACCCAGAAGCCCCTGCGTCAGGGCCTGTTTTCCAGCTTGCTTTGCAGAGTGCTGCATGTAGACGTGCGCCATTTCATGGGCCATCACGCCCGCAAGCTGAGCTTCGCTGTCGGCGGCGGTGATTGCACCGATGTTCACGAACATTGGACCGCCAGGCAGTGCGAATGCATTGATTTCTTTTTCAGGAATTACATGAAACTCGTATGGCCACGAATACTCCCGCGGAATAACAGCTACCAGCTTGTTGCCGAGCCGCTTCACGTACTGCGTGGCCGGGCTGGAATCCGGCAGAACCGGCATCTGCTTGTAGACTTCGGCTGCGGCTTGAAGACCAAGCTGTTCCTGCTGCTCCTTGGTAATGCTCGATGATCCTGGATCTGGCAATTCGGGCGCGGGACTAGCTGCCAGCAGCCATGAGGGTTGCGTGACGAGCAGAGCCAGAAGCGCCGCTAAGAATCGTTGTTGTAGGGATCGCGCGTTCATATTCAGTCCTTACACGTCGTCGAAACGACAAGTCGAGTCGCTTTGAAGCAGCCACTCTCTTGGATGCGTCGTTTGGCTTTCAAGAGGCCGTCATCGGATGGATGCTCAAGCATTCGCTTCATTTCAGAATTGAGGTTGATGACCGGCAAACCACAGAATAAATTAGACAAATAGGGTTATTGCCGCCATAACAATGTCGCGCGTCCATTGCAGCTTTGTTCTCTGCAAACTCGTGCGCTTCATTCTCCTGTAAGGTCGAGAATTCATCGGCAGAATCTGGGCGACATTCTGTCCTACAGAAAGCCACGCTCAAAGGATGAGACGAGACACTTTGGGTCCGGAATGCCGTAGAGATGTTGTCTATCAAGGTCGAGCAACGAATCTGCAACCACCATCAGCGCAGCAAGCGCGGCCGCAATTGATGTTTGAAGGGGATGACCTTCGTTCATGGCACCTTCGAGTCCGTGGTTACCTCGAATCTGTCTTGTAGCGGAGTCGCTATGACCCTAACATTCGCTTAAGTTCCCGGAAGCCGTCAATTCAACGCAGTCCTCTTAGCATCGCAGGACGCGCGCGAGGATTCATGAGACATCGAAATCTAATTTCGACATTCATCATTGTTATTGTGATTACGACTGCTCTGCCTGTTGTCGCTGCAACCGCGACGCTGCCCGCAGGCGCCAAGCTTCAGGTGCGTATTAACGAGCGTCTGTCGAGCGAGACTGCTAAACCGGGTGACACATTCCACGGAACGCTTGCTCAACCTGTAGTGGTGAACGGCAAGACTCTGTTCGATAAAGCAACAGACGTGAAGGGTGAGGTGATGGAGGCAAGCAAGTCGGGCAGGCTTAGTTCTCCTGGCCAACTGCAGCTCGTGCTCACATCGATCAGCGGAGGATGGTTTCGCTCTTATCCGCTCACGGTGCAACCGTTGGTGATTAATGGTGGATCGCACACGAAAAGCAATGTGGCCAAGATCGGCGGAGGCGCGGCAGCCGGCGCGATCATCGGAGGGGTGGCTGCGGGAAGCAAAGGCGCGGCCATTGGCGCCGGAGCTGGCGCGGGTACCGGAACAGTGCTAGCGGCGACGACTGGGAAGCGTGAAGCCGTGGTTGAGTCCGAGGCCATCCTCACGTGGATAGCTACTGATACTCAATTACGTCCAGCCAACGCGGCCAATGTGGCGAACCGAAACAACTATCGCGATGATCGCGCAGAGCGGGATCGCGATGATGATCATTACGCGAGTCATGGCCGGGATCATCATGACGATGATGATCATTACGCGAATCATGGCCGTGATCATCATGACGATGACGAAGACGATGATGGCGATCGTCGCGGAGACGATCGCAGAGACGGGAACGTTTTCAGCGCCCATGATCGAGTGATTTTGCGCGGCTGCCTTAGCGACAACTCTTCCAATCTGCCTCCCGGATTAGCCAAGCGCGACAGGCTGCCTCCCGGACTCGAGAGGCACCTTCAACGCAATGGCACCCTACCTCCTGGTCTGCAGAAACGTGTCCAGCCTTTGCCAGAGGCATGCGAGGTTCAGTTGCCGCGCCTGCCGCGCGACTGGGAACGTGTGATCTTGAGTGGTCGAATCATTCTGCTCGATGGGGCGCAAACCATCCGCGACATTCTCGAACTACGCGAAAAAGATTAATGGCAGAAGATCGGAGACGGTCGTCCGGGTAGGTTTTTTGGACGGGTGGCCCGTCCTTTTCCTGCTATGGGACTATTAAATTTGTGGGTGGCCCATCCTTGCGCGAGCGTGGAGAGAACACTGTCAATAACTCCCGATTTTACTTGTCCGTGGTCACGTGGCCAACGGGTGCTCGCAAGGAAGATCACGAATTACGTCCTTCCTAACCCACCCTCGCGAAAGTCGCGCGAGGATGGGCACCCACTTTGATTGACTGGGACGCGAGAACCAAAAATGGGAAAGGCTGGGCCACCCGTCCGTCCACTTCATGGTTCACTGTCTTGGGCGAAATCGCTGCCCGCGACTGTCGATTGAGGAGGATCGGGCGACATAAACCGACCCATTCCTGATGAGTCGAACCTTGCGTTGCATTTGGCCGCTATTGGCGTGTAGTCTGGGGCGAACCGCCATCACAAGCAAGCCCAGGCGCAGCGCAGCATCATCTGAGGCCCCGAATTTGTCCGCTCCGAAGCAAAATCTGCCCAATCCCAAGAAAGTTCTGCTCATCGACCTCGAGGACATATGACGCGGCACTCGCGTCAGAATGCTGACAAAAGCAGGATATGACGTTCAGTTGCGGATCGACCATGTGGACGCTGAATGGCTAGACCACGAAGGCCACTTCGATCTCGTGATCCTCTCCTTACACCGCACGAAACTGGATGACGCTGCGGCTTACAGCGAGCGGCTTAGGGAACGCAGACCGAAGCTTCCGGTTCTCTTGCTCCTGGATGTTGGAGTGTTTGTGCCCCGAGGTACGCTGAGCCGAAGTATGGACACAGGTTTCCCTGTGGAGTTCATGCAGGAGATTGCTTCCATGTTGGCCGGGAGCGCGCACATCCGTGAAGTGGATGTGGACGGTTCAATCATCGTTCCCACGAACTTCCCCCATGAACAGTTTCCCAATGCTGGATAGGGCGTTGCTCATTGTTGTAAGAGTCCGCTTACCGCTGACTCATCCAGGTCCAACCACTTACAAGCTGTCTCAAGGGATCGAAACACACCAAAGACGCCGTCCCTATCGCGTAAGGCTGCGTACATCCGAGCCATACCATACGAAAACTCAGTAGGGGCCACTATCGCCCGGCGTGATTCCCGACAAAAAGGGTCACCCTGGGCGCCGCGCATGGCGAAGTCGTCGAAGCTGCCGTCGCTTGAGCTAAGGCGCCCAAGATCCACCAGCTCATTGAGGGTGGAACGGAACAACGGATCCGCCCGTAGCTCGTGCCTCAGGCTGATTGCCTCGTCCATGGAGGAGTGTCCGCTGAAACTGATCAGGACAGTCTTGCTATCCGGATCTATGTGATAGCGATATGCCATGGCTCGGGTATTTTATCGCAGCGTTGGAAGAGAAATGAGGGACAGCCTGACGTGCCCCATTTAAGAGAAATGAGGGACAGCCTGACGTGCCCCATTTGGAAAGCAACTTCAGCACAAAATAGGGCAGATCAGGCTGTCCCTTGTCATCCCCTTGTCATCCTGAGCCTGCCGAAGGATCCTGTGCTTTGTCTTGGCTGCTTGTTGCTGCGGTGGTAAAGTGCGGCACCCGCAGTTAGGTATCGGAAAAAGGGAAACAGGAGCGATGAAATGGGTGAGCCACCGCCCAATAACTTTGGTGATGCGTGGAAATAAACTGCCATTGACTCGACCGCAACCGTGGCAAAAGAATGGCGACCATGGAACGACTGCGCGTTGTCCTCTCGCTCACGACCAAAGACAATGACTATCAAAGGGAAAACGCTGCCGCGGCGGAACAGGCAGCAGCCGGTCTGGGTGTGAAGCTTGAGGTGATGTATGCGGAGAACGATGCGATCACGCAGAGCCAACAGCTGCTTCAAGTGATTCAATGCAAGCCGGAGAGCCGTCCTCATGTCATTCTGCTGGAGCCGGTCGGCACAAGTTTGGAAAAGGTAGCAACCGCTGCGGTGGAGGCAAATCTGGCATGGGTGATTCTGAATCGAGAAGCGTCCTATTTGTCTACGCTTCGCGACCGCGCGACATCGGCTGTGTTTTCCGTTACTACAGATCACAGCGAGGTTGGTCGAATTCAAGGGAGGCAATTGAGTCGACTTCTGCCAGCAGGCGGCTCAATCCTTTATATGGAAGGTCCCGCTTCGAGCTCCTCAACCGTTCAACGATATGGCGGGATGATGGAAACAAAACCTGGCAACGTCGAGGTGCGTCGGCTCAATGGTCAGTGGACGCAGGAAAGTGCGTACAAGGCTGCCCTCTCCCTCATGCGCTTGACCACTTCGCAGAACACCCGAATTGATGCGGTGTGCAGCCAGAATGATTTCATGGCCATAGGGATCCAAAAGGCGTTCAAAGATAACGGCTGGCAATGGATGCATGTGCCTTTCACCGGCGTTGATGGCCTGCGACAAACAGGTCAGAAGTGGGTGAACGAAGGAATGTTAGCCGCAACGATCATCTTACCTACACTCGCCGACATTGCGATCCGCCTGGTGCACGACGCTATTAAAGCAAGTAACCGGCCTCCAGAGATTACATTCACAAAGCCGCAGTCGTATCCTGTTCTGGAGAAAATCACTCCTCGAACCGGGTCCTGATCGGCACTGACAAAGGGCAGAACCAAAAGGCATCGGCCTTCGTCCTTCTCTTGCTTCACCGGATAGGTGACCTAGCCTGTTCCCGTTTCGGATTTTCGTTTAGAAAACCGAGGACAGAGGGAACGTATTCTCATCCCTCCGATGCTGGTGTCTTTTCGACATGATCTCAGCAGTGTGGGTGCGCCTACGTTGTTGTCCGCAGGTTGAGTTCCCAAGTTTCGGCCGTAAGATCCTTCCCGAAGCTGTGATGCTGTTCTTCACGCACGACCCGGAACCCGGCCTGTTTGTAGAGGTGTCGTGCCGCATGAAGAATGCTCTGCGTCCAAAGCGTCATCTTGCTATACCCCGCCTGCCGTGAGAATCGGATGCATTCTTCAATCAACCGCTTGCCGATTCCCAGGCCACGCGCCTCCGGTTCGACGTGCAGCAACCGCAATTTTGCGATTTCGTCCGATGCCTTCGCGACGAAGACAGCACCAACCCTTGCTCCATCTTTTTCCGCAATCCAGCAGCGTTCGCGCTTCGGATCGTAATTCTTGATGAATTGCGCCACAATTTCCGCCGCGAGCGCCTCGTATGTGCCATCCCATCCATACTCCTCGGCATAGAGGATTGCTTGGCGATGGACGATCCAGCCCATGTCGCCCGGCTGGTGCTGCCGCAGCAAATAGGGAGTTTTTGGCTCCGCTTTGCCGCCAAGCAATGTGTGGACCGTCTGCACTGCGTCAACCAGTTGCTTCCGCTCGGTGGGCGAGAGTTCATCGAGCATTGCGGCTACGTGGCGATTCGAACGCTCATCCAGCGGGGTAAATGCTCTGCGCCCCTTGGCTGTCAGGGAAAGAAACCTTTGCCGTTCGTCGGTTATTGACTGCTGTCGCGTTACGAGCTTGCGCCGTTCGAAATCGCGCAAGATGCGGCTCATGTACCCGGGGTCTAGCCCAAGTTCCTTACGGATGTCGGTGGCCGTCGATTGCTCGCGGCGCGCGAGCTCATACAAGACGCGAGCCTCAGCAAGAGAAAAGGGACTGCTGGCGATTCCGTCTACCACGCCGATCTTGCGAGTATAAAGGCGATTGAACGCACGAATCGCGGCCACCTGTGGGTCAAGTGCAGGTTTTGGCACGGTCTACCTCCCCAGGGATGTTGACAATAGCACATATATAGTTGCCGTTGTCAAGTATGTGGCGCTGGGGTGGCCCAAGCTATTTCTGTTTCGGTCTACTTTCTGACTCCCGCCCACAGTATGGAAAATTCAGACAGACGAAACCATAATGGGAAAGAAGTGGCCACCCAGCCGGTTGCGCAGGTCGGTAAAATCTGCCTATGCAACCAACACCCTTCTCCGCTTCTGGCAATTCATTCAGCATCCATGAATGGCGAGGCAGTGGCCCTGCGACCCTTCATGTGCACCATTCTGATGACGAAGCTTGGCATGTATTGGATGGCGAGCTCACGTTCCGCTACGCCGACAGAACCGAAAGCGTTGGCGCCGGGAGCGCCGTTTTTGTGGCAGCGGGCACAGCACACACCTACGCGGCGGGAGCAGGTGCCCGTTATCTCATCATCCTCACTCCCCGGATTTCAGATCTGATCTCCACACTGCAAGCTGATCGCGATCCTGCCCATCAGCACGACATCTATCGGCGATTCGATTCCGAATTGCTTGAATAGATCCTTGACCTGTCCTGCCGTCACCTTCGCTGGGTCGGCGAGCTGCGCGGTCCACGACTGAGCGGATCACTCCCGAAGTAGGAACATGATTCGCTTTAGATGGCAATCCGGAAATGGGAACGTCTGTGTGGCAAGTTCCGAGTAGCCCGTGAACCGCCCGGAATCGGCGCCAACTGCTCAGTGTATACAGGTTGGGCTGCGCTAAATACTGTAGTGGGCAACAACCCGAGTCACCTTGCCACTAGCGCCCAAGTCCATAAACTCACCCGTGCGCGTCCCCTTTTGATTCGTGTAATACAGCACTAAGCTGTTCAGACCTGCCAGGACATCCTTCAGATCGAAATGCAGTTCGGGATAGGCTTCGAGTCCGCGCTGAAAGTATTCTCTCAGGGACGTTTTACCACTTACCTTTCCATTAGGGATGCCGAGAAGCTGCTCGGCAATCGGCGAGATCAGTTCAACTCGTTCATCATAGTGGCTGATGATCGCGTCCAAATCATGAGCATTCCAAGCTGCAACCCAATGCTTGGCCAACTGCCGAATCTCATCTCGTGTCACGTGTCATCTCCCTCCAGGCTCGAATTTGTCTTGCAGAAAGAGCGGGACAGCCTGATCTGCCTGTTTTTTGCTGAAATTGCTTTTCTAAATGGGCACGTCAGGCTGTCCCTCATTTCCGGATCTCCTAAATCTCGTCTCTTGAAGTCTGGAGTCTTTCTCAGAGGCGCGTCTTCATCACTTCCAGGCCCGCCTTTGACACTTGCACATCATCTTCAGATTTTCCGCCGCTAAATGCCACGATCAGGATTCCTCGTCCTGTGCGCGCAACAACGCCACCCTGCCACCCAAACTCGCCCGTCATCGGCTGGCGACCCGCGGTTCCACTGTCTTTGAGTGTCTCTGCCATCTCCGCCGCCTTGGCATATGCGATCCCGAGAAGGTTGTTGCCCTTTTCGCTCTGTTGGTCGGTCATGTACGCCACTACCGCCATTTGAGATTGCCAGCTTTCCACTCGTTCGCCCGGCGCAAACGCAACCACCGCGACACCGTTGATATGGAGTTCATTTGCACGCGCCTTCATCGCGGCGAGGGCGGCCCGGGCAACCGCGTCAAATTGCCTCCCGCTCACCGGCTTCGGTGTCTTCGCCAAGCCGGGTATCACGAGCGCGAACGAAAGTGTAAGAAAAAGACAAGAGGCCCGAATGGCAATCGTCATGCTGATCTTCTCCTTTGTCGAGTTGCTGCATGACAATCTAACCGATCCGGGCGCAGCCTGAACTGCACTGTTTCTTTGTGCAGGAAATGAGAAGAAATGGAGGATGAAATGAGGGACAGTCAGGCTGTCCCGCTTTTTCCCGCTTTCTCCAGCCAGGCTGACGAGGCGCCGCACTTCTTCGAGATCCGGGACATAGAAGACAACGTTATCGAAATCTGCGAGGAGTCCTAAGGCTGTAAAACCGGGGGACAGGCGGGACGTATTCTCATCTAACGTCCCAATTCGGGAAGGATCCCGTCTGCCCCCTGGTTTCCACAGCGTAATCATCGCTTCTTTCCCCAGACGAAGGGCATGGTGGCGGCCTGCTTTATCCACGACGCCAATTGGCGCTCGTCGAAATCGTCAACTGATGCTAACTCGACTCCGCGGGTGGATTTGCCCATCCCGATCGGCGTCACAGGCGGTTCCGGCTTGATCTCCGTGCCGCGTATGAACATCAGTTTCACGTGGCCAACGAAGGCGCCGGAAGAGAAGCACCAGCCCCCCGTCGACCCGTAGTACGCCATGCCCCACTTCACCGCTCGCTGGATGTCCGGCAAACTTTTGGCCGCCAGGGCATCGATGCGCTCGGCGATGCCGCGCTGCGGCTGCGGCAAGCTAGCGATGTACGCGAACACGGGTTCGGCGCCTTTTGCGGTCTTCGCGGCGCTTGCCTTGCCAGTCATGGCGACCAGCAGCTTCGCCGAGGTCTTGCCTTGGGCGGTTTTCTTACCCTGGCGGCCGACCGCGCGCTTCGTTGATTGATTGATTGACCGCGTCATTTTGTCACCGAGCTTGATTGCAGGCTGACGAGAAGCTCGTCAAGTTGGTCGAGCGTCTCAGGCATCGCGGCCGTCGATCCGGAGTCGAGCGCTTCCTTCGAGGGATAGAGATCGTGCACCACCAACAACGTCTTGCCGGCGTTTTCATCGAAGGCCACGGTGGTGATGGTCTCGCCGTTGTGACCTTCCTCGTTCGTCCAAACGAGGCGCGAGTGCGGTGTGACTTCGCGGTACGTGCCGAAGAACTCCATGGTGGAACCTTGGTGGCTAAACACCAAACGGTACTTGCCTCCAACACGAACATCCATCTCGCAGGAAAGCAGGGTCAGACCATAAGACCTTGGTACCCACCACCTCCTGAACAGTTCTGCCTTGGTCCACGCCTCGAACACGAGGCGCGCAGGACCGTTGATGGTTCGCGTGACCACGAGTTCGCGCTCGGACTTCCGTTCCACCGCCGTGCGGTTCTTCGTGGGGGTGGCCTCACTTTCTCTTCTTTCGTCCATCCGCTTTCTCCTTCAGTTTTAATTCTTCGACAACGTTGTCCAAATCTTCGAAGCGTGCGGCCCAGTGCTGGCGGTACCTCTCGATCCATGCCGCCTCTTCTTGCAGTCCGCGTAGGCCGAGCTTGCAGGTCCGCACGCGCCCGACCTTCTCCGTGGTGACGAGCCCCGCTTGCTCCAAGACGCCTACATGCTTCTTCATGCCCGTGAGGGTCATGTGGAACTTCTCGGCAAGGGCCGTGATCGAAGCGTCTGCACGCCCGAGCTGCTCCAGAACGCCGCGTCGGGTGGTGTCCGCGAGCGCGCCGAACGAGACATCGAAGCGGGTCTGGGAATACTGAACCATTCGGTTCAGTATACGACACGGATTGACGGCATGCAATGTTAGGCTGAGCGCGTCCTGCGTTGCCGGCCATGCACCTAAACTGACCGGCACAGCGTTTACCGTCGCCACCCTCCGTATTGTCGGCAAACCGGAAGTTGAGAAGTAATTTCCGAATAGCCCGTGATCCAGGAGTGATTGTCACTTCCCACAGACTTCTGAGGATTAAATCCATGTCGATGAGTGAATTGCGATTTGGGTAAACTGATCCTCCCTCGTTTTATGGACTTTTATATCGATCGCAAAGTTCCGAGCGATCGCTGATCTAATCGAGCGATTTATTGAGAATGAACCGGGAACAGTAAAAACCGGGCGCAGACGGGACGTATTCTCGTCTTATTTCCCGAATCAGGAAAACGTCCGTTTGTCGCCGCGGTCTTTAGTGTTCGCAATTCAGCTAAACCGTTACTCCGTGCGCAGCGCCTGCATGACATCGACTCTCGCGGCGCGCGCGGCTGGGAGTAGCGACGCGATGACGGCCGAAGCTACGAGCACGAACGCTGAGGCTATTAGAGGCAACGCACTCGGCTTCTTCAGATCGAAAAGAAAAGTGCCGGCCACGCGGGTTAGCACGCCTCCGACAATTGCACCAGCGATTACTCCAATTCCCGCAATGATCGCTCCCTCGGTAATAACGCCGACCAGAAGGTCGCGAGGCTGAGATCCAAGTGCCAGGCGGATGCCGAATTCGCGAATGCGTCCGCTGACGGAAAATGCGAGAACACCGGCGACACCGACGATGGCGATAGTCAGCGCGACGGCCGCGAATCCGCCGAAGACGAACGTATTCAAGCGGTCGGGCGTGAGCACCTCGGCGCGAACATCGTCGAGCGTAGCTGCGTGTTCAACGGGCTCATCCGCAGACAGACTACGGATAATGCGCGTGACCGGCGTCACTAGCGCATACGGATCGGTGTGCGTGTGAATGAAGACGCGACCGCCCAATATGAGTCCCTGCTGGAATGGCGAATACACGGTGAGCGTTGGCTCGGCGACGATGTGTTCATCGTCGATGTCCGCCGCGACGCCGATAATTCGCCTCGGTGTAGGCGTAATGCCGATGAACTTCATCACCGGATCGGTCCACATGATGTGGCGATTGATCGGGTCCTGATTTGGGAATATTCGCTGTGCGAGTGTTTGACTGATGATAATGACGTTGTCGGTTTCCTTGCGATCCAGATCGTTAAAATCGCGCCCGGCGACGATGGGAACACGCAGGGTTGAGAAGAATCCGGGCGAGATGGTTCGGAGCTGAGCGCGAGGACCCTCTTCGCCGGGTGACTCAACATGGCCTTCAGCGGAGAACGTGAATCCGGGGCCGAAGGCGCCGGCATCACGCCACGGGACTTGCAGGCCGAAGGCGGCATTGTCCACGCCTGGCAGCTCGCGGATGCGCCGCATCGTCTCTTGATAGAAATCGACAACTTGCTCCGGCGTCTTTCCATAAGAAACCGCGGGAACATTGAGGGCGAGGACGTTGTGAGTGTCGAAGCCGGACTGCGTGTGTTGCAGTGAAAGCAGAGTTGTGAGTAAGATACTGGCGCCGGCGAGCAAAATGAATGACGCGGCGATCTGCGTGACGGCGAAAGCACGGAGCCGCTTCGTTGTATTGCCGGTAATGCGCGGACCACCACTCGCCAGACCAATGCCCTGTGAGGTATTGGCTAGTGGAAGACGCGGCACGAACGCCAGAATCACTGCCGCGATCAGAGCCAGAGCAGCGCTTACCCAGAGCATGCTCGAATCCACCGTCAGATCAAGCGCCCGGACAGAGAACTTCGAAGCATAGCGAGCAAGGACCGCGACCATCGGTCGCGCACTGACAACGCCGAGTGTCGCGCCTCCCACGCACAAAATGAGACTTTCGGAGAGCAGCGTCCAACGTAGTGCGCGGTTGCTTGCGCCGAGCGCGGCACGAATCGCCAATTCGCCTTCGCGGCGCACGGTGCGGGCCAGGATCAAGTTCGCAACATTGGAGCAGGCGATCACAAATACGAGCGCTGAGGCAATGAGCAATATCAGCAGCACCGTGCGGGCGCGCGAAGTGATCTGGTCGCGCAGCATTCGCGCTTCGATGCTGGTGTTTGCTTTGCGCGGATAAGCTTCCGGGTGCTCCTTCTTGATGCTGTCGTACACAGTGTTCAACTCAGCCCGAGCCTGATCGAGCGTGACGCCGGGAGCGAGGCGTCCGAAAAGCTCAGTCATGCGATGGACGCGTCCGGTCACCATCGTTGCCGAAACATGATGCGGGCTGGTGACGATATTGCCGATGATCTCAGTCTGTGTGGGATAAGGTACGGAAGGTTCCAGCACTCCAACGATGGTTGCCGACCGTGTACCGATCGAGTCCAGCCGGATGTTTTTTCCGATTACCGTTGGATCGCTCTTCAAAGCGGTGGTCCAGAAACGATAAGTCAGTACCACCGCGCCGGCGGCATTCGGGCCGTCGTCGTGCTCGTCGAGCAGGCGGCCGAGCACAGGCTTAAGCCCGACAACGTCGAAATACGAGCCACCGACAACGCCTCCGCGCACCACGCGAGGTTCGCCCAGCCCGATCATGGTGAAACCCATGGTGGAGAAGTCGCCAAACTCGCTGATCGTCTTGACGCGCGCTTTCAAGTCCTGAATCTCCGGCACGGAGAAGGTCGAGTTCTCGACGCCAAGGCCGCGCGCGGATTGGCGAATGTAGATCAGACGGTCTTCACCGCGATTGACAAGCGGCTTGAGGAGCACTCCGCGCACCAGGGTGAAAATGGCGGCGTTCGCGCCAATGCCCAGCGCCAGCGTGAGAACGACGGTGATCGACAGCCCTTTCGCGCGCATCAACGAACGCACGGCAATTCTCAGGTCTCGGAACATCAACTCGGGGTTGAACGTCATGGTTCCATCTCCGCAAACTTAGTCGACTCTTCAGTGATACGACGTTTGTTTCAATGCTTTTTCGACAACCGTGTTATCAGTGCAATTGGAGGACAGATTGCACACCCATCCGTGCAGCTTTGCATCCTGAACAGAGCAATCGCAAGTAATTGATTTCAGGAACCTAGCCGCACTTTATACATCGAGTCAAGCCCTGGCTTTGTCCACTGCTGGAGGATTCTGTTCGAAAACGCACAGTGGTTCCGGCGAAGGCGAGTTTCGAACGAACGCGATTAGAGGAACTAACGGCTGCCCGAAGTTCCAGAACGCCCAGTGCCGGGTTTTCTGGCATCGGGCGAAGCCGGGGACACAGACGGAACCTATCCCCACTTACGGCACCGAACGAGATTTCGACCGCAACAGCAATCCCCGTCTAGAAATGAGGGACAGCTTGAGCGCACATTTAGAAAAGCAACTTCAGCACAAAATAGGGCGGATCAGCCTGCGCCGCTTTTCGGATACAGGAAGACGTTCCGTCCTCGTATTTCATGACGGCCTTTTCAGAGCCTCGGAACGGCTCCGTCCGACTTCGTCAGTTCGAACATCGCATGGCCGAATTTTTTATGCGCAAACTCACGGCGAACCTGCCAGCCTTGGCTTTCATAGAAGTGAACCGCGCGAATGTTCGTCTTAACCACGTTAAGGCGAAATGTTTCGTGTCCGCGACTGCATATCTCCCGCTCCGCTTCCGCCAGTAGCCTTGTGCCGACTCCCATCCGACGCACATCCTTTCTCACCCACAAATCACTGACCCATTCTTCGCGTGTCATTGTCACGGCGACGATCTCCGCGGCTGAGACTGCGAGCAAAGCCGAAGCCCAGTTTGACTCTCCGACTGGTACTGGTACTTGTCCTTTAAATAGATATGCAAACGTCTCGTCTGCGATCGTTTGCGCAAGTCTATTAATCGTACCGTTCTCGTTTGGTTTCACGGGACGAATGAGAATGTTTGCCGGCATGGAGCCCACTATATTCCAAACCACACGGCAACGATTGGCATACATACGTGCCTTTGCGCTATCGTGATGCGACACCCGAGGTGACGCACGATGGATCGTCGCGAATTCACGAAGCTCTCGGCTCTTGCAGTGGCAGGGAGATACCTGCCGATAGATGCCTACGGCGCGGCAAACAAACCGGTCGGCTATGCGGCGGTCGGGCTCGGCAGTATCTCTGACATCTTCATGCGAGCATGCGCAAACTCGCAGACCGCAAAGATTACCGCGCTTGTCACAGGACATCCCGACACTAAAGGCGCGAAGTATTCGGCGATGTATGGCATTCGCAAGACCTCGATCTACACCTACGAGACATTTGATCAGATCCGCGAGAACCCAGATGTGGATGCGATCTACGTGGGGCTGCCGAACAGCATGCACTCCGAGTACACCATACGCGGCGCGCGAGCGGGAAAGCATGTGCTCTGCGAAAAGCCGATGGCGATCTCGAGCGCCGAATGCCACAAGATGATCGACGCTTGCCGGCAAGCCAACGTCAAACTGATGATCGGCTACCGCGTGCAATTCGAGCCAATGTGGAATCAGGCGATCGGGATCATCAAGTCCGGCCGCCTCGGGCAACTGGAATCGTTGCATGGTGGCTTCTTCGGGCAGCAGCCAGCCGGCGCATGGCGGCTGACGAAGGCTCTCGGGGGTGGCGGCGCGCTGCTGGATTTGGGGATCTATCCTCTCAACGCGATTCGCCATATCACCGGCGAGGAGCCGACTAATTTCACTGCTGTCACCGCCACTCGTGAGCGCAGCGGACGCTTCAGCGAAGTGGAACAATCGATGGAGTGGACGATGAAACTGCCTTCCGGCATCATCGCATCGTGTGGGTGTTCCTACGGTCAGCGCGGACCAAGCATTCTTACTATCAACGGCGACACCGGCTATCTGGTGATGGAACCCGCTTTTAACTACGAAGGTATCCGGCTGCACGGCGAAGTCGGTGGAAAGCCGATCGAGCTGGCGAGCACGGAGAAACATCCATATCAATTCACGATTGAGGCGGAGCACTTCGCCGACTGCATCCGCAACAACAAGGAGCCGGAGGCGCCCGGCGAGGAAGGATTGAAGGACATGCTCGCCATCGAGGCGATTTACCAGGCAGCGGGAGCACCGATTGCCTGAGGTCAATGGGGCACTCTGATCGCACAGGACAGATGAAAGTAAGGAGCCAACGATGAAAGTACGAACGGCATTGATGATTGTCAGCGTTTTGTCGCTGGCACACGGAGCAATCTGTCAGGAGCGACCGAAGATTACGAGCATCTCGCACCTTGGTGTTTACACCACGGATCCAGCAAAGGCGGAAAGCTTTTATGTACACGATCTGGGTGCAATGAAGGGACTGGATCCGGAGAATCCCGCGGGCATTCGCTACTCCTTCAGCGCAACTCAGTTCATAGAAGTGTTGCCATTGCCGACAGGTTCTGCGTCGGTCAATCGTCTGGATCATGCGGCATTCAACACTTCCGATGCAGACGCCATGCGTAAGTACCTCCAGGCCCACGGTGTCGAGGTGCCATCGTCGATAACGAAGGCAAGCGATGGAAGCCAGTACTTCGAGGTGAAGGATCCTGAAGGAAACAAGGTTCAGCTCGTGCAGCCGCCCGCGCATCCTGCGCCCGTGTCTGAAAATCCGCTGAGCAGTCGCGTCATCCATATCGGATATCTCGTGCACGACCCAGCGGCGGAGGATGCTTTGTATCGCACCCTGCTCGGTTTTCGCCCATACTGGCACGGCGGTATGAAGGAAGGGGTGACGGACTGGGTGTCCCAGCAAGTTCCTGACGGCAGCGACTGGCTCGAATACATGCTGGTACACGGACCGGAGAAAACCGGGATTCCTGCGTCGATGTCGCAGGAGGCACTTGGTGTCTTGGATCACTTTTCTCTCGGCGTCGAGAACATGGAAAAATCGGTGACCCTTTTGTATGAAGGCGACAGACTTACGGCCCGGCATTCTCAGGCGCAGATTGGGCGCGACGGGAAGTGGCAATTCAACCTGTATGACCCGGACGGAATTCGGGTGGAATTGATGGAGTTCCAGCTCGCAGGCAAACCGTGCTGTTCACCGTTTCTTCTGCCCAGTCCAGCGAAATAACAGGATAGACGGAGAGACCGAATGTCACCTGGTCCACAGACACACGCTGGGCCACCGAGCCCTCGCAGTGTGTAACTGCTGAGTTGTTCCAAAGGCACGAGTCTGATTTACGGCAGTCGCAGCGTCACCGAGTGAAATCGCGTGATTGCGTTAACTGACTTCAGCTTCCAGCTATATGCAACCGGAATTCGGGTGTATGTTTGGACTCCCGTGTAACGGCCCACCATGAAGCGTGCAATTTTCACCCTGGCCGCATTGCTCGCTGCCGATTTTCTCAATCCGACTGCGCGCTCGTCTTCGAGCCTGCCTTCGGCGCCTGCTGGCTTCGATCAGATGGTGGTGCCCGTTGACGACGGCCCAGGATCCATTGCCATTGCCGATGTAAATCATGACAGCAAGCCAGACATCGTCCTCAGCACTACTAGGCAAACCCTGACCGTGCTCCTGGGTGATGGAAGAGGACACTTCCATCGGGCACCAGGCCCGCTGCGCCCGACAGGACCTGGGCCCAATGACATCGCAGTGGGCGATTTCAATGGGGATGGCAGTCTTGATTTGGTAATTGCGAATACAGGAACGCCATACCTCACCATTCTCCTCGGCGATGGCAAAGGCGGATTTAGGCCATCACCGCATTCTCCGTTTCACACGGAGTCGTATCCGCACGTTCACGGTGTTGCTGCCGCGGATTTCAATGGCGATGGCAAACTCGATGTCGTCACTGACAGCTGGGGACACGATCAAATACTGATGTACCTGGGCGATGGGGCTGGCAATCTCATCCTGCCGGGGCGGCCCATCAACACCGGCAAGCGTCCCTACCAGCGCCTGCGCTCTGCTGACTTCAATAAGGATGGCAATCCCGACGTCGTCACGACCGATCTTGATATTAACGCTGTGTCAATTCTGTTGGGCGATGGCAAAGGCGGATTGCATGACGCACCAGGCTCGCCGTTTGCTGCTGGGGTCTTCCCGTGGGCAGTCGCAATAGATGACATGAATGAGGACAGCAACCTCGACCTGGTGGTTCTTCCTTATGATCGCGATATCACAGACCCGAAACAACTCGGCGTAACCGTCCTGTTCGGCGATGGCAAAGGCGGTTTCACAATGAGGCGCGGCTCGCCTCTTTCTCTTGCTGGTTGCCACGGCCCAAACCTCGTCGCTACCGGCGACATCAATGGGGACCGATTGCGGGACATCGTCGTTTCCTGTGCGCAAAGCAATAAGTTAATGCTCTACGTAAACTCGAAAGACAGCACGTTCCAAGGTTCCACTATAGACGTTAAAATCGGCTGGTCGGGCCTCGCTGTGGCCGACCTGAACGGCGACGGCAAAAGTGACATTGTCGTGTCGAACACCTCGTCGGACGAGGAGCGGGAATCCCCATTAGCGACCATCACGATCTTCTTTAGTAAATGAACTTAGAGGCAAGCTTCTGTCTAATGAAGTTGGAACCGAGGACCCCGATGGGAATAGGGTGGGTCACCTCGCCAACGTGACGTAGAATCCCGGGCATGACTCTGAGCACATCAATGAAGTGGAACGTGGCGCCCTACTTCATCGTGAACGATGTAGTGGTCACCGCCAATTTTTATCGAGACAAGCTTGGTTTTCATTACAACCGCTTCTGGGGCGACCCGCCACGTTTTTGTATGGTCAAGCGCAGCGGCATCGTCATCATGCTTAGCCAGATTGTTGATCGCGGATCGGTGCGTCCCAACCGCTTGGACGATCCCAATGGGGAAGCCTGGGACGCGTATGTTTGGGTCGACAATGCCGACACATTGTGCCGCGACTTCACGACGAAGGGCGTGAAGATCACGAGAGACATCTGCGACCAACCCTACGGAAATCGCGATTTTGACATCGAGGATTGCAACGGGTATAGGTTGTGTTTTGGGTATGACACTGGGAGCTAGGCGTGTGTTCTTAAAAGCGACGGCGGCTGGGTGGCCCACCTTTGCTCCCATTTTGGTACGGGCATCGTTTTTCTCAGCAGAAAAGCATGGCCGTTCTATAATCGGCGAGGCTAAGCCACCAGCCCAGAAACTACTCTCCCACGCTAGCATCCGCAGTTGGGAGTAGATGGAGTACATAATGGTCTTTATGAAGAAACCGCCCCAGCTCACATCACAGGAAGAACAGGCCAGAGAGAAAGCGCTGGATTTCTATCGTTACACCGGGAAGAGTGAAGAAGATGCGAACCGTATGGCTTGGGCAGACATAAAGAAAGAATTTCCCCGCCTTAGCGAATATGACCTGTCTGGAGATTCCGAATAGGATGTTGCTCCATAAAGTGGAGCGTGAGCTTGCCAGTTGCGAGGCTGGGCAACCCAGCCAATCCGAAATGCGAAAAGCTTGAGCGTACGGCAGCGGAACTGGATGGTGTCGAGAAGACTAAGCACGCTCGACTAACTACATCATCGCATCTTCCACGAATGAACGGCAGTGAGATCAATGACTGTCAAAGCAAACACACAAAAAACCGGACGTGAACATGAAGTCGGGGTTCTGACAGCGCCGCTCTTGACATTTGATGTTGATCGCGAGATTCAGCAACTGCGGTCGGAAGGGCGCTGGCAATCTGGACACACGGCTAAGACATTGGTGAAATATCCAAATTTCCGTGTGGTGCTGGTGGTCATGAAAGCTGGTGGACGTATGGAAAAACATCGCACTGAAGGGCGCATCTCCGTCCACAGCCTTGCCGGACAAATCCGCTTTCGGACGGAGGAACAGTCGGCACAACTCGCGGCTGGTCAGATGCTGACTTTGGAACGTGATATTCCGCACGAGGTTGAAGGCGTGACCGACAGCGCGTTCTTGTTAACCATTGCTTGGCCGGAAACCTCTTCTCCTCGGTAGGCAGAGTGCGGCACCCATAGCTTCGTATCGCACACGAAAAACAAGGAATAATTAAGGTTCGCAACGTACCTTCTGCCAGCAGCAATCCGGAGGGATTAGTTCCGGGTAGCCCGTCACTCTAGAATGGCGGAGAACGCGTCATCTTCTCGTAAGCCCGTGGGGCAGGTCGGGTGCTCAGCCCGATTGAAATGCACACGAACCGTGGCATTTGAATGTGCTCTGCTTTCGTTTTAGAGTGTCGGTCATCTCATTTCTTCCTGCCTTGTTGTGACGGAACTCCGATCGGAGTTGCAGCCGGGTAAATCCTCATTAGACTTACTTCAAAGAAAGAACTGTCTAACCGGACCCAGCCAGGGTTCCAGAAAAGGAGAAGCGAAAAATGAAAGCGCAAACGGCATTCGCTCCCGCAGCGAGTCCCACCGTTATCACCATGCCAGAGCGGACCAGCTCGTTCGATCAGGCTTTGACAGAGCTTTACAACGCGATCTCAAATCGCGCCCATGAGCTATTTACGCAACGCGGATATGCGCACGGACAGCATTTCGAAGATTGGGTGCGAGCAGAATCGGAAATACTGCAACCCGTCCCGCTAGAAATCGCTGACAATGACGAAACGCTCACCGTGCGGGCCGAAGTGCCTGGCTTCACGCCCAAGGATTTAGAAGTGAAGGTCGAACCATCGCGACTCTTGATCCGCGGAGAAGCGGAGAAGAGCAAGCAGCGATCCGCGGGAAGGACGCTTTACAGTGAGTGTCAGAAGAGCCAGCTCTTCCGAGTGTTGAACCTTCCGACGCAAGTGAATCCCGATAAAGTTACAGCCAGCGTGCAAGACGGGGTGCTTCACATCACTTTGCCCAAAGCGGTAACAACGAAAGCAAACAGAGTGGAAGTGAAGGCCGCATAGAGCGAATCACAACGCGAGGGCAGGAGCGATGTGGTTGAACGCGCGTCGCTCCCTTGCCTTTGTGCTACGAAGCAGTATCTCAGTCATCTCTGACCGATGTAGCTCTTGCCGGACGAAGACCGGAGCACGTAGACGAAGTAAGGCTGAGGCGTCCGCCTGAGGCGGATTAACAGCCAAAAGAAATTTGGCTCCTCAGGTAGGACTCGAACCTACAACCCTCCGGTCGCGAAACAAAGAACTCTTGTATCAACCTGCTAAATCACCGGCACTTTCGTGGCGCCTCCCTTTTTTTTGCAAGAACAGGGAAATTATCAGGGGTTTTTCTATTTTCTCGCCAAAAATCCCCGAGTTATGCCCAAATTCTGCAAATTTGCTGTTTGGAACAGGGATTAACAAGGAATTTCCAATTTGTGGTCCCAAGTTGCTCAATTCCAACGGTTTGGATCGAGAAAGAAGGATGAGTCCGATCCGAACAGGGAATTTATCAGGGATTTTCCCGACAACCCGATAACGCTCTCACCTCTCGCGGACCATGGCTTCAGCACGGGTCACGAATTCTTCAGAATTCACCAGCTTCCATGGGCCTAAATTCCGCTTTGGATGGAGCGTACGGCGGCACGACGGGTCATTGTGTTGAGAGACTCGTTTTTCTACATCCGCGGTCTGACCGATGTAGATCTTGCCGGACGAAGCAGACCGGAGCACATAGACGAAGTAGGACATTTTGCAGAAAATTGGCTGAGCCGTCCGCCTCAGGCGGAAACATCCGAAAGACGGTTCCCCGGCGGGAGCCATTTACGGAGAATCACTAGCGAATACTTTGTCGGTGTACCTCTTGAGGCGATATGCCGTACGGCGAATAATGCCGGTCATTTACAAAGGAGGCCTTCCGGGAAATCGCTTGAAGCGTGTGCTTGATTACATCGCCTCCAATCTGGAGACGAATATTAGCCTGACGAAACTTGCGGCGATTGCGGATATGAGTCCGCATTATTTCTCGGAATTGTTCAAGCAGAGTACGGGCCGAGCCCCACACAACTACATCTTGCTGCAGAGGATCGAGCGCGCGAAGCAACATCTCCGCGATCCGAAGCGCAGCATCACTGATGTCGGTTTGGAAGCCGGCTTCCAGAACCCAAGCCACTTCGCCCGCATATTTCGCAAAGTTGCAGGAACGACACCATCAGGGTTCCGCGTGGATTATGTGCTGAGCAAGGTTGCTTAGAATTCAATCACATTCGTTCGAGCCTCAGCGATTTTGAGTTGTCAGCATCTCCGCGACCGCCTCTTCGCTCGATGATCATCAGAATCGCCCGGCAATAAGGTTTTCTGTGCATGCAGCATGTGGGCGTCCACTCAAACTAAGCTTCCCCCTTCAATATTTTTTTCGGTCAGTCCTGCAACTCACCAGTGCGACATCCGTACTGCTCGACATACATCAATCGCTCTTCGTGTAGCTGAGTGATCCGACGCGATTTCATCCAGAGCGAACGAGGCATGTTGTCACAAAATCGACCTCAGCCCGGTCTTAGCGAGTACAAGACCGATGGCTCTGAAATGCTTTGGTCAAGAATGAGGGGGAAGCAATGACGCTCGTGCCTTTCGCTGAACCGCGCTTTCAATTGTTACTCCAGCTAGCAAGTAGTGCACCATCACAGCCCAAATACCGCACTCTATTGGACCAAACAGAACGAACCTTGCTCGTTTGGGCGACGGAGTTCTGAGCCGTTGCGCCGCTGGCTCACGACGAAATAAAATCGCCGCGCCAGGCTGGCAGCTTTAATTAGTCTGCTACAAAGGATCTTCAGGATGCTTCCGAGTTCGATATTTGGATCGGCAGTGATTTCATCGCCCGAGTGGCACGCTTCTCCAGCCGTCGTTCCAAATCAAGGATGTTCACTATGAAATGTTCCTCAGCCCAACTGCGACTGTTCGTGGCAATAGCTGCCGCATTCACCATCAATGGTATTCATTCCGCGACAGCGCAAACCTCTGTGTCGCCGCAAAGCATGAAAGTTCTCGGAGAGGTTGATCCTCGCTTCGTCTCCTACAATGTGGAGGCCGTCGAGGTCACCGGCGGGCGATTCTGGGCGCCCTACAAGTCCTCGGCAGAAAAAGCTGCTGCCGCCGCCCCCGAAACGCACTCCGGAAATCAGCCTGCAGGTCTTGATAGCAGTCTTTTCCAGTACCGCCCGCCCATCGACCTCTCAAACCCGAAACTCCGCAAACTCGCAGCTGCGCTCGGTCCAGCCTACATCCGCGTCAGCGGCACCTGGCGGAACGCCACCTACTTCCAGAACAATGACGATGCGCCCCTGAAGACTCCGCCGGAAGGCTTCAATGGCGTCCTTACGCGCGCGGAGTGGAAGGGTGTCGTCGACTTCGCGAAGAGCGTGAATGCCAACATTGTTGCCTCTGTCGCCACGAGCGCGGGAACTCGCGACGCGAACGGTGTCTGGACTCCTGTACAAGCCAAACCCTGGCTCGACTACACGAAGCAAATCGGTGGTCACATAGCGGCAATGGAGTTTATGAACGAACCCACGCTGCTCGGCTTGGGTAGCGTGCCGAAAGGCTACGATGCCGCCGGCTTCGGCAGGGACGCGAAGATCTTCGGAGAGTTTCTGCGCCGCGAGTCGCCGGCGACAATCTACCTGGGACCCAGCAGCACTGCCGAAGGCCTTCCCCTCCCGTCTAGGCTGGGCGGCCGCCGGCTCCAGATTGTTCCCACAGATGATTTGATGAAGGCGACAGGCCCGATCTTCGACGCCTTCTCTTACCACTTCTATTCCATGCCCTCGCACCGCTGCATGGGAGAGAACGGCGCCGACCCCCAGCAGCTACTCACTCCTGAGTGGCTAGACCGTGACCTGACCGTCTACAACTTCTACGCGAAGGAGCGTGACACATATCTTCCGGGCAAAAATCTTTGGCTCACCGAAACTGGTGAAGCATCATGCGGCGGAGATACCTGGGCTGCTAAATTCGTCGACAGCTTCCGTCTACTGGACCAGTTTGGCAGCCTTGCACAAAAAGGGGTAAAGAACATTATGTACAACACCCTCGCAAGCAGCGACTACGGCATGCTCAACGAAGAGACCCTCGAACCGCGCCCCAACTACTGGGCCGCTCTTCTCTGGAAGCGCACCATGGGAACTCGGTCGCTGGACCCCGGCGTTGTGCCCGCAAAGAATGTTCGTGTCTACGCGCACTGCATGAAGGATTCAAGCGGCGGAGTGACTCTAATGGTTCTTAACATGGACAAGACTTCCGAAGCATTGCTCAACCTGCCAGTCGCCGGAGAACGCTACAGTCTTTCGTCTCCGGATCTCTTCAGCCCGACCGTGCTACTCAATGGCAGGCAATTGAGAGTAGAAGCCGATGGAACCATTCCATCCATAAAGGGAAAAGCGTCGAAGTCGGGAATAACAAAGTTTTCCCCGTTGACTATTACGTTCGTGGAGATGCCCTCGGCTGGCAATCGACAGTGCGTCCAGTGAAACGAAAAATGGACCGTGGGGAACACTTGAAGAGATGGAAAATGCGCTGCGCGCTTGGCTTATAGAAAAAATCGAAGCGCTGGACGGAAATACGGACCGTGAGGCGGAATCCTCTAAGAAAGATGAGGAAATGGAAGCCTTTTGCATGCACATGGCCGGCTAAGCAGGATGGCTCTTCGGGTTAGCACAGGTACCTGCGACTGCAATGGCCGCCCGTTTTGCTCTTCGGTGAGTTCGGCTGTTTTTGTTGTTCACTTGCGGCGACAGCCGACAAAAAGAGCCGGACCGGAGGAATGGGGAAGAACGGAGTCCAAAGGAGGGTGGCAGGGTGCGAGTGAGAGCGCGGTGAGTGCCAAACTGGGTTTGGTTTTATGTTTGGCCCGAAACCGGCGCCATCCGAAGCGCCCATCCGAGCCGCGGCCGAGCGGCGTCCACCCGGAAGAGGACGCAGTGGAGAAAGGACGCGCAGCCTACCGATTAAGCCTCTGTACTCGGCAGTAATTCCTTGCAGCTATTAGTTGTAATGGAAGAAGTCTTGGACTCGACGTGCTCTTGTTCATAGGATCGGGTTCATAGGATCGGGGGCGGATGCTGCTCTGGCATCACTTCAAATTTCGGGCCGTCCACCATGCCTCACTCGAATACGAATCGTCTGCAAGTGGTCGCCACTACCGGCACTCCGTCCGATGTAGACGAACCCTTCCCACTCAAGCGTCCACCTCAAGCTAATCGCCAAGCCACAACTGGATGCCTCTTAAATGCGCAACAGGTCGCAGACCGCCTTGGTGTATCAGAACGTTGGGTCCGTGACCATGCCACTCGCCGGCAGCCCAGGATTCGAGCTGTCAAGCTGGGCTCGCTGCTGCGATTCCGTTCGTCGGATGTGGACGAATTTCTTAACGCTCAGCTCACAGAAAATCCCACTCAATCGCCGAGTCGTGGTATATGAACACTCATGTTCTCCGCGACCAACGATGGACCAGATAGGAGAGCACTGCTGTGGCAATGGTCTATCAGAAAGGCACCGTGTACCTGCAAGGGGCACGGCAGAAGAAGTGGTATGGAAAGTTTCGGGTCTATGAGCGAGATCGAAACGGAAAGGAGGTTGAAAGGGCTCGAAAAATCGTCTTGGGCTTGAAGTCTGAGCTTTGCAAGTGGGAAGCCGCGAAGAAGCTGGAGGAGATCATTCTTCGCGAGAATGGCAGTGGAAACGCTGCATTCCTGAGAGCCGATGACAGCGTCACGTTCGGCTGGCTCGTTCATGAACGCTATCTGCCGATGCGATCAGGAAGCTGGCGGCCCGCGACCAAAGCGAAGACGGCGTTCGAGATCAAGAAGTACCTAGTCGAGAAGTTCGCGGATGTTCCCATTTCCAAGATTGGGACATTTGAGATCCAAATGCAACTCAACAGTGTCGCCGCGAAATTTTCAGAATCCATAGTGAAGCATGCGTACGTGAACGTTAGATCGATCATGCGCTCGGCACAGAAGCTGAAGTTCATTCTCGATAATCCGGCAGAGGACGTGAAGATGCCTGAAACCAAGGCAGTGAAGAGACGAACGATGACTGCACAACAGATCGCCAGTCTCATCGGTGCAATCGAGGATCCGCACGATCTCTGTTTGATGAGCATCGGCCTGTTCTGCGCTACGCGTACGAGCGAGACTTTCGGTCTCCAGTGGAAGTCGTATTTGGGAGATCGATTGGTAGTTCACGGGACTGCGTATGAAGGCCAATTGTACGAAGGCAAAACCAAAACCGAGGCAAGCGCGCAGGCGATTCCCATTCCGGAAGATATTCAACCGATCATCGAGGCATGGCGAGGAGTCTGTTCTGAAACATCGCCGGATGCTCTGATGTTTCCGACTTCCGGGCGTGGACCGCGTGAGAACGAGACTGTTCCCAGGCATGCGAAGAACTTCCTGCGGTGGAGAATCCATCCGATCGGAAAGAAGCTTGGCATTCCGGCGGAGCTGGTCACGTTTCAGGTGATGCGTCGGACGTTGGGCACTGACCTTCAACAACACGGAACCATGAAGGATGCTCAACAGATTCTTCGCCACGCGAGCATTCGAACTACAGCCAACATCTACATGCAGCCAATCCCGGCGAGTGTAGTGTCGGCTATCAACTCACGGACAAAAGCGATCTTTCAAACGCGGAACCAGGTCGCTTCTTCCAAAACTCCCACCACGACGGTTGCAAACGGTTCCAAGTTCGAAGGAGGGGTCGGTGCAAGTGCTTGAAAAAATTGGCTCCTCAGGTAGGACTCGAACCTACAACCCTCCGGTTAACAGCCGGATGCTCTGCCATTGAGCTACTGAGGAGTGTCGTTGCGGCTCGCCAGGATGGGAGACGCGATTTAGTTGTTTTGATTTTATAACACAGAGGCTGCTGGGGCTAGCTGCAAGCAGGCCGTTCCAGACCGGGTGGACGGCGGCCAAACAGGTAACACAATTGTCGTGGAGTCTTTTAAACGCGATTATGGAAACCCCTGCGCCACTCTGGACCGACGGTCACTAGCGGTTCTGCGTAGGTTGTTTGGCGGGGAGGTGAAGTTCGCACGTGCCTCCAAGCCGATAGCGATTCCGGGCCAACACTGGGTAGAGCTTCCGCAGTATCCAGGGAATCGGCGGAATCGAGATGATCAAGCCGACTACAAACATCAGCGGCATGCGCAGGAAGACTTCTCGGAAAGCGTCAGTGCCTGTATACGTTCTTGCATCCGGAAATACCAGGTGCATTGCCTTCTCGCACTCTTCCAATTTCAAATGCGGGAACAGTGTCCGCAGGTTCTCGGTCTGATACGGCAGGGCATCGAATTTCTTGAGAGTGTCCAGCCGGTATAGCCACTTCAGATTCCCGGCGCAAATCCCGCAACCACCGTCGTAAATGACTACCGGCTTTTCCGGACGCTCGATCATCACATGTCCAATTCTATTGCAACGCTCGTCCCAAATGCGCTGCCCGGATTCCCAAATGTCCGCCCCTTCACCACCGCTCAGGGAGCTACAGATGGGACCATCATTGACTCGCCGTCAAGTTGGGACTAAGCTAGCCCGCCGTAAGGGGAGGTCTCGATGTCAACTCGTATCCAATCTGTCCAGCCCGGTCCTTCGCTCGATCCGACGACGAACGCCATCCTGCAGTTTTCCCAAAGTGGGTTCGGCGACACGCAAATGTTTGGCTTGCTCGCACGTCGCCCCGAGCTGCTCAAACGTGCTGCCGCTATGTTTGCTTACTTTCTCGGCGGTGAGGGTGGTCTGATCGAGCCACAACTGCTTGAGTTGATGCGGTTGCGTGGCGCACATCTGAACGCCTGCACGTATTGTGCGACCGTTCGCCTGCAGCCGATTGCCGCCGAGGTAAAGCCAAAGGAATCCGCCATCGGCGTAACTGACATCAGCGGCATGACAAAGGCGCAGGCTGTGGCGGCCCTCAAGGACCGGCTCGACAGCAGCGTACTCACACCGCGCGAGGCTGCCGCAATCAAGCTTGTGGATCGCATTGTCGTCGATCCGCACACCGTTGACGATGCGCTCTTCACCGAGCTGCGCTCCCACTTCAGCGATGACGAAATTATCGAGCTTGTGTGTGCGAGCAGCCTGTTCACATGGGCCGGTACGTTGAATACAACCGTACGGCTTGAAACCGCCGAAGACACCATCTACGGTGGTCGTCAGGCTTACGCGACAGCCAGTTAAGCAGTTTCGGCACTGATGCGCATTCTATGTGCCGCAAGAGGAGGGATAGGTATGCTCCACAGACGTGCTGTGTTGTTGTTCGCCGTATTCGCGTTGGTAGCGTTCGCTTTAGCCCAATCGAGCTCTGGTCCGCAGACGCAAACTCCCAGCAAACAACTCATGCAGGAGATCTGGAGCGGGTGGGCGACGCTCGACACGGCCAATGTTTCCCGTTTCTACGATAAGAATGCGAATGACATCTTCTTCGATGTCGAGCCGCTGAAGTACAAAGGTTGGTCAGAATACGAATCTGGCGTAAAGAACGTCTTCGCACAATGGCAATCGTTGAAAGCAACGGTGAATGACGATGCACTGGTGCATGCGAACGGCAATCTTTATTGGGGAACGGCCACGGTTCACCTGGATATCAGTCCGAAGCAGGGCAATCCGATGAGCCTGGACGTACGCTGGACTGTCCTATGGCAAAAGGCGGGAAATCAGTGGCTGATCGTGCATGAGCATGTTTCAGCCCCGCTTAAGTAGTGGCGGCCACTAACGCGTTAAGTGGTTTCCCTCAGCTTTTTGAGAGCGCCTTCGTAATTGGCAGTTTGGCCTTTCAGGTTGGCTGGAACATTGCGGAGGACGATTTCCCAGTTCGCGATTGCATTCGTCTTGTCACCCACGACGGTGTAGCCACGTGCGAATCCCAGTGACGTCCAGAATTTGTCGTCCGGATGCTTCTGCTGGTTGATGGCAAAGATTTTCATCGCCTTGTCTTTTTTGCCGCTGCGAAGCTGGCGCACGCCATAGCCGTAGATCTCAAATGCATCCGTGCCGGGCAGAGTAAATGCTTTTTGCATCACCGCGTCAGCGTCGCTCTCGCGCCCCATGGCATCGAGTACCGCTGCTTTGGTCTCGAGCGTGGAGAAGTCTTCATGGCCAACGGTGGCCCCGCGGAAAGGTGACGAGATCGCCTTGTCGGCCCAAGTCAATGCCTCCGGAAGGTTGATCTTGTGATCGGCGCAGAATTGCGCGGCCGTCTGCCAGTCTTCATAGCGGAAACCAGGCCAAGTCTCGAGTTGCTGACGAATTTGCGCGACATACAAGTCGTTCACGTTCGGCACCTCGATCTTCAACGGAATTCGTTTCTTCTCCCATTGCAGGAATGCGACGGCTGAATCGGGATGGCGCTCGTCAAAACCATAAGTGAGAAATTCCGTGAAGGGCGCGTCTTCCAATTGCGTGGGCACGCGGAGCACATCCGCTTTGGCGTCATACTGGAAGCTGCCCCAACCCAGGTGCCGGTTGAATATCCAGAACGAAGACCCAGTTTTTTCCAAGTCGAGAAAAAGCGCATACGTGCCCGCCTTGAGATCCTTGCCGTCAACCTTTACGTCGTCCGAGAGCGTGATGGTCGTGGTCTCATTCGCACCGGCGCGCCACGGTGTACTCTGACTCGGGCCAAAACCCTCGTCCACAAAACCATAGTGCACCAACTCACCCCAGATGTGTCCCGTGCGATCGTTGGTGGCGGGATTGTGGACGCGTGGGCTGTGGTACTCAATCGAAACCTTGACCGGACCGATCCATTGCGAGACCTGCGCGTGCTCAGCGTCGCCGTTGGGAGGATTGGCCAGCTCGGATGTTTCCTGCGTAAAGGCAAAAGCGGACGTCAGGACAATAAGTAGCAAGCTTGCGATTCTCATGGGAGCACCTGCGCTGTGCGGACTGTTTCAGCAGCGTTAGACTCAGCTACTTTCGAAGTGTTAGCTTGCGTTGTCTTCAGGGTGTGGAGGAAAAGGCTTCATTCGTCACTGCAGGCGAGCAGGTTATCCCGGCGGCGCGCGCAAGAAGAACCCAAAGCGGGCGTGAGTACGATGTCCCTACATGCGAGCGCCGAAGGCGCGTTATTCCTGTAGCCCATGCGCGTGAGCCATGGGTGCAAAACGAAACAGCTGGGAGCCCGAAAGGGCGGCTTCTGTGAAGAACGAGAATGCTTCGAAGAATTCCGCCCTGCGGGCTCCCGATCGTGCAGTACTCCCAGTGATGTGAGCGTTTACTTCGCCGCTTGCGGGGGTGGGTTTTCGCTAGTCGGAGGCACAATCCCCTTGATTCGCAAGTAGGTCACAATGTTTCCATAGTGCTCGTCGGTGTGCGCTGTATTGAGCGAGAACATCGTGAGTTTCGCCAGGTCGAAGCTCATGAATTTCGCCATCTGGCTGCCTTTTGCATCGGTCATACCGTCGTATGCCTTGTTGCAGTACGCAACGGCATCCTTAAGTGCCGTAACCAGATCGGCCTTCGAGGTCTTCGCCTTTTCGATACCCTTGTTGGGGTTGGGTTCGCCCGAGCCTAGAGCGCAGAACATGTAGTTAGCATCGGCCACGTGGCCGACGATCTGACCAAAACTTCGCACTTCCGGTGTGGGTTTGAAAGAGTAATTTTCTTCCGGCATTTTCTGCGCCGCAGCGATGACCGCGCCGCTCACAAATGAGTACAAACCTTTTTCGCTCGCAGTAATCGGGTTGGCTGACGGAGCGGCCTGCGATTGCGGCTTGTCCTGCCCGAGTAGAGCACCAGGAACCGCCATCAATGCGGCAAACACAACACAGAGTCTTTTGTTCACGAGAAATCCTCCGGCGCAATCATGCCACATCTCGAACTGCGAAGCACCGTACTTCCGCAATTATCGCGACGTCCTGGCGTGGAGCGGCCTCCGTCGACTCACAGCAACATGATTATGTTAGCCCGGGATCCGAGCGGCGGCTAATACGGAGCGTTGGTTACGTCACACGGCAACTTGAGAACGTCTGCGATCTCCTGGCCCACTTGCGAGCGACTGTCAGCGCGGGCGATCAGGATGGATGGCGTTTCTGCATCGCCCACCAGATATATACGTTGGTGAGGCATACCGGGATAGTCGGCGTTGGTAGGAGCGGCAACGTGCTCAACGCACACCGACTTGAATTGACGCAAAGCGAATTTCCCTGAGGGCCCTGGTAAAAGATGACCGTAAAGCTCGCCTGGGTGCACAACCACGCCTTCTTGTGTGATCGTTCCAATCGCCCCGTCGCTGTGCTTGAAAAAGATCCGTCCGAACCACAGCAGAAGAGCCGCGCAGAGGCTCAGCTGCAATACCGCGGCAAAATGGCGGAGTGCCAGGGAATAAATGATACCTACGGCGATCACCACAACACCCCAGCTTCCTTTTCTTAGGATGCTTTGCCAGATATTCGATGTATCGAAATTGTACGGAAGACTTACCGCCATGAGATCACCTGTGCGCTACGACACGTGTATCTCTTGTAAGAACAACATTAAAGAACGACCAGCGGAAGGTCACGTCGGTGTTGGTACCCAGTGCCGAAACAGGTACAGCTGACGGTGTGAGCGCGACGGGGCAGCCGGATGCCCGCTCTTTCATCTTGGAAACCCAAGGAGTCGCTTGTTCCTATCGGCGCCAGGGACACGCGACGAGATACTCCGGGATTGCGGTCGGGCGGTCACGAATTACGCGGACCAGCCTGCGGCGGACAAGCAGCGCTAGCGCATTCTGCACGGTACGACGCGATAGGCCGGTGGATGTAGCGATCCGGCTGTGACTGGTGCGCATCGTGCGCCGCTCGGCTCCCCGGGTCTCCGCCCAGAGATGTAGGTAAACGAGAAACGCCGCTGGCCGGCGGTCATGTCCGGCGAGGTCGCGCATGAGTACGTCCACAACATAGCGGTCAAGACGGAGGTAGGTTCGCATGCGCATATTTTGCTATAGCAGCGTATGCACAAGCGAGTTGTTTTTTGCGCGGCAGGGGAGCTAAAGTGCATCTCGCATCCCGACACTTGTGAGGTTCGAATGATCAAAGCAATGAAGTTCGCCAGCATTCCAGTGAAAGACCAACAACGCGCGCTGGATTTTTATACGCGAAAGCTTGGCTTTCACGTCACCACCGATCAGGCCATGGGCCCCGGCCAGCGCTGGATCGAGCTCGGGCTCAACTGCGGCTCGGGAGTGGTGCTGTTCACGCCGCAAGGACACGAGGAGCGTATTGGCACTTTCAGCGGTATCTCCTTTGTGTGCGACGACGTGGAGAAGACGCACACAGAACTTGCCCAGCGTGGCGTCGAGTTCAGCCAGGTTCCGAAGAAAGAGTCGTGGGGCACATCAGCGATCTTCAAGGACGTCGATGGAAACACGTTTGTGTTGTCGTCCAAGTAGATCGGAAACGCGTCGAAAATATTTTTTTTGATCCCGACTTCTAAAGGACTTAGCTCACAAGGTCCCGACTTGATCCCGAATATATCCGTGGTTCGATCGGGATCTCTTCGGGATCCCGATCGGGATCGATCCCGATCCAAGTTCGGGATCACGTCGGGATCTCGTGAGCGGAGTGCCGCACCCCCCGGGAAGGTCCGCCGGGTATGACTTTCTCTAAAGTTTGGTCGCGACGGGCTAGATCGGCGCTGAAGCTCTTCAGCCGCGGAGTGCCATTTCGGTATCGTCCAAAGTTACACATCCGACCTCAACGGTAACGCAGACAAAATCGCAAAAGCAATGTTCATCCGTTGCTCTAACAATTTTCTGCTTGATTTAAACCAAGAGGTTACGGAGAAGGACAAAAATATTTTCGGTATCCGTTACTCTACAAGATTTCGTAGGTAATTGGGATCAAACGGATAGGATTGAATCGCATCCTGTAGACTCCGCGCACGGTGGCACCTACACCGCTGAACTGTTAACAACAGGCAATATGGTGCCGCCCAGCCGCTTGGCTTAACGAATGAGCAGGTGGACCGTCTATCTATCATCCGATGTCGGGGAGCTAAGGGGAGAAACATGTTGCGTAACAGAGTGGGGCCTCTACTGGGCCGGCTAATGCTCAGTCTGATTTTCCTGACCAGTGCTTACAGCAAGGCATTCGGGTGGTCGGGGAATGTTGCTTACATGCAGTCACAGCACATGCCGATGATCCCGTTTTTTATTGCCTGCGCTCTAGTCGTGGAGCTGTTTGGTTCGATCTGCCTGATCCTTGGATGGAACGCGAGAGTGGCGGCGTTCATCATGTTTCTTTATTTGATACCGGTCACATTCAGACTTCACCAGTTCATGAGCACACACTTTCAAAAGAACATTGCCATTATGGGAGGCTTGCTCTACGTCGCCATGTACGGCGCGGGCAAGTGGGCTCTCAGTGGCCCCCAGAAACGACGAACGCCCGCGGCTCAATCGCTGGCAGCTTCGCGATAGCTTTCGACGTTTGACTGCGGTGAGGTAGCCGTCCTCGAGTTGATACTCATCTGAGGGAGGATGCAAACCATTGTTGCGGAAAAGGTCCTGTGCCTTTTCTGCGCATCAGTGGTCTCAAACTGGAAAGCGAAGCCATTGAACATTGCAGCTGAATTGCCTACATCTTCATGCCGCCGCCGAGCTGGTCCCAAACCCGCCAGAACTCGTGCATCTCATCAGGCTTTCCCAGGGACACACGGAGGTGCGTGTTCATCGCCGCGAATTTTCGGCCGATCAAGATGTTGTTTTGTTTGAAATGCTCAATGAGCTGCTCGACCGGACGCTGCGCATTCATCATCACAAAGTTGGCGTGGGAATCGATTGGCTTTAGCATGCGCGCCATCGCCTGATTGAAGAACTCCTGACGGTCGTCGGCGTTGCGCTTCACTGCTGCGGCCAGGGCGTCGCTGTCTTGCAAGCCCGCCATCGCTGCGGCCGATACCATGCCGTTTATGTTGATGACGGTGGCGTAGCGGCGCAGGCTGTCTGCGATTTTGGGAGAAGCAATCGCATAGCCTAGCCGGAGCCCTGCGAGACCATAGATCTTCGAAAATGTACGCGAGACAATCACGCGATCATCGTTCACCGGTGCGTCGATGAAAGACTTGTACATCTGCGATACCGGCACGAAGTGGTGATAAGCCTCATCGAGCAGCAGGTGACACGAGCCTGGCATGCGAGCGATGAAGTCCTCGATGTCCTTCCGAGTAGTGAGCGATGCGGTCGGATTGTTCGGATTACAGATGTAAGCCAGCGACTCGGTTGTCTTAGCTGCATTGAGCATGCCGCTAACATCGTGGGCGTATTCATGTGTGAGCGGCACGCTTGCGACCGACGCTCCGGCCACGCGGGCATAATGCTCCATCGCTTCATACGTGGGAGTGGCCTGCACCAGCTGCTTGCCGATGCCGAGCAGCGCCATCGCCGTCATGCGGAGGATCTCGCTTGATCCGCATCCGAGAACGATTTGACTCGGCTGCACGCGGTGAAGAGCAGCGAGCTCATCCGCAAGCTCTCCGTAAAAAGCAAATGGATAACGATTTGCCTGATCTACCGCACTCCGTAGCGCAGCGACTGACTTCGGCAATGGCCCGTAAGCATTCTCATTGCTGTTCAGCAGGATCGGGCCTTGAGGAGCAGCATTCCGAGCGGGCTCGAATCTAGCCGCCGAGGCCGCCAGAGATCCGAGTGGCGTGAGCCCGATTGCGGCACTGGTACCGAGATGGCGCAGAAAAGCCCTGCGTGACGAATGCATGTGTTCGCTTCACCTCACGCCGGACTTTACCGCACTCCTCACTGAATCACCAGTGTCACGTTAGCCTTGTGGCTGAGATTCCCACTGCTTCCAGTAATCACGAGCGGATAGCTTCCCGGTTGCGCCGGCTTATTCACACTGATGGTCAGCGTGGAATTTCCAGAGCCAGTGATCGAGCTTGGACTGAATGACGAACTGGTGCGCGACGGAACTCCGTTTACACTCAGTGCCACCGTTCCCGAGAAGCCATTCACAGCCCCAATCGAAACCGTGAAACTACCTTGGGACTTGCGGGCAACAGTCTGGCTTGCGGGCGTTCCAGATAGGGTAAAATCGGCCGCCGCATTCACGTTCAATGTGACTGACGCAGTATGAACCAGGCTTCCACTGGTCGCGGTAATTGTTAGCGTATAGCTGCCGATAGGCGTAGATGCCGACGTGTTCACCGTCAACGCTGAAGATCCCGAACCGGTCACGGAAGTTGGATTAAACGTCGTGCTCGTTCCTGTCGGCAGACCACTCACGCTGAAGCTCACCGCACTGTTGAATCCGCCACTTGCTGCGATGTTCACGGTATAGTTCGCACTCAATCCCGGCGCAACGTTACTCGAGGCGGGACTTGCCGACACACTGAAGTCAGGAACTGCTGATACCTGCACGAAGCTCGCGACGGAAGGAACTCCGGCATTATTCAGCAGAAAGAGAAGGTAGTAGCCCGGAGGCGCGATATTCCCATTTGGCGGAGCAGTGACCGAGAGATGGCTGGAATCAATCATCGAAAATGACATACCGACCATGCGCTGATCCATACCGAAGGCGTGTGTAACGCCGCCGGCCCGAACCAGTACCGCCGACGAAATTGTAGCGGCGTCCGGAGTCTGAACGGTGAAACTGCTGCCGTAATTGACTCCGCTTGGAGCACTCGCGATCGCAGGCCGGTTGGCGTCAACAACGTTGCCGGATGCGTCGGTAGTGAACAGGTATGCCGGCTTGTAGATTTCCATGCGCGGCTCATAACTCCCGCGCTGTGGGTTTCCACCCGCGACCCAAACTGTAGCGTCCGGCAGAAGCAGAGCGACGGAGTGATAAAGACGTGCATAAGCATTCGCTCCGGCGGATGAAAAGGTGTTAGAACCAGGATCGTAAAGGTCGGCATTTAGACTTGCGGTGGCCGTATCTTCGTCGTTGTACGAACCGCCGAGAGCGAGGACCTTCCCATTCGGCAACGTGACCGCATTCATTTCAATGCGCGGTTGCGACATGGCCGGCCCGAACACCCACGCCGGACTCGAAGCCGAAAGATCGATGAGTTCGGTCGTGGCCGTCGACGGATTGCCTCCGCCCATAATGAAAACGCGCGGTGCGTAGTTATTGGCAGGAGTCAGTGGCAGGAGTACCGAGGTCCCGTATGTACGCGTGCCGCTGTAGCGTGTTGTCGCGACGTTCGCCCATTGATGCGTTCCCGGATCAAAGACTTGTGACTGCGTGGTCGCACCGGAGTAGAAAACCTTCCCGTTGGGAAGGACGTGCATGCGCGGATAAAGAGGCGGCGTCCAGCCAGCGGCATACGTTGGACTCCAACCGCTGCCGACTGTGTAGATCTCGACTGTGCTGTTGGTGTTTCCATTCTCGTCGAGTCCAGAGAAGGTCATCACGCGACCATCGCCAAGAACCGTGACCGTCGGATACCACCGGCCATGCGCCATGTTTTGAACATCGGTAAAGCTGTTGGTCGCCGGATCGTAGATCGAACTCTTTAGAGAGCCATGGAATGGATCGTATTGCAGGGTTCCGCTGTTGATGAAAGCACGTCCATCCGGCAGCGCCACCATGCCGTTGCAGAACATGTCCCATCCGAGCGGCTGAGTGGTAATAGTTCCTGCCTGCCGATCCCAAAGCGCCGCCTGGTAGTTCGTGTTGCCTGCGACGTTTCCCGAGCCAGATACGATCACGACGTTTCCGTTGTGCAACAGCGCCACGTGAACCGGATTGATTGGCATGTTGTACGGCATCGTGGACCAGCTGCCGGTGACGTTCGTCTGGCCCCAGGCGGACGAAGTTGCAAGTATCAAAACGGGAATCAGTAAGGAGCGAACGGATGTTCTGCACACGGACAGGCGCATAGCGAACCTCTCAAGCACGTAGAGTGGGAGCCCGGTAAGGAAAGCAAAAAAGTCAGACTGAACGGGAGCTCAAGAGGTCGAAGTGGCGCTCCGAACCTTGAGAGGGAATGGGGGAACCTCTGCTATCGTGTAGCAGCTTTGGACGATTGTCAATGTGCAAGAGTTTTCATATCCAGCGACGTCACCCGGCTGGGGAAGCTAACCTTGATGTTTCCGACCCCTGGTAGGCCTCGAGCCGACTGTCACCCTTAACATATGAAGGGCGAGGCAGCGACCTTACATGCCACAGGCGTGTCCAGATAAGCCCTTTCTCTGAGTCCGTCATTGGTTCGTCCGAGGTAAAATCTCCGGCTATGCGGTTGCCCCTTTTAGTCCTTTTGCTGCTTCCTGCTCAAGGATTTTCGGCCGAACAATGGAACGAGGTAAAGTCTCCTCACTTCACCGTAATCACCGACGCCGGCGAGAAGCGCGGACGCGATGTGGCGCTTCGCTTTGAGCAGATGCGACAGGTTTTCGGCGCCTTGGTGCTTCACGGTGAGATCAAGACCTCCCGTCCGGTACAGATACTGGCTTTCAAGAATACGAAAGGATTGCGGCAGGTTTCGCCGATCTACAAAGGCAAGCCGGTGGAACTCGCCGGCCTGTACCAGAAAGGCCAGTCCGAGGACTACATCGCTCTCGATCTTTCCACCGAGGGCGACTATAAGTGGCACACCGTCTTCCATGAATATGCTCACTTGCTGCTGAACTCGAATACTTTCGAGTGGCCTGCGTGGTTCGACGAAGGATTCGCCGAGCTCTTCTCGACCATCGATTTGAGCGGCAAGACCGCCATCATCGGACGCGCGCCTGAATCCGCCGTTCAGATGATCGTCAACAATCGCCTGATCCCGGTAGCCCAGCTCTTTGCCGTCCAGCACGACTCGGCCACGTACAACGAGAGCGGCGATCATCGCAACATGTTCTATGCCGAGTCCTGGCTGATCGTGCATTACCTGGAAGACAAGCAACAGCTGAAGCCCATAATCCTCTTCTTCACCGAATCCCACGGACGGCCGGACGAGCAGGTGTTTCGCAAGAACACAGGAATGGGATTCTCCGATCTCGACCGCGCTCTTCAGGATTATATTCGCGCGAACCTGCTGATCGCATGGAAGACTCCGTTGCCAAGCGGCATCGATGCAGAGGGATTTTCGGCACACTCCCTTTCTGGGAATGACGCGTTAATAGCCGTGGCCGAGATGCATGCCAGTGAGCAGGACCACCAGCAAGAGGCGGTCGCTGAGCTGCAACAGGCGCTTTCAGTCGAACCCAACAACATCAAAGCGCAAAGCGATCTGGGATATGTGTATCTCATGAAGCGCGACTACGAGCATGCGGAGCCTTATCTGGACAAATCGGCCGCCAGCGGCAGCCAGGACGCGATGGTGCATTACTACTACGCGATGCTGCTGCAGCAAAAGTTCCAGTCCTCGAGTCCCAAGAAGGAACAGCTCGAGCGTCAAAAGAAGGAGTTGGAGCAGGCAATCTCCCTCAATCCCAGTTTGGCCGAGGCTTACAACCTGCTTTCATTCAATGCCCATCAACGCGGAGATTCAGCCGGGGCACTGGAGGCTGCTCTGCACGCGGTTGCCCTTGATCGGAGAAACGAGCTATACGCGGTCAATCTCGCGAACGCATATTTGAACGAACAGAAGCTTTCCGAAGCCCAGGCGACCATCGATCAACTCAGGAATAGCAAAAACCCACAAGTACTTACGGCTTTGCTGTCGATGCAATCGTATCTCGCGCAGGTGGAAAGCTATCGGCAGACAGTGGAAAATAACAGGGCCGCCGCCACCGCGTCCGCTGCGGCAAGCGAGCCCGCTAACGATACCGATCCACCTGAGAGCGCACCTTCTTCACGTGTAGTGGTTCGGCGAATCGACGCGGGTGCCAGCGACTCGAAGCGGACACTCGAAGGCACACTCGTGCAGATCGATTGCCAGTCGGACGGCTCAGGGAGACTCTATCTGAAGGACGGAGCTCGTCTGCTGCAGCTCCGGTTCAAGTCTTTTTCCGCAGTGGCAGGTTCCGGCTCGGGAATCTCATGCTCCACCAGAAATCAGCGCGTCAAGGCCGAGTACACCGTGAATGGCCAGGTGCAAACGATCTCACTGGCGAAGTGAATCGGATATCCGGCGGTCTCCAATCGAAGCGCAGGTGCCGCACCCTTGCGGTCTTTGATTTTAGTTTTCTTGGCCAGGGGACCAAGAGCATGCCTTGCCCGGCTAGGAAACACACCTTATATTATTCGACCCTTCTGGTAGGTCTTCCAGCCGATTGTCATCCTTTAGTAATTCGCCGAGAGTGCGATAAGGCCTTAGGATTTACTTCATCCCTACCATCGCACGCACCTGCCGCTGTGGTTAGAGCAGTGCAATTTAGAGGAATGTTGTGATCATCGATCCCCAAGACACGCGGAAGATCTCCGGCAACTGGCGCGAATACCTCCACGAAATGAAAGAGAGCGTGGCGATCATTCGCTGGATCTACCGCGAATTCATCACCGCAGACAGCCGCCGCTGGACGCGGCGCATGCTCATCGCGCTCGCCTTCTCCGTTACTGCCCTCAATGGCATCGCCTGGCTGGCGAAGTACCTCGTCGACGGCCTGATCCACCACGACGCGCACGCGGTGAAGATGAGCTTCCTCGGCATGGCGGTCTGCGTCACCATCTACGGCTATTTTGACCGCCTGCAGATGATTGCCCGCGAGTACGCCACCGGCATCAATCTCACCCAACTCAAGCGCCGCATGAACGAGCTCTTCTTCGAGAAGAGCATGGGACAGCATCAGCAGGAGAGCTCGTACCTCAACACCGCAAACATCGAGCGCGGCAAGGGACGCATCGAGCAGCTGGAAAACATGCTGATGTTCGAGGGCTCGTCCTCGCTCATCTCGCTCACCGTGGCGCTCACGCTGTTGTGGCTGCGCGTTCCCACCGCGGGATTCTTCATGAGCCTGCTGCTGCTGACGTATCTCGTCTGGCTGGTCTACCTCAATCGCAACATCTCTGAGAAGTGCGTTCCTTTCGACAAGGAATTTCGCCGCATCAATCGTTGGGAGCACGAGCGTTGGGAAAAGATCGAGCGCGTAAAAACCTGCGCCAAGGAGCATGACGAGATCGAGTATCAATACCGGTCATTCGTAAAGTGCCTCGGCGAGGAGCGTAAATTCTGGCTCTGGTTCATCGGCAAGGTCACGTGGCGCGGATACTCCAACCGTTTTGTCCTTTTGGCGACACTCGGCTACGGCGCATGGCGAATCTGGCAGGGAGACTGGTCGAACGGCGTCTTCGTGCCACTGCTGATGTACGCGACCAAAGTCAGCGAGAGCATCTGGCAGATCGGCCACATCGAGCACCAGATCAACTGGAACATGCCGGCCATTCGCACGGCGATGCTGACGCTCACCATTCCGCCCGATGCCACCGATCAACCAAACGCGATCGAACTGCAGCGCAAAGCCGGCGTCCGCATCGAGATGCGCAATGTGTCTTACGGATACGCAACCGAGAAGCGCGATCTTCCCGGTCTGGAACTCGCGGCTCAGGCGCCGCGACGCAGACTGTCAATCCTCAGCAACATCAGTTTGACGATCGAACCCGGCGAGAAAGCCGCACTCATCGGACCATCCGGCGCAGGGAAGACCACGATCATGCGCCTGCTCATGCGCTACATGGACCCGACCTCCGGCGAAATTTTGATCGATGGGCATGACTTGCGCGATGTGAAGCTGTCGTCGTGGCTCAACCTGATTGCCTACGTGCCGCAGCAAGCGCAGGTCTTTGATGGCACCATTCGTGACAACCTGCTCTACCGCTTCACTGACGAGCCGGCTCGCGTCCCTGACGAAGAGCTGTGGGGCATCATGCGCAAGCTGAAGATCGACTTCGGCGACCGGCTTACCGATGGACTCGATACTCGCGTCGGCCGGCACGGCATTGAACTCTCCGGAGGCGAACAGCAGCGCCTCATGATCGGCGCTGCCGCGATGCGCAATCCGATCTTCATGGTCGTCGATGAGGCCACCGCCTCGCTCGATGCCACCACTGAAAAAGCCGTGCAGAAGGGCCTGGAGGAAGTGCTCGGGGATCACATGGGAGCGCTGATCATTACGCATCGTCTTTCAACCGTGCGTCGCCTCTGCACCAAGTTCTTCGTGCTGCGAGACGCGGAAGGACTCGCGCCCGGCGAGTCACAAGTGGAAGCGTCGGCAAGCTCGTTTGAAGAGCTTTATGAAATCTCTCCGACGTTCCGCACGCTCGCTGACGATCAGGGAATGGTTATTCTCGACAGTCCGCAGCTCCGTGTGCGGATATCAACCGTCGCCGAAGCTGACACAGAAGAGAGCATCCACTATGCAGAGCAGGCATCGGTGATCTAGTCCGCCGCGATGTTCGCTGGATAGCAGCGGAGCGTGGAGGAGAGTCGGCGGGTCTGTGGCAATCCTATGATCAGAAGTGCCGCAGATCAGGCCCTGTTGCTTTTTCACCCTATGGGACGTCAGAGTGTGGGACGTAGCCAATCAGTAAGTTGCCGATTCTTTATTGAAAAATCTATCTCCGACAAGCTCTCAGGTTGTACTGCTTATTCTGGAATCGTGAAATCATAGATTCGGCCTGTGGCGGCGCCGCCCGATCCCTTTCCTCCCATCTGTCCCCCGGTCGCGGACTGTTGACCAGTACCCATGAAGAAGGCGTACTCTCCGGGTGTCAAATCGGAACTGAGCGAGACTTTGTAGATTCTGATGCCAACGTGGTCAGCCTGAAAGGAAATTTCTTTATCACGCTGCGGTCCCGATGACCCTCCCAGCCAGCCGCCAAATGTCCCAATGTGGAACTCCCTGCGATCAGCTTTCTTGGTCAGTTTGAGCAAGACGTAATCGGCGGCGCTGGCCCCGTCCGGCACGTACAGGTAGAAGGTCGGCCGAAGCGCTCGCACGCGGTTCTTCGAGGTTGGTCCGTTCACGAAGGCATCCCAATGCACCTGCTTGAGGCCGTAGGTAAATACATTGGCCGCTCTTCCGCCGACTTTGGATTGGCTGATCGCCTGTCCCTGGAGGAGAACGAAATTAGTTGCGTCCTTCCAGTACACGCCCACTTCGGGAGGAGGGAGACTCGGACTCAATGTCGCTGGGCCAGTGAGGCTTACGACCATCGGCGCAGCGGGAGTGGGATCGATCATCGCCTTGATGACCGAATCGGGAACGTTGGCCGCCTTTAGTGCCTTCAGACCCTCCACCGTGGTGTCGAAACTCGTGGCTCCGGTTCCCGCCGCGCTCGTCGCCCTGATCTTGGCGAGGATTACGTCTTCAGAGATTCCCAGGCTCACCATGGCAACCACGTCCTGATTCGTGAGCCTTCGCCTTATAACGGAGCCGTCGTCGCTAAATGCTGGACGGACAAAAAGGAAGCAAAGCATTAATGCTGCGACAGCATGGATCCTGCAGTTGCGTTGGTGACCGAGGGATCTTGGGATTACTTTGCGGTCATCGCGTTTGCTGTTGCTTTCGTCTTTGCTGTTGGCTAGAAACCGGCAGCGAGTAGCTAGTAGCTTGTACATCTGAGGCCCCACATCTAAAGCGAATATTGTTCAACCGTTTTCCAAAGCAGGCGGCATCCGAAGAACGCAAGATTGCTCTTGGATTCAAGACCCGAACTCCTAAGGAATGTTGTTCTTAGGGTACAGGACTCTGAGCCTCTAAGAACTCGGATTGTTGTGGGTATTAAGGTTTGGGCTTCTCATCAGGCCTTGATACGATTCAAGTTGTTTTTTGCACGATTGGCTGTTTCTAAACGACTTAAGCCTCAGCCGTAGGCGCGATCTCAGCTGAGGGGTAGGGAGTGGCACAAGCGGATTGCTTGACCCGGGCTCAGCTAGGGCACATAATCAACGCCCTCTCTATGACCATGCTGTCCTCTTCAAAGATCTGGACAGCGCTCCTGTAAGACAACGGACAAAGGAGGAAACATGTCCGAGCAGAACAAAGCTGTCGTACGCCGTGCAATCGAAGAGATCGTCAACCAGGGAAATCTCAATGTCGCCAACGAGCTGGTTTCTTCCGAATACGCCTATTTTGAACCGACGGCGGGATCGCTGCGGGGTCGCGAAGGATATAAAGCGCTGGTCAGCATGTACCGGAACGCCTTTCCCGATTTGAAGCTGACCATCGATGAGCAGGTTGCAGAAGGTGACACAGTAGTCACACGCTGGACTGCCGAAGGCACTCATCGCGGCGAGCTCATGGGAATAGCCCCAACGGGGAATCGCGTGAGTGTCCAGGGTGTCGTCATCAGCCGCATCAGCAACGGGCAACTGGCAGACGACTTCGAAACCTATGATGTTCACGGAATGCTGCGCCAGCTTGGAGTCTCGAAGCCACTGACCAAAGAGGCTGCCGCGTAACAACACCAGATGTTTCGGAAACCGACCGGCGCATCAGCGCCGGTCTTTTTCTTAGGGTTGCAGCTATCCCCATAGACCTGGCCGATGGCCTAAAACGGACTGCTCCGCATTGCTGGCGGTTAGCCGCAAGTAGCTTTCACCTCGCATCGTTCGTTCGCCTATCTCATCTAACCGGGTATGGCGAGTGAGTTAGCAGTTTCGGTGCTGGATCTCGTCGGCATGCGAACAGGTGAATCTGCGAGCAGCGCGATTGGACGTTCCGTCGATCTGGCGCGGCATGTGGAGCAGTGGGGATACAAGCGTTATTGGCTTGCGGAACACCACTCTATTTCCGGACTTGCATGCTCCGCCACACCGGTGCTGATCGGGCATGTGGCGGGTGCGACCAAGACGATTCGCGTCGGCAGCGGTGGAGTAATGCTGCCGAACCATGCACCGCTCGTTGTGGCGGAACAGTTTGGCACGCTCGAGGCGCAGTATCCCGGACGCATTGATCTGGGATTGGGGCGCGCTCCCGGCGGCGACTTTCACACAATGCGCGCGCTGCGCCGTGACCTCGGGCAGAGTGGCGACGATTTTCCGGCGCTGCTCGCGGAACTCCAGACCTATCTGGGTCCGGAGAGGCCGGGGCAGGCGGTGAAAGCGATTCCCGGACAGGGAAGCGATGTGCCGATCACGTTGCTGGGATCGAGCGGCTTCAGTGCCCAGTTGGCGGGGAGGTTGGGATTGCCGTTCGCGTTCGCGGCGCACTTTGCTCCTGAGTACTTGTATGCCGCGGCACAGCTCTATCGCGACCACTTCCGGCCCAGTGAAGTACTGCGTAAGCCCTACTTCATGGTTGGCGTGCAGGTGATTGCTGCGGAGACCGACGCGGTCGCGCGCCGGCTCTTCACTACACCACAGCAACGCTTTCTGCGTCTCATCCGAAATCAGGCGGTGGAGCTGCTGCCGCCGGTGGACTCGATGGAAGAGCAATGGCAGCCCTGGGAGCGGCAGGCGGTTGGAGAAAAGCTGGGAGCGGCGATCGTCGGATCGGACGCAACGGTGAAGGCAGGTTTGGAGAGGCTAGTCAGCGACACTGGGGCAAAGGAGGTGATTGTGGTCACCGACACCTATGAACATGAGGACAGATTGCAGTCGTATCAGCGATTGAGTGTCATCGCTCCGACAATTGAAATTAAGGCCGCGCCGGTGGAAGTTTAGACATCCGCGCAAATTATCCGGAGCAGGGCAGAGTGTTTTTAATTCATTCTGAAAGCCGGGCGAGACGAGCCGTTGACCTCAGCCGCATTAGGGATGAGGAAAACGATTTGGCTCTCTTGAACTGTTCTGGATTTTGGCTACTTTGTGTCGAGACTTGCGTCAATCACATGGTCACTGTCTTTAATGTTGTCTGCATCGAGGGGCTTGAGCTTTTTGATTCCGTAGCCGCCTTCCTCGGGCGCAACCAGCACTAAGCGTCCTTTCATCGTGCTGGGGCCAACCTCCATGCGGATGTAGTAGTCCTGTCCACCTTTGAGATCAAGGTCGATGCCCTCCTGATTGTCGTTAGAGCGGAAGAGATGCTTGCCTGCGGCAAACTTTGCAACGAGGAATCTGCCGTTAGTCATTCGCGCAAGCTCAAAGTCGTCGCAAAAGACCGAAGGTGCGAGCGCGCCGCCTGCAAAATGTTTGTCACGGTAGATGTAAACCGTTGCCTGAGAATTCTTGGTTTGGGAAGCAGCCGCCGAGCCCGGTTTCCCGGCGCCGGTTGGCCCGGCGCTCACAAACGAAGAAGCCAGAAACAGAAGAGCTGTCAAAAGTGGAAATCGCATGTTCACTGTCTCCGTTTAACGTGCGTCGGTAAAGTAGTATCAGTTCCGATTTAGAACAGAAACGTTACCAAAGTGCTCTCTTGCTGATGTCCGTTCCGAGTTCGTTTGAGAATTCTCTTGCCATTCTGCGGTAGCTATAATTCCGCCCATGCAAGCGAATACTGTTACGTCCCAATTTATTGAGTTCTCCCGATGGAAGCTGTTGGACGAGTACTGGCCGCGTCTTCGAGTGTGCGTGGAATCGTTGAGCGACGAGCAAGTGTGGTGGCGTCCGAACGAAGCCAGCAACAGCATCGGCAACTTGATTCTGCATTTAAATGGAAACGTGATGCAGTGGCTGGTGGCGCCGTTTGCGCATCGCGACGACAAGCGCAATCGTCCCGCCGAATTCTCCGAGAGGCAGCTAATCCCCAAGAAGCACCTGCTCGAGACGCTAGCCGCCACTTTGCAGGAGGTAGCAACAGTACTGCCGCGCATCAGCGAGTCCGATCTGTTGGCTACTTACCATATTCAGGGATACACGGTCAGCGGACTGCACGCGGTGTATCAGGTGATCGAACATTTCGGATTGCATTACGGACAGATCACCTACATCACGAAGATGCTCCGCGACCAAGACTTAGGTTTCTACCGCGAATTGCAGGCGACTGGAAGGGTGAACCGGTAGCTGAGCGCACCGGTCTTCGCAGCACAAGCTATCGCTCCGCGCAGGGTGCGTACTGAATTGGTGCAACGTTGCGCGCGCAGGCAAGATGCTGTTACAACACGAAGTCGCAGCACCACACGTGAAAGTCGCCACTTTCAACATCAACGACATCAACAAGCGCTTCCAGAATCTTTCGGCTTGGCTGTCGAAGACGCAACCAGCCGTCGTTTGTCTTCAGGAGCTCAAGGCGGAGCAGCAGGCGTTTCCCGCCGACAAGTTGCGAGCCCTCGGATATGAAGCGGTGTGGCGAGGCGAGCGTTCCTGGAACGGCGTGGCCATTCTCGCTCGCGACTGCGTTCCCGTTTTGACTCGTTCAACTTTGCCCGGAGATCCTGACGATCGCCAGGCACGCTACATCGAGGCAGCTGTAAATGGAATCTTGATCACGTCCATCTACCTGCCCAATGGCAATCCTCAACCGGGCCCGAAGTTCGATTACAAGTTGGCTTGGTTTGAACGGCTCACTACCCATGCCGCCGATCTCCTCAAGGCCGGAGTGCCCGTGGTGTTGGCCGGAGACTACAACGTGGTGCCAACGCCACAAGACATTTATCCGACCCGCTCGCTCGATAACAATGCATTGATCCAACCGGAAAGCCGCCAGGCGTTTGCCCGCCTGTTGGCGCAAGGATGGACGGACGCTCTGCGCAGCCTGCACCCTCAGGGGCCACTCTGGACATTCTGGGATTACAAACGTGAGCGCTGGCCGGCGGACAAAGGTATGCGCCTCGATCATTTCCTGCTTTCGCCCAAAATGTCGGAGCGACTGGTTGACGGTGGCGTAGACAGGTGGGTCCGCGGCGAAATAAACGCCAGCGACCACGCTCCCGCCTGGATCGAGCTACACCTTTAGTCTTGTGCTCGTGGGGACTCCATTTTCGAGGAAAAATCGCCCACAAACGGGGGCACCGCAGCCGGAACAGGGAAATTTACAGGGGTTTTCTCGCGATTTCGGTAAAAACCTTCGAATTCTGCCCAAATTCCGCAAATACTGCTCTAGGAACAGGGATTAACAGGGAATTTCCAGTTTCGACCCTAACTCACTTCAAACAGTGGAGATACCCAACAAAACGCGCCGCGGCCCAAAATAACAGGGATTTATCAGGGATTTTCCCACCCATCTCGTGATGCCTAGGTTCCTGAGGGGCTGGAAGCATTCCCGAGCGCAGACGCCGAGCACTCCGGACGTGTACTCGTCCCAGCCTCACTAACCTTGAACCCGCCCCGAGGTCCAAGGCTCATGCGAGCCCTCGCCCAAGACCTTCGTTACGCCATCCGTCTGCTTCTGCGCGCTCCCGGATTCACCTTGCTAGCCGCCGGCGTGCTTGCCCTCGGCATCGGAGCGCTCGCCGCGATCTTCAGTGTGGTGGACGCCGCCCTACTCCGCCCGTTGCCGTTCGCGAACCCCGGCGAGTTGGTGATGCTTTGGGAGAAGGCTCCCGACGGCTTCTCGCACGTTCGTGTCTCGCCGCTGAATTTTCAGGACTGGCATGACCAGAACACGGTCTTCTCCTCCATGGCCTCCGTCTCCGGAACATTTGCAACCTTGCAGACGAAGGATGGCCCCGAACAGCTCACCGGCCAGGCCGTCACGTCGGAATTCTTTATCGTTTTGGGAATCCAGCCGATCGCGGGACGCGCCTTCCGTGCCGACGACGAACGCCTGCAGGCCAACGTCGTGGTCATAAGTGAAAAGCTGTGGCGCAACCGCTTCGGCGCCGATCCCAAAGTTCTGGGCAGCTCGTTGAACGTGAATGGCAAAGTTGCAACCATCATTGGTATAGCTCCCGCGCGCTTCGGCATTTTGTACAAGAGCGATCTGTGGACGCTCTACACCGTGAAACGCTCGCCCGAGCAGCGCCGCATGCATTACATGCAGGTGCTCGCGCGGCTGAAGCCCGGCGTCACCGTGCAGCAAGCGCAGGCGGGAATGGAGCCGATTGCGCGCCACATCGGCGCCATCGCTCCCGACACAAATCGCGGCTGGACCATCCACATCGAGCCTCTGCGTGCGGCGCTGGTTGGGCACGATCTACGCGTGACCACGCTCATGCTGCTCGCCGTGGTGGGATTCGTACTGTTGATGGCGTGCGCCAACGTCGCCAATCTTATGCTGGCGCGCGGGGCCGCGCGTGGACGCGAAATGGCTGTCCGCGCTGCGCTTGGCGCAGGTAGCGCGCGCCTCACGCGACAGCTGATCACCGAAAGTCTCGCGCTCGCCACTCTCGGAGGAATCGGGGGAATCGCGCTTGCCGCACTGCTCATCCGCGTCGCTCCAACCGTGATTCCGCCGGGGACGCTGCCCACAGGATTGCTCTTCACCCTCGACCTGCGCGTGCTGGCATTCGCCATGGCCGCAACTTTGCTGACGGGCATCGCCTTCGGACTCGCTCCGGTGTGGCAGCTCGCGCGCACCTCCGTGGCCAATGCTCTCCAAACCGGAGGCAGTTACAGCACCACTTCGGGAAATCGCAAATTGCTGGGGACAGTTGCCGCCACCCAGGTGGCCGCTGGAGTAATGATCGTTGCCGCGGCCATGCTGCTGATTCGCACCCTCGACCGCCTCAACCAGGTTGACCCCGGATTTCACGCTGACCGCGTGCTCACCATGCATGTCTCCCTGCCGTTCAACCAGTACAAAACCGCGGAACGTGCACTCGTCTTCTATGAAGCTGTGCAGAAGGAATTGGCTTCGTTGCCGGGGGTAGAGTCGGTCTCGTTCGGCGGAAGCTTGCCCACCGAGGGATGGAATATCGGACAGGGATTCCAAATTGTTGGAGAACCCCCGCCGCCGAATGGCGAGGTGGCGGCCGCGCATTACCAGATCGTCGGCGCCGATTATTTCCGCACGCTTGGCATCTCGCTCGCCGCGGGGCGTCCATTCGACGAGCACGACAACGGAGCTTCCCCGCAGGTGGCAATCGTGAATGAGGAGTTCGTCCGCCACTATCTTCACGGCAGGAACGCGGTAGGCACGCGCGTGAACGTGCAGGCCATGGATGCGAGCGGTCCCAAAATGGTCGAACGCGAAATTGTAGGCGTTATCCGCCAGGTAAAGGTGGAAGGACTAGGCGAAAAGCAGAGCGACGCCGAAATCTACGTTCCACTCGCCCAGAACCCGTGGTTCAGTGCATCGTTAGCCATACGAACAGCCGGCGAGCCGTTCGCGCTGCTGCAGCCGGTGAAGAAGGTGATTGCCAAGTACGATCCCGAACTTGCCGTGACCCAGGTACAGACGATGAACGATCTGGCACAATCCACCATCGCCGAGCCGCGCTTCCGCGCGCGTTTGCTAGCAGCCTTCGCCGGCCTGGCGCTAACCTTGTCAGCCTTCGGAGTTTTCGGAGTGCTGGCCTTCTCGGTAGCGCAACGGCGCCGTGAATTCGGCATTCGCATGGCCGTCGGAGCGCAGATTCAAGATGTGTTCAATCTCGTGTTGGGAAGTGCGGCAAGAATCCTAGGAGCAGGATTGGTGGTCGGCATCCTCGGAGCCGCCGCCCTCGCGAAATCACTCTCGGCCCTGCTGTACGATGTGCACCCTCTCGACCCGCTAACCTTCCTCACCGCGCCATTGGTGTTGACTCTAGTCGCCCTCGCGGCAGCAGCCATTCCCGCAACCCGGGCAGTGCGAACCAACCCAGCAGTGGTGCTCAGGCAGGAGTAGCGAAAATTGCTTTTCTTGGATGGCCTGCCAGCCAACCGTTCTCACCTTCCGCTCCCACAATGGACTACATAACATCCCCTGGAGATGAGCACGTTTCCTTTTGGAACTCTGTTGAGACGGCGTAGCAAATCAGCTCCCAAAAGGCTTCGCCAAGCACATCGAGAAGGAACAAGCCAGTCCACGGCTGAAGATACGTAACCCATAGATCGCCAGCCGGTTGCCGTAGCTCAGCAGCTAGAAGCTTAGCGGCTTAGCAGCTTGTTTTGCTTTTCGGGATCACCGGCGAACATTGTCATTATCCGTGCCGACGGGTCAGCCAACAAAAACATAAGAGCGGATTTCAGTCCGCTTTTGCTTGCGGACATCCTGCGGCAGCAGCTCTGAATCAGAGATATTCGTATTCAGAGTTCCCCTGCGGATAGGAAGTACGGTTACTTGAACACGGGCCCCCTAGATCATTTTCTTAACCGCAAAGGCATTCCCCAAAGTCGGTTTCTCGCGTGGTGCTGCCTGGCCGCGATCTTCTTCTTTGCGGCTGCAATCGCCGGGTGCGGCGGATCAACCGCTTCACCGGAGACTGCAGTCACTCGAACCCCACCTCCTCCACCGCCATCACCCCCACCACCGCCGTCACCTCCACCCGGGCCGACACCGTCGATCACAAGCGTGAATGTGACGCAACACACCGCCCAAGTCACATTCACCATTACTGGCAGCAACTTCATTCCTGGCGCGACCGTGACTCTCCACTCACAGTGCCCCGGCATTGTGTGCGGTATGGGCCCATTCGCCGGCGAGTTCACCGCGCCCGGCGTCATCACACTCACAGTCACCGGACGTCCGGCGACTACCTCCAGCACCGTGATCGTCTCGGTCCGGAACCCAGACATGACCGAATCACAAGGCTTCTCGGTGGCCATACTGTTCCCACCGCCACCCGATCTGCCGAACGTCATGTTCGACTATGTGGCCTATGCGGTCACCAACCTTCCGAAGCACTACACAGATCCCAATTCGCCGGCAGGGAACCTTGCGGGGACTGACAATACGCCTGCCACGAATCCCATCACGAATGCCGGCGCGACGCTCGGTCGTGTGTTGTTCTATGACAAGTTCCTCTCGGCCAACAACACCACCTCGTGCGGTTCATGCCATCAACAGCGCTTTGGATTCTCAGATCCCAACCCCTTGAGCACCGGCTTTCAAGGCGGCCGTACGAAGCGACGTGCTATGGGCCTTTCCAACGCCAAGTTCTACCAGCGCGGACATTTCTTCTCAGACGAGCGCGCCGCCACGCTCGAAGACCAGGTCCTGCAGCCGATCCAAGACTCCATTGAGATGGGCAACAGTCTTTCCACGCTGATACCGCAAATGGCGCAGACCACCTATTATCCTGGTCTGTTCCAGGCTGCATTCGGCACGCCCGACATCACGCCCGATCGCATGGCCTCCGCGCTGGCGCAGTTCATACGCTCCATGGTCAGCTACCAGTCGAAGTTCGACCAGGCATTCGCAGCAGGCACGAACGGCAATCCGAACTTCGCCGCTGTGTTCACTGCCTCAGAGCTGCGCGGTCAAGCGCTGTTCACCAGCCTGGGCTGTGCGCAATGTCACACCACCGCCGGACAGGTGAGTGACACGATCCACAACATCGGCCTGGAGGTGGTGACCTCAGATCCCGGTGCAGGTTCGGGAAGGTTCAAGGCGTCGTCGCTGCGCAATGTCGCCGCCAGAGTGTGGTGGATGCATGACGCCCGTTTTGGGGGATTGGACCAGCTGCTCAATTTTTTCACCTTCGGCGTGGGGAACAATCCTGACCTGGATCCACTCCTTCGCAACCCAGATGGCACCGTTCGCAAACTGAACATCTCAGCGCCAGACGATAACAACCTCATGGATTTCTTTAATACTCTGACGGACAACGTGTTCCTGAACGATCCGAAGTTCGCCGACCCCTTCTGAGCGCAGCACATCGAAAGAACTGAAAGCGTAGACACTGCTGGGAACACTGTTCACGGTTCGCCAGTGGCGCTGGCTGTCATCGAGTCATGCTTCCCGCCTCACCTGAGTAGCGGCGGTTGAAATTTGGCCATGTGCGCAGTCTGCATGCGGAAATTGGACCTGAGATAAAGAGGTTTGGCTACCCAAATTGCCAGAGCCCCATCTAACCTCATGAATTACACTAGTAACGTGTCAAGGATGATTTTCCTCACAAAATCGGCAGAAAATGGGGAAAATGACCCTGTTTTCCACGTGCCTGTGCAGGATGGATTTACCATGCCTCGTCAAACGATACCGCCAAAGAAGGGGCCCCAAATGGCAGTAACAGCAAAACCGGTCGGATCACATCTAAAATCCAGGCTGGAACAAATGTTCGATCAACGAATCGAAAATATGGGCGAATCGGAGTTGCGCCGATTTGAGCGGAAAGCGGAGAAGATTGTTAAATCCGCTAAAGGTAATCGTCGCTCGGATGCCGGCGCCGCTCACCGTGGAACTGCGTAGTTAAAGCATCCAGTTCATCTTCACTGATGTCTGGGTTGATGTGTTTTACATATTCCCTGAACGCCGCTTCATCCCCACTGTCAAACAACCTCTGCATGCGCCGAATGTGGTTTCTTCGTGCTTCTACCTTCTGCTCGTCAATGTGCTTTTTTGGACCAAACCACCATCTTTTCATAATGTGTGCCGTTTCCGATTCGATCGCTCGGGCGCGCACATCCATCCGAGCAATACGATCCCTGGAAGCGTGAGTGGTTGTTGTGCCGCAACATTAGCGCCCATAAAGTAATTTCCTTTCAGTGCACTACTTTCGGGCAGTATAGCCGGAGATATTCCAGGTTCATCTCCCGCTCTCAAGGTCAGCTTGTGAACAAAACGGATTTGTTGTGGAGAGATGTTGAAAATGAGTTGATGAGAGGTGTTCTCGCACAGCAATCAGTGAAGGTTGAGCCAGTTTGGGAAATGATCCTGCGAACATGCAGTGGCAGACGGTCACTGCCGGCAAAGCCAAGGACAAAACCGAAGGACAGTGCAGGCTGTAGCGGGAAAGACGCTGCTGGACACTGTGCCAGTGCGCAACAATCGAACCTCGCCGCTTACTCGACGGCGGATCGTTGTGCCCGCTCCGTGAACAGTCGGTTGGCTTCTTCCCATTCTGGTTGATAGCCAAGCTTGACCGTCAATAGGATCGTCATCATAAATGCGCCACTCTCCGCGATTCGGATGAGCTGCAGCAGTTCGTCCTTCGGGTAGTTTGCTCCGATTCCATCCTTGTCAAAGCGCCTGCTGATCTGCCACATTCCCGAATGTGTATAGCTGTGGAGGGCTCGAGTCGCGTCTTTCAAAAACTGCTCGAAGAGATCCCGCATTTGAAAGGTTTCGTCAATCCATTTCCCTATAGTCGAGAAGTTTGTTCTGTATTTGTCGTTTCGGATTCGGTCTACGTCGTCGTCGCTCCCCTCCGCAACCACGTGCGCCCGCACAACGGTCTCGACGATCGGCCGTAGCAATGCGAGCGCGGCCCCGGGATAATTCCAAGAGAGTAGGGTGAGAGCCCCTTTGTGCTGTTCAAAAAACAGCGACCAAAGGCACACCAGCAGCAGATTGCGACCAACGTGCGGAAACTCCTTTCGGCCAACCACCAGGTGTTCAAGCTTCTCGCACAGATCTTTTGAACGAAGGATGTCAGCTTGAACGTCGGGCGCTATATCGGATGCAGAAACTTGTTGTGCCATCACGATTGCGCCTCGGCGCACGCCAGCACACAACCTGCCCAATCCGGCTTCGGCCCTTTCTTCTCTGCCGGAGCAAACAGATCGTCTCGCCCCATCGCTTGCGTGTAATAAGGATTCTTCAACTTGAGCCAGTACGTGTGCTTCTCACTGAACTGGTACGGGGAGTTTTTCGGCTTCGCTACGACGCCTTCTAAATCCTTCTAGCATTCAATCTCGAACAGGCGTTCTCCGTGTTCTTCGACGTGATCACAGTACAGCAGCCATTCTCTTTTCGTGATGAGCGCCTTCAGTTGACGTTTGCGCTCATGTAGTCCATCGAAGCGCAGATCCTTCCCCTCGCACCAAAGCAGGTCGAAAGCATAGAAGCGCGGTTCACCTCGCCTGAACAGCAGGTCATTGAATTGGGACTTCCCGCTGCCGTCGAGACAGCAGACCTCGCCATCCAGGACCGCTGCCCTTGCACCCACTTCCTTCGCTAGCGACGATGCTAGCGCAGAGAAGTTCTTGAACTCATTTCCGTTGCGCGAGACGAGCCGGCACCGCTCGTTTTCAATGAATGCGAGCGCACGAAAGCCGTCATGCTTCAGCTCGAACAGCCAGTCGGGATGGGAGAACGGCTCCTTGTGCCGCTTGAGCGGCATAGGCTTGATATTGTTGGGGAACATCGGGAGTTGCTGTAATTATAACGAACCGGCTATGATGCCCGGCCATGCATCGCGTCGGCAAACTTCTTGGCAACATTGCCGCGCACTATGGGGCTACCACCCGCCCCTTCTACTCTATTCGCCCTTCTTGCCCTTCCCCTTGCGGCCCAAAGCGCCGATCGACTTGCCGGCGAAGAACGTATCGATCGCGCAGACCAACACCGACGCAAGACTTCTTCGTTCTATTACTGGACATGAAATCCTGAGATGTACTCCGTGCCTGCGCTGTCAGTAAGGACAACGCTTCCACCGAGACTCGCGCCCGTTGTGCTGAACTGTCCGGAGGCATTGCCTTGCAAGTCCGTGGTCAGAGTGCCGAGTGCGGTGCAGTGCTCTATAGTCGGTCCGCAAATATTCACGGTAAGGTTCTGGGCCGCAGCTGCATGTGTGAGCGAGACACTAGCGGTATTTCCCATGACATTCACGGTGCCGCTGCCGGACGCAGTCCCTGTAGGCGCGAAAATGCCACCGGTAATGCTCGACGCGGCAAGCAGTGGAGCGGAATACGACACACCTGCGCCGTTTCGATTCGGGCCGCTGCTCAGGCACGGGCCGGGACCTCCGGTAAGTTGGACATAGACCTCGAATAACCCGGCAAACGTCCCCTTCTGCGGGAATTGAAATGATGTCTTCGAGGTGTCGTCTGCATTCGCGGTAAACGTTCCCACCTGGATTGGCTGTCCGGTGCTTGGCGTCCCAAAGGGCCAGAAGTCGAGGATGAGATTCGCATTGGCCCCGCCGCAGTCCCCGCTGAGCTGCAGGTTTATGGCGCCATTATTGGCGGAAGCATTCATGCTTAGCATTCCCGCCACGGTAACGCTTCTTCCAATCAGAAACGTCATGGCTGCCTGGTAATTGTCGACAGGAATTGGCGCTGGCGTCGGAGAAGGAGCCGGTGGTGGAGTCGACGAAGATGGTGGAGGCGCAGAAGACGTCGTCCCGGGACTCGGGGTTGACGGCGAGGTTGTGGCCGTCGTAGATGGCTGCGAAGACGAGCCACACGCTGCCAGCATAATCGCGGTAATCGCCGCGATGATGACCGATCTGAGTCGGGAAGTCATAATTCGTGCCTCTCAAGACTTGTTTGTAAATGCGATGCGCCGTCCGGCTGCAGGTCTGGCCCTTGGTGCTCGAAATCGCGAGTTGCTGCATGAAAGGCACTGTCCAGTGGTTCAATAACGCCAAACGGTTTCGGATTTATCAAGCCAGAAAACGGCTCTGACGTATTCGTGCATTACCTGTCCGGGACAGCCTGATCTGCCCCATTGTTTCCTCGCGGCGCTCTTCTACAAGCCCGTACGTCACCTTCGATCGGGGATCGTCAGCCACGGTGAAAGCATAGGGCGAGTAGAAGCGAAGTCAAGCCAGCAGTAGAATGCTTTGGCCTATGGTCTATGCGACAGCCATTCTGCTCGTCCTCATGTGGTTCTCGCAGGCAAAGCCGAACGCGGCAGAACTGGAAAAAGCTCGAAGCGAAGCCGCAGCTTTGGCGGAAAAGCATCAGCAAGAATCTATCCGTTTGAACGATTTGGCTGGACGCATAAAAACCGAATCCGATGCTCATGCGCTGGTGAATTCCGTTGCTGAGATGTTTGCCGACTCTCTGCCTCCGGCATGGGCAACGCGCGATCTGCGTCATCGGATCGCCAAAATGGAATTGGAAACAGCAGCCGATCCAGCAAAGCTGATTCCTGAGCAACGTTTAGCTAATCTCTGGAACGAATACGTCGCCGCAATCGAAGCAGGCACCGAGGCGATGGTCAGCGTACCCGAATTGCACAGCCTGCGCGACGGTCAGTACAGCAGCGCGAAACTAATGTGGTCGAGAGGCTGGAACCAGAGCGTTTGGACAATGCCGAATGTTTTCGCAGTTGGCGCAGACGGCAAAGTTGCCGCCGGATGTAGAGCTTTAGAAGCCTTGCGCGTTTTTCATGACCTGGATAACAACTTTGCAAGTCTGCGAGCAGCACGAAGGGCGTTGAAAGAAGGTCGTGTGTTCTCCGACGAACTCGAGCGCATGAATCGGGAGCAGTCGGGTTACAAGACGGAGCTACGAGCCACAGTCGTGGTCAGAGTCGATGACAATCCTGTACGAAATGCGGAATACCGCTACGTGCGCCAGCGTGGCTCGCTGGCGATGGACGCTCTGCTGAAACATCTTGCAGACGAGTTCCTGCCGGAATGAAGTGCGACATTAGAGAGCAGCTGCCGGGTGCCCAGCGCTTTCAGCCTGAGCTCTGTGCTCTTGACCTTCGCTGACGAACCCAAGAACAGGGTGCCCCAACTCTCCGCGATGTTCGGAGGGTGGGTGGCGGCGATGTGCGCAACTCCCCAGAGTAAAATTTCGATTTGCATACTCCCAATGGGTGAGCCCCCATTCCATCACGTTAAGGTGCCGCCTCGGCAAAGAAGAGAAAGCCGAGATCAAAACCAGGAATCCTCGACACTCTTCTTTCCCACCCTGCGAACACCGCGCAGAGTGGGGCACCCACAGCTTGGAAGTCCGAAGCAAAAACCAAAACGGGAAAGGATGGGCCACCCGTCCTGCCTGACCTGGAACAGTCAACATCGTTGTGCTGGGCTTGGCCGTATTCCTCTGGCCAGTCGCAACTTGCACCTTCCGCAGTGCATCGTACTTACAAGTTCCCTGGAGAACAATTCGTGCTTCAGTTCTGAATCGGGAAGAATCCACCTAACTCGACTGAAGCCCTCAAACGAACTGGTAAGGAGCGTTCTATGACTCAACAAATGCGCACAGCGTGGCAAGCGCTGCGACTCGCCTTTTTCCTTGGACCATTCCTGGCCGGATTGGACAAGTTCTTCCACCTGCTTGTGAATTGGGACATGTACCTGAGTCCGATTGTCCAACATATTTTGGGTAACCTAAGCCACCCATTCATGCTGCTGGCCGGCGTGGTGGAAATGATCGTGGGCGTCTTGGTGATCACGCGTTGGACGCGGATTGGCGCCTACATCGCGAGCATTTGGTTGGTGCTGATCGCGATCAATCTACTCACCACAGGCCACTACTTCGACATCGCGCTCCGCGATGTAGGACTTGCGTTAAGTGCATTCGGCCTAGCCAAGCTCACAGAGGCTCTGGCTGGAAGCTCTCGCACCGGTACAGTGAGAGCAGCCGCCTGAATTTGTACGCACCCCGACTGGCGCATGTTGGCAAAGCGTGCGCCATGCCGGGAGCAGGTCTGCGTCATGATCTGTAGCCGGGGTGCCATACCCCCTTTATGCATTAAAAACCGCTCGTTCACCCCGGATGATTCTCCGCCGCCTTGTACTACGGCTTCGTGACTGAGTCACTGCGACGGCGCACGAACGTCTGACAATCCACTCAAAAGCGTCGTCAAGCCGCAGTGTAAGCAAACAATGACATAAACGAGTGTCGCTAGTTCCAAGGCGAACGCCAGAGAGCAGCGGCGGAGTCTTGGCTCGCGTATCCAAATAAAATGTGGGCGCACAAAGCGGGAGCTGCGGCGATCGAAAGAATCGCACCGCTCATCATTTTCAGTATGGCATTCGTTCTCATGCTAAAAGGGTCCCATTCACGGAACGAATGGCAGCGAATGACTTGCAGAGCTTCGCCTCGCTATTTATGAACCTCCATCATCCTGCTGATCCTGTAGGGTGGGGCGGGTGGCGCACCCTTAATGTGCGGAGGAAATGGCGCCGGGTATAATGCCGTGCCATGCCCGGTAGGCTGAGCGGATCTGCGCCTCGATAACTCTTGACCACGGCCCAAACTCGTAAGGCTGGGTGGCCCACCTAATTCCCATTTCGGTCTCCGGTTGGATGGCCCACCCGTCCTCTCCCCATTTCCACTGGTTTACTTCTTCTGCTCGGCGCGCCAGTTGGAGATAAGCACCATAGGATGAAGCTCCGCATTTGTGGCAGTCGATGCCGGCAAAGGCATAAGGAAGCGGGAGCCATCAGGGGCTACGTCGAAGGAGGAGTTGGACAATTCCCAGGCCGGTCCCAGGGGGAATAGCACGAGCGACTTGCCTGGATCAATTGCATTGGCGGCTTCATGAATTTCCGCGACGATCATCTCGCGAGTGCTTCGGTAGTAGAGCTCTTTGCCATCGCTTCTCCACACAGCATAAGCGGCGCCGTTGTTGGAGACCTGCCACTTCGCTCCGGCTTCGGGAAAGGTTGTGATGTAAAGCTGCGGGATGCCGCTCTCGTTGCTTATGTAAGAGACGAACTTGCCATCGGGCGAGAACATTGGGTTGCGAGTTTCAAATCCGGAGCGAATGAAAGGAAATGGCTTGCGATCGCCGAACAATGGCAAAGCCCATATGTCTCCGTACCTGACGCCAGGTCCAGCCTGATAAAGCAGGAAGCGCCCATCGCGCGAAACGTCAGCGGGAATGGCAGTGCTATCGGTCTGGAGTACAAGACGCTCCGCGCCCCCTCCGTTAGAAGCGCGGGCATAGAGTTGAACGCCGGAGCTTCTCCCAATCGAGCTGTAATAGACGGCATTGCCGTCGGCTGACCAGATGGGATTCTGGGCGCCCTCAAAGGTCAGGCGGCTTCGGGTTCCGCGCGCCAGGTCAATGATCCAGATGTCCTGCTGCCTACCTAGACGGTCCTGAAAAGCAACCGCAACCCGTCTCCCATCGGGCGAAAAACGCGGGCGGAAATAGGTGGCGATCTCAGGTATGCGAATCGCCTCCCTGCCGCTTCGGTCCAATAAGACCAGTGGCCAACCCTCTCCCGACCTGCCCGCAAAGTAAGCCACTGTGCCGTTTTCTGAAACAGAGAACTGAGCGCGATGCAGACCAGGGCTGGTTCCCAAATCCTCAGCGACGATCGCCGGGCTTCCTTTTAAGCTCAACGCTCGCAAATCAAAGGGCTGCGCCTGCAGCGTCTGCTGCCGGGCAAAGAAAAGATAGCCAGAGGAGAATGTTGCGTGAGTCTCAGTGGAAACCAGGAATCGGCGTTCCTTTGAGTCGAGCGATCCGACATAAATTCCCGTAGCATTTTGATCTCGGGCTTGAAGAAAAAATATGAAGTGCTTTCCATCAGGCAGGAACCATGGCCAGCGATACTGGCTTTCGTTCTGAGAAGGCTTTAGAACGGATTGGGGAACACCGCCACTCGAGGAAACGGTCTGAAGATCCAAAGAGGTTGAAAAAACAATAACCCCGTCTCTGTTCCAGGTAGCACCACGCAGACTTGGCACGTCGCAGATGGTTTCCACTACCCCGCCAAAAAGATCGATCTTTTTGAGTTTACCCTCGACCCAGAAGCCGATGGAGCGCCCATCCGGAGACCAGAAGGGCCAGGATGCACCTTGTGTCGCGGGAAGTTCTTTCGCGGTGAGCGAATCGAGAGCGCGAATCCAGAGTGAGTAGGAAGACGAACCTTCGGGCGTGTAGCCGGTAAAGACCACGCGCGTTCCGTCTGGGGAGATCGCGCTGTCGGCCAGATTGAACACCACTTTGTCGGGTGGGAGTATGTAGGAGCGTACCGCGAGGTTCGGTTGCGAGGGGTTGTCCCAGGAGATCACGCCAAAAGTAATCGCGACGATGAAAGCGAACGCAGCAATCGCGAGGGCGGCTATGGTCCATTTGCTACGCTGCGCCAACCCGCCAGGCATGATCTTGCTGCTGGGCAAAGTTTTGATGAGCTGCAATTGCAGTTTGAGGTCATGCGCGCTGCTAAAACGCTCTTCGCCATCTTTTGCCAGACAAGTGCGGATGATCGCCTCCAAAGCCGGAGGCGAGGTGGGCTGAATTTTGGTGACTGGCTCCGGATCGTTCTCGAGAATTGCGCTTGCGACACTGATGTGCGATTTGCCCTGAAAGGCTCGCTTGCCGGTCGCCATCTCGTACAGCACGCAGCCGAAGGCAAAGATGTCGGAACGTGCGTCTGCTTCCTTGCCTTCAATCTGCTCAGGTGAAAGGTAATTCAACGTTCCCAGCACAGTCCCTTCGGCAGTGAGGGGAGAAACCGCATTACTCATCGTCGGCGTCGCGGTGAAGCTTGGCATCCCACTTTGGACCGATGCTGCTGCGCTCGCAGGAGCAGTGAGGCCTCGAGCCAGGCCGAAATCCATCAGCTTGGCTCCGCTCTTCGTCAACATGATGTTGGCTGGTTTCAAATCGCGATGAACGATCCCGGAGCGGTGCGCTTTATCGAGCGCGTCGGCGATCTCGATGCCAATCCTCAGAAGCTGATCGAGCGGCAGGGGCCCTTTCCTCAGATGGTCGGCCAGAGTCTCGCCTTCCAGATACTCCATGACCAGGTACGCCGTTCCATTATGGGAGCCTACGTCGTGCAATACACAGACATGTGGATGCTGGAGCTGAGAAATAGCCCGCGCTTCACGTTCGAAGCGCTGCTTCAGTTCTGCATTCGAACTGAGATGCTGAGACAGAACCTTGATGGCTACGGTACGGTCAAGGCGCGTATCGCGGGCACGGTATACCTCTCCCATTCCGCCAGCACCAGCGGAAGAGACGATTTCGTAAGGTCCGAGCTTTGTCCCTGGAGTTATAGCCATCGGTCGGGGGCATTATGCTTCGAAAATCGCTCACGGACAAGGGACCCGTCATCGACCGACATTCAGGAGACATTCTCAGGGCAGTGGCGCACGCCTACTGTGTGGAAGAAATAGCGCCGGGTATAATGCCGTGCCATGCGGTCGGCTGAGCAGATCGGCACTCTCGACAACTCGTAACCACGCCTCAAAATGTGTATCGGCGAAAGTTCGCGACGAAGGGAAACAATGAAAGCTGTGCGTGTGTATTTTGCGGTCTTAGTGCTGATGGTTTCTGCAGTGGCTGCGCAGACCAGTATTGTTCTGCTCGGCACCGGCACGCCGCGGCCGTTTCCTGATAGGTCCGGGCCTGCGACTGCGATCGTGGTCGGCGACCGCGCTTACCTTGTGGACTTTGGCCCTGGTGTGGTTCGTCGTGCGGCTGCTGCGGCGGAAAAAACGCCTGCTCTTCTTCCTACGAGCATCACCGTTGCGTTCGTCACTCACTTGCATTCCGATCATACCGCCGGTCTGCCGGACCTGATCCTCACTCCGTGGGTAATGGGCCGCACGCAATTGGATATCTACGGACCTGAGGGCACCCAGGAAATGACGGAGCACGTGTTAGCGGCGTGGCGCCGCGATATCGAGATTCGGACCAAAGGTCTGGAGCAGCGGGCGCCCCAAACTGTCCGCGCCCACGACGTCCGGCCGGGGGTCGTCTACAAAGACGACAAGGTCAAAGTCACAGCCTTTCGCGTGCCGCATGGGCAATGGCCGCAGGCATTTGGATATCGCTTCGATACTCCTGATCGGTCCATCGTGATTTCAGGCGATACCAGTCCAGGCCCCGACCTTGAAGCCAACTGCAAGCCTTGCGACGTGTTGATCCACGAAGTCTATTCGCCTTCTTCGAACGCACCCAGCATGCCCGACTGGAAAAGCTATCGTGCTCACTATCACACGTCAACGGACGAACTCGGTGGGATTGCAAGCCGCACGAAACCTGGCCTTCTGATCATCTATCACGTGTCGGGCCGCGGCTCAGGTCCGGGTGGCCGTACTCCTGACGAGCAATTGCTCTCTGAAATACGCAAGAACTACCAGGGCAAAGTCGTGATTGGTCACGACCTGGAAATCTACTGAACCACAATGAGGCTGGTGCTCCTTTCCTGAGTAGCTGCGTGCCTCAAGATCACTGCAGACTACTCTGAAAGAGCGACCTTTTATATTGCGTGGCCCACCGCAATTCCCATGTTGGTCGCCGCTCCGATTTCGCGATCTGGGCGCCCCATTCTCGCGCGGTGTTTGCGCGAGGGTGGGCTGAGGCAAATGCAACGTACGTGCACCCGCTCTTTGTCATTTGATTTGTTCGCTCGATGCCGAAAAACCAGGGACGAAATCAAAACGGAAAGTTCTCAACATCCTTCTGTCCCCGGCCCTCGCGCAAACACCGCGCGAGGGCCGGAGTCCCCAGCAACTCGACCTTGTTGCTGGGGTGGGGAAGGGGGCACACACAGCTTGGGTTTATCAGCCGAGAGCCATCGTCGTTCTATAATGGGAACAAAGGTGGCCCACCCGGCAGCAGCAGCCATTTCCGCAACCCGCGCGGTGCGAACCAATCCGGCAGCCGTGCTCAGGCAGGAGTAACGGCAAACTGAGCGGTTATTTTGGGTACTCGATCAGCTCCAGACTTGAATTTGGAGTTCTTTCTCCTATCCAAATGGTCGATCTTCTTTCCTCACGCTCGAGCGAATTAGCCAGTAGCCGCTCACAGCACAAAATAGAGGTTGGCCGAACAATAAAATATCAGTCTGCACGTTATAAGGTGCTCCACTGCGATCACCAGCGGCATGAAATAGATTTGATCTCACGATCAGATCTGACATTGCCATCACGATACAAAACAAACCGGCGAGAACGAAGGCGCGCATTGCGACATGAATCCATTCGTGAGAAAGGATGTACAGAGCTACCGATAGCGCACAGATACCTGCAAAAACTCCTGCCGAAGTCCCCACTGTCGCTAGCAGCACAACAGCATATGAAACGTGACCGATTGCTTGCCGCGGAGTAAGTCCAGCCGGAGTAATGAGCACTGATGTGCCAAAGGTGAACAATGTTCCTGTGACAATACCGATAGGTGCGCTCAACACACCGAGACCCGCAGCCGCTATAAAACGGAACACAGATGCTTCTAACCTTAAAACTCCGTGTAACTTTAGGTAGAAAATACCAGCCGTGACGGCCGACGCGAGCAAAACGCCTTGCAAGATGTAAGGCAATAAGCCTGCCGGTCCCAAAATGTGATTGATGGTCCACGTAGCAACAGACGATTGAGGTTGGGGACCACTTGGCCAATTGGGAACCTATGGCCTATATGGGTCGGCCGAGATCACTCGGTAGGGGATGCTCAATGAAGTGATCTGATTTGGGACTACTTCTATTTACGCAGAAGCTACAAGACGTGCCGTGACACAGGACACATCCTCACGTGACGTCGGCCACAATGCGATGGCCGGACGCTGAACACCGTGACGGCGGAGACCGAAATGGGAATTACGTGGGCCACCCAGCCAAAATCAAGAGCGGGGCACCCGGCGGAGGTCTGCAAGTCGGCTGTACATGGCTGTGAGATCTTCGCTCACGAGTATGGAGAATTGAAGACCGGCGATGGGAAACTGCCGAAGGATATTCATGAATGGAGCCGCAGGAAGGAACGCTGCTTCTACCGATTCCATGCATGTTGCCGTGGACTTGAATACGTGACCCGACATAGTTTCATTCAATCCCAGGATTGCGGGAGCCGCCACTTCGCGCAGCTTGATGGCCTTTCCGCGTTCGTTCGGAATTGAAATGTCAACCGCTCCTGAGTAGAGCAGAGTTACGCCTTTGCTCGCTGATCCCTCCTCGTGGACCAGCTCACCGCACCGGTACGAACGTGGACGGCGAAGGTCTTCCAACGCAGCAAGCGCACCCAGCGGGAGGTCAGGGACAAGGTCCTTCAGAATCTCTACAAAATACTCGTGCTGAATGTTGACGCGAGTGGTGCCCCGGAGCAACGTCATGCCAAATGATAGGCGGGATGCGAGCCTGAGTCGGTGACATGCGTCACCAGCACCGGTGACGATGCTTAGCTGGCGACCAGCCGCCGCAAACCCTCAATATCCCGGATCCAGAGCGTTGCCCCTTTTGTGCTGACGAGATGTTTCTTCTTGAACGCGGAAAAAACTCGCGTGACTGTCTCGCGTGAGGCGCCGATCATTTGCGCGATCTCCTCGTGGGTAAGCGAGAGCGCAACCCGAGCTTCGTTGCTACCCTTCGAAATATCGGGAGCGGCCCAGCTCAGCAGCATGCGCGCTAACTTCTCGGTAGACGATGAGGAAAGCCCAAGACAACGGATCTCCTCATAGGCGCTGGCGCAATTGGCGCTCAATTGCTTTCCAACTTGAAGGCTGGCTTCGCCGTGCTGCGCTAGAAATTTGAGAAACTCCGTTTTGGGAAGAAAATTGATCTGGCTGGGTTCCAAGACTTCCACGGTCGCTTCATACGGCTTATTCCCGATAGTGGAAGTCAGTCCGAGCACTTCTCCGGGGTGCGCAATACGCAGAATAATGGTCCTGCCATCGCTCGAACTGGTGGAGAGTTTGGCTGTGCCTCGGCACAGGATGAACGCTCCCCGGGATTCCTGTCCTTCGACAAACAACATCGCACCCTTAGGATAGGTGGCAGTCGATTTAATCGCTTGCAGCGCTTCCACCGCAGGCCTCGGCAGATTGCAGAATAAATGCTCCTCGCGCATGGGACAGGTAAGGCAGTTTTCGATGATGTCCAGCCCATAAGGAGAGCGCATAGCGGGCCTCCGATTCCAGAGGAATGGTAGAACGGAGTGCGCACACACGTATGTGACCCGTGTCACATCGTCAGAGCGGCCCATTTTGTCTGGATATCTGCGCTCAGGGTATCACTTTCTCCCAATTAGTGCGTCTTCTTTCGGACGGTAGAGCTCAGATTTGGGTGTTGCGCATGTCTTCCGAAGCTCAACGCGTGCGATTTCCCGGAGCCGAATGGACAACAGCACCAGCACGCCGCCGTAGTAGATCACGTAAACGCCCAGGCCCTCTACCAGCACAGATGGCCCCAGATTGCGCCCAAGCAGCAGAAGGGCGGCACTGATTACAGAAATGGCTCCAGCTGCCTGCAGCAACTTCGAGTCCAGGTGCCGGCGCAAGCTGTGCCCGAGTGCGATCTCCAGAACTCCAGAAGTCATAGCAGTAACAACCATGAACCAAACTAGCCAAAGAACCGTGATTTCCTTTAAAAAGAACAACCCGATACCTAAGAGCAGCAGCAGGCTTCCGTGCACGGCCAGGTGATAGAACCTGTGAGGCTTGCCATAGGCCTTGGCCGCAGCAATGATCGACAGCAATCCGGAGACGACTAGATAGGCGACAAAGATCATCAGGACGGCAACCAGCGCGATCGCCGTGCTGAAAACACCTTCCATGGTGCCGGCCAGAAAAACAAGAAATGCTCCGAAGGCGAGCGCCAGAATTCCGCGTGCACGCAGCAACCACCAGTTCGCAACCAGATCTCGGATCATATAAATGCCTGTTTAAACATCCGCCAAGGGAGATCTCCACTATCGCAGGCCGTGTCCCCGAACGGTGAGAACTGGACAATTGGCCCCGGTAATAACCCCATAGGAAACTCCCTTACTGTGCTTCTTCTCGAGCTTTACCGAACTGCTGCGTGCGCCCATCACAATCAGTTCGCTTTCGCGATCCTGGGCTGCTTTTAATATTTGCTCCACCGGATCTCCGAAGCTCACGAGAACTTCGGGGCTGCAACTCTTGATTGCATGCAACGGAATCGCGTGATGCAGCGATTCACGCATCAACGCCGCAAACGCACTTGCCTCGGCGGTCCCTTCGCGACCGTTGGTCAATACGTGCACCATG
>JBJMGD010000024.1:0-150204 GCA_045808065.1 Terriglobales bacterium | reverse complement strand
TTTCCATTTCCATTCGATTGGGGCGGATGTGAAGACTGATGTGATCCGCCTGAGTTTCCGCTATCTCCGTTGTTCGCATTGGCGGGCTGTTGCGGAGAGTTGTGGCCATTACCCTGCTGTCCCTGCGGTCCTTGAGCCTGCTGCTGGCCAGAACCTTGGCCGCCATTTCCATTCGATTGAGGTGGACGAGGAAATTGATGTGATCCGCCTGAATTTCCGCGATCTCCGTTGTTCGCATTGCCGGACTGTTGCGGAGAGTTGTGGCCATTATCCTGCTGTCCCTGCGGTCCTTGAGCCTGCTGCTGGCCAGAACCTCGGTCGTCATTTCCATTCCCTTGGGGCTGATGTGGAAACTGACGCCATCCGCCTGAGTTTCCGCGATCTCCGTTGTCCGCATTGGCGGGCTGTTGCTGAGAGTTGTGGCCGTTTTCCTGCGGTCCCTGCGGCCCTTGAGCCTGCTGCCCCGGGTTGCCCTGCCCGTGATCTCGGCCATTAGAGGGTGGATGCGGATAGCGCGGATTGCTAGAGGCATTCTCCCCTGTTCCATCGTGATCGGGGCCGCCATTGCGCTGTGGGTTTCTGTCGTTCCTGTCGTTATCCCCCCAGTGGCCCTGGTCGGATCCGGAATTTCGGTTTCCAGAATTCTGCCAGCCGGGATTTTGCTGATGATTCCGCTCATCCTGATCGCGATTGCCTCCGGCATAGTCTCCGCCGGAACCTGGCTGGCCGCGATTGTCATCTCCGCGCGGTGGGCGTGGCACGTTCCATCTATGATCTTGCCCATCGTTCTGGCCTCGTTCACCATTTGCGACAGGGCCGCGGCGGTAGCCATCATTGCTGTCTCGTCCGTCGCCATTGCCTGCAACCGGACCGCGATGTTCTCCCTGATTGGAAGCCCGTCCGTCTTGCCGATCAGGAAAAGGCCGCGAGTCGTTTCTTGACCCGGATTGATCGCCGCGGGACATCTCCGGCATTCGTTTGCGCAGCCTGTCTTGTTCCCAACTGTCCAGCGGACGGCCGCCATGGTTCTCCAGATCTCCGCGCTCAGCTTCAAAGGGAACGTGGCGCTCTGGCGGCTTCATGCTCACTACGACCGGACGATCGTGGAAGCGCTCGGGCATTCGTGCCGGCTGCCCGGCATGGGCTCCGAGAACGCTGTTGCGCGACGGTGGCACCGGAGGACCGGCGGTAACCCAGCGATCGTGATGATCATTCCAGTCTCTGTCATGATCGATAAAGACGTTGTGATTAATCTGGCGAGAATTCACCAAAACATCATTGTTAACGACCGTCATCCCACCAGGGATTCTTTGGTTGACGTAATGAATGTTGGTGATTCGTACATTGTCGACGTTGTAGTAGTTGTTAGTGACGTACGTGATATTCGTTATGCGCGTGTTGCTGACGTTCACCGTTTGGAAATAGCCTCTGCTGACACGATAGTTGGGAATGTAAGGTTCGCCATAACCAAGCGGAAACCAGCCTACGCCTGCACCGCTACTGCCGACCCACGCTACAAGAGCGGGCGCATAACAGGGACGAACGCTGACCGGACCGGGCGCCCACGCCCATGAGCTCCCGACGAATACCCAACGGCCATAATGGAAGGGAGCGAAGCCCCAAGGAGCATCGTCGACCCACGTCCAGCCCCAAGGCTCGACCCAGATCCAATGTCCCGCGCTGTAAGGGGCCCATCCCGCGGCAACCCTCACTGGAAACCATACGCTGCCGTAGTTTGGAACTTCGCGCCAAGAGCCATAGCCATCCAGATCTTCATATCCCACCACATCGGGAGATACGTAGCGTACCGAAATGGAATGAGCTTCGCGATCACCGCGTACGCGGCACCATTCATCGAAGCCATCCGCACGCGGAGCATCGTAAGTGGCATGGACCAGCGACATTCCATCAGTGAAGCGAACCTGCCTGCGCGATTCCACGCGGACCGCTTCTCCGTTGCCTGTGGCAACACCCTTACCTTTCCAAACCGTGACCAGGGTCGTGTCGCCATTGGAATCCACATCGAATCGATAGTCCCCGGCCTTCAAAATCGTGAATGCGGTGTTGGGTGTATCGACTTCGTAAATTTCACCGTGAAACAGGCGCGCAACCTGCAGGTTCAGCGTGCCCTCATCGAGCTCGAGCTGCACCGTGCTGTCGTTGAGATTGGTGAGAGTGAGGCTGGTCTCGCTGTCCATGCGCATGGCGGCGCTGCCCAGATGCAATTCGGCACGCGCGTCCTTGTCAGTCCACAAGCGGTCCGCGGTCGTCATCGGACGATTGATAGTTGCAGCGGCCCAGTCGTTGACTCCTCCTGGCTGCATAGACACTTGTCCGCTGATGTACTTGAGACGGGCGACGCGCGACGGTGGATCGTCGGCGAATGACATCGCGACTGTAGACGCGATGAAGAGCGTGACCAATGTGGGAAAAGCGAACTGCCGGAGAATTCTCATGACCCCAGCTCCTCTCAATGGACCAGCCAAGTAGCGACTGATGGCAGCTGGCCTTTTCACTTGCACTCGTGGGAACCCCCGATTGGTCCTCGTTGTTGTGCGAGGACCTTGGGAGCGACTTGGTTACCTTAGTTACTGTTTTCGTGCCGTCGCTCGCGACTAAATCGAAGGTCGACGGGCGAAACGTTTGGGGGAGGGCCTGAATCAGCAGAAACAACACACGAAAGCGTTAGATTTCCGCGTATTGCTTTCGATAGTGGCTGGTTTCATACACCGGAGCAAATTACGGAAGGGATGGGAAGGCACTGACCATCCAGATTTGCGGTAGTCGGGGGTTGGATTTGGGGGAGCAAACGAACTGATGGCGCCTTTTGCTCCGGTTAAGAAATCGCTTACGTAGTGGAAGGACTGGCAGACGCTGAGCCCTGATGATTGGGCGTATTGGAAATGCGCCCCGTGCCCATACAGCGTGGGCACACATGTCCCCCGTTTTTAGTGGCATTGCCGTTTTGCTCAGTAATGTTCGACGTGGTTGCGGAAGCTTCAATCAACCTGGCAATATTGGCCCGAGCGGGAGCGCTATTAAGCCATGCATCAAGCTCATCTGAAAAGGCCATCACCGAACTGCGTGATGTCCCTGCGGGACGGCGCACGGGCAGGGCCAGCTCCAATTCGTACCGCTGCACCGTGCGTACGCCCCGTCCTACGTAAGCTGCAATCTCTTTCCACGAGTTAAGTAATTTGCGTTCGTCCACGCCTTTCACCTCTTGCATTGCCGCTGCAGCGACCTAAACACGCGCCCCTCAAAGGCTCTCGGTGTTACGGCCTCAGTCCTGAACAAGCACTACGGATTACTAGCTTGCCAGTGCTTGCAGCATTTGCACTCGTAGGCCACCTTCTTTGAGCACTCCCACAACGAGAGGCTGGCCAGTGTTGTAGAGCGTTTTGCCTTCGCTCGAGAGCAGCGTGATTCGGCGCTGTCTTTGAATTCGAAACTGCGCTTGAAATTGTTTGCGACCGGTCCGTGCTCTCCGCAGCGCCGCTTGAAAATTAGCCCGATCAGCGGCATATGGCATGCCGGCCAAGAGTTCGGGTAGGCCAAGGTTTCGTCGCTCGACTCCGAGCATCTGCTGAGCCTTGAGGGAGAGCGAAACGGAATCATCACCCAGGTCCAATTCCCATGTGCCTACACCAGCCGCGGCCTGCAGGACTGCTGCGCGTTCCTCGCTGAGCCGAATCTCGGTCTCAAGAGCCTGCAACTTCTGTTGCAGGCGTGCAACGGTTCGACGGCGTTCCCCTTCTTTGGAGAGCGCCGAGTAACTTTCGGCGGGAAATACTTCAAGATGATGCGCGCAGATGCTGGCAAAATTCCGCCGATGCGTATCGCGATTGAAGCTTCTCATGGGATATGCGCAACAGAGCGAAAACCGCGTCCTCTGGGACAAGTCATTCCATTGCTGTTCGAGCTCGATGGCAGCGGCTTGCTTTCTTTGTGTCCATAAAAGCGCCACCATCTCACCAAAGGCGGCGACACACGGGTTATGACATTTAGCGGCCGCATTCGCGCGGCGAATAACAGGCTCGATGGTCGCCGCGAATCGCGCCCCGTCGGGTCGGCCGTCTACCATGAATTGAGCCAAAGTCTTGGCGGCGTCAAGCGCATAGTAAGTGCCGTCGGCTTCAGCGGCTGCGGCATCGAATCCCCGAGAATGAAGGGCTTTTGCCACCCCCTCACGGTGCGCCGGGGTGGCGATCACGACTGCAGAATTATCCGAGTCCAGCGCTGAGCCGACCAATTGCGAGATTTTTTCCACGAGAAAAGCATCATGCTCATAGAACTGGACGACATGCGGAAACTCGCCCGCTGCCGCAAAGCTCGCTGGAGCAAGATCGATGCCCTGTCCGCGCGCAACACGGAGCAACTCGGGTTGCCACTTAGCCGGTATATGGCCCGTTTTGGCCCAATGCTGGACCGTGCTCTGCCCTTTTCCAATTAAGCGGGCTAAAGCTGTTTGACCGCCGAACTTCTCGATGACAATATCGGCTCGCTGCACCGATCCTCACTTCCGGGTTACAAAGATGCAATGCGGTCGGCAAATGGTTTTCTTGGTAGCAAAAAACGGATACTTCGTTCGGGCGACTGTGGCGGTCAGGACGCGCCAGAGATGGACCTTGTCCGTGGGAGAAGTATTTTGGCCGCGGTGGTGGGATATGGTCTGACGATTAAATCGCGAAATCGTGAGATGGCAATCACTGCGGCATAAGCAGGCTGAACGCGTTGCGTTGAATCGAAAGACGCACGGGCAAGCCCCACAGACATTCCCCGTCCGCTTCGCAATACACTTTTCGATCCTCACGTTCGGGAATAGCGTGGCAGACGATCTCGCTGACGTCTCGCAGTTCCACACCAGGAATCGTGACTTGCAGTCCGAACAGCGCAGCCAGCAGATATGCCGGATACGAGATGCGCACGCCACCGCGGAAAACTACAACGCGAAGATCGTTGCGGCTGAGATCGGCGCCCTTGGCAAAGCGCCGCAGCGGTCCTCCAAAGTTGTGAATGCGGACCGCCATCACTTGGGCGCTGGTACGGATTTCTTTGCGTCCTTCAGCATCGATCATGGTCATCTCGTAAGGCGCATGCTGATAGGTAAGGTATTCCCAAAGTGCGTTGGCAACGTACGCCGCGATACCCCAGCGCGCCTTTGCTTCGGCGGAGAGGGAGTACACGAGCAGCGCATCGGGACCTACGCCCGCCATCACAGTGAAGTAGCGACGCTGCTTGGGGTGTTCCGCCTTGCAGCTTTCGATAACGCCCGCGGCGATGGTGCGGGGTCGGTATTGCAACTGCCGCTGGATTGCCAAGACGGGGTGTCGGGGGATCTGCAGGTCAGCAGCGAGCGCATTGGCGGTGCCCAGCGGAAGGATTCCCAGAGTTGCGTGCGTATGCCCGACCATGCCCTGCAGGACATCATGAATTGTGCCATCACCGCCGCAGGCAAATACGGTATCGAATCCACTCTCGACGGCCTCTTTGGCCTGAGCTCCGGCTTGGGAGGGCCCAGCTGATGGCAGGATCTCTGAGTGAATGCCGGCGCGTCGCAGCTCGGCAGCTGCGGCTTCAACCTGATGCACGCGCTGGTGCCGGCGGAATCCGGAGAACGGGTTGTAGATCAGCAGAGCTTTCTGCATGGATTGTATTTTGCTGCTCAGCCTTATTACTGACGTTATGTAATCACCCGGACGTGCTTCACAATATCGCATGCTCAGTACAGGGCACACCTCAGGCGCATCATTGAGCAACACATTCCACGGATTCTGGGCCATGGAACCGTGTGGCACAGGCGTCCTCGCCTGTGCAGATGAAGTCACCGCGTCGACGGGCTGTGCCACACAAATGTAGTACTAGACACAGAAATTTCTGCGTGAGTGCCCGCCTCGACCAGTACGGTCCAGCAAGTAGTCATGGAGGGCTCACTGCAGAATCGAGCGGGTTGGACACGCGGCTCAGCTTTGCAGCCGGAGAAGGATCACCGCGCAACTGCGTGTTAGCATCGAATCTGCCATTTTTGATCGAGGAGAAGTTTTTCCATGGAAGCAATCCCTCCCAACTTCGGCTCGCGGCGAAACGAGGACATCGCGCTCGACATGATGAAGTTTATCGCCTCGACTACACAATACGGACGCAGCTCAACTAATGCTCCCGGATTTACTGGGGGGACGTCCGCAAAGCCGGAAGACTATGCCTCGCAACTGATCGAGCTATACGGGCGGTGCCTGAATGCTGTACAAGGCAAGCGCTAGTTCTCAGTAGCGGAGCTCATTTTTCTTACAAACAAACAAAAAGCCGCGAAGCAAATCGCGGCTTTTTGTTTTGTATCCATCCGGACGAGGCTAGCTCGGTCGTCCCATATTGGAACATTGACCGGAGGTGGCCAGGCCCACGCTGGCCAGCGCCGGTCCTATTTCTTCTTGCGCCCTTTGCTGGATTTCTTTTTGGCGCCACCACGAGATGAAGATTTCTTGCTCGCGCCGCCGGAACTGCGCCGCGAAGAAGATTTCTTCTTAGATGATGACTTCTTCTTAGAAGAGGACTTCTTCCTTGCTCCTCCTCCGGAACTCGAGCGCGCCGCGCTCTTTTTCTTTGCGCCACCGCTCTTCTTCTTAGAGGAACTCTTTTTACGGCTGCTGCCGCCACCGGAGCGCGAAGATCCGCCGCCTCCACTGCGCGAGCCGCCATCGTCGGAAGCTCCCGCCCCTCCTCCCGCCGAACCGCCGGAGGTGCCACGCGACGCGATGGCACCGCCGCCACCGCCTTGGCCTGCTAAGGCCTCTTCCTCTTCTTCTTCATCGTAACCTTGTTCCATGGACTCTTCGTCCAGGCTGGAATCTCCGTAATCGTCCGTCTCATCTTCACTACGGCCGTAGAGTGTCTGATCGTCGAAGCTCATTTCTCCTCCTGAATGTTGAGCCCATCATGACGTGATGAATGCTCGCGCACCACAAAACAACGCAGGCGCGGATTATAGCAACTTGCTCTGTTTGTGTGTCAAATCGAGAGCTAGCGCAAGCCCGCGGAAGCGCGTTCCGATGCGCCGCTGGGCCCTTGATTCTTCGCCGCTGGGCCTTTCGGAGAGGACTTCGATGCGGTCTCCGCAGGCGTCTTGACCTTTGAGTGTGAGGCAGATTGTATGGATTTGCGTTTCGAAGAGTGGGATCGGGAGTGACGGAATGGTGAATTTATTACCGTGTTCTGCTGCGCAAATACCGGCCGGTAGATTACCAGCACTGCTCCATGCGCTAGCCGGTCACCTTTTAGGCGATTCCAACGGCGCAAGCGATCGGCAGGCACTCCGAAGTCATCAGCCACCGAAAGCACCGTATCGCCACGACGCACGCGGTAGCGCGTCGGTTTACGCGAATAAGCCACCTGCTTGGCATCTGCGAGCCGTCCCGCTGTAACCGGGATAATGATCTTGCTATCCGTGTGTAACTCATCGCTTTGAAGGTTGTTTACTTCCTTTATGGAGCCTGGACTGGCGTGGTAATGGCGGGCGACACTGTCCAGCGTGTCTCCCGCGCTGACGTGGTGATAGCGCCAGGATACGCGTTTGTCCACCGGGATTGCCGCCATAGCCTTCTCAAACCTGTCCTTGCTGCCTTGTGGAAGGCGCAAGTCATAGGTCGCATCTCTCGGGGTAGTGAGTCTTAGCAGGCTCGGATTCAGTTCGGTTAGCGTGTTCAGGTCGCTATCAACGCATTCAGCCACCAGCCGTAAATCCACTGGATAGTTAATCCGTACGGTGTCAGTCTCCAGCGGCAGCGCCGGTTCGACTTTGTCGAGCCCGTATTGAGCCGGATTTTTAGCCATCACCGTAAACGCAAGAATGATGGGAACGTAGTTCTTGGTCTCCCTGGGGAGTACGTTGCGCTTATATAGTTCCCAAAAGTCGGCATAGCCGGTTCTGCGCACCGCCTGCTGCACATTGCCTGGGCCGGAGTTGTAGGCGGCAATGGCCAGATACCAATCCCCAAATTGGTTGTAGAGGTCGCGAAGGTGACGAGCTGCGGCTCTGGTCGCCTTTTCCGGGTCCTGACGCTCGTCTATCCACCAGCTTCGCTGCAATCCATAGCCGGAAGCGCGGCTGGACATGAACTGCCACATGCCGCGGGCGCCTGCTCGAGACAGCGCTAAAGGCTCGAATCCTGACTCGGCTTCGGCAACGTACATCAAGTCCTGAGGAACGCCCTCTTGTTTGAGGACCCGGGTGATCATGTCGCGATAACGGCCAGAGCGTACCAGCGCGCGTTCCAAGGTTCCGTGTCCGCGAGTCGAATAGAAATTAATGTAGCCGGCGACGTAGTCGTTCATGATGAGCGGCAGGTCAGAGCGGGTTTGTTTTACCTGCGCTTCGGCGCGAGCTTTTACGTTGGGATCGACTGGAAAAGTTACTTCGTTGGCTTCATCGATAGGTGCCGGCTGGGCCTTCTGCTCTGTGAAGCCATCACCCTGCTGGAGCGCGGCTACTTCGAGTTCATTTACGCCTTCAGAAATCTTGTCGAGCTCACTCTGCAAACGGTCATCCGACCGTACGTCGACAGGCCCCTCCAGCAGCAGGTTAACCGCTTGATCAAAGTTCTGTTTCGCCGCTTCAAGGTGTCCGGCAGCGTACTCCTTCTGTCCCTGCTGGTATTGCTTTTCCGCATCATCAATGATTTTTTGAACCGGATCCGGCTGCGTAGCTGCCTGTGTGGGTTTCGGCTTGGCTGGCAGCGAGGGTTGGGGTTGCTGATGCGCAATCAGCGTCGGAGCCTGAGCCTGTGCGATCGGAGTAGTGTGAGCTTTCTTGTCGGACGTCTCACACGCAGTCGCCAGCAGCGCAAGCGCACAGCAGAAGACCAATAGACCGCAATCGCGGAAGATTTTCTTCATAAGGCCAGGTTCCATCGCCATCCAGCCCCAACTCCGTCCAGAGCTGAATCCTTAGACGCCGCCAAAGTGCCGATGTGCTTCCCTAACGCTAAAAAATCCAGAGACTTACCTTGGGCAAGTCACCTGGAGCCAACGGGACAAAGTAATCCGCCGACAGCCATGTTCAGGCTCGCTAGAGTATAGCCTCTCTGGCTTCTATTCCTTGTGACTTCAGGGATTGTACTTTTGGGGGTTGCAGTTGGAGGTAGACTGCTGTAGGGGCTGCCGGACGCGCGAGCTAACCGACCCGTAGTCCGCACAGCCGCCAGTCACCCTCGGCGACTCCAATTGCGCGACGAGCTTTGCCGGATCGCGGAGAAGGGCCCTGCTTAAATTCCCTGTTAATTCCCTGTTCGAAAAGCAAAATTGCGGAAATTTGGGCTTAAGTCCTTGATTCTTAAGCTGGGAAACAGAAATTCCCTGTTAATCCCTGTTCCACAAGTCAAATTTGCGGAATTTGGGCATAAATCGGGGATTTTGGAGGGGAATCTAAGAAATCGCCTGTTAATTTCCCTGTTATTGGAAAATTCCCCCTCCGATACCTCGCGTGTCATCTCGATCAGCGCGCCGGAACCAGTCTCGCCTTCTGACGATTCACGCGACGCTGTGCCAGCTTGCGACCGGAATCGCACGTCGTCATGCCTACGAACTCGGGGGCAAGGTTATCCCGCCGTTCGAAGTAGTAGCTGCGCATGGTCAGGCAAAGTGGCGGACCGGCCTCCGAGCTCTGGGGAACCTCAATTTGGTCAAACGTCTGGCGATCACTGGCAGCACTTGAGTTCCTATCGACCGGAGCAGTTGCGGGCAATTTAAACTTCGGTGCAGCCAGGAACGTCGAACCAGGGGTGGTCTGCATTTGCGGGTGATCTGGAGAGGCATTCACAGCCTGATCGGCAGGTTGTGCAAGTCCGAGAAGCAGAACGGGAAGAAGGAGGCTCATGATGAACTCCTTTGTCGATTAGCAGTATAGGCCGATGCCAGAGCAGCGGCCTGAAATTGTATTGTTAGAACGCGAGAATTTTCGACTCTTGCAATCTTCTCGACCGGCACAGCTAGGTAGAACTCAAACACGTTTGTCCTCTTGCTACACTCTTTTCGTTTACTTCCTTGCTCAAGGAGCGGCGTTGAAGTCACTTCGTCTGGCATTCATAGTCTTCACTTTTTCAATCTTCGCATCGGCTCAAGGCGCTGGCAGACTGCCTTCCATTCCGGAGATCTTTGCGGCTGGCGGCATCACCGGGCGCGCTCCGGAAACGGTGAAGTGGAGCCCTGATGCGAATCGCGTCTCCTACGTTCTGCCCGACGATTCCGGCGAGCGTGGACAGCTTTATTACATCGATGTTGCCAACGGCAAACCCGCCGTACTGGTCGCCAGCGAGAAACTCGCCACCTTGTCTCCGCCTGAGAACACTGGGGGAAAGCAAACCAAGGACGATCGCGATCGCGAGAAGCGCAGCCGGTACAGCGTTGCGGGATATCACTGGGCTCCAGACTCCAAGCATTTGCTGTTCGACTCCAAAGGGCAGCTTTGGTACTTCACGCTAGAGAACGGCACTGGCGTACAGGTGACGTCGGCTCCCGACCCAAGTGGCGACCCAAAGTTTTCTCCCGATGGGAAGCGGCTCTCCTACCTCCGTAAGCACAACCTCTACGTGCGCCCGCTTGCAGGCGATTCGCGCGAAACTCAACTGACATCTACCAGCGACGACGATGGCGACAACGTCCTAAACGGCGAGGTCGATTGGGTGTACGAAGAAGAACTCGATGTGCGCAGCAACTATTTTTGGTCACCTGACGGGAAGCACATTGCTTATCTGCAGATGAATGAGTCGCAGGTTCCGGATTATCCGATCACCGACTTTATCCCCGATCACCCGACCGTCGACAAACAGAAATATCCTTATGCCGGCGATCCCAATCCTGACGTTCGCGTGGGCGTCGTCGATGCCAATGGAGGCAAGACGCACTGGGCCAACATCCCCGGACTTGCCGGCAAGCAGAACAAGAACGACTATTACATCCCGCGTTTCGGATGGGTAGCCAAGGACGTTGTGTATGTCCAGGTGCTCAATCGCGATCAGAACCAACTCGATCTGTACTTCGTCGATGTGCCGAGCGGACACTCGCAACTCATGCTCTCCGAGAAAGACGATGCATGGGTGAATGTGAATGACGCGTTCCGCGTGCTCAAGTCCGGGGATAAGTTTCTCTGGGAGAGCTGGCGCGATGGCCACACACATCTTTACCTCTACAGCTTCAGCAAGAACAGCCCGCTGAGCGCGCCTGCGAATCTGGTGAAGCAGCTCACCAGCGGGGATTTCGAAGTGACCGATGTGGAAGGAGTGGACGAAACGAGCGGAACGATCTTCTATCAGTCAACAGAAGGCGATGCTCGCCAGCGCAATCTGTTTTCCATCAAGCTCGACGGCAGCGGCAAGCAGCGCCTCTCGCGCGAGGACGGCACTCACAAAGCCAGTTTCTCTGACAGCGGCAAGTATTACGTCGACACTTACTCTGCGCAGATGACGCCCCCACGCATGTCCGTCTGTTCCGTTTCAGGAAGCTGCAATCCGTTCTGGTCGTCGCATCCAGTCGCGTCATTTGAGTTAATCAAGCCACAGTTTGTTGACTTCACTGCCGACGACGGCACAATCCTGCACGGGGAACTGGTGATGCCTCCCGGGGCATCGGCCGAGCAAAAGGTTCCGGTGCTCATGAATCCGTATGGCGGACCCGAAGTCCAGGAGGTGCAGGATCATTGGGGCGCGGCCAATTTTTTCTTTGACCAGATCCTGGCTCACGATGGCATCGCCATTCTGCGCGTAGATAACCGTGGCATGGGATTCCGGGGTAAGAAGTTCGCGACCGCGCTGCGTCATGAGTTCGGGAAGGTCGAGCTAAACGATCAGCTCATGGCGCTAGACCAGACGTTAAATAAGTTCCCGCAACTCGACGGAAACCGCCTGGGCTGGTGGGGCTGGAGCTACGGCGGCTTCATGACCAGCTATGCCATGACGCATGCCCGCAGGTTCAAAGTCGGAGTTGCAGTCGCGCCAGTCACCGATTGGCATGATTATGACTCTATCTATACCGAGCGCTATATGGGCCTGCCCAAGGACAACCCCGACGGATATAAGTCCGGTTCTGTGCAGCAGGCGGCAGCGAATCTCTCCGGGCATCTGCTGATCGTGCATGGCACCAGTGACGACAACGTGCACATGCAGAACACGATTCAGTTGGCGCAGGCATTCATCAACTCCGGCAAGCAATTTGAACTGCTGCTATTTCCACGCAAGACGCACGGAATCGCAGGAACCGCGCCGCGAACCAATCTGTTCGAGCGCATACGCGCAGAGTTCGACTCTGCTCTGCTGGGCTGGTCTGACGAGAAAATCGCCGCATCGAATCCGCCGTTGCCCCTTCAACCCAGTTCGGGCGGTGGCAGGTGAGTGCAGCCGACCGCCCAATGCGAAAGTTGGGCGCGTTCGAGCTGACGATTCTTTCGGATGGAACTTATTACCTCGATGCCGGAGGCTTGTTCGGCGTAGTCCCCAAACCACTGTGGGAAAAGAAAATCAAAGCTGACGCGCTGAACCGGATCGCCTGCGGAACCAATTCGGTGCTGGTGCGCACTGGCGGCAAACGAGTCCTCATCGAGACCGGCATTGGCAACAAACTTCCAGAGAAACTGGCAGCCATCTACGACGCTAAAGCACAACTTCTGCGCGAACTCGAAGCCGTGGGCGTGCGGCGCCAGGAGATCGACATCGTCATCAATTCGCATCTTCACTTCGATCATTGCGGCTGGAACACTTTTCGCAACCAGCGCGGCGAAGTCGAGCCAACATTTCCTAACGCCACCTACTACGCGCAACGCGGCGAGTGGGAGCATGGCATGAAGCAACTGGAAAGAGATCGGGTGAGCTATATCAGCGACAACTACGATCCGCTAATTAAGAATGGCCAGATGCGGCTACTGGAAGGCGATGGCCAAATCATGCCAGGGATTTCCGTCGTCCCTTATCCGGGGCACACGCGCAACATGCAGGCAATTATTCTGGAGAGCGAAGGCGAGAAGGCCTGCTACATTTCCGATCTCATTCCGACCACCTGGCATCTAGATTTGACTTGGGTCATGTCCTACGACCTGTATCCGTTGGAGACCATCGAGAATCGCAAGAGATTCTTTAAGCAGGCGATCCCTGAAACGTGGCTCACGATTTTTACCCACGATCATGAGGTGCCGTGGGCTTATTTGGAACGGGATGGACGAGGGAAGATTGCGGCTAAGCCGGCGCAACCAAGCTGACGGCTGCTCTGGTGATCGTCTCTCCCAGGATGACAGAATCTAAGGATTTCTTGTCAATTCCGCAATCTGGCGATCCAGATCGGCAAGCGCGCTCTCAAGCATTCGTCGATGGGCGGGATTGGTTGCGGAGTTCAGCTGCGCCTGCACATTTGTGCGGGAAAGAAGAAGGCCGTCGCGCTTGCGACGGCCTTCGATCTGTTCCGGAGTCATAGCGACTCGCGGATCGGATTCTCGTTTGGCCTCTAATTGTTGTTCTTCGACGGACTTGCTCTCGAACCCTCGCGCCATGTTTTTAGCTTACTTGATTTGCACCGTGAGCACCTGCGCGCCAGAGACTACATAGTCCATGGGCGTGGAGGTTTCATCCACTGCAGATTCGCCGCTCACGAACATGTCCTGCGCTCCGCGCGTGCCCTGCATCACGTTCATCACGGAAAGCGGCAGTGTCGGCATCACTTTGTCTTCGACCATCGCTTCCGGATTGGGTTCGAGCAGCGAAACATAAAGATTGTTGTTGGCGTGCTCTTTGTTCAGCAGATCGATAGTGGATCCGAGTTCCAGTGTTCGGCCGAAGCCTGAAGGAACTTTGCGGCTGTGATCGAGCGTTTCGCTGTCGCTCACCAGGATGCGAAGCTGTCCTCGCGGTACCGAAGTGGGAATTTTAACGGGAATCTGGCGGACGATCGGATCTCCGCGATAGGGACGAAGTACCGCCTCAATCGTGAGTTCGTCGCCGGGACGAGCTTCGGTCACGTCGGTTCGCGCGGTCTCAAGGTGAGCGGCGCGGCGCTCCGGAGTGACGTCAAATTCAAGATTCACGCCGTTGATGCCGGGCGTGGTGTAGGGGTTTTCGAAGATGCGCCCAAAGTGCTCGCCTAGATTCATCGCTGCAAGCACGGAACTCTGGGCGGTGTCGTTCGAGCTGAACATATTGTGCATGTGCACGTCAGGATAGCCATTCACGGCGATGTCGCCATTCATGCGATAGGTGACCAAATCGCCGTACTGATTCTGGCTCTGCAGCGCCTGGTAGACCGTAGTCATCATGATCAGCGGGGTGAGCTTGGCATTGTTCAGCACCGAGAACTTCATCTCGTTAGGCTTGCTGCCGCCGTGAATGGTTACCGTAACAGGAATCATCCGCGGCTGTTCGCCAAAGCGTCCGAGGATGCCGCTATGCCGATCCTGCACAAAAGTGCCAACTTCATCGGTGGTATTAACAATCTTGTATGCGTAGTAAGGTGAGGCCAAGGTCGCCACGACGTTCGCCTTGGTCATGGGCATGTCCACCATGCCGTATTGCGTGAGCGGATGCCCGCAAGCGAGCAATCGCTGCGGATCGATGTAGGTCACGGTGCATGTCGCAGCGATATCAAGATCACCGCTCACCAGCACCGCGCTTACAGCTGAGCCCGGCTCGATGGGCTCGGGTTGATGCTCGTGGCTCGCAGAGCCGACGCCCATAACCGGAGTAAGTCCTGCCTGCGCGAACTGAGAAGAAAACTGCCGGATCGTGCTTTCGTTAAAGCCGCTGAAGACGAAGGGAGCATCGATCGGTTGCATCATGGAAGCGAAGCTCTGCACATCGCTCGAGGGCATGTCGCTTCCGACAGAGGTCTTGCTCATTGTCTTGGGAAGCCGCGCGGCGCTCAAGGGCTCCGGCTGGGTCCGATCCATCGCGTCGATCTCAAGCATCTCGTCGATCGGAGTTATGCCCGCGATCGGCTCCTTTGAGAACTGGCCGATCCGAAAGGAGATCGCTCCGACCAGCTTGCCATCGATGTACACCGGACTGCCGCTCATGCCGGCGACTACACCCGTGTACTCGACCTTCTGACCGTGCAGCCGCGCGAGAATCAAGTCACTTTTGGGGCCGTTCAGGTTGGGCAGCACACCAAGAATCTCTACTTCCATGGGTTCGGGCTTCGTGCCTTCGAACACCGTGTACGCGACTCCGCGCATCCCGGCATGCAATGCCGCGACTGGCATAGTCTGCGGGACAACTCGAGGTGTGGAAGCCTGGTCTGGGGTCGCGGACTGCGCAACCGCGATTCCGCACAACAAAATTAAAAGGAAGAGGCGAGCGAGGTGAGAAATAATGCTCTTCATACTGGTCCGAAGAACAGCTCTGAACGTGAGACGGATAGCGGGACAGAATGGCCGCAAGTGCCAAACACCCGTATTCCATTGATGATTTCAGAGTTGTTCGCCATCTATACTAATACAGAGACTCAGCAACGCAATAGGTAAAGAGTCTGTAGGAAGGCATCAGAAATGGTCCCTAGCAGTACTAAGGTGCAACGATCCTGGCTGCTTAAAAGCCTGATCGTGGCTGTGTGCGCGGTTGCAATTGCAGCATTTTCCAGTTCCGCGCAGAACGCGCAAACCTCATCGCAAAGCCAGCAAACACAGGGATCGCAGCAACAGGCCCCGCCCGAAGCGGGAGGGCCTCAGGGTGACATCGGCCCAATCGCTGTGCCGAAGAAGACGCCAGAAGAAGAAAAGCCGGTGGAACGCGCCCCCAAAGTGAAGAATCCGGAAGAAATCGGGACGTTCTCGCTGAAGGTGGACGTGCCTCTGGTGAATCTTCCGATCAGTGTGGTTACGGGAAATGGCCAGTTCATTCCCGGCCTAAAGGAAGACAACTTCAAGGTGCTGGAAGATGGTGTTCCCCAGAAGATCGACACCTTTGCGCAGCAGGGCGATAAGCCAATTACGGCGGTCCTGCTCATTGAGTTCGCCGCCAACAACTACTACTTCATGATGGACGCCCTCAATGCGGCATATTCCTTTACCGGTCAAATGAAGAAGGAGGATTGGATCGCGGTTGAGTCATACGACATGAAGACCCACCTTCTCGTGGACTTCACGCAGGACAAAAATCAGGTGATGGGAGCGCTCGGCCAACTGCGCATTCCGGGATTCAGCGAGACCAATCTGTTTGACGCGCTCTACGACACGGTCGATCGCCTGGAAGGTATTGAGGGGCAAAAGTACATCGTCCTCATTTGCGATGGCATCGATACGTTCAGCAAGCTGAATTACGACAAAGTTCTGAAGAAAATTCAAGGCTCGAAGAACATCACTATCTTTTGCGTAGGCACAGGCCAGGCATTTCGCCTATATGCGGAATCGCGAGGAGGCATGGGCCCAATTCGGAACCTCGACTTTCTTCAAGCCGACAATCAGCTCAACACCTTTGCGAAGATGACTGGCGGCCGCGCCTACTTCCCACGCTTCACGGCGGAATTCCCGGAAGATTTCGCTGATATCGCGTCTGACATTCGCAACCAATACGTCATCTCGTATCGGCCCAGCAACAATAAGCAAGATGGAAGCTGGCGAAAGTTGAAAGTGGAGCTAGTCGATCCACAAAATGGACAACCTCTCATCGTTCAGGATCAGCACCGCAAGAAGTTGAAGTACCAAGTGATCGCGCGGGATGGATACAAGGCCAAGAACGAAGTCGAATGAGGACGGTGCCCGCTGCTCGCTCGCCACTTGGGGGAGACCTTGTGCCACAGGCGCCCTCGCCTGTGAGACGGTCAGCACCGAAAACACAGCCGAGGGCGTCTGTGGCGCATGATTCGCGACACTTTGCAGCAGGACTGAAGCGGATTCTTATTCGGCGCTTAAATCGCAAAAAGAATCGAACGGCCCCGACGGAAAGGCAGGCGTTCCTGCGGTGCCGCGAGGGCCGGAGGACCGATAGCCAAATGTGAGCCCACCGGCGGAAGCCCTGGGTAGACGGTGCGATTGATTGTTGAGCGCCCGAGGCGCGGCAGGGATCTAGGTGCTGCTTAAGGTCGGTGCTGGTTGGTTTTCCATCTCGGCTGACTGAGCGCTCGGAAGGTCTTTTCGTCCCACCCACCGACCGCGCCGCGGTGCGCCCGTCCCAGCCCCTCTGGCGGAAATGTCCCTTGGCTTAACACGGTGGATGGTTTATCGTGTGGGCCGATTTGTAGTTACGGACCATGGGGATAAGAAGGACCACATAAGGTCAGAGCTGCTAATTCAAACGACGCGACATCGACCCAGAATCTCAGTTTCCGTCGCACTCCGACTGGACTGAGGTTTACACTTTCGCGTAGTGGCGATTAGCCACAAGACATCTCCAAAGGTTCGGAGAGGGCTTCAATCATGAATTCTTTTCTTCGCCTGCCCGCCGCTCGGGTAACGGTATTTTTGGGTATCTGCTTGGGCTTCGCCTCAAACTCATGGGGCGCTCCCCAGACTAGTTCGGCAACTCCAACACAAGATCAATCCGGACAGTCCTCGCAAGCAAACGTCATCATCCCGGGACCCCTGCGTTCGTTTTTGCGCATGGCCGGCATCAGCCAGAAAGCAACGACCGAAGAAGTAATGCCGCTGCTGGCGCGAAATGTGTTTCTTCTCGGATACGAAGGTCCTTCCTCCCGAGTGCGGCCGACGGAATTTCTTATCCTTCTGAGCCGATATGTGCAACAAGCGCGAGAACTTTCTGTGATGGCCGGACCGGAAGCAGTGATACGCGTGTCCTCGTGCGAGCAGGCACGCCCGGTGTTGCAGGTGCTCGGCTATCGTACGCGTACTGATTGCGGGCAGCCCAACAGCTATTTGGAAACTGCGGACCCGCAGCGAGCTTTCATCACGATCGATTCCGGATTCCCATTACCGGAATTGGAAAAGGCGCTTCAAGGTGGGAAGCCCTTTGAGTACTCCTTCCAAGCGACGCGCGTGCCCATCATGTTTGCGGAGAATGACTGGGCCGGCGGCCGCAACCTGCTGGACGCGCTTTTGCGCGATTCCACTTTGTCGCGCCTGTATTGGGCGTTTGCGCAGATGGATCCCGACACCCAAATGGCATTGCGGCAATCTCCCGGGTTGAAGCGTCTGGCTGCTTACGCTCCGGTGCTCGACTTTTACGGCAGCCGGATCCTCATTCAGTCCGGCAGAGTGGTTGTACCTGGCGGTCAAGAGGCGCAATCGGTCTGGAAGGATCTGGTCGGCGCTAGCCCGGACTCAGCCGGAGACTTTGTTCTGAAACTCATGGCAAAGGACAATGGCTGGCTGGCTGCGTATTTCGATGCCCTGTCCCGCGTGAATCGTACCCAACAAGCGCACTTCACCGAAGCTCGCCGCCTCAAGCCGTTCTACGAGGCTCTTCGCAAGCAGGATGCTCCTCCGGCCGATGCCGCACGTTCGGTGTTCCGCCCCGCGCCTGGCTTGCTGCTCTTGCTGACGCGTATGGACTGGGAGCCAAACGGAGAGCCGCATATCCCTGGGAACCTGGGGGTATGGAAGACAGTTCTCCACGAGAAGGTATATGCGGACGTCGCTCGCGATTGGGGTAAGCGATCTAAGAACTGGAACAATCCCGAGCAGCTGCTGGAAGCCCTGGTTGCTATTTCCCGCGTCGATACCGAGGTTGGGCCGCTACAAGCGTACCTGACGCTCAACGAACTCGATGGTCGTCGAGCCCCGGAGCACCGGTTGAGCCCGGAAACAGTCTCGTTGATGGCCAGCAAGTTCAATAGGTTCGGTGATCAATACCTGATCTTCTCCGAGTTTCCAGTTTTAGATGACACGTCGATCACTTCTTTTCTGACCGTAGCGGAGCATCTGGACAGCCTTTCGAGTCATTACGTTCGGGGCAATGCCCTTGGCATGTTCGACGCCAGTGTCGGGATGTGGCAAATCCTTGCGCGCCAGCAGCAGATTTCCAAAACAGAACTTAATCGTTCATGGCAACAGGTGGTCAATCAGTTTGCCAAGGTGACCTCGTCGACCAACGTCTTTGACGCGGGTCGGAATTCGCTTAAAGAACTGCTCGTGGCAGCCACCGCGAAGCCCGACGCTTCGCAGGACGCTGTCATTTCCCTGTTGGCAGGTCCCCGGCAAGCCACCCCCGAAGGTCAGCGCATGCATCAGGAAGTGGCAAACAGAATTCGCTCCGTCCTGGACGCGCAAAGGCTGGTCTCGCTCGACACCTTACTTCAGCTAGGTGACAACCTGCATAGCGCCGCCCAGGTGAAAGAGCGTTCCTCCGGGCTGGTGATGTTGGCGGGAGACCTACGCGAATTTGAAATGCCGCAGCCGATTTTCAAGAAGAGTGAGCGCGAGGAATGGGGAGCCGGAGTCTACAACAACCGTCACACTGATCTGGAAATGCAAACCGACTTGGCGAAAGTGATCAAGTCGCCATCCTCCGATCAGCAGGTGAGCGATGCCCGCGGCCAACTGGCTTCGTTCCTCAGAGACACGCTCGTCGGACTCAACTACGCGTACTATGAGCCGCCGGGAGCTCAGATCCTGCATCACAATCCATTGTTCGTGCGTTCTCACGACTTTTCTGGGGACACGGTGGTTGGCATGCAGCGCGCTACATGGAGAGCGCCGCAACTGTTCGGAGCCGGCTCGCCGGCGGGCGGAGGCGCCCACCTGGTTGGATCGTTAGCCGATCTGCCCTATGTGCTGGCGCAGTCGGAACAGGATTTTATTACTCCTGAGAACGTGCAAGCGCTGATCTGGGGAGCGGTCGTGCCGGGAATCCTCACGAGTGCGATCGTGCCGCGATGGTGGGACATAAGCCACGAAGAACTTCATGCGGTAGCTCTATATCAGCAGGCGGGCGAGGAACTGATGACGGCTGCCACCGGCAACGAGGATCTGCAGACCAAAGTCCTTACGATCCTGGCTGATCGAGTCGCCCCAAGAACCTTGGACCGGGTGCAGCAGTCGCTACACTCGCGTGGCACTGACGATGTTTCTTCGCGCTTGACTCCGGCGGATACGTTCTATCTGGCGGCCGAATTTCGCCGACGCTTTCCCGGACAGGCAGACGCCATGGGTACCGCATGGAAAGAGCTGCAGGCGCTTGCGCAGAGCCATCCGAACGAAGTCGGTTGGGAGCGTCTGTCGCGGGACTTCGGAGTGCCGCATCCCGTTTTGGCACAAAACTACGCTCGCGAGCTGTTGAACCTGCCTCCGTTCCCCGCATTTATGGGGTACTCGAGCCGGTTCCTCGCTGAATCCTGGGACTCAAACAATCTGTATTGGGCGCGCCTCGCCGACGAAAAGGATTACTCGCCGGTGGTGCTGAACCGCTTGGTTCCTGAGTTGACGCGGCGCATGGTTGAAAAGATTTTCGCCACCGATCTTGAGGATTGGCCTGCGCTATTGCGAGCCGCACGGGAAACCGGCGACGAGTTTCGACGTGGTAAATTCGGCACATCACCCGTGAGCATCGCTGCCGCGCAGTACTAGAGCCAAGAGGCAGGTAGGCGGCCTTAGCGCAGATTAATGAAGAGTTGACTGAATTCTTTTTGAATGTTTTCAGAATTTTGTGATCGATTTTGGGAAAAGGGATTGTTATGAACAAACGAATTTCGTTCATGCTCGCGATTGCGTTTGTCTTTTTGTCAGGTTCAGGGAATCGCACGATAGCCCAGCAAGCGCAGTTTCAGGTCTCGGTCGATTTGGTGCAGCTGAACGTGGCTGTCACTGACAACAAAGGAAACTACGTAACTGGTCTGAAGCCCTCCGACTTCATCATCACCGAAGACAGTATTCCGGAAAAACTCGCATTCTTCGGCGAGGGTAACGGCCCTCAGCGCAGCGTTGGCGATGCTGCGCAAGGTAGCGAAGTCGCGCGGCAGGACGATAGCAAGCCGCCCAACGCATCGTATGCCACACCCGCTCCCGGCACTGTATCCGCCGATGGCTCCGACGGTCTTACGGCAGCAATTGCCGGCGCGAATGTTTATATCCTCTTTGACACCAGCAATTACATGTATCGTGGATTCGTCTTCGCCCAGGATGCAATCTCTGATTTTGTGCGTTCGCTGGAGAAAGCCGACAAGATTGCTTTCTACTCTTACAGCCGCGATCTGTCGCGGGCTGCGTCGCTGACCACCGACCGCTCCGACGTTGTCCGCGGAGTGCGCACGACAGTTGCGGGAGACGATGCGGCGCTGTACAACTCCTTGCTCCTGACAGTGAAAGACGCAGCACAAGCAATGGGCAGGAAGGTCGTCGTCGTGTTTTCGAACGGCCCTGATAATTCAAGCGTGGTGCCACCCGAGGATGTGGCCGAACTGGCCCAATCGGCGGGGATTCCTATCTACATGATCAGCACCAGAGAGGCCCGCCTCGAACCGGTTTCCACTGCAGTGTTCGAGCGCATGACCGCCGCCACCGGCGGAAAAGCATACTTTTCGAAGAACTGGAGAGATGAACGAAAAGCGTTTGAATCAATTCGGGACGATCTAGGCCATTTGTATTCGCTCAGCTACTATCCGAAGGCGAATGCAAATCACGGTTGGCGTTCGATCACGGTAAAGCTGGCGGGTGATCGCGGCAAGAGTTTGCATGTAAGAACGCGAAACGGATATCGGCCTCACCCCAATCACGTAGCCGACGGGACGGTTGCGGAGGTTGCCCCAAGACCAGATTCCAGTGATCGGTAAAGTGGTGATCCGGACAGTTGGGCGCCTTGCGCACACACAGCCCGGAATAAACGTCCGCGGTTTTCTTAGTTTTGGTTGTCTTGGTTCTACTGCTGCTCTCTAATCAAGAGAGCAGCACAAATTCTTTTATTCGTCCTATATCCCCTCTTGCAACACGCGTTTGGCGCGCGGCTCTCGTGCGTGCGACGGAAACCCAACCGTATTTGACAAATCAACATCCAAGACTTCAATTCGCGGGACTGATTCAACAATGGAGGTCTTCTCTTGGCATGGAACATTCCGATCTTGAACTCGACCAAAACTGTGGAACCATCGAACGACGGGATAATCTTTCTGACGCTCTAGTTGAAAGGATGAAGATTGTTTTCCGCAAAACGCATGGTGGCGAGATGACCCAGGAAGACCGCAATTTTCTTGGAATACCGCCGTGCACGGGAGAGTGCTGCCCATAGTTGCACGAGAGTGCTGCTCATAGTTAGTTACCGCACCCTATGAAGCGAGCTGCGAAGCGCAAGAAGTCACCGTCCAACAACTCCGACGGCTTTCACCGAAACCGCAAGGTCATCGAGGCCATCGAGAGGGTCTTTCGCTCCACCCACAAGCGAGAGATGACCTCGGATGAGAGACGAAAGTTTCGCCTGCCGCCTCTTGAGGACAAAGAGCCCAAGTCGGATTCCACCTAGCGTGGATTCGGTCCAGGCAGGCAGGTCCTGCGCCTGGAGCATGCAACGTGAGAGCCTTCGAGGCTTTGCTACCAAGATCTGCCAACTAGCATCAGTGAACACTAAGCTTTCCCAATTGCTTTCTGGCGACGCATTTCAGCGGGAACAGGGAAATTTACAGGGGATTTTTTTGTTCCGACTCAGAATCCGCACTTTATGCCCAAATTCCGCAATTTTGCGTCTGGAGCAGGGAATTAGCAGGGAATTTCCAGACATTGATGTAACCCGTTCACATTCAATGGCTTAATCGACAAATAAGGATTTCTCTCACGGAGGCAGGGAATTAACAGGGAATTTCCATGTCTGCGGGACTGCGACGATTTGTACTTCAATCAACCCTGCGCCGCGCCTCTCGCGCGACCCAGGAGCTTCTCTAATCCGATTTCGATTGCCTGGCGAAAACCATTAGGGGTTACCAAGTCAACTAGTGGTTACCAAGTCAACGCCTCCCGGATTCGCTTTGCCCTCGCTGCCCTTATCGCAGACAAGAAGAATCGGCAGAAACGAACCCATCTTGAGAGATTCGGCTACCGAAAACCCGTCGAGCACCATATCTTCATCAATGACCACAGCGCCGAATCGATTGAGCGAATTCGCACCAACGAATCCTCGAGTTCCGCCCAAAAGTGCAAATCTGACGCAGAAAGACTGAATAACGGCTGCATGTAGCAGTCAATGACCCTCATCGTTCATCGAGCCCCAAAGTTAGGTAGCTTGCCGTCCTTGTAACTTGCCGCACTCGCATCGAAGCCCACAACGAGGCAATCACACTGCTTCGGTTCGCACCGAACCGTTATATACTTCGCAACACTTCCCTACCTTGCTGGCATTTCCATGGATAGGTCCAAGAAAAATTCGCCAGGTGAAGAGAATGGCCGTCCGGCAGCCGCCCTACGAGACTCCTCCGGCTCAGGAGCTTATCGCCAGGTAGATCGACGAGATGGGGCTGTTACAGCTGCTGGCGCAGCGCAGGCTCCGGCGATGAGTGAAGCAATTCTCCAGGCGGGAGTCGTCCTTGGCCGTCGCTATGAGATCGAGCAGATGCTCGGATTGGGCGGAATGGGCGCGGTTTACAAGGCGTACGACCGCGACATCGAACGCGTAGTCGCGCTGAAGGTAATCCGTCCCGATCTGGCAGGCAATTCGAGCATCATTCAGCGTTTCAAACAAGAACTCATTTTGGCCCGGCAGGTCACGCATCGCAACGTGATCCGCATTTACGACCTTGGCGAAGCGGATCGGGTGAAGTTCATCACCATGGAGTTCATCGATGGTGAGCCGTTGACCAATCTTCTCCAGCGCCGGGGCAAGCTGCCGCCACGAGAAGCGGTCCAGATCATCGAGCAGGTCTGTCTCGCCCTCGAGGCAGCGCATACTGAAGGCGTGGTTCATCGCGACTTGAAGCCGGCGAACATCATGCAGGATTCCCATGGCCGCATCGTGGTCATGGATTTCGGGCTGGCCCACTCGATGGAGATGCCTATCTCGGAAATGCCGGCACTGCGGCCCATGGACGCCTTCGAGCATGATTCGAAGGCGACCGCATATCGCTCATTACCAGGGACACTAATTGGCACACCGCTCTACATGTCGCCGGAGCAAGCGCTGCGCGAAGAAGCTGACGGCCGCTCGGATCTCTACACCGTCGGGCTCATTCTGTATGAACTGCTCACAGGTGAAGTGCCTTTCAAAGGCGAGGATGCTACCGAGACATTGCTGAACCGCCTACAGGAAAAAGCTAAGCCGCTGGCGGAAATCGATCCACAGATACCGCGTCCCATCAGCAGTCTTGTCACGAAATGTCTGGAGCGCAGCCGGGATGCCCGCTATCAAACTGTCCAGGAATTGCTCCGCGACCTGCGTGCATGGCTTCATCCCGTCCGCAAAAGCTGGCGCTGGGCCGCCGCAACCATAGCTGTCACCGTGCTGGCGTCCACGCAATTGATAGTGCAAAAGGTTATTCACAAACCAGGCGCGCAGCACGCACCGGTATCTGTATTGGTCGCCGATTTCAAGAATGACACCGGCGAGAGTGTATTCGATGGCACGCTTGAGCCGGCCTTGGGGGTGGCGCTGGAGGGAGCGTCCTTCCTTACTACTTATAACCGTGGTACCGCACACAAGCTCGCGGCAAAGCTGCAACCCGGGGCTTCAGCGCTCGATGAGCCACTAGCAAGACTGGTCGCGACACGCGAAGGCATCAATACCGTAGTAAGCGGCACGATTGCGCGGGATGGCGAGGCCTATCGTTTCACCGTCAAGGCACTCGACAGTATGACGGGGAAAGCTATCGCAAGCGAAAGCGCTAAAACTGACAAGCAGCACGTGCTTGTGGCGACTGGAAAACTTGCAGCAGGCATCCGCAAGGCACTGGGCGATAACACGCCCAAATCGGTACAGCTGGCAGCGGCAGAAACTTTTACAACCGCTTCTCTCGAAGCGGCACACGAGTACGGCCTCTGTCAGAACGCGCAATTAGCCGGTCAATGGGACCAGACCATCGAGCATTGCCTCAGTGCTACCCGGATCGATCCTGATTTGGGCCGAGCGTATGTAATTTTAGGCGCCACCTATCACAACATCGGCCAGGTACAGAAGGCGGAAGAATATTTCCAGCTTGCCCTTTCCAAAATCGACCGGATGAGCGACCGTGAGAAATACCGCACGCGTGGCGCCTATTATTTGCTGGCTCGCGAATCCGACAAGGCGATCGAGGAACAACAGCAACTCGTGAAGCAGTACCCGGCGGACAGCGCAGGCGTCGCCAATCTCGCCCTTGCTTATTTCTACCGCCGGGACATGGAACGCGCGTTAGTTGAGGGACGTCGTGCTATCGAGATCTATCCAAAGAATGTGGCGCAGCGCAACAATCTGGGGCTGTACGCGATGTATGCCGGGGACTTTGAGACCGCGATCCGTGAGCAACAGACCGTTCTGCAGATGAATCCCTCCATGGTTCTGGGGTTTGTTGGAACTGCGCTTCCGCAACTCGGCTTGGGACATCCAGAGCAGGCGTCAGAGACCTATCGTCGTCTAGAAAATATGGGTTCGTCAGGCGCGTCTGCCGCCGCCATAGGTTTGGCCGATCTGGCTCTTTATGAAGGCCGTGCTTCCGACGCGAGCAAGATTCTGGACGCGGCAATTCCAGCTGACTTGGCCGCCAAGAATACCGATGCCGCCGCTGAAAAGCTTTCCATGGCGGCAGAATCCCAATTGCTCACAGGCAAGCCAGCAGAGGCGGTCCGTGACGCTGAGCGCGCGCTGAGGCAGAGTAAGGATGACAGCGTTATGTTCTGGGCCGCCCGGGCGTACTTGGGCGTCAACAATTATCCCAAGGCACTTGGGGTGGCGCAGCAACTTGGAAGTCGTCTAAAACCCGATTCCCAAGCTTACGCAAAGCTGATCGAGGGAGAAGTCGAACTGCAACGTGGGAAACCTCAGGAGGCGATCAAGTTTTTCCTGGAATCGCGCAAGATCGCAGATACATGGATGGGCCGCTTCGATGCCGCGCGCGCTTACATTGAGGCTGGAGCTTATCCCGAAGCCGATTCAGAACTCGAAGTTTGTTTAAAACGTCGCGGGGAAGCGACCGCGCTGTTTTTGGACGAGTCGCCGACCTATCATTTGTTCCCGCCCGTCTATTACTATCTCGGGCGTGCTCAAGAAGGACTGCACTCCTCGGCGGCGAGCGACTCGTACAAAGAATTTCTTGCCATGAAAAACATGGCGCCTCGCAACCCGCTCCTGGACGATGCCAGCCGCCGACTTAGGGCGAAACTTCACTGACATGGCCCTACGGACTTGGCAGATATAGTTCCGGGATACCAGATCTATCGCCCGCGAAGAGGATACTTCCGTTACCGAGAAAGACTCCCCGGCTTCGGAATGCTTGCGAGGTGATTCCTCCTGCTGTGAATATTCCGGTCACTGGATCGAACAACTCGGAGGCAAATACCGAGTCAGCAAAGCCGGGTTGTGTAATCCGTTCACCATAAGCAATGAGCACGCGACCATTTGGCAATAACTCCGCAGTGTGCGCAAAGCGTGCAAAGTTCATCGAACCCACGGCGGTTATGGTATTGGCGATCGGATCATAAAGGTCTGCAGTCGCGAGAGTAGCCCCTTGCGACGGAGTAGCATTGTCGTTGCCGCCTGCGATCAGCACCCTGCCATCTGACAGTCGGACTGCCGCGGCCAAAGTGTGCACAGAGCTGAGGTCGGGGCCCGAGGTCGTTGCGCTTGTGACGGGGTCGTACAACAGTGTTGTCTTTACCGCTCCGCCGGCGATAAAGACCTTTCCATTCGCCAGCAACGTTGCGGTGTGCCACTGCCGCGGATCTGGCAAGTTAACCGGGCGCCCAAAGACATTCTCAGCGGGATCATACAGCTCGAGGGTACTCTGGCCGCCGATGCCACCCACAATCAGTACCTTGCCGCTCGGCAGCAGCGTCGCTGTGTGAAATTCGCGGGGCGCAGACATCGAACCAGTACTGACGAATGTCTGGGAAACCGGCAGGTAGAGATCAGCCGTATTTACGGTGGTCATCGCATCAGCGCGGCCCCCCGCAAGGAGCACTCTACCATCCGGAAGAAGGGTTGCAGTATGTCCGTTACCTCGCGGGGCAGGCAGGGCGTTGGGCACGACAGCAAAGCTCTGGGTGGCTGGATCATAGAGCTCCGCATTTTGCAGGATCACACCACCATCCCCGTTTCCTCCGGCATAAAGAACCTTGCCGTCACCCAGCCGCACACCCGGCGAGTCGACCCGCGGGATGACCATCGCGCTTGTCGGGCAGAAGCCGGCAATGTTGAATACATTCGAGGGCGTGCTGCCATTGGCCCCTCCTGCCGCCGTGGCAGTCGCAATCAAGGTGTAGCCATTGCCGCCTCGATCCAGGGTCAACGTCGTAAACGTGGTCTGACCGGCGTCCTTCGTAGCAACAGAAGTGCCGCCCGTCAACGTTCCTGAGCATGGGTTATTTCCCACGCTCATCTGGACGTTCGCCCCAATCCGCGCCCCTGAATTATCTTTCACCTCGATGGTTACGGGCGGGAGAGCTTGTCCAGCTTGGACGCTTTGAGGCTGCGATACAAATGTCACGAAGAGCGATGGAGTCGCAACAACCATGGTGAAGCTTTTGACCGCCGTCTGCTGTTGCGGCGTCGATGAATCCGTGGCGCGCAATGTAATTGGGAACGAACCAGTTGCGGTTGGCATTCCCGTAATGGTTCCAGCCGGATTCAGAAAGAGGCCATTCGGTAATGGCCCGGACTCTAACGTCCAAGTGACAGGTGAAATGCCTCCTGAGGAAGCAAGCGTCTTCAGATACGAGCTTCCGGTAAACGCAGGTGGCAAGGTGTCCGTTGTGAACGCCAGCGGGTCAGCGATCCGCAATACGATATTACGGGAAACGCCCATGCCTTTACTGTCTGTAACGGTAAATGTGACGATGGGGTTGTTCAGGTTAGCTGCCGTCGGCGTACCTGTGATCGAGCCGGTACCGGTGTTGATTGCCAGTCCTGAGGGCAAACTGCTCGCGTTCCAGACGTACGGCGGAGTTCCGCCGATGACCTGCATGGTTGCAAAAGCGGTAGCCACATTATTCCTGGTAACCGCGTTAATCACGATCGGCGGCTGAGGGGGATAGCTCTGTCCAACCACTCCATCCGGCAGCGCCGCCGTGGTAATGAACAGCGGAGCCACAAAAGGCGGCGTCGTATCGGTCGTGTCATTGCTGTTAATTGCCTCAGGCACTACTACAGGCGTCACTTGCGTGACGAGGTCTCTCATCTGGTCCATGGTGAAATTCTGAGCACGGATAGTGATGTATGCAGTGTCGTTAGGTCCAAGGTCGAAAGTTGCGTCCGCTACGTCGCTGCCGGTGATATTGGGATTCCCTAACTGACCGACGTCGGTGAAGGCCGCGTTCGGCACATTTGCCAAAGTGATGTTCTGCTGCGCGTCAACCAGATGGCATTGTCCGTCCGTATTCGGGGTGGTGTAGATCTGCGTTACCGTCACTTGCAAAGGTACTGGCGAGTTGCCGACCAGCTTCACGTGCTGTCCAGCATGTGTGTTTCCGGTTTTCTGGTTGCCACCGACAATATATGTCGCGTCGGCAACAGAAGAGCCCGTGATGTTCGGCGCAGACACGTTCGATCCCGTGATGTTCGGACTAGCGACTGTGGAACCGGTGATATTTGGTCCGGTGATATTCGGGCCAGTGATGTTGGGCGCAGTGCAGCCCGATCCCGTTATGTTGGGACCGGTGATATTCGGTGAACTGCAATTAGATCCGGTGATATTCGGACCGGTAATGTTCGGGCCAGTGATATTTGGACCAGTAATGTTCGGACCGGTGATGTTTGGACCGGTGATGTTGGGGCTGTAGAATTCCACGCCGCTGATGCTGCTCGCTGGATCGATTACTCCGTTAGGATCAACCAGCGAGTTTGGAACGGTGTTATCGGCATTCAGCACAATGAAGCTGGAGAGGCCGCCTTGCAGAGGAGTGCCGCCAAGTCCATCGAGCTCCTGGACATTGACGGTGATGCTAGCGTGGGCATTGCTCGAAACCGCAAAAACAGTGCGCGCAATTCCGGAGTGCGGAGCGATGGCCACATCCACGCTCGCTAAAGGAAAGGGCATGCCGTTGACAACAGCCGGAAAAGGCGGTCTGGGCACCGGACTAGGTGGAACCAGTTGCTGGAATGAAGCAAAGCCATCTGCTGGTTGGGAACTTATAGGAATCGTCAGCCGAAAATAATTGACGAAATTCGGAGCCCGGCCATTCGTGAAATTTTGTACCAGCACTACGAACCCACGTTGCACGCTAGTACTCAGAGGCTTCGACAGCTGCGGTGAGGATACTAACAATCCCTGGGTGATGCGGCTGTCGTAAATGTTTTGGTTGCGGTCGCCTTCGAAACCGGTGTTCGGTATGCAAGGGTCGGTAAGTGAGCCATCGTTGTTGTATTTGCTCGCGGCAGGTGGGTTGCCGGTGATGGGCTTGTAGGTCGTCCAATCGCCGTTGAATGGAGGGATCACATCCTGATTCGTCGTCCATGTGGCATAGTGCACCGGTGAAGGAGCAGGAAGTCCTCTGAGCGCGGGATTGATGGGATTGTTGAACGCCCAACATTGCGGAGTATTGGGACACGGCACGAACATCTGTCCGGCTATATCAATGTAATCGCCAATGAAAGGCGCCGTGCCTTTTGCGAACAGCGGTAAGTCGGGCGGGTTGAATTTGAGCTGGTGGAACTTGGTGTCCTGCTCACCGAAGAAAAGACCAAAGTCATAACTGGAAACACGAGCGAAGGTGAAGCTTGGGATTAGGCCGCCATTCGATGGCGCAAGGCCGTTCGATTGCGCAAGATTGACATCAATCGTGTGTCGTCGCGAAGTAAGACCCGCATCATCAATGAATGGTGTGAATATGGGAGCACCTGACCCATCCGGGTCGCCCTTGCTCTCCCGTGACTCATCGAAGAACTTGCCTGCGGAGTCTGGACTGAAGAAAGTTTTGGTCACATCAAGCTGCGGCACAAAGATTCCTGCAGTATGGTCGAGTCGCTGATCGTAGTAAGTGAGCATCAGCTTGCCTTCGATAAACGTCATGGCAGGCATGATCTGATTTCCACGACTGAACGGCTTGCCCAGGTCGTCGGTAATAGCGCCAGTATCAATTGCGCAAGGAACAGGGCTCCACGCCACTCCGTCGGAAGAAGTGCTCATTACAATCTTTGCGTCCGATGCGACCGGCAAAGCTGGTTGTCCCAAACAGGGCGCAGCGCCGCGCTGCGCCCATGCCAGGTACACCGTTCCCGGCGACCCAGCAACTCCGCTGTCATCGACGGCAAGCGCCGGAAAAGCCAAGGATCGAAATTCACTGCCCGTGGTTTGCTCATCGAAAAGCGACGGCGCATTAGGAGTTGTCGAGTTGTATGGTTGCAGGCCTATAACTTGGACCGCTTTGGGAAAAGTGTTTCCGCCATCGGTAGACTTGGCCAGGACGATTGCATCAGGATTGTTTGCCGCAGCCGCCGCTCGCCAGGCCACGTAGACATATCCAGTCTCGGGATCAACTGCGATGCTCGGCCCATTATTGACGGCATAGGTTTGACTCAGAAGAACGGGATTGCTCCATGTAGCGCCGCAGTCCAGGGATTTGCTTAATCGCACTTTGCTGCGGATGAGATTTTGACTGCCTACGAACTCAGCCCACGCCATATACACAGTTCCAGCAGGAAAGCTCTGCGGAACCGTTGTGCCATCCGGGCGCTTGATCTGCGGAAAACTGCAAGTGCCGGCGCCACCGCGAGGAATGTCCACTGCAATCTGAGGCTTGTCGAGAAACTGGCCGGCACTGCCTGTATCTACCACCGTCGTGCCGATGTAACGGATCGGACTTTGGTCGAACCTTATGTCCAGCCCCTCGCGGTCATTGAGATCGATAAAGCGTGAAAGGAAAACTACACCTTTGTTGCTGCCGCGATTGAACGCGATCCCGCCGAAGTACAACATGCCGTTGGTTCCCGCCCGGACCACAGGGTCGGAAGCAGTAGAGAGTCCATGGAGAGGCGAACTCATTCCAGTGGCAGAAGTGTCCTGCGGATAGCCGGGAATCAGCGTGCTCTGCCACCGTCGACCGCCATCCAATGATTCAAATAATCCGAGCCATGCATCTCCTGCCAGTTGTTCGGTCGGCAGCTGATCGGCCACATTAATATCCACAGTGCGGTAGTCGTTTGCCCCGGCCATCAGGTGTAGCGGGTTGCGCGTGGAGACCGCCATCTGCGGTTCGTTCTGCCGCTCCAGAAATGGATCTCCCCATGGCCAGTCAATGCCGGAGACCATATTCACGTTCTGGCCGGGAGTGGGAGTTTGTGCCGCCAGAAAAAGCGGAGTAACGCAAATAATTAGGCAGAGGTGTGCAAATTTATGCAGACAGCGCATCAGAATTCTCCGGGAACAAGACGTCGGGAAACTATTACCTTCCCAGCAAGGCGTGAGGGCGCCGGAGTTTTATGGAGGGTAGGGTCGGAGAATTCTCAACGCGAATGGGACGAATGTCAAGATAAACGTTGCCTCCGACCTGTCGCGAACTCTCCGCCGGGCAAACTCAATGCTGTCGAAGGAAGGCACTAGAGTGGTTTTCTGGCGTGGCGCTCGCGCCATATCTGTCAGAACTTCCAGCGGCGGCGATTCGACCTCTATCGGCAATTCTTCAAGACGGACTCGATTGAGTTTCCTCTCGGCGCGCTATGTCAATCCTTCATCCATGGCGCGCCTCGGCAGTGCCCGCCTGTAAAATCTTGCCTAGCCCATGAATTCCATCCTGGTAGTCGATGACGAAGCCGAAATCCGTAAGTCTCTGCGCGGCGTACTCGAAGACGAAGGCTATAAGGTCAGTACTGCCGAAAGTGGCGAGGCTTGCCTGGACGCTCTGAAGGCGCGGTCCTTCGATGTGGTTCTGCTCGACATCTGGCTGCCTGGAATCGATGGCCTTGAAACTTTGGAGAAGATCAAGGAGCATCCAGATCCTCCTGAAGCGATCATCATCTCCGGGCACGGCACCATCGAGACTGCCGTGCGCGCCACCAAACTGGGCGCTTTCGACTTTCTCGAAAAGCCCCTTTCTCTCGAACGCACGCTGATCCTGATCAAGAACGCGATGGAAGCGCGACGATTGCGGGGAGAGAACCGCGAGTACCGCAAGCAGCTCGAATCCAGGAGCGTCATCGTCGGCGAGAGTGTGCCCACCAAGGCTCTGCGCCAGCAGATCGGGCTGATGGCTCCAACCAACGGCCGGGTCTTGATCTATGGCGAGTCCGGAACGGGAAAGGAACTGGTTGCGCGCGCCATTCACAATCAGAGCCTGCGCCGCGAAAGCGTTTTTACCGAAGTGAACTGCGCAGCCATTCCTGAGGATTTCATTGAAGCCGAGCTGTTCGGATATCGTAACTCGGCTGGGCCAGGCGGGGCAGCGGAGAAGATCGGTACATTCGAACGCGCTGATGGTGGCACCCTCTTCCTGGATGAAGTTGGGGACATGAGCCTGAAAACTCAGTCCAAGGTTCTGCGCACTCTAGATGAGCAGCGTTTTACGCCCGTGGGCGCGGCGGAGCCCTGCACCGTGGACGTCCGCGTCATTGCATCGACCAACAAGAACTTGGAGGAAGAGATCGCAAGCGGCAACTTCCGTGAAGATCTTTTTTACCGGCTCAACGTTATTCCTTTCTATGTACCGCCGCTGCGAGACCGACTCGAGGACGTTCCCCTTTTGGTCAAACACTTTCTGAAGGAATTCTCCTCCCATTACAGCCGTCGCACCCGCGAGATTACCGATGACGCTGTGCACGTCCTCATGAACTATGCCTGGCCGGGAAATGTTCGTGAACTGCGCAACGTGATTGAGCGCATCGTCATCATGAATCCGGGCGCCGCGAAGATAGAGCGCAAGCACTTGCCGCCGTTGGTCTATCGCGAGGGCTCCCGGCGCAATACAACTTCCGAATTTTCCTCTCTGCAGCAGGCTCGCTCGGCCTATGAGCGAGACTACATCCTGAAGAAACTTGACGAGAGCAAAGGAAACATGAGCCGCGCGGCGGAAATTCTCGGCATGGAACGAAGTCATCTGTATCGCAAAATGAAGGCTCTGGGAATTTCAGTGAAAGAGTAGCCGCAAATGCGATGTCGTGAGTTGGTGATTTCAGGGTTGAACGATTTCAAAACCACCAATTCGCAATCGCGTCGAGCCCAGACCTACAAACCCTTGTTTGCCCCAAAAGCGACACGTAATCCGGTAGTGAACATAAGATCGTTTCCTTTGAGTCCGTTCACCGGATTGGTGATGTAGCGATCGCTTGCTGCTACCTGCCAACTGAAGAATTTGCTTATCTTCGTGATTGCAGCGGTGTCGAAGACGATGCGGTATTGTCCCAAATCGGTCACATTGGGATAAAACTCGAGTCTCTCTTTAATAGAAAACGCGCTGGACAGCTTATGATCCAGCGACTCACCTGCCAGCAATTCGCCCGAGCGCCGCGTTAGATTCGTGAAGTACTCCTGATTGAGAGATGCGCCTGCAAAGAGGTCGAGATTAGTGGCATCGGTCTTGATGAAGTGATATCCGAGTCCACCGCCAAGTACGTTGCGCAGATCCAGGTCTTGGAAGCGGTCGTGATCGAAATCTGTAAAACCAAACGCGAACGTCTTATCGCTTACATTGAAGTCGAAGCGAAGGCCGGCATGGATGGCGCTTGCGGTAGTCAGACTGACACCGTTCGTATTGCTTTTCGAGTAAAGCGAATTTACGTATGCGCTACCTTTACTTTTGTCGGTAATTCGCGTTGCCGTTGCGCCAACCGTGAAGTTGGTGGTCTCGGAATTACCGCGGGAGAGGCTGAGTCCTGAATCAAGGAAGCCGCCCCAGGCGCCGTATGCCTTCTGCTCCGACTCCGAGCGGACGGTTTGAACCGCGTCCTTGTCGAGAGTGACAGCGCCGCTTGCGGTGGCAACTTGAAGCTTACCGTCGCTGGTGGTGATGGGGCCCGTAACCTTCTGACCAGTCTTTGAGGTCACGTAAAGAGGTTGATCCGAAGAGATCGCTTCAACTGCGTCCCACTTGATGGTGAGTGTTCCTGCGTAGTCAGTTTTTAGGTTGAGGGAGGTGGCGTCCGCGGTGGTGATCGTTCCCGTGACGCGATCCCCATTCTTCAGCGTAATTTGATCGGCAATGCTGAAGGTTGAAAACAGACACAGACAGGAGACGACGACGAAGCGAGCGCTGCGAATCACAAGGCACCTCACGTAGTGGCGAGCTACTGGAGGTAAGTTGCTTTAACAGGCAACCGGAGTTGCCCCTTCATTCCTGTCCGACGGAATGCCGCCTCCCGACCGTCCCGAATTGGCGCGCCTGACTTACTTATTCGCCAATCTGCTTGCGCCAATCCAGTTCATCCAACGCTGCTTCCGAGTTGCGCCAGTTTTCACGAACCTTTACAAACAGCTCCAGGAAGACTTTGGTTCCGACTAGGCGCTCGATCTGCCGTCGGGCTGACGTGCCGATCCGCTTCAGCATCGCTCCGCCTTTGCCAATCAAGATGGCTTTCTGCCCTTCACGCTCGCAATAAATGGCGGCGGCGATACGGGTGAGCTTCTCGCCTGCCTCGAAGCGCTCGATCTTTACTGCCGAAGCGTACGGCACTTCTTGTCCGGTCTCGATTAGCACACGTTCACGGATCATCTCCGCGACCATCGCCCGTTCGGACTGATCGGTGATCTGGTCCTTGTCGAAATAGCGTGGACCGTCGGGAAGACGCTTGATCACCTGATCGACTAGCTCCTCCAGTCCTTTGCGCTTGGTCGCCGAAATGGGGATGATTTCGGCAAAATCACGCAGCTTCGAATACCTATCGATGATCTCGAGCAGCTTAGGCTTTTCGACGGAGTCGATCTTATTTAGCAACAGGATTACTGGTGAGCTGACATGCTTGAGCAGTTCGAGCACGAACTGGTCGCCTTTACCAAATGGCTGGGCAGCGTCGACAATCAGCAACACCAAATCGCGCTCTTCTAAGGCGCTGTTTACTTCCCGCATCATGCGGGTGCCCAGCGGGGAGTCCGGTTTGTGGACTCCGGGAGTGTCGATGAACACAATTTGTCCTGGGGGCCTCCCGTGACCTCCTTTTACATTTACAAAACCCTGAATGCGATGACGCGTGGTTTGCGGCTTGTGCGTGACAATGGCCACCTTCTCGCCTACGAGCGCGTTGAGAAGCGTGGACTTTCCCGCATTGGGTCGGCCGATGATGGAGACGAATCCGGAACGAAATGCCATATGCAGTCGAGTAATTGGCCATCGCGAGATGGGTTGAGATGCCGCCGCATTTGTGATGAGCCGTTCTCATTGTATCTACGCGAACGGCCTGTCGGTCTCGGCAACAGCTGTTCAGGCTGACCGAATATATCCGCAAGCCAAGTTCACGGCCGATACAACGGCTCGTTACGCACCCTGCAGTGTCAGCAACTGGCGCTTAGCGGTCAGACATCCACGTGTGGTTTCCGTTCATCAACACATCTTTAGGCGAGTTTCCCGATCGAAGAACATGGCGAAAAAGAAAAACGGTTTGGCCAATCCTGTTCGGCTGAGTACGCTTAGCGATAAAGGACAGGTTCAAGTGGTGATTGAGACGCCGAAGGGCAGTCGCAACAAGTACGCTTTCGATCCCGACCGGCGCAGCTTCACGCTCAAGAAAGTCCTTCCCGAAGGTATGGTCTTTCCACACGACTTTGGGTTCATTCCGTCTACCGAAGCTGAGGATGGCGATCCGCTGGATGTCCTCATCCTCATGGATCAGCCGGCTTTTCCGGGATGCGTTGTCGAGGCGCGGCTGGTAGGCGTTATCGAAGGAGAGCAGTCAGAAGATGGAAAGAAGGAGCGCAACGATCGCCTGATCGCGGTTTCGAACACCAGCCACACGCATTCAGACATTAAGTCTGTGAGCGACCTAAACGAGTCATTGCTGCGAGAAGTCGAGAAGTTCTTCGTGAACTATCACTCTGACGATGGCACGAAGTTCAAAGTTCTGGGCTGCAAGGGTCCGGATGTCGCTGCCAAATGCCTGAAGCGAGCTGCTCGCCCAAAGGCCGCCTGACCGATTCCAGCCAGCAGCAGCCCCGCAACCCATCATCTCTGCATCCCATTTTGGTATGCCTAAGATCAAAGTCGAGCGTCCGAGTTGGAGATCGCTTCTCCAACGGCACAAATTGCTGCAATTGCCGGCGGCCCACGATGCGCTCAGCGCGAAGCTGATTGAGCGCGCCGGTTTCGTCGCTTATCAGGTCGGCGGATTCGCTTTAGAAGGCGCCCGCTTCGGAGTCCCGGACATCGACTTGATCCGCTTCGGCGAAAAATCCGAGGCCGTGCGCGAGATCATCGCCGCTTCCGATCTGCCGGTTTTGGTGGATTGCGATGACGGCTATGGGGACGTAAAGAATGTCACTCACACTGTGAACGTGTACGAGCAGATGGGAGTGTCAGCCATATTTATTGAAGATCAGCGACCGCCCAAACGTTGCGGGCACATGGCCGGCAAGGAAGTGGTTCCTCCGGAACAGATGGCGGAGAAGCTCCGCGCGGCCGCGGCGGCGCGAGTGGACAAGGATTCCCTCTTTCTTGTCGCACGTACCGATTCCGCCGAGCCCAACGGGCTGGACGACGCGATGCGCCGGTGCGAGCTTTACCTGAAGGTCGGCGCAGACGCCATCTACATTGAAGCCGAACATAGCGAAAAAGACTTGAAGCTTATTGCTAAGGAGTTCAAAGGAGTGCAGAAGGTCGTGAATGTCTTTGAAGGTGGGGGGAAATCGCCCTGGATGAGCCCCGAGCAGCTGCAAGATCTCGGCTTCAGCATGGCCCTTTATCCGACGACAATTTTGTTCCGCATGACTCACGCTATCGATGATGCCCTGCAGACTCTGCGCTCTGGCAAGCCAATGGATTCAAAACGTGCAGTGTCAATGAAGGATTTTGAGTTGATTGTGGAACTGCCCGATTGGGCGTTAGTGGAGTCCAGGTTCCGCTCTGGGCCGGTCGCGAAGCTGCGCCGGGTTGTCGACAAAATTCGCGCTTAGATGAAATCGGTAGCGGTCTCTTACCGCCGCCGTGATCGGACAGCGTGGTGTGCGAGTTGGTTGGCTTCGCCGTTGCGTGCGCGGTCGATGTGAACGATGGAGAAATCGAGTGAGCGCGCCAGTTTGCGGCAGGTCCAGTGCAGCGAATACAGGCGCGGGCTGCGACAGCAGTACTCGCCGGTCATCTGACGAACCACCACTTCAGAGTCAGAGAAGACGCGCAGGGCCTTTGCCTTCAGGCCCAGAACATGTTGCAGCGCCTCGAGCAGTGCCACATATTCCGCAACATTATTGTCCTGATGGCCTATCCACTTGGAAATCCTGATCGTCTCGCCGTCGGAATCCTGGATCACAACGCCGATCCCAGACGGTCCTGGATTGCCATGAGAACCACCGTCAACGTAGGCGATAAAAACTGACATCTTGCTCCTTAACTAGACCACCATGCTTCAACTCTGCTGCGCGGTCAAGGGAATCCTTGAATGCGTCGCAACTTGGCCGTTTCTTAATTTTGTGGAAAGCATGTGAATAACAGGTACGCAATGAAAGCCCAAGGCTGTAAATCGCTTTTCATCAGCGTTTTGCATTTTCACTTTTCCAGATGTTTTTCCTCGGGCGTGCACAAATCACGGGCGTTGACACTTGGGGCCATGCCCTTTAGATTGACCTACGTCGACGGCCGAAAGGTTCAGTGCTTATCCAAGTGCTGCAACCGAAGTAGGCTGGGTGATCAGCCCGGCGGAGCAATCCGCAGGGCGACCAGACCCGAAAAAACCAGCGGACACTGCGAGGTGCAGCTGGGGTTTGGAACTGCGAAAGCAGTGATCGCATCAGGGGCTGTGACGGTACATGCATCCACGTTGTTGACTCCCTCGCAGGAGTTGGTGACTAGAGCATAACCAATGTCGCAGCCCTTTTAATTTTCCCTCCTGCTCTTCTTCCAAATTACAAGAGACGCCGCTTCCTTCGCCAGATTCACGATACTGAACAGCGCGCAGGCTGAAGCGTGACCGTTTCGAGCCTAACCTCTCATCGGCGGCTCCTCGGCATCGAGGGGCACATCGTCATGAATCTCCTTAATGCGTCCGTAGACCGCCTTGCGAATCGTTTCGAGATCGTATCTCCGCACAATAAAGATCTCCGTCGCGTAGAAAAAGCTCCAGCGCTCATCATCCATCAGCTTGCGGATGCCACTCGGCGTAGCCACAACATAAGTCGCGGTCCAGCGAAAGTCTGAAACGGAATCATAGAGCTCGACGATCAACTCGTCGGCAAAGCTCTCTATATCGGGCGGCCCTGGGACCGCGTCGAAGTGCTCAAAGTTAAACTGCACTACGCGCACTCGGCCGAGGTCGTTCGACACAGGAGCCACATTGGCTTGTTTCCCAGCGGCTCCGCTTCCAAACTTGTGAGCAAAGAGATCTTTCTCCCGCCTCTGGGCTTGCGAATCAGCGCTAAGCGAGTAGTCCGCGCGCACAAACATGAGACGGAGGAGCAGAATGATGACGATTCCGGCCAGAATCGCAAGTGCTAATTCGAAGTTGGAAGTCATAGAAATAAGCGAACAAAACGACTGTTCATAAGCGCGGTTTTTGCAGGACGATCTGACATGACATATGCGAGCTCAGTGAGCATGAAATCCGGCGATTGGGCAGCTATCGTCCACCTTTGTAAACAACGCCGCCCTTCATCACGAAAGTCACGTGTTGGGTAGCGGAAATATCCTGCAGCGGATTGCCTTCAACTGCAATCACGTCAGCCAAATAACCAGGCTTAAGGGCTCCTATCTGACCTTCCCAGCCCAGCAACTTGGCGCCGTTCAGTAAATCGGCTTGCAGTGCCGCGAGGGGCGACATTCCGTACTTCACCATCAGCACGAACTCGCGGGCCTGCGTGCCATGCGGAAATGGTCCCACGTCTGATCCGAGCGCCATAGGCACTCCGGCGGCAAGCTGCTTGCGAAATTCCTGCGCATGGTAGTCGAGGGTCGCGCGCTCGCGCTGCGCCGCCGCCGGACTAGCCGCATGATCGCCGAAATATTCAATGATGGTGAAGGTCGGCACTGCAGGTATGTGCTTCTCGCGCATCAGCCTCATGGTTTCATCGCTCAGCTGGAAAGCATGATCAATTGACTCCACGCCGGCTTGTGCCGCGTACAGAGTTCCTGGTTCTCCCGTGGCATGCACGGCAACGCGCTTGCCCACGCGCGCCGCTTCTTGTACGGCGGCGGCCAACTCGGCTTCGCTGTACTGGTACGGAGTCGAGAACTTCCCATTTTGGACCACGTCTCTTCCAGTTTCGTACATCTTGATGAAGTCAGCTCCCTGCTTGAATTCTTCGCGAATGGCTGCGACCAGTTCGGCAGAATTGTTCGCGTAGGTCGCATTGCTAAGCACGTGCTGCTCGGGGTTATAGCCGCGAGCGTCCTCGTGTCCGCCAAGGATGTCGATCGCGTTGCCGCTAATCCGTAATCGAGGGCCGAGAATGAGCCCGTGGTCAATGGCATTGCGCACCGCAGTATCCGCCGAGCCGGCGCCTTCGGTTCCCATGTCGCGTTCCGCGGTAAAGCCAGCCATGAGATCGTCGTGGGCCGCAAGCGTAGCAAGGATCGTGCGCTGCGGAACCGATTCCTCGACAGTCTGTAAGTCTTCCGCGCCGGGGTGAAGGAAGAGGTGAACGTGCGCATCGATCATCCCCGGGATAAGTGTAGAGTCGCCGAGGTCGATCACCTGCGCGCCGGCGGGATGCAACACTGAAGCCCCAGCCTCGCGAATGCGTTCGCCTTGTACCAGGACCTCTCCGGGCTGAACGATGCGACCCGTTTCGATGTCCAGAAGGCGCGCGGCGTGCAGAACGATGCTACGCGTCGCACTCTGGGATGAAGATTGAGAAAAGCAATTTCCGAGACAAGAAACGAAAATGCAAGCGAGGGAAGCAAGTCGACGCCACATGCGGAGAAATTTCCTTTGGACGCAAATTGTGAACCGCCAATCTTAAATTGAGCCGGATGTGCCTCCTGTGTTATCACGCATTTTTGTGCTACGGTCGAATCGCAAAAATGCGAAGAGCCTCGACTGGATCGAGGCTCTTCGTCTTGGTACTCCGGATAGCTTGCTATCTGCGATTCCGAACCTCAAATTCTGCGCGGCAGCCATGGTCTACCCAAATCCCACTGCGCTCGTAGCCCCAGCTATAACCCATCCTGCATGCTGACTCGCTGATTTGCCGGGTGAGCGTGACGCCGCCGCTGTCATCGACCTCGCAGAGTTGTCGAATGCCGGTGTTGGACGAGCAGGTCACTGTGCTCACGAGCGGCTGGCCATTGCCCATGCCGAACGACGCAGTGCGCTTGCCGCTCAATGAGAAATCGGCACGGCAGCCGTGATCGACCCAAATTCCGCGGCGATCGTTACCCCAGCTATAACCTTCTCTGCATGGCGATCCACTGCGCTGCCGCAACATTGTCGCTTTGCCCTGGATGTCGCTCTCGCAGTAGTGGCGTCTACCATCTTCTGAGGAGCAGGTGAGTTGCATGGTCTGTTCCTCGCGGCCGTAGTCGTGTCTATCGCGGTCCCGATCCCGATCGCGGTCATAGTCACGATCGTGGTCTCGGTCATGATTCGGACCGCGATCATGGTCGCGGTCGCGATTGGCGTTGTGCTCGGAAGGGGCGGGAGTCACCAGAAAATCTGCACGGCATCCCCGGTCTACCCAAACGCCATTGGTATCGAATCCCCAAGTCGATCCCTGAGTACAAACCGCATGGCTTCGCTGGCGCTCCATAGTCACGCCGCCGCGTGTATCGGCCGCGCAGTAGTGCTTTCGGCCGTCCTCGGAAGCGCAAGTTAGTGCGTATTGGGCGAAGCTCTGCGCCGAGACGGCGAGCGTGAACAGAAGCAAGGGAAGACCGAAAATCATTCCGGTCCCTTGAAGAGAATGGTTGAAGTTGCGACGCATACGCATATTCATAACCCATTTTGGGCGCAACAAGCAGGTATGTATCTAAGGAGTACGCGTTACCTCGGTTTCGGAACACGCAGCAGAGGAATTGACGAAAGCACCCTTCACCGCTCTGGAGAAGAAGCTCTCAGAAGGTGGGTCCCACCTCTCGGGATTGATCGCAAGCTCCATTCGTGGGCTGAGTGGGAAGCGCAGGAGGCTTTTGCCACGCCGGCTGGCTAAAGTCGAAGAACTCGCTCATGTCATCTGCCCATGCATCCCGGTTGGTTAAGGACCGCACGCCGAATGTGGTCTCGATGAGCTTGAGAATCGACGTAAGCTCGCGCGGCTTGTGGGAGACCAGGTGCGGCTTCACCCATGGAGAAATCACTGTAATGGGAATGCGGAATCCTGAAAGGTTGAAGTTTGCTTTAGTATCTCCCGATCTCAGGATGGGTGCGATATCGTCGGGTACCGGCACCTGGAACGGCGGAACGTGATCATAAAGCCCACCTCCCTCATCGTAGCTGAGGATGAAGACCGATGATTGCCATGCGCTGCTGTTCATCAATGCCGAAATGATCTTCTGCACGCTGACGGCGCCGGATTGGATGTTGTTCTCCGGATGCTCATCAAGGCCGGTGCTGCCCGCGCGCTCTATGAAGATGACGTCTGGAAGGTCCTGATCTGCGGTCGGCGACGCCAGCACACTGAACCAGTTGTTGATGTTATAGACCTTTGCCTTCACGTCGCTCTGGTAATAGTCGGCGAAGTCGGTCAGGTAAATATCGCTGTCTTGATAGTAGTAGCGCCAGCTCACGCCGGCTTCGTTCATCGCGCGGAAGATCGTCTTCTGCGCCCAGCCGCCCGAGCCCGGCGTCGCGGCGGCGATGTGTCCAAATGATGTGCCGGTAAACATATACATGCGATTAGGAAGCGTGTTGGATGGAATCGACGAGAAGAATCGATCACTTGTGGCAAACTGTGTTGCGAGTTCGTAGTAATAGGGCAGGTCCGCCTGGTTGTAGTAACCCATCTGCCGCGTCCCGTTGGGATCCTTGGTTGTAAGGTTTACCGTCTGGGCAAACTTGTCCATGCGGAACGTGGCCTTGCTGAAATCGGTATCAAGGAAGGTATCGGGCGCCTGGAGATCCATATCCGTATGGCTCTCATTCCAGGCAAAGTTAATGCCTTCGGTGCAGACCGTCTGATAATGGTAGGGCCGCACAGATTTCCCAGTTTTGGTTTGAAGTGCCTTGGCTGGATCGAAGCCGTCGACGTCACTCGCACTTGCTCCTGCGATCTTTGAGGCGCGATAAGCCCCCAGTGCTCCAAAGTAATTATCAAAGGTGCGGTTCTCTTGGAGCATATAAATGATGTGCCGAATCGGGTGTTGCGGCGGCCGAGGGGGAAGCCCCACGCTCACCACCACCTGCTGAGTTAGCTTCGCGCCGGAGTCGTCGGTTGCGGTTGCCGTATAGGTGGTAGTCACGCCAGGCAACACCGTCATCGAGCCGTTGGGCAACAGGGAACTCACGTTACCGATACCGTTGTCGATCGAAAGCGACTGAAGTCCTTCTGATGTCCACCTTAAGGTCGCGCTTTGGCCTGCCTGGATAGTGTCAGGCTCGGCCGAGAATGCCAGCTGTACCGGCGAGACCGTAATTGCTGCGCTCGAGGCGGCCTGGGCGCCCGAGGCATTGGTAACGGTGGCCACATACGTAGTCGTTTGGTTAACGGGGAATGTTGCCGAACCGCCGGGCAAAGTGAGCTGCCGATCTTCCGCATCCGGGAGTGGGGGAGAAAACGTAATGGCGACGGCGTTGGAGGTGGTCCACGTTAGCGTAACAAGCTGTCCAGCGACCACAGTTCCTGTGCTCGCGGTGAGCGAGATTGTCGGTGCAGGCGCGGGAGCTGGTGGTGGAACGGTCGGATTGGGCGGCGGAGCGGGCACTGGTGTGGGCGGCCCCGGCAGCGGCGGAAGAGATTGCGTCGGAGTCCCTCCGCCGCCGGCGAGTTGCGATATCGCACTCGAACCTGTGCCACCGCAGCCCGCGCACAGCGCAACGCAAAGAATAGTTGTAAAGGTAACCGCGAAACTTCGGAGTTTAAAACTGCCTTGGCCCATCACGACACCATGCTCGATCCGCTACTTTGGATTCAGCTACTCTGGGGAGAGTTGCCGGTCCGAATGCAATCGATCAGGATTCCCTTGCGCTGCAAGGCGGTCCGTGTGAGCCACTCTTATCTGGGCAAGAGCGATTAGCTCTACGCGACCAGCACCCTAATGAGTCCTGCTCACGTTGCCCGATGTTCACTGGCATTGGCCTAGTAGAGAGTCGCAGTCAGCGTTGGGCGAGACCGCAGGAACCGCGCAAGATCAGCGCACCTGGGCTGCAACACAGGCGAGAATTCCTGTGCCGCATCTGCCAACCGCAAAGCTATCCAACCTGCAGATGCAACCCCGGCGTGAGCAACCCTGCTAGCGCATAAGCCAGCGCCCCGCAGAAGAACGTCACGTTGAGTCCAAAATGCAAGGCGATTACCATCGCCAGCACCGATCCCAAAACGCTAGCTGAGGCGTTCATTGCCCAGGCCCATTCCGTAAGCCCGCCACCTAAAGATTCGTTCAGCAGACGCAGGCCGGTGGGGAATGGCATTCCCATTATGAAACCTAGCGGGACGATCAGCGCTCCGCTGACCAGCAGCTTTGCAGCGAAGGGAAGCCCAACCAGCGATCTCAGAATGAAGGGCAACACGCCGAGGTACGCAATTACTGCGACCGTGATGAGGAGTAGCACGGGACGGAGCGTTCGAATGCCTACGCTAAACCGGCGCGCACTTAAGCTTCCGGCGCCGCTCGCGAGCAGCATAAGAAAGATGACCACCGTGAGCGCGTAGGTCGGGTGGCCGAGGAAAAGAACGAAGCGCTGGATTAGCGTGATCTCCACCAGGATGTAGCCGAGCCCCACGGCGATGAAGTAGCACAACGGCCAGAGCCGTGGCTGGGACGAACGTGGTTCCAGCGCGAGTGGAATGACTAGAAATGCGAGCACGGCGACGATGGAGATGAGCAGCACCATGCCGAGAATCACAAGTCCAAGGTTCACGCGCCAGTCCATGCCGCCACGCGTGCCGCGCAGGTCGGCGATCGCATTAGCTGTCTTCAACGTGAAGAAGAAGAAAGGAGAGGAGTCGAAGACAGGCGCCACGTTGTACTGATAAGAGACGGCGAAGGTGCGCGGATCATTAGACTGAATTAGGCGGGTAAAAGCGTTCTGCGGATTATCGCCGTTCGGAAGGTAGAGGCTTACCAGCTTGGGATGACCGAGCAGGTGCGCGCGTACGGCGCTCACCTCATCCGCTGTGAACGCGGATTTTTTTGCCAGCACGATCACGGGACGGCCGTCCTGATCGAGCGGCCCATCGGAGGCGACCATGAAGTTCTTCGCTGGATTCTTCACTCCAAGCTCGTGCAGAGCTTCGATTGCCTGAGATACGACGCGTAATGCTTCGCGCGGCTGACGAAACTCCCAACGAGTGATGGCAATCATTCCGTCCGGCCGAAGATGATCGAAGTACTCGCGAAAAGCTTCGACGGTGTAGAGATTGTTCTCGCTGAGCGCATACGCTCCGGCAGCGGTGGAGGCCCAGGTATCGACTAGCGTCATCTGGACGACGTCATAACGGTCGCTGCTGCTGCGGAGGTAGGAGCGTCCGTCGGCGACGTGAAGATGGACCTCGGGACGTTCGTAAAGATGATGCGCATAATCCGCGTAGCTTCCGCGCATGATGGTGTTTGCGATCAGCGGATTGATTTCGATGCCGGTCACGTTACTGCTGCCATTGGCGACGGCGCGCAGCACATCGACACCACCCCCGGGTCCGATGATGGCGAAGTCTCCGCGCGGCCGCAGCACGTTGGCCAGCGATGGCGCGGCATTCATGAGATCGGTTTTCCAATTGAATGGTGCCGATTGCTTCCAGGTGCCGGGATCGGAGCCGACGGGCACATCACGGGCCCACTCGGCGGGATCGACATTCATGATGGCCGTCGAAGCGTCGGCATCGATCACGATGTACTTCGCCAGTCCAACCTGATCGACCTCTACGCGCGACAGCGCATTCCAGCGCGCGAACTGCACCCACGATGCATCGCGGCGCAAGCCTTTGGCATAAATGATGTCAATCAGTTTCCCACTATGGTTCGCAGCAATGAGTGCGACATAGGCCACAGCGATGGTCACGGCGTATGACCGCATGCGGCGAGCGCCGCTCCACGCAGCCGCCGCGACAGCCATCAGGATCCCAGAGCAGAGCACCGCATTGGGAGCGCCAAGAATGTTGAGGATGGGCACGAGCAGAATGCAGGCAAGCGCTCCGCCGATGAGGTCGAATCCATAGAGCCGTGCGACATGCTCGGATTCGCGCGCAAATACGATCGAGAAAAGGAGGCCAGTAATGAAGAAGGGAACCGCCGCGGCCACATATAGAAGACTCAGCTTCTCGAAATTTCGCAATTCCAGGTTCAGTGAGACGGCCGAGTGCAGCACGACTTCAAGCACGCCGAGGATGATGAGAGCATTTGCAGAGAGTAGGACGCCGCCCAATTGCTCGACGGTCCAGCGCGAAAGCCGGTCGCGAAAGACGTGTGCGAACACTCCACCCGCACCCAGCCCGAGCAGCGCGACTGAGATGGCGAGGAACGCGAAATGATAGAAGAGCACGACAGAGAAAAGACGGGTCAGCGCAAGCTCAAGCAGCAAGCTGGCGCAACTGATAATCGCGATAACCAGCGGTAGCCTCAACGCCGCCGGCCGCGCCGCCACGGCGGATTCGGGCGGCAGAACCAGAGTGGAATCGGGCATCAGGTGAACATATCAGATTGTTCGCGAAGGTCACCGTGCTGGAACGGGATCGTGTCCGACATGCTCTTTGTTACGCTTATCGCGGTACTTGGACTGCGGCGAGAAGGTTCAGGAACAAAAATGCGCCACATGGCGTAACAATATGGCAGGAGGGGTCTGATGTTTGAACTGCTTGCATTCATCTGCGGAGTAGCAATGTACTTTTTGCCCGCGATCATTGCTTATCATCGACATCACCTAAGTTCGGGAGCGATTTTCCTGATCAACCTGTTGCTGGGATGGTCAATCATCGGATGGATCGTCTGCTTTGCCTGGGCGTGCAGCGGTAATACGCGGCGTCGGATCGAGATACTCCCTCCCGTTTATCGAGGCTGAGCGCCGGAGCCGGTCTGCCCAATTGCTGGCGTCACGGCAGTGTCGCTCGAATTGACAACCGCGTGCATCCGACCCTTCTTCAGCCGAAATTTTTCTCCTCTCCAGATCACTGTGTCGTCGGCGTAACTCCAAATCCAGATGGCCAACGCGAGCAGGTCGCGCAACGGCAAGAGCCAGAGATCGCGCAGAACATTCGTGTCGTGTAACGTGGCCCAGCCGACGCTTAAGGCAACAGCAATTCGTGCGGCCAGAGTCGCAATCAATAACGTCCATGCCCACCAGAGATGAGGCGCGAGAACTGCGAGCAAAATCGCCCAGGGCAGCGCGTAAGTAAGGATGAGCCCGCGATATCCTCCAGGGCGCGAGTCACGCATGGTTCGCGCCCAACGCACTTGATGCTCCCAAAATTGACGAAACCTGTAAGGCGGGACGAAGGTCTCCACGACCTCCGCTGCGAGTGCCACTTTGAAACCTGCCGATGAGATGCGCTGGCCGAGCTGGTAGTCGTCGGCAATATAATCCACCACTGCCTCGAAGCCGCCAATCCTGTCCAGAGCAGATCGGCTCATGGCCAGCGTCGAGCCGAGGCCAAAGTGGATACCATCTTCCAGGTAGCTCGCCGTCAATACGCCGGGAGCGAAGTCGGTGGAGATGCCCAGAGCTTCCAGTCGAGAGCCAAGCGTGCGACTTGGGTGTGCTCTGTAGAGGCACGTCACCATTCCTAATGTGGGATCTCCGAAATGGGACAGTACTGAGCGCACATAGTGCGGCGAAACTTTAATGTCTCCATCGTTCACCAATATGTATTGATACTTGGCTTCGCGCAGCATGTGGATCAGATTGCTAGCTTTGCGATTCGCGCCCAAGACCTCCGAGCAGACCATGATACGAATGTCAGTGTGAGGAAACTCGGAGGCCAGCCGTTGCACGAGTGGAACCGCCGGGTCGCTGGCATCATTTACGCCGATGATGATTTCGTATGGCCCGTACTCCTGAATACAGTGGCTGCGGAGGGCGGCGTAGGTTTCATCATCGATCCCCTTCAGCGGTTTCAAAATGGAAACAGGAGGCGAGAACGCTGACTGTCCCGTCCGAGTCAGCCGCCGAAAGAGACGCGCGCTCCACAGTGCAATGACGTAGAACGCCAGCCCGCACACGGTGAGGAGCGCCAGGACGAGTTCTAGGGCGAAGCGAATCATTTTGCGCCAGTGGCGTGGCTCCGATTATCGCAGGTAACATTCACAAGTCTCACGGATTGGGTTAAAGGCGCGGTTACGCTCATGGCAAACTTCGATGTTCCATTCGAATCTGGATTCTTGCTGGCAGGTGAATGGATCAGCGAGGGCCAGCGGATCGCCATCCAGTCTCCATATGACGGAAAGCCGATCGGTTCCACATGGGTGGCAACGCGAAAACATCTGGAGCGGGCGATTGGGAAGGCTGAGCAGTCTTGCGCCGAGTTGCGACAACTTGCGGCTTATCAGCGCAAAGAGGTGCTGCTGAAGGTGGCGGCAGCAATTCGGGAGCACGCCGACACCTTCGTGAGGCTCATGGCGTTGGAGGCGGAAAAACCGTTAAAACCGTCGCGCGCCGAGGTCGATCGCGCTGTATTGACGTTCACTACGGCCGCGGAAGAGTCCGTAAGGATCTACGGCGAATACATGCCGCTCGATTTCCTTCCTTCCGCGGAAGGCCGCTGGGGAATCGTTCGCAGATTCCCGATTGGACCCATCGCTGCTATCACGCCATTCAACTTTCCGTTGAATTTAGTCGCGCACAAGCTAGCCCCCGCGATGGCGGTTGGCTGTCCGGTAGTTCTCAAGCCAGCTCCGCAAACGCCATTTTGCGCCATGCTGCTGGCAAAGTTGATAGTCGAAGCCGGTTGGCCAGCTTCAGCCCTTACCGTGTTGCCGGTGAGCAACGAGGACGCCGTGTTGCTGGTCGCGGACGAACGCATCAAGCTGCTCAGCTTTACCGGAAGCGCCGTCGTTGGATGGCAGTTGAAGCGCGAAGCCGGTAAAAAGCGCGTACTGCTGGAGCTTGGCGGCAATGCTGCAGTGATTGTCCATAACGATGCGGACGTGGAGCAGGCGGTTTCGCGATGCACGTCCGGAGCCTTTACCTATGCGGGGCAGAGCTGCATTTCGGTCCAGCGCATTCTGGTCCATGCGGATATCTTCGATCCGTTCTGCGCAAAAATGGTGGAAGCTGCCGGCAGCTTACGCGTAGGCGATCCTTCCGATGAGGCGACCGACGTGGGTCCGATGATCCGCGCGAGCGATGTGCAGCGCGTGGAGCAATGGATCAAAGAGGCAGTCACGGGCGGGGCCAAGTTGCTATGCGGGGGAAGCTCCAAAGCCTCGCTAATCGCGCCCACGCTGCTGTCCGCGACTACCTCGGACATGAAAGTGAACTGCGAGGAGATCTTTGCCCCGATAGCCACTATAGATTCTTACGATGACTTCGACGATGCACTCGATCGCGTGAACCAGTCACGCTACGGGCTGCAGGCCGGAGTCTTTACGCGGGATGCGGGCCTGATCTTTCGCGCCTTCGAGAAGCTAGACGTAGGCGGAGTGATTGTGGGTGACGTGCCCACTTTCCGCGTCGATCCGATGCCGTACGGCGGGGTGAAGGATTCGGGACTCGGACGCGAAGGCATTCGCTATGCAATGGAGGAGATGACTGAGAGAAGGCTGCTGGCGATGTCAGCACTTTGAAGAATTTTGCGATTTGGTGATTTCGTGATTTGCTGCATTGAAGCGCAAAATATTCCACGTTGCTTCCCATCGCTTACTCTGGTTCGCGTTTTGAAAAGACGCGAAAAAAATCTTGCCAACTCTTTTCAGAAAATTGTTGCCTGTTATAATCGTCCGTTTTATTCCTAAGTGTTGCAATTGTTAAGCATTCAACTCGTGCACTCCTTTTGGCTGACGACAACCTGGCGCTGCCTCACCGTGCCCCTTACATGAGAATCAGGACACGTTTCGATGCCACAAGTTTTTAACCGAGGTGCAAACGGGCTCGCACGTATGAGTCTCGTCATCCTGGGGCTTGTCGTCACCAGTTTGGCGCTCACTCTAAACGAACTGCAGCGCTCCCCATACGTCACCAAGCAGGGTGAGCGTCTCGAGCAGCCGGTACCTTTCAGTCACCAGCATCACGTTGCCGGCCTGGGACTCGACTGCCGCTACTGTCATACGTCAGTGGAGAATTCGAGCTTTGCCGGCATTCCGCCTACCAAAACCTGCATGAACTGCCATTCGGAGATCTGGACGAACGCCGACATCCTCGAGCCGGTGCGCGCCAGCTATCGCAACAACACTCCGATCTGGTGGACGAAGATTCACGATCTCCCGGACTACGTTTATTTCAATCACGAGATTCACATCAATAAGGGGATCGGCTGCGCGTCGTGCCACGGACCGGTGGACGAGATGCCGCTGACGTACCAGCACGGAAGTTTGCAGATGGAGTGGTGTCTCGACTGTCATCGCAATCCCGCGAAGAACATTCGCCCAGCGGGCGATCCGATTTACAACATTGGTTGGAAGGGGCCGAGCAGCCTCAGCCCGGTATTTTGCGAAGACGGGACCGGCAACTGCTCGCTGAACGGACCTTATTATCAGAAGACCGGCGAGCCCATGAAGAACGCAAAAAAGTTCATCGATCAAATGACGATGGGCAGATACCTGGTGGCGCAGTATCACGTGCGCACTCCCAACGAAATCCAAAGCTGCGAAACCTGCCATCGCTGAGAGGCGTGGCGCAATCAAGTGAGACGCTGAAGACAGACATGGAGAATCATCCCCACGACCTGGTGCAGATCAAAGCTACGCCAAGTCCGCAGAAGACCAAGCTGACGCTGCAGGAAGTTCGCGAACGACTCTCCTCCGCTTCGGGCAAAAGATATTGGCGCAGCCTGGAAGAACTGATCGACGAGCCAGGTTTCGACGAGCTGCTGGAAAATGAATTTCCTGCCGGCGTCGCCGAACTCAATCGGGACGCCGACGGAGTTTCGCGCCGTAACTTCCTCAAGCTGATGGGCGCGTCGATGGCGCTGGCGGGATTCACTGCATGCACTCGCCAGCCAGATGAAGCCATCGTCCCTTACGTGAAGCAGCCGGAAGATCTGATTCCGGGCATTCCCAAGTTCTACGCAACCACCATGCCGTTCCCAACCGGCGGGATTCCGCTGCTGGTGAAGAGCAACGAATTTCGCCCGACAAAGATCGAGGGCAATCCGCAACATCCCGCATCGAATGGCGCCACTGACGTCTTCGCGCAGGCGTCGATTCTCGATCTGTACGATCCCGATCGTTCGCAAAATTCCAGTTACCGAGGCGAGCAGCGCAATTGGGGAGACTTCGTTCAAGCCATAGATCAGTACAAGATCAAAGCCGCGGCTTCGGGCGGCGCCGGCCTGCGATTCCTTACGGAGACAGTGATCTCGCCGACGCTCGCATGGCAGATCCAGACGGTGCTGAAGAAGTTTCCGGCCTCGAAATGGTATCAGTGGGATCCCGCCAATCGCGATTCTGCTCGCGCAGCTTCACAAACCTTATTCGGACAGTACGCCGAGCCGATATACAAGTTCGAGGCGGCCAACGTCGTGCTTTCGCTCGATGCCGACTTCCTCTCAGGTTCGCACTTTCCGGGATTCCTGCGTTACTCGCGCGACTTCACCAGCCGCCGCAAGCTGGCGCAAGACACTCCGATGAACCGCCTGTACACAGTGGAGAGCTTTCACACCTCTACCGGCGCTCTCGCCGACAACCGTCTGCCCATGCGCGCTTCGGACATGGTCCCGTTCGCGGCGGCGCTGGCGGGAATGCTGGGCGCGGGAGGCGACGGGGCTCAGCTGGCATGGAGTGAAGACGAACAGAAATTCCTGGCAGCCTTGGCAAAGGATCTGAAGGCGAATGCGGGAGCGTCGATCATAATTCCCGGCGAGCAGCAGCCGCCGGAGCTACACATTCTCGCGGCACAGATCAACCAAACCTTGGGCAATATCGGGAAGACGGTTGTCTACACCGATCCAGTCGAGCTTGTTCCGACGGATCAGATGGGCGGCATCCGCCAGCTCGTCGGTGATATGAACGCCGGCAAGGTCGATATGCTCGTGATCCTCGACAGTAACCCTGTTTACACCGCGCCGGCGGATCTGGATTTCGAGACTGCGATGGGCAAGGTTGCAACCAACGTCCACTTGAGCTGCTATCGCAACGAGACCACGCGAGTGTCGCAATGGCACATTCACGGCACGCACTATCTCGAAAGCTGGAGCGACGCGCGCGCCTACGATGGAACTTGCTCCTTGGTGCAGCCGCTGATTGCACCTCTGTATGGCGGGCGCAGCACGCACGAAATGTTTGCGGCATTCTCCGATACGCCGGAGATGACGCCCTACGACGCGATCACCACCTATTGGCGTCAGAGCGGCAAGGCCGGCGGCGACTTCGAGACAAGCCTGCGCAAGTGGCTGCACGACGGCATCATTCCCAATACGGCATCGCCGTTGAAGTCTCTGACGCCGCGCGGAGGCTCTCCCGCAGTGAAGCCGCTCGATAAGAATGCTGTAGAGGTCGTCTTCCGTCCCGATCCCACTATCTACGACGGCCGTTACAACAACAACGCCTGGCTGCAAGAGTGTCCGAAGCCGCTCCTCCGGCTGGAGTGGGACAACGCTGCCATGATGAGCATCGACACAGCTGCGAAACATGGATTCAATCAGGAAGATATTCTCCGCATCACCGTCGATGGCCGCACGCTCGAGGCTCCGGTGCTGGTCGTGTATGGCATGCCCGACAACAGCATCACGCTGCATCTCGGCTACGGGCGTGAGTTCGCTGGTCGCGTGGGTAACGGCTACGGATTTAATGCGTACGCGATTCGCAGCACCAAGGCACCCGTAATCGCCACAGCTGAGAAGATCGAGAAGACGGGTGACAGTTACAAGCTCGCCGTCGTCCAGAATTTCACGCTGATCGATGCCCATAACGATCCCAAGTGGATGAACAAGTCTGTGCAGGGCTCCGAAGCCATTCGCCGCGACATTATCCGCGTGGGCTCCTACGACGAGTACAAGAAGGATCCCGACTTCGCGCACGGCGAGAAATTCGAAGAGGCCCCTAAGGAGAACGACTCTCTCTATTCAGGCTACGACTACACCAAGGGATACCAGTGGGGCATGGCGATCGACATGAATTCCTGTGTCGGCTGCAACGCCTGCGTGATTGCCTGCCAGGCGGAGAACAACTCTCCCGTGGTGGGAAAGGAGCAGGTGAAGATCGGGCGCGATATGAAGTGGTTGCGCATCGACGCGTACTACACCGGCGACATGCTCAACCCGCGAGCCTTCTTCCAGCCCATGCTCTGCCAGCACTGCGAGAACGCGCCCTGCGAGCCGGTCTGCCCTGTAGGCGCTACTGTGCACACGCCCGAAGGGCTGAACATGATGGTCTACAACCGCTGCGTGGGCACGCGCTATTGCTCGAACAACTGTCCTTACAAAGTCCGGCGCTTCAACTTCATGCTGTTCTCTGACTACGAAACGCCCAGCCTTAAGCCGCTGCGCAATCCCGACGTCACCGTGCGCAGCCGCGGCATCATGGAGAAGTGCACGTACTGCGTGCAGCGCATCAATGCGGCGCGCATCCAGGCTGAAGTCGAGGAGATCAAGTTGCAGCAGCAGGATCCCAAGGCGGAACGCAAGATTCGCGATGGCGAAGTGGTCACCGCCTGTCAGCAGTCCTGTCCGACTGACGCAATCGTGTTCGGTGATATCAACGATCCCAACAGCCGGGTGACAAAGATCAAAGCGCAGCCGCGCAACTATGGCGTGCTGACTCAAATCAACACGCGTCCCCGAACCTCTTACATCGCCAATGTGGTGAATCCCAATATGGAAATTGGAGACCGCACCGGCGCACCGGGCAAGAGTTACATTACGGGAGCCGAATCGTAACTATGGCAACCAAGGGCCTCACCGATCTTCCGCCATCTCGGCGACCGTACCTGGTCGATCCACCCGTCATTGCGCCGGGACATTCCTTCGCGTCCGTGACCGAGAAGGTGATGCGGACGGTGCTCACTCCGCATACACCCATCGGCTGGATCTTCGGCGTATTGATGGCGTTCGGAATCGTGCAAATACTGATGATGGCGGCCGGATACCTCTTCTGGAAGGGCGTCGGCATCTGGGGCATCACCATTCCGTCGGCGTGGGGCTTCGCCATCGTCAATTTCGTTTGGTGGATCGGTATCGGCCACGCCGGGACACTCATCTCCGCCATTCTGCTCTTGCTCAAGCAGAGCTGGCGAACCTCGATCAACCGCGCAGCCGAAGCCATGACGCTCTTCGCCGTTATGTGCGCCGGCATGTTCCCGATTCTGCACACCGGACGTCCATGGCTGGCCGCGTACTGGCTCTTTCCTTTGCCGTTGACGATGGGCGTATGGCCGCAGTTCCGCAGCCCGCTGATCTGGGATGTGTTCGCGGTCTCGACCTACTTCACGGTCTCGTTATTGTTCTGGTTTACGGGATTAATCCCCGACATCGCGACGCTGCGCGACAATGCCAAGCATCGTGCCACGCGCGTGATTTACGGCGTGCTGTGCATGGGCTGGCGTGGTTCGGCGCGGCATTGGGCGCGCTATGAGACTGCCTACCTGCTGCTCGCGGGTCTTTCGACGCCACTGGTTCTTTCCGTTCACACCGTAGTGAGCTGGGATTTTGCCATCGCTGTTCTGCCGGGCTGGCATACTACGATCTTCCCGCCATACTTCGTGGCCGGCGCCATCTACTCCGGATTTGCCATGGTGCTCACGCTGATGATCCCCATCCGTGCGGCCTATGGCATGAAGGACTTCATCACCATGCGGCACCTTCAGAACATGGGCAAGGTGATGCTGGCAACCGGATTGATCGTCGCCTACGGATACTTCATGGAAGCGGTGATGTCATGGTACAGCGGCGATCCGTTTGAGATGTTCCAATTTAAAAACCGCGCGACGGGACCGCTCGGCTATTTCTATTGGATGTTGATTACCTGCAACATTGTCTTGCCGCAGTCGCTCTGGTTCCGCAAGGTGCGGAGTTCGCCGGTTCTGCTGTGGATCGTGTCCATCATCGTGAATATCGGCATGTGGCTGGAGCGCTTCGTGATTGTCGTCATCAGCCTGCATCGCGACTTCCTGCCTTCCGCGTGGGGAACCTACAAAGCGACCCGCTGGGATTACATGACGTTCCTCGGCACTCTGGGATTCTTCACGTTTGCATTCTTGCTCTTCATTCGAGTCTTGCCCATGATTTCCATTTTTGAATTGCGAGCTTTGCTCCCGCAGTCGCGAATCAATCCGCTTGCAGAGGAGAACCTGCAATGATTCGCGAGGGCATTTACGGATTGATGGCCGAATACGATGCCGTGCCCGACTTGGTAAACGCATCTGAGAAGGCGTACCAGGCAGGCTATCGCCGCATGGACAGCTACTCGCCGTTTCCCATTGAACCAGCAGCGGAGGCCATTGGATTTCACAAGAATCGCGTGGCGTTGGTCGTGCTGCTCGGAGGATTGCTTGGTGGAAGCGGCGGGTACTCTCTGGCCTATTGGGTTTCGGTTTTGGCATATCCGATCAATACCGGAGGAAAGCCATGGCATTCCTGGCCGGCATTCATCCCGATCACCTTCGAATGCACGGTGCTGGGCGCCTCCATCGCTGCCTTCATCGGTATGCTGGCGATGAACGGACTTCCAATGCCCTATCATCCGGTGTTCAACGCCCCGAATTTCGCGCTGGCCAGCAAAGACAAGTTCTTTCTCTGTATCGAGGCCGCCGATCCCCAGTTTGACATGACGCAAACGCGCCGATTCCTCGAGCAGACCAATGCACGTGTCGTTACGGAGGTACCGAATTGAACCTCCGACTCCAACTGAATCGTGAACTCGGATTCTTGGCTCGCCTGCTGGTTGCCGGCGGCGCGTTGCTGGCTATGTCCGGCTGTCGCCAGGACATGCACAACGAGCCCAAGTACGTCCCGTATCGCAGCAGCGAGTTCTTCAAGGACGGACTCTCCGAACGCCAGCCTGTTCTTGGTACCGTGGCGCGCGACGAAATGAATTCTGACTCGTACTTCCTTACCGGCAAGAACGGAACCAAGGAAGGCGACACTTTCCCATTCCCCATCACCCAAGCGGTGATGGAACGGGGTCGCGAGCGTTTCGACATCTATTGCTCGCCCTGCCATTCGCGCGTGGGCGATGGCAATGGAATGATCGTGAAGCGCGGATACCGGCAGGCGGCGAACTTCCATCTGCCTCGCTATTTGAGCCAGCCCGTTGGCCACTACTATGACGTGATCAGCCACGGCTGGGGCGCGATGCCGGACTATGCCGCGCAGATCGAGCCCGCGGATCGCTGGGCGATCGCCGCCTATATTCGCGCGCTGCAGTATGCCCAGAATGGGACCATGGCCGACGTTCCCGCGGATCAGCGAGGCAGCCTCCAAGATGCTTCCCAGGTCAGCGTCGATGGCGTGCCTTTGACTCAGGCCTTGGCCTCCGGCGGCAAGGGAAGCAGCGAACAGATTTCACCCACGGGAGAGAATCCGATTCCCGCAATGAATAAGGAGATCCAGGGCACCGGGCGCCCGCAGGAACAGGCTCCGCCTAAAGAAGGGACACACAATAAGTGAGTATGGACACTCACCTGAAGCAAATCCCGGCAGAGCGCGCGGCGCCGGCGTGGCTGCTCGACCGCTACCAGGGCCGTGCTCTCCTGGTCGGAGGGTTGGCGACGATCGCGCTCATCATCGGCGCGTTCATCGGACCTAACGCTCTTGATCACGCTCTGCGCGCTTATCTCGCGGGTTACGTGCTATGGGTGGGAGCAAGCCTGGGCTGCATGGCGCTGCTGATGGTGAATCATCTTTCGGCTGGCAAGTGGGGTCTGATTATCCGCCGCATACTCGAAGCCGGTGCGGCGCAGTTTCCCTTGATGTTCATCCTCTTTATACCCATCGCGCTGGGAATGCGTCACCTGTTTCCCTGGATCAACCCGCGCTTGTCGCAACTGCCGTGGGATGCACAGAGAATCATCCTCCACAAGCACCTCTATCTGAACCCGAGATTCTTCCTGGTGCGCTGGCCCATTTACTTCTTCTTGTGGTGGTGGTTCTCTTCCACGCTGCGCAGGTGGTCGATGGAGCGCGATCGCGATCCCCTGGCGTGGGACTTCCAAAGGCATCTGGAGAACCGCAGCGGCGTGGGCATCGTGATGTATGCGCTCACCATGACCTTTGCCATGACGGATTGGGTGATGTCGCTTGACGCAACCTGGTTCTCCACCATCTTTGGACTCATCTTTCTTGCCGGACAAGGGCTAATGGCGCTCTCGATCTGCATTATCACCGTGCTGCTGCTCTCGCAAGAAGAGCCGATGCGCAGCATGCTGCGTAAGACTGAGATGCATGACTTGGGCAAGCTCATGTTGGCTTTTGTCATGCTGTATGCGTATCTGTCTTTCTCGCAGTGGCTGATTACCTGGTCGGGAAACCTGCCGCAGGAGATCCACTTTTACCTGAATCGCCTGGCGGGTAATTGGATGAACCTCTCTCGCTTCCTCATCTTGTTTGAATTTGCCGTGCCCTTTGCCCTGCTGTTGTCGCGCAGGTTGAAGAAGCAGCCGGGCTTCATGGTGCCCTTGTGCTTGTGGATCATCTTTGTGCGGATGGTTGACCTGTACTGGCACGTCGAACCCAACTTCGTCACCGAACAGCGGCAGATCACTTTCAACTGGATGTACTTGGCCGCGCCGCTGGCCATCGGCGGGTTGTGGGTATTTTTCTTTATCCGCAGCTTGAAATCGCGTCCCATTTTGGTCGGATACGATCCTCAACTCGAAGAGCTTCTGGAGCACGAACATGCAACCGCCTAAGCCGATGAAGCCGCAAGGCGCGCATCTCAGAACCACAGATCCGCAGGTGGGCCACGAAACTACCGACGTCAGCATCACCGGCGTTGCCGCCTTCGTGATTACGTTGATGTTCTCGGGAATCGTGATCTTCGTGGTGCTGTGGGGCGTGTTTCATTTCGCTACGTCGTACGCCAACAAGCAGGACGAGCTCGATCGGCGCGATCCCTGGGTGCGCGCCACGGACGACCAAGTCGAACGGCAAGCGACGAAATTGGAAACCGCGACCAATAAAGCTCACGAGCCTGCCTCCATGGAGAAAGGCGATGCGGATTCGCGAGTGCGCGTGACTCGCTTCCCGCAGCCACGCTTGCAGGACGATGATGTGCGCGACCTCACGATCATGCGAGCGGCGGAAGACGTTTACCTGAACCAGTACGTCGTGCTCGACAAGAATTCCGGCAAAGTGAACATCCCCATCACGCAGGCCATGGACGCCCTGGTGAAAAAGGGCTTGCCCGCGATGCAGGTTGCGCCTGGAACGCAAGTGCCGCCCGCCGCGCAGGGCACGGGAATCGTGCGGCCATCGATTGAAAGCTCCCACGCGAAGCAGAGTGGGGCTACGAGTAAGGAACGGTAGTGAGGATGGCTCGGTGTTCGAGTCGGTCAGGAGTTAGAAAAGAAGGGAAGTGTGTTGTGAGTTGTGTTGATGTTGAATACGGGTTCGGAAGCTCCGCTAAGTATTTGGTGGAGGCCACCGATTTCCAGTCGGAGGGAGTTCGCTCTCTCCAGACTGTCATCCTGAGCCGCTTTTGGCAAAGGACCTGTCGAAAATCCTTAAGCTTCCATGCACTGTCGCGGCTTTTCCAGCAAAATCCTCGTGGAGAAGCCACGCGAGTGCGATCAAACCCGATACTTGCGCGGGAGGTCCTTCGCCAAAAAACGGCTCAGGATGACAGGGCTACAGATAATCGGGAACCACTCAGGATTGGGTGGGTTAGCGCGCTGTTCTCGGCATTACTCCTCGTGCTCCCCGCTTGCGCGCAGCAGCAAGGCGGTATGCAGCCCTCCAGCGACGGGGGCGTGGTTTCTACCCAGCGGCCGCAGATTCTGCAGCAAGTTGGCATCGATCAGCACCTCAACCAGCAGCTTCCGCTCGACTTGCATTTCCATGACGAAGCCGGCAAAGACGTTCGTCTGGGCGACTACTTCGGCAAGCGTCCCGTGATTCTGTCGTTGGTCTATTACCGCTGCCCTATGCTCTGCGGTGAAATACTCAATGGGATGACCAGCGCGCTTAGCGTGGTAAGTTTTGATTTGGGAAAAGATTATGACGTTGTGACCGTGAGCATCGATCCGCGCGAGACTCCCGCCGTCGCTGCCGGAATCAAGAACGTCTACATGCGCCGCTACAATCGCGATTCAGCCAGCACGCGGCGGGGCTGGCACTTTCTCACTGGCGCGCAGGACCAGATTAAGCAGCTCGCGGCGGCCGTGGGCTTCCGTTACGTTTACGATCCGCGCATCGATCAGTATGCGCACGCCAGCGGCATCGAAGTGGTCACGCCCGAGGGACGCATCTCGCAGTACTACTATGGGATTGAATATTCGCCGAAGGACTTGCGCCTCGGCCTGATCCAGGCTTCGAAGAACCATATTGGCACCGTGGTGGATTCGTTCATTCTGTATTGCTATCACTACGATCCCGCCACCGGCCACTACGGCGCAGCAATCATGCGCGTTCTGCGGCTGGCCGGCATCGCGACAGTACTCTTGCTCGGAGGATTTGTTTTCATCATGGTCAGACGCGATGTGCGGGCTGGAAGATTAGATACAGGAAGGACTGCATAGCTCATGCTTCCCCGGTACTTTCCGATATTTCCGGAATCGGCATCGACATTGTCCCCCAGGGTGGACGCGCTGTTTTTCTTCATCTTCGGCGTGACCATCTTCTTCACCGTTCTGGTGGCGTTGTTGATCTGCGTTTTCGCGGTGAAGTACCGGAAAGACAAGCATCCGGTGCCGGTGCAGATCCACGGTTCGATTCCCCTGGAGATCTTCTGGACGTTGGTGCCGCTGGGCATCGCCATGGTCATCTTCGCCTGGGGTGCGATTCTCTTCTTCCAGGAGCGGCATCCACCCAAGTCCTCGATGGACATCTACGGTGTGGGCAAGCAGTGGATGTGGAAGTTTGAGCATCCCGGGGGACAGCGCGAGATCAACAATCTCCACGTCCCCATCGGACATCCGGTGCGCATGACGCTGGTCTCGCAGGACGTGATCCACGATTTCTTCGTGCCGGCGTTCCGCGCGCAGATCGACGTGCTCCCCGGCCGCTATACCCAGGTTTGGTTTGAAGCCACCAAGCCCGGAACCTATCATCTTTTCTGCAATCAATACTGCGGCACCAAACACTCAGCCATGATCGGCGTAGTTACCGCCATGCCCTATGACGATTATCAGCAGTGGCTGCGCGGAGCCGGAGCGTTTGGATCGTTAGCCACCGAAGGGCAGAAGGTGTTTGCTTCCATGGGATGTCCGACGTGCCACACCGGCGCGGACAACGCTCGCGGCCCCAACCTCTATAACCTGTATGGCCGCATGGTGCGCACGTCCGATGATCGCACCGTCCTCGCCGACGAAGCTTATATCCGCGAATCGGTGCTGAACCCGAGCGCAAAGATCGTTTACGGATTTCAAAACATCATGCCGACCTTCCAGGGTCAGCTGAACGAAGATGAGATGATTCAGCTCATCGAGTACGTGAAGTCGCTTACTTATAACGGACAATTACTACAATTACAGACCAACAGCCAGCAGGAGCCGCCGGTAAACCTCGATAAGATTCAGAAGGGCGTCGACGTAATGAAGCCGGGAACGAACACCATCCAAATGCCGCGCACCAGTGCCGTTCCGGAGCAGGAGCCGGCAGCGGAACCGTCTTCCACCGAGCCCGCGCCACGACAGGTGGTGGTGCCGGGCAAGCAGAACTCACCGGCGAAACCTAACGCAACGGCCAAGCCCAGAGCGCCTCAAGGGGAGCAGCATCAATGAGTACCGCTACAGCAGTACCGGCAGCGCTGGAACTGCCAACCGACACCTATCTGAATTCCAGTTATGGGATCAAGTCATGGTTCTTGACCAAGGACCACAAGCGCATTGCGCTGCTTTATCTGATCACGATTTCCTGCTTCTTCCTGTTCGGCGGGACGATGGCGGTGCTGATACGGCTGGAACTGCTCACGCCGGCCGCGGACCTTTTCCAATCGGACACCTACAACAAGCTGTTCACGATGCACGGTATCGTGATGGTCTTCTTCTTCCTGGTGCCCTCGATTCCCGCAACGCTGGGTAATTTCGTGTTGCCGATGATGATCGGCGCTCGCGACCTGGCTTTCCCGAAAATCAACCTGGCCAGCTGGTACATCTTCATCATCGGCGCTGCCTTTACCTTCTCGGCCATCATCAGCGGCGGCGTTGATACCGGCTGGACTTTCTACACCCCGCTAAGCACGCAGTACCTTACTACTCACGTGGTCGCGGCGGCCGTGGGCATCATGATTGCAGGCTTTGCCTCCATCTTCACCGGACTCAATTTCATCGTCACTACGCACCGCATGCGAGCGCCAGGCATGACGTGGTTCCGGCTGCCGCTGTTCGTGTGGTCGCATTACGCGGTAAGCCTGGTGATGGTGCTGGCGACGCCGGTCCTGGCCATCACTCTCATTCTCGTGGCGCTCGAGCGCGGGTTCCATATCGGGATCTTCAACCCGCAGCTCGGCGGCGATCCCGTGCTCTTCCAGCACATGTTCTGGTTCTACTCGCATCCCGCCGTGTACATCATGATCCTGCCCGGATTTGGCGTGGTCAGCGAGGTGATCCCATGCTTCTCGCGCAAACGCATCTTCGGTTATAGCGCGGTGGCGTTCTCCAGCGTTGCCATCGGCGTCTTCGGATTCCTGGTTTGGGCGCACCACATGTTCGCCGCCGGCATCTCCACCTATTCCGCGCTGGTCTTCTCGCTTCTGAGCTTCATCATCGCCATCCCCTCGGCCATCAAGGTCTTCAACTGGACGGCGACCATGTACAAAGGCTCCATCCATTTCGAAACGCCGATGCTCTATTCGCTGGCCTTCATCGGTCTGTTCACCATCGGCGGATTGACTGGCTTATTCCTAGCCTGCCTTGGCATCGATATGCACGTGACCGCGACTTATTTTGTCGTCGCGCACTTCCATTACGTGATGGTGGGAGGCATGCTGGTCGCGTATCTTTCCGGTCTGCACTTCTGGTGGCCGAAGATTACCGGCAGAATGTATCCGGAGGCGCCGGCGAAGTTGTCGGCCTTGATTACCTTCATCGGATTCAACCTCACGTTCTTCCCGCAATTTGTGCTCGGCTATATGGGCATGCCGCGGCGCTATCACGTGTATCCGCCGGAGTTCCAGGTGCTGAACGTACTCTCGACCGCGGGTGCATCCGTGCTGGCGGTGGGCCTGCTGCTGCCCATGTTCTACCTTCTCTGGTCGCTGAAGTATGGAGCGATAGCTGGGAATAATCCGTATCGCGCCACCGGCCTCGAGTGGCAGACCACCTCGCCTCCACCGACGCACAACTTCCATGAAACGCCGATCGTGACCCAGGAAGCCTACGATTACGAAGCCATGAATCAGGAGGTCGAAGTTGTCGGATAGCCACGCGACCACCGTCAACGCAGCTCCACACCACCATGACTCCGCCCTGCTCGAGCAGTTCGATACCCTCGAGCAGCAGAAGGACGTTTCCCAATTCGGGATGTGGGTCTTCCTCGTCACCGAAATTATGTTCTTCGGTGGACTCTTTGCCGCCTATTTGATCTACCGCAATCTCTATAATCCGGCGTTCGTGATTGCCAGCTCGTCCATCGACGTAAAGCTCGGTGCGATCAACACTGCAGTGCTTATCTGCTCCAGCTTGACCATGGCCATGGCCGTCCACAGCGCCGCTCTGGGGGCGCGCAAGCTGCTGATCCTGTTCCTGGTTGGAACGTTGGTTCTGGGTGCCGTGTTCCTCGGGATCAAAGGAGTTGAATACCACCAGAAGTGGGTGGAACATCACGTTCCCGGCGCCAATTTCGACTTCAATTACGAACGCGCGGAAAAAGGCGAAGTCGTGGCGCCTGCGGACGTCGCCTCGCAAACCTCGATTTTCTTTGCCTTGTACTTCGCCATGACGGGAATGCACGCGCTGCACATGATCATCGGCGCCGGCATGCTGATCGCGCTGATCTGGAATGCATACCGCGGCGCGTACCCGAGGCACCATTACACCATGATCGAAAATTTTGGGCTGTACTGGCACTTTGTCGACATCATCTGGATCTTTTTGTTTCCGTTGTTGTATTTGGTTAGTAGAAGTCCCGTACATTGAAGCAAGATCACACGGTTTACGCAATGATGCGGATCACACGGATGAAGTAAGGGCTAGGAAGCAAGTCGGCTGACGAGCGGGAAGAACACACAAACTTTCGCATTATCCGTGTAATCCGTGCCCGAAGGGTCCGTGAGATCCGTGTCGTGTGTTGGTGTTGGTTGTTTTACTTTTGAGGTTGGAAAAGCGGAATGTCCGAACACATCGTTTCACCCAAAATCTACATCATCATCTGGATCACCCTTCTCATCTTTACTGGGCTCACCACTTGGGTAGCCTTCCAGGATTTTGGCATCCTCAATCCGATCATTGCCCTGCTCATTGCCTTCACTAAGGCCGCCCTGGTCGTCCTCTTCTTCATGCACGTGAAGTACTCGCCCAGGATGATCGCCTTGGTCCTAGGCTGCGGACTGTTCTTTCTGTCGATCCTGATCGTCCTTAGTTGCTCGGATTACCTGACTCGGCGATTTAGCACCTAAGCGCGCCTGGGGACGTCTCCACTTCTATTCAAACCGAGCGGCTGGAGCCTTGTTACCGGTACACTGCACCATTCCACCACGTTGCTGCATTCTGCGGCTTGACAAGCATACAGATGAGGCGATAAGCGGAGAGCTAGCGTTTTTGTTCGCGGAGAGAGTTCTTGTTCAAAAATTTTCGCGCTGCGCAAGCTTTAATCATTCTCCTTATCACCACGTTCCTTCTAGCCGCGAAGGGTTCTTACCTGGATATGCAGTTGATGGCGGAGGATTCTACTGCTGCCAGCAAGCAGGCACAAACCTACGGAGTCCGGTTCATGTCCTTCGCCGAAGCCGCTGGCGTCTTGCGGTCTCTCGCCGCCGCTCTGCCTGAGGAGTTGGTGCACACTGTCGCTGCCAATGATTCCTCGGAGTGGGACCACTATGTGCGTGCCAAGGAGGGGGAAACGCGGCAGCGGCTTCGCGGCGGCGATTTAGATACTCTGGCCAACCTTCTTCTGTTTGGAACCTCCTATACGACGGCTCCGGTTCTCAGTCCGGAGTTGCTCAAGAACATCCATACCGCTTCCGGCCAGAGCGACGTGAAAGACGTTGGCAGCCAAGCGCTGCTGTTGCGACTGGATCAGCTGACATTGGGTATTAGCCATCCAGGCGCAAATGAGCGGTTGAAGTACTTCCACGATTGGCTCTCAACCCAACATTACCAATTTGAAACTTCGCAGGAGTTGTTCAAGGTAAAGCAATTCTTGGGAGCAAACCTTGTACGGATGCTTCGCGAGGATGCTTCCTATGCCGCTGCTCTGGCCGAAGCCCAACGTCTAAACGACAACGGCTTTGAAAAACGTTCGCAGGTTTTCGCGCACAGAGGCATTTCGCTCGACACCTCGCTGTTTCCAAACTATGCGATAGAGGAGGCGCTAGCCGGTGCCAAAACGAGAGGCCTTTTGCGCTCGGGCGTCCTACGCGTGGGCGTAATCGGCCCGGGCCTGGATGTCGTCAATAAAGATGAAGGTTGGGATTATTACCCCGAACAAACCATTCAGCCTTTCATGCTGGCAGACAGCTTGGTCAGGCTTGGCCTCGCGGACGCTCACAAGCTGGAAGTGCTGACGTTCGACATCAGCGACCTCGTGAATCATCACCTTACCAACGCTCGTCGGCGTGCGGCACAAGGTCACACATATGTAACCCAACTCCCCATTCGCTCCGATATCGCGTGGAATCCAGCAGCCCTCCGTTATTGGAAGCGCGCCGGCCTGGCAATCGGGCGAGCTGCGGTTCCTCTGGAAAACCGATACCCCACAGCTCTCGATTACAAAGCCGTCGCATTTCCCGTCACACAGGTGCTGCATATTCACCCTATAGATCTCGATATCATCTACCAGAGGGATGCAATTCCGGAATCGGGAAAATTGGACTTGATCATCGCAACTAATATGTTCGTGTACTACGGTACTTTTGAACAGGCTCTCGCGATGAGTAACATCTCCGCCATGCTTCGCGATGAGGGATTACTACTCACCAACGACGCGCTCCCAGAAGGCCCAGGCTTGGAGCTTCGCAGCGTGGGCTCCAGCGAAATCGCCTATTCCTCCCGGCCACACGACGGAGACCGCATTACCCTATATCGGCGCGCAAAGCTGGAGTGACTGCTGAAATTCAATTTTGGGACGAACGCCATATCGCGTCAACCGTACGAGCAACTACTCGGGACAGATCGCATATTGGCGGGGACAAGGTACAGTTTTTGGAATCCGAACTGGTCCCGGCTATGTGCTTTCATATCCCAAGTTAATCCGTTCGTACCTAACTCGCTGCAAAGAAACGGGGATAAACATGGAATACGAAGTGCAGCAATAGCACGGTGCATGAAGTATTGATTCCGTTTGAGACATCAGATGTGATCTGAATTTCTGGAGAGTAAAGACATGAAAGGTAGTTTGCGTTTTCCCCTTCTCAGCATTCTTTTAACGTTCGTGCTAGCCAGCTTTACGTTTGGACAGCTGGAGACCGGCACCCTCGCAGGCACAGTCACTGACCCCAGCGGTGCGGTGGTCAGCAATGCAAAGGTCACAGCCAAGAACCAGGGCACTGGCTTGACCCGCACGATCACCAGCGGCGCGAATGGCAGCTACACGCTCGTGAATCTACCCCCTGGAAGATACGACGTGACTGTTGAGACTCCAGGCTTTGAAACATTGAAGCGGACGGTCGATGTGACCGTCGGCGGCCGTACGACTGTAGATGCGGCGCTGAAGGTCGGTACCACCGGCACGGTGGTGGAAGTGGTGGCAGAGAACGCGGGCGCGCAGGTAAACACGCAGGACCAGCAGATTTCGAATACGGTGACTTCCGCCCAGATCGAGCAGCTTCCTAGCCTAACTCGCAACCCATACGACTTTGTGACCCTCGGTGGGAACGTCTCCGCTAACCCTAACATCACTGTGGACCGTGGCGTGGGCGTATCAATCAACGGTCAGCGGTCCGCGAGCACCGACATCCTTCTTGATGGCAATCAGAATGTGGATCTGTTTGGCGCCGGAGTCGGCCAAGCGGTGCCGCTTGATTCTGTGCAGGAATATAAAGTTATCACCAGCTCTTTCTCTTCCCAATATGGGCGTGCGTCAGGCGGAGTCGTGAACGTCGCGACGAAATCGGGAACGAACCAGTACCACGGGACGCTGTATGAGTTCAACCGTCTCTCAGCGCTGGCTGCCAATACGTATCAACAAGACGCCGATGCCGCCATAGGTCAACCCGATCCGCCAGATCATTTCACTCGCAATCAGTTTGGTTATTCGGTAGGAGGCCCCGTCCTTCCGCGTACGCGTGACAAACTGTTCTTTTTCTCAAGCACCGAATGGACACGAGTACGCAGCTCGGGGGCCCAGTTTGCAAACGTGCTTACGCCGCAATTCCTGGCACTGACTGCTCCGGCCACGCAGACGTATTTCAGCACGTATGGTCCAAAGTTGGCGGCTACTCCCACCGGTCAGCTGACAACTGCATCGAACGCAAGCCTTGGCCTCAGTGCAGCAACCATAGCGCGGGTAGGGGCCGCGACTCCGATTTTTCAGAAGGTCGCCTACGTGACTCCCTCAGATGCAGGCGCAGGCGACCCGCAGAATACCTACTCAAATGTTGACCGCGTCGATTGGAACATAACTGATCGAACACAGTTCTTTGGACGCTATGCCTACCAGAATGAGAATTTCTTCCCCGGAGTGATTAATGCCAGTCCCTACGCCGGATACAACACTGGCGAAATTGATAGGAACCACAACGCCCTGCTGAGCCTGAATCACATTTTCAGTCCGACAGTACTCAGCACCACAAAACTCTCGTATCAGCGGCTCTTTGACCTCCAACCGCTGAATGGGCCACCTGCCCCCACGCTATATTTTAATCGCAGCAACACAACTAGCTTCGCAAATGGAACGCAAGTCGCGTTTCCCGGGTACACCGAATACTCACCCGGAAACGGCATTCCGTTCGGCGGACCCCAGAACTTATATGAAATCGATCAAGATCTGAGTATCACGCGCGGCAGTCACACTTGGCGATTCGGCGGTCAAGTCGTACACACCCGCGACAACCGCGTCTTTGGTGCTTACGAGAACCCTGTGCAGGTAGCCGGTGAGGAGTCGAGTGCCGATAGCGCAGTTCAGGCGCTGCTGCAAGGTTTGCTTTTTAACAAGAGTGCTTCCTTTCAAGGAGCGATTTTTCCTCAAGGAAAGTTTCCGTGTCTGAATGATCCCGCCACCGGTAAGGCTATTGTGACTCCGGCATGCACGTTGACCACTCCTGTGGGTTCTCCGAATTTCGAGCGTAATAATCGCTTTAATGACGGTGCGGTATATGCTCAGGACGATTGGAAGGCTACATCGCGTCTGACACTGAATCTCGGGCTTCGCTGGGAATATTACGGAGTGCAGCACAACGCGAATCCCGCTCTCGAATCTAACTTCTACCTTGGCAGCGGCACCAACTTCCTTCAACAGGTTCGTAACGGCCAGGTGCTCACCACTCCGAATAGCCCCACGGGCGGAATCACCGCTCAACAGTTTAGGAATTTTGCGCCGAGAGTTGGGTTTGCCCTCGATCCATTTGGCAATGGTAAGTGGTCGGTCCGTGGCGGATATGGAATCGCTTACGAGCGCAATTTCGGCAACGTAACCTATAACGTCATTCAGAATCCGCCCAACTACGGTGTAATCGCGCTAGCTTCCGGGTGCGGGACCACTGCGCCTCCAGGATGTACGCACACCGGTGGTGATACAGCTTCCCCAATTCCTATTCAGACCAGTACTGCTGGGCCGTTAGCTGGAAGTGGGGTATCCAAGCCGTTTCCACAGACAAGTCTGCGCGCGGTGGATCCGAACATCAAAACCGCTTACGCGCACCTCTACAGCTTCGCCCTCGAGCACGAGATTGTTCCTAGCACAGTGCTAGCCATCGAGTTCTCAGGCTCTCGCGGCATTCACCAGTATGGGATTGTCAATGTGAACAAAACCGGCTTTGGCGAGTATCTGGGTGACGCTCGGGCCAATCGGCTAAATCTTGGCTACACCAACATTAACTTCCGCGATTCGGTCGGAGACAGCTACTACAATGGCGTGAACGTGCGTCTGCAAAGCAGTAATTTTGCGAGATTGGGGTTGCAGATGACGGCGAATTACACTTTCGCCCATGCCATGGATGATCTCAGCACCACGTTTAGCGAGACCGGCAACAGCTTCAATCTGGGCTTTACGAACCCCTTCTTCCCCGGACAGGACCGCGGCAACTCCGACTATGACGTGAGGCATCGGTTCGTTTTCGGAGGTATCTACGATCCCACGTTCCTTGCATTCAAGAACAGTTCCAAATTCGTGCAGAACTTGTTGGGCGGATTCGAGTTCGCCCCCATTTTCACCATAAGGACTGGAACGCCATTCACGGTGTTTGACTGCAGCAACGTCGGATTCTCCTGTCCGCGTGTTGTGGCTGCCAGTGGCCTATCCTTCAGCGGCACTCCACAGCAAGTTCCCGGCACGGCGAATCTCTACGACTACATTACGCTTCCTGCCGGTGCGGGGAATCCCTCTACCGGGTTCAACGACCTCGGTTCGGATTACCCTGTATGTAATGGCGGCCAATGCCTCATTACTAGCGGTGTGGATAAGGACGCGTTCAAAAGCCCTAACAACTGGAACCTCACGTTAGGTGTCTACAAGAACATTAAATTCACCGAGCGGGTTGGTTTCCAGTTGCGTGGAGAGTTCTACAACATCCTGAACCACCACAATCAGTATGTGGTGGTCGGAAACGCGGATTTCTCAAGCGCATCAACTGTGCAGACAGCAAAGGGAGCCGTTGACAGCGGCATTCCTGGCCCGAAGGACGAGCGTCGCAACATCCAGATCGGGGCCAAGATCACGTTCTAGTGCTTCGAGGAACTCGTGCGGGAGCCGCTTCGGCTCCCGCTTTTCTTGTTCATGGGTGCTGTTTTTCGGCTTCGCCGTACAGACGGAAACCGCAGGATTAGCTCGTTCTAAACTTGCGCTCGCGTAAGGTCACCCTCTAATCAGGGATACTGACTTTAAAAAGAGAGGGGAGCCCTAAGGCTCCCCTTGTTATTGCTTCATGTCAGCTTGGGTCAGCGATGGTTGCCAACCAGCCATCATGCACAATTAGTGCGCACTATTATTGGTGCATCTTTCCCTGTTAGTGCTTTGTTATGTAATGACGTTCCGGCACACGTGCGGCCTAAGTTATTGATAATGATTTCTCTTTGTGGATCTGGTGCAGTTGCCAGAACCGGAATGAGATGTGAGTTTGAGCGGTATGACATTGCGCTGACCTGGCAATCAGCGCTCAACATTCAGTGACCAGTTAACAGCCGACGCCAAAAACACACGCAAGCTCCGTCGGCTTCGCTCAGGTGGCAAACATCAGAGCGGGGGAAATTCCCTGCTAATTCCCTGTTAAAGTTGGGGTACACCCTCCTGTTCCTCCTACCACTCTGCATTTAAAGGTTTGGCAACAAAAAACTAAGAATTCCCTGTTATTCCCTGTTCCCAAACCCAAAATTGTGAAATTTGGGCAGAAATCGCGGGTTTCTTGCCGGAATCAAGAAAAGTCCCAGTTAATTTCCCTGTTAATTGGCGGACGGAGAAAATCTGCTCTGAATTTCGTCGCAAAAACAAATCGGGGACAGCTCTGAAGCTGTCCCCGAAAACCGCTCCCGCGAGCGAAGACTATTCCGGTCCGACGAAGTGTCCCCGGCGGTTCTGGTGCCAGCATTCTTCGTTGGAATCGCTGCAGAAGGGCTTCTCCTTGCCTACGCTGTTGGTTGCAACGCGCTGACCGTTGACGCCCTTCGATACGAGCGCCTGCTTCACGGCTTCGGCTCGGCTCGCGCCTAACGCGAGGTTGTACTCCTCCGAACCGCGCTCGTCGCAATGTCCCTCGACCGTAAATTTCACCTCAGGATGCTCCTGGAGAAACTTGGCGTTTGAGGCGAGCATCTGCGATGTTTCGTTGTCGAGACTGTAGGAATCGTATGCGAAGTACGCGTCCTTCATATTGCGCTCAAACAGATCGCGCAGCGAAGGCGACATTACAGCCGCCACCGGAGCGGGCGTATTGACTGTCAACCGTGCGGTTGCGTTCGAACTTCCCCCCGGACCTTTGGCTACGATGCGATAGGTAGTGGACTGGCTTGGATTCACGGTCTTGGAACCGTTAGTTTCGACGCTCCCGATACTTTCCAGCGTGACATCGGTTGCATTCTGAGCTTCCCACGTCAGGTTCGCGGACTGTCCCGGCGTGATGTCCGCAGGAGAGACGCTAAGCGTCACTGTGGGTTCGGGCACCGGGGGTGGCGGAGCCTGCACTTTGGCGGCAACCGGTTTCTTGGCACAGCCGGCGAGCAGCGCGACCGCCAGCATAACGACAAATGTGAATAGTGAGATACGAGACTTCATAGACACCTCAAGTGGTCCAGTGGGACCTGTTGCTGAATTTAGGACTGAAGGTTGATGACACCAGAACAATGGCTCAGCTAGCAGCGCATCGCACAACTCAGGCTGACCGGGTTGGCTGCTCTAAATCCTTGGATACCAATTTGGGAACTGTGCAGCCGGAATCGTCGGCCGATCAGCGGTCCGGCGAACAGAAACGCCGCCGCCCAAAGAGCAAAAGCCAGCAGCGAGGCTGCGCGTTGCGATCGCAGCGCGCTCATGGGACCATGCAGCACCACAAACGGGACATGCACAGCCGGAATAATCAGGAGCGCCAATATCCCAATCCCCGCCAGCAAAAGCAGAGTTTGAACTATCTGGCGAGAACGCATGAAAAGATATTCCCCCAATCCGGTAGGGAAATCAATCCAGAGTTTCTGAATTAGGTGACAGGAGTTGTACGACGTTAGGCAAACCCCTTACGGCATTTCAGCCTAACTGCTTCTGACTGACAGTTTTGACAGAGCGCCGGACTCGCGTGTGCTGCGCGTTGAGGCATTACGAAATCCCAAGCTGGCGCTATTGCAGAAAAGACAACGGTTCATCTGTCATATCGAAGCGCTACCGATGGACTCACGTTGGTTGCATAGCGCGCGGGAAAATAGCTTGCCAGAAGCGATACGGCTGCGAGAAGGAGAGAGACCAACGTAAAGGTAAGCGGGTCGGCGGCGCTGACGCCATACAGCAAGCTTGCCATCAGACGTGTGAGAAGCAGTGCTGCAACCACTCCGCTGCCAATCCCAATCAACATGAGTCGCGTACCTTGTCCAAGCACGAGTGCGAGCACGTTGGTGCGCCGCGCTCCCAGCGCCATCCGGATACCTATTTCGTGGGTGCGTTGAGCTACGCTGTACGCGATTACTCCGTACACTCCCACTGCCGTCAGAATCAACGCAACCGTAGCAAACAATCCGAGCAGGAACATGGTGAAACGCGAGCGCGACAGCGACGCGGAGAGCAATTCGCTCATCGTGGTAACCGAAGCCATTGGAATTTGAGGATCCATTTGGGAGAGCTCTCGCCGAATTGCCGCCGTAAGTGAGCCGGGATCCCCCGAGGTACGTACCAGGAACGTCATGCGCGAATACACAAGTTCAGGCATTGGCCAGTAGAGGTTGGGCTTGGCTTCTTCATTCAGGCCCATCTGCCGAACTGCTCCCGAGACGCCGATGATCTCTGATGGATTTTTCTCATCGACCCCCTTGTCGCGCATGTAGATCACCAGCTTTTTTCCGATCGGATTTTCACCGTGCAGGTACTTATCGATAAAAGTGTGGTTTGCGATAACCACGTGCCGAGCCTCGGCCATCTCTACGGGATCGAAGGAGCGACCTGCCTCGATCGGAATTTGCATCGTCCGGAAATATGCAGGTCCCACGACGCGCACTCCCGAAACGGGAAGATCAGAGGCTCCTTGCCGGGGAGTGCCAAGGATGTACACTCCTGTGGCTGCTCCCATTCCCGAGAGCGGGGGATAGTTCTCTTGCGTGACCGAACGCACTCCTGGAAGCCGCTCGATGCGCTGTTGAAGTTCCTGGAGAAAGGCCATTTGCGCCGGATCCTTCGGATATTTCTTAGTCGGGAGTGACACTTGAAACGTGAGAAGGTTGTGCGGATCGAATCCAGGATCGACTCCCACGAGCCTGACAAAACTTCGGATCAACAGACCGGAACCCGCAAGCAGGACAAGAGCCAGACCCATTTGCGCAATAACCAGAGTGCTGCGCACAATTCTCCGCCGACTTCCTGGGCTCCCGCTTCGGCCTTCGTCCTTTAGAGCTGCAGAAGCGAAAGAATGGGAGCCGATGTAGGAAGGCAGAAAGCCAAACAGCAGAGTGGAAAGCAATGCCATGGCTGCGGCAAAACTAAATAGGCGGCCATCGAGTGAAATCGAACGAACATCAACCAGGCTCTTGGGGCTGGCATGCAGCAGCGCGTTGGTGCCCCAGAGGGCCAGGAGTAGCCCGAGGGCGCTCCCGAGCATCGCGAGCAGCAGAGATTCCGTGAGAAGTTGTCGCGCGATGCGCCAGCGGCTTGCGCCAATCGCGGTCCGGATTGCCATCTCCTTTTCGCGCTTCGCAGCGCGAGCGAGCAGCAGGCTGGAAACGTTGGCACAGGCGATCAGCAGCACAAAGCCAACTGCACAGAAAAGAGTAATAAGAGCCGGACGCAAATCACCTGAGAGTTGCCGATCCAAGGGCACGACATTCACCGCCCAGTTCCGATTAGAGTCCGGATACTGTTGCTGAAGGCGGGCAGCAATGGTGTTCATTTGATCCTGCGCAGCTGCCAGCTTCACTCCTGGTTTCATTCGAGCCACCACTGTGAGGAAGCGGCCAACCTGCTTGCGGTCGCTGAAGGCCTTGGGGAACACCCACGGAGACCACATCTGCGGCTTTCTTCCGGTGAGAGTCCCGTCTTTAATGAAGAGATTGAAATTTCTGGGAGCGACCCCAACCACAACCTGTGGCTTGCCATTGAGCTGGATAGTCTTTCCGATGATGCTCGTGTCCCCGCCGAAGCGCTCCTGCCAGAACCCATAATCGAGCACCACAACGTCGTCTTTGCCCGATTTCCCATTCTCGGCAGTAAAACCTGTTCCCACAACGGGCTGAACGGCAACTACGGAGAAGAAGTCGGCGCTAACATTTTGTACTATCACCTGCTCAGGATCACCTGATCCCGTGAGGTTTGCGTTGGTGTCCGCCATTGCGGCCATGCCCTCGAACACCGTTGCCTGGTTTTGCCAATCCAGGAAGTTCGGAGGGGCCACCACGTTGTGGGGATTAGAAAGCCGAGTATTGTTTTCCCATACGATTACTAGACTGCCCGGATCTCCATATGGCAGCGCACGAAGCAGAACGGCATCGATGACGGAAAAAATGGCCGTCGTGGCTCCCATTCCCAGAGCCAGCGTCAGGACGGCAATCGCGGTGAAGCTTGGATTCTTGCGCAGCAGGCGTGCGCCGTAATGAAGATCTTGAAGCAGGCTCTCAATGGGGCCCACGCCACGAGCTTCGCGACAGTCTTCTCTGATCTTGTCCTCCCCGCCAAAGTCGAGCCGCGCACGGCGCCGGGCTTCCTCTTCCGTGATCCCCGACTGTCTAAGCTTCGCGACTTGCTGCTCGAAGTGAAAGCGCAGCTCTTCGTTCATAGCGGCTTCCAGAGATTCACGGCTAAACAATGAACGCAAACGAAATAGCAGATCGTTGAGCATGAGCGCCTCCTAAGTTGTCTCGAGGATCTGCGCGACGGCAGTCGTCAGCTTGCGCCATGAATCCTGTTCGGTATCGAGTTGTTTGCGTCCCGCGCGAGTGAGTTCGTAATACTTGGCGCGGCGATTGTTGTCGGAAGATCCCCAATGAGCTTTGATCCAGCCGCGACGCTCAAGCCGGTGCAAGGCGGGATAGAGCGATCCCTGTTGCACCTGAAGAACTCTGCTGGAAATCTGCTGGATGCGCTCGGAAATGGCCCAGCCATGCATGGGCCCGAGCGCAACGGTTTTCAGGATCAGCAGATCCAGAGTGCCCTGTGGAAGATCGATTCGCGGCTCGGTCATGTGCTCCTCTCGCTCTTCTACATGAGCATACGATGGACTGTTGTAGAAGTACAAGAGGAAGACCGGCAACCCGGGAGGACGGAATCTATAAACGGTAGGCAGATGGACAAGTGCCCAAGCGGCGCAAATTGTGCGTTATCCTGAGAGTCATCGTTATAAAGGTTCTTTTCTCTTATGCCAGAACTCGTGGAAGCCGCAAGCACCATCAAAGTCACTCTGCCGGACGGCTCGGTGCGCGAACTGCCGCGGGGAACGTCCGCTTACGATGTGGCGAAATCCATCTCGCCGCGATTGGCCGATGCTGCGCTTGCAGCGAAAGTGAATGGGAAAGTAGTCGATCTGAATCGAGCGATCGAAAGGGACGCGGAAGTTCGCATTCTCACTGAGAGGGATCCTGAATCCCTCGAAGTGTTCCGGCATTCGTCTGCGCACGTACTGGCGACCGCGGTTACGGAGTTATTCCCGGAAACGAAGCTGGGGCACGGACCTCCGACCGAGTCTGGGTTTTTCTATGATTTCTATCGTCCCACGCCGTTCACGCCGGACGATCTTCAACGCATCGAGCAACGCATGCACGAAGTGGTTCAGCGGGACGAGAAGTTCGTCCGCGAATACATGCCGCGCCAAGAGGCCATCCAGCAGTATCAGGCTGAGAACGATTGGATGAAGGTTCATTTCATCCAAAAGCACACCGAAGGCGAGAGCCAGGTTTCTTTCTACCGCAATGGAAAGTTTGTCGATTTCTGCCGCGGCCCCCATATTCCCAGTACGGGACGAATCAAGGCATTCAAGTTGTTGAATCTCGCGGGGGCCTATTGGCTTAACGACGAGAAGAACCCTCAGCTCCAGCGCATTTACGGCACTTCCTTTTATGCCAAGAAGGATCTCGAGCAATATCTCAACTCGATTGAAGAAGCGAAGAAGCGCGATCATCGGGTAATTGGACAGCAGCTCGATCTGTTCTCGATTCAGGAACTCGCTGGGCCGGGTCTCATCTTCTGGCATCCGAAAGGCGGAATCATCCGCAAAGAGATGGAAGACTGGATGCGCGCCGAATACCTGAAGCGCGGCTACTCGCTGGTGTTTACGCCGCATGTGATGCGCGTCGATCTCTGGAAGACCAGCGGCCACGAAGGCTATTACGCGCAGAACATGTTCACGCCCATGGAGCTTGACGATGCGGAGTATCGCATCAAGCCGATGAATTGCCCGGGGCACATTCTGATCTATCGAGACACCCTGCGCTCCTATCGCGATCTTCCGGTGCGGCTGGGCGAACTCGGGACGGTATATCGATACGAACGTTCAGGAGTGATGCACGGATTGCTGCGTGTGCGTGGTTTTACGCAGGATGACGCGCACATCTTCTGCACTCCTGAGCAAATTGAAGATGAAATTGTGGGCTGTATCGATTTTGCGCTCGCCGTGCTAAACGCCTATGGCTTCGATAAGTATGAAGTTGAGCTCTCCATCTGGGATCCGAACGATACCAGCAAATACATCGGCGAAAAAGAACACTGGGAGCGCGCAATTGCTTCGCTCGAAACTGCGATGCAGCGCCGGAATATTCCCTACAAGACCATCCCCGGAGAAGCGGCGTTTTACGGTCCCAAGATCGACATTAAGCTGGTCGATGCCATTGGACGTCTATGGCAGCTCTCAACCGTACAGTTCGACTTCACTCTTCCGGAGCGCTTCCACCTCGAGTATGTCGCCGAGGACGGCACCCGCAAGCGACCGCTGATGGTGCATCGTGCCCTCTATGGATCGATCGAACGCTTCTTTGGTGTATTGATCGAGCATTATGCCGGCAACTTCCCGGTATGGCTCTCGCCGACGCAGGCCGTAATGGTTCCTATTTCGGAACGCCACGCCGCGTACGCGCAGCAAGTGGCCGAGAAATTGAAGGCCGCCGGCGTTCGCGTCCATGTGGATGCACGCAATGAGAAAATGAACGCCAAAATTCGCGAACACACCTTGCAGAAGGTGCCGTTCCTGCTGGTGGTCGGAGATCAGGAAGCCGAAGCCGGCGAGGTGAGCGTGAGGGTACGAGGCAAGGGCGACGAGGGCAAGATGAAGGTTGATCAATTCGTGTCGAGAATTTCTGGGTTAATCCAGAGCCGGGCCGCGCAAATTACCTAGAGGCCAAGTCTTTGCAACTCAACTCCGCAACAGTGCGCCGCGCTTAAAGGTCTCAACTCGATTAGCGCAAAATGGAGAATAACCGTGCTGCGGCCTGCTAGACTTTTCTTAGCCTTTGTCTGCTAAACCCCAACCCGAAGCGCGTCCTCATGTATTTCTGATTGACGCGATGTCTTTCATCTTTCGCGCCTACCACGCCATGCAGCGGCAGCGGCCGATGTCCACCCGCACCGGCGTGCCTACCGCGGGCACATTTGTTTTTGTCAATATGCTCAACAAGCTGCGTGACGATTTCAGTCCGCAGTACCTGGCGGCCGTCTTTGACGTCGCGGCACCGACCTTTCGGGATGAGCAGGCGAAGGGCATCGCTTCGGTCAAGAAGTTTGACAGCAAGACGCAGACTTATCAGGAAATTGCCTACGGTGGGTATAAGGCAAATCGCTCGGAGATGCCGCACGATTTGGCGCAGCAGTTGCCGTACATTCGCCGCGCTCTCGACGCTTACCGTATCCCTATCTTGGAACAGCCGGGTTTTGAGGCTGACGATGTAATCGGTACGCTTGCGCACAAGGCAGTGGCGGCTGGCCATCCAGTGTACGTTGTCTCCAGCGACAAGGACATGCTTCAGCTCGTGGGCGACAGCATCTGCGTGCTGAATCCAACCAAAGACAATCTGATCTGCGACGCCGCGAAAGTTGAGGAAATCCTCGGCGTCGGACCGCGCCAGGTAATTGACGTGATGGCGCTGCGCGGGGACTCTATCGATAACATCCCCGGCGCTCCCGGAATCGGAGATAAGGGATCAGTCGAGCTGATCAAGCGTTTCGGGTCAGTGGAGAATGCGCTCGATCATGCTGAAGAAGTGGAGCGTAAGACCTATCGCGAATCGCTATTGAACAACCGCGACGTTGTGCTGCGCAGCAAAGAGTTGGTCACCATCGATGTAAACGTCCCGGTGCACCTCAACCTGGAGACGATGCGTGCGCAAGAGCCCGATTTTGAGGCCTGTCGTGTCCTGTTCAACGAGCTGGAGTTCACCACCTTGCTCAAAGACTTCGTCCGCACAACTGACGCCAGCAGTGTGGAATATGGCGAGCTCAAGGATGAGCAGCACTTAGAAAAGCTGTTGAAGCATGGACGGAAGAATGGAGTCGCGTTGGCGGTTTGCGCGCCAAGCGTACTTCCTGCCGTGCCTGAAGAGAAAGAAGACGAACCCGAACTGCCTCTTCTCAACGTAAGACAACAGGGATGTGATCCGATCGAGATCGGGATTTCTGCGGAGGAAAACTCTGCCGTCAGTTCCCGGCTCGTTGACAACGGTCTCTCGAAGGCGCTCGATAGGATGCTAGCCGACGAATCGATTCCCAAAGCAGTGCATGACTATAAGTTGGCTCTCCGCCTCCTCTCCGCAAGGAGTGTGGCACAGCCGCCCCACGTCGCAGAGGCGAGCATTAGCCTCGAGCCCCCACTGGCTGGTGTTCGCGACGATGTGATGCTGTTTTCCTATCTGCTGAATCCGACATTCAGCAGCCACAGTTTGCGTGAAATTGCACTTCGGCGCTTCAATCTACAGCTTGCCGGCACTACTGCCGAAGCTGCGGATGTGACGCTGCGCCTGTCACGGGCACTGCGCAAAGAGGTGGAACATGAACCCGGGCTGATCAATGTTTACGACACCATTGACCTCCCGCTGATGCCGGTGCTCGCACGAATGGAATTGGCGGGCGTAAAAATCGACACCGGCGCGCTCGGATCGATGTCAGTAGAACTTGAGAAGCAGTGCGACGCGCGCGCGAAAGAAATTCACGCCATCGCCGGAGTGGAATTCAACGTCAACTCGCCTAAGCAGCTTGGCGACATACTCTTCAACAAGTTGGGACTACCCAAGCCGGTGAAATATGGCAAAGGGAAAACCATCTCCACTGCCGTCGATGTGCTGGAAGAGCTCGCTATCGAACATGAGATTGCGCGCAAAGTGCTCGACTTCCGCCAGCTGTCGAAGCTCAAATCCACATATGTGGATTCGCTGCCCACCCTGGTCGATCCGCGCACAGGACGCGTGCACACGACTTTCAATCCGGCCGGCACCGCTACGGGACGGCTGTCGTCAACTAACCCAAATCTGCAGAACATCCCCATTCGTACCGAATTGGGGCGCGAGATCCGCTCGGCCTTCATTGCCGAAGAAGGCAACGTGCTGCTGTCGGCCGACTACTCGCAGATTGAGCTACGGCTGCTCGCGCATTTCTCCGAAGACCCATTGTTGGTGGAAGCTTATCGCCGTGAGGACGACATTCATCAGCTGACGGCCAGCGAAGTCTTCGGTGTGCCTCCGATGCTGATCACCGCCGAGCACCGCAGCCGCGCGAAGGCCGTGAACTTCGGCATCGTCTATGGCATTTCACCGTTCGGATTGGCGGCGCAACTTGGGATCGATCAAAAAGAAGCGAAGAAATATATTGAGACGTACTTCGATCGCTACAAAGGCGTTCGCGCTTATATCGACCGCGTGCTGGACGAAACTCGCCGTGAGCAGCGCGTACGCACGTTGTTTGGCCGTATCCGTCCCATTCCCGACATCAACAGCAAGAATGCCAACATGCGTGGCTTCGCGGAGCGTACGGCCGTCAATACTCCACTACAAGGCACGGCGGCCGACGTTATAAAGCTGGCCATGATCAAGATCGACGCCGACCTTAGGCGCCGCAAACTGCGTTCGCACATGACCCTGCAAGTCCACGATGAGCTGGTATTTGAAGTGCCGGAAAAGGAAGTCGATAGCACGCGCGAGTTGGTCTGCGAGCACATGCAGAACGTGTATCCATTCCGAGTGCCCCTGCTGGTGGACATTGGCGTAGGGCAGAACTGGCGGGATTTGGATTGATCCATAGTGACGTAGCAGTCTTTGGCCGTGACTTGGCGAGCTGCCCACATAGGCGAACGGGCGCCTGTGCCACAGTAGTTTCGGTTTGAGACTCCGGCTAGCCTGTTAAAATAGCCTGTTTGCCGCGCGACCCGAAGTGCAGGGGCGAAGTGCCCCGCGTTCCGACTGCCAGCGGCTTCCAGCCCGCCTCGGCAGGCATCCACCAGTTCAGTAAGGAGATTTTCTGCATGGCGATTCCAGCCACACAGTTGCGCCCCGGCATGATCATCAAGCACAACAATGATCTGCATTCGGTGTTCAGCGTCGAGCACCGCACTCCGGGCAATCTGCGTGCGTTTATCCAGGCGAAACTTCGCAACCTGCGCACTGGCGCAATGTTTGAGCACCGCTTCCGCTCGCCCGATCCGATCGACAGAGTTGTCGTCGATGAAGTTGATATGGAGTTTCTCTACAGCGACGGTGATGACTATTACTTCATGAACACCGAGAGCTACGAGCAGACGCATCTCAAACGCGAGACGCTCGGCGACGCTGTGGAGTACCTCACGCCCAACCTGCAAATCAAAGTCGAGTTCTACGACAACAAGCCAGTGGGAATCGAACTGCCACAGACCGTGGAGCTTACAGTCGTGCAAACCGAACCGGGGCTGAAGAGCGCAACCGCCAGCAGCGTAACAAAGCCGGCAAAGCTCGAGACTGGACTCGTCGTGCAGGTGCCGCCATTTATCAATGAGGGTGAAAAGATCCGCATCGACACCGCCGAAGGCGCGTATCTGTCGAGAGCGTGAGAACCTGCCAGCCGGCAGTTTGGTTATGACTCGTCGTTACATCATTACCGGCCGTGTGCAAGGCGTGGGCTTCCGCTGGTACGTAGAGAAAGAAGCTCGCGCTATTGGCGTTGGCGGATGGGTGCGCAACACCGAGGATGGCGCGGTTGAAGTCCTTGCCCACGGCAGCGCCGAGCAGCTTGCTCGCTTGCTAAAAGCACTGCAACAAGGGCCGCGTGCTTCACGCGTCGATGAAGTGCAGGAGTTCGAAGCAGAGCAACAACCAGCAGAGACATCATTCCGTATAGAAGGAGCCTGGTAGTGAGTCCATCGCCGGCAAGTTCGACGTCGAAATCGACGGTGATCAATTGCGATCATCTCAAGAAGCTGATTCGTGAAGTTCCCGATTTTCCCAAACCGGGCATCCTCTTCTATGACATCACTACACTGCTCAAAGACAAAGTTGGTTTTGCAACGTTGATCGACGCGCTTTCCGCCCATTACATGGAAAGAGATATCGATCTCGTTTTAGGCATCGAAGCGCGCGGTTTCATCTTCGGCCCGGCGCTGGCTTACCGCTTAAATGCCGGATTCGTTCCTGTGCGCAAGCCGAAAAAGCTGCCAGCGGAGGTAGCGAAGGTCACGTATCAGCTGGAATACGGCAGCGATTCATTGGAGATGCACAAGGACGCAGTTCAATCAGGACAGCGCGTGATCATTGTCGATGATCTGCTGGCTACGGGAGGCACGTGCGCGGCAACGGTTCAGCTGGTGAAGTCGTTAGGCGGAGATATTGCTGGACTAGCGTTTGTAGTCGAGTTGGATTTCCTGAACGGCCGCGAGCGGCTAAAGGAGTACGACGTGTTTTCACTGCTGCATTACGACAAGTAGCTCTGCGCCTCCGACTTGCAATCCATGAGCTATCGAATCAGTTCGCAAAACCACTCCTGCATATCCTAGTGCGCCGCTGGTGGCGTGTTAAGGCTCCATTATTGCGGCTTAGGCTCGCTGGATGGAGGCACGATCCCTTTCAGCCGCATGTAGACCACGAGGTTCCCGTAGTGCTCCAGGTTATGCGAGGCATTGAACCATAGAACACCCAGCTTGTTTCGTTCGCCGCTAAACGCCTTTACTGTCTCGGTGGCACCGGCATCGGTGAGCGCATCGTAAGCGCGGTTGCAGTAGGCGAATGCATCGTGCAATGCAGACGTCAATTCGGCTTTCGTGGTTTTAGATTTCTCGACTCCTGGTGAGGGACTTTTCTCACCCAGAGCTGCCGAACAAAAGAGATAGTCTGCATCGGCTACGTGCCCGAGGATCTGGCCAAACGTGCGCACCGCCGGATCGGGCTTGAACGCATACTCCTCCTCCGGCATCTTCTCCGCAGCGCGCTCGAGCCAGCCGGTGACTTGCTTCTGGACCATTTTGGGATAGCCGCTGGCTGACTTCAGATCCGGAGTTTGCGCCAGCGCGGCGCAGGCGAGCATCAGGAGAGTGACAAGCAGTTTCATGGCCCCCAATCTAGCACAAGGGAACAAAGTACTAGTTCGTCACTTCTCCTCAGAAAAGGTAAGCTATCTACGTTCAAGCTTGGATGGTATTGACCGATTACGGGAGCAATGCGGATAATGCCCGGCGGGCCGCATGTCGAGATTAGCTAAGGGTCTGTCTCACCTGGCGTTGGCCGCCGCCGATTTTGCGCGGGCGAACAAATCAGGCGCCTGCATTCGACGACATTCTTCTTCAAACTCCGGACGCGGTCCTCTCCAGCGAATGTCCTCGACTGTTTCGAAAACGGGTACGTCCAGCCGTAGGGTTGCAAGAGTCCGAAAGAGTACCGCATTGTCCCAGCTATTGAATAGGGATTCGGAGAGCACGCGAGCCTTGCGAATTGATGGATGCCATTCCTTCCAATTTTCTGGGATATCTTCGAGACGCGCGTACTGAGATAACGTAAGCGCCGCAGCTTTTACGCCCCATCCAGAGACTCCGGGATAACCATCGGCACTGTCTCCAACGACCGCTAGATAATCGGGAATCGATTTCGGACCAACACCGAATTTTGCGATCACGCCTGCTTCATCCCGAAGGATGTCGCGTCTGCGATCGAGTTGAACGATGCGGGTGCCGACGACGCACTGACTGAGATCTTTGTCGGGTGTGCAAATGAGCACCTGCCTCACTGCCTCGTCCTGTGCTGCTTTCACCGCTGCGGAAGCGAGCGCGTCATCAGCCTCGAAATAAACCATGGGCCAGACCAACACTCCCATTGCTTGCAAGGTTTCTTCGAGAATTGAAAATTGGGAGAGCAACTCCGGAGGCACGCCATCACTAGTCTTGTATCCGGCATAGAGATCGTTTCGGAACGACTCGACCACATGATCCGTTGCCACCCCAACGTGTGTGGCGCCGCGTTCGATCATCGACAAAACGGAACTCAGGACGCCGCGCACCGCTGCTATTTCTTGCCCATTCACATCTACTGCCGACGGCAGTGCGAAGAAATGCCGGAACAGTTCATAAGTGCCGTCAATTAGGTGAACGTCCATGCGGGTCGATGGGATTTCTAGAGCTATGGCGCCGCGATCAGCAGCCTTGATGTTGCACTCGGATGCTGCAAAGAGGAATGGTCACCATCCGGCAGCTAACAGTGATCACTTGGTCGGATGAGGCCGTTGCAGGTGATAGACGTCGAGAATCAGGCCGACCACATCCGACGGCGAAGCATTTTCGTTGTTGGTCAGCACGGCGACTGCAAAGCGCTTGCCGGGAATGAGCACCATATCTGTGCTTGTTCCTGGTTGCCCCCCACTGTGTGCGAGGTACTTCTCTCCATTAAGGGTCAACACGCCGATGCCGAGTCCATAGCTAGACGGTTTTCCATCTTGCATCTGGGGAATTCCACTGGGAGTCGATATCAGCGCCAGCGTTTCCCGCTTCAGTATCTTGGCATCCATGAGCGCCGAGCCGAAGCGCACCATGTCTTCGGCCGTGGTCACCAGTCCGCCACCGGGGATCTTGTAGCTTGAATCCATCAGCCCGGCATTTTGCACTTTGCCTTGGTCCACTTGATAGCCTCGCGCGCGATGCGGCACTATCGCGAACACGTCGTCGACAAAAGTGTGCGTCATTCCCGCGGGTAGCAGCACGTGCTCGCGGACATAATCGAAGTACTTCTCGCCCGACGCGCCTTCGATTACGCATCCCGCGACGGTGTAGCCATACGTGCTGTAGCTGAACTTCGTCCCCGGCTCGAAAAGCAGCGGATCGGCAGCAAAGATGGCAAATCCGTCACTCATGCTGTTGTAGTGCTTCGTGCTTTCAATCTCTCCTTCTTTGTAGTGTCGAATGCCTGAGGTGTGGCTGAGGAGTTCCCGGGTAGTGATGGTCGCCTGTTTTTGCGGGAACGCCGGGCAATACTTCTGAATAGGTGCATCAAGGTCGAGCCTGCCGGCTTCCACGAGCGTCATCGCCGCAGCCGCGGTGATCGGTTTTGAAATCGAGCCAGTCCGGATGAGCGTCTCCGTCGATGCAGACACGCCATTCTCCAGATCAGCCTTTCCGAATGCCTTTGAATAGATCACCCGTCCATCGCGCGCTATTGCCACCGTCAGCGCCGGAATCTGCTGTTTCTGAAGCTGCTGAGCGACGATGGCGTCGATCTGTGCGGTGTAATCACCGTTTGCATCCTGCTGCTGGGCCAGAGCGGCGCCGAGCAGCACAAACAGAACGAGGGTGAGTTTTATGGCAACTTGCTTCGACGACGCAGTGACAGCGTTCAAGTGTTTAGCCTTCACCCGGGACATTGTAGCCGGGGGCTTCCAGACGTTCACAACGTTCACAACGTTCACACAATTGCCCTCTCCTCGATTGGATACAGTCACTTACAAGAGCCATCGAACATAAGTGACATTCATGTAGTACGCAGCAACGTACATCTTAGTATCCGAGTAGTTCATCAGCCCGCTTCAGCAACTGCGGAAACGAAGCAACCTAGAGCTCCCGGCTTGCTCCGAAGCCCATCAATCACTTTTCTTCACCTCCCCGCTCCCTCCCGACTGTGCAACAGGACGATCGAAGAGTGGGCTTCTCCAATCACTCTCTTTCATCTCCCGGGCGTGCTCTTTTTCAAGATTAGCAAAGAATTCCGGGTCCAAAATACCCCCTTTCGTCGGATGTATTTTCTTGGGTGCCAATTTGTCAATCCACAGAGGGAAATTCGCAGTGGAACAATCCCTCAAATGATCTGTGACCGAAAAATGTATGTAAACGGTCTGGCCGTGGTTCAGATCAGCAGGCAGACCAGGAGCTCTTGCAATTGCCAAAAATACACCTTCGATGCACTGGCCGTTTCGAATTGTTTTTCTCTGATTAACAATCAAGTTTGGATAGTAGAGGTCCTTGGGAGCCCGGCGCAGCTCTTGAAAGTGCAAACCCCGGTAACCTGGCAAGGAGATCCACATTTGATCGCGGTTAAACTCAGGCATTAAACATGTGATTTTTAAATGCAAAACCACAAGCACTCCCGCATCGGTTTCCATCAACACGCTGTCGTGGGGACCTCCTGTTTGTTCAACAAGCACACTCAGGGTGTTCGACGCAGGATCGTCATTTCGAAATGCCGGGTATCCGCCTCGCTGAAGTCTTTCGAGTAGTTCGCGGTCTTTGGTTTTACACATGGATTCTCCTAATTATTGCAATTTGGACTTGATGATTTTTTTGACGCTCTCGTCGGAACATTGGCAGGTGGAGCAGGAATGTGTGCCGGAAGTCAGCGATAGCACGCCCAATTCTTGCCCTAACTCATGAATTTTCTCGCGAGTCTTCTGCGAGAGTTCCAAGGTAAAGCCTTGACATTTTCGTCGGGTCTCCAAACCGAGGGAGCGCAGAATTTGACCGACGGCGCGTGCATGCACACTAGCCTCTCCTTGGGATCGCAGCAATGCTCCCGAGAGCTCGGCCACCTCTAGGACCACTACGGACTTCCGTCCTTCGGAACAGAGCACCAACAGAGTTTCAACGACTGCGGCTTCTCTGGTAAAAGTGCGATCAGCCCGAAACTGCTGGTCGCGAATTTCAAGCAGAGGAATAACCTTGCGCTGCAGTTCCGCGTCCTCAACGATGCATCTTCCCAGGCTGGCAGCAATTTGCCTCGTGCTGGATGTGAAATTTTCTGCCGAGTATCCTGAACCGCGAACGCTATGCCAATTGCGCAGCCGATAATGAAGTAACTGCGGTTGCAATTTAGCGGCTATGTCGGGCTTGAGCGAGCTTGCGCAGCAGGCTGGTATTCGGAGCTTCAAGGAACTAGCTTCTAGCGCAGAACGAGAATGCGATCCGCTGCAAAGGATTACCCGTGGACAGTTAAACGTTACCAGTCGATCTGCAACTTGAATTCGACCGCTTCCCCACATCGTATTTGCGAGCAGGCGTTCCGCACCGGCATCTAGGCTGTGCTGTACAAGAATGAGAGTCGGGCGATGAGCGAGTGGAATATTCACTATGCATTGCTTGCTGAACTCCGAAAGGCTTAGACTGCGCCGGCACAGTGCTGCCATTTGCGCCGCCACCGAAACGCAATCAGCCCATTCGCCGTGCAACAGAAGCGATGGAACCCAGTCGAGTAGATCGGCAAACCATGTGCAAAAAACAAAGTAGGACAGCAGCGAGGCTAGCTCTTCCGGCAAGCCAGTCTTAACGAATACGTCACTTACTTGGTGGAATAACTCGGCTGTCGAACCGTAGGGAGCGCTGCCACTCGGTAAGGGGATAGGCGGAGCCTCGGGAAGCGCCGCTGCCTGAAAAATCTGTCTGGCATGTGTTATTGATTCCGAAACGGTTTCCCGCTTGCCATCCCAGAGGATGAGCTTTCCGCCCTGCAAAAGATCGATGATACTGCCGTCATCGAAAGCTTCACCAGCGGTGTGGACGAGTTTACTTTTTGGCTTGGTTGACGCTTGACGCGTGATCAAGAGTGCTCCTGCCGAATAATCGAGGCAGCAACTCTTGCCCGCCATTATTCAGGGACATCATCTTGATCAGCAAATAGGTATAGGTTGACATCAACATCTTCCAAAGATCTAAGCTGCATTCTGCAAGAATAAATCGCGTTTGTCAAATTGGCTTGGAAAGCAATTTAGCCATGTGGGGAGTGGCTTGCCATGTCTTTTCTCTGTGCCGCCTGAAATCGTATTTGACATTTTGCGAGTTCTGCCTTACGGCGAGTCTCTGGTCCTCTGGCGCAAAGACCGCTGCAAAAGTTCAGCCCCTTCCACTTTGTATAGTTCAAGCCCGGCGCTCAGCAGTGCTTCGCACACTTGGGAAACCGTTCGACTTTCTTTGGCCGCCACATGCTCGAGTTGAGTTTTCAGGCGGCTTGGCACACGCAAGGTAAGAGCAGCGTCCTTCCTCATGCCGGGGATTTTAGCCAGCAACGCTGAGTAAGTCAGCTAAATTCCTGTTGATACAATGGGTTATAATGTGATACATTATATTACTACGTGATTAGTAAAGGCGGTCGCTCATGCCAGGTTCGGACAAACAGATTAAAAATGACGTAAGGCTAGCAAAAAGGCTTTGGCCAACACAGTTATCGCGGGAAACCGTTTTTAGATTGCAAGCACTTCAAATGCAGTTTCAATTGAGCGTACTGCGAGGCGATCTCTTACTGCTCTCTGGTAACTGGTATGTAACCCATTCCGGTTTGCTCCGGATTGCCAGTGAGAGGCGCTGCCATGGAATTCACGTGCGCCTTGTGACTGCGCTTTGTGATGGCAAGGCGAACCGCTGGATTGTAAAAGCGACCGTTTTTAAGTCCCGATGCTGTAAGGGCTTCGTCGGTTATGGGGATGCCGATCCCAACAATGTCTCCTCCATTGTCCGCGGAGCCGAGCTGCGGATCGCGGAGACGCGCGCGGTTAATCGTGCTTTGCGAAAAGCGTACGGGATTGGCATTTGCTCGGTCGAGGAACTCGGTTCATTCAACCCGCCGTCCGAACCTGCAGTTGCAGCGAAAAAGCCTGTTTCCGCAAACGGGCATCATCTGCGAGATCGCCTCTTAGTGCTGATCAAGCAGCACAACTTGGACTCGCACTTGGTGAAACTGTATGCCGCTGATTTCTGCGGCACTCGGGAAATGCGAAACGCGAGCCGGGAACAGATGCAGCAGTTTGTGGATCACTTGTCGGAACTCGCAGCTAACAACAATGCAGGGTTACGCGAGAAGTTGAGCACGTTTGCAGAAAATAGCGCAGGTGCGGCATGAAGCGTCAGATCCAAGGGCTGGGTCGCACCGCCATCTCAGATGTTGAGATGCCCGATGGGATTTATGTGGTGAGAACGCAGCGAGCGCAATATCGCTGGCATAAGCACAAACCCTTTTACTCGCTTCAGTTTTATGTGCTGCGACCCGCAGCTTTTGTGGCTGGCTCCATCTCCGCACGGCTCTACTGCGGTCCGAAAAGTCTGTGGAAGCTCGGCTGGTTCCTCCGCGATTTTGGCTACAACCAAGATCTGCTGGAACGCGACGAGATTGATGAGCAGGCTTTGATCGGTTTGCAAGGAATCATACGAATCTCCCATCAAGTCCTGAGCGGTCGCTCGGTATTGAACCTCGATGCCTTTGCGCCAGCCGCTGACTGGGACCGCCTCGCCTCAGCCGAAGAACGCAGCTCGGACGTGGCCTGATGATTTACAGCTACAGCCAGATCAATCAGTACCTCGCCTGCCCTCGTTCATACCGGCATCGATATCTAGAGGGCTGGAAAGAAAAAGACACGCGCGCCAATCTCATTTTTGGCCGAGTATTCGAGCAAGCTCTGTCTTCTTATTTTCGAGGTGAAGACTCCGGTCAGCGCCTTCATGACGAGTGGGCGAAGTTCAGATCAACTGAACTCGATTACGGACGCAGTGACACCTGGGACAGCATGCTCACCCAAGGTGTAATGCTCCTTGAACGCTTCTGCCAAGAAAACCGAGTTCAAGTTGTGAATCCAGAATCGCACGTGCAAGTCAAAGTCACGCGCCAACTCTCGCCACAATGCGAATTCGTTTCCTACATCGACGCCGTCGGGGAGTTGGACGGTACACCGTCCATCATCGAATGGAAGACCACTTCGGCTCGGTACGCTGAAGCCCCTTCTGGCTTGCTCGCACTCGATCCTCAGCTCCTTTGCTACTCGTGGATGACAGGCCAGCCGAATGTCGCGATGGTGGTTTTCGTGCGCAAGCGAGCGCCCGAGATCCAATACCTGCACACGACGATTTCGCATCAGCAGCGGGAGCAATACGCTGAGTTAGTTGAAGACACCATCCGGCAGATCGAGTCTGCGAGCTTCTTGCCGCACACTGGAATCCGCTTTCCGCACAATGGATGTGTGACCTGCCCCTTCATCGGGCTCTGTCTCTGTAAGCCGGACTTGATGACATCAAAGCTGGTTCAGAGCAGTGGAGGCGATCTTGATTGGCTTGACCAGCTTGATTGCTAGGAACCCGCCGCTCATGCCTAACCCCAATCGCAAGCGCGCACTGTTCGTGCTCTCAAGAATTGAATCCATTCTTGCCTGGGAACAATCGGTCGAGCACGATCGAGACACGAAATTTCTGGAGCTCGGCCGATATTTGTGCGAAGTGCGAGCCGGGCAGTACTGGAGAGTGCAGAATTTTACTTCGTTCGATGATTTTCTCGCGCATCGCTTTCCCGATTCGCGCCGCAAAGCGTATTACCTGATGTCAATTCATGAGCACCTCCCGAAACAAAGTAAAAGGGATCTGCTCCAGATCGGCTGGCGCAAAGCCGCTGAGTTAGTAAAAGTGGCGCGCTCGGACAAGCAGCGGTTTGAAAGTGCACCTTGGGTGCACAAAGCTAAGAATCTGCCCAGAGAAGAGTTCCGGCATGAGGTCGAGAAATATCTCACGGGAAAGGACTCGGAACCTTCGGATCTGGTTTACTTCAAGCTCTACAAGAGCCAAATGCCTGTCATTGAGCAGGCCATTGAGACTGCAGCCTTCATGCTCGGATCGGACAAATCCCGGGGATATTGTCTGGAGATGATTTGCGCGGACTTCCTGGCAGGTGCCCACGCCTCGGGAGGCGATCCCGCAGTTTTGCTACAGGCCGTGCTGCACTCCTACAAGCTTATGCCCAGCAGCCAGCAAATTGCTTTTTTAAGTTTGATTCAAAAAGTTGATGGCTCCGAAAAAGTCACGCCACTCGCAAGCTGAAATACCAATCCCACGGCCGGTACGCGATCGCATTCTCCATCGGGACAGCTGGCGGTGTCAGATCTGTGGGAGCATGCTGAATCTGCAAGTCCATCATCAGCTGTTCCGCAGTCACGGCGGCCAGGACTGCGACGATAACCTAATTACCTTGTGCGCTGCCTGCCACGGCAGATTGCATGGACTAACGCCCTTGGGTGTGCGGCGTTATTCTGTCTGATCATCCCGACCATTTGCGACGCTCACGGCAGAGAACCTGACCGGAGCAGCCGGACTGCAGGGCGACATGAGTCAGCGAACACTCTGGCGAGCACAGGCATCGCATTAACTACCTTCCAGCGCACTTCCTGAACTGACGCTTGCGTTGGACTAGCACTAACACCGTCTTGCGCTCGCTCCTTGCGAGTCGATGTCGAGGAGTTTCCGGATGTGCTGCGAGCCTAAACCTGCCGACTCAGTGTGGCTCCTCGCTGTTGTGATTTTTCTTGTTGGATTCGTCGCATGTGGCTCGTCGCAGCACTCCAATCCTGCGTCACCACCGCCGGCAGGAACCGGTCCCAGCGTTGGCGGATCTTCGCCCACGAGCACAACGTTGCAGGCCGAAACAGGTAATAACACCTCTGCTGCAGATTCGTTCAGCGGAGGGACCAACGGCAACTCTCGGCCGGGGAATGTAAGCAAAGTTCCCATAACGGCCTTGCTGTACTCCGGCGCAAACACGAAGATCTATGCTCACTATATGCCGTGGTTTGGCAGCAGCAGCCACATGAACGTCGGATACCGCTCGGACGACGGAGCGCAAGTGAAGAAGCAAGTGGAAGACATGATCAGCCGCGGCATTCAGGGTGCGATTGTGGACTGGTACGGCCCTGCCGCCACTCTGCAAGACACCAGCACCAAGCTGGTGATGAAAGAAGCCGAAGCGCACGCGGGATTCACCTTCGCCGTGGCGGAAGACGCCGGCGCTCTCGTAAACGCGGCGGAGCAGAACGGTTGCGACGCAACCGGACAGCTCATTGCCGACCTCAACTACATCACCTCCACCTTCGCAGCTTCGCCCGCCTATATGAAGGTTAATGGCAAAACGCCCATTTTCATGTTTGGCGTGACCGCCTGGTATGTGGATTGGTCTCGCGTTCAACCAGCTCTGCCATCCAACACGGTATTGATCTTCCGCGGTGGAGAGGGGCTTTCGCTCAGCGCGTCTGGAGGCGCGTTCCAGTGGCTGGACATCAATTCAAGCGATCCTTTCGACGAACAAATCGCGGCTCAGGACGCCTTTTACAACGCGGCAACCCAAAAGCCGAACCTCGTTACCTTGGGCTCCGCTTACAAAGGGTTCAATGACACGCCGGCGGGATGGGGCACCAATCGTATCGTCGACCAACACTGTGGCCAGACTTGGCTCGATACTTTCTCCGCGATCGGCCGGCATTATTCTGCCTCGAACCAGCTAGGAGGTCTGCAGATCGTCACCTGGAATGACTATGAAGAGGGATCGGCAATCGAACCCGGCATCGACAGCTGCGTTTACCTCGTTCCCTCGATTTCGGGCAATGCGCTGAACTGGTCGGTGAACGGCAACGAGGCCACTATCGATCATTACACGGTGTTCTCATCCAGCGATGGACAGAACCTGACCAAGCTCGCCGATGTTGCAGCTGGCACGCACACTCTCGATGTGAGCCAGTTCAAGCTGAGCTCGGCATCCCTTTGCGTTAAAGCGGTGGGCAAAGCCTCCGTTCGCAATGTTATGTCGGCGCCCGTGGCCTTCCGCTCCGGCGATACACCGCCGTCGGTAACGCTGAGCGTCTCGCAGCCTGCTGACTTCACGATTCATGCTTCGCTCAACGCCAGCGGCAGCATCGCATCTTCAACTATCGACTTCGGTGATGGCACCGTCACAAACGGCCCCAGTGCCGCGCACCAATATGTGACGCCGGGCCGCTACACCGTCACAGCTAAAGCAATTGATAGTGCCGGCGCATCGTCCGTCGCCGTCACCACAGTTGAGTCCAAAGCCACCGCACCTGGCGTAACGATTTACGGCCCAGGCAGCTCCGCAAGTGTTAATTGGCCCACTATGCTGACGGCCTCGGCCAACTCCGGTACGCCGATAACGCGCATGAATGTTTACATCGACGGCCAGCTCGCCTACGCCACCAGTGGCGGCATCATCAACACGGGCCTCAAAGTATTTACGGGTGCCCGTCAAATCGCGGTGGAAGCGGTCGACGCCTCGGGAACGACAGAGCGTGCTTCCGTGAATGTGGTTGCTGAACCGGGAGACCTACCGCCAAGTGCAGTAGTGAACGTGCGAACTCTTTCGGGCAACACGGTCCTGGCTTGCTCCGCAGGTTCGCGCGACCCTGATGGCTTCCTGCTGTCATGGCATTACAACTTCAGTGATGGTGCGAGCTTCTCGACGCCAGCGGCGGTGCACACGTTCGCTAGCCCGGGTACATATTCCGTGGGGCTGACGCTGATGGATCAGTTTGGCGCAACAGCGTCGACTTCACAGAGCTTCTCCACACTGAACAGTTCGACGCAGCAGCAGGCGATAGGGACATTCCAATGGAGAACGCCGGTAGTGGTTGCAGACTCGCCGAAGCGCAATCTGGAGCCGATTAGGCGACCGTGATAGAAGCTGTACCGGGTCGGCGCTATGGCCCCGCGGTTTCCGACGGTATCGAGGAGCCTAGAGGGCTACTTGATTGTCTCTGGCGATCCTGAGGCCGTAGCCAAATTCGCTGACATTACTGCACGGTGAAGGACAAGGTTGACGTGTGGCTTTGTCCCGAGGCTGTGCCCGTAACGGTAACTGTGTACGCTCCAGCCGGCGTTCCGTTCGGATTGGGTGTTGACGTCGTGTTAGCCGGCGTTGACGTCGCGTTGTTGGAGCTGCCTGCTCCGCACCCTAGAAGGAGCAGTCCAGCGGCGACGACCGTCAACATCACCCTTAGGTGTGTGCGGCCTAGTTGCGAAAAAGCCGACCGGCTGATTCGCAGGAGCGCGAACAAGCCTGCGAATGTCGCTAGTGTTATTCTCGGTGCGTGCAACGGAGCGTCACGAAATGGCACCCACGCGAGCACGCGCGACGTGGTCGTGATGGTTAACGATGAGGTAGCCGATCCGCCATTCAAATTTAGCGTGGCGGGACTAAAGACACACGCTGCACCTGCCGGCAGGCCTGAGCATGTGACCGTCACCTGGCCGTTGAAACCGGAAATGGCCTGAACTGTGACTGTGCTGCCCGCAGGCTGCCCAGCTGCGACCGTCAGGCTCGACGGAGTAGCGGCGACGCTGAAGTCAATCCCAGTCCCAGAAACGGAAATCGTCTGCGGACTGTTTCCGGCACTATCGTTGATCGACAGAGTTGCGGACGCACTACCGGTCGCTGAGGGCTTAAAGCGAATTGCCAGACTACAGCTCGCGTTGGGACTCAACGTCGCGGCGCAGTTTGTCGTGAACGAAAACGGCCCAGCGGGAAGGGATTCACCCTGGATGTTCAGCGTGGCCGTACCTGAATTCGTCAAGTTCACGGTTTGCTCAGTTGCGGTCGTGCCCAGTAGAGTCGGCGCAAAGGAAACCGAGTTGCTGCTCAGCGTGGCCGCGGCGACTCCCGCCCCTGTGCCGCTCATGCCCACCACTACAGAAACGGGACTACCGGCAGAAATGGCGCGGCCGCTAGCGATGAGGCTACCTGTGCGAGTGCCCGTCGCAGTGGGTGTGAACGTTACTTGTCCACCACACGGCTGTCCAAGGGCCAAAGTTGTCGGACAGTTATTTGTTGCGACCTGAAAGTCGCCGGAGGCGGTAATCGACAGGTTAGAGATGTCATCGTTGGCGGCGACGAAAGTAAACTGCTGGCCTGCACCCGGTGTGCCTACCATTTGAGAGCCGAAAGTAAACCCCGTCGGGATTGCCTGCAGTCCGGTCAAGGCTAGGGAGAAGCTCAGGGTGGCATCGCGACTTAGAGGAAGCAGTTGGTTTACCAAAGCATTGGCGCTTGTCGCTGGTAGATAAGGCTGGCAATTCGAACTATTCTGTGGCGTGCAGCTTCCCACGTTGTTGGTCAGGACGCTGCCGAGCGGCGGCGGCTCTTCGCTCACCATGAAGTAGTAAGTAGTAGCCGGGGCCGTAACAATGCTTGTTTGCGCTTGCGGGATACTAAACGGTGTAGCCACAGGCGCAGGCGCCAGCGGCAGGGACGAATCATCATTGCACGCCACCGGTGTGAAGTTCGCACTGCTACTCGTCAGCGCAAGCAGGCGCGTGTCGTATCTACTGCCCCAGGTACTCAATCGTAAGATTCCGATGCCAGGCGACGCATAGGAATACCAAACACTGCGAAACACTTGAGATGGATCCGGATCCGGCACCTGCTGAGTGCCAAAGTTGATTCCGTCGAAGCACGAGGGTAGAGGGTCCGATTGCGTGTTCCAGATTGCTCCGGAGGTGATGGTCGGATTCGCGCCTGTGACGTCCACAAAATCGGCGAAGATCGAAGCCGATCCTACGATTGGATGAGCATTCGTAAACACATCATTGTTTGCGGTGTGAGTAGCCGGTTGAAGAGAAAGCGGAAGGCTGCCCAACACGTGGTCCGAGCCACTCGAATCGGTTACGATCACGCCGACATTCGAATCGACGAGTACCAGGTTGTTGTCCGCAGGTACCGGTGACAAACCCAAGTCATTTGTGAAAAAGCTCCTGATTGCGCCCGAGCTGTCATACATGAAGTTGTCAACCAAGATAGCCAGATTTGTACCCGATGCAAAGTTCGTGAACTCCCAGCGCGTGGTGCTCGCGTCGGCGAATACGATCGGCTCTGGTTCGTCCGCGGAAACAGAATGGATGTCGTAATTGTCCTGAGCAGTCGTCAGTGGTGGAACCACCGCTAGCGGCTGGTCTGTGCAGAACGAAGCGCCTCCTGAAGCAAAGTTGGCTTTGGAACTCGCGCCGCCAACTCCCGCCGGATCGCAGATCACATATCCGGGATTCGATTGCAGCGAACGAACCAAGATGCTTTTGAGGGTCCAATTCGGCGGCCCGCCGAACGAGATATTCAGGACCGTCTTTGGGCTGGAAAATCCATTCCCAAACAGAGCCGGCACGATTTTGACCGCCACTCCAAGTTGCGTCGACGACAACAAAAGACTCAGATCGGGATACGTGCCGGTGGTCGAGAACGATGGAGCTGAGGAACACTTACCCGACCCAGAACCCGTGTTTGGAGCGACGGTTCCGTTGAGCGCGGCGAGAAATGGCGTTGGACTGTCGGCCGGACACGCGTTCGGCGGATTTGACCCGTTGCTTGAATTGGGAAAGTCGCGGTGCTTCCCAGCGAATGCTGGAACAACGGAGTTGAGAATCAGCCCGAGAAAAAGGAAAGCAGACGGAAGGACCCGCCTCATGGTTCTACCTCAAGAGGGAAGAGCTTGTTGTTGCCGCTGACGTACTTACTTCAAACACACGTTTATGTGCTCGGGCGTGAGATGCCAAATTCAGCATCTCTGGTTGGAGGTGGATCGGAACAGTTCTGTGGAAAACTCAATTGCTGATGTAGTCAGTGTTGTGCTTTTGCGCCCAGAGGCGTGAACAACGTAGAAGAGCTCAGTGAAAACCGCTCGTTGCGGGGTCTGAACAAAGATTAGGAGTGGTCTTAGCGGTTCCCAGCACGGAATCTCGAGGAGCAGTTTTGAGGGGTGGCCCCCGGTTGTGCCAGCATGGAACCGTCAGAACCTTTTGCCGGGATACATAGTAGATGTGCCCACCCACCAAAGTGCATGTCCCATAGCTATGCAGGACCAAATGGGAACTCTAGGAGGGATGTTTTGGCTGTGGCGATTACCGTTTGGGCGTGAGTAACCCAAGGTGCCTAGTTTTGGGATTCGATGGCTTCATATCTCGGAGGACGTTTTCGATTGCGAAGCGCACAATAGCGGCTTTGGTCATCCGCCTGGATTCTGCGGCTTTTTCCAATGCCTGGTAATCCTCGTTCGAAAGATAAAGTGTGAATGGTTTTCCTGTGCGAGTAACTTTGCCGGCCTTCATCCGCCCTCAGCAATTACGAGTCATTACATCTTTAAACACAGAATAGCAGAAGCCTCCCAAGGAGGAGTAACAGATTCTTTAATGCGAAGACACCGGCGTGAACCTGCTTCACGCTGCTTCTTTTCGCCAGCGTCGCCTTCTCATTGAACGTTCAGGGTCAAATTCATGGTCCTCGCGGTTGTGCCTTGAGTAGCGCCGACAATGATGGTGTATGTCCCCGTGGGTGTGGCAGTAGTACTGCCGGTCGGAGGAGGCGGCGGAGGCACGGAGCTTCCGCTCGAGGCTGTTCCTCCTCCGCCGCAGCCGACGTGAACAAGCAGCAGTGCGAGAACGACCGCGAACAGTCCTGCGCGGGAACTCAGCCGGGACAGCTGACATGTCATGCATTTTCCACCACGGCCGAGAATCAGCAGGAAAAGCGGCAGCAGGCCTGCTCCGACGAGGGCAAACTCAGATTCCCGGTTCGGGAATTTAAAGCGGTAATACACGGCTGCGGCGGTTGCTACATTCGTACTCACCGAAACCGTGAAAGCTTGCGGCGTGCTTCCAGAGCCAGTCAATTGGGATGGAGATACGGAGCACGTTGCGTGTTGCGGCGCTCCACTACAAGCGAGACTGATGATGCCGCCCAGCGCTGCAGTTGGATTCAGGCTCAGATTGTAAGTCGCAGTAGAACCTGCCTTGATCGATTGCGTCGGTTGCGAGCTGCCGTCAGAGGCGGTGATGCTAAAGTCCGCGCCGGTTCCGCTTAGCTGCGCCGTATGCGGACTTCCGGCCGCACTGTCGTTGATGGTGAGCATCCCAGTAACTTGACCCGTTTTGGTCGGAGTGAATACCACCTTCACGGTGCACTTGGCCGAGACAGCGAGAGTTGAGCAGTTGTTGGTCTGGCTGAAACTCTCGGACACGCTGATTCCCGAAATTGTTATCGATTGACCTCCCGAGTTGGTAACGTCGATGCTCTGGGCTCCGCTGCTGGAGCCGATGAGCTGGGAAGCAAAGGTCAAACTGGCGGGAGAGAGACTCACTCCCGACGGAAGCGCCGCTCCAGTTCCGGTCACTGCAACGTGCTGCGGAGTGTCGGCAGCATTATCTGCAATCGACAGAGTGCCAGTTCGGGCCCCTGAAGTCGTAGGCGTAAAGACTAACGCGATTTGGCAACTAGCATGAGGCGCCAACTTGGCACAGTCATTGGTCTGTGAAAAGTCTCCGCTCACTGTAATTCCTGAAATCACGAGGTCGCCGCTTCCAATGTTCGTGACTGAGACCGTCTGCGCTGCGGTCGAGGTATTCACCGCCTGCGTTCCGAAGGAGACGGTGGTTTCGGAGAGTGAAGCAAAAGGGGCAACCGGTGCGGACTTGCTCGTAAGGCTTGTGCGCAGAAGGAATATCCCATTCGCCGAGGCGATGCCGATTCCGTTGTTGCTCCAGCGAAAAACCTGCGGTTGTGAGACATTCCCCGCCGGCAGCAAGACTTTTCCAATCAGGCCTTTGCTGGAAAGGTCATAAGCGCTAAGGCTGAAGTCCGCAGCCGGACTGCGGGCAGCAAAGTAAATTCGGGAGCCTGCAGCGTCCACCTTCATGCCAGGTAGAAAGCCCGAGGTGGGAAAATTGTTGAAGGTGCCCGTCAAGGTCTTGGGATCAATAATTTGGCCGTTGCTTACGTAAATGAGATTTCCGTCAGTATCAAGCTGTCCGCCGCCGAGGGATAATCCGCTGAAGTTCTGCAAAGCTTGCTGCTGAGAGACACCCGAAGCGTTAACACTGAACACGTAAAAGGTGGAGGGAGACTCCTGAAGAGTCGTTCCGAATAACTTGGTGCTGTCCCCACCTACAAACAGCAGGGCATCAGGTTGCAACTGGTTGCCGGAGGCGGTCTGGGTGCGTTCCACCGCGTCATCGAAAACCGCTACACCTTCACCGCAGGGACTAAACCCGCTGCCGCAAAGTGTCACCGCCCATGAATGCGGAGCGCCGGGAAGGACCTGTAACGCATCGGCCACCAGCGGTTTGCCGAAGCTGGAGTCGTTTCCTAAGCCAGCGTTAAAAATTACCGAACCTGATGGAAGCGACAACTGCGCTACCTTCCCGTCACCATCGAGCCCGACGTAGAGGAACTGCCCGTCGTCTGAGACTGCGAGTTGATTTGGTTGATTGCCGATATTCCAGGAGTGAACCACGCTGCCGGAAGCTGGATCATACGCAATCACTGATCCTGGATATGTCTTCGAAGCTCCGGCCACGCTCGCATAAAGAAGTCCAGAGTGGGGCTCCCAGACGCTATGCACGAAGGAGATATCGGGCGAGAACGAATACAAGGTGGCGATGTACGGGTCAGAGGTTCCTCCGCCCGGAGCAGGATTAGAAACCGTAACCGAAGCCTCTCCGATTTGCGCCACGTCGGCCGCAGTCAGGTCCGCATAGAGCGTTTGCTCGTCTTGGTAGTGGGTGGTCCGTGCAGCGCCATTCCAATAAATTTGCGAAGCGGGAAAGAAGTTGGATCCGGAGACGCTTACAAATTCCTGCGCAACTCCAATGCGCACACCCGGAATAGAAGCAATGCTCGGAACCGGGTACACAGTAAGTCCGTTTCCGGAAACGGTGATTGAATGCGGACTGCCGGCAACGTTGTCAAAAATGGTGAGAATGCCGGTGCGCGTGCCCGGCTGAGTTGGGTTGAAGATGAGACCGATCTCACAGAATCCGCCGTTGAATGATGACTGAATCGGTGGAACCGGGTTCGTGCAGCGATTATCGACCGAGAAGTCGCCCGTGGCTGTGGCCTTTGAAACGATCAACTCCGCCGTCCCCTGGTTAACCAGCAATACGGAGGTCTCATTCTGCGTGCTTACCAACAGATCGCCCGAGGAGACGGATTGCGGGTACACGACTTGCGGCACGCCACCCTGTCCGGAAATGGAAACGCTCTGTTGTGGGATGCCGGCGTTGTCGCTAATCGTAAGTTGCCCTCCGCTAACGCTGATGTCAACCGGTGAAAATGTCAGCGTGATGGAACAAGTGGCTGCGGGAGCGACTGATCCACAGCTCTGTGCGGCACTGATGGTCGCGACCGAGGATGCTACCGAGTTGATCTGTAGGGGAGCGTTGCCGCAATTTTTGACATTAAGAACGCGTGAGGCGAAGGTGTTCACTAGCACGAAGCCGAAATCGACGCTGGAGGAGGAGAAACAGACAGACGGCGCGGGAGTGGCCAGATCCAGTTCGGCTACGTATATCCGGGGATATTGAACGAAGGGATTCGAACTGGGCGGAGGCGTCGTCTGATATGCTCCCGCGGTGGTTGGGAAGCCCGCGCCGAAGGTGCTGCCGGCAATGACCGCGCGATCATCGCCGTTCATGGATGCGGTCGCAACGCTGGCCCCATTGATTCCCGAAATAAAACTCCCAAAGCGCAATGTGCTAAAGTCCGCGCTCAGTTGGGCGACATATCCGCCTGTGACAGTAAATGAGAACTGGGTATTCAAGCTTGAGACCAGGGGATTCATCAGCGGCACGTCAGGGGAGGCAGTGCTGCCGGCAACAAGAACGTTTTCTTTGGTATCTAGACCGATGCTGGTGAATACCGTTCCGGCATTGCTCTGGGAGGTCGTTCCGGTCAAATATGTGGCGGCGACGAGCGCAGTGGCGCCACTATCCAATTCAGCGACATAGCCGAAACCGCACACGCAGAATTGCCCCGCCTGCGCAGTCTTCTGAAATGCATTTGCTGAGACCTGCAGATTCGTAGCGTTGGTTTGTCCAGCGATAAACAGTTTTCCCTGGGCATCGGAAGTAAAAGCCCAGATGCTCTGTGCGCCGGGAACGTAACTGGCAAAGATCAGTTGCGAGGCCGCTGCATTGATTTTCAAGACGAAGCCGTAGGTCGGATCGGCTTCGGCGAGATCTCCAGGAAAGCTTTGACCAATAACGCCACTGGTGGTAGGCAGTCCCTGCCCCGCATTGCCCGCAATGATCGCGTTCCCATTGCTATCCACGGCAATGCCATGCGGAGCAAAGTTATTGTTCTCGACCTTGGCCGGATCTTGTAAAGCATTCCCCGGAATAAGCGTGGAGTAAAGCAACGCTCCCGTAGGAGCTATCTTTGCAATAAAGGTTGCGCTGAATGGATAACCCGAAAATGACGGAACCAACGTATTGGGTGTGATCGGAAAGTTCGCAACACCAGTTTGCCCCGTCAGGTAAACGTTTCCCAAGGTGTCAACAGCGAGATGATCGGTAGCATTAGCGAAGGTAGTTCCGCCGAGCAGTCCGGAATACACCAGGCTTGCACCGTCGGCGCTAAGAGCGGCAAGAAAGTAATCCTGAAAATTGATTGGTCCTGTTTGAGAAACAAAACTCCCAGCTTGGGGGAAGTCACTGGAGGAGCTATATCCGCTTACTATCGCGTGGCCGTTCGCATCAACCGCGATAGCGGCTCCATTTGCGCCTTGTGAGCCTCCTAAATAGGTAGAGTAAATTACATTGTGCCCGGTGGGGTCGAGCTTGCTGACGAAGGCCACACTTCCCGCCGTAGGCGTTCCCTGAAAGGCATTCGCAATGGGGAAGTCTGTTGAACTGGTCTCACCGGTGAGATAGATGTTGCCGTTCGCGTCGGTGGTGATTGCCTGTACCTGATCGTTTTGACTGCCATCGAAGTAGGTGGAGAATACAAGAACGGGATCGATCACCAATTGCCGGCTGTGATCATATTTTCCGATGCGGAACCGAACGTTGCGTCCCGAGAGAACAAACGATGCTGCTACCGGGTTCCGGCGTCCGTCGGAGAGCGTCTGGTAGGCAATCGGGCTCTTGAATGTCAACGTTGCCCTACTCGTCTTTACATGAAGCCTGCCGCTTTGGTCTAGGCGAACTTGGCTGGTCTCCTGTAATTGAAAACCAATCTGCTTGGGCTGTGCGCCGGGTGCCACCACAAAGTCGTGCTCGAGATTAGAGCCGGAGCCGTAAAAGATCAGATCGATTCCTGGATACACGTTGCCGTATCGAACTCTGGCGAAGTTCTCAACGCCGATCCGCCAATCCCTTTGCTCCTTCCCAATCAGGTAATTCGACTTGCTGGGTACCTTCTGAAATCCCGCCAATTCCAAGTTCGAGTTCGTCCCAAGAAAACGGATTTTGAAATGAGAAAAGGGCAGATCTTTGCTATGAAAGACTGAGAAGCTTACTCCCGCACTGGTGAACCGGGCCTCCGCTCCACCGCTACGGCTTAAGAACGCTGGTTCGTCACCGCTCGATTTGGCCGCAGGCTCAAAGACAAGAGGCAAACAGGCAAGCCTTGGATCTGCTTCTCTTGGCCGGGGGGTTGTTTGAGCGGGTAAGAAAGAAGATGAAAAGGTGAGGAAGGAAAGCAGTAGGAGAACAAAACTTTTCCGCGACAATGAAGCCCCCGGGGAGTGGTTCAGAATTGGCCCATCAGACCGCGAGGGTGCTTACAGGAACTCGCAATCCAGAGTTGCTCAATCTCCGGATGCCGGGCAGGAACTGTGAGTTGTCCGTCGTCGAAATTTGAAAATCCGTAATCACGGCACTGTTTGGAATTGCTCGACGGGGGCCCTTGGCCCGCCTAGCCGCATTGACTTCGGCGGGTGCGGTGGGGGCAGCGGACAAAATACAACTACGTCTGGTCCGACAACTCACGTGGCCCCCACGCCTCAGGGCACATACACGTTGATCGTTACAGCAACTTCAGATTCAGCGACCACTTCGCAACCGCTCACGCTGAAGGTGCAGTAACGCAAGGTGCATGTTGTGCGGCTCGGCGGCATAGCCGTCTGCTACCAAACCGTCCTTACCGCTTTGGCTCTTTGTATTGCTCGATCCGCGGTAACCAATGCCAAGCCCTCAATGATGGCGGTAGCTCCGATGATCGAATCTACCGGACCTGTTGGGCAGGCGCTTTGCAGTTGGAGGAAATCCAGATAACCACAGGCATCGAGGAGAAGCACTAGTCGGTTTCCACTCTTCTTCGGGATCGTCGGGCTGACCACTTCCCCGAGAATCTCATCCGGCGTTCCTGCGTAACAGGGAAATTATCAGGGGAAATTCTGCCCGACCAAAGCGGGTCGCGCTGCCGACGACAGTGTTTACGGGCGTTTCTGCGGATGTGGTCGTAGTTTGGGCGGAATGGAACAGGGAATTAACAGGGGCGGAACAGGGGCATAACAGGGAATTAACAGGAGCGTATCAGGGCATTGTTTGGTGTGCTTACTGCCGGAGCGAGCTGCCGGGAATCACGAGAAGTTCAAGGCCGCAAGGCAGCTCGGGAACACGTTTCTCTCCTTTGCATGCGCAATCGGGACAAAACTCGGGGCATAAGGGTACTTACCGTTTGGGCTCGGGGCAGTGCGGATACTTACCGTCTGGGGGTAGGTAAGCCGAGATTTTTAGTTTTGGGATTCGACGGCTTCATATCTCGGAGGACGTTTTCGATTGCGAAGCGCACAATAGCAGCTTGGTCATGCGCCTGGATTCGGTGACTTTTTTTCCAGTGCCTGGTAATCCTCATCCGAAAGATAGAGGGTAAATGGTTTCCTGCGCGGGTAACTTTGCCAGCCTTCATCCGACCTCAGCAAATTGAGATCGCCGGAGTGGACCCACTAAAACCCATCTAACCCATCGTCGCGGCGGCGAAGATTATGCAACATTGACATTGCGCTAGTTATGGATGGCGGACCGGGGGACGTTTTTCTGGAGAGTTCCTGATCGGGAGATCGTGACATTGCATCGATCTGCGGCTTTTTGCGCGTTGGCAAGATTCTCCGCTTCGTTTCCGAGCAACTTACCTTTTCGCGCAACCAATATCGGTAAGGCCGGTTGTAGGAACGATTCTGACTGGCGACAAAGCAGCAATCGTTGCATCTTATAGGCATGCGGGCTGAAAGCCATGCTCGCGTATGCTTCTCCGATCTCCGCTCGCGACTGAGCCACAGCAAGCCGCTTAGGTTCATTGGTAGGATCGCCCAGCGATAGAGCCTCTCGCAGTGCGAGCGCCTTCTTGTGTGCTTCAAGACTCCCCTGCTGGTCCCCCTTTTTCCAAAGTAACCCGCCGATATAGGAGTACGTGTTGGCGAGGCCTCCGCGCGAGCGCCTATCTTGCGGATCGGCTTCCGCCAAGTCCCTTCGAATAACAAGCGCTTTGTTGTAATAGCCGAGGGCCTCGTCGATCTTGCCTTGCTGTCCAAGAATGTAGCCGGTATCGCTGTAGGTAAAAGTAATGTTGTAGCGGATACTTGCGTCGCGAGGGTCGGCCCTGAGCTCAGCCTCATCGATGACGAGCGCCGCGCGATATTGTTCCAGAGCGGGCTGGAGCTGTTTTTGCACAATCAGAGTGCCACCGACGTGTTTGTGGGCGTATGCCACGTCTATGCGGTAGTCGCGATTACCGGGATCCATCTCCCCGACGTGCTGATACATAGCCAGCGCTTTTTCGTACGTCGTCTGCGCGCTTTTGAACTGGCCTTGATCGGCATAAAACCCTGCCTTGTACTCTGTTGCTTTTGCTAACGCATACTGGATTTTCGTATCCGTGCTATTTGCGGCAGCTAAAGGCTCCAGTATCGCTATTGCCTTATCGAGAAAACCCTTTGCGGCGTTAGCCCCTTCTTGAGAGCCTTGAAGCGCCAGGGCGAGAGCCATATCGCTCTCCGCCAATTCCCGTCGAGCTTCGCGATCTAAGGGAAAGGCAGCGGCTACCGTTTCGCGCATTTCAACAGCTCGGCGATAGTTCTGCAGGGACAACGCTGAGTTGCCAAGGTTGGCATCCCGCGGGTTGCCCAATACCGCAGCGATCCTGATGTAGGCTGCGGAGAGTTCGCGAAGCAACAACGGATCCGATTTGGAATCCGCCGCCAGACTATCCAGATATTCTTGGGCACGCTCGAGGATAATTTTCCGCGCTGCGGTCGCGCCCGGAAGACTTCGAATTGAGTCATGGACTTCGAAGATGAGTGAATTGGCTACTTTGCGCAGATCATTAAAGCGACGCTCGGCGATGATTTGTTGTCTGCGTGCCTTGCGCTCGGCGCGGACGATCGTGAGCACGCCGCTGACAACTAATGCCAACATCAGCAGTCCAGTAACAAAGCCAACTTTGTGGCGGCGAACGAATTTGGTGCTGCGATAAAGAAAAGTGCTGTGATGAGCGATTACCGGCTCGCCACGCAGATGACGCGAGATGTCTTCGGAGAACTGCGCCACCGAGGTGTAGCGCTGCCCCGGCTCTTTGCGAATGGCCTTGGCGACGATACTCTCCAGGTCGCCTGCAAGCCGCTTCGAAAGTCTTTCCGCCGGGAGTCGCCGCAAAGCACCAATTTCTTGCGGTGTCGCGGACTGCTCGCCTGATCGAATGTCGCGAAGCACGACTTGGCTAGGCCTTTCGGGATCTTCCTGGAGAATGGCTTGCTGGCGCCGGACTGGGGAAGTGAATTGTTCGTAGGCGTACCTACCAGTCAGCAGTTCATAAAGAAGGAGGCCCAGCGAGTAAATGTCGGTCGCAGTCGTGACCATCTGTCCGTTGAGTTGTTCTGGACTCGCATAAGCCGGTGTCATCGCGGCAAAGGTTTGCGTCTGAGCTTCGCCGGCGTGAATAATCTTCGCAATACCGAAGTCAAGCAGCTTCGGCTCGCCTTCTCTGGTAACGAGAATGTTGGCAGGCTTGATGTCACGATGAATGACCAGGTTCTGGTGAGCAAAGTGGACCGCCGAACAGATTTTCTGAAATAGGCCTAGTCGTTGCTCGATGTCGAGGCGATGCGCGTCGCAGAACTTTGTGATCGACTCCCCATCGACGTACTCCATGACAAGATAGGGGGACTGATCTTCAGTGGTACCGCCATCCAGGAGGCGCGCAATGTTGGGATGGTCCAGACTGGCCAGGATCTGGCGCTCGTGGCGAAACAGCTCCGCGCTGCGGCGAGAGAGCATGCTGCGGTCCACAAGTTTGACTGCGACCTGCTTGCTATATGTCTCATCGGCGCGGAAAGCACGATAAACCGTACCCATTCCTCCGCGAGCAATCTCCTTCTCAATGCGATACGCGCCGATCTGCCGTCCCAGAATGGACTCGCGCACGGGTGGGGCCAAGGAGATGTCGATGTGCGGAGGACGGTCCAGGTAGGCGGCTTCGCTAGCTTCGTGGGCACGAAGTAGATCTTCAACTTGTGAATGCAACTCGGAGTCTTCCGCGCACGCATAGGTTAGAAACGCAGAACGTTCCCTTTCTGGCATTTCGATGATTTCGGCGAACAGCTCTCTAATGCGCTGCCAACGTTCAGGGGTGAGTTGCGACTTGGCTCCCTCATAAGGCATTCGCGGCTCCATCTGCTTTCTCCTGCCGCAGGGACATCTGCTGGTGCAACCAGGCACGCGCCGTCAGCCAATCGCGTTTTAGCGTGGCCGGAGACATACCGAGCACCTCCGAGGCGTCCTCGATGGATAGTCCCGCAAAGAATCGCAGTTCCACGACCTTGCACTGACGCGAATCGAGTTTAGCCAATCCAGTCAGCGCCTCATCGAGAGCCAAGAGGTCGACAACCCGATCTACCGCCGGAGAGAGGTCGGGTTGCAATTCGATCTGAATGCCACCATCTCGCTTCTGGGCGTGCCTCTCGCGCGCCTGATCGACAAGCACCTGCCGCATGATTCCTGCCGCAAGAGCCAGGAAATGCTTCTTGTCCGCCACTCTGTGTGGCGGATTTTGCGCCAAGCGTAGGTAAGCCTCATGAACGAGAGCCGTGGTTTGCAGCGTGTTGTGGCGCTCGGCGCGGAGTCGATGGTGGGCCAAACGGCGAAGCTCCGCATAGACAATCGGAACCAGGGACTTGAGCGCATCCTGGTCGCCGCCTGTCCAGCGCACAAGAAGCTCGCTCAACTCGTCGCCGCTAGAATACTGCCCCGAAGACATTGCCCCTCGTGGCCGCAACAATACTTTTGCTCTGCTCGCGAGTCAATTCATTTCGGGTTTGCGGCTTCCATGGCCGGCATGAATTTGTATCTCGCACCCAATCTGCAGAAAAAATTCAGCAGCCGTGAGCCAGTTCACCCAGATTTTCCGCTTATGTAGGTAGTCCCCCCAAAACCAGTAGCCCCGAATGTGATGTCGCCGGTCATCGTAGCTCTATGAATGCTCAAGCAAAACCCGCCAGCAATGGCCAAGCTGAGGCTTTGGGCAGGCTGCGACGCACGAACGCAAGCGATCTGCAGCAGGTCTTACTTTTGCTGGCAGAGCTTCAGCGCATCTCGAAAACTGAAACGCCGGGCCTGAACCCCTACCCGACGATCGCCCAAGAGGCGACAGGGCTTCTAAACACGGTTCCAAAGGCCATCTGCCGCGCGATCGGGCTTGTTTAGTAATTGCCCGCAGACTGCCCACAACGGCAATAAGTCATAGGAGATACGCCATGCGCATAGCCATCAGAAGCGCGCTGATTTTCCTCGGATTGCTGCTTAATATCTCTATTCTGCAGGCGCAAAGCGGCTTGCTCGTGAGCAGCTTTGGCACAAATTCGGTAACCCAATATCCCTGGCCTTCGGCCTCGCCGGCGAGCAGCTTCATAGCCACCGGCACCGGGGGTCTGTTCGAACCGACCGGCCTCACCTTCGGCCCGGACGGAAATCTCTACGTCGGCGGCTCCAGTCAGAGCGGCGCTATTCTCAAATACAACGGCCAAACCGGCGCGCTGATCGGGGTTTTTGTTGCCAGAAACAGCGGCGGCCTGATCTTCCCGGAAGGCATGACATTCGGACCGGACGGCAATCTCTACGTTGCCAATAACAGTCCCGATCCCACGATCCAGGACGTGCTGCGATTCGATGGCAAGACCGGCGCGTTCATAGATCAATTCGTGACCGCCGACACGAGCAAGAATGGCGGCCTGTTGTTTCCGCTCGACCTCGCCTTTGGCCCCGACCAGAACCTCTACGTCACCAGCTCAGGACCGGGCACCGGCTTCGGCGCCGTTCTGCGCTATAACGGCAAGACCGGCGCATTCATCGATGAGTTTGTTACTTCGGACACGACGAAGAACGGAGGCTTGAGATTTCCCTGGGGCCTCGTTTTCGGACCCGATTTCAAGCTCTATGTGAGCAATAGCGGAGGAAATTCGGTCCTCCAGTACGATGGTGTGAGCGGAGCGTTCAAGAGCACCTTCGTGGCCGCTAACAGCGGGAACCTCGATTCGCCCACCGGTTTGACCTTTGGTCCAGACGGCAGTCTTTACGTCGGCAGCGGCCTCGGCACGACCAGCGCAATCAAGAAATACGACGGTGCAACGGGAACTTTTATCGGGAACTTTGCCACTGCCAGTCTCAATTTTCCAACGTTCCTGATGTTTACTCCCGATCAGCAGTGCCCGCAAAGCGTGAAAGACACTGATGGCGACGGCGTTCCCGATTGCTGGGAGCTGAACGGAGTCAACATCAACGGATACCATCTCAGTTTTCCGGGAGCGAATCCGTTTCACAAAGACATCTTTGTGGAGAGCGACGCAATTAACGGCTGGGCGCCGGCCCAGACTGCGCTGGACGCAGTAGTGCAGGCATTTGCGAATGCGCCGGTCATGAATCTGGACGGAACCACTGGAGTCAATCTTCATGTCATTCCCGACGAGAACATCACCACATATCCTTCAGGTCAGATCTTCACCTTCGCCGGATGCGTCAATCCCCAATCGGGAACGCCTGATTTCCACGATGTGGAGAAGACATATTTCGGAACGGCTGCGGAACGCGGCGATCCCAACTCGGCCGCTATTCTGAAGATCAAGGCGGCTGTGTATCACTACGCTTTGTGGACTAACGCAATAGGGGGTTCCTCGGGACCGACAGGATTCAGCGGCTGCGCAGCCCTGCCCGGGCGTGATTTCATTCTCAGCCTTGGTGGTTGGGGATTCGGCAATAGCGCGTCAAATCAGGCGGCTAGCCTTATGCACGAACTGGGCCACAACCTCGGGCTCTGGCACGGCGGGTTTGAGGACGATCCAGTCTCGCAGATCAGTTTTAACTGCAAGCCCAATTACTTAAGCGTCATGAGTTACTCTCGCGAATACGACAACATTTGGGTCAACAACCGGCCGCTGGACTACTCGCGCAAGGAGCTTCCAACACTCAGTAAGGTGTTTGATTCCACCCACCCCGGCCTTGACGAAAATGTCGGAATCGGAGGGTCTCCGGGAGACCGCACTTACTATGGGTGCGGAAGCGTAACCAATCAGAAGAAAAATGCAGACGCAAGCGGAGCCATTGACTGGGACTGCGATGGAGTCGCGACGAATACGAGCGCCACGAACCAGTCCCTGAACTCCGCGTTTTATAAGATTGGCACACAGACCCATACGATGTGTAGCGGCGATGGGAGCGTTCTAAGGGGTCACGATGACTGGGCCAACTTGCAGCTCAATTTTGGTGGCCTTTCTACTGTGGCGGGCGGAGCGCCCATCGGGGTGGGCACTCCGGAACCGGAGCTGACCTTCGAGGCTGTGCTTGCCTCAAGCCCGGATACCGATGGCGACGGCATCCCTAACCTGCTGGACAACTGCCCCTTTGTCTCCAATCCGGATCAGGCAGATAGAAACCAGAATGGGATCGGCGACGCCTGCGATGACATAACTCCTCCAGCCATCACCGCGACGAGATCGCCCACAGCCAACTCAGCTGGATGGAACAACAGCAATGTTGCTCTGAGCGTTGCTTGTACCGATCCCAACGTGCCGCCGTTTGCAACCGGTCTTCAATCGATTAACGTGACCGGAGCACTCACCGCGAGCGGCACGACGAGCCCTCTCCAGGGGAATGTTTCGAGCGAAGGAGCAAACCAGCAGTTGAAGATCTCGTGCTCCGACAAAGCACAGAATGTCGCAAACGCGCAGATCACGCTGAACATCGACAAGACTCTGCCGCTGGTTACGGTTACAGGTGTACATGATGGAGCTACTTACACCGTCGGGAGTGTGCCAACAGCGGGATGCGCAACCACCGATACGCTCTCTGGTGTGGCGACGAATGCGACGCTGAGTCTTACGGGAGGAACAGCCAATCACGTCGGCAAGTTCACGGCGGCGTGCAACGGCGGAACCGATGTAGCTGGCAACGCAGCGCCACCCGTTAGCGCAACCTATTCGGTTGGATACAACTTCAACGGTTTCCTGCCACCGCTCAGTCTGCAAGCATACTCAGGCTTGTTCAAGCTGGGCCGCACTATACCTGTGAAGTGGCAACTGAGCGATTCCAGTGGAAACTTCATTGGTGCGCTTTCGGCGGTTTCTTCGCTTCAAATCGCGCTAAACGGCGATTGTCAGGGTAGCGCGGACGGAGTGCCGTTTGACCCTGGCACCAGCGGTTCTAGTGGCCTTCGCTACGATGGCAGCGCGAATCAGTACATCTTTAATTGGCAGACCGCTGGCAGCTCTGGCCTCTGCTACAGCATCCTGCTCACTCTCGACGACGGTACGACAAAGATGACGACTGTGACGTTGAAGTGAGCCCGTAGCCAAGCTGGGCGGAGATAGCCTGCGAATATCTTCGCTCAGCATAAGACATCATCGCTGCAGTCGCATTCCGCGTTCAACCTGCACGAAGGCTGCTCGCCAGACGTTGTGGGTTAGAGCAGCGGGGTCCTCAACAAGGGCTCGGAGCTGGTGCACTAGCGAGTGCAGTTCTCTTGGCAGCCGCTGCCGAACTTCGATATTAGCGATGAGCAAGGCTGACATGATCCGAGCAGGAACAGAGACCAGCGCGGAAGGTTGGCCTGTGGCAATTACCGTTTTGCAGTGAGTAGGCCTAGATTTCTAGTTTTGGGATTCGATGGCTTCATGTCTCGGAGAACGTTTTCGATTGCGAAGCGAACAATAGCCGCCTTGGTCATGCGCCTTGATTGCGCGATTTTCTCCAATGCTGCGCGTCCTCGTCGGGAAGATGAACTGAGTCACATAGAGCCGACGCCTTCCGTCATGTAGAGAAGTCCGAACGCATCCGCAGGGTTCTAATCTATGGCGGGATGATCCTCGTCGCCGTCGGTATGCTCGCGCAATATCTGTCACTCACTTCCAGTGAAGAAGCCGTAGCAAAGAGTAAGGGTCTAGTCAAAGTCTGATCCCAGCAACGCAAAACCCCTCCGAACGGGAGGGGTTTTATTCAACCGCAATTGGATAGAGAGTGCTAGGCCACATCTTCTTTCTTGTCGCGCTTCTCCGGATCTTCCGCTTGATTCGGTTGCCGTCGCGGTTCCTGCTCACCCATTTGGCCTGGACGGCGCTCGGATTGTTGGCCCGACTGACCCGGCTGAACTTGTTGCTGCTGTTGGCCGCTTTGACCGGGCTGCCGCTGCTGTTCTTGCTTGTTGCCTTTACCCTGCTCCGAGCTACGCTGCTGGCTGCTGGGATCAGATTGACTTGGCTTTTTTTCTTGTTCCATCGAAGTGGCTCTCCTGTTTTGGTGTCCAGGGGACTCACATATTTAAGATGCCCGGCAGTCTCCCGAGGGTACCCGGCGTGAAGTCATCCGGCGACGGCAAGAGCAGCCCCACAGGGCTTTCAGCAGCTCTCTACAATCGCTCTCGATTCCCAATCCGGATCAAAAACCGCACTCCCAGGCGCCAAACCGCGAATCCAACACTGCAAAACGTGAGACCCAACACTGCAAACTTGTGACCCCAGGTCACGACTTTTGCAGTCCTTCATAGCGAAGGCGAAGACCTCCTCGCCGATCTCCGTCGCGGTCTGATAGAAGCCCGCAACGGGAAAAAGAAATGCAGAACCTCGGGCCGAGCTACTTCGCCGGAACGAGATCAAACTTGCCCGACGATTCTTCATAAAACAAGGCGCCAAGTTTCTTGTCTCCACCACTCCAGTGCTTATGCCCGCCCGGAACGCGCAAGAAGTCTCCTGGCCCGACTCGTTTCTCGCCCGCGTCGTCCTTGTACAGATATGCGCCCTTGATCCCGACGAGCCAGACATCATTCGTATGCGTGTGCATGCCCGCATCGTAACCAGGCTTGAACTTCGTGAATGTCGCGTGCGCGCCCTCATCAGGATTGCCCCAAATATGCGCCATGGACACGCTGCCTTTGCTATCCGGCAGCTCGCTGAAATTCGCGTGGCTCGCTGACATAAACATCGCTTTCTCGCCCTGCTCTTGTCCCTGGAGGCGTCCAATCGACCAAGCTCCAACCAGTACCAGAACTGCTCCAACCGTAAACAGTGATCGTTTCATAATGCGCTCTCTCCTTTTCACATCCGGGCCATCGAGCGGAGGCATTATACAGCCACAAACACTCCAGCCCCGCCCAAAGAAACGCGCTCCCGTGCGCCTTCCCCTCCAAACTTCGCAAAACTCGAGACCGCGTGTACTGCAAAACTCGTGACCCCAAGTCCGGACTTTGCAGTCTGTCACAACGAAGCGAAACCTCCACGCATTACAATCAATCACGGCTGTTCCGCGAACATGGCAAACATCATCCACGTCGGCACCCATGAAGCGGTCCTCTTGACGAGAAAAGTCATTCTCGAAAAGGCAGGCCACAACGTGACGCTCGCCCGTGACCTGCGTGCGGTCATCGCCGCCTGCGACTCGGGTAGCTTTGATGTCGGTATCATCGGGCAAGCTCTGCCGCCGAAAGAGAAACTGCGCGTCAGTGATACTCTCCAAAGCCGTTGCACCGGGATCAAAATTTTGGAGCTTCACGACGCAATCGCGCCCGACCTCGAAACCACAGATGCGCACCTCAGAGTGGCGCAGACGACGCCGGAAAATCTTATTGATACGGTGAATCGCCTCTCGCGTATTCATCGCCGCAAAAACAAAGCCTCCGAATAGTCTTCTCTCTAAGCCCGACGGCTAAGTGTACGGAGAATCCAACTCCCATCAATGAAAGCCGAAAGTACACTCCCGCTACTTCTTAATCAGTGACTCGTCGCGGAGTCATTCTCCAGCGACGAGGGAAGGAACTTAGTATGCCGAGTATTGTCGGGAGAAACGTCAACAAGCCCGCATTGCTGCGGGCTTGTTGCTTTCCCGGACTTGTACTGGGTTCGTGATGCCCTGAATGGAGTTTGCTGCTCTCCGTGAGTCTCCCATTCAGCAGTACCTAAACTTCGCCCATGCCCAAACTATTACGGCTGAAAGTCAACCGTTGACGTCGGGCTCCAGCTGCCGCCAGCGCCGTTGTCGCTGCAGTGGAACCTCACATTGAGAGGATCTGCGGTGTCATTAGTTCGGAAACCAGGTCCTCCGGGATTCCCGGCGCCGGAGCTTACTCCCAGCGCACTGAAGTAAGCGCTCTTCGTAACACCTCCAGTGCAAGCCGTGGCCGTAACCGAGCCCTGATACACAAGGGGGCTGTTCTGATTGCTGGCTGGCCACCAGGCGTTGTCGTTAGCCGCAATCGAGTAGGACTGGTTCGGCAACGGAACTCTGAGCGTATAGGAACTGCCATCAGGACAGGAGACATCTGTCTGCACGTTGCCGCCCGCCAATGATACCGTCGTCGCCGGGTGGCCACCGGGCATCGACAAGGCATAGCCTCCGAAGACGCTGTCGCCAGGATTTATGTTTAGATTGTTGCCCATTGACAAAATTATGGTCCCATCTCCTGGGTTCCAATTATTCGGGAATTTTGGATTAGTTCCTCCCCACCAGGCAGTCCATCGTGAATAATCGAGTGTTGGAAACGGGTTGACCTCAACATCGGTATCGACGGTCGGCGCACCGAGCATGAATTTGTCAACAAAGGCTGCGATCGATGGAGCCTCGGCCGGGAGCGTGGCACAGTGGTTGTGTCCACCATCTATATAGAAGCCGAATCTGTCGCCAATTCCAAAGGTGTTGTAGATCTGCTGTGTTGCCCGCGAGGAGATATAGTTGGACCTATTCGAGAGCCAATAGAAGTCGGTGTTTCCCGTTTCCAACAATGCCCTCGGCGCCACCATCGCCATCAGCTCATGATGATCCTCCGGGATTTTGTACGCATTGTCGCCGGCAAATTGCTTCATCTGGTGGGCAAACCACGAATAGTCCGTATCGTCGATAAGCTCGACGCTGCCCTGCGCCTCGATCTCATGCGAGACACGCCAGGATGGAGCTCCGCCTCCTCCATTTTCTTGTGCGATCGTGAGCGCAATCCTCTCGTCGAACGCGCCGGCGAAGAGTGCCATTTTCCCCGCATAGGAGCATCCGGTTACGGCAAGGTGCTTTAGATCAATCGGGAGCGGACTGACGGCCTGATGAGCAGCGATTTCGAGGCCATCAATTATTCGGCTTACTCCCCACGACCAGGCGGCGTACTGTCCCGAATTGTTGAGAGTGCCAGTGCAGGTTCCGGCGCACAACTCAGGGTAAAGCAGGTAAAACGGGTCTCCGGAATGGTCGATCTGTTGTCCTGCGGCATATTGTGTTACGTCGTCATGGACGAAGTCGACGGTTGCGATGGGCCGACTCGAAAAGATGGTCGATGGGAGACTACCTGTATTGATTCCACTACTTGGAGCGAGCGACATAACGATCAACGCCGGCAAAGGGCCGCTCCCCGATGGAAGGTAAACGTGCGAAGTCAGCCTAAGCGATCGGTTGTTCCTGGTCACAACCACTGTCAGTAACCCGCCACCGCCGTTGCTGTCCGGTACATAGGCAGCATCAATCGCGCAGTCGGAGCAATCTGGCTTCGGGCCAATCTCATACTGTTCGATCGCAGCCTTGATCTCATTACGTCGACGTTCCCAGCTTGAGAAGGCGGTGTTGCGGCTTCCGTCGAAGAATCGAAACGCGTCTGGTAAAGGTCGAATAATTGGGAGCTGTTCGAAAGATGGAAAGACAGGTTTTGGGTAGCTCGCACCCGTGTTCTCCGCAGCGTAAACCAGTGGAGTAATCGAGTCGGCGGATGTATTTTCCTGAGCTAATGCTCCTGGCGAGACTGCCGGCACAAACAGCAGCAACATCAGCAAAAAAGAGATCGTGGTATGACTGGAAGTTTTGTTGCACGTGCGCATGGCAGCTCCTTCTCTCTAGTTCCCTTGGAATTGAAATACGTACACTAATGAACCGCCGGCGGCGACCTCGCTTCTGATGGCAAGCAGATCCCCGCCCGCTAGGCGCCGTGCTCGAACAGATCCAAGTACTGCCGCCGCTGACTGCTATTGGTAGCACCGGTGGTCCTCGCGATTTAGTTCGCGGCGACAACAAAATCGACAGACGAGTTGATGCCCGTTCCGGAGCAGGTGTTGTCGAGCGTTCAGTTTTCCCTGTGGAAATCACGCCAGCTGGTTGCCCCTAATGGTGGCGGCAAAATGGGTCGCGGTGGAAGCAGCGCGGTAGTTTTCGCTCCCTGTCGAGCACTTCCGGTCTTAAGCCCTCTCGTTGCAAGCTCACGTTGGCAGCTACTCGATCTCATTCACCTGCATGGTCTGATCGATGGCTAACGTTGGATAGCGGATCGGAGAACCCGGGGCAGCCGGAGGGTGGGCTGCGGTGATCGTGAAGTTCGTGCCTGCGCATTCGACTGAGTACGAATAGCCATCGCGGCCGGAACGGGACATAGTCAGCGTATTCGAGGAGATCAGTTCATCCAGCGAGGCACAATGCCCATTTTGGGTCGAGAAGGTGCGCTCCGACTGCGCAATTTGCAGCAAGTCGCTGCGGACGCCCGTTAGGCTAATTGCCTGTGTCGGAGCTGTCCCTTTGTCTGTGACCGGCATCTGCTTCAAATAGAAATAGTAGATGCCGAAGAGAATTCCCAACGTTAAGAGAACGCTAACCAATCCACGCATGCCTCGGATTGTGCTCTAGCATCTCCTTCCAAGCAAGGTAAGAAGTTGGGCACCCAGTCACGCACGTACATGTGCTTGTGGAAATGGAATGATGCCGCGCGGAATCCGTGCTCTCAAGTGTGTGGAGGGCCGGCAGTCATCCATGATTAACAGAGGAGTGGCGATTTAGCGCTTTGGAGTCAATATGCCAAGATTTCTAGTTTTGGGATTCGATAACTTCATATCTCGGAGGACGTTTTCGATCGCGAAGCGCACAATAGCGGCCTTGGTCATGCGTCTAGATTCGGCGGCATTTTCCAATGCCCGGTACTCCTCATCCGAAAGATAGAGGGTAAATGGTTTTCCTGCACAAGTAACCTTGCCAGCCTTCATCGGACCTCAGCAATTACGAGTCATTACATCCTTGGACACAGAAGAGCAGAGGCGACACCCCGCCGGGTATATTCCGTGGGCTGACGGTGTGGATCAGTTCGGCGCCAGTGCAGACTTCGCAGCGTTTCTCCACACCGAAGAGTTCTACGCAGCAGGCGATTCGGACATTGCAATTGAAAATGCCGTCAGGGCTCGCAGACTCGCCGAAGCAATCTGGCAGCCGATTAGGCGACTGTGACGGACTGCTATGACGGGGGGTGGGGCCCAAGAGTCGAGTAGCCTAGAGGGCTAGTTGATTTTCTCTGGCGATCCTGACTACTGCTTCAGCGAAGCTCTCAGCCGCGCGTTTGGTCTTCGGTTGCGACATGCGACGCACTTGTTGCCCCAGCAGATACTCTTGACTCAGGCGCTCAAGGCGTTTCTTGGCCGCTTCGGAGTTGGCTTTCAGGCGGTCGAGCGTTTCCTGGGAGTATTTGCTTCGGTTCATCTTCGGGTCTCTGCTTTGGAGGGAATACTTGACTGGGGGCGTAGCAGAATAAAGTCCGCCGGTTAGCGGCTTTTACTCTAGCTGATCAACCTGCGGTTTTGACGTCGTATGTCGCACCGCACATGAAGTCTGATGTGGTGCAAGCAAAGCAAAGTTGTACGAGCTGTCGGCTGCTAGACCGCCTGTTTTGAAACTTGTGACGCAACGGCTTGTTTCACTTCTTCACCTTGCGGTTTGACCTTCGCTTTCTTGATTTTTCTTTTACTGCTTGCTCGCCAGCTGCCATTCACGCTCTTTCAAGCCGCGCCAGACTTAGCGGCTCAGTTTGTTGAGTGGGTTTTTTGCCATGCGGGCAGATCATGCCAGTATCATCAGAAGTCAGCGCCAACCCTACGCCAGACAGACTAGGCGAGAATACAACGGAAACATTGAACGGCACAGGAGCAGGAGTGGCAACTGGCAGCACACGGCGACACATGAGGGCAGTCGTAAGTGTAATAACCGCAGCCGCGAGGAGCGATTCAAGACCTGGGCCACCCTCTCTGGCAAAGCCTTCATCGCTTCCTCTATTGAGTCGGAACACTCTTTTTGACGATAGAAGACGTGGGTGTGTGTCTCGAACAGCATCCAACTGTGCATGCAGTTCGGGGAGCTCAGAGAAGCGCTAGTTCGCACCTATGACGACATCGGCAGCAATCACACCTTGCAGATGGCAGCAGCTCTTTCCTACTACTTCGTCATGTCCCTTTTTCCTGCCTTGATTTTCTTGTCGGCGATCGTCGCGTATCTTCCCGTCCCGGACTTGTTTAATCAAGCTCTGAGTCTGATGTCTCGCTTTGTCCCGCCGGACAGCATGGGAATCGTGCGAAAGGTTCTTTCCGATGTCGTCACTCCCAATCGCAGCGCTTTTTTATCGATCGGTATTCTGGGCACGCTTTGGGGAGCATCGGGCGGATTTTCAGCCGCGATTGAAGCGCTCAACATCGCTTACGATGTCCAGGAAACCCGTCCATTCTGGAAGACGCGACCTCTCGCAATCGGTCTAACCTTCTTGATTGGGCTTCTGCTCTTGATTGCACTCGGCGTGATGATCGTGGGTCCCCGATTTGGCGAGTGGCTTTCGAGCCGACTGCACTTGTCTCAGTTGTGGGTTTGGACGTGGCCATACGTCCACTGGACACTGTCGGTTGTCTTCACAGTCTTGGCCGTAGAAGCGTTGTACTATCTTGCGCCTAACGTAAAGCAGCGATTTTGGGTTACGTTGCCAGGGGCTGTCCTGGCGGTCGGCTGCTGGATTGGAATGTCGTACTTGCTCGGCATTTACTTCCGCGGCTTCGCGAATTTCAACAAGACGTATGGCACACTCGGGGCTGCTGTCGCTCTGATGGTGTGGCTGTATTGGACTGGATTCGCCATGCTGATAGGAGCCGAACTCAACGCAGAGTTGGCAAAGAAGACCGACCGGGGAGCGGTTGAACAACACGAGGAACCGCCTTCAATTACCAGCCTCGACCTCACCGCGTGATCACACACGCGGCCGCCCTCGATAAGCAAGAAGAACCTGCGCGTTGTGCGGCTCGGCGGCATAGTCGTCTGCTACCAAACCGTCCTTACCGCTTTGGCTCTTTGTATTGCTCGATCCGCGGTAACCAATGGCAAGCCTTCAATGATAGCGGTAGCTCCGATGATCCGATCCACCGGGTCTCTGGGATAAGCGCTTGGAAGCTGAACGGCCCGCGCCGCAATGTGGCGCGTGATGGGCAGCACCGCGAAGCGCGATTCTACTTCTTCCAGGAACGTCTCCAGCGAGATATGCAGCCCTAATCGTTGCCTGGCAACTAAGCTGGCAACCTCGAAAAAAGTGACGTCAGAGATAAAAAGGCCTCCCGCCTGCTTCCGTGTATCCTCGATCGCCATCCTTGCTTTCTTCGAGAGCCGTTTTGCGTCAAGCGAAATCCACACAACGACGTGAGTATCGAGGAGAAGCACTAGTCGGTCTCCCACTCTTCTTCGGGAATCGCGGGGCTGACGACATCCCCGAGAATCTCACCCTTACCCTTCATAAAGTTATAGAAATCATCGGGGTTGGCATCCACGGGCACGAGTTTGGCTACAGGCTTTCCATGTTTGGTAATGATGACCGCCTCACACTTGGCTTGCACCTGATCCATCACGGCCAGACATTTGCTTTTAAATGTTCCTGCGGGCATGGTTTTGGTTTTCATGCAAAGCCCTTTCTGCCAAAGTGTGAATGATCATAGTCATTATACCATAGTCATATTGGAACACTACGACCTCGAAGGCGACGCTGGAGAGGTTCGTTCGGCGGGGGATGCATTGCGAAGGCGCGGGTATCGGCAGATCAGGCTGCGACTTCTCTGTCTGTGCGCGGCTCGCGACCCGCTTAACGCGTGCGAACTGATTATCGATGTTAACGCACAGCTTCTACAATGCTTTCCCATGCGCCGGAAACAGAGGCTTCTGAAACTCGCAATGCTTCAGCAAAAACACGCAAACATTCGACAACGGATCCAATCTGAAGCCGATCCTGAACAGCTTCGGGCGTAAAGAGCGGAGCTGGAAGCAATCGCATCGGAGCTGCGCCAGTTCCATCGGGAAATGACCGAACATTTCGCGACTAAGGATGCAGCCTGAACCACGGCGGTATTTATGGGCTTTTCTGCAGATGTGCTCCGATTTGGGAGTCTCACAGCTTATCTTTTGCCCTGAGCTCACTCGTGTCGAAGGGCGACGACCGGATCCACAGCCATCGCCCGTCGCGCAGGGACATAGGCTGCGGCCATGGCCACGGCGCTCATAAGAGCTATTACTGCGAGGACCGTCAAGGGATCGGCCGCGCTCACGCCATAGAGTTGGCTAGATATCGCTCGAGTGACGACGAAGCTGGATGCGAAGCCCAGCAGGAGCCCACGTGAAATCAAAGCTTCCGCCTCGCGCATCAGGCGTGACAACACGGCCTGGCGAGATGCGCCCAGCGCCATCCGAATTCCAATTTCCCGAGTACGCCGGGCCACCGCGTAAGCGATCGATCCATAAAGCCCGATTGCGGTCACCACCAGAGCAAGAGCCCCAAAGGTGCTGGTAAGTATGGCCAGCGAGCGGTCGCCTCCGAGGCTATCTTCAATGACTTGGCGCTCAGTTTGTAAGCTCACCAGCGGCAATCCTTTATCCACCGATTCAACCTGCTGCCGCACGAAAGCGATCACATTCTTGGGATCGCCCATCGTGCGCATTTCAAGCACAGCTTGCCCGCGCATCTCGCTGGGAGCTTGCGCGAACGGGACATAGATGGCTCTGGGCGAGCGATGGGATTGCTGTTCTCGAAGACTGCTGCGGATATCCTTGGCAACTCCTATCACCAGGAGACGGTCCTTGAAGCTCTCGTCATTGAACGCAATTTCCTGGCCAATGGGATTCACACCGGGGAAGTAGTCGCGAGCGGCGCTCTCGCTGATAATGGCTACCCTCTGAGAACCCTCGTTGTCTGAGCGGGAAAAGTCTCGTCCAAACAGAAATGGAATGCCCATGGTGTCGAAGAACCTTGGTGCGACGACATTGCAGGAAGTCTTCATACGCGATGTTGCTGAATTGCCGTTGCCGCGATTAACAAAATCCAGATCGCAATATCCGCTGAGAAGTTCCAGCCTCGACATGCTCGCGGACTTCACGCCGGGCGTCGCATTCAACTTGTCGAGCAGATTCCAGTAGAGGGTCGTTTCTCTTTGTCCTTCATAGCCGGCCAAGGTAGGGAAGATCCACCCAACCAAAACGTTGTCACGATTGAAGCCAACGTCCTCCTGATGCAACTTGGTGAGCGTGCGCAGCAGCAGGCCGGCGCCTGTCAGACATACGATTGACAAGCCGATCTGAGCCACCAGTAAAAGATTGCGCAGAGGACTGCGGCGCTGCGAGACAGAAAACATGGCCGCTGTGCTGAGATTAGGCGCATCCTTTTCGCCGAAAGCAGTCGCCTGAAACGCTGGAGCCAGTCCGAACAGGATCGTCACACATAGTGACAATGCCATAGTGAAGGTGAGAAGGCGTGGGTTCGGCGAGAGCGTCAACACGCGGTGACCTATCAGCACACCCGAAGTATCCGATCCCCACCACGCCAGCAAAAATCCGATGCACCCGCCGCAGAGGCTCAACAGCAGGCTCTCGGTGAGCAGTTGCCTCACCAACTGCCCTCGTGTTGCTCCAAGCGCCAAGCGTATTGCGATCTCCCGTTTACGCGCTGTCGCTCTTGCCAAAAGGAGATTAGCCACGTTGGCGCAGGCTATGAGCAGAACGAATGCAACTGCAGCGCCAAGAATCTGAAGTTCGGTCGAGAAATTCCGAGTGCCGCCTCTGCCGATCTCGCGTAACAGGATTTTACTGTTGGCGATTTCGCGCTGACTCTGAGCAGTGAGCGCAGTGCCTTCAGCGCTCGTCAGCGCCTGTTGGTAGGCAACGCTCATTGCCGCCGCTGCCTCGGAACGACTTGCTCTAAGTAGGACGCGTCCGGAAATGTCGACGGTAGTGTGGTCCTTCAGCGCTAGCGCCGGATGTAAGGCCATCGGAAGCCATACACTGGTACTCCAATGAGAGCTGAGATCGGGATAGATGCCTACGATCTTAAGAGGAACTTCTTTGGCAAAAATCGTTGTTCCAATCATCGCCGGCGAGGCGCCGAATCTTGTTTTCCAATAGCCGTAGCCCAGTACCGCAACCGGTGCGCTGCCGGGTTTGTCGTCTTCCGCAGTAAGGCCGCGGCCAAGAACAGGCGTGAATCCCATAACCGAAGCGAAATTGCCGGAAACAAACCTGTCCGTCACAAAATCGGACTGACCATCTGTCAGGATAGTGATGCGGCCATCGTCGGTGGCAAACACTCCGCTAAATCCGTGAGCATGGTCGCGCAGATATTCAAATACTGGAATAGGAAAGCTATCGTGCTTTCCGGTAGGCCGGAGCTCCACGAGTTGTTCCGGACGCGACACCGGAAGGCTGCGAAGCACTTGCTCGTCGATCGCACTAAAAATGGCAGTGTTCCCGGCGATTCCGAACGCAACAGTTAAGATTGCCACTATGGCAAACCCAGGGCTGCGCCACAAAGTCCGAATTCCATATGTCAAATCGCGAATCGTTGAAGCCACCTTGCCCACCTCTCACGTTGGTTTAATCCATGAACGAGGACGTGCCCTGGACATGCTCAAAGGCAGCCCAAGCTCCAGAGCGGCGAGTTCGTAACCTATTCATTCAGAACTCGCTGGCAAGCTGACGGAGCAATCTTATCTGTGCGCCCTCGAAAGCGCCTGTTCATATTCGGACAATTGAACTCCCGCGTGCGGTCGTTCCACTCTCCGTTCTGCGACCCACATTTCTCAGGCCGACGTCGCTGCCTGATCGGTCTGATGGACTAGTCAACATCGGTTAGATCTTGAGCAACGCCCATCTCGAGGTTCGGAAACACGGGCCCCGAATCGCTCGGGGTTTACGGGGGTTTCTGCGGATCGGTCCTAGTTTGGGCGAATGGAACAGGGGATTGATAGGGTGGGGTAACAATAGCTAGGCAGATCTTTGCGATCTGCCAGAATCCGCTTCCAGACATCGTCCAGATCACTTCCTTGCAGCAATGGTCGGCCTTGCAGCAGGACGGCCTCACGCTCATGATTTGCGATTTGGTCGGCGTACGATCGGCAAGAAATCTGGGCTGAAATTTGAAGCGCAAAGAGCTGGATAGCGCACACCTGCCCGGCAGAGAGAGAACAATGCCAAAACGGCAAAGTCACAAAAAGACACACCGACGGAGTATCTCTGCCCGCCTCGGAAGATTTGACCAATGGCTGCCCGTGCCGGAGCCGCAGAGGCGATGGCGTCTGGCGATTAATTTTCGATAATCATTATCCGTCCGGCTAAGCTGCGACGAAGCCGACATAAGGAGCACATTGCGCGCTCCTTTTTTTCGTTTCTAATGCCATTTTTCTGCTTATTTGAGGGCTCAGATTTGCCTTTCCGAAGCACGTTTATCTGCTCACACCGCCACCTGATTTTAAGTCTGGTTTGATCTGGGGCGCGAGCCGTCACGGGTGTGTTAGGTTTTTCGGCGGCAGGCCTACGCGGCGCACCAGGTCCTGAAACCGTGCGTCCGCACGATATGGATCCCAATCCCCGTTGTAATTGAGCAGGATCAAGCCGCCATCGCGGTTCGCATACAGCTTTTCGAACTCTGCGAACATCCGGTCGCGGTCGCCGAAGGCAGCGTATACCAGCGTCAGGTCGTCGCGTGCCCCGTTAGCCACGAACTGTGTCTCCAGGCTTCCCAAAATGTTTTGGGCTTCCGCTTTTCGCCCGGCATGCACCAAAGCACTCGCCAGCCTGGCCTGCATCCAGCGGTCCTCTGGCGCGAGTCTTGCGGCTTCTTGACCTTCTCGAATTGCTTCCGGAAACATTTCTCGCGCAACGTAGATCCTCTCAAGCAAGGCATAGGCCAAGGAGAAGCTTGGATCTAGTGCAACGGCACTCTTCGCCTGTACCAGCGCGTCATCGTGCCTTCGTACGAAGAGGTAGGTCTCAGCCAAGTCCGTGTTGATAATCGGCGAAAAGGGATCGAGGGCCCGCGCGCGCTGCATTTCAGCGATCGCTTCATCAGGCCGGTTGGTGGCCAATAGGTCATAGGCGTACCAGTGGTGCGCAGTTACATAGTTTGGATTCAGCTCGATGGCGCGCTTGAATTCCCGCTCTGCACCTGCCCAGTCCCACTCGTAATGCATTTTGACAAATGCAAGCGAAGTGTGTGCATCCGCCAGAAAAGGATCGAGTTCCAGCGCCTTTTCCGCCGCAGCTTTTGCCCGCGGCATGGCCACTGCGCGCGCAATCTCGCCATTGGGCATAGAACCGAGAAGGGCATATGTGTCAGCCAAGCCTGCGTAAGCCGCGGCGTACTTAGGGTCGTAACCGATGGCCTCCTCGAACCAGCGAATCGCCGTCAGGTAATCGGCCTCAGTGCGTCGGTTCCAAAAATACCGGCCTTTCAGGTAAGCCTCTTGCGCTTCGAGGCTTGGCGCCTGCGCACGCCCGGAATGAGTCTGTGCGGCCGTCACCTGCGCATCAATTTCCATGGCCACACTCGCAGCAAGCTCGTCTTGTAGTGCAACTACATTGCGAAGGTCGCGCTCGTATTGCTCAGCCCAGATGTTCTGGTTGGTCGCGGTGCGCACAAGCCGGGCCGTCACGCGAACGCGGTCTCCGGCGCGCAGAACGGCGCCTTCAACCAATGCGTCAACATTCAGTTCGCGGCCAATCTCGGCTGGCGTCCGATGTGAATCCTTGTATCGCATGACCGATCCGCGCGAGATCACCTGTACTCCGCCCAGCTTCGAAAGGTCGCTGATTAATGCCTCCGTCATCCCTTCCGCGAAGTAATCCTGCGAAGCGTCCCCGGAGAGATTCGTTAGCGGCAATACCGCCATGCGGGTGATTGACCCGGTGTGTGCGCGGCCGAGCAGGACGACACCTGTTGCAATCGCGCCGGCAATGATTACGAGCCCGATGCCGAGCACCAAGGCTTTGATCTTGCGACGAACTGCGGGGCTTGCGGCGACAGATGCTTTATTCAGCTCGGTCGCCGCCGCCGACGAAGCAGTTCCAGCGCCATTAGCGGCGCCATTCCGACCAGGCGGTTGGCGGAGTGCTCCGGCAAAACGATAGCCCCGCCGCGGTACCGTCTCGATATAACGGCAGCCATTCTCACCATCGCATAATGCCCTGCGCAAAATGGAGATGTGCTGGGCCATGTTGACATCGTCAACGAAAGTGTCGGGCCACACACGCTGACGAATCTCTGGTTTCTGCACCAGATGCCCGGCGCTGGAAACTAGCAATAAGAGGAGATCGAAAGTCTTGGGCTGGAGGTGAACCGGTTCGCCGTCACAAGTCAGGGAGCGCTCGTCGCAATCGAGGCGATAAGGACCGAACTCAAATTGCGACGCTGCAGGAGCCCCCATCACCGGCACAAAAACACACCTTCAAGAAAAATTCACGAATCCTTCAAGCCATCCTTCTTGACGGCCCGGACCCGCCTCGCTCAAGTGTTGCGGGCAGACATTCTGACGTTGTGTAGACGCGCTGTCAACGAACTTCCTTGCTTTCAAGACTTGGGGCAGAAGCCCCGGCCTGCCGTGGAGGAGCCGTGCGGATTGGTTTCACGCTTTCTTTAGTGTTGCTCTTTGGAATCGCGACTTCAACCCAGGCACAAGCGCCGCCTCGCCGTCCGGCACAGGCTGGCGCCCATCATACGTCCACTGCGGCTCTCGACGCCGCTACTCAGTACAAAGGCATTCTTGAACCGGTCAACTACGGGCAAGACATTAATTTGACTGACGTTTTCTTCGTCAGTCCTGATGTGGGTTGGGTATCGGGTGAGCATGCCACGCTCCTGAAAACCACCGACGGCGGCGCCAACTGGAAGGCCCAGGTCGGTGGGGACCCCAGCGGCAATGAAAAGCCAATAGGTCAGCTTCGTTTTCTGGATTCGCGCCACGGCTGGGCCGTAACTGGCGACAGCCCGCAACGCCTTCTGCGTACGATGGACGGCGAGAACTGGGAGCAGATCGGCCAGCAGCCCGGAGCAGAGTTCATTGATTACGCTTTCACCTCGGTGCGCCATGGGATTGCGCTGGGCGCGAACATGGGCGGTTTTTACGTCACCAATGATGGCGGCCGTCATTGGCAGAACGTCGCGCCATGCCAGGTACACGCTACCGTACAGGGTCTGGCCCGCACTGAAGATTGCCGGGTTCGTAAGCTGCAGATGCTTTCAAGCCGGTCGGGATATGCCACCGCCGATTGGAGCGGCGGCACTGCATTCCTTAGGACGGATGATGCTGGAGGGCATTGGACCTCCATTGCCAACAATCTCTCCGACTGTTGCGGCCCCGATTTTTTCTTTATCGATCTGGAACACGGCGTCTTGCTCTTCAATAACGGTAAGACCTATCTGACTTCCGATGGCGCCAGGACTTGGCACGCTCTTCTTTCAGGCTCAGTGGGACTTAGCAGTGGTGGGCACACGCCGCCGCTGATTTTCGCCGACCCGCAAGTAGGCTGGGTCATTGGCTCGAGCCCTGATAACAGTGACACCTTCCGCGTTTCGTACTCAACCGATTCAGGCCAGCACTGGAGGATGTCACACAACATTACGTTCCCAATAGGTCCACGTTATGCCGAATTGAAGTTCAACTTCGCGCGCCGCGACAGTGCTTATGTGATCGGGCCGCACGGCATGATCTTCCGCTATCGCGTCGTGCCGGCGAACTACTCGGCGGCCAATGCTCTCGACGCGCCCGCAATGCCTGGCTTCGGCATGGCAGAACTTTCCGTCAAAGCTGACGCGATTCGCCGCGATATTGAATCGCTGCGTGCCAAGCTGGTGGCCCTGCCCGGCGGAAGCCCGACGTCAGCGGCAAGCACCACAGCAGCAAGCACTACCGCAGAACAGCCAGCAGGCACATCGACCGCTTCCCCGGCGGACACATGTGCTTCGGGACAGCCGAGCGGGGTTAGTTCGGGTCAAAGCCCCGCATCGAGCGATGCTGCGGCAAGCGGCGGATTCACCCCGCAGACGGACGTCTCGGCGACTGCTGACGCTCTCGCCAGCGGTGACTTGACTTCAGCTTCCCCGGCCTTCACCCAAGATACTTCCCCGCCGTCCGATGTTCTTGCTACCTGTTGCGCAGCCGCCGTGCAACAGCTCCAGACCGACACCTCCGGCTTCGTCACCCAGATAGCGCCCGTGACCTCACAGTTGCGGCCGCTGAACCTGATCATTGCCGGACTGCAATTGGCCGCAACTTTGACGAACCAGGGACACGGTCTGTGGAACCAGTTCAAGGCGCTGAAGCACGCGCCCAGCGCTCAGGCCGCGGCGCAGGCTTTGCAGCAGCTTTCCTCCACCCTTACCACGGTGCAGCAAGCTTCATCGAGCGGACTGCAGAATCCCGGCACCTGGTTCGCGGCGAATGCGCCCGCAACGTTTACGCAGGACGTCTCTGCCACAGTGGCGCCTCAGAGTGGCGCCACCTCGCAGAGTTCTACGCCGCAGCCAAGTACGCAGACACAAAGCTCCGGCACCAATCAGCAGCAGAATCCGGCGCAGAACAGCGTGGACAAGACACTGGATAGTGCAAAACAGAAGCTCAAGAACAAGCTGAACTGGCCGAAGTTGTGACGTGCCGCATTCAGCAGAAATTAAGGATGGGCATCGAGGTACCGAAAATGAATTTGCGAATTGCTCAATTCAGGCTATTGGTCGCGCTCGCCGCCTTCGTCGCCGTATTCGTCGCTACATCGTACGCTGCTAATCGATGCTGCGACATTATCGCGGTCAACAATCAAACAGGCATCGTCACCGCGAAAGTCAATGACACCGGTCAGAGCTTCCAGTTTCGTCTGAATGACAATTCACAGCTCAAGAATCTGAACGTTGGCGAATCCATCTACGCAAACCTTGTGGCAAAGCAGGTCTCGCTTGATGGCAAGAATGTCGCTGGAACTATAACGAGCGTTGCAGAAAGAGGAGCTGTCGGGCTGGGTCCTGAAAGTGGAAAGAATGGCGAAATTCTCGCGAGCAGTTTACGCCAAGTGACACTTGCGTCCGACCCTGCCGACCCAAGCCGCAAGACTGCGATTGTCTCTTTGACATACGATGCGGCGACTGCCAGCAAGATAGGAAAGAATTTGTCTGTGGGTGTGAACGGTCATGGTGTGGAACTGAAAGATGCGGACCACAATGGCACGTTTACCGGCCGAGTGCGACTCGCCGAACCTTTTCCGACCCGGGACGCGTTGCGCTTCAATGTAAAAAGCCAAACGCTAAACCCCGAAAAGGCAAGCGTGTCGGTGACCATTGCGGGCCACGTGGTACCGTGCCCAGCGAATTGCAATAGCACCCTCGGAAACCTCTTCGGCTTCAAAGACCCTTGCGTGCTTTGCATTCAGTTCACGAAGATCACGATTACCGGCAGCTTATAAGCGAGTGGCGTGTCGCCAGCGCCGGCAATTTTTACAGGAGCAACGATTGAATCATCGAAGACAAATGCCTTTCGTGCTAGCCGCGGCTGCCCTGGCGCTTGCAGTCCCTATGATGTCTCAGCAGGCAAATAAGGCCTGCTGCGTCGTTGCGAGCACTAATGCTGCTTCAAATGTGGCGATGGGGAGGGTCAACTCCACGGGGCAGACATTTGGCTTCCGGCTTACAAACGGCGTGTCGGTCACACAGCTTCACGCGGGACAACCTATATATGCGAACTTCAGCACAAAAGAGATTTCCCTCGATGGACAGCACACCGGCGGAGCCATCACGCAAGTCGCAGGCCAGGCCCCCGGAGATTCCAGCGGCAGCTCTGGCAGGTCCGAAACAGGGAAGTCCGAAAACGCCGCGCAATCCTCAGCCCCGGGAGATCAGGCTGGCCGTCTGCCCGGAAAAGGGCAGTTCGCATACATCCGTGCTGTTGACCCTTGTTCCGTGGTCTCGGACCCCAACTTACTTAAGAGCGTTGCCGGCTCAGCGGTTACCAAAGCATTTCCGTTCACGAGCAAGACTGGCCCCTACAGTCTGACGGTGTATGACCCTCACCTCGCCAATATTACGTGCCCTACGCTCCACATCTGGATCGACGCCCATGTTCGCTTCGAGCGGACCGACATCCTTCATTTCGAGACGCACGGGACGACGAGCTTCGACAGCATTGTGGTCGGACATGTGGTCTCAACCGTGCCGCCCTCTCAAGCGATTACAGCGGCTACATTCCAAAGCGCCGTCATGTGTTTTACCGACATTCACTTTGACACTTTCAATCTGCAGGATGTTCCGAACGCACTCGATAATTGGATACGCGGAGAGATCAACAAGAAAGTGACAGCCAAAGATCAGTGCAGGGATGTCACAGCTCAGATTGCAGCGTTTTTACAGGTTGGTGGGACCATCCCGCCCCAATCACAATCGACGAGCTCAGGAAGGGGAGGAGTTCTGGTACCCAGCGCGCAGAAGCCCTAAATGTCACTGCGAACTAGATCTTTTTGTTGCACCGACATAATGAAAAAACGTAGCAGCTTTCAATTGCGATTTGCTTCTTTGCTTCTGGTGCTCACGTTGGGCTCCCCCGGGATGATCACACACCCGCAGGCGCAGAGCGCGTGCTGCAGCATCACTGCGGTCGATCAAAGCACCGGATCAGCTACCGCAAAGGTGAACACCACCGGGCAGACATTTCAGTTTCGTCCAGCTAATGTGACGCAAGTTAGGATGCTGAAGGTCGGCAAGAGCGTCTATGCAAATTTTTCGACGAGGCAAGTGTCTCTTGATGGCAGGACCAATTTCGGCACTATCACAACCTCCTCTATCGCTCCTCAGGCAGCAACTGCAGGCGGTGCGATTACGGTACCCGGCACCTCGCCCGCCGGTGTATCGCCCTGCGCGAACCCGCAGCAACAGAGTGGCGGGTCCGGTTCAAGTCCAGCCACCCGCGTTCTCGCCTGTGTCCATGTAGTTGATGGCCTAACTCTCCAGCCGCGGCCAGGTCTGAAAATCGAAGCAGTTGCTCACATTGCCTGCATGAGTTCTGTTCCCGACTGCAAGGGTGATTTCACGACTCCTCTTATAGGGAACACCGACGATAATGGGCGAGCCACACTCGGCTCCGGCCCGATCACCAGGACCTGCCAAAACTCCCAACACCAGCTCGTCACTGCAATGTGCAGCGTCTCCCAGGTGCAAGTCACGGGCGTTGACAAGAAAGATGAGTGGGGCTGGGAGGTGGATCCCATTCCGGGCCTGCCAGTGACAGGAACGGTGGAAAATGGCGGAACATTGAATCTGTCCGGTGTAACTCCGAAACCAATGCGCCGAGATTTGCTGGATCCACAGTATGGAGGATCACCCCAAGGGAATACCTCCGAGTTGCTCGGCTGGAAAGGTCTCGCCAACTCAATTGGAACAATCTTGCTCGTACCCGATATGGATTCAATTAATGTGGAAACCCCAACCAATACACTCGTATCAATGCGGAAAGTTGCCGGCCCCTTACTTCGGCAAGGATTCGATGTTTACATCGGTAACTACGGAGATGGAGCTCGGCCTTTGCGGCAGTTTGATAGCGAGATTGCCAACTGGATCAATCAAGCGCGTTCCGTATCCGGAAGGAAGGTCCATATCATGGGAATAGGGGTCGGCGGCGTGTTGGTCCGCCAGGCTCTCGTGGATGTCAGCACTTTGTCAACAAGTCTGAGCGCCTGGTACAGCCTCGATGCACCACATAAAGGCTTAAATTTTGGTTCCGGCGAAGATTCCCGCGTGGTGTTCGCCTGCGCAAATTATAACCAGAACGTATGGGCGGACTATCTGGGGCCGCACCCGTCCCGATCCACTTCCGAACTGGACTTTAACACGCCGTCATGCACATGTGGTGTGAGTAGTACGGATTACCAAATTGGAGAGGATCCGTCTAAGTGGCACTGCACGTCTAACAGCCAGGCGCACGACGGCTATGTCAGCTCTCTTGGGTGGCCATCTGCGAATATTCCGCATTTTGCTGTGGCATACGGCGACGTGTACACGCACGCCCTCATGGGCGACAAAGACAACCTCATCGACGTTACATTCAGCCTTTCCATTAATTGCCCCTACAACTCCAAGCGACTAAAGCGGTGGAAGCGCGACTGCGTTGCCGGCTCGCGTTACTTGACGGTCGGCGACGTTAACCATCAAATCCGTTCGGACCTGTTTGGGAAAGGAGGTACCGCGTTCGGTGGCGGAGTGTGTGGCAACATGGAAATCAAATTGGCATATCAGCCGGCGTTCGTGAATATCGATTCTGCACTCGCCGCCAACATTGAACCTGTCGAGATGCAAGACCGAGGCAACTGCCGCTACGATTACTCGGGCCCACTCGACAGCAGTACAGTCACACACTGGACTGATTGGGCTGGTAACGCTTCGAACTGGGATCACCGCGTACTTAGCGACTATTTGGCGTGCAAACTTGTGAGCTGGGTTGACTCTGTGCAACATGTGCCGTCTCCTCGTTCTTGCTCATCAGCCCCGAAAGTTACTAGCAACTTCTGACTGCAATCCGATACTGTTGCATCTGGTGCACAGAGTCCAGCCGAATTCACGATTAGCGTGTCAACTGCCGCTGGCAAAACCAGCATGCTGCCTAGGGATACCCAAGGATTCCAACGAGATCTCGCGATTTCACAAGAGCTCCGACTCCACATCCTGCGTCGCGACAATTGGCGATGCCAACTTTGTGGGAGCATGCGACAGTTGGAAGTACACCATCTGTTGTTTCGTAGTCACGGTGGTCAGGACACAGAACAGAATCTTGTTACTCTGTGTCACTCTTGCCATTCGGCTCTACACATAGCCCAACACTGAATCAGTGCTTCTGGAGTTTCAAGTCCTTCGGCCAAAACGAGAGTTGAACCTGAGTTGTGAAGTTGCTCTGCGGACCGGAGGCCAGCAATGGCGCAACCCAGCGTTCGCGTTGCAGCATGATTTCCAGGCCGAGCCCATTTTGCCAGCGATAGTTTAAAGATCCGTATGCATCCTGTTGGGTTTCGCCCTGAGGAATGAAGAACTGAGAGACTTTCACATCTCGGAATCCGAGCACAATGCTATTGGCCGGACTTAGCCAATAGGTAGCCCAAGCCTTGCCACCGGTTCCTTCTCTTCCGATCCAGGAACCGAGAAGGTTGCGGTTGATCGTGTAACTGTCTTTGTATAGGCCTTCGTAATAGTAGAAATTTCCGCCTAGGTCTTGCGTAGGAAATGTATCTGTAGTGCCGCCTTCGGCGTGCAAATCGAGCTTGGGCAGCTTGGGAAAATGGCTGATGTAAATACCGGGCATAACCGCCGCGCGGTTCGGTGCGTCAACCGGTGAAACATCATCGTGAACGAATGAATCTATGTAGGCTGTTACCCAGTCGCGCAGAAAAGGAAGTCGGTAGCGCATGTCGAAGTTTGCATGGCGGGTGCCGGGTGTGAAGTGCGGATTGAAGCCAACGTCAGTGCCGCTGCTGGTGCTAGTAAGGCTCTTCCACAAAGTCCCCACCGTAAGTGGTTCTAAACCCTTCCCTGCGAAAATAGAGCTGCGCGAAAAGCCTACCTCCAGGTTCTTTGTGGGATGCAAGCTGATTTTCTGTCCAAAGGTAAACGGATCGGGAGGAAAGCTATTTCCGTAGAGGCGCCCGAAGAAGTTGTCGTATCGAATAGTGCCGAAGAGCTTGGAAAAAAGCGGAATGTATAGAGGCAGGACTCGATTCACTCTCAACCCATAAAAGGGCGCTGCATTGTTGCTGAGCATTAGGCCGGTGCTGTCGTCCGGCCCCCACCAGTATGTTTGTTTTCCGACAGAGATCTCGTTGCTCAGCAGGTTGAAGCTTGTATATGTATCCAATAACCGGAATACATTCTGTGTGGGTACACCGTTAAAGCCTTCTCCGGGGATGCTGTCGATCTTCGCCAGAGTCTGGTTCACTTCCGGCGTGTAGCCAGGCACAGACGGTGCGTGCTGGTACTCGCCCCGAACGAAAAAAGAGAAGCGTCCAGCTTCAGCACGACTTTCAAACCCGGTGATCTGGTTCAAGCCTTCACCGAACGGGCGGCCGAAGTCGTCAACTATGGTTTGCCCAAAATGGAATCCGTCGTTTAGCGGTGGTCCGGAGACATACTGCGACCGCGTGTACACGCGATCGATAGAAATCAATTTGCTTTGCTGACCAGACTGAAGCTCGCTCTCGCGGTGAAATTCCGATCGCAGAGCGCTGAGCAGAGCGCTTGCTTCGCTTCCAGGAACCGGGTCTTCGGCACGCGAAACCATCGCATACACGGACATCCGCGTCCAGGGCCGGATTCCCGTGAACGTTGAATCGATTACGTTTAGTGCTGCTAGTCGCTCGACGGCGGGATAGATCCAGCTGTCGAGCTCGATATACGTGGAACCCAGCCGCTCCGCAGCAATCGGCAGCTTGGCCCCCTCGAAGGTACCGTAGCCCACGTCGGGATCGTGATGATGCTTGTACACACTGTTGCCAACCAGATAGCCGATGGTGCCGCCGATGAAGACGTCCGATGGAAAGTGCTTCTCGCCGCCCACACGAGCCAAGCTGACCGCGGTTGCCATGCCGTAGCTGGCGAACTGTGTGAACCAACCCGGGTATTCATGTGCGATCACCGTCGCGATCGCGAATGACATACTCGCATGCCCTGACGGGAAAGACGTGCCGCCTGATTGGAAGAAGTCTCCCTGACCACCAGCGACATCTGGACGCTCACGCCGTAGCGTGTACTTGAGTGCATCTGTCACGACGAATGTATCGGCGGCCGCTTGCGCCGACAGCAATCCCGATTCTCGCAAGTGGTTATCTCGAAGATGATGGCCAGCGAAATACATCGTCCCCGAAGTGAGTGCAAACAAGCCCAAGCCGACGTCGGAAAATGTCGCACTTTCTTGAACGTGACTGTGCCTTGTGAGCTCGTGGGAAGTCGTGGGATCTGTTACGAACAGGCCGGTGGCGATGCCCGCGGTGGGCACTAGCCATTCCGCGTCAGAGATCTTCAGATGCGCGGGGCTCGTCCAGATGTGTTTCTGATCCGCAAGAAATCCTTGGAAGCCGCGTTTTGCATCATCCGCAACACTGGGATTTGCGGCTCGCTTGAGCGGCTGGCTCTGGGCAGCCGGGTTCTGCTGCGCCGATTGCGTTTGTGCCCCAAGCGCGGCAGTGAAAATCAACATGCAAGCCAAAACGTCTTGGCTTTTTCGAGTCAGCATGAACCATACTGAGCCGTTGCAGAATTTCGACAAATCGTCCTACTCTCCGGTTGCAAGCAAAAAAACGTACAAAGTGACAGTTGAAGTAAGCACACGCTGTGTCATCAATTCGTGCTGCACTGTGATCGTTTGCGAGGGCTTCACCGTCTCTTCAACTCTAAATTCTCAGATTAGATAGCCTTTACTAGCAGAATACCTTAGCAATCAATGGATTTAACTTTAAGGTCCACTTTTTACTTGCCAGTAGCACATTCAGCAATTTACATTTTCCGAGCTTGCCCGCGAGCAATGAGCAAGCACTCGCTCCATTAGGATTCTTTAATAATTCCGGGGCGACCTTGGGCCCTCGCCGCCGAACTGTGGTTCGGCGATGTCCTTGGTTGAGCAACTTCAATTCACGCAATTTCAAAAAGAACGTCCTAAGTGACGATAGCGAAGCTATGTCCAAATTGAGCGATAAGGAAGAACACGACGGAATGTGCGCGCTGCCCACCGGCAATCTTATGTCCGAGCCGCACCTCGTTCCGCAATGGTTCGCAGCCTACACGACCACGCGACACGAGAAGGCGGTTTCGGAGCATTGCGCAATGCGTGACATCGAAGCCTTCTTGCCCCTCTATCGCACCCATAAGTTGTGGAAGAACGGCTGCAGGATGCATCTGGAACTGCCGCTGTTCCCCAGCTACATCTTCGTTCGCATTGCCGCGCGCGAACGTGTGCGCGTGCTCGAAGTTCCTGGAGTGCTGTCACTAGTCGGCTCTACAGGGAAGCCGGTGCCACTTCCTGCGGTGGAGATTGAGGCGTTGCGTGCCTCGCTTCCGTTTATCGAATGTGAACCGCATCCTTACCTCGTAATCGGAGAGCGAGTGCGCGTCAAGAGCGGTTCGCTCGAAGGGATGGAAGGGGTACTGCTCCGCAAAAAAGGATTGCTCCGCGTTGTTCTTTCTCTTGATCTGATTATGCAAAGCGTCGCCGTCGAGGTTGATGCCGACAATGTCGAACCCGTCGTTTCCTCGTTCTCCCGCCACAAACTGGCCTGAAGGCTCGATGCTCGTCCCCCGAAGTCAGCAGAAAAGTGTTACTGAGGTCCGAATTCTTGAAGCTGCGGTGCAGCTGTTTGCGCACCATGGGTTCAGTGGTACCAGCACGCGCGAGATCGCGCAGCTAGCGGACGTGAATGAAACCACTCTGTTCCGGTATTACGGAACCAAAAAGGATCTCTTCTGGGCGGCGCTCGAGGCGCGGTTGTCACGCATCAAGCTCAGCCGCGAGCTGCAGAGCGCTCTCAGCAGTGATGATGAGCCAGGTGAGGTCTTGCCTAAGCTCTTCGATTTTGTAGTGGAGCTCATTTGCGGCCAGCCGGAGCTCATGCGGCTGCTCTATGTGTCCGCACTCGAGCTTCCAGGTAGCGACGAGATTTACCGCAAGCACCTGGGAGCTATTTTTGATTCCATCACTGCCTACTTAACGCGAAGCACCACGCGAGGCGCAATTTCCGGGATCGATCCGCACTTGGCAACCTTGGCGTTTGTCGGAACCGTGATTTCGCATTCCAGCCTCTATCAGCTCTTCGTCGGACGCGCGTTGCCCTATTCCACCACAAGCGAAGCCAGCTCCGCATACTCGAACTTCTGGCTTAGTATGCTGCGTGGCGCTCTTGAGCCGCCTCCACTCATTGCGGATCCCGGGTCATTGGTGGGGTAAGCAATTCTGCAAGGTAAACGTTCTTTATGACTTTAAACCGTTTCTTTTTTGCTGTTGTATTTTTTTCGGGTATTGCCGCCGCTCAGACTAGTCTGCGCGTACCTTCGGGCAGCGCCAGTCAATGTGATGGTCCAAACTGCGTGAACAATTCGCAATCGAACGCGAATAGCTCTGCGGACGACGTGGACGCGAATGACCAGTCATCCTTGCAGGATCAGAGTTCGCAGTACAGCCGTCGCTCAACCCAGGGATATCCGACGCGCAGCGCCAACCAGAACGGTCGCTACAGCCGCTCGACGCAGGACGATCTGCAGCGCAGTGGTGAAGATGAATTACCGAGTAACAGTGCCGAGCCACTCGACTTATCACTTACGTACCCTCCTCACAATCAGCAGCAGGCACGAGAGCAGCAAACTGAATTTCAAAAGTTCGTCTACAGCTCGACGGGGCAGCGGCTTCCTATTTACGGACACAATCTCTTCGAGAATGTGCCCAGCACATTTGCTCCAGTCGACCGTATTCCGGTGCCTGCAGATTACGTCGTAGGACCAGGCGATGAGCTGCTGATCCGTGCGTGGGGACAAATCGACCTCGACGCCCGCGTTGTCGTGGACCGCAGCGGGCAAATCTATCTACCCCGAGTGGGCAGCGTGAATGTTGCGGGGTTGAAGTACGAGCAGGTGAATCCTTATTTGAAGACCGCAGTTGGGCGGATCTTCAAGAATTTCGATCTGAATGTGAATTTAGGACAGTTGCGGTCGATTCAGGTCTTCGTTGTCGGACAGGCAAAGCACCCCGGCACCTACACAGTCAGTTCGCTAAGCACGCTGGTAAATGCCCTATTTGCTTCCGGCGGACCGGATGCGACCGGTTCGATGCGTCACATCCAACTCAAGCGCAAGAACCAAGTCGTGTCCGAGTTCGATCTCTACGACCTGCTGCTTAACGGTGACAAGTCGAAAGATGTTGCTCTATTGCCCGGCGACGTCATCTACATCCCTCCCGTGGGACAGCTCGTGGCGATTGCGGGCAGCGTAAATATGCCAGCCATCTACGAGATTCGCGATAAGACCATTGTTGCGGACGAGCTTGAAATCGCAGGTGGACTGAACACAACAGCGGACAGCAGCCGCGCCGTTCTGGAGCGCATCGAGAACCGCACCACACGTAAGGTGGACGAGTTCGCACTCGACAAAGAGGGCGCCAACCGTGAATTGCAGAACGGTGATGTACTCCGGGTTTTCTCCGTCTCGCCACGATTCGAGAACGCCGTAATTTTGCGTGGCAACGTCGCCCAGCCGGGACGTTATCCCTGGCGCGACGGCATGCACGTCTGTGATCTGATCCCCTCGCGCGATGCAATCATCAAGCGCGATTACTGGATGCGGCAGAATTCGCTGGCGCTCACTCCTATCAGCTGGACGAACAACACGGATGACCGGCGCACTGTCTTCGCGCGCAACACCGCCGAAGTTAACTGGGACTATGCAGTCGTGCAGCGTCTCAATCATCAAGATCTAACCGCGCGCTTGTTCCCCTTCAACCTCGGACATGCAATCACCGACTGCCGCTCAGAAGATAATCTGCAGCTCGTAGCCGGCGATGTGATTACCATCTTTTCTCAAAATGACCTTGCCGTGCCGGTCGAGCAGCGGACCAAGTTCGTGTGGCTAGAAGGCGAGGTGAATCGCGCTGGCGTCTATCGCGTGCAGAAAGGGGAAACTCTCCGTGACGTTGTTGAGCGCGCCGGCGGTCTGACGCCCAACGCCTATCTGTTCGCCTCCGACTTCCGCCGCGAGTCCGCGCGTGTTTCTCAACAGAAAGACCTGGAGCGCCTCACCCAGGAGTTCGACAAAGAATTGCGCAATAAGGCCGCGCAAGTCGGTGGAAAGGGAAGCCAGGAAGAGCAGATGGCCTTCCAGGCGCAGCTCCAGGCACAGGAGAGCGTGCTCGCGAAGTTACGCGAGACGCAGGCGACGGGTCGTATCGTGTTGGGACTCAAGCCTAATGATGCCGAGGTTGCGGACATACCGGCTCTCCCGCTTCAAGACGGCGACAGGCTCACCGTCCCGGCAAAGCCGGCTACCGTAGATGTACTGGGCGCCGTGTACAACCAGAATTCTTTCATGTATCAGGACGGCCGCGGCTTGCACGATTATCTCGGGCAGGCCGGCGGAGGTACCCGTGACGCCGACGAAAAGCGCTTGTATGTTGTGCGCGCCGACGGCTCCGTCGAAAGCAAGCAGATGCATCGCTCAATGTTCTTCGGCAACTTCGAGTCTCTAAAGATGATGCCGGGCGACACGGTCATCATGCCGCAGAAGATCCGCACGTCCAACTCGCTGGTCGCATTCCGCGACTGGACGCAAATTTTCTCCCAGCTCGCCCTCGGCGCGGCATCGATCAGCGTGCTAAGTAAGTAAAGAGATAGCTGCGAATCACGAATAATGGGAACTCAAATTCATTCCGACCGGCTGCCGCGCGAGCCTAAGGAGCTTGGGATGACATCTCCGTGGCCAGTCATGATGTGGTTTCGTCTCCACAATACCGGGAATTAACATGGAATTTCTGAAAGTCCCGCTAAGCTCGTGTGATTAGTAGAGCTAGCGCTCGCGAAAAGGAAAACGCGAAAACTAACAAGGAATTTAGCAAGGATTTCGTGTAAGCGCCACGAAGAATGCCTGTCACAAGGCTCTAGGAAAATGGAAGCAACTCAGATCGAACAAAGCCCGCTGCTCGACGAGCCTCGCACCGCGAGCATGATCGAAATGCCCGAGCCTCGTTCGCAACAGGCCGACGAGATCGATCTGCTCGATCTACTCATCGTGCTCGCCAAGCGCAAGCGCCTCATTCTCGGCGTGACACTGGTCAGCGCCGTCCTCGCGACGATTGTCTCGCTGCTGCTGCCCAACCGCTACACAGCGACAACCAAGATCCTACCGCCACAGCAGTCGCAATCGGCATCGACCATGTTACTCAGTCAACTTGCCGGCGGAGGTATGGCGCCGCTTGCCGCGATGGCCGGCAGCAGCCTTGGCCTGAAGAATCCCAGCGACATCTACATCGGCATCCTCAAAAGCCGCACCATTGAGGACACCCTCATTCAGCAGTTTGACCTTATGCGCGTTTACGGCAAGAAGCGTCTCTCTGACACGCGCAAAGATCTCTCCGGCTACAGCGACATAATCGCCGAAAAAGAAGGACTGATCTCGATCTCGGTCGAGGACAAGGATCCCAAGCGCGCCGCTGCGATGGCCAACGCTTACGTCAACGAACTGCGCAACGTTACGCAGCATCTCGCCATCAGCGAGGCCTCGCAGCGCCGCCTCTTCTTCGAGCAGCAGGTGCAGCAGGCCAAGAACGACCTCGGCAACGCCGAAGTCGCGCTCAAAGAGACCGAGCAGAAGACAGGCATGATTCAGCTCGACAGCCAGGCCAAGGCCGTCATCGAAGCCATCGGGAACCTGCGAGCGCAGGTTGCGGCGAAGGAAGTCCAGCTCCAGGCCATGCGCTCATTCGCGACCGAGCAGAACCCTCAGCGCATCCTCGTTCAAGAGCAGGTAGCCGGATTGCGTGAGCAACTGCGCAAACTCCAGGGCCAGGAAGGCGGAGACGGCGATCCCATCGTAGGCACCGGCCGAATCCCCGGCGCTGGTCTGGAGTACGTCCGCAAATTGCGCGACGTAAAGTACTCCGAAACCATCTTCGAGCTTCTCGCCAAACAGTACGAAGCAGCCAAGATCGATGAATCCCGCGAAGCTGCAGTCATCCAAGTGCTCGACCAGGCCACCGAGCCGGACAGGAAATCGTCGCCGATGAGACTCGTGATCGTGTTACTTTCTGCTGCTGCTGCGTTTTTTGTTATGGCCTTGTATGTTTTTGTTGGACAAGCGGTTCGCTGGGCGCAGCAACAACCGATCCACTCGCATCGAATAGCGGTGCTTCGCAGGTCACTTCTTCGCGGCGACTCTCGACTTGTTAGTTCCCGAGGGGAGACTAACTAAGCGTAAAAACCGGAGAATACGTAATGTGCGTCTCATTACAAACGCCGATGAAACCGAGTGGTAGGATTTGCACTCTGCTGAGTTGTCTATTGGTTATCAGCACGATTGGCATGTACATTCCACCGGCGAAAACCAGGACGTTCAAGCTCCCAAATCAACCGGGGAGCACGACAGGGGGTATTCAAGAGGCGATCGATGCTGCGGCTGCGGCTGGTGGTGGAACCGTCGAAATTCCGGCAGGTACGTTTGTTCTCCACACTCCATCCGGTCATCCGGCGCTGTTGTTGAAGTCCCAAGTCACGCTGCTGGGATCCGGACAGGAAAAGACCATTCTCAAGCTGGCAGGCCAATCGAACAAGTCTCTAGCTTTTCTTGCAAATGCGAGTTATGCCAATCCGGATTCTGCGAAACCGGATCACGACATCGTACTGCGAAACCTTTCGATCGATGTTAATGGGTCGGAGCAAGTCGTGCGCGAGACTCGGCTTGATCGCTCAATTCCTGCAGCAGGCGAGCAAGAAGTGAAGCTTGAATCGAGCGAGGGAGTAGCGGAAGACTCAGTCCTTGTTATTGATGCTGGACCCAAAGAAGAGGTCGTACCAGTTATGTCTGCTCGTTCAGGGAGCCTACGTGCTCAGGTTATGCGAGCCCATGCAAAAGGCACAAGAGTTCTGCAGATCCTAGATCGGCTCCACGCATTAGTGCTCATTGGAGCCGACGGTGTCGTCCTGGAAGACGTGACGATTCGGAATGTTCCAAAGGACGGGATTTACTTGAGCAGTACTCTAGATGGTGTGCATCACTCGAACTATTGCCACAGAATTACGATCCAGCGCTGCAACTTTACCTCTTGCCATCGCAACGCGATCTCAGTGATCGATGCAGACGACGTTACTATTGCAAGCAACCAGTTTAACGACATCACGGGAGATCCAGGTTCTCCAGTAGACATCGAGCCGGATTACCCGGAGCAGCACGGAGATCGAATCGTCATCCGGGATAACACAGCGACAAGATGTTCTCGTGGCGTGAGCTTATCTCTTCAGCTTGGCGGAGCTACATCCGCGAATTTTCGCGGAGAAAGCGTTACCGGAAACAAAATTGTCGGCACTCTTTACGGACCAGGAATACTTGTTTTGAAGCAACAAGCTGGAGCAAAGATCGTTGCCAATACTATTGACACGCCAGCTACGGATGGCATCGTGGTGGTCGGTTCTTCAAACATTGAGGTGCGTCAAAACACAATAGTGAGTCCTGGACGATGCCGCGCGACAGGCAATTGCAATCAAGGCGCGGTCGGGGTAGGGATACGTCTCCTGGATGCAACCGATGGGAAAGGGACGGTAGCTCTCAACAGAAGCAAAGTTACACAGAATACGATTGAAGACACCCAGTCTCCCGCCACCTTGCTATATGGCGTCGACTTCTCTTCGAAAGGAACGGCTAACGTTATCACAGATAACGTAGTTTCGGGGTTTGACCGGCAGCGCGGCTCAGCGATACACGCACAGCGCGAGCTCGGATCAAACACCATCCAAACGACGGCACGTGCCAAATAGACGATGGAGCAGAGTCGATGTTAAGTCCCTGGTGGTTCTAGTTTCTGGACTCGAGCTCAGAGCAAGTACCCCGCACCCGTAGTTCACCAAAGCGCTTTCTCAAAATGTTTTCGCCATTGGTTCAGGATTCTTGCAATACCGAGCTACCCAGCTGGACGTGGTCGGCCCCTTTGGGATACATGCTGTTGTTTTTGATGCTTGCGTTTCCTATGGTCCCGGCCGTGATGTATGCAAAGGTCGCTTTTTTTGGGATCTTAGTAGTTGCGTGTCTCTTTGGAGGATTGCTCCATAAAAATGTGTGGCTCGACGCTCGTATCATCATCCTCACCGTAGGGTTCGCCGCGGCAGGTTGTTTATTCGCAATTAGAGGCTTGTTATTGGGCACTCCTGGTGCTACGAAATGCGCTCAGATTTATGTCTTTTGGCCGTTGATATATTCAATTTTGCTCATTGGTGCATCAGGGAGAAAAGTCTTAACAAGACTGCGATGGGTACTAATAGCTGCAACGGTGTTTATTGGCATTCAAGGCACACTGTTTGCACTTGCTAGCATTAGTGTTTTGCCGGCTAATAATCTTGCACGACTCTTTTCTGTCGGTTGGCAGGAGCAGTCAATTGGTTTTCATGAAGGCTATATCGGCATTCAATTTCCAGGGTTGAATTCACTACCGTTTCTGATTCCTTTTGTGATCGCTGCATTGGCTACTCACAGGCTCCGAGATTCGGAAACTGGGGTCGTGAGGTTTTGGCTATGGGCTGCTCTGATCGCAGGATTGGCCGTGCTGGTTGTATCTTCACGTCGAGGAGTGATTGTAACCACTCTTGCGGCTCCGTTGCTAACGGGTTTTCTTTTGTTGTTCAGACCAGCAGCCGAGCGGCGCCTAGGGATTAGGATTCTGGCAAGGATAAGTTTTGTAATTGTAGTATTCGCGGCTCTTATCATAGCGAGTTTCAATTCAGTTTACAGATTCAGCGTTACAGATCTTGCCGCTCGAGTTTTTCAAGGGTTCGATTTCAGTCGCACGACCGTGGATGAAGGCTCTCTTGCAAGAGAGGAGCAGTTCACCGCATTAGTGCATGGGTGGTACGAGCATCCAATCGTCGGCGCAGGATTGGGAGCAAAGGCGGCCGACTCAATTCGGTCTGACGAGCGACCGTGGGAGTATGAGTTGTACTATTTGGCCCTGCTATATCAAACAGGTTTGCTGGGGCTGTTGGCCTATGTTGGCGGTATTGCGTGGATCTTTTGGCAGGGCGTTAAGATAATTAAATCAGACCGCCAAAAGGGATATCTGGTTTTACCAATTCTTGTCGGTTCGGCTTGTCTGCTGCTGGCGAACGCGACGAACCCCTACCTTCCCAGGTTCGACGGGCTCTGGGCAATATTCTTACCCTTGGCACATGTGAACTCCTGGCTCGTGCGCCAAAAGGTGAGCGCGTCTTTTGCGGCTACTCGACAGCGGCCAACCTTGAGACTGACACTTCTGCGACGGGACCGCGCTAAGCCTCTATCCGCAGCTTTCAGTAGAGGCTAGCTATTTATTGCGTTATCCAATGTGTGCATCAGTCAATACAACAATCCTTGAGTCTGTCCCCCTGTCTCCTAAGTTGTCTCAGGAGTTACCCGAAAAGGGAAACACGTGCGCGATTGTAGTCACCTACGAACCTGATGACGGGATCGCGAGCCGAATCGGGCTCATAAAAGGCCAGGTTGCACGCGTTATTGTTGTTGATAACGGCTCTGAGCGCGTTGAGGTGCTCAAGAGTATTGCAACCGATGGAATCACTTTCATTCGCAACACGCAGAATCAGGGGATAGCGAAAGCGCTTAATCAGGGGATGCTCCGTGCCATGGAGGAAGGGTTTACATGGGTTCTGCTCCTCGACCAAGACACAATTCCCAGCGCTGAGATGGTTCAGAAAATTGGAGATGTGTACAGTCAACACCCATCCAAAGAAAAGCTAGCAATGATTGGATGTAATCCGTTTCCCGAGAATACTGATGTCTCAGGTCTGTCGTGGAAATCCGTGAAGATGGTAATTACCTCCGGAACCCTACTTGCGCTCCGCGCCGCGCGGGTGATTGGACCGTTTCGCGATGAATTATTCATAGATTGTGTTGATTTCGAGTACTGCATTCGTGCCCGACTCGTAGGCTTCGAAATTGTCGAATTGCTCTCACCTGTAATGAAGCATTTTATAGGGGTTGCTAAAGAGGTTCCGTTTCGCTGGTCAAAGGCAAAAAGCTCAAACCATAGGCCCTGGCGTTGGTATTATGTCGTTCGAAATATGGTTTTTCTCACTGTTGAGTACGGAGTGAAGGATTGGGATTTCGTACTGCCTACCCTGTACGCTAGAGTAAAAGCCTTGTTGCTAACATTATTACTTGATGATAGTAGGCTGCTACGCACAAAATTCATTGTTCTAGGATTGCTTGATGGACTAAGCGGCAGGTTTGATAGGCAAATAGCACCGGGTCAAGCCAACGCTGTTACAGTCCGCGCATCGTGATTATCAGCAGATACCCGTTGGTCGTGAACAAAGAGCCAAAGAGTATCCCGCCTTTCGCACCTCTCCAGATGTCAAGACGTTGCTGGCTACTGCTAATCTTAATTAGCGCTGCTTTGCAGTTTGTCGCACGCGGAGTTGCAACAGCCCAATCAGGCTCGCAACTATCGGTACGCACGGGACTGCCGCCGCTGATTCGCTACAACGGCCTAGTATCTGACTGGTCGCGGCGAACGAATAAAACTGATCCAATTACCGTTTTATTTGCTTTATATGAGGATCAAAGCGGCGGGCAACCTTTGTGGCAAGAAACCCAGGGCATCCTGCCAGATATAGATGGACACTACACCGTTATTCTTGGTTTGCTTCACCCTGACGGACTCCCTCCTGAGCTCTTTACTTCAGAAGGAGCCCAATGGCTCGGAGTGTCTATAGATGGACAGCCGGAAGCCTCAAGGGTACTTCTCGTTAGTGTGCCTTATGCATACAAGGCATTGGATTCGGAGGCGCTGGGTGGCCACTCGGCTTCCGAATTCGTTCTTTCGGATCAATTGGCTACTCTTCTCAAAGGACAGCTCACGCCCGCGGGCATCGTCAAGCCAACTGCGATACCGATCACTTCTGAGCGGGTTACAGCATCTCCGTTGGCACTAGCACCGGCAGCCCAGGGCTCCGCAGCTACATTTGTGGACAATAATCAGAGTCAGGTGCTTCTGATTCAGCAACAGGGAACAGGCTACGCCGTTTACGCAACGAGTCTGGCAGCCCATGCAGTCGCAGGCGTGAACTTACGCGATGCGGGCGGGATAGGTATTTACGGAACGAGCACAGGTAATGGAACCGGAGTGCTAGGGGAAATGTCGGTGACGGCTGGGGTCTCGTACGGTGTACGTGGCAAGACGCAAAGCACATCCGGAGTGGGTGTGTTTGGGAACAGCCTGGCAACCAGTGGAACCGGTACCGGTGTACGCGGCGAGAATCACAGTCCGACCGGTGTCGCGGGAGTCTTCGATACGGTTCAAGGCGGAAAAATTCTCAGCGGAACAACCGCAGGCTCACAAAAGATCGCAATTGACAGCTCAGGCAACGTGACTTCTTCAGGCATGATCACAGCCAACTCATTTACGGGTTCGGGAGTAGGGCTGACGGGTGTCAATGCGGCTTTTCTAAATGGATTACCCCCTTCCAGTTTTCTCACCAGTATCAACGTAGGGAACGGTCTGTTGAAAGATTCTCAAAGCGGTGCGATCTCTTTGGACACGGCTTTCACAGACAGTCGGTATTTGCCGGTGAGCGGCGGTACTCTGTCCGGCACGTTGAACTCTCCGGGAGCGAATTTTTCCGGGCTCGTCTCCATGACGGATGCCGGTCTGCAGGCAAGCGGGGTAGCTACGGCCACGCAAAGCTTCAGTTCGCATGCACTGCAATATATCGCCTCAGTGTTCAACAGCAGTACCGCGGCCGCCCAGAGTACTGCCTTCGCCTGGTCCGCAGTGCCGGTGGGCAACAACACTTCGGCACCTTCGGCAATGCTGAGTCTGCAGTACGCACAATCAGGAGCTACTCCCGCCAATACCGGTCTTTCTGTCAATGCTGATGGAACCATCAACTTTGCCCCGAATCAGAGTTTTTCGGCAACCAACGTGAATGCAACCGGTACCGTATCGGCGCAATCCTTCAGCGGATCTGGCGCCAGCTTGACGAACGTGAATGCAGCGCTTTTGAACGGATTCCCCGCGTCATCGTTTCTTAACGGGATCAACACCGGAACCGGATTGCTGAAGGATCCAAATAACGGCGTGATTTCACTCGATACGTCTTACACCGATTTACGATATCTGACGCTGAACGGGGGGACGGTAAATGGAACTCTATCGGCGCGGGAGGCCAATTTCACCGGTGGATTGACTCTTTCAGCCAATACGGCCGCCAATCCGGCTTTCGGTTTCAGTTCTTCACCGCTGCAGCAGACTGCATCGGTTTTCAACAGCGCTACAGCCGCCCCTGAGAGCCGAAGTTTCGCTTGGATGGCCAAGCCAGTTGCCAATAACTCGGCAAATCCAAGTGCCAAATTGAGTCTGCAATATGGAGTAGCAGGCGATACTCCAATTGATACGGGCTTGTCCATCAATCCTGACGGCACTATCAATTTTGTGAATACTCAGGCCATTACTCAGATCGCCTCAGTCGTGAGTAACTCAGTAATGGTAGGTGATCCGAGTGGTTCCTCTGGAGAAGGCGGATTTATTCGAGACGACCTTGACAGCGTTCATTCTATAACCGGCCAAGCGGGGTCTAATTACCATTTTCGGTTGTCGCGAGGCACGCCTGACGCAGTCGGCGGTATGCCAGACTTCTTAATCACACCATACAAGTTCGGGATGGCAATGGAATACAACGGAGTCTTGGAATTTTGGGTTGAGCAGTTCTCGATCCACAACCATTGCGTAGCTTGTGGAGGTGCCCAATTGTGGGTCGGAGATGATTCGGATACGGGCGGCTTGTGGTCAACGGCCCGGATTGCTTCTTTGGCGGATACTGGAAGCGTGACGCTGGCAGCGGACAAGTTCGATCATACTAGCCACGGCTCACTGTCACTAACAACGCGCAATCCCACAGACTCCGTAATATTTACCAACGGTCCCTTTGGCGCCGACGTACCGATCGCGCAAGTGCATACCGTAAGGGACGCGACTCATAATCTCGCTTCGGTGGAGAGCACAAACGGCAACGTCACCGGAGCCATGATGTCCGACGCGAACAGTAACGCCGTTCTTTTCGGCTCGCGCAGTGCTCATCCAGTTCAATTGATCACAGGCGACACGAACGTTGGGTTGACTTTATTCAACGATGGAAAGGTCTCAATTGGGAATAGTCAGGATGTCGCCTCTCTGGCCGTTGGATCGAGCGCACAGTTTCAGGTGAGCTCTGCCGGAGGCGCAACGATTGGTGGCGGCACTCCGATTTTGAAGCATATCTCCGCAACTGCCCTTCTGAATTTCGACACAGTTGCGGGTGCCTCCTGCGCTGTCCAGACAATCGTCGCGCTTGGAGCTTCTGATGGCGATACGGTCGCAATAGGCGTGCCGAATTCCATGGGCTCAGTAGATGGCCTCACCTGGTTCGCCTGGGTAAGTACAGCAGATACAGTCAGCGTGCGCGCATGCAACGTGACAGCCGCGCCTGCTTCAATTCCTGCGGATAACCTCCGCGCCGACGTGTGGAAACACTAAAGAGAATTATGTCGCCTACAACTGGCACACAACAAACCAGACTTTCCCGAGTTGTACACCACTCGGCGTTGGTGCTATTGCTCCAGGTAGCACTGTTGACCTGCGCAGTGTCGAACAACTTCCTGGTCGCGCATGTGGTTGGTCCCGAGGGCAAAGGAATTCTTTACGTGCTGCAGTTAGCATGTAATGGCCTTGGCCTCCCCGCGCTTCATTTTTGCTTTGGATTTGCCGCGATTTACTACCTGGGGCAAGATCGCAAATACTCAGCTGGAGAAATCGCTTCTGGAATGTTTCTGCCGAGTATTGCGCTTGGGTTAGTTCCAGCAGTAGCTTGCTTCCTACTTTGGCCCTGGGCGCGAGCGTGGCTGATGCAAGGCTTGCGTCCGATCTATTTTTGGATAGCACTGCTTGCTATTCCGCTTGCAATTACCAACTTTAACGTCGCTCAGTTCTCCCTCGGGCGCCACAGAGTCGGGCGTTACAACCTGTTGTCGATGGGGCCCTCTGCTCTCCTGACAACCTTTCTTTTCGTCCTCATTGCGTTCCATCGCACATCCGTGAGGTCGCTCGTGTTCATCTGGTTCGCGAGTATTGCGATACCAGGGATCTGCGCAGCAGGCATCGCCATAGTCGAATCCAAAGGCAGATTGCTGCCGCGGCCTGAGTTTCTGCGCAAGGTGTTTGAGTTCGGGTGGCGCTCCCACCTGGGGGGAATTACACAGCAGTTGCAGCATCGCGCACCGATACTGCTGGTGGGTTATTTCCTGCCGATTGCGCAGCTCGGCATTTATTCTCTGGCGGTAAGTCTTGCCGAGCTCTTGTGGTACATCCCCAATGCAATCTCGACCGTTCTCATGCCACACATAGCATCCAGCACAGAAGAGGAAGCGCGCCGCGGAACCCCGACATTCTGTCGCGTAGCTGTAGGTGTCACTTTTGTGCTCGCAATCGTGCTCTCAATCGTCACTGCTATTGTCGTTCCTTGGTTATTGCCGGCATTCGTGTCGTGCCTCCGTCCGTTCTATATATTGATGCCGGGGATAGTTCTGGCCACAGTCTTTAAGGTCCTGGCCAGCGATTTCAATGGACGCGGTCAGCCGCTCAAGACTTTCAGCCCAGCATGTGCTGCTCTTGTGATTGAACTCATTGCCGGAGTGTTCTTCATTCCTCGTGGTGGTCTGGTTGCGGCCGCAGGGATTACCACAGCCGGATATGCTCTTAACTCGCTGTTGTATGGATGGTCTTATCGGCGCTTGACTGGCATTCGTCTACCTGAGCTCATAATCATCAAGCCGCAGGATTTAATTCGGATGCGCTCGGCTGCGCGTGGAGTATGGACGTCAATCACTACGAGCGCCAGCGTAGCTCCCCAAGCTAAACTTGGACAGGCGACCCTGGACTGATCCGATGTCGTATCCCGCAGTAGATATCATCATCGTCAATTGGAATGCCGGGAAGCAGTTGCGCGATTGTTTGGACTCGATCGCGGCAGCACGGCGAGACCGCTACGAATTATCTCGCGTGGTTGTCGTGGATAACGCATCTTCGGATCTTTCAGCCAACGGGCTGCGTATGTCGGAAATTCCGTTCATTGTAGTTTCGAATCGGGAGAACCGCGGATTTGCCGCCGCATGCAACCAGGGTATCCGTGATTCCAGTGCTGACTATGTACTCCTGCTCAATCCGGATACACGCGTGTTTGAGGATTCGCTCTCGAAGTGCATTGAGTTTTTGTCGCGTCCGGAAAATTCTGGGATAGGCATTGTCGGGCCGCAGTTGTTGGACGCAAGAGGCTATGTTGCTCGCAGCTGCGCGCGTTTTCCATCGCTCCAAACGTTCGTTGTCAAGGTATTCGCGTTGGATCGTGTTTTCCCAGTTCGCTTCCCCGATCATTTCTTAACCGAATGGGACCATGCGAACAACCGAGATGTCGATCAAGTGATCGGAGCTTTCTTTCTCGTAAGGCGGAAGCTGTTCAATGCGGTGGGCACGCTTGACGAACGATTCTTCGTTTATTTTGAAGAACTCGACTTCACGTTGCGGGCATTTCAGGCGGGATGGCGCACACACTACCTTGCGGAGGCAAAGGCGTTCCACAAAGGTGGAGGAACTTCAGAAAAGGTAAAGGCTCGGCGTTTGTATTATTCCTTACAGAGCCGGATCTTGTATGGGTTCAAACATTTTGGCTCGCTGAGAGGGACTGTCCTGTTATTGGTCACTGCGTTCGTTGAGCCGATTTCGCGCCTCGCATTGGCTTGTGCGCGGTTCTCGATTGCAGAGATGGTCGAAACGCTCCACGCATACGCATTGTTTTTTGCCGCACTACCGAGCACCTTGAAAAGCAGCTTCTTTAACTCAGGTACCCCATCAACGGTCAGTAGTGAGTCTGTCGCGTAAGTTCCAGAGCACCGTATAGCAATGAAGGTTCTGCTTCTCAGTCGATACGACACAAATGGAGCCAGCAGCAGGGTTCGCTCCTACCAATTCTTGCCCCATCTTGCAGCAGCAGGAATAGAAGTCACTGTTGCCCCATTGCTTGCCGACGCGTACTTGGAGCGTCTGTACGCAAGCGGGCGGCGCGGACTTGGCGAGACGTTCCGCGCGTATTTCCGTCGCGTAACTCAACTTAGCCAATCGAAGCACTATGACCTTTTGTGGATTGAGTACGAGCTTTTTCCGTGGCTGCCGGCATGGTTTGAGGACCTGTTCACTTCGCGCATTCCACCGTATGTAGTGGATTATGACGACGCAATCTTTCATCGCTACAACCTCTGTCCAAACCGTCCTGTCCGCACATTGTTTCAAGGAAAGATCGAGCAAGTAATGCGTAGAGCGCAGCTAGTGATTGTAGGCAACAACTACCTGGCTGAGCACGCACGCAAGGCTGGGGCGAAGAATGTGGCTTATCTTCCGTCCGTAGTGGATACGGATCGGTACAAGCCGTCTCCACGGGGTGAAAACGCGAAGTTCACGATCGGCTGGATTGGATCGCCCATGACAAGCAAGTTTCTCAATCAGATCGCACCTGCATTAGAGCAAGTATGTCGTGGAGATTCAGCAAGACTGGTCTTGGTTGGGGCCAATCAGGGAACGGTTGCAGGTTTTCCAGCGGAATTCCGTACTTGGACCGAGAACACCGAAGTTGCCGAGATCCAGAATTTCGATGTTGGAGTGATGCCGCTGCCGGATGAATCATTCGAACGTGGAAAGTGTGGGTACAAGTTGATTCAATATATGGCTTGTGGTTTGCCGGTAGTGGCTTCCCCGGTGGGGGTGAATGCCACAATCGTCGAAAAAGGCCGCAACGGGTTCTTGGCAGATAGTCAGGAAGAGTGGGTCAGTGCGATTTCGTTGCTGCAGAGAGATCCTAAGTTGCGGACTGCGATGGGCTTGGCGGGCCGCAAGAAGGTCGAAAGGGAGTACTCACTGACTCATGCGGCGAAGAAACTCGAGTTACTACTCCGCTCCTCTGTGAACGATGAGGAATTAGAAGAAAGTGTCTGTGCGAGTAACGCATTATGTGTGGAATAGCTGGGTTTCTCGAGTTTCGCCGGAATATCGATGCGGGAGACATGCGCCACCTCGTCACCCGTATGAGCGATCGGCTGGCGCATCGCGGACCGGACGACTCCGGAGCTTGGGTTGATCCTAAATCGGGAATAGCGCTTGGACATCGACGTTTGTCCGTACTGGATCTTTCACCTGCCGGACACCAGCCGATGATCTCTGCTTCGCGCCGCTTTGTAATCACATTCAATGGCGAAATTTATAACTTCTCAGACCTGAAGACAGAGCTTGAGCAATTCGGCCATTCCTTTCGGGGCCATTCTGATACAGAAGTTGTGCTCGCATCCTTCGAGCAATGGGGAGTGTCGGAAGCGGTCAAGCGCTTTAACGGCATGTTTGCCTTTGGCGTTTGGGACACCCACACACAGCAACTTATATTGGGGCGTGATCCCCTTGGCAAGAAGACTCTTTACTATGGCTTAATGGGATCGACGTTTCTGTTTGGTTCGGAGTTAAAAGCTCTTCGGGCCCATCCAGCCTTTGCGGGAACGATTGATCGCAACGCAATAGCACTTTATTTACGGTTGAACTGCATTCCAGCTCCGCACTCGATTTATCGCGAAATCCGCAAACTTCCCGCTGCATCAGTGTTGGAGGTACGAGCTCGGGGAGACGTACCCCAACCGCTTCCGTACTGGTCGCTGGCCAATATAGCGGAAGCCGGCATTTCGAATCCGTGGTCAGGCTCTGTTGAAGAGGCAATCGACGAACTCGAACGTCTGCTGGCCGACGCGGTAAGGATTCGGAGTATCGCTGACGTTCCGCTGGGAGCCTTTTTGTCGGGTGGGATCGATTCTTCGCTTATCACTGTTCTCATGCAACGTCAGCAGTCACGGCCCGTGCGCACCTTCTCGATAGGACTGGAAAATGCCGCATTGAGCGAAGCCTCTTACGCCGAAGCGATTGCCAGTCACCTGGGTACAGAACATACTTCACTCTGTGTAACGCCGTCAGAAGCCATGTCGGTGATTCCGTTAATGGCGAGCATATACGACGAACCCTTTTCGGACTCCTCGCAGATACCGGTTTACCTCGTTTCGCAATTGGCACGCCGGAGCGTAACGGTGGCCTTGTCAGGGGACGGTGCGGATGAAAGCTTTGGTGGATACAACCGGCATACTTGGATACCTGCAGTTTGGAAACGACTTGGCGGAGTTCCTTCAAGCATTCGAAGCGCGCTAGCTAAATGTGCAATGAAAATCTCACCGCAGCGGTGGGACAGAATTTATCAAACATTCGCCCCGTTGCTTTCCAAAGACTTCAGGTTTGTCTCCACCGGAGATAAGATTCACAAGCTTGCTCGCGTAGCCGGCTCTGGCTCGCTTGAGGAAATGTACCTGCGGTTACTCTCCCACTGGCAAAACGCAGAACAAGTTGTGCTGGGCGCTGATCAAGATTCTGAATTTATTCAGAGTACGGTCTGTGCAACGCGTAACCATGCTGATCGCATGATGCTATTAGATTCGCTGCATTATCTGCATGACGACATTCTTGTAAAAGTAGATCGGGCAAGTATGGCAGTAAGTCTGGAAGCTCGTGCTCCATTCCTAGACAAGAGAGTAGTTTCGTTCGCCTGGAGCCTTCCTCTGGACTATAAGATCCGGCAGGGAGCCGGGAAATGGATCTTACGCGAGATCCTTCACCGACATGTCCCTAAAGAACTCGTGGACCGGCCGAAGTCGGGATTTGGTATCCCGCTAGATGAATGGCTTCGCGGTCCGCTCCGGGAATGGGCAGACACCTTGCTGCATCCCGATCGACTGAAGAGGCGCGGCTTTCTTGATCCTGTTCCCATTCAGCACAAGTGGGTCCAGCATTTGGCGGGCAGCAAGAATTGGTCGTACGAGCTTTGGGACATCCTGATGCTGGAATCATGGTTTGACGAAAGTGACAAGGCGAGTAACGCGTACACGCCGGAGGCGTGCGCCGCATCATGCTGAAGTCATCCTCGAAAAGTTTGCGGCCCCAAGTGGCCCACGTAACAACATCGGCATTGAGCGCCATCCTCATGCGCGGTCAGCTTGCGTATCTCACAAGTCATGGCTTCGACGTGATGATGATTTCCAGCCCGGGGCCGCAAATGGAGGCAATGCGGACCGAAGGAGCCGAAATACAGAACGTCGCGATGAACCGCGAGATCACACCCTTCGCCGATTTGTTGGCTCTTTATCGGTTAGTGCGAATCCTGCGACGGTGGAAGCCATCAATCGCGAACTTCAGCACGCCCAAAGCCGGCCTTCTAGGCGCAATTGCATCCACAATCGCCAGGGTACCTCATCGGGTGTATACGCTGCGGGGGTTGCGCTTCGAAACTGCATTCGGGAAGAAGCGACTGCTCCTAGTCACCATCGAGCGGCTCATCTGCTCACTTTCGCATCGAGTTATCTGCGTAAGTTCAAGTGTGCGCGATCGAGCCATTGAGCTAAGAATCCTGGGACCGGAAAAGGCGACCCTACTCGCCAACGGGAGCAGCAATGGTGTGGATTCCACAGCCTTCGAGCGCAATCCCGATCG
>JBJMGD010000023.1:0-302892 GCA_045808065.1 Terriglobales bacterium | reverse complement strand
CGTCTCATACTCCACGTGCGCCGTGGCAATGGTGATGCCGCGCTCGCGCTCTTCCGGAGCGTTGTCGATCGAATCGAACGAGCGGAACTGGATCTTGGGGTTGTGCTTGGACAACACCTTGGTGATCGCCGCCGTCAGCGTCGTCTTGCCATGATCGATATGCCCGATCGTCCCCACGTTCACATGCGGTTTGCTGCGGTCAAATTTCTCTTTCGCCATTTTTCCTTAGCTCCTAGCTGCCTGCATCCAGCCGCTAGTCAAACCTCGTCAAATTACTGATACCGGAAAAGCTTCGAATACTTCGCCCTCAGCTCGACCGGAAGCTCTTCGATTCTTGTCAGGTAAAACTCGCGAATCAGGCCTTGATCGGAGGGCCCAAGCTCACGATAAAGCTCTTCACAGGGACGACTGGCTTGTCGTCCGGGCAACTGTTCGAATACGCGTTGCTGCAACAGCTGCTCCAATTGCCGAACCCGCAATCCAAAACGTTTCACCGAATGCAAAAACTCGCTCGGATAAGCAAGCAGGGCGTTCTCAATCGAGATCTTAAGCTCCGCAACCAGTGTCGGATTTTCAAGTTCGATAGGTGCTTGCGTGAACATCACTTCCAGCTGCTAGCTCCCCACTACGAATGACGCGAACCTACTCCCATGCTCAGCCCACCAACTCCGTTGCGACCAGCTAACCTTGGAGCGGGAGACGGGAATCGAACCCGCGACCAACAGCTTGGAAGGCTGTGACTCTACCACTGAGTTACTCCCGCAAACTCATTACCAGATCTACGCCTGAGTCTCCCGCTCATGCTTTTGCTCTTCAGCGGCCTCTCGCTTCAATCGGGCCGCATGGATAATCGTGCGGAGCGCAAGAATGCCCAAAACGCCGAATGTGACCAGCCGAATCTTGTCAGCCGCCATTGTTCGCCAAGCCAATAAAGCCAATACCGCATAGGCCACAAGTGCCAAGACTAAGCGCAAAGTAGCCGCCACCCATCATGCCAATAAGTGGTGCACAGGGGAGGATTCGAACCTCCGTAGCTCCAAGGAGCGGCAGATTTACAGTCTGCTGCCATTAACCACTCGGCCACCTGTGCAACGAAAACCGGAGCCGATGACCAGGATTGAACTGGTGACCTCTCCCTTACCAAGGGAGTGCTCTACCAACTGAGCTACATCGGCAATGCCCGTCGGCTCGTAGCGTTAGATTCGACTCTTGGCCCAAGAAGCCGATTAGTCTCGACCGCGAGTCCAAACCCAAAACGCGCACCCAAAAGCACGCAAAAAGGCACACCTACGTTTTCAGAACACCGGAAAATCAAAAAACCGGAAAGACTTTCTGGAGGCGTATTCCTCTTGAGCAGGTGCACTTTTCTGCGGTCGCCGACAACTGGAGCTGGCGAAGGGATTTGAACCCCCGACCCTCTGATTACAAATCAGATGCTCTACCAGCTGAGCTACGCCAGCAAACCTTCTCACGTGCCCAACTGTCTATCGACACTTAGACGCGCGCCGCAAAGCGGAAACTATGAAAGTCTAGCATCGCGTAAGCTGCCACGCAACCGGAGGCAAAGCCGCGAACACGTCGAGACCCTGCTCATTTACGGGTATACGAGCAGCTTTGATATGATTCCCCCTCGAGCCTTTCTCTCCACTCGCAACTTGAAGACGCGACCCAATTTCATCTCGTTTCCTCCTGCAGCAGTTTCCAAGGTCCGCGAGCTCCCACTCATTTAATCCATGAGCATAATCACATGAGTCGCACCCAGCGCAGACGCATTTTTGCTGTCGCTGTCACCGTCTTGCTCGTGCTGGGACTACTCGCTTCCGCAGTCTATCTGCGCATGCGCGCGGCGCCTGAACCGGCGCGACTGCTGCCTGAATGTGATGGAATCCTGTACGCGAATTTGAAGCCGCTGCGGGCGTTCTCAAATTTTGGTCAAAAACCCACGGCTTGGGCTCCGGACTACCGCAGCTTCGTCGAGCAGACCGGTTTCGAGTTTGAACGTGATCTGGACGAGGTGGCTTTGGCTATGCACGCCGCGCAAGACGCGCGCCATGAAACCCGCTACAGCGAAGTAATGGTTGGGCGCTTCAACTCCGGTAAGGTCGCAGATTTTTTGTCACGCATGGCAAAATCCAGAGAGAACTATCGCAACCACGAGATCTTTCTGATCCCTTATGAAGATCGCATTGTGCGCGTAACCGTTCTCAGCGTGGACATGGTTGCTGTCTCAAACACTGGCGATCCCGAACACATCGATCACATCATCGACGAGTTCAGACGCTCTGCATTTGCCTCGAGCGGCCCTCGGTTGCTGGCACAGTACTACCGCGATGTCCCATTCGGCAGCCTGGCCTGGCTGATTACCCAAGTCGAACCTCCGGCGGCGATCACTCTAGCTGGCGGATTCAATCCACTTCCATTTGTCCGCCAACTATTTGGCGGAGGAGTGGTAGTGGGATCTGCCCGGTACAAGGGGAACGTGCTGCTGCGAGTAGAAAATTTCCTTAAGGACGATCCTGCAGCCAAGGATCGGGCAGAGCAACTTCAGAATCTGCTTACCTTATTCAAGACAAGTGAGAGCCAGACGCGTCCCGACCGTGCCGATCCCGACATCGAGGCGGCTCTGAATAGTTTAAAGGTGGAGCAGAAAAGCGATCATGTGCAACTGAATGCATCGATCCCGCGCGCGCTGATTGAGAAGATGTTCGAAACACCCACGGAACCGGAGCCTGAGAAGACCCACCCTGCGCCAAAGCCGCATCCAAAACGACACAGAAAGCGGTGATAGTTGGATTGTGATCTGGTGAGTTCGTGGTTTCAAATTACTCAAATCACGAATCAAGTAAACCGCTAATTTTTTCTTACATTCCTGTCATCACACCCGAGCCGCTACGTGCCCAGATGGTGCGCAGGTATTTGTGAGGATTTACTGGCGTACCCTGAATGCGCACTTCATAGTGCAGATGAGCGCCGGTGCTACGCCCGCTCGATCCTACATAGCCGATTACATCGCCACGATGCACGGTTTCGCCGGCAGCGACTCCGTATCCGGAAAGGTGTCCGTAGAGCGTGGTGATTCCATGGCCATGGTCGACGATGATCGTGCGCCCATACCCGTTCACGTACTGGGTGGCTCTGATGAGTCCGTCAGCGGGAGCTATGATCGAGGTGCCAAACGCGCTTGAGATATCTACTCCGGTATGAAAAGCGCCCTCACCATTAAATGGATCAATGCGCTCACCGAAAGAGCCGGTAACAATTCCTTCAACCGGCCATAATGATGGTGCCGCTGCCAGCCGTTCCCAATCGCTGGTGCTCAATGTGCCCACGTGATCGTAGCTGGCGGAGATTCCTGCACCCGCCACACCGGACATGGCAGTGTTTTTAAGAATTGCGAGCTGATCGATTGAGCGAGTGACTTGTTCGGTTTTTACCTCTTCGGCAGCCGGACGCATGTCGGTCTCACTCTTCAAGCCATATAGAGCAGAAACCTCGCTTGCCAACGAGCCTAGCGAGGCGACCTGAACGTCCTTTTCCTTGGCAACTGCTTCCAGCTTGTTGTAGTTGCGGCTAAGATCGTCCTTTTCAATGCGGAGTTGATTGAAACGGGCGACTTTCACCAGCATGCGCGTGTAAGAGCCAGCCATCCCAGTGATGCTGAGCATCCCGATCAAGGCGCCAGCAACGAACATGTACAGGTAGTGCAGAGGGATAGGCATCTTTACGAGCTCGCCATCGGCATCGCGGGCTACAAACATGATGTAATAACGCTTCCGCATCGTATCCACGCACTTTCGGGGATTTTGTCGAGCTGCCCGTAGTTGATCGTGCGCCGAGACGTTATCCAGGTTTGGATTGGTCGTTTCGGCCGTCCAGCGAACTAATGGCCCCAGAACTCTTGCTATCCCGTCCTGATGCTCACGCCAGACGAACTTCGGGCTCCGGCCAGAGGTTTAAATACAGGCCGCAAGTTAGCAAACAGCTACTCTGGTGTCAAACACTAAAGTTCATGGCCATATGTAACTAACTTGTATTCAATGGTTTAACTATTAAGGTTTTTTGACAGTTCGCGAGGATCGAACGTCAGGGAGGCGCAAAACGGACTCGGACACTCGCGTTAACAGGGAAATTAACAGGCAATTTCTGCGTTTCGTCCAAGAATCCCAGTTTTATGCCCGAATTCCGCAATTTTGCTTCTGGAGCAGGGAATTAACAGGGATTTCCAACTTTTTGAGCCAAGTCATTTAAATGCAGACTGATAGCAACAAAAGGAGGTTTGGCGAAACTTAAGCAGGGAATTAACAGGGAATTTTCTCGCTGATTCTTCAAACCCGCATGAATACAGGCATTTTTGACATTCACCTAGTAGGACCTAAGGATTAACAGGGATCTAGCATTGAGTTTTTCCGTCAGCAGTTTCCGTGCTTGAGGTGGAGTGACGCTTCGAAGACTGCCCCGGGAGGGGGTATCCAGACGGCACGTTTTTAGTGCCATTGCCGATAGAAATGCGTCTTTTCGCTATAGCTTGTTCACATGCCACTTCCAGAGCGTCAATTGATCGCCGGGCTGAAGGAGAGGTCAGGGCGGAAAAACTCCGCACTCCTTCTTGGTATCGGCGATGACTCTGCGCAGCTCCGCCTGCCTCGGGGGCAGGACGCCCTGGTGACTACCGATTTATGCCTAGAAGGGGTTCATTTCAGACGCGACTGGCAGTCGCCCGAGTGCATTGGGCATCGTTGCTTGGCTCGCGGGCTAAGCGACATTGCGGCAATGGGCGGCCATCCGATCGCCGCTTTTTTGTCTATTGGCCTTCCTTCCAGGCTGCCCCAGAGGTGGGTTGAGCGGTTCTTTACCGGCTTGCTCGCCCTTGCCGACCGCTATCGCGTCGCACTTGCTGGGGGAGACACAGCCCAATCTCCCAAAGGCGTGCTGGCCGACATCATGGTTTTGGGAGGTATAGGACACAATCTCGCCCTGCGGCGCTCAGGCGCGCGAATTGGCGATCAAATCTACGTAACTGGCGAGCTAGGTGAGTCTGCCGCCACGCTTCAGCTCCTGTCGCAGCGGAAGTGTCGACGTCGCGACATCTTTCCCGAACCGAGAATCGCCGTCGGCCAATGGTTGTCGAAGCGACAGATCGCCTCGGCCGCCATTGACATTAGTGATGGGCTTTCGACCGACCTTTCACACATTTGCGAGGAGAGCGGCTTAGGAGCGGTGATCGATGCAGAATCCATTCCAATCCACTCGGCTGCACGGCGACTGGAGGATCAAACCCAGTCTCGGCCACTCTCCTCCCCTGACTTTGCACTGAATCTGGCACTGCATGGAGGAGAAGACTACGAGCTTCTGTTTACTGCTCCTCGATCAAAGCGAGTGCTGCGGCGAACTGCTGGAGTGAAGATCACTCGGATTGGAGAAATTGTGCGCGGGAGCAAAGTCTATTTGATCCGCAGTGGGAGGAAGCAGGCGATTGTCCCCTCTGGATGGGAATACTTTCGCCACAACCGATAGGCACATCCCGCTGGCGCCGGAGCCCTACTCTTGAGGCTCGACGACCGCGGCCCCGCTCGGGACGATAGGCTGCGGACGGCTTGGACTGCGAGTCTCCACGCGTGGACCATTAGGAGCCTGCTGGGCCGGACCGTTCTCGTGGCGAGTATGAAAGGCGGCACGCTCGTCAAACTTGCCAAAAATCATCTTGCCTGCGGTAGTTTGAAGCACTGAAGTGACGGCGATATCGACGTTTTTGCCGATCATCTTGCGCGCGTTGTCGACCACTACCATGGTTCCGTCGTCCAGATATGCGACTCCCTGGTTGTATTCCTTGCCTTCTTTGAGGATGAACACGCGCATAGCCTCGCCAGGCAGCACGATTGGCTTAAGTGAATTGGCAAGCTCATTGATGTTCAGGACTTCCACACCTTGGAGTTGGGCAACTTTATTCAGATTGAAGTCGTTGGTGACGATCTTGGATTCGTAAAGCTTTGCCAGCTCGATCAGCTTGAGATCTACTTCGCGGACTGAGGGAAAATCGTCTTCGACAATTTGCACATTCATCGTCGCCATCTTTTGAATGCGCTGCAAGACGTCGAGCCCTCGGCGCCCGCGATTGCGCTTCAGCGAATCGGATGAATCGGCCACAAGCTGAAGTTCACGCAATACGAACTGTGGAATCACGACGATGCCGTCCAGGAAGCCGGTCTCAGCGATATCGGCTATGCGGCCGTCAATGATCACGCTGGTATCGAGGATCTTGGAGCTGCGCTTTCCCTGTTTTTCCGATCCAAAGATGCCGCCCAATGCTGAAAGATTGAGTAAGTCCCCTTTGTTGGCGCCCACAATCAATCCCACATACGACATCAGCAACATCACAAACAATTGCAGGAAATTCCGAGTGCGGCCAGGTTCGATGCTGTCGCGGATGACGAGGCTGAAGAGATAAGCGCCGAAAATGCCGAGAATGCTGCCGATCACCGCACCAATCAGGCGCTTCAGGCTGACGACGCGAAGGCGGGCTTCAAAAAGCACGACCGCCACGCCGATGGTAGCGCCTGCCCCAGCCGCTGCCCAGCTCTCAAGCGAGAATGGGCGCAAAACGAAGCATGCGATAGCGACAACGAGGATGAAGACAATACGGATAAATAAAAGGTCCATAAGGACCTCCCATAAGGGACGCGTGAAAGTACTCCGGGCACGCTCCCGGAATTGCCAAAAGTATCAGCCAGCCTATGAGGTTGTATGAAGAGACCCGATCAAGGGTCTTAGAAATGGAATGAACCCCCGCACGTCAACTACGTCGATGAGTATATACCGGCTTTTGAACTGCCGAACAAGGACTGAATCAGCAGCGTTCACAATATTCCGAAGCGCGATCACACGATGCGGCCTCAAGGACCTAGACCTACCCTCAAGCAGAGGCCATGACTCGCGCGAGTCCCCTCGGCTTAGCTGCAGAGTTGCCAACCTGTTCTCCTGCAACGGCATCCCGATATGTGTACAGGTGCGCGCCCCCAGAGCGAAAGATTTTTCACCTGGACCAGGAGAGTTTCCATGAAGAAGATGAACTTCCTTTTAGCGCTCGCACTTGCGGCGGCCATAGCTCCGCTTGCGGTGTCGCAGGATGCGACCTCCGGAGCATCGACGTCGCCCACTTCACAAAGTGCAGCCACTACTTCTAGCGGGCAAACCAGCTCTGGATCAGCATCCTCAGGTTCGTCCACACAGAGTGCGAGTTCGAATGACGGAGATCTTACCCAGCAGCTTCAAACAAAGTTTAGCCAGGATCCAGCATTCGCGAACGTACAGGTTTCGGTGACCAAAGGCACGGCCATGATTACCGGAACGGTCGCTTCCAAAGCGGATAGAAAGCGTGCGAAGGAGATGGCGAAGTCCATCGCCGGAGTAAAGCATGTGAAGGAGCAATTGACGGTCAACACCAGCGCCGGCAAATCCACGACCAGCAAGAGTAACGAGCAGACCGATGCCAGCACCGGAAGTTCCAGCACAGCAGGACAAAGCACTAGCGCGTCTACTGCTGTCCCTAATTCGAGTTCTGGCAGCTCAGCAAACCCGGGTCAGAGTTCGTCCAGCACTGCGCCGGGGGTGCAAGCGACCAATCCGAGCAGCGGAGAAACCAGCGCCACGAGCAACAACCCGAATAGCCAACCATCCAGCACCACCGGATCCTCCGCTTCTGGTGCAATGGCCAATCAGTCAACCAGCGCATCTCCTACTTCCAATGCGGGTGAGCAACCCTCAACCGCCGCTACCGGTACGCAAAGCAGCGCGACGGCTTCTTCTCCTACTGCAAGCACAACCGCGAGTGGAACTCTGAACAACCAAACTCAACCGGCTAGCACGAGTGCATCCGCGAGTCCCACAACGGGAGAGAATCCCTCGAGCGCTCCACAAAACACCGGCAGCGCCGCGAATGAAACGAACATGGCAGGACAAGGAGCTGTAGCCGGTCAATCTTCCAGCAGTACACCCAGCACCACCGGGGGTGTAACGGGAGCTGCGGCTGGTAATTCTGCAAACGCCGGTCAATCCGGCGCGAGCACAGGTGCGATCGGTTCGAACGCGGGCGTTGGTGGGACAGCCGGAGTGGGGGGCACATCCGCCGCCACGACCGGAGTAAGCGTTAATGACACCGCGACTCTGCAGAGTCAGATCCAGAACGCGCTCCAGAACGAGCCCACGCTGCACAACGACAATGTGAGCGTGAACGTCACCGAAAACACCATCGAACTCGGAGGGAATGTCCAGACCAGCAAGGAAAAGCAGACTGCACGGCGCATCGCCAGTTCGTTTGCCGGCAATCGCAGAGTGAAGGACCGTGTGACTGTTAGCGGCAAGGGCAGCGCCTCGAACAGCAGTTCAAACTCAAATAGCCTCGGGGGTAGTCCGGCCGGCAGCACCAATCCAAGCAACAACACAAACAGCAATCCGCAGAATCCGAGCGCCAACAATCCGGCGGCGAACGGCGATGCGTCGAGCAATCCTCGTTAGCTCGCTAGCGAGTTTCGAACAGAAAGGCGGCTTGGGCCGCCTTTTCTGTGTCAGCATCACTGGCCCAGCCACTCGGCTGTTTCGTTTAATTCCAGCAACCCAGTAAAGCGCGCCTCGCCACGAGACCAACGAATTTGACCGTTACGTGGGATAGCCCATAGCTTCTAAACAGGAATGGGTTCCAAAGACTCTTATCGCGTGTTGCTGCATCTTCCTGATGGTTCGGTGCGCGAACTCTCGGTTCCCGCAGATCAGCATATTTGGGACGCAGCCCACGCGGCCGGCGTCGAATTGCCTTCCATCTGCCATCAGGGACGCTGCCTTACCTGTGCCGGACGCCTGCTGAAGTCCGGCGACTTTGATGCGACCGATGCGGTCGCCTATTTTCCGCAAGATCGGGAGAATGGATTCATCCTGCTCTGTACAGCATTTCCGCGTTCCAATTTGGAAATCCTAACCCACCAGCAGTTCGCCATGCGCCAACACCGGCGCCACCAGGGTTTGCCGGCGCCCTATTCGGGTGTGAGCGACGCTGGGTAGGCCGGCTATCAGCAGTCAGCCATCAGCTTTCAGCAGAGCCAGTTTCGACGACATCTCCGACATGCTTTTGGCCTTAGCGGCACAGGCACCCCCGCCTACGTTGTCGAAACATAAGAAAGACACAGCCGAGGGGCGGTTGTGCCACACTGGTTTCCAAGTGCAGCTAGTTTCTTGGCTGATTGCTGAGCGCTGATTGCTGATCGCTGCCTTCCCCGCACTGTCGCTCGTATTCTCGCAAGATGAAGTTATCCGTCATCCCTGCGATGTAATCGCAAATCACGCGTGCGGGCTTCTCCTCAGCGAGTTGATCCTGATAGCTCTGTGGCAGCTCTTCGGGATGTGTCATCCAAAAGCGGAACAATTCACCAATCAGTTGTTCGAGACGGGCGCGCTCAGCGCTGAGGCTGGGGCTGTCGTAGAGCATGGCATGCAGAAAAGCTTTGGTGTGCGCGCGTTCCGCATCCATCTCCGCGCTGAAGCCAAGGAGACGATGTGGATATGCGCGAGCATCTTGCGACCGGCGGATGCGCGCGGCGCGAATTCGGTGTCCGCTGGCATGGATGAGGTCAGTCACCATGCGGTCAAGAATGCGGCGCAGGCATTCACTGAACTTCAGCTTCGGAAGGGAATCCGGGTAGTTCGCCTCGACCTCCTGCCAAACACGTTCGAAAGCAGGCAGGTGCTCGCGTATGGTTTCGACGGAAATGATTCCCGATTCGACACCGTCATCCAGATCGGCAGTGTTGTATGCGATTTCATCAGCAACATCGATGATCTGGGCTTCGAGTGGCGGCCGCTCATCCAGCAGGTACTCGGCCAGCTCGGGGAATTCTGCCGCATTCCAGTCGCGCGAGTGCTTGATTATGCCCTCACGAATCTCAAACGTAAGATTGAGGCCCCGGAATTCGGGATAGCGCAGCTCGAAGTGCTCGACAATTCGGAGAGCGTGGAGATTGTGGTCGAAGATGTCGCCTGCAGCCCGCATTTCGCCGTCGAGAGCGCGTTCTCCAGCATGCCCAAACGGCGGATGACCGATGTCATGAACCAGCGCCAGGGTTTCAGTAAGATCGCAGTTGAGCCCGAGAGCCGCCGCTAGGGTACGCGCGATCTGCGTAACTTCGATGGTGTGGGTCAGGCGATTGCGAAAGTGGTCAGACCCGCGATGAGTAAAGACCTGAGTCTTGTTCTCCAGGCGGCGAAACGCGCGGGAGTGGATGACGCGATCACGATCGCGCTGAAAGTCCGACCGGTATGGGTGTGTTGGCTCAGGATAGCGCCGCCCGCGAGACTCGTCATCGTGCAGCGCGTACGGGGCGGACATGCAGTGAGGATAACGCAAGCAAGTTGTCAGTCATCAGTTTTCAGTGACCTGCATGCCGGCATCAAGGCTGAATGCATTAGGCGCGAGTTTACTTCAGATAGGCATTTGCAAAATGAAAGCCCAGCTAACAGCCGGGATCTAACTTACAACTGATCACTGAAAACTGACTACTTCCTACTGCTTCGCACCTTCCTGCTTTGCCAGCTTCATCTTCGTGCTTTCAAGCTGCTTCTGCACGCGAGCGACGTCGTTGGTCTCGACATCGGCGGGAAGGGAACGATTCCATTCTTCCAGAGCTCGTTCCCACTGTGCCGCAGCGAGCTTCAGACGGCCGGTCTTGGCGTAGACCTCGCCCATGTGGTCGTGAACTGTGGGATCGTTGTTGTTGTGGTCCATGGCTTTGCGCAACGTCTCTTCGGCCATGTCATAGTTGCCGAGCTTGAAATAAGCCCAGCCGAGCGAATCGAGGTAAGCGTAGTTCTGCGGCTCTTCCTGTACGGCCCGCTTGATGAGTCCCAAGGCTTCTTCAAGGCGAACTCCGCGATCAGCAAGCATGTATCCGAGATAGTTCAGAGTGCCTGCATCGCGAGGGTCGGTGGCAAGAACTTTTCGGAACATCTCCTCGGCGGGTTCATACTTCTTCTGGCGCTCGAGGTAAGAGCCCCGCAGATAGTAGTCGTACTTCTTGTCTTCGGGCTTGCTGGAGAGCGCACTCGCCTTATCCAGCGCCTCGTCAGCGTCCGACCAGCGGCGTAGACGGGCGTAAATTTGCGAAAGCTGCAAATACACGTCTCGGTCTTCGGCAGTGCCTTTTAGCTGGGCCTTGGCCAACGCGACGCCTTCATCGACCTTTCCGCTGTCGGCCAACTGGCCGGCCAGAACCATGCGCATGTCCGCCTCTTTGGGCAGCGCCTTCACTGCCTCTTGCGCAGCTGCGGTGGCCTGATTCCATTGCTTGTCTTCGCGATACGTATCGATGATCTGGCTATAACCGCGCTTCGTGCTCTCGTCGCCAAGATCCATCATTTTGCGGAAAGTCTCGATCGCCTGCTGATTTTTCCCGGTCTCGCGGTAGATGGAGCCGAGTCGTTCAAGAAACACGGAGCGGTTGTTGCGTTCGCTGCTGCTCAGAGTCGCGATCGGTTTTTGAGTTTTGTCTACGAGTCCCTGAAGCAGCTGGATGGCTTCATCGAACTTGCCTTCGGCCTCATCGATCAGTGCTTCGTTATAAGGAACCTCGAGTGAGTCCTGAACCAGAGAGTCGGCCTTCTTGAGAGTCGCCATCGCTTCGGTGTACTTGCCCTGGCGGCGATAAATCTCGCTCATCCGCAGATACGCCTGCGCATCCTGCGGGTCGGAGTCGGCGACTTGTTTGTATTGCGCCAGAGCGGCCTCGATTTGGTTATCACCTAGCAGACTGTTCGCCAATCCGCGTTGCGCATCAAGATTGTCCTTATCCAGATCGATGGCGTGCTTGTATGCGTCGACAGCGTGCTTGAATTCCTTTTGCTGCTCGAAGGTGTATCCCAGAACCGCGTACAGCTTTCCGCTGCGTTCCCCATCCGGGAACGACTGCAACACGTCAACAGCCTTCTTGCTGTCGCCTTCTTCGTTGTAGAGATAGGCAAGATTGATGACGGCTTCTTCTGAATCCGACTGGATATGTCGCGCCGCTTTGAACTCGCCCTCGGCTTTTACGTAATCTTTATCGATGATGTAAAGGCGGCCAAGCAGCAGGTGATCGTCAATGTTATCGGGCTCGAGAAGGACGATTTGACTGAATTGCTCGATTGCCAGCTTCAGGATTTCCGACGACTGCGTCCCACCTTGCATATCGCCTAAGGACCGAAGATAGATTCTGCCCAGCAGCTTGCGCGCGTCGAGATTGTTAGGATCGCGCTTGATGATCTCCTGCGACTCGGTGACGGCGTCGCGGATGTGTCCAGTCTTGAAGTAGAGCTCGGCTAGACCCGCATTCAGTTGTTCTGATCCGGGATCGTTCTGCAGCGCCAGCTTGTATTCGTCGATCGCCTTGCTGGCGTACTCGGAGTGGCCGTACACCGACACCATCTCCTCATACATGTGCGCGAGTGAATAGTGGTAGTAGGCCTGCGCGCGGTCTCGCTGTGCGGGTGGAGTGGCATCAGCCGACGGCTTAGTTGCCGGTACCGCAGCTTGTGGGCCATTCTTTGGTGGAGGCGCTACGGTGTCTGGCTTCTGGTTCTGATTGTCGGGCGCAGTCGCTGGCGATTGTGCCGCAGGAGTCGCCGGCGTGACGCCAGGGTTCTGTTTTGCGGGAGCTTGGCCGAAGCCGATGAAAGTAAAAAGAAGGACAAATGAACACAGGCGTAGACCAAGACTAGTCATGTGAGTCGGTTGAAAGAGTTTCACTCCCGGATATTGGATGCACAACTGCCCGGCTTTGCACCTGCTCTAATTGGATGCAGAGCTGATCATTGCGCGAGGCCTGTTCAGCGCCAAAGCCGTACTAAATTGTACGCCTTAGAAGCCTCCCAAGACGCACGGTTTAGTGACGGAAGTGCCTTATCCCAGTGAATACCATGGCAAGGCCGAGCCTGTCAGCGGCGCCGATCACATCATTATCTCGGACTGACCCACCCGGTTGGATTACCGCGGTGCTCCCGGCCTTGGCAATCTCTTCAACCCCATCTGGGAACGGGAAAAAGGCGTCCGACGCCGCCACGCTGCCCTTGAGCGGGAGTACCGCCTTAATTGCGCCCAGTTTGCAGGAATCGACTCTGCTCATCTGGCCAGCGCCTACGCTGAGCGTCTGACCATTGCGTGCGTAGACGATGGCATTCGATTTCACATGTTTACAAATCTTCCAGGCGAAAAGCAGTGCTGACATTTCGTCCTCGCTGGGCGCACGTTTGGTGGCTACCCTCAGATCGCCGGCAGACAAGGGATGAACGTCGGCGTCCTGCAGCAGCATTCCTCCAGAGACTTGCTTAAGAACAGTTTCCGGATCGGCCGGTTTGACCTCAAGCAGCCGCAGGTTCTTCTTGGCGGCAAAGCGCTCCAGTGCTCCACGCGAGTAGCCCGGAGCGGCAATGGCTTCCACAAATAGCTTCGCAATCTCCTCCGCGGCAGCCTCGTCGATCTCGCGATTGATACCGATCACGCCGCCAAACGCGGATACCGGATCGGCTTCGAGCGCGCGACGATAAGCGCTGGCCACGTCCGCCCCAATAGCTGCTCCGCAGGGATTGGTGTGCTTGATAATCGCGCACATGGGCTCATCGAACTCGCGACAGAGGTCCCATGCAGCGTCCAAATCGACGAGGTTGTTGTACGACAGTTCCTTGCCCTGAAGTTGCCGGGCGTTGGCAACACCCAGTCGAGTGCCGTTGGAGTAGACCGCAGCTTTTTGGTGTGGGTTTTCGCCGTAACGAAGGTCGGCGAGCTTCTCGAAGGACAATCGTAGAATCGTTGGGAAGGCAGCTTTCTCCGTAGGCAGCTCTCCAGGAGCCTTTATCTTCTCCAGCTCCGATGAGATTGCGGTGTCGTATGCAGCGGTTGTCGCGAAGGCTTTCTTTGCCAGCTCCCACCTGGTCGCTTGGGAAAGTCCGCCGGATCGCTTTAGTTCTTCCACGATCTGGTCGTAATCGGCGGGAGCTGTAACAACTGCCACGTCCTGGAAGTTCTTGGCGGCAGACCGCAGCATCGATGGTCCGCCGATATCGATGTTCTCGATGATCTCGTCGAACGTGACTCCGGAACGAGCGGCTGTCTTTTCGAATGCATAAAGATTGACGACCACCATGTCGATGGCTGGAATCTGGTGCTCGCTCACCGCTTCCCGATGTTTGGCGTTATCCCGGATGTGCAGGATACCGCCGTGCACCTTGGGATGAAGCGTCTTCACTCGTCCATCCAGCATTTCGGGAAATCCGGTCAATTCAGCGATGTCCATCACGCGAATGCCGGTGTCACGCAGCAGCTTGGCAGTGCCGCCAGTCGAGACCAACTCAACTCCGAGCTTGGCGAGCGCGCGCGCAAAGTCTGCAACACCGGTTTTGTCGGTGACGCTGAGAATGGCGCGCCGCACAGACTTCACCTGTTCGGCACCGACCTTCGATGGCTTCTCGAGAACCTCAGTTTCTTGCAAGTGGAATCTCCTCGGAGTTGGCCTACCTCTCAATTCTAGAGCGGCTCGTGCGGCTGTACTGCACAAAATTCATTGGAAGCCACATGTCTCGTCTCTTTGCAGTTGTTACGGCGGACTCGGAAATTGCATCGGCTATCATCGTCTTGAGGCATGTAATTGGCTGATTGTCCAAGCTGTGGGCGCGAGTTCCAACTCACGCCAGAGGGTAATCCGTTTTGCCCGGAGTGCAGGCTCTCCGCAAGCCAAGCTCAAGAACGCCGCTCTCGCACCTTTGCCGATTACTACCATCGCTTTCCTGCAACCATCATTCTCATCGCGGTTAACCTCCTGGTGTTTGTCGCCATGCTGCTTGGGCATGTTTCGGCGACGGGTCCCACCATCGACCAACTAATTCGGTGGGGCGGAGACTCGGGCGACAAAGTGCTTCTTCACAACCAGTGGTGGAGAATCGTGACCGCCGCCTTCGTCCATATCGGCGCTGCGCATTTGATCATGAATATGTGGGCGCTTTGGGTGCTCGGAACCCTTGCTGAGGCGGTGCTTGGGACCTATCTCTACGTCGGCATTTATTTCGTCTGCGCCATCGCCGGATCGCTGGCGAGCTTGTATTGGAATCCAGGTCTGGCGGGCGCGGGAGCGTCGGGCGCAATCATGGGTATTCTTGGCGCCGAAGTTAGCGTACTGAAGTTCGCCCGCCTGCCGTTGCCGAAGGAAGTTTTGCGGTCGACGCTTCGCAGCCTCGTGCAAGGCGCTGTGCTCACTCTTGTTATTGGACTGTTGCCCAGAATTGATAATGCGGCCCACGTTGGAGGACTCGCCTGCGGACTCTTCATTGGCTTGCTGCTGAGCCTGACTCGCCGCGCGGACTACACGCGACAGCGGCCATTGCGGCAGATCTGTTTGCTGGCGCCCTTTGCCCTGATGGTGCCGTTAGCGTTGGCGGTGCAGAAACACGGAGAGCCGCGGGTTCACTTGCAGGAAGCCGAGGAGGAACTGGGTGCCTCGCACTACGATCAAGCCGAGAGAGAAGCTCGTATCGCCTTAAGGCACCTGCCAGATCAGGAAAATGTTCTTGCCGTGCTAAGCGCAGCTTTGTACTACCAGGGCAATGATGCCGAAGCCGGCAAGTATCTACGACAACTCCTTGCGCACAATCCGCGGAGCGAATTCGCAGTAAACACTCTGGCATTGATCGAGCTGAAGAATAACGACGCAATCGGCGCGCGTGATCTGCTCATCAACGCATTGGCCCAGCAACCCCGGAACGCATACGGTGAGTTCTATCTAGGGACTGCATTGCAGACATTGAACGCCGATGACCAGGCAATTGCTCATTACCGCAAGGCGCTGCAGATCGATCCACAAATGTACGAGGCGAACATGGCACTGGCTTGGGTCTTCGAAAAGCAGGATCGTCCGCAGGACGCCATCGCGTTGTATCAAAAAGCAACACAGATCCGTCCGAGTGAGGTTGAACCGCTGCGTGGATTGGCTCGTTGTTATCGTGCCGCCGGAATGACAGTGCAGGCAGATCAGACCCTTGCGGAAATACAGAAGAGAGTACAGGCGACTGGGAACAGGTGAAATGGTAGTTTGCAGTTTGCGCATCCCATTCAGGGAGGTTATTGTTCTTCCATGAAGGCTGCCATGAAGAAAAGCGTTCTCGGTGTTCTGGCTGCAGCAACGATTCTCAGTTTTGGAATCGCATGTGATCACGGGGCTTCTCCCGAAGCAAATGCCTCAAAGACCGAGGAGACGAGTCCGAAGGTGAAAACGCCGGCAGATGGCGGAAACACAACTACGAACAAACGAAGCGTTCCCGAGAGACCTGTACCGCCGGAGAACCTTCGGATGGGAAGCGCGGTGCCTCCGGCGGCAGCCGATCAGACGCGTCCTCATCCGCAGCAGCAGACCCCCGCTCAGAGTACGCCTCAACCTGGACGCGAACCCGGCCTCTGAAGTCCGTAATTATTTACGCGAGCGCGCTGCCCAGTAGTGGATAGCCCACTTTTGAACTGCGCCGGGAGCTGTCGCTTAAGAGGCGTTCTGGTGCCAGTCGCGTGTGACCTTGTCGGCTTCAACGGAGCCGACCTTCTTCCCGGTTTCATCGCCTGAGCCGTCGTTGTCTTCTGCAGCGAAGCTTGCTTCGTCGCCGTGTTCCCGTTCGACGGCGTCGATCTTCTTCAGCGCCTCGACACGGTGCTGGTCGGCCCGCTTTTCCAATTCATGCATTACCGACATCACTAAGCCCCAGCTTCGGCACCTTCGGCGCCCACCGTCACTTTGACGTGAGCGGTGACTTCACGGTGCAGTTTGATGGGAACATGGAATTCGCCGAGGCTCTTGAGCGGATCGTCGAGATGGATTTTGCGGCGATCGATGTTGAATCCTTTGCCTTCGAGCGCTGCCGCGATGTCTGAGGAGGTTACCGATCCAAACAGATGATCCTTCTCGCCGACCTTGCGGGCGAAGGAGAGCTGCACTTCATTGAGCTGCTGGGCCAATGCTTCCGCTCCGGTCTTTTCCTTCGCAGACTTGCGCACTGCCGCCGCTTTCATTTGCTCGATGACGGCCTTGTTACCCTGATTCGCCTGAATGGCGAGTTTGCGCGGCAAGAGGAAATTGCGGCCATATCCTTCGGCGACTTTTACGATGTCGCCGCGATGGCCTAGTTTTTCTACGTCTTCTTTCAGAATGACTTCCATGAATATCTCCCTGGCTGCTGGCTGCTAGCTACTGGCTAGCCAAAGCACAGCGCGATGTCTCTCAATATGTCCCAGATCCGCCGGTAGGTACCAGCCAAGAAGCTGGCAGCCAGCAGCTTCCTAGAACCTCGCTGCGAACGGCAATAGCGCGATATTCCGGGCCTGCTTAATTGCAGCGCTCAAACGCCGCTGATGCGGCGTGCACACTCCGCTCAAGCGGCGTGGAACGATCTTGCCCCGCTCAGCGACGAAGCCCGAGAGCAGGCGCACGTCCTTATAGTTGATTGCATCGATCTTCTCGACGCAGAACTTGCAAACTTTCTTGCGACGGAAGAATTTGCGTCCGCCTTCGCGGGCGCCGCCTGGCCCTCCGCCAGGACGTGAATCGCGACGCGGTCCGCGGTCTTGCCCTCCCCCGGAAGGACCGTGAGTAGTAGGTGCAGTTCCCATGTGTCTCCTTATAGCCGTTCGCTGCTGGCTACTAGCTTCTAGCTAGCGGCTGCCAGCAGGCAGTCAATATCTTGCTGAAATTCACTCGCTGACCTTCAACCGACAACTCCCAAAGCAGCCAGCAGCTTGCGTCTTCCGCCTATGCTGTTGCGGCCGGAGCCGGTGCGGCTTCAGTCGCAGGCGCTGGGGCCGGTTCCGCAGTCGAGCGCTTCACGCGGCTGGAGCGAAGCTGCTTGATCTTGTCCAGACGCTTCTGCTCTTCGTCGACGCGAACGCTGATGAATTTAATTACCGGTTCCGATACGCGCAGCCGGCGTTCGATCTCGTGGATCGATTTGCCATCGGCATCGACCGTAAGCAGAATGTAAAAGCCATCGTTGAACTTGCGCACGTTGTATGCAAGACGGCGCTTGCCCATACGTTCAGCACTCTTCACGGTTGCGCCCGCAGTCGTCGCTTGCGATTGAAGATTGGAGATCAACTTATCCATCTCTTCTTCCTGCAAGTCGGGTCGGACGATAAACATCACTTCATATGTACGTTGCATTCTTCTCTCGTTTCCAAAGTTTCGCGCGCGATGTCAGCATCACCTCCTGTAGGAGGTGGATCGTGAGTAGGCTGACATCACGTTCACCCGTCCGCTACCGCGGGACGGTACTGACCTCTTATTCCTTCTCTTCCTTTTTCGGGCGCTGGTTGAAGCGGTTCATCGCTGGTGCCAGCCCCTCATTCAAAATCGCTTCTACCGCATCGGCGCCGCGATCCACAAGTTCGTCCACCGCTTCCAACTGCGACTTCTTGAACTGCGATAGAACGTACTTCGCGCCATTGGGGACTGGATAATCCGGCTGTATCCCGAGCCGGACGCGAACAAAATCATCCGTACCCAGCGACCCGATAATCGACTCCAGACCGTTGTGACCTGCCGTTCCACCGCGCTGCTTTATGCGCAGCGTTGCGAAAGGCAAATCCAACTCGTCGTACACCACAATCAAGCCGCTTGCCGGATCGATCTCGAGATCTTCAACCAGCTTGCGCACCGATAGGCCGCTCAGGTTCATGAAGGTCTCTGGCTTGGCCAGTAGAACCTCATGTCCCGCGAGCTTCGTCTTCGCGGTTGCCGACTGACATCTGCGGCTTCCGACCACCACATTGTGGCGATCGGCGATACGGTCGATGGTCAAGAATCCGAGATTGTGAGGCGTGAACTGATACTCGATTCCGGGATTGCCGAGACCGACAACCAGCTTCACTCCTATTTCTTACCTTCAGCCTTCTTACCGCCCTCGGCCTTGCCACCTTCGGCTTTGCCGCCCTCAGCGCCTTCCTCAGTCTCCTGCTTGCCCTTCTTGATGACTTCGGGCTCAGCCGGAGCTGCGGCCACGTCAGTGACTGCCTCAGCCGGAGCTGCCTCGACTACTTCCTTCACTGAGGTGATGTGAGCCACAGGCTGGGTCTCGTCGGTGACGAACTTAATCTTGGGATCGCGCGGCAGATCGGAGACGCGCAAAACTTGTCCGAACACTAGCGGAGTAACGTCCAGCTCAATGTGGTCGGGAATGTCCGCGGGCAAGCATTCAATGGCGACCTCGCGCAGCATCTGTTCGAGGATGCCGCCTTGGGTCTTGACGCCTTCAGGAACACCCGTCAGTTGCACGGGAACTTCGACGCGCAGCGCCTGATCCATGGCAATGCGCTTCAGGTCGATGTGCATTAGCGTGCCCTTAACGGGCTCGTATTGCCAATCGACGATCATCGCCTTGGTCTGTTCAGGGCCGAGCTTGAGATCAAACACAGTATTGTGTCCGCTCTCAGAGTGGAGGATGCGCGCGATCTGCTTGGGATTGACTGTGACCGAGACAGATTCCTTCTTGGCGCCATAAACCACAGCGGGAATAAGTCCGCTACGACGCACGCGACGAGCCGCGTTTTTCGTGCGCGCCTGTTCCGCCGGTCGCGCCTGTGCTTCTACTAACTCTCGAGTTGGCATATCGTCCTTCTACGTATCCAGGCTTACTGGAAATTTCGTGATTTGGTGATCGGGTGATTTCGCGATTTTCAAAATCACACAATCACGAAATCATCAGATCACCAAATTCAGTACATCAACTGAACAGACTGCTTACTGACGTCTCTTCATGAATGCTCTCGATGGCGCGGGCCAGCAGCCCGGCAATCGATTTAACTTTGATCTTCGGCTCGGCTTTCGCGGCTTCGCTGAGAGGGATTGTGTCGCTGACAATCACCTGCTCGAGCCGCGATTTATGGATGCGCTCCACCGCCTGGCCGGAAAGCACCGCATGCGACGCACACGCCAATACCCGCGTCGCTCCTGCGTCCAGCAATGCATCCACGGTTTTCACCATGGTGCCTGCCGTATCGATGATGTCATCGAGAATCAGCGCAGTGCGTCCTTTCACGTCTCCGATCACGTGCATCACTTCAGTCACGTTCAGATCGGTGCGGCGCTTATCCACGATGGCGAGTGCCGCGTCCATCTTCTTGGCGAAGAAGCGCGCGCGCTCCACGCCGCCCGCATCCGGTGAAACCACCGTGAGATCGGGCAAATTCAAATCTCGCACCGCCGAAACCAGCACCGGTGAAGCAAACAAGTGGTCAACCGGGATATTGAAAAACCCCTGAATCTGCGGAGCGTGCAAATCCACTACCAGCGCGCGATGAGCACCCGCAGTCGTCAACAGATCCGCAACCAGCTTCGCCGACACGGCAACGCGAGGCTTGTCTTTGCGGTCCTGCCGCGAGTATCCGTAATACGGGATCACCGGAGTGATCCTGCGCGCCGACGCGCGCTTCAGCGCGTCGATCATCAACAGCAATTCCATCAGGTGCTGATCCACCGGGAAGCACGTGGGCTGCACTACAAATACATCCGCCCCGCGCACGTTCTCCAGCAACTGAAAGTAAACTTCGCCGTCGGAGAAGCGCTGCAAATGCGCTTGCCCGCGGGGGATTTCCAGGAAGCGGCAGATGTCGTCTGCCAGCTTCTCGTTCGCCGAGCCACAGAAAATCTTGAAACGATCGTTGTCACGATGCCGCTGCGGCTTGCGCTCGGTCTTCTGAGCCGGCGGCGTCTGCACGTTCGTCTGGCCTTTTTGCTGCTGCTGCTTCTCGATTGCAATTGCGGTCGTCGTCATTCCTCTAGCCTCGCGAAAGCTGGTTTTCTTTCTCGGTTCTACTGGAACTGCGAACTGCGCCGGGAGTTAACACGGAGGTCACGAAGTAGACACCAAGTACACGGAGACTGGGCTTGCTTGAGCTTCGCTTCCTGATCCTTAGCGTCCTTCGTGTTAACCCCAGGTCTTGGCTGGGCGGCTAGGATTCGAACCTAGACAAAGTGCTCCAAAGGCACTTGACCTACCATTAGTCGACCGCCCAACGACTAAAAATGCCACGCTGATCAACGGCTTAAATTGTTTGGGAATGTTCCAGCAATTAACGGCTGATTAACATTGTCTCCCAGTATTGGTTTCTTGTCAGCGTCGTTGTTACATGCGCCGCATGACCCAACGCTTGCACTCTTTCCGCTGCAGCTTCGGCCTTTTGCTTCGAATCGAACAACCCATAAACAGCCGATCCGGAGCCGGAGAGCGAAGCATAACGCGCTCCATCGCCGGCCTGGCCGTAGAGCACACGCTTAACGTCACGCAATTCGGGATGCTGAGGAAAGACGACGCGTTCGAAGTCGTTTTCAATCCCGGTACGGACAAGGTCGAGAAGCTGTGCCTCGGCCCGGTCCCCGCCACGTGCGGGAACACCGGATGCTGGAGTCTTATAACTGCTGCTCAGCCATGAATACATAATCCGGCTGAACGATAAGATTTTAACGGATTGCGCAGCATTGGTCAAAGTAGCAGTGCGTTCCGCAGTACGTTCGCCAGTGCGTTCGGAGGATGTGCGCGATCCCGCAGGTTCGGCGGATTCTCGTTCCGCAAGCGAATCCCAGTCGGCAAACGCCTGTGGAGTAGAGACGCTGATCTCTGGAGTGACCACAACGCAATCCACCGCAGCCAACTCCTCCAACGGAATTACCTGCTCACCGCGACCTTCACCGTAAACGCTCCCCCCGACCAGAAACAGCGGCAGGTCAGAGCCGACCTCCTCGCATATTCGCAGCCGGTCGTCAGGATCCAGGGGTCTCTGAGCTTCGCGCTCCAAGCCTAGCAGTGTGCACACGGCATTCGAGGATGCCGCGCCTAACCCACCCTGTACCGGCAGGCTTTTCTCGATGGTGACTATCACTTTGCCGCGCTGCCCGATGGACTTCATGAAACGATCCGCAGCGCGGTAGCAGGTATTGGACTCGTCCGCCGGAACTCGGGGGTTCTTACAGCGAATCTCGATGCCGGTCCCACGTCCGATCTCAACCTTCACAATATCGTGAAGGCCGATGGTCTGGTAGACCGTCCGCAGCTCGTGAAAGCCGTCCTCTCGAACAGGACCAATCGCGAGTCCGAGATTGATTTTGGCGTACGAACGGACAGCGGTCGGCATCGTGACATTGTACGGTGGCGCACACCCACAGTAAGAGGACGAGGATCTCAGGCCCGGAGGGCCGGTGCCAAACGTGAGCCCAGTGGCATCGTCGGGGGCCTTAGAGTCTGTCATCCTGAGCCGCTTTTGGCGAAGGACCTCCGGAAAGTGCTTGGAACATGAATGCAATTTCCAGGCTTTTGCCCGACGATTTCTTGTTGAGAAGCCGATTCAGTGCGTCTAGCCCGAGACATTATCCGGAGGTCCCTCGCCAAAAGCGGCTCAGGATGACAGACCTCGGATTCGTCAGGCGTAGACGACGCCTGAGTTGCAGGCCAATGATCCGTACCAATGGCTTCCGCGCTGGGCTCACGTTTGGTAACGGGCCTCCGGCCTCGGATGACGCTAAGTATGCGAGCTACCGGAATTCTTATTCAGCTCTTCCAGCGCAGCCCTGGTCTTGGGCAACAGCTCTTCCAATTCTGAGCGTCTTCTTCGCAACCCATCCACAATTGGTGGGGGAGCCTTTGCCAGGAACGCCTCATTCCCCAGTTGACGTTGATTGTTGGCGGACTCCGACTCGAGCTTCTTCAGCTCCTTCGAAAGGCGCTCCAGCTCGGCGGCGACGTCGATCTTCTTCTCGTAGAGTACGGAGACTTCATACGCACTCTTGCTCTGCACGCCAGGGAGCTTCGACATGCTCGCATGAGCAAACTCTATCGCTTGCACATTCGCGAGGCCTTCTAAAAGGTCACGATTCGATTCAATGAGTGTCCGAGTCGAAAGTTGCGGCGCGAAGATGCGCACCGGCGTCTTTTCCTTTGGCTTAACGTCCAGCTCGGCACGGCGGTTACGAATGTCAACTATTAATTGCTGAACGATCTCCATCTGTGCGATGGCAGACTTCTGCGAGTTGCTAAGCTCAGCCCCTATTGGGAATCGACTGAGCGCGATCGATTTCGCCGGTGCTTTCTGTTGATAAAGGGCGTGCCATAGCTCTTCGGTGATAAATGGCATGAACGGCGACAGCAATCGGAGAGAAGCCTCAAAAACTCTCATGAGGCGACAGAGCGTGGCCTGTCCTTCTTGACGTTTGTCGACCGAGAAATCGAGGCGCGGCTTCACCGCTTCGATATACCAGTCGCAGAGATCACCCCAGAAGAATTGGTAGACGACATTGGCGGCTTCATGAAATCGATACTCAGCCAGCGCCGCATTGACTTCACGAGCGGCCTGCTGAAAGCGAGCCTCAATCCAGCGGTCGACAAGCGGAGTCGATTCACTCAGAGTGCTTGCGCCGTCGGCAAGCGGCGAGAAGTCGCTGGCCTGCCAGGCTCCGGCCTCGCTCGCGCGGTCGATATTCATGAAGAGAAAACGCGTCGCATTCCAAATCTTATTGGCGAACTTACGATAGCCGTCCGTGCGGCTCTCATTAAACGCAATATCGGTTCCCGGGGACGCCATGGCCGCCATGGTGAAGCGCACAGCATCGGTCCCGTACTTCTCCGTGATGTCGATGGGATCAAGTACATTCCCTTTGGTCTTCGACATCTTCTGCCGCTCCGCGTCGCGCACCAGGGCATGGATGTACACCTCCCGAAATGGCACCGACTCAGACGCCGGACGCTGCTTGCCGTCGACCAGCGGCATCTCGGGCATGAAGTGGCAGCCCATCATGATCATGCGCGCTACCCAGAAGAAGAGAATGTCAAAGCCAGTGACCAGCAGCGACGTCGGATAGAACACGTCGAGATCGCGGGTGTGCTCCGGCCAGCCAAGCGCCGTAAACGGAAGCAGCGCCGATGAGAACCAGGTATCGAGCACGTCGGTTTCGCGCTCTACTGCCCACCCGCAATCGGGACATTTGAATGGCTCTTCGCGGCTGACGATGGGCTGCGCATTCACATCTTCTTTTGATCGAGCGCAGCCGCTCTTGGTGCAGTACCAAGCGGGAATGCGATGACCCCACCAGAGCTGGCGCGAGATGCACCAGTCGTAGATGTTGGCCATCCAGTTCAGGTAGATGGTCTTGTAATTCTCCGGCGTGAAACGGATGTGCCCGTTAGTCACGGCAGCAACCGCCTTTTCCGCCAGAGGTTGAATCTTGATAAACCATTGCGTCGAAAGGCTCGGCTCCACGACAGTTTTGCAACGGTCGCACTTGCCGATGGAGATCACGTGATCCTTGATCCCCACCAGGAATTCCTGGGCCTCAAGATCGGCGAGCACACGGGTGCGCGCCTCGTAGCGGTCAAGTCCGGCGTACGTGCCGCCGTTCGCGTTGATGCGCGCCGACTCGGCCATGATCTTCAGCATGGAAAGATTGTGCCGCTTGCCCATGACGAAGTCGTTAGGATCATGCGCCGGCGTCACCTTCACCGCCCCGGTTCCGAATTCGGGATTGGCGAGTTCGTCGCCGATAATCGGGATCTCGCGGCCCATCAGCGGGAGCCGCAGCTTCTTGCCTATTAGGTTGCGATAGCGCTCGTCATTCGGATTCACGGCAACGGCAACGTCGCCCAGCATCGTTTCTGGACGCGTGGTGGCGATGTGAATCCATCCACTGCCGTCTACGAGTGGATAGCGGATTTCGTAGAGCTTCCCTTGCTGCTCTTCGTGAACCACTTCCAAATCGGAAATCGCCGTCAGGCAGCGCGGACACCAGTTAACGATGTACTCGCCGCGATAGATCAGCCCCTGTTCCCATAAGCGAACGAAGACCTCGCGCACCGCGCGGTTGAGGTTTTCGTCCATGGTGAAGTACTCGCGCGACCAATCGACAGAATCGCCGAGGCGCTTCATCTGCTTCAGGATGTTGCCGCCGTACAGACGGCGCCATTCCCACACACGTTCAACAAACTTCTCGCGCCCAAGGTCCTGGCGTCGGATGCCTTCACTGGCAAGCTGCCGGTCTACGAGCATCTGGGTAGCGATTCCGGCATGATCGGTGCCCGGCAGCCAGAGTGTGAGTTCTCCGCGCATGCGATGCCACCGCACCAGGATGTCTGACTCCGTGTGCTCAAACATGTGCCCCATATGCAGGTTGCCAGTGACATTAGGTGGGGGCAGCAGAACGGTGAAGACCGGTTGGCCGGTTTTCGTGGCGGGACTCTCGACGTGAAAGAGCTTTTCTTTTTCCCAGTATTCGGCCCAGCGCGGTTCAATCGCACTCGGGTCGTAGGTCTTGGGAAGCTCGTGGGACATGAATGTGTCTACCTAAAAACGATAGCACGGGGAGAGAGGCAGTCTGCCTACGGCCCTCGGCGTTGTGGTTCGAGATCGAGCTCCGCGACGTTTGGCTGCTCGGTCGGTCATTCACATGCTTAGGCGCACATGTTGCTCCTCCGGCGCGCAGTCGGCATTTCGGTTTCTGGGACGCTCCTGCGCGAATTGCGCTTCGTTCTGTACGTTAGCGCTGTTGAATCACCGGCGGACCTGTCTCGATGCCAGCCGTGCGTTTCAGCGCCATACGTCCGGGCGTTCAACGCGCGTCTAATCGGCGCTGGCAGCCGATCGCCAGCTGCTAATCGAACAACTCTTCCTTCCATAACTTCTGTCCGGCAAGAGCAGTGAAGAAGGCCCACAGCGCAAGCGCGAAAACGCTGACATAGGTGAAAATCGCAGCGCCTATGAACCAGCTCGAAAGATCAGCCGTCATGGGAAGGTTGAGCAGAACATCTGTGATGAAAAATCCTGAAATGAGGGTGATGAGTCCAAAGCGCACCATCGCAAATGCTGCCGATCCGTAAACCAGAGTCATTGTTGCCACATGAAGCGGCAAATGCTCTGCTCCGAAGCTTTTGTATAGGACCCAGATTCCGACAAAAACGGCTGCAGCCAACCACTTATTTCGAAGGAGGACTCGCAAGAGGAGTAGGACGAAGAAGAAGATCAGCGTGCCTTGAAACTCCCAGAGAATGCGCACCAGCCAATTGCCGGCTACTTGTCTGGTTGCGAGGAGAAATCCCAGATCACCGGTCGTGGGTGAATCGCCCATGTGAAGCGATATGAGCTCATACACATAAAACATAAGACCGATTGCTAGGCCAAAAACAATACCGAACAGCACATCCTTACCAACCAGCGGATCGCGCCATCGGCCGTGCAGCAAACGTGTCCATGAAATAATTGTCTGCGGCCAATGGCGGCGTACGTACGGTTCCAGCCCCAGGTAGAGCATCCCCACGATCGTGCTGAGAAATAACGACCCGCAGATCGCCAAGAGCAACAAGCCGAAACTGCCGAGGCCGGCGACAAAATGCGCGCGCAGAACCCAGACCAGCATGTCCACCGTGAAGTAGAAGGTTCCAAGGCGCCAGGCGGCGCTCACGTCACTCTTGTTCTTACGAATGTTTCGATAGGCAAGCCAAACTGAAGCGAACAGGATGATCGCTCCAAGGATCGCCACGAAGATTCCAGAAGCTTTGTCGGACGCCTTTTCCGCTCGCACTTGGCGATTGGGTTGAGTCCAGCTGTTGATCAAGCTGAAAAAGACTGGCCGGCCTCCCAAGGCTGCGGCTTCCACTCGGAATGGAATTCCGCTTTCGGGCCACACGCCCGTCCAGGCCAGGCGCGTGTCGGCGCTGGCCAGCGAGTTCCATAATGGTTCTGCCGGGCGGAACTGTGAAAACTCCAATCCGGCCAACGCAAAGATCGGTTTCCAGTCCACTGGTTTTGGGGGCAGTGGCGCATCCTGCTGCTGAGGAGGGATCGCGCCGAAACTCAAAAGTTTCCCCTGCGGATCCAATTCCACTTCGATCATTCCCGCAGTGATACTCGGAGGATCGTCTTGTCCGACAAGACCCGGATTCAAGCTGAAGCTGTCCCTGAACTCCGTAACCACCATCGATTGCGGGCTGGAGCGGTACCAGTAGTGCAGGAGCGGAGGCAATTGGGCGAGAACCTTGCTCCAGTCGGGACGGGAGCTTTGAGTTTTTACATGGTTCAAGAAATCGTAATCTCCCGAGAATCCCCAAGCGCTGTCGACAGCAGGCTGCGGGTACCCGAGTTGAGTGGCCACCTCCTGTGCACGATGGGTGAGCACGTCGGGAGATAGACTCATGTTCATTTTTGGGAAGGCGCTTACGCGAAGCCCGATCCAGAAACACAGGGCCAAACCGACCAGCACAGCCAACATGCACGGCACCGCGATACGCGGCGCCAAGCCTTCCACATCGCCGGCGGCAGCCACCATCTGCGGCGAAGGCGTTTCCCCAGCAGCCAGCGCCGCGGCCAGCGGATCTCCACCAGGCAGCGCGGCGGCAACCGCCAGCACCGAAGCAGGACGCATGGCCGGATCAGGCTCCAGACAGCGGAGGATCACGCGTTCGACTCCGGAATCGATGTCACGCACAACGCTCGACGGACTGGCGGGCGTGGGAATCTCGTTTCGTGTGCGAACAATCTCGGCGAGAGTCTTGGCTTCGAAGGCTCGCTTACCGGTGAAGATTTCGTAGAGCACCAGGCCAAGTGCGTAGATGTCGCTCTTGCTGGTTACTTCTTTACCGGCGAGTTGTTCCGGCGCCATGTATGCCGGCGTGCCGTAGCGAACTTGCTCGTGAGTGATATGTTCGGCCAACTCGGCGAGGCCGAAGTCCATGATGACGACTTCGCCTTCGCCGTTCAGCATGATGTTCGCCGGTTTCAAATCGCGATGCAGCACGCCTTTGTCGTGGGCGGCGGCAAGTCCGGCGCAGAGTTTGCGGGCGATCTCGAGCGCTTTGTCGGAGGGTAGTCGCCCGATGCGTCGCAACAGCGAGGCGAGGTCCTCTCCATCCACATACTCCATGGAGAGGAATGTGAGTCCCTCGGCTTCGCCGATGTCGTAAATTCGGCAAACATTCGGATGCGATATGCGGCGGGCAATACGAACTTCGTTGCGGAATCGCTCCAGAGTGGGCTCATCGTGGGAGGTGGCTTCGGGCAGGAACTTCAGAGCGACCGGCTGATCTAGCGTCAGATCGTCTGCGCGATACACTTCGCCCATACCACCGCGTCCCAATAGAGCGATCACGCGATAGCGTCCGATGAGCAACGTTCCGGGAACAAAACGGTTCTGCCGGATCGAACTGGTGGATGAAGATGAGCTGGATGATGAGGCCCTTGAGGAACCGTGACTCGGTGGCTTGGGTGTGGATGGAGGTGCAGGAGTGGAGGTGACCGTCACATCCGGTTCACTGGTTTGCGATGTGCCGCAGGAGGCACAAAACCGAGCGCCAGATTCAATCTGCTGACCGCACGACGGGCAGTTGATGGACGAGAACTTGGCCACGCGACGCGAAACTAACGCGCCATGATAGCAGGATGGTTCCAGCTATTCGCCCAGGCGGACTCAGGGCCAGGCACCCGCTAGCTGCACTGTAGAAGGGGCAAGCGCTACGTGTCGAAATTCGCGGAATGTTTAATCGCGGAATGATTAATCTAGGAGGCTGCCCCGGTTGAGCTGTCACGGGCGGATTCTCTGGGGGGATCCCCATGAACGAGACGTTAGGAAATTCCCTGCTACTTCCCTGTTAGTTCCCTGCCTACCCGAATCCAGGGTGTCTTTTGCTCGGTATCTCCATCAAATGACTCGGCTTATGCCAGCAAAATGGAAATTCCCTGCTAATTCCCTGCTCCAGAGCAAAATCTGCGGATTTTGGGCAGAATTCGAGGATTTTGACCGTAATCAAAAAAAATTCCCTCTTAAGTTCCCTGCTATTGGAAAATTCTTCGCTAGCAGACGCAAAAAGATCTAGTTCAGATCGATTACGGTGCAAGCCAGCCGTCAATTTTGGGCGTGCTTCGGCGTGCACCCAACTTCTAGAGTCCTCAGCGCCATTTCTATCTAGATTGGCTAGGCTCCAGCGGCTAGCGATTTCGAGTTATCAGGATTCGGGTCAGGAAAAGGAATGATCTGTGCCTGGTTCATCTTGTGCATGGCATCAGCGATTCTGGGCGTGTCTTGCTCGCCGGCAAAGCGGTCAAAGAAGTAGCAAAAAAGGAACAGAGCACACGCGAAGGGGAAAAGACTTACGAGGATGAGCATGGAGGGTGGCCTTCCCGGGGAACGGCATCAAGTATGTATGCAACCCTCTTATCTCGCAATGAGCGGTTTGGCTTAGCGGGTGAGACAAACCTATCTTTTGCGCAGGTCAAGTTCCGCCATGATCTTCCAGACGAGACTTGGGAGCTCCTGCTTCATGATTTTTTCTACCGCGCCAGCAAGGTGGTTAACGTCGGACTTGGGCGGAGCGACCGCCTCAGGAATCGTGGGCGTGTGACCGTCCGCAAGTGCTTCCTGTGCCAGGGCTGCGGCTATGGCCCGCGCTACCTCGGCATCCGGCTCGGGACCTAGGGACGATCCAGAAGTTGCGGTTGCGGCGGCTGCAAAGGCCATCGGTTCCAAGTGCGCATTCTGGACCATGTGAATAGGCTCAGCCGGCAGGTGGGAGATGCTGGAGCGCATCTGCTCGATTACGGCGTCATCGGGTTCGGGTGCGGCATCAGCTCCCAACGTGTGCACCGATGTAGCGGTTTCGAATGGGTCCGCGACCGGATCCGAAATCACTTCGATGGAAGCGGTCTCGTCCTCTTGCGGAACGCTCCTAGCTGAACTCTGGGGCGAGATTGGATCCGGTTCCGATATAAGCTCGGGATCAACATCATTCCTGACCTCCAGCAACTCGGCAGATTCATCAGGCTCGAGTCCAATAACTTCCAGCTCGGGCTGTGATTCAATCCGTGGGTCCGCTGCCGGGCTTTGAAAACGTTGCATCGCCGCTTCCACTTCAAAATCATCGGTAATGGAAGGCGATTCTGGAGCACGATGGGGAGCGAATGCTGCGGTCGGCGCATCCAGTTCGGGAGCGATCATCGGAAGATCTGCGGGTGGTGCTTCATAGGATGACAACGCGGCGTTTAGACGCGCTTCGAACGCGTCCGCAGAATCCGCGGAGGAAGGAGCTGATTTGTCCGACTCCTGCGATGCCTGAACAAGGAAATCCGCGAGCTCCGGGTCAGCTGTGCCAAAGCGAGTTGGAAAATCCATGCTGGCGTGATGAAGATCGGTGACCAGCGCCGGATCCTTCGCGATCGGTGGCTCATTCTCCGAACTTTGCAACGTGGGCTCGAATCCAGGAGCGATCGCGACCGGCTGGTCGGGAACGGGAGCCGCCGCTGTAAGCTCCAGGCCAGTGGCCGATGCCACGGGAGGATCGACGCCGATCTCGCCGTGCGAGTGATGCAGCACATCGTTGCTGACGGCAAACGCGGAACTCGGTTCTTCCGGCGCAGCCTTCGCAGGCTCTGACGGAGCATGGGCAGCCGTGTCATCCGAAGCACGCTCAGCGTCCAGTCCTGGATGATCAGCAAGGTATTGCGTCATGTATGACGGAACAGCGAAGCGCCGTTCCGGCTCCTTCAGGCCAGACTCGTTTCGAGGCTTGCCGAAGCTAGAGTGGTCGGACTCTGAACCCTGGTTCACCGATTCGGACTGAACCTCGGCCGAATGCACGGGACCAGACATATCGAATTCCGGTTCGGGAACAATTGTCAGAGGAGTTGTGTCTTCGGGCTTAGACGCCTGAGACTCGTTGAGAATCGCCGCGATGTGTGAGGGATCGAGTCGCTGAGTTTTTTCGTACGGTAATTCTTCCCGATCACTTTGCAGCTTGGCGCCATTCGCGCCCGGCGATTGCGGATGCTCCGCCGGAGCAGAAGAATTCTCAGTTCTTGACTCCTGGCGCGGAACAATTTTCATTGCCCGTTCGGGCTCTGGCTGCTTTCCACCCTTGATCTTTTCTGCGAGCCGATCGACGGCAGCCGTTAGGTCGCTAGCCTCGAAAGGTTTAACGATCACACCATCAGCCTTGACGCGCGTTCCGTCATTAGGACTGTACGGTTCCATGCGGCCCACGGTCAGAAGGACTGGAAGCTTCGATGTTTCCGCGGCATTGCGTAACCTCTCGCACAACTCCAAGCCGCTGTAGCCAGGCATGAAGACATCGAGCAGGACGAGTTCGGGCTTGATCTCCGCGATTTTCTTGGCCGCGGCAGCGCCGTTGCTGACGGTGACCACCTCATGGCCGGCTTCACTGAGGATCTTCTTGCCCATGTTCTGGGCGGTCACACTGTCATCGGCGAGCAGTATCTTGATACCCACAAGACGTCCTTTACTTGGCTGGGAAACGTACGAGTGCTGTGCAGGAAAAGTACTGGTTCCATCCTGCCAAGTCAATGAAAAGGGTACCTGAGTTTGTAGCTAGGGTTATCGCTTAGTTACGAATGTGCAAGCCCGAATGGCCATGCGAGAGCGCCTCAGATTATCGGTCGGACTGTAGGCGGAAATGTTTCAGCATGCCTTTTCGTGTTCCCTTTTGGTCCACCGGCAGAGTGACCTGCAGTCACATACTCGGACCGCAGGTGCACGGTATCGGTTTAGGCTGCGTGTGCGACGGTGATGGAGTGTTTGATGATGTCGTAAGTGGCGTCCGGAATTACACGACGTCCTATCAAATCTATCTTTGTCATGTATGGTCGATTCTCGACAATGCGTTGCGCAAGATCCTCCGCCATTCCCGCAAGCTCCTTCAGTTCAAAGAGAGTAGCCGAGTTCAAATCGAGCAGCCCATCTGGCGTGCGATGGCGGAACCGCATTCTACGTGCTCGCGGACGCCGAGGCTGTTCCAGTGGCAGCTCTACTCGACGCGCCCCAGCAGTTGACTTATGACGATTTGCAAACGCGAGCAGCCCCAGTGCGCCCAAGGCGAAGATCAAAGCTGACTTCATCGGTCCCTCCGGAAAGTATGAATTTAATCGGATGAGGAGAGAGAAGACTCGGTTGTCAAGACAAGACTGGTCAACCCCAGGCCGCTAACTCCAAAAAGCGCTGCACTGCTGAAAATACTGTCGCATTGCTCAGGAGGTAGAGCTCAGCAACTTAAAGGCTTTGCTTGAACGCGGAGTAGATGAATGACCCCAGATGCCAGCCGTCGATGAATTTGAACGGAATTTCGCCAACAGTGTAGTGACCGCAAGGCAGCGCGACCGCCTTAAAGTCAATGTCGTACTCGCGGAAGAATTGCACCACGTGCTCTGACAACTCGCGTAGGAAAGTCAGATCGTACTTGGCATAGACGACCAGAACTTTCTTGCGATGCGCGGCGAACTTCTTCATGTACGCGGCCGGACTAATTGCCAGCCAGACCTGCCGAAGACGATCGAGATCCATGACATCTTCCAGCGCCGCACGGATATGGCGAGTAGATTGTCCAGTCCAGACCACGTCGCCGAAATACGTGGAGGCATGGTTGAACGCATTTACCTCGAGCCGCGCATCATGTGCGCTGGCAATGAACGCGTAGCACGATCCCAAACTTGTGCCAAGAATGCCGAATCGCTCGCACCCTTGCGTCTCAAGCCAGTCAAGACAACAACGGATATCGATCACGCCTTGCCGGCACGAATCCAAGGTGCGGCCAATGTTTGCGGAAACAGCGTAGTCGCTGCGCTCGATCTCGGCAGGCCGGCGAATGTCATGGTATGGCTTGCTGAGCCGCAATGCGGAGACGCCAAAACGATTCATGATGGCGCACAGAGCGTTATGGCTGAATGCGTCGGCGTTCCATTGTGGGAGCACCACAACACCTTTCTTGCTGGGCTTGCCGTCACGGTCGAGGGCCGGAAACCACCGCGCATTCACCACATCGTTTTCTGGATACGGCGTGCGCACCGGAGATGTGAAGCGCAGGAACTGAGCACGCTTGAGTTTGCCTGTGCGCGACATCCGCTCCAGCTTCTCAAGCTGCTTCTGCTGGCGCATGTTCGTTGGAAAAAGTTTGGGAAGACGTTCTTCGAGATAAAAATCGGTGGGGACCTTGTAGCTGAAAAAACGATCGCTATCCTGCACGATTCGCCGGTTCAGTTCCGTGAAATAGAGTTCGGCGCTGGCGTTGTCTAACTCGGTGGACGAGGGAAAGTGTCCGTTCACCTGTGGCCACAAACGTGTCCACTCAATGCCCCACTCCAACGGACGCACGATGCGGTTCGTATCGCGAGTAGTGAGGCGGGTTTCCCACGCATACATCCACTTTTCCCAAACCGTCCGCATTGTGATTCCAGATTAGCAAACCGCGAATAGAAGTGGGGGCGCCACGAGGGATTATGAGGCTACCGGTGGTACAGAGCCGTCGTTTTTCCGTCTCTTTTTGAACTGCATATGAGACAACACGATCGCGATCAACACGGCGAATGCGATAAACACCCATACCAAGTGGCTTGCCATTACAGCCATTAGTAAATTCACGATTCCGGGCCCGAACTTAACTACCAAAAATCCGAGTATCAGGAACCGAACTGCCCGGCCGGTGAAGATGGAAAGTAGGAACAAATCCAGTCGCATTTCGAACACTCCTGCCGAAAGCAGGAAGAGCTTGAACGGAGTCGGGGGAGGCAGCATTGCCGGTATCATCATGGCGAAGAACTCCTGTTTCTCAAAACGATCGCGAATGCGCTCGAATCGCTGTCGATCGATGCGTTTGAGCAGAAAGAGTTCACCGCCTGCTCGTCCGATGACATAGGGGATCAGGCTCCCCAGTGCTGAACCAAGGGATGCCATAAACACGTACAGCCAGACTCTGGAGGGAAATGCATATACGTAGCCTGCAACCGCGGGATCCAGGGGAATTCCGAAAGCCGCCGAATCAATAATGCCGACCACCAGGATTCCCCACGATCCAAGCGGCTGAAGAACCGACCAGATGAACTGCGCGTAGCGGGTGATGATGTGCTTGAGGGTATTCAAGGCAGGCGGAGCCTTTCATTGTATCTGGGGAATTATTGAGCCGCTGAATGTTCGGTCTTGCCGGCGAGCAGATCAAGCGCGTGCGGAATAAGATGCATGACCGATTGCAGGGAATGCTGTGCGCCAGAGGGGTTACCGGGAAGATTCAGGATTAGTGACTTCCCGATAGTGCCGCATACCCCGCGTGAAAGCGCTGCAAACTTGGTCTGCTTCATCCCTTCGGCACGCATCAATTCGGCAACGCCGTCGAGCAGGCGATCGCATACACGGCGCGTGGCTTCCGGAGTGACGTCGCGCGCGGAGATCCCGGTTCCCCCCGTGCTTATTACCAGGGACGCCTTTGCCGCCGCTTCGCGGAGTGCAGGTACAATCTGCTCCACTTCATCCGGTAGGACCCTAGTGAGAACGATCTCAAAGCCGAGATCAGCAAGTACGCGTGTAAGGCTTGGTCCAGAGAGGTCCTTGCGCGAGCCGCTGTGGCAAGAGTCACTGACAGTTAGGATGGCGGCTGTGAACTTCACGCGTCGAGCACGTTCTCTTCGGCATTACGATTGGCTTCATCGAGCAGGCGCAACCCTTCCATCAACAGGCCTTGGGTGGACCGAGTCGTGCTGTGCTCGTTGCTACTGGCGCTGAAGTCGATCTCGAATTGTCCTTCCGTCCAGGTAAGCGCCCTGAAGACGGCCTCATCTCCACGCAGTTTGCCATAGCAGGCGTGGACGATCTGACCATCGCTGAAGAACATATCGCAGCGCTCGGACTTGCTCGCGAGTGAGAGCCGGCAGGTTTTGTGACCAAGCTCCAAAGATTGAAACAGATCCATGGTGCTCATCTGCTGGAGATTACCGCGAACCACCGACTCGCCAGGAGCGGCCCGCGCCATCTTCTCGAGCGATATCTTGTCGACAACGCGCTTGATGCGAGCAGAGATTTCCTTGACGAAGAATGGCTTCTCGATGAGATCTTCCAGGTGGTCTTGCATAGAACGGAGTTGCTCGTTGATCTCTCCGCGAGTTCCAATCAAGATTGCCGGTAGCTTGGCGGTTTGTGTGCGAGCGCGAATCTTTTCGATTAGTTGCTTGCCGGTGAGGCCAGGCATGCTGTGATCGCAGATGAGAAGGTCGGGCGCTTCCTCCACCATTCGCAACAACGCGTTGGCCGAATTCGAGAACGTCTCCACGGCGGCGAAGGGCGACACCGCTTGCCGCAGCAAGCCGACGATCATCGGATTGTCGTCCACGAGGAGGACGCGAATGTTGGTAGCCATACCCGGTTTATCGCCTGCCGCCCATCGTCTTCCCAAGTTTCCTGGAGTACGTGCCGCTCTTTCCTCCGGATTTTCGCTCAAGGCTGACTTGTTCGATGGTAATGCCCTTATCGAGGGCCTTGCACATGTCGTAGACGGTGAGTGCAGCGATCGTCACCGCGACCAGCGCTTCCATCTCGACTCCGGTTGCCGCGTTTGTAGTTACTCGGGAGGTAACAGCGACGCCATTTTCGCACACGCTGGTAGTCACATCAATGAAGGTAAGGGGCAATGGATGACACATCGGTATCAGGTCTGAAGTGCGCTTAGCCGCGCTGATGCCCGCAAACCGCGCTACCTCCAGCGGATTGCCTTTGGGATTTTGCGGTAAAGCGCGCAGCACCTCTTCCGACATGCGGACGAAGGCTCTTGCTTCAGCTTCGCGTTTGACCTGCGGCTTTTCGGAGACGTCAACCATCTTCGCGCTGCCGGAGGAGTCAAAATGGGACAGTTTGCGCGGCATTCGTTTTTTCTCAGAGCGGCAGAACTGTCATGAGTTCTCCTGAATCAAACTCGTCCCGGTCAGGCGGGATCACTAACAGGCAGTCGGCATTGGCAAACGCGGCAATGTCGCCGGAGCCCTGCCACTTCACCAGCTCCACCTCCGAGTCGTTCCACGTTCCCAAAAGGCGCGCCGGCAGGAAACGCGTCAGGCCCGTCTTCGTATGCACGCTCTTCGCGAGTCGCGCTTTGGTACCTCGGAACGGAATTGGCAGCGCCCCTGACAATGCCTGGATCATAATGCGAGCAAACAATGCGAACGTGACCATTGTAGAGATGGGGTTGCCAGGAAGTCCGAAGAAATAGGTCCAACTGCTGGCCGACTGTGCCGAGCGAATGCGTCCGAACACGAGTGGCTTTCCTGGCTGAATCTGTACTCCAGTGAACAAAAATTGAGCGGAAAAGTCCGAAAGCACATCCTCAACTAGGTCGTATTCTCCAGCGGAAACCCCACCGCTCAACAGCAGCAGATCGCTCTTCAACCCCTGCGCAATCAATTCGCGCAAATGACTGGGTTGGTCTAAGGCTATCGGCAACTGCACAGGTTTACCACCGGCCGCAATCACCTGAGCCGCAAGCGAGAAGCTGTTGGAATTGCGGATTTGATTCCCTGCCGGGTTCGTTTCGACGGGAACAAGTTCATCCCCAGTTGGAAGAATTGCGATTCTCGGTCTCGCGTAGACACTCAGGGTCGATTTGCCGACTGCAGCACCGACTGCAACGTGGCCATGTGAGATCACCGCTCCCTGCTCAATCAGCAGCGCTCCCGCGTGCGCTTCGGTGCCTCGTAGAACGACGTTCTCCCCGGCTGCTACAGGCCTAAGCACGCGTACGGCTTCCCCTAACCCTTCCGTGTACTCGACCATCACTACGGCGTCGGCTCCGTCTGGCACCGGCGCGCCCGTCATGATGGAAACCGCTTGCCCTTTCTTTAGCTGAGTGAACCCCGGAGGCAGATCGCCACCGGCGCGGATTTCACCGGCAACCTTCAGTACGGTTGGCGTATGTTTCACATCCTCGCTATGCAATGCATAGCCGTCGCGGGTAGCGCGGGCAAACGGCGGGAGATCGCGATCTGCGTAGATGTTCTCGGCGAGAACTCGTCCGACGCACTCCAACAAGGGAGCAGTCTGGCGTTGGCGCTCGATACCTCGCTGTTCGTAAGCATGTTCGACCACAAGCTGCCAGGCATCCTCGAAGCTGAGGATGCGATCTTCGCGGCTATGAGCTTTGCTCTTCAATATGTACAGTCTTCAACGTGTATAGAAAAAGGCGGCCGTGCCGGCCGCCTTTTTTGTTGCTCAAGACAGAGCTACTTCTTCTTGAATCCGGTAGTGACCTTGGCCCCCAAGGTTTCAAGCATCTGCTTGGCGCCCTCGGCATATGGCCCTTCGGGTTGAAGCTCCAGATATTTGTTGAAGTCGTCCACCGTTCCCGCAGGTGGAACCATTTTCCCCGCCTTATCCACGGTCGCTTTCTGAAGCGAATTGATCGCGCGTTGATAGTAAGAGTCGGCGTGGTTGGGATCTGCTTGAATGGACTTGGTGAACGCCGCGTTGGCGTCGTCCGTCTTGCCACTGTTGGTTAAGACCGCCCCTTCGTTGTAATACGCCTGAGAAGCGTGGGTTGGATCCTGTTCGACTTCCTTGTTGTACGCGTCTACTGCTTCCGGTATCTTTCCCGTTTTGGCATACGCCTGTCCGAGGTTGTCGTAATACGTAGCCATCATTTGCTTAGTATTCGGGCGAGTTTGCGTGGAACCGATCTGGACGGCCTTGTTCAGCGCATCGATCGCCTCCGGGTACTTCTTGTCGGCGAGGAGCGCTGAACCGAGCACTCCGTAGACCTGATCGTGTTGGCCATTGTCGGCTTGTTCAGCTTGCTGCATCGCCTGAACCGCAGCATCGTAATTCTTGGCCTGCATGTCGGCCTGTGCTTCTTTTAGCAAATTGTTGAGGCTGCCGATCTTGGCATTCTCTTTCATGATCTCGGCGTTCTTTTTGTTAGTCTCTTCGATCTGCTTTTTCTGCTCCTCCGTGAGCTTGGGTTGCTGCTGTCCAGGTTGAGGCGCTGGAGCTACTGCGGCTTGGCCGGGCGATGCTGGAGTCAGATCGATGTCGAGTTCGTTCACATCATTCGGAGCGCTGAGCGACACTTGGAATTCTGTCGTGTAAAGAGTCTTTCCATCCTTCGTCACATTGACGTCAAACTTTCCCGGAGAGACTCCGATGCTGAAGAATTCACCCTTGCCATTGGTTTTCAGTTGGAACTTCCGGCCTGTCTCTTTGTCTTTGAGCAGCACGGTGGCCCCTGAAACCCCGCCGCTCGGATCTTTCACGACACCCTTGACCGTAGTCGTTTGCGCCAGCGCACTGATTGCGCCCATCACCAGGAACAGCAGACCCACAACGCCTGTCTTGAGTCTCATACACTTCCTCCGACTGATATTGAACCACCGTGCTTGCAAGCGGATGCTTCGCCGCACAGCTTCAGATGCACACTCTGAAAGCAGCATCTCTCATTAGCTACGGCCAACTACTGTTGCCGTAGCCACAAAGTTAAATCCAACAGCGCACACCCTTCAAGAGCAGGAGCGCCGGACAGAGATTCAGCTCGCCGCTACCTGCCCGCGAACAACACGCCTTACATTGTAAATAATAGATGCGGAAGCGCCCGGTGACACGCAGCTTGATCCAGCTCAGACGCCCTTCGTCATCGGCTCCCAAATGAATTTATGGATTTGTAGCCCCAATCGAACGCGTAATCCATCCGCGAGAATCCAGTCCACCAGTTCTCGCGGGTCGAGAAGGCAGTTGCGGGCATCGCGCGCGGGACCGGCGTCCTTGCGGAACGCAGGCGAGAACAGCACCTCATTCACGCGATCTTGCAATCTATGTTCCCGGACAAAGTCGACTGCGAACTCGTAATCTGCGCGGTCGACTATCACAAACTTAACTTCGTCGGCCGTCGTAAGGGTATCGAGGTTCTCCATGCGGAAACTACCGCCTTCGCCCGATCCGGGGCACTTAACGTCCACGATTTTGTGTACCTGCCTCGGCACTTTCGTCAGAGGGCGTTCGCCGCTGGTTTCAATCAGGACCTCGTAACCGTCGGCTACTAGGCTCTCCGTTAGTGGAACTACATCGTGCTCCTGCAGCATTGGCTCGCCTCCAGTGATTTCGACGAGCTTCACCGGCCGCAGCTTCTTTACCTCAGCGATGACGTTCTCGACCGATATTTTGTATCCGCCGCTGAAGCTGTATTCACTATCACACCAGGAGCACCGCAAATTGCAACCAGCAAGACGGACGAAGATGCACGGTAGTCCGGCAAAGGAGGACTCGCCTTGAATCGATTTGTAGATCTCGATGCAGTGCATAAAAAGGGGGAGCGTTTTACCACACACCAGAAGTACACGGAAAAACCAGGCATGCCTGCTCCCCTGCTCTACTATGTGCCTTGGTGTGTCCTCATTGGTGAACTACTCGGAATATCGCGCCGTTGTGGTATCGGTCTCCCAGATCGTGACTTCCTTCACGCTTACGCGGCCACTTGTGACTTTCCCGAGAGCGGAACCGGTTTCGTCGTAGAAGTATTTTGCGAGATTTTCTGCGGAAGGGTTCAGTGTAGTAAACGGGGCGACATCATTGATCATCTGGTGGTCGAGTCGGTCGATTACCGGCTTCATCACCAGCTTTAGCTCTTTGAAATCAAGCAGAAGACCAGCCGCGTCCAGCTCACGTCCCTGCAGCGTAATTCGAACTTTGTAATTGTGGCCATGCGGATTTTCGCATTTGCCACGGTAATTGCGCAGGTAGTGCCCCGCCGCAAAGCTATCTTCAACGGTAACTTCGTACATGATTCCTCAGGCTTGCCGTCGCAAATGTGTAAGGAACAGAAACGATAATTCCCGCAACCGCCAGCAGGGCCAATCACGGGGACCCGTCCATTCTATCGCGCTGACTCAGGGCTCGCGTACGTCCGAGGCGCGCACACTGAAGTAGACCCCCAGTACTCCGCACACGGCACAGAGCAGGAAAAGGAAAATGCTGCGCATGATCCAAATGCTATGAAGCAGCTCGCGATCGGCGTAAATCCGTTGTGAAGCCGGAAGCAGCGCAACGCTTATCTGCGCACCCCACCGCAGTCCGACGACTGCTGAAACAAAAAGTGCAACGCACGCAGCCCAGAGGACGCGCACTATTGTGACGGAACTCACATCGAGAATTGTAACTGTGGCGTTCCTGTCTCACGCCGTACGCCGGCGTAGAGTCCCTGGCCGAAGTGCAGTCCGCCGACGCAGGCACGATTTGTCGCGACGGATGCGGCTCTACACCCAGTCTTTTTGAAAAAAGTCTTCGATATCTCTCACCGAATTCGCGACACCATACCTGGGCAAACTTTCCAAAAACACGCGGCCATAGCGTTGACGACGAATGCGATTGTCGAGCAGCGCGAGAACGCCTCGATCGTGCAGCGAACGGATTAAACGGCCGAATCCCTGCTTTAGCGTAATCACAGCGCTGGGAACCTGATATTCCATAAACGCATTTCCTCCATCAGCCGCAATGGCTGCCACCCGAGCTGCTACCACCGGGTCGTTGGGGACGGCAAACGGAAGCCGATCGATAATGACGCAGCTGAGCTGCTCGCCTTGCACATCGACACCCTGCCAAAATGACGAAGTTGCAAACAAGATGGCGTTTGGCGTGGTGCGGAATTCTTCGAGCAGCGCATTGCGCGGTGCCGAGCCTTGAATCAGCATCGGATATTCAAGTTCACCCAACAGCCGCTCGTAGATGTCATGCATTTGCGCGTAACTGGTGAAGAGACAGAAAGCGCGTCCTTGAGTCGCCTCCAGCACCCTCCGTATGACTTGCGCCGCGCGCGCGGCGAACTGATCGCTGCGCGGATCCGGCATGTCTTCCGGAACATATAGCAGCGCCTGGCGCGAGTAGTCGAAGTGCGACGGCACAATGAGAGAGCGGGCATGATCCAGCCCGAGGCGCCTCTGGATGTACTCAAATCCGTTGCTCACGGCCAGCGTCGCCGAGGTGAGCACAGCGGAATCGAGATTTTCGAAGAGTGTCTGGCGAAGAAGCTGCGATACGTCGATGGGAGTCGCTTGCAGCGAAACCATGCGAGAACCTCTGCGTCCGAGTCCGCCGCGGCGCTCAATCCAGAAGACAGTGTTTCGATCTTTTGATTCGAGAATGAACGAGAGTTGCACTTTGATTTCTTCAGCGCGACGGGCGAATTGGAAGACTTCTTCCGGCTTCTCCTTGATGCCGTCGAGCTCGGCCATAAGGCGCGTGAGTGCATTCGCGACTGAGAGATACTCGTCCCCATTTTCCTCAAGAAATTGTGGGCGGTTGTTAAATGAAAAGCGCCCTTCCCCAGGAGGAAGTAATCCGAAAAAGAACTGCGAGCGTTCCCGCAGGTTGGCGCAGGCCTGAATCACCGAGGCAGGCAGAGCCTTGCGGACACGCAGAGTGGTCTCGACATCCCGCGCCAGTTCGTCGAAGCGAAAATTTCCGACTGACACTCCAAAATAGCTGCCAGCCACGTCTTCCAGTTCGTGAGCTTCGTCAAAGATCGCAATTCCCGCTTCGGGCAGCACGCCGGCATCGGGAGCGCCATCAGCCGCGCGCTTGATGGCCAGATCGGCAAAGAACAGATGATGGTTGACGATGATAATGTCGCTTTCAAGAGCCCGCCGGCGCATCTCAGTGATGAAGCAGCGACTGAACTGCGGACATTTCTGTCCAGTGCAGGCGTCCGCGCGTGCATCGATCTTGTGCCACAGCGGGCTGGCTTCCGGCAGTCCTGAGATCTCGGCGCGATCGCCTGTTTCGGTATGCTCCTCCCAATCGGAGATCGCTCGATACTGATCAATCTCGGAGAGTTCACGCAGGACAGGCTGGTTCTTCAGGTCGTACAACTTCTGACGGCAAAGATAGTTGTTGCGTCCTTTCATGTAACAAACGCGCAATTTGCCTTCGCCGTTAGGAAACAGCACCTGCTCGAGAAATGGAACGTCTTTGTAGAAGAGCTGTTCTTGCAGGTTCTTCGTGCCAGTGGAGACGATTACCCGTTTCCCGCAGCGTATCGCCGGAAGGAGATAAGCCAGCGTCTTGCCAGTTCCGGTTCCGGCTTCCACGAGAAGATGTCTGTGATCGGTGAGCGCCTGTTCGACGGCTTCTGCCATCTGGAGCTGTCCCCGACGAAATTCATAAGCTGGATGTGAGCGGGAAAGCACGCCACCGGGAGCGAAGAAGGAGTGCAGCGAACCCATAGCGCGGGGCTGTGGCGAAGTCGCATTTTGCGGAACTGAAGACAAGGAACCCAGGCTCGCGCGCGAGCAGCGCGGAGTGAGTCTCTATAATAGCGATGTGCGGTTGTGAAACATATCAGTTTTGTTTTTGGTCATTGATGAAAACCCGTGGCACAGGCGTCCTCGGCTGTGAAAGCCAATGACGCGCTGCCGCTCATAAGAAAGCCCGCCGAGGGCGGCCGGCTTCACGTTACCCAAGAGCTATTCTTGCCGAAAAATTCCACTCAGCTTGTCGCCCGCTCGAAGGCCATCCCCACTCATGGCTTACCGATGCTGGCTATCGTCGGTCGCCCAAACGTCGGCAAGAGCACGCTTTTCAATCGCCTGATCGGGAGTAGGCGTGCCATCGTCGGTGATGAGCCCGGGATAACACGCGACCGTCTCTACGGCAAGGCCAACTGGAATGGACGCGAGATCCGCGTCATTGATACCGGCGGCATCATTCCCGATGACAAGGAATTCATTCCGGCAGAGATCTACCGCCAAGCACGAACTGCGCTGGAAGAAGCTGCAGTCATTGCCATGGTGGTAGACGGCCGCACGGAGTTGGCCTCCTCTGACATTGATCTCGCGCGCTTATTGATCCGCAGTGGCAAGCCTGTCTTGCTCGTCGTCAATAAGATCGACTCACCGAAGCTTGAGGCCATTGTTGAGGATTTTCGCCGCCTCGGCATCAAGAGAGTTTTTCCCGTTTCCGCCGAGACTGGAAATGGAATTGGCGAGTTTTTGGATGCTGTACTTGCATTGCTGCCGAAGGCTCCTGAGCCGGAAACTAGCACTGTTTCCGAGCAGCAAGAAGAAGCTGTCGCCGAAGAGCCTGCTCCGGTCAGGGAAACAAAGATCGCCATCATCGGCCGACCGAACGTAGGGAAGTCAACCCTGCTGAATCAGCTCACTGGGACCTCGCGGGCGATTGTCTCTCCCATTGCGGGAACTACACGCGATGCGGTCGACGAGTTGGTTGAACGGGATGGCCAGCGTTATCGCTTCATCGATACTGCGGGCATTCGCCGCAAAGGCAAGACGAAGCTAATGGCGGAGAAGCTGTCGGTGGTAATGGCGCGCAAGCATCTTGAAACCGCAGATGTGGCGCTACTGGTGATCGATGCTGCCGAAGGCGTTACCGGCGCCGATGCAACTATCGGCGGCTACGCCCATGAAAGCGGACGCTCGGTAGTGGTGGTGGTCAATAAATGGGACTTGATCGGGCCAGCACGCAAAGACGGCAAGCCTGCGGCAGATCAGAAGCTCTTCGAAGAACAACTGCGCGATGTGCTGAAGTACCTGAGTTACGCGCCGGTGCTATTCATTTCCGCTACCAGCGGCAAAAATGTGGACCGTGTCTTCTCGACTATGCAGCGGGTTGCGCAAGAGCGCCGAAAGCGAATCTCCACCGGCGAGATGAACCGTTTCCTGAAGAATGTCGATTTCGAGCGCGCCTCTTCTCCAGGTTATGGAATCCGCATTCAGTATTTGACCCAAGCCTCGGTTGCGCCACCCACGTTCGTGGTTTTCACCAATCGTCCAGGTAAACTGCACTTCTCTTATCAGAGATTCCTTGAGAATCAGATACGCCGCGCGTTCGGATTCGAGGGCACGCCGATTTGGATCAAGACGCGGGGAAAAACGAAAGATTGAGTTTTCGGCATGTGACACAGCCGCCTCGGCCCTGATTCAGTTGCAGCGAAGACACAGCTGACGATCCGCCGCGACGGATGCCACGGGAGCAGGAAACACGCATGTCCACAATCGACGAAGTCGTATTGGCGAACGAGAAGTACGCGCAAACACACCATAAGGAACGTCGTCTTTCTCCCCGACCCACTCGGCACCTAGCTGTCGTTACATGCATGGATACGCGTCTCACCAAGCAAACGCTCGGCCTCGACGACGGAGATGCCCACATCATCCGCAACGCCGGCGGAATCGTCACAGATGATGCTTTGCGTTCGCTGCTCGTCTCTCACTATCTACTCGGAACGGAAGAGTTCATGGTGATCAATCACACCGATTGCGGACTCATGCGCTCCAGCGAAGAAGAGCTGCGGCAGATGATCGAGCGCAACACGGGCACCGCCAGTGTTTCACCTGAACGCTTCTATGCATTCAAACAACCTGAAGAGAATGTCCGTAAGCAGCTGGAGAAGTTGAAGTCTCACCCTTGGGTGAGAAAAGAGATCCGCGTCCGAGGGTTTGTATATGACGTTGCCACGGGGCGATTGAAGGAAGTGTTTACGTAAGAGGATTTGGCGATTTCGTGATTCACGAACCATCGAATCGCGAATCGCGAATCGCGAAATCGCAAAATCACGAATTCGTCATCTCTTGATCTCTTGGAACTCCTTCCTCATCCTCTCCCAGGTAATATCCAGCGTTTCCGGCAGCACGCGCGTTTCACCTATAACCGACATAAAGTTTGCATCCGCGACCCAGCGTGGCAGAACGTGCATGTGGATATGTCCAGCGACGCCCGCCCCGGCCGCTGCGCCAATGTTCATTCCCAGATTGATACCGTCGGGAACATATAGCTTCCGCTGGGCCGTTTCGGTGCGCTGGCACAGCTCTATCATTTCGCGCGCTGCTTCGGGGGGCAGCTTGCGGAGTTGGTCAACGTGATCGTACGGAATCACCATGGCGTGGCCTGAGGTGTACGGAAAAGCATTGAGACAGATAAAGCAGTGGTCTCCGCGAAAGACGATCCAGGATTTGTGGTCGTCAGTCTCGTCCTTCTTACCGCAGAAGACGCATTCCTGGCTTTCGTGGGAGCCGGTTATGTAGGCATACCGCCAAGGCGTCCAAAGATAATCCATCGAGCGCAAAGTATAGATGAAGCCCCCCAAAGGACTCTGGTGAGCTGCGCGAGGACCGCAAATCGAACCCTCGGGTGGAACAAATACGCGCGATTTGCGCGGATTTCCGCGACTTAGATTCATCGCTCTGATGTCTGCGTAACTTGCTGTTCAACTTCAGCTTGCGGGGTTTGACACTGTCTCCGAGCGATTGCTATAGTCAGAGCATCGGCAATTAGCTACAACGCTTTTGTCGATCCGGCCGCAGAGTTACCTCTAGCCCCGAACGGGCCCACACACAGGAGAGCTTTTGCAGCCACGAGTCCGCTCATGCGGGCAGCCGGGGTATTACCCTTCTGTCTCTTCGGGACAATTCCCGTGGCGTGAGCGCGACTAAGAAGGATCGATGTCGTTCGACGAGAGCACAGCACGCGACCTGAATCCAGCTTTCGAAGAGAGCACTGCAACCGAGCAGGACTCGTCTCAGGAAATGGAACACTCGCACCGCTCTCAACATTCCAATCACGAGAACACAACCCTGACTACCGAAACTGCTGAAACCACCGCACTCGCAACCGAAAACCTTCAATCGTCCGTATCCGATGCCGAGACCGCCAAACACGACGGCCCTGAGTCTCAGCGTGAGGAAATGGATTTTGCCGCCGCCCTGGAAAGTTTCGAGGCGGAGCAGTCTGCAGCTGAGGCTGCCGCTCCCGCCGCCGAAGAGAATATCCAGAAGGGGACAGTCGTCAAGCTGACCGATAAGTATGTGGTCGTCGACGTCGGATTCAAGTCCGAAGGAGTCGTCCCGCTCGCCCAAGTCATGGGACGGGACGGTCAGCCCAAGGTAAAGCCTGGCGACAGCATCGATGTTGTCATCGATCGGGGCTCGACCGAAGAAGGCTACGTGCTCCTTTCCCATGAGAAGGCGCAACGTGTTCGGGTGTGGGATGAGATTGACAAGGCATACAACGACAAAGCCCTGATCAAGGGCTACGTTGTCGATCGCGTGAAGGGTGGCCTCTCGGTCGATGTGGGCGGCGTCCGCGCCTTCCTGCCCGGTTCTCAGGTGGACCTTAAGCCGGTTCGCAATCTCGACGGCTATAAAGGGCAGGAGATCGACGTTCGCGTTATCAAGCTGAACAAGAAACGCGGCAATATCGTGGTCTCGCGTAAGCAGATTCTCGAAGAAGAGCAGGCAGAGAAGCGCTCCAAAACTCTCGAGCATCTCGAAGAAGGCTCTGTTCTCACCGGAACGGTCAAGAATCTGACCGACTACGGAGCGTTCGTGGACTTAGGCGGTCTCGATGGCCTTCTGCACATCACCGACATGTCCTGGGGGCGCTTGACCCATCCTCGCGACCTCGTGAACGTGGGTGATGAAATCCATGTAAAGGTTCTGAAGTTCGATAAAGACAAACAGCGTGTCTCGCTCGGCTTTAAGCAACTCACGCCTGATCCCTGGCTCGACGCAGCGGAGCGGTACCCCATCGGCGCCCACGTTAAAGGACGCGTGCTGAGCGTGACCGACTACGGAGCCTTTGTCGAGTTGGAGCAAGGCATTGAGGGTCTGGTCCACGTTAGCGAAATGACCTGGTCGAAGCGGATGAAGCATCCGTCAAAGATTGTGAAGCCGGGCGACGAAGTAGAGACCGTAGTTCTCAATGTGAACCCAACCGAACGCCGGATTTCGCTCGGTCTGAAGCAGCTCGAGCAGAATCCCTGGGAGCAGTTGCATGACAAGTATCCCGTCGGTAGCGTCGTAGAGGGCAAAGTGCGCAACTTGACGGATTTCGGCGCTTTCATCGAGATCGAAGATGGCATCGATGGATTAGTGCACGTAAGCAATCTGAGTTGGACGAAGCGGGTAAAGCATCCCTCGGAAGTGTTGAAGAAGGGCGAGAAGGTAAAGGCTCAGGTCCTGGCGATTGAACCGGAGCACCGCCGTCTTTCCCTCGGCATCAAGCAGATGCAGCCGGATGTCTGGGAAACGTTCTTCGCGACCCATCGTGTGGGCGACGTAGTGCGTGGGAAGACGCTGCGCACGGCCCAGTTCGGCGCATTCGTGGAGATTTCTGATGGAGTGGAAGGCCTTTGCCACAACTCCGAAGCTACCGATAGCCATGGAACTCCAATCAAGCTGGAACCGGGACAGGAGCACGACTACAAGATCATCAAGATGAACCCGGAAGAAAAGAAAGTTGGGCTTAGCCTGCGCGCAGTTGGCGAGGAAGCGAGCCGGGCAGATGTCGAAGCCTATAAACAGCCGGTTTCAAGCTCCACCACTACTCTCGGCGAGATTATGAACTGGAAGCGCGCTGGTAACGACCAGGATTAAGTTGTCCTCCCTCCTGAAACAAGCAGGCCGCCAGCAATGGCGGCCTTTTTTCGCTGGTAGACTGCTTAGCTCCAAGCTGCTGAGCCTGCAGCTCAGATGACTGTAGTCGCCTGAACGTGTTCGGTTCTCTGGTTGGACCTACAGGTTGCGCAGCTACTAGGCCCGCATGTATCCAACGAGCGACAGCAACATAGTAAGTACGACGGCAGCAATCAAGACCCTCTCGTTCCAACAGGGAATGATAGATTCAGGCTGTGTTTTGGATGGAGACGTCATGCTGCTACTCCCGTGAACATGGGGCACAACATCTGATTAACACGGAGGGTAAGAAGTTGCACGCGAACAAAATCGATGAGCGCCATTCATTACTGTAATTAGAGCACCAATGGCGAATTCCTCATTCATCCGCGCATTGCCAAAGGCCGAACTCCATCTCCATCTTGAAGGCACGCTTGAACCGGAGACGCTGGTCGAACTCAGCAAACGCCACGATTCCGATCCCTTGACGATCGAGGGTTCGCAACGTTTGTACGAATACGAAGACTTCCACGGATTCATGATGGCGTTCAAAGCGGTTACCGAACGCCTGCGCACCCGCCAAGATTACGAGTTCGTCACCTATCGTATGATCGAGCGCCTGCACAGCCAGCATGTGCTGCATGCGGAGGTATATATCTCCGTTGGAGTAGTGCATTGGCGGCAAGAAGAATTCGAGCCGCTGTTCGAGGGCATCGAGAGCGGGCGCAAGCAGGGCGAGCGCGACTTCGGTGTGTCCGTTCTTTGGATATTTGACGCTGTCCGACACTTTGGCGTCGATGCCGCTCAGCGCGTCTTCGAAGCCGCCGTACGCTATCGGGACCGCAATGTAGTGGGTGTAGGCATTGGCGGTGACGAACGCCGCGGTCCGGCCGAACCGTTCCGCGCTCTCTATGAGTACGCGGCAGAACACGGCTTACGGCGCACCGCGCATGCGGGCGAGACTACTGGATCAGAATCGATTTGGGCCGCGCTGAACATCGGAGCGGAACGGCTTGGACACGTACTGAGCGCCCCTCAGGATGCGGAATTGATGGAGGTTATGGCTGAGCGCCAAATACCCGTTGAGATTTGCATGTCCAGCAACACCCGAACCGGTTGCCTCAAAGATATTCACAAACATCCTGTCCGCCGAATGTTTGACCAAGGCCTATTGGTCACGCTCAACAGTGATGATCCCGGGATGTTCCATACTTCATTAGTCAACGAGTATCACTTGGCTCAGGATCTGTTTGAGTTTACTGATGAGCATTTACGTGAGCTGGCGCGGAACTCCTTCGAAGCGTCATTCTTGCCAGCGGATAAGAAAGTGAAGATGCTGCAGGACTTTGATCGCGAAGTAGACCAATTGGACCGGACTCTTCAGGCAAATATCTCGAAGGACCGATAAGCGATCAGCGCAGCCAACCGCAGACAGCAAAGCCCCTCGCGTCGCTAGGGGCTTTGAACTGCCATTTAAGCCCTACTGAGTGGCACCCTGTTTCTGGTCGAGGACAATACCGCCGGGGCCTTGCTGTTTTTCGGCCTTGGCTTTCTTGGTGTCCATCGTTTTCTTCACCCAATCGTCCGCAGTGGAGAGATCCTGCTTGCGGGCATCCGGATCGCCGCATTCGATGTCAGCCTTTTCTCGAAACAGCAGATTCAGATACGCCATCGCGTCGTCATAATCCTTGCGAAGCGTGAGAGCCTTGTTCAGATCGTCGATGCCTTCCTGGACCGGCTGTTGATTCTTGCCCTGAACTTCGGTGCAAAGCTTCTTGTCCTTGATTGGATCCTCGTTCTTTATTCCTGCAGCGCTCTTAGCGTCCATCCGAGCCTTGTACGCCTGAGTCCAATCGATAACCGCAACGGAGTAGTACGCCTCGGGATCGCTAGGATCGTTCTGGATTACCTTTTCGTGATACTCCTTCGCCTGTTCCAGGTCTTTCAGCTTGTCTTCAGGTTTGCTTGCGCCGCTCGCCATGTTGAAATAAAGCGAGGCAATGCCTTTGAGGCTGTTGATGTCGCTGGGATTCTTCTCCAGCAACTTCTTGAACTCATCGATCGCCTGATTACAGTTGCGGGTGTTGTCGGGGGTGTCCACTCCTGGAACGCACTGCTGCGCATAGGCGGTTGCCAGATAGAGACCTGCCACCGTAAGCGTCGGATCGAGGCTGACGGCATTCTTAAAATGCTCAATGGCTGAGTCGTACTGCGCGCCCCGATAGGACTGAACGCCCTTGTTCAGCTGATCGCGTGCTCTGAGGCGGTCACATCCAAGCCCAGTCAGCGACGCAGCCACTGCGAGCACCACCAGGAAACGTGCGCTTCTCTTCATGAGTTATTCGGAGCTCCTCGCCCACTTCAGTAATAACAAACGAGCATTAACTCTGCTCAGAAACCAAGGCATTGTACAAGGTCTCGGGAATCCGGCAAACAGCATGCATGAGGGATCCTCTTGCATGTCGCTGTCGCCGGTACTACTTCGCCTACGTCAGCGGCGAAACCGAAACGGATGGATACCGCTGCGTTACTGTCCAGCTTCAATCTTCGCCGTGATCAGGCCCACCTTCTCCACGCCCGATGCGTGCGCAATGTCGATCACCTGAGCGACATCTGAGAAAGGAACCTCATCGTCACCCTTCACAAACATAATGCGTTCCGCGCGCGTCTTGAAGATGTCGGTCAACCGCGTTCCAAGATGATCCCACGTCTCTGGATCCTGATTGACTTTCAGTGTCGGCCGCTGCCCCGGAGCAGACTGCACCACCTGAACAACGATCGTGCGATCGTTTGGCTCTTGCTGCTTTTGCTTGTCTTTCGGCGGTTGAGGCACAAGCGCATCCAAACCGCGTGGTGTAAGCGGCGTAATCACCATGAAGATGATCAGCAGAACGAGCAAAACGTCGATCAAGGGAGTTACGTTGATATTTGCGCTGGGGCCGCCACCACTGCCCATTGCCATTGCCATATAGAATCCTCAGTCCTCTGTGAACAACTCCAGTACTTCCGCGAAGTGGCTACTCGCCACCTGATGGAGGTGTAGCTGGAGGTGTATTGTTGTTGCGGTTCGCCAAGGGCTGCCGCTGTTCGGTCAACAGACCCAACTGATCGACGCCCGCGGAACGGACGTTATCCACCACCTCGACCACGGTTCCGTACTTTGCCCTCGCGTCCGACCTGACATAAACGCGTTTATCGACTTTGTTGGCCAGACGATCACGGATTTTATCGCTGAGCGCATCCGGAGCAATCTGATCATTGCCGAGGTACACACGGTTATCGCGGGTGATACCGATAAGGATCGCGTCTTCTTTATCAGCGTCCGGCATCTGCTCCGGGTTAGTAGTCTGCGCCATTTCCACGGCGTGGCCATGCTGAAGCATGGGAGTGATGACCATGAAGATGATCAGCAACACCAACATGACATCAACCATCGGCGTGACGTTGATGTCGGAGTTGACCTTCTTACCTTCGTCTCTTTTTGCTAAAGCCATTCTTTGTGCCTATTCCTGTCGGACACTGTTGTGCCGAGAACTCTGCCGAAGAGGAGGTGCCTCCTTCCCGCTAATCCGAAAAGGAGGCCTTGGCTACTCTCGAACCTTGTTAGTACCAGAGCCGCACCAGCGACTCGTAAGTTAACGACGTCCGCTGCGCTTCAGGAAATAATCGATCAGCTCAGAGGACGAATTGTCCATCTCCACGTCAAAGGCTTCCACCTTATTGGTGAAGTAGTTGAACATCATGACGGCGGGGATGGCGACGAAAAGTCCGATCGCCGTGGTCACCAAAGCTTCCGAGATACCGCCGGCGACGGCGCCGAGTCCAGAGGTCTTCTGGCGCGAGATCTCGCGGAAAGCGTTGAGAATACCGACCACCGTTCCGAACAGTCCGACGAAGGGAGCGGTGGACCCGATGGTCGCCAAACCACCCAACCCGCGCTTTAGTTCGGCGTGCACGATTGCTTCAGCGCGCTCCAATGCGCGTTTGCTGGCTTCGATCTGCTCGCCCGGGATGTCATTGGAATCGCCGTGTGCCTTGAACTCCTGCAGGCCGGCGGTGACGACTTTCGCCAGATGCGACTTCTTGTTGCGCTCGGCGACGCGGATAGCTTCGTCGATCTTGCCATCACGCAGGGCTCCGGCAACCTGCGGCGCAAATGCACGAGATTGCTTGCGAGCGGCGTTGAAGGCGATGTAGCGATCGATCATGACGCCGATGGACCAGGCGGACATGATGAACAGAATGATGACGACGATGCGCGCCAGCCATCCCATCTGCTTCCAGAGCGAGAGCGGATCCCAGCCGACTTCGCCGCTGGTATCGGCCTGGAGCCACATGGCCAAAATAGGCAGCTTGTAATACGCCACCGTTGCGAGAGTTGCCAATTGAATCACTTGAGTTAGTCCTCCTCAGAACTATTGCTTGCGACCATTGATTTTGTTGAAGATCGAAGGCCGCGCGTTGCTATAAAAGATTCGACTCCAAGCCCGGCACCGATGTTCCCGATCGACACTACCGGCCCCGGGAGTCACTGCTCGAAACACAGAATCCACACACCTCCACGCTGCCGCGGAGGAAAGCTGCACACTCTACCAAGGAGTAATTCAGATACGAAATTGCAGGAGGGGCAACTCTGCCCCTCCATGATTCAGAGGCTCATTATCCATAAGAGGTTTTCCAGCCTCTCGGGCACGAGCCCGAACGTTCTAACCGCCGTTAAGGGTGAAGTTCACCTGAATCGTGGTCTCCACCTCCACTGCCTCGCCGTTCAAGATGTATGGCTTGTAGCGCCAACTGCGAACAGCGTCGATGGCGGACTGGTACAGCATTGGCGGACCGCTGACCGCGTGCAATCCCTCTATCGTTCCTTGTTTGCTGATGGTCGCTTGTAGAACCACCTGCCCTTGAATGCGAGCTGTCTTCGCGATGGCCGGGTAGGTCGGATTCGCGCCTGAAATCTTGTTGCCGGCGACGACGCCCGACGAAACCCTGACTTTTTGTGGCGCCGCTACTTTCGGCGGCGGAAGCGAGGATCCCACAATGCCGCCCAGCACGCCGCCCATAGCACCACCGGCAACGCCTCCGGGCACGCCGCCAGGTACGCCAGCCATGGTTGGTGGCGCTTCATCTTCCTTCACCATCTTGATCTTGTCAGGAATCTTGGTAGGAGCGCGCAGCTGATTGTTGATGACTTCCGTCTGCACTTTTACCACTTTCACCGGAGCCGCTGCGGGGGGTGGTGGCGGGGGTGGCGGTGGCGGTGGCGGAGCGACCAAAAAGGTCATAAGCTGCTGTTTTGGCAGCGCCTCCGTATAGATGAGCGGGATAAGAACCAACACTCCCAGCAGCAGCACCTGAAACCCGAACGATAAGAAAGTGGTCAGGCCGCGCTTTGTTTTGATTCTTCCCGAAGACTCGACCAGGCTGTCCTCAAACATAGCCAATCTCCATAAGGCAAACTATCTAACCTATAGACACCGCCGGGGCCGATTTTGCTCCCAGAGTCCCAAAGCTGGGGAACTTCTCCGCTTCAGAACTCGGGCCACACACAATCCTCTAGTGCATTTTCCTCTACGCTCGCATTTTCGCGCGACGGCCAGCCGCTCCCGGCACCACCGCTGTTCCCGTCTTTGCCATACGCCAATTCTGGTATGCGACCAACATCGGCGCTGCCACTGCAATCGAGGAATAAGTACCGATTAGGATGCCGATTACCAGGGCAAAGGAGAACCCATGAAGAACCTCTCCACCGAAAAGATACAGGGAGAGTACCGTCAGAAACGTCAGACCTGAAGTAAGCACCGTCCGGCTCAGGGTCTGATTGATGCTGCGGTTCACGATCTCCGCCAGTGACTCACGCCGGAGCAGCTTCACGTTTTCCCGAATACGGTCGAAGACGACGATGGTGTCGTTCATCGAATATCCGATGAGCGTAAGAATCGCGGCGATAACCGTAAGCGTTATCTCTTTATTCGTCAAGGAGAATGCGCCAATGGTGATCAATGTGTCGTGAAATACCGCTACCACAGCAGCCACTCCGTAAATCCATTCAAAGCGAAATGCCAGGTACACCAGCATCCCTGCAAGCGAGTACAACGTGGCCCACTCCGCCTGATGCGTAAGCTGCTTACCGACCTGCGGGCCGACGATCTGCACGCTACGAACGCCGAATTGTGAGGTGAAAGCACCCTCTTTTAGAGCTGCAATCGTCTGCGGCTGGACAGTGCCGCTCAACTCGTCGATCGAGCTCAGCACGCCCGAGCGGTTCTTGTCGCGAAAGTCTGTAATCTGACGAGCGATCTGCGTGTACCGTGTGGCCGCATCGGTCCCGAGATGAAGCGGATCTTTGTTGAGAAGATAGTCGGAAATTTGCGTGACACTGGAGTTGTTGAGGTCCAGCTTGCCCTGCTGTCCGGCGCCGAAGTACTTCTCCATGGCGGCAACGATCGCGGCGCGGCCGCGGTCAAGGGACTGCTCGCTGGTCTCCTTCTCGGGAAGGCTCACGATCACTTCGTTATTCGCCACACCGCCCACACCTTGGATCTTGGCGTCGTGGTAGCCGGCATCGTCGACCGCGTGGCGTATCTTCGCGTCGTCAACTTTGCTGACGAATTTTACGTCTACCTGCGTTCCACCGCGGAAATCCACGCCCCAGGGAACGCCATGCCAGAAGAGCAGCGACAGCACGCCGGCCACGCTGAATACCAGTGAAAAGCTGAGGAAGTACCACTTCTTCCCGAGAAAGTCGATGTTGGTGTTTTTAAAAAATTCCAATTTTGTTGTTCCCTTACTACATGCTTACTGGATGGGCATTCGGCTGTCGGCGTTCGGCCCAAAAAAAAGCGGTGTGGCCGAACGCCGAACGCCGACTGCCTGGATCTAAATGCTAAGTGCCGCGCCGCGTTCTTTGCGATTCAATCCGGCGTCGAAAATTACGCGTGAGACAAATACCGCCGTGAACAGGTTTGCCAGCAGACCAAACGTCAGCGTGGTGGCAAATCCTCGCACCGGACCGGTTCCGAACATAAAAAGAATGACAGCCGAAACGATGGTGGTCACGTGCGTATCCACAATCGTGAGCCATGCGTGTGCGAATCCCTGGTCCACCGCCGCGGCGGGAGCTTTTCCTGCCCGCAACTCCTCGCGGATGCGCTCGAAGATCAGGACGTTGGAATCCACACCCATACCGATCGTCAGAATGACGCCAGCGATCCCGGGGAGCGTCAACGATGCGTGGCTGAACCCAAGAAAGCCAAGCAGGATCACGAGATTCAGCATCAACGCCAGATCCGCATTGATCCCGGCTCCCCGGTAGTAGACCAGCATGAAGATCAACACGGCGGCCATGCCAATCACGGCGGCGAGCACGCCCGCACGAATTGAGTCGGCTCCAAGCGAAGGACCAACTGTCTCTTCGTTCAGATAGTGAATGCTTGCGGGAAGCGCGCCAGAGCGCAGCATCATCGAGAGATCGCGAGTCTGATCTTCGCTGAAGGCGCCGGTGATGCGAACGTTGTCGCGAATCGGCTCCTGAATCGTAGCCACCTCGCGTACGCGATTATCGAGCACGATTGCCAGCTTGTCGTTCTGGTGCGCGCTGGTGAATTGGAAGAAGCGACGTCCCCCATCGTTCGACAAGTTGAACCCCACGTCGGGACGCCCATTTTCATCGCGGCTGGGTTGTGCATCGCGAATATCGCTGCCCGCTACTGCCGAGGTGCGCGAGACTACGAAGTACTCCGGCTGACCCCCGCCCTGACCCGTGTTGCCGGGAAGGAGGACCGCATCCGCAGGAATTGTGCCCTGATTGGCCGTTAACGCATCTTGCTCGCTCGGATAAGGACCGCCGATGGCTTGCCGGATCTCCAGCATGGCGGTGGATTGAATCAGGTCCTTCACGCGCGCCTGATCGTCAATACCCGGCAATTCCACAAGAATCTGATAGGCACCCAGGCCATGCTCCTGAATCGTGGGTTCGGCAACGCCGAACTGGTCGACGCGATTGCGGATGGTCTCAATGGCCTGCTGCACCGCGCGCTGTTTGAGCGCCGTGACTTCTGAGGGCTTCATTACGACCTGATACACACCGTTCGCGCCGCTCTGCAGTTGGTATTGCGGAAAGTTGTCGCTGATAGTGGTGCGCAGGGCGCTGACCTTGTCCGGAGGAACGCCCTTGATTTCCATAACCTCGGGCTGGTTCTGCGGATTCGGCTTGGTGATATCGGTAAAGGTAACACTGGCTTTGCCGAGATCGTCTTTAAGCGCAGCCATGGTGCGATCAGTGTCGGCATTCACTGCCTCATTGACGGCGACCTGAAGAATCAGGTGCGTCCCGCCTTTGAGGTCGAGTCCCAGGTGAATGTTTTCCTGAATAGCGGCGACGACCCCGCCTTGTTTCCAGGCGGCGATGGCTCGGTCCGGATCGGTTCCGAGAAAGATTCCGTACACAAAGATCAGCAGGGTAGCGATGATGAGGAGCGTTTTTGAAAGGAGATTTTTACGCATCTACTTGGCTTCTTCTGGATTGACGAGGGCGGTCACAGCCGAACGGGCCACCTCAATCCGCAGGTTGTCTGGAGGTACACGCAGTTGAACGGCGTCATCCCTGACCGAAATGATGGTGCCGCGAATGCCTCCGCTGGTAACGACTTTGTCGCCGTTTTTCAACGCCGACAACATTGATTGCCACTTCTTCTGACGCTTCTGCTGCGGCATGATCAGCATCAGATAGAAAATCGCGAAGATGGCGATCAGCGGAACGATCCCAAAAAAAGCGGAACCGGATGCTTGTGCCAGCAGGCTGGTGATGGGGTGCAACTCTGTCAATTCTTCTCTCTGAGAGACTCCGCTTGCGCGAAGAATCGGGCAATTTCGTAGCCGGGTAATTTCGTAAATTGGGTCTGATATCGGGGCAGAAGCACAACAATGACCCGACCTTCAACTGGAGACGACCAATGTTGTAGTTTTCGCAAACGGGGTGGATGTCGCGGGAGAATATCTCAACAATTACCCGGTTACGAAATTACACAATTACCAATCCACTCAGCTCGTCTGCTCCGAAACTGCGCTGCTGTCAGACTGCTTCGCTCGCATCTCTCCAAGCCTTATAGCATGACGGACACTGCGCATCGTGTCAAGATAATGGGCCAGGTTGTGGATGGTGTTCAACACCGCAGCCAGCGGTTCTCCGGAAACGAAAAGATGCCGCAGGTAGGCCCGGGTGTAGCGCGAGCACACCATGCAGCCGCACTTGGGATCGGCGGGCTCTTGATCACGCGCGAAGCGCGCGTTCTTGATGTTCATTCTTCCTTCTGAAGTAAACAGCAGTCCATGCCGCGCTGCTCGCGTGGGCAAGACGCAATCCATCATGTCGACTCCCATCGCGGCATACTCCACGATCTCCTCTGGGTAACCCACGCCCATCACATAGCGCGGCTTGTCCTTCGGAAGCAACGGCAGCGTGGCCGCAATGATCTCGCGCGTAAGCTCGCGCGGCTCGCCAACACTGAGTCCCCCAATCGCATATCCAGGAAAATCAATCTCCAGCAGACGCTCCGCCGATTCACGCCGCAGGTCCGCATACATGCCTCCCTGCACAATTCCAAAGAGGGACTGCCGGCGCTCGCCATTCGGAGCCGAAACAGGTTGTGGTTCTCTTGGGTGGAAGCCCCCAACTTTCAGTCGGGGGAGCAAGGCTTTCAAGCCTTGCGGTGAAATTCCTGAGGGGTTAGCGCGCTTTAGCGCTGGTCCGCTGGATTGCGCGCTTTCATCGGAGCCTTCCGAGGCGCACGGTACTTCATCGTTATGCGCCTCAAAGTAATCCTTGCTGCGCCGCGCCCAGCGCGCAGTCATTTCCATCGACTCGCGCGCACGCTCCCGTCCCGCGGGATGCTCTGTGCACTCGTCAAAGGCCATGATGATGTCCGCGCCCAGCGCGATCTGAATCTCCATCGAGCGCTCCGGCGTAAAGAAGTGGGTGGAGCCATCCAGATGGGAGCGAAATTCCACTCCCTGCTCCGACACCTTGCGCAATTCGTTCAGGCTGAAAACCTGGAATCCCCCGGAATCGGTAAGGATGCTGCGCTCCCACGACATGAACCGGTGCAGTCCGCCCATCTCCCGGATGGCCTCATGCCCAGGCCGCAAATAAAGGTGATAGGTGTTCCCCAGCAGAATCTGTACGCCAAGCTCTTCCAGGATGTGCTGCGGAACCCCCTTCACCGACGCAAGTGTGCCGACCGGCATGAATACCGGCGTTTCAACCTCGCCATGCGGGGTCCGCATTGTGCCCAGACGGGCAGAGGCATCGGTCGCGGAGACGGAAAAATCGGGTGATCGGGTCATCGGGTGATCGGGTGAAGTAAGAACAACACGAGAAACGCACGCCAAGTATCGACGATGTCGAGCCGACTTCGCACTTAACTTTCGGCGTTTATTAGTTGCAGGCAGGGCAGGAAATTAAGATAGCAATACTCAGGACATCGCCTTTACTTCACCCGATCACCCGATTACGCTACTTCCATCCCTTCCTCTCCCTCAGCCCCGTGATGTGCGCCACGTGATGTGGTCCATGCCACGCGTACAGCCCTACGAGCCAGTCGAGGGTGCGGACTCCGTGTTCGGGATGGCGGAAGGTGCGAGCGAATTCGGCATCGCTGATCGCGCGCAGCAGGTGATTCCAGCGTTCGTGCACAGCCTCAAGCAGCACCAGCGAGGTCTCAATGGACGTGAGCCGCGTGTCCGCCAACTCCGCCCAGCGCTTTTCGTCGTACGGTTTGATCGTCGGCTCGGTCTCGGTAAGCGCGAGCTTGGTACGGATGAAAGCGTTTAAGTGGCTATCCGGCACGTGATGCGCTACCTGCCGCACCGTCCATCCATCCGGCCGATACGGGGTGTCGAGCTGCGTCGGCGACAGTCCCCGTACTGCCTCGCGCAATTTCGCGGGCACGCTGGCAATCACATCGATCGCAGCATTGCGCTGTGCCTTGCTCATGGGAGTTTCATAATGGAACTTGCCAATGGGATAACTGAGATCCTGGGTCGGTGCGCTGGTGCTCATGGGTCCTCCAAAGGGGGATTTGCGATTTCGCGATTTTGTGATTTCGCGATTTGGCGACGAGTAATCCGCTAGTGTCGATGATCAGAGGCAAGGGAAGATGCACTTAAACATTTTTTTCGCATCGAGCAATGCACCCAACCCCATTCCCCAATCGCAAAATCACGGAATGTTCTTCGTCTTCTTCATTTTCTCCATAAACGTTTTCACATTCACCACGGCACGATGAACCGTCCCTGACCCGATGGGCTGCTGCTGGTTGCGCGCGGTCACGCGATAGATGAAGAAGCGTCCTTCCACTCTTTCCAGCACGGCCTCGGCGATCACCGTCTCTCCGATGGTTGTGGGTGCCCGATGGTCCACATGAATCGCTGTTCCGACCGTTGTTTCTCCGTCTTCGCAGTAGGGTACTTGTGCCTGGTAGCAGGCATGCTCCATCCAGGCAATCATCCAGGGCGTCGCCAATACTGGAGGGAGATCAGGTGTTAGCGCCGCCAGTGTATGCCGGTGCTCGACGGTGTGGGAAACCTCTGCTCGGATGTCGATAGGGACTTGCTTAGGCATGCTGGCAACTCAATCCTGATGAATCAGCTACATCATTAATACGTTATTAATACCGCGGCAACATAAGGGCTAACTAATGTGCACTTCTTGCCTGGTTACCAGCTAGCACGGCACCGCCTTCGTAGTATCATCCCTCGTTCCGCAGGCAAGCTCCCTTTCTTCTACTTCTTCTACACGAATCTGATTTTGCGGAACGGGGGATCTGCTTTTTCGCAGGGATAGCAAGAACAGATCCCCTCGACGGTCAAAATCCTGGCTGAAGTCCTTAGTAGCTTCGAAGCAGTCGAAGGAATGACACGTTCCCCGGGTGCCTTCTTCCTTCAACTTCCGAAGAAATTATCAGAGAACGAGACTAGGACTAAAAGCTGAGACATCGGCCTGGAACTCCACCGTTTCATAGATTTCGGAGCATCTTTGTCCCTGATCTACAAAAACCCGTATCTCCTGTGAAAATCGCACTAGCTCCGCCCACGGGATTTTAGAAATATTCACGTTATGGCGCGGGATGGTCTGGAAAACTGAGGTGTACCGATGATAGATTGCCGCTTCCCGTTAAAAAAGATGTGGAAGCCCATTCGCCATCATTACGGTTTTGCCCAAAAACATCAGAACCTGCGGGCTCGCTGTAACTGCTTCACTTAAGAGGAGTCAGAGAAAATGTCATTGCAATTTAACAATGCCGGATCAAGTGGGTCGATGAACCCGCGCCGCCTTTTCCAGCTGCTGTTCATGTCCTTACTCGCGCTCGCACTGTGTGCGACTGCTTTTGCGCAGTCCACCACAGACGGAGCAATTGGCGGCACCGTATACGACGTCAACGGCGCTGTAGTCCCGAATGCCACAGTCGTGGTCCGCAATAACGGGACCAACGCCGCGCAGCGTATCGCTACCGACGCCTCCGGCTACTACCGAGTGCGGGCACTGCAACCAGCAACTTATACCGTGACGGTCAACTCTCAGGGATTCGCTCCATACAAAGCGGAGAACGTGGTGGTTCAGGTTGGCAGTTTGACCGATGTCTCTCCCAAGCTTGGCGTTGCCGGCGGCGCAGAAGTTGTGAGCGTAACCGCTGAGACTCCCGAAGTAAACACGACGTCGCCGGACTTCGCTCCAGTCGTCGATTCGGTGCAAATAGCCAATTTGCCGATTAACGGCGGAAGGTGGTCCGATTTCGCATTGCTCACCCCAGGCGTAGTGAATAACGGCAGCGGCTTCGGACTGGTGAGCGTGCGCGGCATCAGTACTCTGCTGAATAACAACACCATCGACGGAGCCGACAATAACCAGGCGTTTTTCTCAGAAGAACGCGGCCGCACGCGTGCCGGGTATTCCACTCCAAAGGTCGCCATTCAGGAGTTCCAGGTCAACACCTCAAACTACTCCGCGGAATATGGCCGTGCTGCCGGAGCGGTGATCAACACTGTTACTAAGAGCGGCAGCAACGGCTACCACGGTGAAATCTATTTCTATGATCGTGATAACAACTGGGGATCCAAAAATCCCTTCGTAACTCTCACTAGTCAGACTTCGCCTGGCGTGTTCACTTCCAACGTGTACAAGCCAAAAGACTGGCGCAAGATGTGGGGGGTTGGAGTGGGCGGGCCACTCATTAAAGACCGGTTATTCTTCTATTTTGCGTACGATCAGTATCGGCGTAACTTTCCTGGAACGGGAGTGCTGACCACTCCCAGCGCATTTTTCGCAACTCCGGCTGCCACCCAGCCTGCGGGCCAGACGGCGGTTGCATGTTCGACTGCGAAGTCCAACAGCACTGCCACCCAGAACGTCTGCCTGCTGTCGGCCAATTTGAACATACCCTACGCCACTGCGCTGGCGGACTACAACAGTGGGCTAAACAACTTCCTGGGCGAACTGGGCACAGTTCCACGCACGGGTGACCAGACCATTTTCCTTCCGAAGATCGATTGGAACATCACCCAGAAAAACCATGCATCCTTCGAAGTGAACCGCATGCGTTGGGCATCTCCGCAGGGGATTCAGACACAGGCCAGCAACACGCTTGGTGTGGCTAGCTTCGGGAGCGACTACGTTAGGGACACCTGGGGCATCGCCAAGCTCGATACCTTCATCACCAACACCATCGCCAATGAAGCTCGCTATCAGTACGGCCGCGATTTCGAATTTGAGTTCCCGCAGTCTCCGACCGCCTACGAGAAGCAATTTCTGACGAACACTTCGACGTACACCAATCCATTCGGAATTACGCCCGACGTGTTTTTTAGTTTCAACCGTTTCGATATCGGCACGCAAAGCTTTCTCACCCGCCCGGCGTTTCCTGACGAACGGCGCAATCAGTTCGCCGATACGGTTTCCTGGTCTCACGGGAATCACAACTTAAAGTTCGGCGGCGACTTCCTGCATACGAGCGATCTAAGTCAGAACTTGCGCTTCCAGTTCGGCTCCTATACCTACGGCAGCTTTGGCGGATATCTGTCAGATGTGATCAGCCCGAACAACTGCACCATCACGCCCGCCACTGGCCCCGCGCTCACCAATAAGCCTTGCTATAGCAGCTTCCAGCAGGCGTTTGGACCGCTTGGGTTCCAGTTCACCACCAATGAAGTCGGGATCTTTGCACAGGACGATTGGAAGATCCGACCCCGCGTGACCGTGAATTTGGGAGTGCGTTGGGACCATGAAATGCTCCCTTCGCCCTTCAGCAATCTGGTGAACCCCAGCATTCCCCAAACGGGAACTCTTCCTGACGATCGAAACAACGTCGCACCGCGCGTGGGCTTCGCGTGGGATCTGCGTGGCGATGGCAAGCAGGTCCTTCGTGGAGGCTACGGCATCTTCTTCGGTCGCATCATCAACTCCACCATCTACAACACGCTCATTAATACCGGCATGCCCGGTGGCCAGGCGTCATACACGTTTAGCGCAACTACGGCGGGCGCCCCCCCGTTCCCGCAGGTCATTCCCCCGCCGGCTAACAACTCTTCGGTGCTTCCAGGCGCGACAGGCGCGAAACCAGCGGTGCAGTTTTTCGATCGGAATTTCCAGGCTCCCCAGATTCACGAAGCCGACCTCACTTTCCAGCAGGACTTTGGTTGGAACACTGTGATGTCAATCAGTTATCTGGGAAGCTTCGGCCGCGAGTTGCCGGGATTTGTGGATACAAACATTGCCCCCGCAACCAAGACCATTAGCTATGCAGTGAGCGGCGGCCCATTTGCCGGCCAAACGATCACTATGCCTCTGTACACCACGAGGGTAAACAACAGCTTCGGAGCAATGACCGACATTTTCAGCGGCATCAACTCGAACTATCAGGCGTTGGCAGTTCAGTTGAACCACCGCCTGACTCACGACATCCAGTTCAATGCCAACTACACTTGGGCGCATGCCCTCGATTTCGTGCAGAACGAAGCCACGTTCACCGATACCAACGACGTTTTCGATCCCTTCAACCTTCATGGCGAGTACGGCAACTCCATCTATAACGTCCCGAATCGCTTCGTTTTCAGCGCGGTTGCGAACGTTCCGTGGAAATTAGAAGGGTGGAAAGGTTTCGTGGCGAACGGCTGGGAACTTGCACCACTCTTCCAAGTCCAGAATGGATTGCCTTATTCCATTACGACTTCGACCAGCACCGGGGCTCCCCCGAGTGGGACCGGGGCATTGCTGACTGGCACCATCAATGGCTCTGGTGGCAGAAACGGTCTTCCCATCGTCCAACGCAATGCGTTCCGTCAGCCGAACACGCAGGTGATGGATCTGCGGCTGTCGAAACATTTCACTTTCCACGATCGCTATGGAATTGAACTGATCGGCGAGGCCTTCAACCTTTTCAACCACCTCAACGCAACCGCGGTGAACACACTGGGGTACACCACGGGCGGCACTGCGGCAGCCCCAGCCTTGAACTTCAATGCTGGAACCGGAACGGGCGCTTTCGGCGCGATGACCAACGCCAACAGCAACTTCGCGTACTCGACGAGGCAAGTGCAATTGGCGGCGCGCTTTATCTTCTAGTCCAACTCGCCTGCAATAAAAACGGCAGCCAGAATTGGCTGCCGTTTTCTTTCTCGGTAAGACGCAGCATTCAGTGGAAAACACCCGGCGCCCCGCCTGATATCCGTGCTCCGGGATACTTACTGCTTCCTTTGCGTCTTTTGTCGTCGTGTCCCGGTGGAAAGCCCTAGCCAACTGCTTTTGCTTTTACGCTATCCTTCTCAAACAGCATCAACTCTGAATTTTTGGTTCCACCTTTGTGGGACTCGATCGTTCGTCTTTGCGAAGTACGATTCAACAGATTTTTCTCTGCCGTTGTTCATGGTTTGTTCTTCTCGCCGTGCAACACTCGGGCGAAGGTTCCAACGACCAGACACACTCAAGCGGGCAATCCCGGCGCTTACGTGTGTCACATGAGATTTGCTATTCAACCGTCAGGAGTCGAAAGAATATGTTCTCCCCATCCAGCCAACGCCGTTTCGGCCTCAATCACTTCGCTCAACTGTTTGCATGCTTTGTCGTGCTGTTCGCGTTCTGCGCAGGCGCATTCGCGCAGGGCAACCAGGGCACACTCTCCGGCACAACCAGCGATCCTTCGGGCGCGGTGCTAACCGACAGCAAAGTAACGGCAACGAACACTGAGACCGGCGAAGCCTTCAGCATCACCACCAACGCGGACGGATTGTTTATGTTTCCTCTGCTGCCGGTCGGACGTTACAAGGTCCAAGCCAGCCATAGCGGATTCAGCACGCTGAATCAAAATGTGCAGATCACGGTAGGCTCCAAGGTGGACCTCAAGCTTTCGCTGCCGGTCGCAGCCGGAAACGAGACGGTGCAGGTAACAGCCGAAGCGCCACTCGTGGAGACTACGCGCTCCAGCGAGAGCGACACCGTGGGCGATCGGCAAATTGCCAACCTGCCCACCAATGGCCGCAACTTCCTCGACTTCACTCTGCTTACGCCCAACGTGGTGCGCGACGCTCGTGGCGGCGATTTGAGCTTTGCCGGACAGCGCGGCACCCTGAACTCGCTGACCGTGGACGGCACTGACAACAACAACACCTTCTTCGGCCAGACGCTCGGACGCACCGGATCGGGACGCGCTCCGTATCAGTTCAGCCAGGACGCGGTGCAGGAATTCCAGGTAAACACCAACGGCTATTCGGCGGAGCTCGGACGCGCCGGCGGAGCCGTAATCAACGTGGTTACCAAATCGGGAAGCAATACTTATCATGGGACCGCGTTCGAGTTCTTCCGCGACCGCGGATTGAACGCCAACGATCCCATCTACAGCCTGCAGCGAGCCTTCCTGCAGAATGCGGGCAAGCCGCTCCCGGTCAAGCCCGGCTATCACTTCAACCAGTTCGGCGGCAACGTCGGCGGTCCTATCAAGAAAGACAAGCTGTTTTTCTTCTTCGACTATGACGGCCAGCGCAACGTTACCGGCAATCCCGTTCTGGTCACGCTGCCGACTCCCGTTAATGCCGCGCAGACTGCTGCCGTGAACTATCTCTCCTCGCGCATTAACAACTACGACCGCACCTTCAACCAGGATGTTTATCTCGGCAAAGGTGACTGGAACATCAGCGATCGCAATCAGCTCTCGGCTCGCTACAATGCCCAGCGTTTCACCGGGCAAGGACTCGAGAACAGCGGTCCCACCAGCGCCTTCGAACACACCGGTGCCTCGCTCGTGAACAGCGACAGCCTCAATGCTCAGCTCACGACTACGCTGCGTCCGACGATCGTCAACGTGGCCAAGTTCAGCTATCAGCGCGATAGCGAACCCGGCCAGGCCAACAGCAACAATCCGGAAGCGCTGGTGAAGTTCAGCGGACAGCAACTGTTCGTAGGCCGCAACTCGTTTAGCCCACGCGAGACGACGATCCATCGTCAGGAGTACGGCGACACGGTTTCGTACGTGTGGGGACGGCACTCGTTCAAACTGGGCGCCGACGAGCTGGTCGACAAGATCCTCAACTTCTTCCCCGGAAACTTTTCCGGCGCGTACACCTTCGCGAGCCTGGATGATTTCGGCAACAGCCTCCTTGGGCAGCCGGTGAAGTCGGTGGGCAACAGCTTGCTGGAAGCCTTCCCTGGTGCCAACACTAGTGGGGCAACCACGCATCCTGACCTGCTCCAGCAGGCTTATTTCCTGCAGGACGACTACCGCGTGAGCAACAGCCTGACGCTGAATCTAGGTGTTCGCTATGACTTAGCGACAGTAAAGCAGCCTACGGTTCAGAACGCCGCCGCTCTGGCTTCGGGAATAGATACCAGCAAGATTCCGAACGACTACAACAACATCGCTCCGCGACTCGGATTCGCATGGCAGCCATTGAGCGGCAAGCAGATGGTGGTGCGCGGTGGATACGGGATCTTCTACGCCAACACGCCGTCAATCCTCTACGGCACGGCGATGTCGAACAACGGCATCAACGTGCAGACGCTCACCTTCGGCACCGGCAAGACCGGCGGCACTCCGCTGCCCGTCTCGTATCCGAACACGATGTGCGGTGCGCCGCAGGCAACCGCCGGATGCACCCCGCCCACTGGTTTTGCTTCGGCGCCGCCGACTATCCTGCAATTCGCCAGCAATTACCAGCAGCCGTACGTCGAGCAGTACAACACTGCTGTTGAATATCAGGTAGCTGCCGATACTTCGGTAACGGTGGCGTACACCGGCGTTCACGGCGTGCACATTCAGCGCACGCGCGACATCAACCTGTCCAGCACTCAGACTCCGGCAACGGCAGTGGTTAGCGGGCAGCCCGGCACCTTTACTTACAATCAGTTTTCCAGCACCCGTCCGAATGCGGCCTTTGCTCGCATTCTGCAGTTCGAAAGTACCGCCAGTTCGAACTACAACGGCTTGTCGTTTGAGTTGAACAAGCGCTTCGCTCATAACTTCCAGGTGCTCGGTTCCTATACCTGGAGCCACGTGATCGATGATCGTCCGGACGCGACTGCTGTTGTGCCTGGAACGGATGACGGCAAGATGGTCTACGATCCGCTGCACATCGGTCTCGATCGCGCCTCAGGCGATGACGATGTGCGCAATCGCTTTGTTTTCAGTGGCGTGTGGCAGCTCGATAACTACACCCGGGGGATGAATCGCTATTCGCGCGTCATTCTCGGTGGCTGGGAACTCGCTGGCGCATTCAACGCGCAGAGCGGCCAGCCCTACACCGCGGTGGTCAACAGCGATCTGAATGCGGATGGCAACAGCCGTAACGAGCGTGCGCCGGGAACGGCTCGCAATCAATTTCGGTTGCCCGCTATCTATACCTTCGATCCGCGCGTTACCCGTAACGTGAGCATCACCGAGCATGCCAAGCTGCAGTTGATCGCGGAAGCGTTCAACCTGTTCAACCACCAGAACATCACGGCGGTGAAGAACACGCTCTACGCAACCAGCACGTCGGCATGCGGAGTCGGCGTGACCGCCACTTGCCTGGTGCCACAAACCATCGCGAATGGCGCGGGAGTGAACTCGTTCGGCCTGGCGTCGGCGGCGAGCATCAACAACAACGGAGCCAACGTGGGACGCGTGCTGCAACTGGCCGCGAAGATCACGTTCTAGGGATATGGAAGGGCTTGGAGGGAACGGCGCGAGCCGGACTCTCCAAGCCCCATCTCTTTGAGCTCTAGAGACCGTTGCACGCCCTGAGATTGCAAGGGGGTCACTTCATCGGTGAAAAATTCCCTGTTAATTCCCTGCTTAGAGTCGCCACATTCTCTTTTTCCTCCTACCGCTCTGCATTTAAATGATTTAACTCGAAAACTAAAAATTCCCTGCTAATTCCCTGCTTCACGAGAAAAATTGCGGAATTTGGGCAGAAATCGCGGTTTTTGCCGGAATGAAAAATATTTCCCTGTAAATTTCCCTCTTCGAGGGAAATTCCGCAACTGGAGACCAAGTCTAATCGCGCTGTATGTCGACCGAATTTTGAGCCCTTGCGGCTCTCGCGTCCAAAAACGACTGCAGAATTAGCACCGCAGCCATCTTGTCGATGACCTCTTTCCGGCGGGAATCGCGGATGCCAGTCTCATCCAGCAAGCGGTGAGCCTCCGCCGTGCTTAGTCGCTCATCCCACAAATGAACCGGAAGTGAGAACGACTGCTTCAGTTGTCCCGCAAAGACCTCCATCTTTTGCGCCTGGGTTCCGCTCTGGCCGCTCATGCGGAGCGGATTGCCGACCACGATCTCACGCACGGCATACTCCTTAAGCAATTTGCGGAGCTCCCCAAGATCGTAGCGGCGGTTGCGCCGCTGCAGCGTGTCAAGTCCTTGCGCGGTTAGGCCGAGAGGGTCTGATATAGCGATGCCGATGCGACGCGCGCCAACATCGAGGCCCAGAATGCGGCCGGGAGCCACAATTTGGGCGCCGATCATGCTGCGATTATAGGTGGGCGAGCATCTTAACGACGTTGGAGCGACGGAGTCGCATGTCCTCAAAACCGCTGTGGCCGAGTGACAAAAAAGGATCAGACGATGCAAAGAAAGGTCCAGTTCCGGTGAAAGAGAGGACTTCGCAAGACCCCAACCCTGAGCTGCTCGATCTTGAACAAGGCGTACAAGAGGTCCACGAAGAGCTTCGCAAAGAGACTATTTCGCAGATCACGCTTACCCTGCTGGCGGTGTTGGCGATCTGCTACTTTGCCAAGCTTGTTCTGGTCACCATTTTCACATCGATTCTGATCGCCTTCATTCTCGAGCCGATCGTGCGCATTCTGGGAAAAATCCGGATTCCACGCGCAGTTGGCTCCGGCATTGCCCTTCTGCTGTTACTCGGAATCCTGTATGGGTTGAGTTACTTCTTCTTCCAGCGCGCGGTGGATTTCGCTCACCAAATTCCGCAAATGTCGGGTGATATCAAGAAGGTCGTTGCCAAATACCAGAGCAACGCAGAGAAGATTCGGCAGAGCACGCAAAGCGTGATTCCCCCATCGCCAGCCGATAAGAATGCGGTTCACGTAAAAGTTCAGCAGGACACCGGAATTCGCGGTTTGGTCAGCGGATCGGGAATCGCCAATGTGAGCGAGGTTCTACTCGTAGTGGCGTTTATTCCATTCCTCGTCTACTTCATGCTGACGTGGCAAGAGCACACCAGGCGGGCGACCGTGCGGCTTTTCCCTGTTGGCAGCCGCGCCAACGTTTACCGAACGCTCGGGAAGATTTCTGACATGATGCGCGGTTTTATCGTGGGAAATTTCGTAATCGGCATCTTCATGGCAATCTTTAGCGGTGTGGTTTTCGCTTTTTTGCATCTGCCATACTTTTATTTTCTCGGCCTAATTAGCGGTTTCCTGAGTCTCATTCCTTACCTGGGTGTAATCCTCGCGATTCTTCCGCCTATTGCTTCGGGGGCTGGAGTGTTGCATGGAACCGGAATGATAGTAATCGCCGCCACCATCCTGGGTTTGCATGTCTTCTCCATGAATGTCCTTTATCCAAAGGTGATTGGCGGAAGGCTTGAGTTAAACCCGTTAGCGGTAACTCTCAGCCTGCTGATCTGGGGCTGGATTTGGGGAGCTATGGGGCTGATCCTGGCAGTGCCGGTCGTCGGCGCAATCAAGATCGTCTGCGACAACATAGAGGGACTGGAACCTTTCGGGAATTGGCTGGGCGAAGGAGAAGATCAGAAAAAGAAGGCCGCGAAAGCCTGATTCTTCTCTACCTCGTCCCGTGCCTGTGCTGCATGCCTTAGAGCGCGGAAGCTGGCAGCATCCTGAACGCGCACCTGAACCGAATTCATGCCGCTCCATCACGCGCGGACCTCGTACTTTCCCTTTTCCTGACAAAGTCTTAGCATGTTGCTCCCAAATTAATCTCGCGGAGCCTTGCTGATGAGCATTGCGTTACGTCGTTTTCCCGTCGTCATTTGTCTTCTAGTTCTTCTTCCCTGTGCCATAGCCGCTCAGAAATCCTCGAAAAAGAAAATTGCAGAATTACCGGCCTCAGCCAGTGCTGGTACAGCAACCTCTGCGCCTGAACAGACGAAGAAAGATGAAGAGGACCCGCTGTTCAAAGGTTTGACATGGCGTCTGGTGGGACCATTCCGCGGAGGGCGCGTGCTCGCCGTCTCCGGAGTCGTCGGCGAAGGGAACACCTACTACTTTGGAGGAGTCGGCGGCGGAGTTTGGAAGACCACCGACGGCGGACTCAATTGGATGCCGATGTCCGACAAAGAAAAGTTCTCGTCAGTAGGGGCGATTGCAGTGGCCGAATCAGATCCGAATGTGGTGTACGTCGGCACCGGTGAGGCTTGCATCCGCAACAACATTCTTCAGGGCAATGGAATGTACAAGAGTACCGACGCGGGCAAGACGTGGCATTCCATAGGTCTCGAAGACACACGCCACATCGGTCGGCTCGCGGTGAATCCGAAGAATCCGGACATCGTTTTTGTGGCGGCGCTTGGGCACGCATATGGACGCAACATGGAGCGTGGGGTCTTTCGATCGACTGATGGCGGCAAAAGCTGGCAGAAGGTTTTGTACAAAGACGATCAGACCGGAGCCATCGACGTAGTCTTTGATCCCTCCAATCCAAGCATTCTCTATGCAGCCCTGTGGCAGGCATACCGCACTCCGTACTCGATGGTGAGCGGCGGGCCGGGCAGCGGAGTCTATCGTTCAGCCGACGGGGGCAGCACGTGGACACAGATCAAAGGCAATGGTTTTCCCACGGGAATTCTCGGTCGCATCGGCCTGGCGGTTTCAGCCGAGCCCAATCGCGTTTACGCGTTGATCGAGGCAGATAAAGGCGGGCTGTATCGCTCCGATGATGGCGGCGAGCACTGGCGGTTGGTCAACGACGATCATCGCTTCCGCCAGCGCGCCTGGTACTACACGCATGTGTTTGCCGATCCGAAAAATCCCGATGTCGTTTACATCCTTAATACAGGGTCCTATCGGTCCATCGATGGCGGCAAAACCTTCACTCAGCTTTCCACGCCACACGGAGACAATCACGGACTCTGGATTGATCCAACCAATCCCAAGCGGCTCATCAACTCCAATGATGGCGGCGCGGACATCAGCACCGATGGCGGGCTGCACTGGACTTCGCAGGATAATCAGCCGACCGCGCAGTTCTACCACGTAATTGTCGATAACCAGTTTCCATATCACATCTATGGCGCGCAGCAGGACAACACCAGCGTTGGCATCGCCAGCGCCACCACCCATTTGGGGATTGGCCGCACGGATTGGGACCCGGTAGGCGGCTGCGAGAGCGGATATATTGCGCCATATCCGCGGGATCCAAACGTTGTCTATGCGGGCTGCTACGACGGCAGCATCACCGAGTTCAACAAGCAGCTGGAAACTGAGCGCGAAATGAACGCTTGGCCGCTAAATCCTATGGGCCATGGTGATGTGGATCTCAAATACCGCTTCCAGTGGACTGCGCCAATCGTGATCTCTCCGCACGATCCCAACGTCATCTACCACGGGGCGCAGATGATCCTGAAGACCAACGATCGCGGCTATCACTGGCAGGAGATTAGCCCCGATCTCACGCGCAACGACAAACGCACCGAACAATCGTCCGGCGGACCCATTACGCAAGACAACACCAGCGCCGAGTACTACGCGACAGTATTCACCATCGCGGAATCGCCAGTGCAGGCGGGAGCAATTTGGGCGGGCAGCGATGATGGTCTCGTCCACGTGACCACCGATGGGGGCAAGAACTGGGCAAACGTCACCCCTCGAGATCTTCCCGATACGGGCAATGGTCCGGTGTTGCACTACAGCCGCATCAGCCTCATAGAGGCCGGCCACTACAACGCCGGAACCGCCTATGTGGCTGTCGACCGGCACGAAAGCGATGACTGGGCCCCCTACGCGTTTAAGACGACCGATTTTGGGAAGAGTTGGAAGCGCGTCAACGGCGACCTGCCATCCACAGCGACCGTGCGAGCTGTCCGCGAGGACCCAAAGCGGGAAGGACTGCTTTATGCCGCGACCGAAATCGGCGTCTACGTGTCTTTCGACGATGGCGCACACTGGCGCTCGCTGCAGCGCAATCTGCCCATGAGCTCCATGCGAGACCTGGCAGTCACAGAGCGCGACTTGGTAGTCGCCACTCACGGCCGTGCATTCTGGGTGCTGGACGACATTACACCTCTGCGTGAGCATCAGGCGGCGCAGGCTAGCGCCGATGCCGATCTCTATAAGCCATCCACAGCGTACCGCTACTTCGGTGGAGGATTCGGAGGAGGGGGTGGTGGTCGCGGTGCAGCCATCGGACAGAATCCTCCTAGTGGCGCCGTTATTTACTACTCGCTAAAGACTGCGCTGAACACGTCCAAGCCCGGCGAAACTCAAGGAAACGAATCGCGAGGTGAGGCAGGCTCGGAAGCGCCGCCCACAGCAACGCAGGAGGCATCCGCGGCGAAAGAACCGGGAACTCCGAGGACGAATGCTCCCACTGGTGCTAAAACCGAAGCGCAGAAGCAGGAAATTACAAAGGAAGTTCCGGCAGAGAAACCCAAAGAGGAACACGTCACCATTGAAATTCTCGACTCCGCGGGGAAGGTCATTCGTACTCTCCCACCGAAGCAGCCCACGGTCACCGAAGCACAGAATGAGGAAGCCGGCGAAGGCTTCATGCGGCAAGCTCCCCAGAATCCAACCGGGAATGCCGGCCTGAATCGCTTCGTCTGGAATCTCCGTTATGAGGATTCCACCAAAGTTCCTGGAGCGATCCTATGGGGAGGGAGTAATTCCGGTCCGATTGCGGTGCCCGGGAATTATCAGGTGCGACTTACCGTACGTGGCAAGAGCTACACCCAACCACTGGAGATCAAAGAGGACCCACGGCTTAAGGTCGAGCAAGCCGATTTGCAGAAACAATTTGATCTGCTGCTGCAAATCCGGGATCAGGTCAGCAAGGTGGACGAAGCCATCAACCAGATAAACAGCGTCAAGAAACAGATGGACGATCTCGACAAACGCTTGCCTAAGGACGATCACGGCAAGGCCGTCCGCGACGCCGGCAAGAAGCTCACGCAAAAGATCGATCCAGTCGAGGACGCACTCATCCAATCCAAAGCTAAGAGTGGACAAGACGTGCTGAACTATCCCATCCGTCTGAACAATGAATTGGTTGCGCTTGCCGGATCAATTTCGGGCGCCGATGCCGCTCCGACACCGCAGTCTTATCAGGTGTTCACCATGCTGAAGCAGCGCAGCGATGAGCAACTAACGCGCTGGGAGCAAGTGGTAAAAACTGACATCGCAGGCTTTAACCAACTGGTCCGGCAGCAGGATGTGCCGACCATCATTCTCGATACGAATTCCGCGGCCTCCGCGGCCGCGAGCTCAGGCGGAGCTGAGGAGGAATCAAGGAAAAATTAATGAAACCTCTGCATAGATTTTAGAGTATCTAACTTGCAAAGGAACTGCGCGCGATGAAATCCTCCAGATTGCGTCTCAGCCTGGTCTTGCTGGTTTCCTGCGGCACACTACTGCATGCGAGAGAATTCTCACCGCATCAGGAAATCAGCAATGGCATCTTTCACTTAAAGCCTCAGCGGCCAGTGGAGGAATTGCGCGCCGAAGCATTGCGTGCCGCTCCTCCGGTTGAAAGCGGAGACTTTCACAAATCCGATCTTGTCGAGTTAATAAAACTTGATCCAAGCATCAGGCTCGATATCCGTTATGCCACGGACCAGAACTTTCTCAGCACCCCTATGTACTCACAGGCGCGCGCGTTTCTTCAACGTCCAGCAGCCGAAGCCCTGGTGCGAGCAAATCAGAAGCTTCACGCGGAAGGATACGGGGTACTGATTCACGATGCCTATCGTCCGTGGTACGTGACCAAGATGTTTTGGGACGCGACACCTGACGACAAGAAGATTTTCGTCGCTGATCCGGCAACTGGTTCGAAGCACAACCGCGGCTGCGCTGTGGACTTGAGCATCTACGACATGAAGACCGGACGCGAAGTGTCGATGCCCAGCATCTACGACGAGATGACGCCACGCGCTTTCGCCGATTATCCGGGTGGCACCAGCGAGGAGCGCAAGCATCGGGCAATCCTGCGGAGCGCCATGGAGTTGCAGGGCTTCACCGTTTATCCCAATGAATGGTGGCACTTCGATTACAAGGAGTGGAAAGAGTATCCCATTATGAATGTTCGCTTCGAAGACTTAGGCGGCGGACAATCGGCAACCCGGTTGAGCAAGACGCAACGCACAGTGCAATAACAGAAAGATTGATCTTTTCTTTTTGGCACAGCTGGCTGGAGCCTCCACTATCGTGTGGATGCCAGCCGCGACAATACTCCATAAGGCGACTTCTCCGGCGCAACCATCACCTGGCGTGACACGATCAACGTCTGTTCAAGGGCGAACTGGCCTGACAGCACAGCGTGGCTGACCATGTCCGTGTACACCATCCAGCTTGAGCCCGGAGGAAACTCCCAGTGTTGCTTGGGGCAGCTCTGCTGAAAGGCCGAGTTTTCCTTCAGGTAATTATGGAAGCGCATCATGAACTCGTCATACGGCGACCGCTTTAACGATGGAGCAATAGCTCCTAGGCCGATGCTCGCAAGCGCTCGCTTCGTTCCGGGGGTCTGCATCGATGAGGGTAGTGACACCGAAGTGCCGTCATCCAGTTTGCCGGCTCTCATCTTTTCAACTAGCACATCGAATGTCTCGGTGGTGATCCAATTACGCGTCTTGTGTGGGTTGATGTTGTTAAAGAATCGCAGTATGCGGTCGCCGTGGGTTGGCCGCGTGGGAAAGGCATCGGTGTGCAACAGATCATTTCGTTTGCGTAACGACAAGTCACGCCCTTCCTCCTCCTCTGGACGATAACTCGCGTAGTCGACCTTCCACCGTCCTTCATACGGGCCAAGAAATCTCACCAAAAACCCAATCACATCCCTCGAATAGCGTTGCATGATCTGCCGAAGGCGATCCGATGTGGCCGAATCTGCCGCCTCAAATCCCGTAATACGATCTTCGAAAGGACGATATGCGATGTTCTTGTGGTAAGCGCCTCCAACCTCCTGATGTCCGAGAAGAAACCCGAGATCGTCAGCAGGAATATCAATCGGAGTCTCGGGAAAAAAGAGAATGTCGCCGGCTTCGAGCTGCGCACAATAGCTCCGCAGACGCGAAGGATTTTCCAAGGACGGTCCGAGATCCGCCGCAGCGATGGTGACGAGTCGCATGTACTAGCGGCCCCTCTCCCGGAAAAAGAAAATCAGCGCGCCTATCCACAGAATGACGAAGATCCCCGCGGCAGAGGGGGCGGCGAAATTTCTATACGCCATTGCGAAGTCCACGTTGCGATGTCGCACGGCTTCAGCAATCGCCAGTACCGCGATCGCACAAGCGTTCAGAAAGAAGAAGCACATGACGGCCAGCAGCAGAGCGGTGAAGGTGGACTTCAGAACGGTATACAACACGGAAGGACGCGGATGGAGTGTACTCACAGATGGAATACGGATCTCTTTCACCCGAATCGACGTCATAGGAGCATTTTACTCAGCGCTGAGGCTGGCCAAAAGAATTGGCATTGTGCAATTTTGGGTCTCGATTAATGATTCGGCTGCGTCTCCCCAGATGGGAGAGTGTCGCGCTTCCGCCGTGAGAGAACGAAAGGCCGGCGTCTGCGTCGGCTCGCCGAAGCCTTGCGGTCAATCTTCGACCAGAACGCCACGAAGTAATCCACAGCCGAGACAATCGATACCGCGACCATGAACCAAATGGCAAGCCGGGCGATGAGATCCAAAGAGAATATGAAGCTGCCAACGTGCCAAACCATCCAGTGATGGTCGAGGATGGCCGCCACAACGCTGACAATTTGCACCACCATTTTGAGCTTACCCAACTCGCTCGCCTGAATGGTGAAGCCCTCGGATGCGGCGATTCCTCGCAGGCCGCTGACCAGGAACTCACGGCCTATGATGATGACCGCAATCCAGGCCGGCACGATCCTGGGATTGAACTGCACCAGGGAAATGAATGCCGCGGCAATCATCAACTTGTCGGCTAGAGGATCGAGCAGCATGCCAATGGTCGTGACTTGGCCGCGTCGGCGCGCCAGGTAACCATCCAGACCGTCAGTAATCGACGCGAGAATAAACAGCGCCGACGCAGCCAATTCCTTGTCGCCATTGCTATTGGAAAACAAGCTGCTGGACAGCAGCCAAATGAAAATCGGCACACTGAAGATCCGGCTCAGCGTTATGTAGTTCGGCAGATTCACCTGGGCAGAGCTGCCTCCAGACCCCGATTATCCGCCACGAGCATGGGCAAAGCAATCAAAGCCACTCACCAGCGACGGACGCACCACAAAACGCGCGGAGTCTGTAATCTCATCGTGTCAAAATCTGCCAGAGACTCATTCCTGCCCGTCGGGATCATCGCCTCGCAATGAGTACTCTCGGAATTCCCTTCAAGTCAGGAACAGTTCTGACATCTTCCCAATTGTCGAGCAGTTCGCGAATCCCGTGCTCTTGCGAATAGCCGATCTCCATTACCAGCCAGCCGCCAGGTTTGAGCACCTCAGTTGCTTGCGGAATTAAACGACGGTAAACATCTAAGCCTTCTTCTCCGCCAAATAAGGCGCAAAGCGGCTCATGCTCGCGCACTTCGATTTGCAGCTTGTCGGCTTCGTTCTCACCTACATACGGCGGATTCGATATGACCATGTCGAAGGCTGGTCCTGCGCTCAGGTGCATGTCGAGAAGATCGCTCCGGCCAAAATCGATTCGTGCTGCAAGGCCAAGACGCTCTGCATTGCCGTACGCGACCACCAGGGCCTCGGCAGAGATGTCCACGGCCTCGACTTCCGCTTGCGGCAACTCGAGTGCCAGCGCCAGCGCGATGCATCCGGAACCGGTGCCCACGTCAATCACGCGGGGAGATTGGATGCCACGCAAAAGCTCGAGCGCAGCTTCAACCGCGTGTTCTGTTTCGGGACGCGGAATTAGAACCGACGGCGTGACTCGCAGGTCCATTCCCCAAAACTCCTGATGCCCAGTGATGTACTGCAAAGGCTCACCGCTCGCGCGGCGCTCGATCAAAGCAGAGTAGTCCGAAAGCTCGTGACACGAGAGTTCCAATTCAGGATGGGCATACAGATACGCGCGATCACGCCCAAGGAAGTGCATGGCCAGCGACTCGGCGTCAAGGCGAGCGTCTCCGCGAGCGCTCCACTGCAACCGCTCTGCGGCTTGTCTGATTGCAAGATCGAGCCGCAAGGCCGCATTCTCCCTTAAACGGTTACTGTCTCGTGCTTGAGCTTCTCTGCCTGGAAGTGTGTTGTCGCGGCGTCGATGAGTGGCTGCAGTTTGCCATCCATAATTTCTTGCAGCTGATGAATGGTCAGGCCGATGCGATGGTCGGTCACGCGGTTCTGTGGAAAGTTGTAGGTGCGTATCTTCTCGCTGCGATCGCCGCTGCCGACCTGAGTTTTGCGTTCTTTCGCCAGTTCCGCCTGCTGCCGCTCCAACTCCACTTCGTACAGGCGGGAACGCAGAACCCGCATCGCCTTCTCGCGATTCTTGATCTGCGACTTTTCATCCTGGCAGCTCACCACAGTGTTCGTCGGTATGTGAGTGATGCGTACCGCTGAGTAAGTGGTGTTTACCGACTGCCCGCCGGGACCGGAAGAGCAGAAGGTATCAATGCGAATGTCCTTGGCTTCGATCTTGATATCGACGTCTTCCGCCTCAGGAAGCACAGCAACCGTGATCGCGGAAGTATGCACCCGGCCCTGTTGTTCCGTTTCAGGAACGCGTTGCACACGGTGAACGCCGCTCTCGTACTTCAGCTTGGAGTAGGCGCCGCGCCCCTCGATCATGGCGATGACTTCCTTCAAACCCCCAATTCCTGATTCAGAACTCGACAATACTTCTACTTTCCACCGCTGGGTTTCCGCATAACGTGAGTACATGCGAAACATCTCTGCGGCAAACAACGACGACTCGTCACCACCAGTACCGGCTCGAATTTCGAGAATGACGTTGCGCTCGTCGTTGGGGTCCTTGGGCAGCAGCAGGACTTTCAGCTCCTCTTCGGTCTTCTCCATGCGGGACTGGAGACTGGCCAGCTCTTCTTCCGCCATGACTTTCAGCTCCCCATCATGTTCTTCAGCAAGCATGGCCTTGGTTTCGAGAATGCCGCGCTTCAGTTCCTTGTACTCGCGATAGCGATCGACGATGGGCGTAAGTTCGCTGTGCGCCTTGGCCGTTTTCTGGTAACGAGACGAGTCGCCCATGATCTCTGGCGATGCGAGAGCGGTGTTGAGTTCCTGATACTTATTTTCGATCTGTTCGAGTCGTTCAAACATGGATAGCTTCCAGCTGCTGGCTGCCAGCTACGAGCTAGCGGCCGCGGAAATGAAATCGGTTGCCCTAAGAATCGCGAATGGAGAGGAAGTGAGTGCGCGGCGGGGGCCGCTAGGCAATTACTAACTCGCCGCCATTTTGTTTTTCGATTTCAAGGGCGGCGTCAAGCGCGTTAATTGCGCACGCAACCTGCTCATCGGTCGGAGGCTGCGTCGTGATCCGTTGCAGCCAAAGACCTGGTTTGGTGAGTAAAGCGAACAACGAGTTGCGCTTTCGGGCGGCATACCGGATCAGTTCGTACGAAATACCCGCAATGAAGGGCAGGGCAACAATCCGCAGCGCGAACTTGCCCCAGAACGTATCGATGGGAAAGAGGCTGTAAACAATGATGCAGATCAGCATCACCGTCATGAGAAAACTGGTTCCGCACCGCGGATGCCAGGTGACGAACCTTTGTGCTCGCGGTACGTCCACGGTCTCGCCGCTTTCGAAGGCAAAAACCGTTTTATGTTCGGCGCCGTGATACTCGTACACGCGGTGGATATCGCGCGCCAGCGAGATTCCCCATACAAACAGCAGGAAGAGCCCGATACGGATGAGGCCATCTACCAAGTTAAACAGCACCCGGTTGCCAAGGGCCGGAAACACGTGCTTGAGGCCGGTCGCGGCCAGTAACGGCAAAAATTTATAAAAGACAATAAAAAATCCGAGCGAGAGAACGATATTGGCGGTTGCCATCCAACCGCTGATCTCTATCTTGTTCTCGGGTTTGCTGCCCTGCTGATTGGCATCCTTTGGCTCGGCATTTTGGGTGCCAGCCATCTCTTCTAGCGCGACATTGGCTGAAAACTTCAGAGCCCGGAATCCCAACATCATCGCGTAGCCCAACGTGACCACTCCGCGCACGACCGGCCAGCCCATCCATTTGCGCTTCTCCGATGGCCGCACCAGCGCATCAGCATGCGAGACCATTTCGCCTGACTGCTTGCGCACGGTGATTCCCCACGCGTGCGGGGTGCGCATCATGACTCCCTCGAGGACAGCTTGTCCGCCGACGAGGGTCTCCTCTCCACTTTCCAGAGCGGGAAGCAGTTGGGTAGCAGCAAGCAAGCGAAGGTATTGTTTCCAATAAGGCATGTTTGCACTGAAACAGCGGCACCGAGCTAAGTAAGATCCGGCAGCTTGGAACCACAATCATTATATCCGGCAGACATTCGTGCCGGCTCGCGCGGTCGGTTTAGCACCTGTCTGCTACGATTTCACCCTTGTATTCTCTACAGCTTAGCGAGAACCCTGCACATTCGATGATGGCTTGCCTTGTTGGGTTCAGAACGCGACTGTTTTCATGCCAGCTAGAAGAGTTAGACCGCTGACGCTCAACCCCGCTACACTTCGCATGATATGCGTTTTAGCAAGTTATTGAGTTCGAAAACCACTGCTAACATCCTTCCATGCTGCGCTTTGCCCAGCTCTGCGAGGCGGTGGCCAAGACCACGAAGAAGCTGGAAAAGCGCAAGCTTGTAGCCGACTACCTCCGCGCTCAGCCGATTCAGACCGCGTCGCAGGCTACGATCTTTCTTTCCGGAGACGTTTACCCTGCCTTCTCCGAGCGTACGCTCAACGTCGGCGGCTCCATTGTGTGGCGTGCCGTACAGCAGCTTACCGGACACTCGGAGCAAGAAATGTCCGAGGCATATCGCCGCCATGGCGATCTCGGTGCTGCGGCGCATGATCTCTGGCCGCCCGAGTTTACCGGGTCGGTGCTGACGCTTCCTGATTTGGCAAAGCTGCTCGACGACGTTGCCACCGCACGCGGTCCCGCAGCCAAGCTGGATCAGGTGGTCGCCCTGCTGCGCCAGTGTTCAGCTCTCGAGGCCAAATACGCAATCAAGACCATTGTTGGCGATTTGCGAATAGGCATGCGCGAAAGTCTGGTGGAAGAAGCCATCGCGCTCACGTACGAGCAGCCGGAAGCTGCAGTGCGCCGAGCCAATATGTTGCTCGGAGACATTGGCGAGACTTTGCGCCTGGCGGCGGAAAATTGTCTTGATCAAGCTCGCATGCGGCTATTCCACCCCATTGGATTCATGCTGGCCGCCGAAGTGAAGTCCAGCGCCGAGGCAATTTCTTACATCAGCGACGCTCACATTGAAGATAAGTATGACGGCATCCGTGCCCAGGTGCACTGCGGAGAAGGTAAGATGCGCATCTTCTCGCGCACGCAGGACGAAATCAGTGAGTCTTTCCCTGAGCTGATTCCCATTTTTGAATCCAGTCCCGAGCCGCTGGTGTTCGACGGTGAAATTCTCGCGTGGGGAACGGCGGAGGACAGCTCGTCAAGTCACGAAGGAAGCGCGCTGCCATTTTCAGCGCTCCAGAGGCGGCTTGGCCGGAAGCGCGTGACGGACAAGATGATGCGCGAAATCCCGGTGGTGTACGTCGCTTTCGACGTGCTCTACGCCGGCGGCAACCTAACTATCGATCTGCCGCTATCGGAGCGTTCGGAAATCCTGACTCCCGCCATCGCACGGTTGCGGGCGACTCCAGCTTCCCGCGCGCGAGAGGCGGACCAAAGCAGCCTAATATTCGATGCAATCAATACCGAATCACCGTTCCCCCGCATCGTTCGCGCTCCTTCCTTTCGCGCCAGTTCAGCGGAGGAAATGGATCGGATATTCAGCGAAGCTCGCGCCCGGGGAAATGAAGGACTGATGATCAAGAACCGTGAGTCGCTATACGCTCCCGGCCGCCGCGGCCATGCATGGCTAAAGATGAAGCGCGAGCTCGCAACTCTCGATTGCGTCGTTACCTCGGTTGAGTTCGGAAATGGGAAACGGGCCGGAGTGCTCAGCGACTACACCTTCGCAGTGCGCGGGAAAAACGGCGAGCTGAGGAACGTGGGAAAAGCGTATTCCGGCCTTACCGACGCCGAGATCGCGCAGATGACAGAATGGTTCAAGCTGCACACCCTCACCGACTTCGGACACTCGCGCCTGGTCGAGCCCAAGATCGTGCTTGAAGTGGCCTTCAACAACGTTATGCGCTCAGACCGGCACGACAGCGGCTTCGCATTGCGCTTCCCCCGCATCGTCCGCCTCCGCCCTGACAAACCGCCGGAAGAAGCCGACACGGTGCATAGGGTGGAGGAGATTTATCTCAGCCAGCACCGCGCCGAATGAAGCATCTCGTGAATTTCGTGATTTTGAAGGAACGAAGAAAGATCTCTCCAGGTCGCGAAATCACCAAATCACGAAATCACAAAATTCTTCTCATTCCACATACGCAATCATGCATTTCAGATATGCCGTTTCGGGAATGCCGGATATCACCGGATGGTCCTGGCTTTGGCCCCGCACTTCGAGCAAGCGGATGCGGCGATGCGCATCGCGAGCAGCTTCGGCCAACATGGTTAAGAAGTCTTTCTGCGATACATGATGGGAACACGAGCACGTAACCAGAATTCCTTCAGGTTCAATCATCTTCAGTGCGCGTAAGTTCAGTTCCTTGTACCCGCGCAGGGCCGTGGGCAGCGCACGCTTGGTCTTGGCAAATGCTGGAGGATCGAGAACAATGACGTTGAAGCGGCGGCCAGTGTCTGACCAGTCGCGCAGTAGATCGAAGGCATTTGCTTCCATCCACTCGATTTCAGGCGCAGCCAGTGATTCTCGATTCAACCCAAAATTGCGCTCCGCGGCTTCGAGCGCGGCACGGGAGGAATCCACACCGGTCACCTGACTGCAAACCTGCGCAAGGTGCATGGCAAATCCGCCCTGATAACAGAAGACGTCCATCGCGTTACCGCGCGCATACTTGGCCGCCGCCACGTAGTTCTCTCGCTGATCGAGGAACGCTCCGGTTTTCTGCCCGGCGGCAGCATCGTATTGGAAGCGCAATGGCGACTTATCCGCGCCAGCATTGATATCGATGACCGTCTGTGACTTGGCGCCGCGGATGAGACCTCCGGGAATCGCCGGGAGATCTTCGAGTTCGCGGATGCGCTCCTCAACCCGTTCGATGATTCCCGCTGGACGAAGCTCTTTCTCGAGGCTTGTGACAAAAGCATCGCGAACATCGCTACGATCCATCGCCTGGGTGAGCACTTGGAAAGCGAGCACATCGTTGTAGCGATCGACAATCAGCCCAGGCAGTTGGTCGGCCTCACTGAAGATCAATCGGTAGGCATTGCTCTGCTCCGGAATGCGAAGGCGCTTGCGATATGCAATGGCGGCACGCACGCGCGTAGTGACAATATTTGTGAGATCGCTTTCAGACAGATCACCGTCGCTAATCATGCGTAGCGTAATTTGCGAGCTCGAACTGGTTAGGGCAGAACCTAAGAATCGCCCTCGCTGGTCAGTTACGCGGACCAAACCCCCGCGCGGAAGCGCGTCGGATTGTTCCAGATCGGATCGATATACCCAGGGATGACCGGAGCGCAGACGAACTGCGGCACGGTGGCTTACGCGAACCGCAGGTGTTGCTGAAAGGCGATCTTCGGAAACCTGAGCCGCTCGCGGCATGTGACGATTGTAGTTATTAGCCCGGTAAACCTGTCATCTTGAGCGAAACGAAGGACCTCGGGCCATATTCAGAGGTACGTCGTTTCAGCGAAAACATCGGTAGAAAGCACGTTGCTTCCAGCGTGATATCCTCACCTGTTTTGTCCTTCTGCGCTTTTTCGCGGAGGGCAGCTAGGGCCAAAAAAAACGGGCTCCCGCGGCTATTTATGGACTTCCAACTCACTGAAGAGCAGGAGCAGCTCAAGCGCTCGGTACGCGAGTTTGCGGAATCGGAAATTCGTCCTCATGTCATGGAGTGGGACGAGAAATCGGAATTCCCGCTCGCAGTCGTCAAGCAACTCGGCAAGATGGGCCTGATGGGCGTTGTCTTCCCCTCGGAGTACGGCGGCGCTGGACTCGGCTATGTCGATTACGTAATTGCCGTTGAAGAGTTATCGCGTGTAGATGGCTCGGTCGGCATCATCATAGCTGCACACAACTCCCTCTGCTCGAATCACATTTTCATTGCCGCCAATGAGGAGCAAAAGCGCAAGTACATTCCCAAATTGGCAACCGGCGAATTCATTGGCGCGTGGGGGCTGACGGAGCCCGGCTCCGGCTCCGACGCGGGCAGCGCGCGCATGACCGCCGTTCGTAAGGGCCGCAATTGGGTGCTGAATGGCACGAAGACCTTCATCACTAACGGCCACTACGCAAATTGCGCAGTCATCATTGCCGTTACCGATCGTGCAACCGCGACCCATGGGCTGTCCGCGTTCATAGTCGATAAGGGAACGAAGGGGTTTCGTCCCGGGAAAAAAGAAAACAAGCTTGGTCTGCGCGCTAGTGATACCGCCGAGCTGATCTTCGAAGACTGCGTCGTTCCAGCCGAGAATCTCCTCGGCAAGGAAGGGGACGGCTTCATCGACGCCATGCGCGTGCTCGACGGGGGACGCATCTCGATCGCCGCGCTCTCTCTTGGCATCGCGCAAGGAGCGTTTGAAGCGGCGCTGAAATACTCGAAGGAACGCAAGCAGTTTGGCAAGGCGATCGGAGAGTTTCAGGCAATTCAATGGAAGCTCGCAGATATGGCGACCGAAATCGATGCCGCTCGCCTGCTCACCATGCGCGCCGCGTCAATGAAAGATGCGGGCATGAAGACCACGCAGGAATCATCGATGGCAAAGCTGTATGCCAGCGAAGTCGCCGTGCGCTGCGCCAATGAAGGCGTACAGATTCACGGAGGATATGGCTTCATCAAAGACTATCCCGCTGAAAAGTACTACCGCGACGTGAAACTGTGCACGATTGGCGAAGGCACCAGCGAGATCCAGCGGCTGGTGATTGCTCGGCAATTGCTGAAGAGCTATTGAAGAGCTGCTGAGCTGCTGATTTCTCACGCTGCCCTTCGCCGGTGTCTTAGCCCCGCGCGCGGCTGGGCCACAAGTATTTCCTTCAAATTGTCGCTGAGGCTATGTCCCGCACGCCTTTGAGCAGTGCCAACAATGCACGCTATACACTGATTTATCCCGATGCCGACCGACACAGCCACCGGACTGGATTCCTTCGTTGAGCGCATCCGCTCCGGGGATGTTCGCGCCTTGGCACGCGGGATTACTGCGATTGAGAATGATTCAGCTCAATCATTGCAGCTGATGAAGGCGCTGTTCCCACACAGTGGAAATGCGACTGTGATTGGACTCACCGGATCCCCAGGCGCGGGCAAGAGCACGCTGGTCGATCAACTCGCCCGCGAATACCGCAAGGAAAACAAAACCATTGGTATCGTGGCGGTCGATCCCACCAGTCCGTACACAGGTGGAGCGATTCTCGGCGACCGCATTCGCATGCAGGCGCACCATGCCGACGGTGGGATTTACATCCGCAGCATGGCCACGCGCGGATTCCTGGGCGGGCTCGCCCCAGCAACCGCCGATGTCGCTACCCTGCTCGACGCCGCAGGCAAAGACATGGTGCTCATTGAGACCGTCGGAGTTGGTCAGGACGAAATCGACATCGTTCGCCTGGCCGACGTCACAGTAGTCATTCTCGTTCCCGGAATGGGAGACGATGTCCAGACCATCAAGGCCGGCATCATGGAGATCGCCGATATCTTCGTGATCAATAAGAGCGATCGCGAGGGTGCGGACCGGGTCGAACGCGAGATCCGCGCCATGCAGACACTGGCCATTCGCCATGACGATTGGACGCCGCCCATTGTTAAGACGGTCGCGACAGACGGCGCCGGCGTTCCGGATTTGGTAAGAGCGATTGCTTCCTATCGTCAGTACCTTGAGGGCAAGGAGTTGATGCTGCGCAAGAAGATCAGCAACTGGCGCGAACGGCTGGTTGAGATGCTGCGCAAAGCGCTGCTCGATCGAGTGATGCGCGAGCGCCTCGATGCCGGACATCTAAACGAATACGCCCGAGAGATCGCGGAGCATCGCCGCGATCCATACTCGCTAGTGGAGGAACTGGTCAGTGGTCTGGGAGAGAAGCATGTTTAAGGTCGATCACCTGGGAATCGCAGTGAAGAGCATCGCGCAAGCCCGCAAGTTCTATGAGCAGCTCGGAATGCATGTTATCGGCGAAGAGGTCGTAGAGCACGAGAAGGTGCGCGCTGCCATGGTCCCGGTAGGGGAAAGCCGCTTCGAGTTGCTCGAGCCCACATCAGACGATTCCGTGATCGCCAAATTTATCTCTAAGCGCGGGGAAGGACTGCATCATGTGGCCGTCCACGTGAACGATATCTCCGACACGTTCGAAGAATTGAAGCGCAAAGGGGTGCGGCTTATCTCCGACGAAATCAAGGTTGGCGCCGGCGGACATCTCTACATCTTCGTGCATCCGTCCGCCACCGGAGGCGTTCTGCTGGAACTCTGCCAAGACCCGATCTCGGCAGTCTGATGCTCCTGCTAGCCATCGATACGTCGGGTCGCCAAGGGGGAATCACACTCGCGCGCGGCGGAGATGGCCTTGTCGACATCATCGAATCGGCTTCCATTCAGGGCGGAACATTCTCTGCCGAGCTGATCCCTCAAATTTCCGAACTGCTGAGCAAACACAATCTCCAACCTCAACAGCTTGACGCGCTGGTTGCAGTTACCGGCCCGGGCTCGTTCACCGGTTTGCGCGTGGGACTCACTGCGGCTAAAGGTCTGGCAGAGGTTTTGAAAGTGCCGATCGCGACCGTCACTTCGCTCGAAGCGCTGCTCGCAGCCTCCAGCCGGGAGGAGCAGTCGATGGCAGTGCTCGATGCAGGACGCGGCGAGGTGTATGTGGCGGTTCGAACTGCGAGCCAGCGACAAGAATTGCTGCTTTCGCTCGGCGATGCCATTGACTTAGCAAAGGCCCGCAAGCTCACTATCGTCGTGTCCGACGCAGCTCTGGGTGCGAAGCTTGAAAACTCGAAACTGATCTCGTACTGCAGCAGCGAACTCGCCGCTCAGATCGGGTGCAAGAAGCTCCTGGCTGGTGAGACCGTCGATATCCTCGCGCTCGATGCCAACTACATCCGCAAATCCGAAGACGAGTACATGCAGAAGCTGAAAAAATAAATCGACGTGCAAGGTTCTGTGGCACGGGCGGGCTCGCCTGCGTGGGGTTTGGGTGGAAGCCCCCGACTTTCAGTCGGGGGAGCAAGGCTTTGAAGCCTTGCGATACGAGTGGCAATAACCGAATTGCGCTTTAGCGCTGGCCCGCGACACGGCCCGTGGCTAAAGCCCAGTGCGGTGAATGCTGACGTAATCGAGGCGGCTGTGCCCACAAACAAAGCGGGTCGGAAGGTCCAGCTAGTCCAGTTCCATCCATTCCATCTGTTGAAGCAACATGCGCAGTGCCGGGCTTTTCAGTGAAACCGTGGGGAAATAAGCTCCCATGGGCTCCCGCGTCCACCAGCGGCCCGTCTTTCTTTTCACTTCAGGCGACGTGAACTTGTACTCATAGAGCTGCGCGCGAACGAAATGCGGAGGATGATTCGGAAACGGGTTCTTCCGGAGCAGCGAGAGGACCGCACGGTCTCCTTGGAGAAGTTTCGCCACTAGGTGGATAAACCACGGATGGCGCTTGTAGGAGCCCATTGCCGCAAACCACATCAGCCAATCGAGCCGGAGATGATAAGGCGCAATCTGCGGCGGCAGTCGCGCCGGATCTCCGGGCTTGCCCTTGAATTCGTATTCCTGCCATTTGGTCGAATCGGTGACCACGGTTTCCGACGTTCCTTCGATCACGATCTCGTAGCGTGTACGTGTAATGCCGCCAAATGCTCCATAAGTCCCGACAAAGTGAAAGCGGTTGTATACGGTGTTCATCACCTGGCGCGAAGACAGCAGATTGCGAATTGGCTTCACGCTGAGGTATACGACCAGCAACACGATCGCGCCTGTGAGGAGACGAAATCCCAATTCGGGAACATGGGTGGCGGAGACATGCACACGGAAAATGCTGGCCAGAGTCCCGTCATCGAAGCAACTGAATGCCAACACCAGCGTGAGGGCGTTTAGCCAAGACAGATTTCCACTGGCAAAAATTAGAAGTTGAAAAAGGATGGTGAGCGCGCCGGCAACAGCGGCAACCGGCTGCGGCAGAAAATATCCGAACGGTACTATGAGTTCCGCGAAGTGATTGAACAGCACTCCGGCAGTGCGCGTCCATTTCGGACCGTGATGGAAGTACCAGCTCAGCGGATTCGGAATGGGTTGAGTCTCGTAGTGGTAGTCCAGGCAGGTAAGATCACGCCAGCAGGAGTCTCCCCGCAGTTTGATGAGGCCAGCGCCAAACATCACGCGAAACAGCAGCCAGCGAAATAGCCACATGACCGCGGGCTGCGAAGTAGTGTCGCTGCCGCCGAGAAATGCGGCATAGGCTCCCGCCTCCAGCAAGATCGATTCCCAGCCAAAGCCATAAAACGTCTGTCCGACATTCACGAACGAGAGATACAGAACCCAGATCGCTGCCCAAAGCGGGAGAAGAACCCAGCCATTCCTGTCGAAGATGCCGGAGACCACCGCGCACGAGAGCCCGATGCCGATCCAGGAACAGATCGTGAATGCCTTGTCCGTGGGAAAAAAGAAGAAGAGACTTGGCGATTCCTTCGCCGGCGCTTCGCGCACGAACAGCGGGACCGGCAGCAATCCTCGTTCGCCAAGAAGAGGCTTGAACTGATTGAGGGCATTCAGGAACGCAATAAGAAAGAGCGCCCCAACGGACTTCTCCAAGGCAAGCCGCGCCAGTCCGTAATCGCCCGGCTGCAACCAGCGAATCAGATGGCTCATGTCGTCGTTGCCGAATAGCTTGGATGCCGGATGAAGTCATGGCCGGAGATCGACGTCTGCCGCTTGCTGGCGTACAGACTACCCACTGGGCAGTTAAACACCTATCCGCCATCCTCTTCTTCAGGGACAATACGCAAAAAAACCGGGACAAACTTCTAAATTCTGTATACCAGCACTCCAGACCATCCCGTTTTCCGTACCTCTCGCACCTGTAAATCTTCGTAAACTTTTGAAACCACATGCAAAAGTGTGTGGCCCGCCAAATGCACCACCAGCAACAAACTCCAGACACTTACCTTCACAAGTCGGTCTGGGACCTGTCTTTATCGCAGCACACAACATTTGAGGAGAGAATATGGGGAAGAAGCTGATTTATGCCCTGATGTGTACGCTGGTTTTCTCGTTTTCTGCACTGGCGCAGGAAACCACTGGCGGCATCCAGGGAACAGTAAAGGATCCATCTGGCGCGGTCATCTCGGGAGCTACGGTTACAGTCTCCAGCGCGGCCCTAATTGGCAAGAAGACAGCCACAACCGACTCGGCTGGTTTTTATCACATCGAGCAATTGCCTCCCGGCGTGTACAGCGTGACGACTAGCGCACCCGGCTTCGGTACCGAGACTCAGCAGAACCTGCGCATTGAGACCGGTGCTCTCCCTGTTATTAACATCGCGCTGAGGGTAGGACAAGCGGAGCAGACTATCGAGGTGAGCGCCGAGGCCGCCATGGTGGATGTGACGCAGAGCAAGGTCCAGAGCAACGTGACTCAGGACATTCTGGTCGGCATCCCAAAAGGACGTTCGTTTCAATCGGTGATCCCGTTCGCTCCCGGTGCCCGTCAGGAACCACTGCAGGGCACGACCGGTAACCGAACGAACGGGTTCCAGATCGATGGAGCTACCGATTCCGAGAATGTTTACATGATCGACGGCATCAACACCACCAACGTTCAGAATGGTGGGGTGGGAAAGAACTTTCAGTCCGACTTCACGCAGGAAGTGCAGATTAAGTCGAGCAGCTTCGAAGCGGAGTTCGGCGGCGCACTCGGGGGCGTGATCAATGCGGTTCCAAAGCGCGGTTCCAATGCGTGGCATGGAGAAATAAAGACCTACTGGCAGTCGTCGGCGTTGGACGCAAACGATCCCTGCGCCAGTGGCTTTACCTCTACCAACATAAGCAACACAACCAGCTTCAGTACGGTTTGCGGTCTGCGCCTGGATCCGACTAAGGCAGGTACAAACACCAACACGCGGCTGGACGGAACACCTCAATACTACGTGCCCAAGAAGGACAATCGACACGTCATCGAGCCGGGCTTCGAACTCGGCGGCCCGCTAGTCAATGATCGTCTCTGGCTCTTCACCAGCTACATCCCGCAATTGGACTCGATCGAGCGCACCACAACTTTTCAAGGCTCTTTCTCGAACAACCTGCCTGACCCGCGCACTCTGACGCAGACATTCGTGCAGCACAATATGTATTCGCGCCTGGACTACCGTTTGTTTAACTCGGTCCGCCTGTTTGGCAGTTGGAACTATGCCTACTCACGCACGCGTGGCACCCTGGGACAGCCAGACAGCGCATATGGCCAGCTGAGCAGCTGCGGCGCTAACAATTGCAACGGCTCCGGCACTGACCCGAGCAGCCTCCGCTCCGACAATGGCACAGTGAACCCGTTGTCCGTATACGCTTTCGGTGGTGATTGGACCCCAACCTCGAAGCTACTGGTGAGCAGCCGGTTTGGCTATTTCTTCAGCAACAACGAAACTCGGGGTACGCCGACTGGCGTTCGCTATCTCTATGACAATAGTGTGGCGAAGAGTGATCCAACCAAGAGTCCGGATCCGTGCACCAAGGATTTGACAGGCGCCTGCTTACCGTCCTCCGTCGTTAATTCAAGCGGATTCTCGAACATCCCCAGCACCTATGCCACTTATTTCGATGCTCTCAAGCGCAAGAGCACGAATACGGATGTCTCCTATTTTGTGGGTAACCTATGGGGTAGCCACACTCTTAAGACGGGCTACTTCTGGCAGTCCCAAGGCAATCAGGTCCTGAGAACGACCAATGGCCCTTGGGTCGATTTGAACTGGGGTGTCGCATACACGCCGGTAACCAGCAACAGCGCCTGCGATGCGGTGGTCTCGGGCAATGTGGCAAATGGTCTACCCGCCAAATGCCAAGGACAATACGGATACTTTTACACTGGCACGAATACCACTACGAACACCGGTGCGGTCAACGCTACCGACCAAGCGGTGTACTTCCAGGATTCCTGGACTGTGGGGCGTACCGGTCTCACTCTCAATCTCGGCGTGCGAATGGATTCGGAGCACAATCCGGCGTTCGACCCAAAGCGTTTTCCCGACTTGAACTTCGGATGGGGGGACAAAATCGCACCTCGTCTGGGCGGAGCCTACGATCTGCTCCATAACGGCAAAGTCAAGATTTATGCCAGCTATGGCAAGTTCTTCGACATCATGAAGCTCGGCCTTACGCGCGGTTCGTTCGGTAGCGATTACTGGCATGAGTGCGTTTATGCGTTGGATACGACCAGTTACACGAGCATCGTTCCGACGTTGACGACCCAAGGCGGCTGCCCGGCTACTGGTCAGGCGCCTGGCGTAACCGGCCGCTTTATTGAGAACGTGGATTTTCGCGCCACGAAGGCTGATCCACGCGATCCAGCAATCCAGGCCAACATGAAACCGGTGCAGAACCACGAGGTTGTCGGTGGCGTGGATTGGGCAATCTCTCCAACACTGAGTTTGGAGACGCGGTATTCGCGCAAGCGGCTCGACAATACGATTGAAGACATGTCGATCACCGATAATCTTGGCTTCTACATCGGAAATCCCGGCTCGACTTTTGCTGATGTGTTGCATCGTCCCGTGAGCTTGGATCCAAATGGGGCATTAGTTGGTCCGTTCTGTGCTGAATGCCCAGCCCCGGTGAAGGCCATCCGTAACTATGATGGTCTTGAGTTCCGGCTAACCAAGCTTGCAGGAACCAGGTGGTATGGTTCAGTTACTTATGCCTATAGCAAGCTCACAGGCAACTACGCAGGCCTAACCAACACCGACCCGACCGACGGTGGTGGTGGACGCCACGCCCCCAACAATGGTCGCGCATTCGATATTCCCACGATGACTTATCTACCCAGTGGGAAGATCGATGACGGACCGTTGACTACGGATCGTCCTCACACGGCGAAGATCTTTGGCTATTACCGCCTCCCGTGGCTGGGCCAAGATACGTGGTTCGGAGTCTCCCAGGCTCTCTATGAAGGCACACCCATTAGCGCGTGCCTGCCTGTGGTCGGCACCTCATCCGCTTGCCAGTGGGCAGAAGGACGCGGCAACATGCCGCTCTTGTCTCGCGATCCAGCCACCGGCAACATCGTAAAGAATGGTGTCGTGAACGATGCTCGCACTGCACCCTACTTCCAAACAGACCTCTCCGTGCGTCATGAATTCAAGGTCAGCAAGGCTCATGAGAATTGGCGCGCGGTACTGGAAGGCAATGCTTACAACCTGCTCAACCAGCACTCTGCCGTCGGGTACTACGAATTTGCAATTCCGACTAACCTGATCAGCCCAAGCCGAGTTGCCGGCAATGCGCTTGCGCCGCGCTTCCCGGGTGACCCATCGACTGACTGGGGCAAGGTCATGAACGGTTATAACTACGTCGATGCATTGAATGGCGCAGGCGCCTTTGCGGGAACCTATCAGAACTCCAAAGGTCAGACTGTGCCGGTGCAACCGGCGCTCACTTTAGCTAATCGGCTCGGTATGCCCCAGGTCTTCCAGACTGCGCGACAGTTCCGTCTGGCCGCTCGGTTCGTGTTCTAGAACTAGGAAGAGCTCAACTCAGGGGGCCGGGAAACCGGCCTCTTTTTTTCATTGTTGGCATTGGCATTCCGATGGCCGCTAACTACACCCTTTACCTCAGAATGACGCGCGCCCTGCATCTTGCGATGTTGACTGCTCTGGCGGCAATCTGCCTGCCTGCCTTTCCACAAGTCTGTGATTCACGCTCAGGAGCCTCGATGCAGATGCAGGTGCAGCTCACTTTCGGTGATGAAGGAAAGGAATCTCCACCGGATGCAGTTTCGAATGAGAACGACAGACTCCACCACGGCGATGCTGCCGGCGTGCGACGCAGCCAGGGCTTTGCTGCGAATATGCAGATTCATGTCCAGTTGCAGGATCCCACGGCTGGAACTTTGCAAGAACTCGCTCCTGGTTCTGATGGACAACTGCGAATGATGGTATGCAAGAACAGCATCTATCGCCTACGCATAACCGGTCCAGCGATCGAGGAAGCGATCGTCGATTCAGTGCAGCCCGGACATGGCGATAGGATGCTGACCGTTGTGCTTCATCGCAAACTTACCGGCGAAGAACGAAAGACGCAGCCCACAACCGTCTCCGCGAGCCGCCTCAATGTTCCCAAAAAAGCGCGCAAGGAGATGAAGAAGGGCGACGCAGCGCTCAAGAAGGGAAGATTGGAAGAGGCAAGGAAATATTATGGAAAAGCGGTCGAGATTTACCCGCAGTTCGAGGAAGCGGAGAACAATCTTGGGATCGTACTCATGCAAGAGGGCAAGACCGCCGAGGGCAAGAAATCATTCGAGCGCGCCGTTGTCATCAATCCCCGCTACGCCTCAGGCTATTTAAATTTGGCCAAGATCGCATTCGATGACAAACGATATAACGACGCCGAATCTCTGGCTCGGCAGGCACTTATCACCGAGCCTCTCAATCCAGGCGCATTGTTCGTTGCCGCGGAATCAGCATTCTTCAAACGCGAATACAGCGACACGGTCAGCTATTCACGAACATTGCATTCGTTGCCTCACAAGCAATACGCGTTGGCACACTTTCTGGCGGCCAAGAGCCTGGAGGCCGAGAATCAGCCGGTCGAAGCAATGACTGAATATCGAACATTCGTGGAAGAAGATCCAAGCGACCCTAATGCAGCACGCGCTCGTGAGCTCTTGATGTTGCTGCAAAGTTCCACTCGTACAAATGCCGGACAGGATTCGAATCATCAGTAGAGACGCAGCATGCTCCCTCTCTGCCAACGGAAGAAGGTCGGCATTCGTCAATGAGCTGGGTTCGCCAGCGAAGACGCAGCAACGGCGCGTCTCTACCGCCGCAATGTTCGGGTGCACACATGTTCTTGAACTATTTACAAATCGGTTCCGTCGGAGAAGGATCATGAGACGAGCAGGGCTATTTCTCGTTGCGCTGGCATTCGGTTTCAGCTGTTATTCTGCCGCCCAGGAAAAACAAACAAGCACGCCAGTCTTCACTTCCGGAACCAACTTCGTTCAGGTGCCGGTGATCGTTCAGCGCTCAGGCAAGCATGTGAGCGGACTCAAGAAGGAAGACTTTGTTATTCGGCAAGACGGCAGGGAGCAACCGATCGCCAGCTTCGAGGAGATCCATGCAGGCGGCAACACGCAGACCGGCGAAACTCAGTCCCAATTTGGAAATCAAGTCGGCCAAATCCCGCCACAGATCACCGTCATCGCGCTTGACATGGTGAATACCCCGAATCTCGATCGTGCCTATTTCATACAAGAGTTGAACAGATATCTTGCGAAGTCCGGAAAGTTCGACGGCCCGATTGGGCTGGTTGCGATCGAGCGCGACGGCATCCACGTTCTCAAGGGTTTTACTACAGACCCTGCCGAGATCCTGGCTGCGGTTACGGAGCGCTCAAATGCGCAGCCAAGCAAGAATGCCGATCTCGGCACTTCTGACACCCGCCAAATTTCAGACGCGATCATCTCTCAGTCTGAATCGGAGCTCGCCGGTCCCGATCTGGTTCCCCTAAGCGCTGCCTTGAAATTACGGGAAGCTGATGAGGCGATGGCCCGTTTTCAGGATCGCGCCTCAAGAATCGACGTTCAGTTAACGATTCAACAGCTCGCTCAGGCCCTAAAAGGAATACCGGGAAGGAAGTCGGTATTGTTGGTTGGCTCGGGATTCAAATTCATAGACAGCAACACCGTGCTGAGAAGCATAGGTGGTGGTGCAGGAGGCACGGAGTTGAGGTACTCCGTCGAGAATGGCGCAGAGACTCTGAACCAGGCGGCCTATACATGGAAGCTGCTGAATGATGCCAACGTTGCCGTATATCCCATCGATACCAGACGCACCGTGAATACGGCCTTCCAGACCATGGACACTTCTGGAGCAAACACTCCAAGTGACCTTACTTTCAGACAAAATCAGCAAGCTGATCAGGACGTCCTCGCTACCTTCAAAACCATCTCGGCGGCGACGGGTGGAAAGCCATGCTTTTATCGAACGGATCTCGACAACTGCGTGCGTGAAGCCATTGACGACGATCACGACTACTATCTACTGGGATTTTATTCGGATAAAAAGAACAATCAGCCCGGCTGGCACAAGATCGAAGTAAAGGTTGACGAGAAGGCCAATATTCGCTATCGCCAGGGCTTTATGCTGGCGAAATTCAATCCTGAGGACGTTCGCAAGACCGATATCGGCCTCGCTCTCAGCTCTCCATTTGCCTACACCGAACTTCCCTTTTCCGGAAACTTCGTCTCCTTTGCAGATCACGGTTCAAAGAGGTTAGCGAAATTTCGCCTGCAGCTTCCACCCGAGGCGATTACCGTGGAGGAATCCAGCGGCCACATCGATTTTGACGTGGTGGCTATCGCTCGCGCTCAGGGTGGAAAGGAAGCTGCACGGTTTATCCAACGCGTCGACCGCAAGTTCCCCGCGCAGAACATCGCCGAGATCAAGCGCGTAGGCATCGATTACGGGAATCAGCTTGAGCTGGCTCCCGGAGAGTACGGCATCTGGTTCGTGGTCCGTGACAATCCCAGCGGCCGGACAGGAAGCGCGGTGGTGCCGGTGAAGGTTCCGTAATTACAACGAGGCATTGGCGAGACTGAGCTGCGAGTTCATAGCTTCTTCTTCAGTTTAGACATGCTGGCGGACACGGCGCCATCTACCGCTCGCGTGACAGCGGTCTCAAATGCGGTCGCACTCTCGTCCAGCGGATATTCCTCCGCCTGCACTTCGCGACGGTCGTCAATGATGACAGCTTCGTTCTTGAGCGATTGAAGCTTGTAGGTGACCTCAATCGGCGCGCCGACAGCCGTTTCAGCTCCGGTATGGCGAACGTCAGGTGCGGGCGAACCGATGTTCACCTGATTGAGTTCGGTCACAGTCACTTGCAAAAGATAATCGCAATTGGCATCTCGGGCTTCTTCAAATCCAGACTTCCCGTTGTCGGTCAGCCACACTCCCGTGATGTTCCGTTTTTTGTCCGTTGTCATTTTGATGACGCGCTCTCGCATTCGCGGCAGAACACTTTCGATTCGAGCGCGTGGCGACTGAACGATCACGCCTACACGAACGGTAGCGACTTGATCAGCATGCTGCGCAATAACGGTTGCAGCCGACATTAACAGTCCAAGACAGACAAAAATGTCGCGTGTTCGGCACATAGTGCCCCCTAGAGACGCCCCGGCCATTTTACGGCTATCCGGCGCTCCACGGGTGCATCGCGCGCCCTGGATGTGGTCATTTTGCTTCGCCGCGAAAGAGTGGACTTTCTTCCTGGCGGCCGACCATCTTGTACAATCTCGCGAGTGTCGAAGCCAGCTCGTTTTCTTTCTGCTTTTTTTCTATCTTGGTTCCTGCTTTCATTCGCTCACGGCCAGCAGCTTGATCCCAAGCTCTACCAGGGATTGCGCTGGCGAATGGTGGGTCCGTTTCGCGGCGGCCGCACGGTCTCTGTCGCCGGCATTCCAGGCAATCCGAACATCTACTACTTTGGCGCGGTTGGCGGGGGAGTTTGGAAGACCACCAACGGCGGCGTGACTTGGAATCCCATCTTTGATTCCCAGAACGTCGCTTCGATCGGCGCCATCGCGCTTGCACCCTCCGATCCGAACATGATTTACGTCGGCACCGGCGAGCCCGACCTACGCTCCGATCTCTCGACTGGTAACGGGATGTACAAGAGCACCGATGCGGGTGCGACTTGGCAGCACCTTGGGCTGGAGGACTCACGACAGATCGCGCGCATTGTGGTTGATCCGCGCGATGCGAACACCGTGCTCGTCGCCGCCGTGGGACACGCTTATGGACCGAACCCCGAGCGCGGAGTCTTCAAATCGACCGATGGCGGCAAGACCTGGAAGAAGGCGCTGTTCATCGACGACCGCACCGGCGCGATCGACCTCACCGCCGATCCCGATAATCCACGCGTGCTCTACGCCGCGATGTGGCGCGTGCAACGTCCGCCATGGAGCCAATACCCGCCAGACAACGGCGGCGGCGCAATCTACCGCTCGACCGACGAAGGCGATACCTGGACGAAGCTCAGCGGCACCGGCCTACCAGATGGCGACTGGGGGCGCACCGGCATTCGCGTTGCCTCGGGCACCGGGGGTAAACGTCTTTACGCACTGATCGACAACAAGGAAGCGCAGCAGGCAGGCTTTTTTCGTTCTGACGATGCCGGGGCGAGCTGGTCCCGAATTGGAACTGATCCGCGCATCCTGGGACGGCTCTGGTATTTTGGCGAAATTGCCATCGATCCGAAGAATCCTGACACGGTGTACCTGCCGAATGTCTCGATCTACCGCACCACTGACGGAGGCAAAGCCTGGGAGGCGATCAAAGGCGCGCCCGGCGGCGACGACTACCACGCGCTGTGGATCGATCCCGCAAACCCTGAGCGGATGATCACCGGAAGCGATCAGGGTGCGACCATCAGCGTCGACGGTGGCAAGAGCTGGAGCTCGTGGTACAACCAACCCACCGCGCAGTTCTATCACGTAATCACCGACAACGAATTTCCATACCACATCTACGGCTCGCAGCAGGACAGCGGAACCGCCGCCATTGCCAGCCGCAGCGACTACGGCACAATCACATTCCGGAATTGGTACTCCATCGGCGCGGGCGAGAGCGGATACATCGCCCCGGATCCGATCGATGCAAACAGAGTGTATGGTGGCGATCCGTACGGACCGGTTCTGCGCTTCGATCGCCATACAGGACAATCGCAAGACGTCTCGCCTCTTCCCGTGCAGGCATTCGGCAGCGAGATTTCCCAGCGCAAACTGCGCGCGACGTGGACGTCGCCAATCGTGATCTCGCCGCGCGATTCGCACACTGTTTACTTCGGCTCGCAATTCCTGCTGCGCTCCACCGATCACGGCATGAGCTGGCAGCCGATCAGTCCTGACCTCACCGGCGCCGAACCGAACAGTACGCAATCGGGACCGCCAACCATGAGCAGCGCGAAGTCGCACGGTTATGGCGTCATCTACGCCGTTGCTCCATCCCCGCTCGATAGCAACGTGATCTGGACCGGCAGTGACACTGGTCTGATCTATGTCACTCGGGACGGCGGCAAGACGTGGAATAACGTCACGCCTCCCGGCCTGAGCGACTGGAGCAAGATCAGCATCATGGATGCCGGGCATTTCGATGCGGGAACGGCTTACGCCGCAGTCGATCGTCATCGGCTGGACGATATGACTCCGTGGGTTTTCCGCACGCACGATTACGGCAAGACGTGGACAAAGATTGTGACGGGAATTGCTCCCAACGCTTTCGCGCGATCCATCCGCGAAGATCCCAAACGTAAGGGTTTACTTTTTGTCGGAACCGAATCCGGAGTTTACTTCTCAGCGGACGATGGCGATCACTGGAATCCTTTGCAGCTGAATCTTCCGAGCTCGCCCATCCATGATCTAGTGGTGAAGGGCGATGATCTCGTCGTTGCTACACACGGCCGTTCCTTCTGGGTGCTCGACGACATCGCTCCTCTACGTCAGGTGACCACCATGAGCGGCGCTAACTCGGCGCACCTTTTTACCCCGACAAACGCACTGCGCGTTCGGCGCAGCGTGAACAATGACACGCCACTGCCGCCAGAGGAGCCGCAGGGAGAGAACCCGCCGGCGGGAGCCATCATTTATTACTCTCTCGGCGGAGGCACCTCCGGCGAAATTACCCTGGAAATCCTCGATCACTCCGGCCAAGTTGTGCGCCGCTACTCCACCAACGACCAGCCGCGCACTCCACGCACGCCTCCGCCATTCCCCAGCTACTGGCTCCCAAAACAGGAAATACTCTCAGCCGAAGCCGGGATGCATCGCTTCACCTGGGATCTGCGTTACGCCCCTCCGGCAACCGGAGGCGGGGGCTACGCGATGACCGTCGCCAACAAGCAAACCGAGCCCGGGGCACAGGGACCGCTAGTTGTTCCCGGCACATATCGCGTGAGGCTCACGGTCGCAGGGAAGAGCTACGAACAGCCGCTCGAGGTCGGTCCTGATCCCCGTCTCAAGACGACACAGCAACAGTTTGTTCAGCAGTTCGATTTGGCCAAGCGCCTTTACGATCGGCTGCAGCAGGCAGGGCAAGCCATCCGAGAAGTTGAGCAACGCCGCACGCAGCTCAAACAGCAACCCAACCCTGATCTCGATCGCAAGCTGGTGACAATCGCTGGAGCAGCGCGAGGGGAAGAAGATGAAGAAGCTCCGCCTCCGGGTACGGTGACTCTGCGCCAGGTGAGCGCATCGCTATCGCACTTGCTGGGAGTAGTGGAGAGTGCCGATGTGCCTCCAACTAAGCAGGCCAGCGACGCTGCGCAAGACACGTTCACGCAGCTCGACGGATTGCTAGGGCAGCTTAAGCAATTGGGTGCGCAGTAGCGGAAGCTCTGCATTATCGCGAGTACATCAGCGCGAGTGTTCTTCTCTCTTGGAGCACAGCCTGCACCCGCAACGCCATTTCCCCACGTCGCATCTCACCGCGCAGGTGGATTATGGCCAACTCTGAATTGATTGCAGCACAAGTAGTGCGAGTCCCGACCGGCATTGCGAATTGCTATGTTGTTGGGACTAGCGAGCGATGGGTGTTGATCGACGCGGGTACCCAGGGAAACGCGAAAAACATTCGTGAGGCTGTGAACGAGCACATCGGACCCGATGCCCCGCCAGCGGCAATCGTGCTCACTCATGGACATTTCGACCATGCCGGCTCCGCTCGAGAGCTGGCGGAAGAATGGGATTTGGAGATCTATGCGCATCGTCTCGAGATCCCATTCGTAAACGGCAGCAGTAAGTATCCTCCTCCAGATCCGACGGTAGGCGGGTTTATGTCGCAGGTCATCCGGCTCCTTCCTAATAAGAAGATGGATGTGGGCGCTAACCTCCGGGAACTATCGGTTGGACGGCTACCCTGGTTACCGGAATGGGAAATCCTCGAGACGCCCGGACACTCTCCCGGACATGTCTCTTTGTTCCGACGCGAGGATTCCACTCTCATCGCTGGGGACGCGTTCTGCACGGTCGATCAGAACTCGATGACCGACACACTCGCGCAGCGGCAGAAGGTCTCGATTCCTCCGCCGTACTACACCTGCCATTGGCAGTCCGCCGAGCGGTCAGTAAGAAAACTCGCAGAGCTGCGTCCAAAGGTGCTCGCCGCCGGACACGGCATTCCCATGCGCGGCGCGCAAGCGGCGACGCAGTTACGTGCGCTGGCCAACAACTTCCCAATTCCGGAAGATGGCCGCTACGTGCGTGAAGCCGCGCAAACCGATGAGAGGGGGATTGTCTACCTTCCACCTCCAGTTGCCGATCCGGTGAAGATTGGAGCGTTAGTCGCGGCTGGACTTGCCGGAGCGGTAGGTGCAGGGCTCGTGGTACGCAGTCGCCGACGTGGCGCCACGAATGCACAGCAATTCGAAGAAGCCGCTTAGCGACATTTGGCTGCAGTCGCTCTCGCTACATTAGAAACACAGCCGAGGGCGGCTGTGCCACAATTTCCACTGAAACCTAAACAGACAAAAAGAGACGCGGCCGAAGCCGCGTCTCTTTCTTTATGGTATCCAACTATCGCTGGTATTGCGGATTGTTCTGCGTGCCGTAGTATCCGCGCTGATAGCCCTGACGGTATCCCTGCCGATAGAGCCGCTGGTTTTGATTTGCGCTCGAATAGCTGTTGCTCGAGGGATTCGGAGAAAAGCTGCGTCCACTCTGCCGATCAGAGCGTCCAGCAGCGAGTCCATCGCGCCAGCCCATGCTCTGAGCCGAGTTCATCGTGCCGTTGTTGTCACGATCGCTCTGCGGAACGCCGTATCCGTTGGTCCGGTCACGATCATATTGGCCGCTGTTGTATTGACCGTTGTTATAACTGTCGCGATCACGGTCGCGGCGATTCTGATCGGTACCATAACCATTTTGGCGATCCCGATCCTGATCGTACTGCCCAGCTTGGCTGTTGTTGTAAGTCCCATTGCGGTCACGATCGCGATTCTGGCGATCCTGATCGCTGTACGTGCCGTTCTGTCCGGTGTTGTATTGGTTGTACTGGTTGGTCCGATCACGATCCTGGTCGCTGGTCCGATCCCGATCGCGATCCTGGTCGCTGGTCTGGCCGTTGTTCCAAGTCTGGTTGCGGTCGCGATCCCGCTGAATCTGCTGCGTATTTCGATCACGTTCCTGGTGCTGCATGCGGTCCTGATCGCTGCGCTGGTCCTGCTGATACACGGATTGATCCTGCTGCGGCGTCTGCGCCGTCTGCGAGTACAGGCACCCGCCGCTCATCAGCAGCGCGCTTAAAGCTACGTTCGTAATCGATCTCATGATGTCGAGTCCTCCTCGTGAACGTTCATATGTGCTCTTGGACGAATTTCGGGCAAGCCAGTTCTACCTGCACCAATTGCGTGAAGCTGTATGTGGGGCTTACCAGTAGGATGAGCAAGCCATAGCGGCGGTTGGCACATCCCTAGCTCGAATCGAGAGTGGACGATCGACGGTCGAGAGTGGCGCGACCAGCAAAGATGCGGCTTTCCAGAGTTTCCCCAGCGCCTACAGCTGCAGTTCCCGGCCGTGCTCCTCGACTGAGAACATAGAATAGAGAGGATGAAACGCTCCGGAGTCGCTGACCTGCCGCTGCATGGCGGACGTGTGCCTGCGTGGCTCGCGGAGCGGATGACCAAGCTGGGCACCGGCATCGTTGAAAGCGTTCTGTACCATTATGGGACGTCGGAGCTGCTGTCGCGGCTCAGCGATCCGTTCTGGTTCCAGGCGCTCGGATGCGTCATGGGTATGGACTGGCACTCCTCCGGCATTACCACGTCGGTGCTGGGCGCCCTGAAGCGCGGAGTCAATCCCCGCTCTCACGAACTCGGAATCCATATCTGCGGCGGACGCGGAAAGCACTCGCGCCGAACCCCAGACGAACTCCGCACCCTCGCTGACAAAACCAGCCTCGATGGCGACGCGCTGGTGCGCGCCAGCCGCCTCACCGCTCGCGTCGACAACAACGCCATTGCCGACGGCTTCCAACTTTATCTGCACGCCTTCATCGTGAGCAGCAGCGGCGAGTGGGCGGTGGTGCAGCAGGGCATGAACGATGCCAGTGCCATGGCTCGGCGATATCACTGGCACTCTGCCACCGTCCGCGACTTCGTGAGCGAGCCACACACTGGCATCGTCGGGGCTCATCAAGGCGTGATCATGAATCTCGTCGATGCCAAGGCCAATCCGGCGCAGAAGGCTCTGCTCTCCATCACCAAAGAGCATCCGGAAAGGACCCTCGATGCCATGCGAGAGCTCGTGCTTCCGCGTCACCACGACGTTCGTTCTTCAGATGTCGACTTGAAGCGTCTTGGCGCGGTTCTGGCGATGGCGTACGAGCGGGAGTTTCACGACTTCGCGTCTCTGCTGTTGATGGAGAAGCTCGGGCCGCGGACGCTGCAGTCGCTCGCTCTGGTTGCGGAGGTCGTCCACGGAACCCCGAGCCGCTTCTCTGACCCGGCGCGTTTCTCGTTCGCGCACGGCGGCAAAGACCGTCATCCGTTTCCCGTGCCGCTGAAGACCTACGACGAATCCATTTCTGTCCTGCGCCGTTCTCTACAGGCAGCGAAACTTGGCGATCCGGAAAAGATCGATGGATTCAAGCGTCTCGATGGCCTTGTGCGGAGCATCGAAAGGCAGGCGCAGCCTGTGGCCGATCTGCCCGCGGTCATCGCGCATGAGAACGCCATCTCGAAATCGCTCGATGGCCGCAGTGTCTTCGACGATGCGCGGCCGCCGAAGCGGCAGGCGCAAGTCGGCCAGATGTCGCTTTTCTCCAAGCCATAGTTTCGCTTCCGAACTGCATCTCACCCGCGATGGACGACAGCACTCGCCGCTCGGCGCACGAAATCTTTGAGGAAGTGGTGAAGAGCGCGCGCGAGGAGCTTTCGCGTCCGCTGCTGGCCATGTTGTTCTCAGGATTCGCCGGCGGAATCGGCATGGGACTCACCGGGCTTTCGGTCGCACTCGCGCTGAGTTACCTGGGGAACAGCCCCAGCGCACACTTCATTTCATTCTGCTTTTATCCCATCGGCTTCATCGTCGTCATCATTGGACGAGCGCAGTTGTTCACCGAGAACACCTTGTTTCCCATCGTGCTGGTGCTCGATGAACGTAAGCACGTGCTGGCGACCCTGAAGCTGTGGGGAGTGGTCTTCGTTTCCAATGTCGCGGGAGCGGTCTTCTTCGGCTGGCTGCTGATGAAGACCGGAGCGCTCTCTCCAAACTTCGCCGACGCACTCGCCGGCCTCGGCACCGAAGCAGTGCAGGGACACTTCACGTTGATCTTTGCCAAGGGAGTGATCGGTGGCTGGCTGATCGCGCTGGTTGCTTGGATGGTCACCGCAAGCCACTGGACCATCGGCCAACTGGCGATCACTTGGATGCTGACGTTCATCGTAGGCGCCGGACATTTTTCCCATTGCATCGCCAGCAGCGCAGAAATTGTGGCGGCAATCATGTCAGGCCACACCCACTTCAGCAACTACTTCGGCTGGCTGCTGCCGGCAACCCTGGGAAATATCGTCGGCGGAGTGTTCATCGTCAGCGTCCTGAACTACGGCCAGGTAAGGATCGGCTCGGAAGAAGAGGAAGTGTCCAGCGGCGGCCGCAAGAAACGACGGTAGAAGGTGGGCGGTGTGATTACCGTCCGCGTCTCAGTTAGCGCCTGTCATTCTGAGCCCGTGTTTTGGGCGAAGAACCTCCCGCAATGTCTCAGATGAGATTCCTCGTTGAAAAGCTGCGACAATGCGTACTGCCGCTAATATTTCCCGAAGGTCCTTCGCGCAAGAAACGCGCTCAGGATGACAGTCAAAGGAAGGTTCTGCTTTCGAATAATTCAGCAGAAGTAGAGATGAAGCTAATGCTCTCGAAGATCCCAGGCCCGGAGGGCCGAACGCCAAACGTGAGCCCAGCGGCGGAAGCCCTGGGTAAACGAGGCAAAAGAGTCGAGAGCGCCGGAGGCGCGGCACTCGTGCATGATCTTTGCGCCTTCGAATGTAATTAGCCGGTCCCGAGTGCCGCACCTCCGGTGCTCGACATCAGGGCCGCAATCTCTAACCCAGCGCTTCCGCGGCTGGGCTCACGTTTAGCACCCGGGCCTCCGGCCTCGGAGACTGCGCTACCCACCAACATTGCTTCGTGTGAGCAGAGTGCAAAAAACTTGCGTGAATTCCCCTTACTCTGCGCCGGCCGTTGTTTTTGGATTTTCCGTGCTTCGATCCATCAACACAAGCGTGACTCCATTCGTCCATCCGAATCCCACCACGTTGGTTTTGTATCCGGCCGATACAGCCGCCTGCGTCGACCTCGTGATCACGTTGTATTTCTCGCGAATGGTCTGGTCGCGCTTGAAGTTGTCGTACACGTTGGAGACGAACTCCTGCGACACCCGGTTGGCGTCGGCGTCGAACCCGTAGCGGCGCAGACCTTCCACCGGCAGCAACTGCAGCGGCGCCCATCCGTAAGGCATGTCCCACTGCATGCCGGTGACGCGGTCGCTCATGGCAATGCCTCCCGGGCGCTCGAATAAATTGAGATTGTGTTCCATGGCGCGCGCTTGCTCCGGCGTTGCCAATCCTGCCCATAGCGGATAGAAAGCGGTCGCGTAGTAGTAGCTGGACTGGCGATCGTGCATGAAGTCGTAATCGAAGAACATTCCTGCTTGCGCGTTCCAGAGATATTTATTCATCGCCGCCTTGCGTTCCTCGGCAAGCTGCTTCCATTTCCTCCATTCTTCCGGATGGCCTAGTGTCTCGGCCATGAGCGCCAGGTCCTGCTCAGCCTTATAGAGCAGGCTGTTGAGGCAGACCGGCGCAAAGTGGTGAGTCGATCCGCTGTACGGCCCAAATCGGAACGAAATGTCAAAGCCCGACTCGCGCATGGCGCGATCGCCTTTGTAGTAATCCGGCGAGAGGCTTACCCGCTTCGCCTGCGAGCAACGGTCTGCTCCGGCGACGGCTGTCCCCTGCACAGCACAAACCTGCACTTGAAATTGAGGGCCAATCTGCGCGGACTCCATATCGGCATCGGAGCCTACATAGTTCTCTGCCGCGTTGTCATGCATGGCGAGCAAATTACTGGTGACGTCGGAGTAGTAGGTTGGGTCGTCTCCCATTTCGGGAACCGGACCCTCCCCCAGATCGAAGTAGCGCGACAGCCCGGTGTTGCCGGCGAGCTTGGGCTCCCGCGTCCAAAGCTGGTAATCGCGCTGCGCGTACGTGTAGGCGCGGGCCAGCCATTCGCGATCGTCGCTGCCTGCCCTTTTGCGGCCGTAGTAGTAGGCCATGATCATCGAAGTGAGAAACGGTGGCTGGGAGCGCGTGAAGTAATAGGTGCGATTGGCGTTGAGAATGGAGCCGTAATGCTCGATCTCAAAAAAGAAGTTCTCGATCATGTTGCGCGCCATGTCGAGTTCGCCGTCGCGCACCAGTCCACGGATGATGAAGTAACTGTCCCAGCCATACATCTCGTTGAATCGCCCGCCCGGCACGACGTAAGGATTCGGCAGATAGAGCAAGCCAGGAGGCTGAACCTCAGAGACCTTCACGTCGCCCATGTTGTGGATAGCACGGGGAAGCTTGCTGACGCGCACACCGCATTTGCTCTCGATCTCCTGCACGGTCGCAGGAAGCTGCATGTCAGCAGGCACGTAGAGCACAGGCTTGGTCGTGAGCTTAGGATCGGCCAGCGAGTGGCAGTCGCTTTGCGTTCGCGTGAGCGTCTGCCAGGCAGAGTGGATGTAGGTTTTGAGCTCGGTGGCCTGGGCCGCGGTGAGGGGATGCGAGGCCGTTCCGCCCGCGGCGGATTGTTGAGCCAGCGCGGAGCCCAAGAGAACGAGTGGCAACCAAGAAAATCGCCGCAACGAAATCACGGATGGCCGCAGCAAAAGCGACAATAGCCGCAAAGCAATGAAGGATGGCCGCAGGAAAAACGAGAATGGCCGCAACGCAACGAAGAGAGGGCCGGAGGCCCGGGTGCCAAACGTGAGCCCAGCGCGGGAGCGCTGGGTATCGTCGGAGCATATTGTGAGCGCCGTAGGCGCGGCACCAAATCCCGTCGTGCGGGAAGAAGGCGTATCAAAGTTGTTCATGTTAGTTCCCATATTGGTTTGTCCCGTAATCGTTGTCGAGAGTGCCGCCCCTCCGGGGCTCCGGCCGCGATCATCGTCCACGCCACCCAGCCCTTCCGGGTTGGGCTCACGTTTGGCACCCGGGCCTCCGGCCCTCTCATTGTTGCACCCTACAACATGCATCACCTGCAACGAATTTCAACGATCGGGTGCATTTGACCTGCACGGAAAACCTACTCAACTCGAATCGTGATCTCCCGCATAAAACCAAAACCGAAACGTGATCTCCCGCCATTGCATGCAAATCAAAATCGAATGTGATTTCTCGCCCATCGCATACCAACCAAAACCGAATCGTGATCTCCGCTATTCATACAAATCAAAACCGAATCGTGATCTCCCGCTCTACATATCGCGCTTGCGCTGCTGGGAATGCAATGTGAATTGTCTGCACTCCGGCGGTCTGCTTCAACTCGCCTCCAGACACTGTCGCGATCTTCGCACCATATGCCTGCAACTCGTACGCCCTCCCGCTCACTCCGGCCAATCGAATCGTCAACTGGCGATTATCCGCGCTCCACTGTTCGTGAAAAATCTTCAAATTGACGCTCTCGGAGCCGAGCGGTGGGAGATCTGGATCTTCGACGATTCCGAAATCATCCGCCACCTGAATCGCAATCTCGCCGGGTGAATTCACCTCCACGGTGACGTGCTGATCCTGCTCGCCTGGTTCGGCTCTGTATGCGAGCTTCTTGCCGTTGAGAGTCGCTCCGAGAATCTTTGCATGCTTGCTGAATGCCGGAGAAAGCGCAAAGGTGCATCCGGGGCCACTCACGTTGAAGCTGACGCTGCGAGCGTCGCGATGAAAGGAAATGTCGTAGTGGCCTCCGCAGGCGCTTAGGTTGTGAATGGAAAAACTATTCCAGTCGGCGGGGACATGCGGCGCCAGGCGCACCGTCTTGCGCGCTTCGTCGACTGAGATTCCCAGCATTCCGCGCACGACCGGGCTCAGCACCATGGCCGACGACCATATCTGGTGCGGAGACGCGGTGCCGAGTCCTTCGTAATAGCTGCCGGAGAGAACTTCTGTCACGCGGCCCAGTGAGCCATCGAGCGCGAGCAAGGAGTTTGCGCGCAGATTTGCATAGGCCTCGAGCGGACGGTGATTGCGGTATTCGGCGACCGCTGCCCATCCGGTGAACAGTGGCCATACCGACCCAAAATGGTATCCAGTGGGACCGTACAGCGGGTGCTGATCGGAGATGATGCGCATTCCCCAATCGGCTGCCTCATCCCAATTCGCCAGACGATCGATAGTCGCGTTTGCCTTCTGCGGATCGAACACGTCGAACCACATCGGAGCCGTGCTCAGCACGGTTGGGACCCGCACCTGCTGGTTCTGTCTATTCAGCGCGAAGACCAGGGTGTGATCGCCAGAGTCCCAGAAAGCATCGTTGATCTTCTTCTGCTGAGCTTGAAATTCCTCTGCCGCTGTTTTGAATTCGGTCTGCTTGCCCGCGGCTTGGGCCAATGAAGCGAGCGCCTGCAAAGCGGCTGTGGCGAGTCCACTTTGGTACGACTCGGTCTCAACGGGCAAGAGCGGACCACCTTCGATCCAGCCATGGCCGATGCCGAAGTTCCGCGGCAAGCCATTCGCGTTATAGGTTGATTTCAGGAACTGGTAAGCTCGCCACGCATTATCCCAGTGCGAGCTGGCGAAAGCCGTGTCGCCGGACGCGGTGACGTAATCGTTCATCGCGATGAGAAACAGCGGCGTGGCATCGGCGGATGCGTAGGCGTAAGGAAATCCGGTCCACCAGTTCACGAGGCTGGCGGTCTGCGAGATCTCATGCTCAACTTTGCCATCCTGGCGCTGATACTTGGCGATAAAATCCAGCGCGGTCTTGGTGGTTTCGAAATCGCCAATTGAATCGAGGGCCAAGTCCGTCCACAGGGAATCGCGTCCGAAGAACCAAGCAAAGCCAGGACGGGCCGATTCTCCGGAGGACCGGTATCCAGCAACCAGTCCGCTTCCCAAAAAGGGACTTTCAACCAGCCCCTGAATGGTGCTGAGCCGCGACCAGTCATACGCTGCCTGCAGCTTCGCGTCAGGAAAGTCGAGCGACAGAGTGCGGGCAAGATAGTCCTCGTAGTATTTGCGTGCGGCGGCGAAGTGTTCCTCAGGATTGCTTGTGAGCCGCTCATACGTTTTGCGCGCCTCCTCCGGCCCATTGCTGGCTCCGGCAATAAAGATGTAGCTGACCGAGCCGCCTTTTTGTGCCGGAGTAAGGCGAAACGTGCTGCGCGTGCTCGAGTAGCTGTTGGAGAAGAACTCAGGATCGGCGGCAACCGCGGACGGCGAGCCGACCACGGCTGAGTATTTGCGTCCTTCTTCTCCCAACTCGAAAGCGTGCCGCTCCGCGCTCCAGCTCATGTAGGTGCCGCCAAGGCCTGCAGGCCACATCAGCTGGAAGTCGCGCGTGAACGATGCTTCAATCTGAATCGCTTCCCAACTATCGATCTCAAAACGAAGGATCGCGCCATTCTCATCCGGCGTCGCCAGCCAGGTTTCATTCACGGTGAACGAATCAGAGGCGAGGGTGAGCGTTGGTCCTTCGGGACGCATCGTCAATTTGCGAACGAGCGATGACGCAGGAACGCGGCGGTCGGCCGTGATAAATGTCACGTCGAAGTCGCGGAACAGCTTGACGGGATAGACCCAAGCTTCAAAGCGTCCGCTCTCGTTGCCAAACAGCCCGGAGTGCCTGCCGGCAGCATCGAGAAACTCCCACGGGCGCGCGGGACGGGAGAGTTCGTGGGCGCCGATTTGAGCGAATGCTTCCGCAAGCAAAAAGCAAAAACAAAACACGCCACGGATCACACGGACCCTTCGGGCACGGATCACACGCATGTAGGGAAAAGTGAAGGGCACATTGTCACAAAAGGGCAAATTGTCACCGAAAGTCAGGTTCTTACAACAAAAACGAAGTATCCGTACGATCCGTGACATCCGTGTGATCCGTGGCGGTTTTGATTTGTGCTTAAATGTTTCGAAAGCGGCAGAAATCCTAACACGTCCACGCACTCGCGATTTCCTGGCAAACAACATTGTGATCTGTCATCCTGAGGCCCGATTTTGGCCGAAGGACCTGCCGCAATATTTCGGTCTTGTCTGCTATGTCCCGGCTTTTAAGCGAGAACGTTCTCGTGAAGAAGTAACGACGCGTCGATTAAGATGGAGGCATCGCCGGAGGTCCTTCGCGCAAAACCGGCGCTCAGGATGACAGTGCTCAGGTTATCAAGTCATCAGAGCATTCCAAGGCATGCCTCTTCCAAAGATCACTAGCACAGGGTTCAACCGTCGTAACTTTCTGAAGTCCCTCAGCCGCACCGCGCTGGTTCTGAGCCTGGACCAAGTCTTTGGATTCACCGGCGCACGAAGCTGGGGTTCTCCAGTTCAAACCGGTAACACGAATGCTCCGAAAGAAACCCCGCCGCTCGGAGTGAGCTTCGTCGATGTCGCCCGCGAAGCCGGTCTCAATGCAAAAACGATCTTCGGCGGCCTCAAGAAGAACAAATACCTGCTGGAGACCACGGGCTGCGGCGTCGCGTTCTATGACTACGACAACGATGGCTGGCTCGACATCTTCCTTGTTAATGGCTGGCGCCTCGAAGGTTTTCCAAAAGGGGAAGAGCCGGCGTGCCACCTGTTCAAAAATAATCGCGATGGAACATTTACCGATGTGACCGCGAAAGCCGGGCTCGCGCGCTCCGGTTGGGGGCAGGGCGTGTGCATCGGCGACTACGACAACGATGGATATGAAGACCTGTTCATCAGCTACTACGGCCAGAACGCGCTTTATCACAACAATGGCAATGGGACGTTCACCGATGTCACCGCCAAGGCGGGCCTCACGCAGAAGACAACGCGCTGGAATACCGGCTGTGCCTTCGTGGACTACGATCTCGACGGCCACCTCGATCTGTTCGTCGCCAACTACATCGATCTCGATCTAAAGACCGCGCCAGTTCCCGAATCGGGACCCTGCCTTTATAAGGGCGTGATGGTCGCCTGCGGTCCACCGGGGTTGAACGGCGGCAAAGACATTCTCTATCACAACAACGGCGACGGCACTTTCGCCGATGTTTCGGAGCAGTCCGGGATCACCAAGACCGCGAGCACTTATGGCCTGGGCGTGCTCACGGCGGACTTTGACGAAGATGGATGGCCCGACATCTATGTGGCCAACGATTCCACGGCGAGCGCGCTCTTCCACAACCTAAAAAACGGCCGCTTCGAAGACATCGGCATCGCCGCCGGCGCGGCACTGAGTCCAGATGGAAAGCCGCAGGCAGGAATGGGAATCGCGGCCGGCGACTACGACCATGACGGCCATCTCGACATCGTGAAGACCAATTTCGCCGGCGACACCCACTCGCTCTATCGCAATCTCGGCAACGGCAACTTCGACGACATGACGTTCCAATCCGGCCTGGGCCTGAATACCCGCTATCTTGGCTGGGGCTGCGGCTTTCTTGACATCGACAACGATGGCTGGCTCGACATTCTCGTCTGCAACGGCCACGTGTATCCCGAAGTGGAGCAGTTGCGCACCGAAGCCGCCTATGCCCAGCGCAAACTGCTCTATCGCAACCTGCGCAACGGCCACTTCGAAGACGTGTCGATGCAGGCGGGACCGGGGGTCTCGACGCCAGCTCCAGCCCGCGGCTGCGCCTTCGGCGACTTCGATAATGACGGCGATATCGATGTGGTGGTGAACTGCGTGAATCAAGTCCCACAGCTCATCCGATGCGATTCAACGACAGGGAATCATTGGATCAAAGTGCGCACCCTCGGAACCAAATCAAATCGCAGCGGAATTGGCGCGCGGATCAAATGCGTAGCACGCATGCCCGGTATTGAGAAGCCGGTGGAGCAGATAGACGAAGTGCGCAGCGGCGGCAGTTATTTTTCCCAAAACGATCTGCGAGTGCATTTTGGATTAGGCAAGGCGGTCAAGGTAGACGTATTGCAAATCCGATGGCCCAGCGGGCATGTGGACGAACTGAAGGATGTCGACGTGGACCGCCTGATTTACGTGAAAGAAGGGCAGGGGGTGGTGAAGACGGATGTGTTCAAGAAGAAATGATTCCATATTCATGTTCCGTGGTTCCGGCCGCCCTCGGCTGGGCTTTTGATTTTGTGCATTGCCAACACAGGGCCGGTTGGAATGCGAAGATGCGAGGGCCGGAGGCCCGGTAGCCAAACGTGAGCCCAGCCCGGAAGGGCTGGGTAGCGTAGCGCGTTGATCGAGCGCCGGAGGCGCGGCACCAACCATTCGCGTTATAAGGGTGCCGCGCCTACGGCGCTCAAATTTTGATCCAGCCGACCCAGCCCTTCCGGGCTGGGCTCACGTTTAGCATTCGGGCCTCCGGCCCTTGGAGCTTCGCGACACGACGATTTGTCTAAACCGATACGACAACGACGATTTATCGAGCGATCGCGACAGGAGATTGTCGAACAATGGTGGCGTGTGGCCATTCTCGTTGTACAAGCCTGGTCCGAGGCCCGGAGGGCCGGTAGCCAAACGTGAGCCCAGCCCGGAAGGGCTGGGTAGGTCGCAATTGACGCGAGCGCCGGAGGCGCGGCACCAAATTGGAACGGGTGGTATGATGCCGCGCCTAGGAGGCGCCACATGAGCCATTCGTATTCCAACAACCATGTCCATGTCGTTTACAGCACGACAAACCGACAGGATCTGATTCCGGCCGCATTCGAGAAACGGCTCTACTCGTTTGTTGCGGAGATCGCGCGAGAACACAAAATTCCGTTAATTGCCGCCGGAGGAATGCCGAATCATAGTCATCTTTTATTCTTGTTGCCTGCGGCCATTGCCCTCGCGAATGCGATCAATAAATTCAAGACGAATTCATCGCGATTGATGGGGCAGCAAGGTATCGAGTTTAGTTGGCAGAAGGGTTACGGCGCGTTTAGCGTGAGCGCCTCGCAGGTTGAAACCGTGAAGGCATACATTCGCAATCAGCGAGAGCATCACAAGAAACGGAATTTCGAGCAGGAGTTTGTGGCGTTGTTGAAGAAGGCGGGAGTGGCATACGACCCCAAATTTGTGTTTGGATGAGTGAAGGCCGGAGAGGGTGCGGCATGCGCCATTCGCATTGAATATCGATGTGCATGCGGTTTAGTGCCGCGCCTACGGCGCTCAAATTTTGATCCAGCCGACCCAGTCCTTCCGGGCTGGGCTCACGTTTGGCATTCGGGCCTCCGGCCCTTGGGGTGTAGCGAGGTGCTATTTAATCCACTCTCGTTGAATTTTTATTTGCGCCCTTTCTCGCGACCGACACCGCTTTCCCTGCGCCTTCTTTCACCGTATTGATCGCATCTGCCTTCGCATCAAACGTTTCCACCAACCCACTCGGCCAACGCAGTTCGAGGGAATCGATTTTGGTCGCTGTCCCCAAACCGAAATGCACTCGCATGTCATTTGACGAACTGTAGCTTGAGCCGGTGCGCACTTCGTCGACGAAGGTTCTTCCGCTTGCTTTCACTGTGATGCGCGCTCCGATGCCGTCGCGATTGGATTTTGTGCCGATGGTTTTGATGGCGATCCAGTGATTGGGATAGCTCATCTGATTCACGAGCAGGCTGGGCGCTTCTCCCATATTGGTAATCACGGCAGAGAGCTTGCCGTTGTTCCAGAGGTCGCCGATGGCTAATCCACGGCCGGAGGCTTTGTGCGTGATCGCCGGGCCGGCCACGTCGGAGACGTCTTCAAAGATGCCTTTGCCGTTGTTGTGATAGAGAATGCGCGGTTCGTGATAGTCGGAGCCCAGCTTGAATTTATCCACTTCGGGATAGACGTGGCCGTTCACCAGCAGCAGGTCGGGCCAGCCATCGTTGTCGAAGTCGAGGAACATGGTTCCCCAGCCTAGATATTGCGTGTGCAGGCCGAGGCCGGAGGAGAACGTTGCGTCGGTGAAAGTGCCGTCGCCATTGTTGTGATATAGCGTGGAGCTGTCGTCGGAAAAATTGGTCTTGAAGATGTCGAGACGGCCGTCGCCGTCGTAATCGGCAACCGTCGATCCCATGCCGGCCTGTTCGCGCCCATCTTCATTGAAGGCGGCGCCGGCTACGACCGCAACATCGGTAAACGTGCCGTCATGATTGTTGCGATAGAGAATGCTCGGCGTGCTGTCGCAGGCGACATAAATGTCGGGCCAGCCATCGTTGTCGAAGTCTAGCGTCGATACGCTGAATGAATAGTGCCCTGTGGTCTTGTCGAGGCCGGCTTTCTTGCTTACGTCTTCAAACTTGCCGTTGCCGAGATTGTGATAGAGCACATTCGGCGCGCTCTTCAAGCCGCGCGGGCCGCACATTACCGGGACACCCTTCCACATGCACGATGTGCCCTGTCCGGGCGCGGGAGTATTGGCTAAATCGAAATCGACGTAGTTCGCAACCACAAGGTCGAGCAGGCCGTCACGATCGTAGTCAACGAAGGCGCAGCCAGTGCCCCACTGTTTCCCATTCCCGGAAACGCCTGCGGCGTCCGCAACCTCTTTGAATGTGCCGTTGCCCTGGTTGTGATAGAGGCGGTTCTTGCCGTAATAGGTGACGTAGAGGTCGTCAAAGCCGTCGTTGTCGTAGTCGCCCGCGCACACGCCTTGTCCCCAGCCGCTCGACCGCAGCCCGGCCTTCTCGGTGACATCGGTAAAGGTGCCATCGTGATTGTTATGGAATAAATGATTCGTGGGAGCCGTCTCGCCCGGCGTCGCTTCCAGCTTGGTGCCGTTGACGATGAAGATGTCGGGCCAGCCGTCGTTGTCGTAATCAAAGATGGCGACGCCAGTGCCCGTGGTCTCGATAATGTACTTTTTGCTTTCTTTGTCGCCGGAGACGATCTCGAATCGCAGGCCGGCCTTCTCGCCGACGTCCTGAAAGTTGGCGACCGGAGTAGTGCTCTTAGGCGCCGCTGCAGTGCCTTGAATTGCGCTCTGGGCAGCGCAGATCTGCCCCAAAAACAGCGATAAAGTGGCGCAAATCCCTGCTGCGTAGCGCGTAAATCGCGTAATTAGTGCCGCGGAATGAAGGATAGAAGTCCTCAAAGGTGACTTTGAATCCTAATCAGGAGCGTTTACCTGCAGCAATTGTTGCAGATTTTCGCGCGCTAACTCGTGATTTGGATTGATTGCAAGCGCTTTTTGGAAGTGTATTTTGGCCTCAGAAGTGCGCCCCACCTGCGCTAACGCGCTCCCCAGGTTGGCCTGAGCGTCCGCATCTTCGGGTTTAAGGCGCACTGCAGCGCGGAATTCAGTGACAGAATCAGGGAAATTTCCGACGCTAGCGTACGCATTTCCGAGGTTATAGTGCGCGTCAAAGTAGTTTCGACGTGCTTTTAGTGCCGCAATCAGGTGCGCGATTGCCGCATTTGCGTGTCCTGAGGCCATCAAAGCCCCGCCTAGAGCGTTGTTTGCGACCGCATCTGCAGGCTTTATCTTCACTGCTTGCGCGTACTCGGTCGCTGCTTCCGCGACGTTTCCGCGCGCTTGAAGCATCGCTGCGAGGTTGTAATGCGCCTCAAAATCGGCAGGATTCTTCTCCAAATTGTGTCTGGCAAGTGCTTCTTGCAGCGTCCGGAGCGGATTTTGCGCGTCATTTTCGGTGTTTACCGGCAGCACTTGTAGCCAAAGATGCGCCATTTCGTCGCTGGAACGGTTTCCGGCAGTTACGCGTTTGGGCGGATGGTTGGGATTTGCGATGTTCTCCGCCGAGTTGTCATACACGTAATGCATGGAAATCGTGCATCGTTTTGGCAAAAAAACCGGCTCGGAATAGCGATAAACCGCCTGCCAGTTCAGATTCCAGTGCTCTATGTGGATTAAATCCTTCTTGGTTCCGTCGGGAAAAGTCGCAACGGCCTCCAAATCCTTCCCTAAATAGTGCGCGTGAGGGTAGATAGCCAGCAGATTTACATCAACGGGAAGCCTGAAAGTGTCGTTTACCGTGAAGCTTTTTGCGCCGGACGGGATATCAAGGGCGGCATCGTTCTCCAGCTGAAGCAGCATTGGATGCAGTGTTGCCGCCTCGTCAGTGAAGTAAAGTCCGACGCTCGGCTGCACGGTTTCTACCTTTCCGGATGGCTGAAAATGCGCATTTAAGACCAGATCGGTGCCTTTATCGAGCCGCAACGACATGCCTTGAGGATAGATATAAGGCGCATTTCCTGGTTTCCAAAACAGGAAATGACTGTCAGGATCGAAGCTTTCTGACTCGATGCGCAGATCCATTCCGGCGAATCCTGCGCCCGCTTTCTGCTCAAGTTGCCGCGCGGCCTCCATGCGATCGACCAAAATGTTGGCGTGATGAACGATGCGTTTGTCTCCCGGACGTATTTCGACCGCCTTTAGCCACCTTGTTTGCGCGATGGGAAGGCGCAAAATGAAGTTCCAATATTGGTCCGATCCGCTGGCAGGCAGTGTAAACGGCTGGTCGGCGCGCACGATAAGATCAGGTTCTCCCAGCTGCCAACCCGAAGCGAATTGGGGTTGCGCAGGCAAATCTGCTGCGTTTCCTTCAAGTTGCCCGTCGTCGATCCACTTCTTGATGGTGGCAATCTGCGCGGAACTGAGCCGGCGTTGGTCGGCAAACTTGAATTCCCCGGGCTCCGGCAGCCACGGAGGCATGAATCTCGCCTCGGTCACGTCCGCAATTTGCGTTGCATGCTTCTTTACTTGCGCATAATTGAGCAATGGGAATGGCCCGGCTTCTCCTGGACGATGACAAACGGAGCAATTCGCGAAGACGATAGGCGCGATGTCTCGGTTAAAAGTGACTGGCTGCGAGCCGTTCACCGGGGCTGCGGGCGACTCTTGCGCCCGAAAACCGGCTGTAATCACGCTCGATAATGCGACTAATGCCGCGATCAGCAGGCGGCGATGCCTGTTCATTGAAGATCCGAGATGTAGCATCCCACCGCTTTTGTCTCTGCGACGGCAACAGCTTTGCCCGCGAGCGCGGTATCGATTGCGTCTTGAAGCTCGTGGGTAGTTGGCTCAGGCCGCGCGTGCCCGAAGCTTTCGTACCAATTGTCTATTCTGCCGTGATAAAGCAGGCGGGAATTGGCATCAAAGACCGCCGCTTCGGGCGTGATCTGCGCGTGGGCCGCCTTCACTAGCTCATGGCGCGGGTCGCGAATGGCGGAGACTTCTTTGTAGTTGTAATCCCGAAGATAGCGTTCAATGCCTGAAGCTGACTCAGATTTGTCCGCATAAACCAGCCAGAACTCCGCTTTTGGACTGTATATCGAGGCCAATCTTTGCAGTGCCGGAGCATATCGGTTGGAAATGGGACAGTCGGTGCGCACAAAGATCAAAACCTTCACCTGCCCCGGCGCCGTTTGGGCAAGATCAACCGGCTTTCCTTGCAGATCGATTCCCCTCAGCTGCGCCTCGGCGGAGCCGGCCGCCAGGAGCATGACCGCGCAAAACAGGTGGAAGGGTGCGGTCGCGGGAATGAGACTTCGCAGGAAAACCACGGAGTGAACGTCAGTTCTTTAGAATCGGTGTGGCTGAGAGTATCCCCCAATCTGCCGCCGAATGGAAGACCAGCAGGCATCTTGCTCGTTGAAATATTCGGTTTGTGCCCTTAACCTAAGCTTGCTTAAGCCTACTTGGTTCTCGTGGTTCTCCCCGGACATCGACGTTGTGACGCATTTCTGGCGCTATTCGCGCTTACGTGCCTATTCTTCGGCTCATGTTCATTCTTATGCGGGCAAGGCAGCACTGTGCCGGGCGCGAAGGCGTACGAGCGCGGGCTGCATGCGATGGAAACGGGCGATGCAGCAACGGCGAAAGCCGCGTTTCAGCAGGCAGTTAGGGAGAATCCTGGCAACGCCGACGCGCAAAATGCGCTTGGACAGCTCCTGCTGCAGCAAGGAAACGTCGATGGGGCAATCGTCCATCTGCGAGCGGTGACCCGTCTCAAGCCGGCTTTAGCCATCGGCCACCTTTATCTAGGGCAGGCGTTGTCGCAAAAGGGAAGTCTTGACGCCGCAATTGCCGAGTTTCGCGCCACTGTGCGTCTGGCGCCTCAGCAGCCGCAGGCGCACGAAGCTCTTGCGCGGGCTCTTAGCGCTCAGAAGAAGACAGGCGAAGCCATCGCCGAGATGAAGAAAGCGGCAGAGCTCTCTGGCGATCAGCCCGAACTTCGCGATGAGCTTGGCTCGCTGTTGGCTCAAATCAAGGACTATCCCGGTTCGGAAACCGAGTTTCGTGCCGCGCTGTCGAGCAATCCGCAGTACGAGCCTGCGCTGCTGCACCTGGGCGTTGCGCTGCTGAATGAGGGCAAACAGGCGGAAGCGAAGCCACTGCTCCAACAAGCTGTGCAGATCAAACCTGACGACGGACTGGCAGCCTACTACTTAGGTGGCATCCTCGAATCGGAGCAAGATACATCTGGGGCTCTTGGGCTGTATCAGCGGGCCGAGAAGGTGATCCCGGATTTCCTGCCGTTGCGCACTCGACTGGGATTGCTGGCGCAAAAGGCCGGAGACATGCCGACGGCGATAGCATCGTTTCGCGTGGTGGTAGCCGCGCAACCGAATGATCCTGCTGCACATAACAACCTGGGGCTGGCGCTGATGCAATCCGTCCAAGCCGACGAGGCGATCCACGAGTTTGAGACGGCGATCAAGCTGGCTCCGAGTGACAGCAGTTATAGAAACAATCTCGGTGCGATCTACCTGCAGAAGGCTGACTTCGACGCGGCGGTCCAGCAATACAAGCAGGGACTAGCGATCTCTCCCAACAACGCCGAGCTTCACTACAACCTCGGACTGGCGTACAAGCTGAAGGACGATCTCCCCGCAGCTACTGAGGAATTGCAAAAGACCGTTCAGCTCGACCCTAAACTGCCTGATCCGCATTACACGCTGGGCATCATCTTCTGGCAGACCGGCAAGTTCGACGATGCGGCTCGCGAGCTGAAGCAAGTGGTCAGCCTCAAGCCAGACTACGCGGAGGCCTTCTACACATTGGGCACCGTGTACAAGCAGGCGGGCGATCTGCCAGCGGCTTCCGAGGCATTGCGCAAGGCCATCCAGCTTCAACCCGATTTTGCCGGAGCCCACACGGTATTGGCTTCCGTGCTGCGCCAGCAAGGCGATACGGCCGGAGCTGAATCGGAAAGCAAGCTGGGCGCCGAAATGGTCCAGCAGAAGATGACAGCGCAGACTGCGACCTTCGCGACGAATTCCGGAAGCAAGCTGATGAGCGCGGGCGATCTGGACGGCGCAATCGCGCAGTTTGAGGCTGCAATCAAGGCTGATTCCACGTTTGCCGCGGCCCACCAGCAGTTGGCCATCGCGCTCGAACGCAAAGGCGACAAGACACGAGCCGGTCAGGAACTCGAAATCGCGAAACAGCTTCAGTCCACTCGTCGACAGTCGCGGTAGTCCTACCATTTTAGAGCCGAGTATCACCTGCCGATTCGCTGAATCGATTTACCAAAAATCATAGCGGGGACAAAATTCTCCTGATTTTCATAAGGGAACAAACGTCCCCGCGAAGTTAACCGCTGTTCACTTTCCACATGACGAGAGTCTTGACTTGGCTAATACAAATCAACTAGATTTCGCGGCTACCAAAAGAAATTCCGATTTGGCGCATTCGTATGCGCCGCGACGCGCAAAGTTCGCGAGTCGAAAATCAACCAGTTGGGTTCCAAAGTGGGCCCAGCTCCTGACCGAGGACCAAGCTGTAATGCAGCGGTCTCTCAGGTGAACAAGAGGTCATGATGATGCGTGCGAGATTTGCCTCTGTTGTCACACTGCTAGCGTGTCTTTTCCTTTTACTGCCGATGCAGAGCTTCGGCCAGGCCGTGTACGGCTCGATCTTCGGCACGGTGACCGATCCTTCCGGAGCCGTGATTCCCAACGCCAAGGTGACCGTCACCGACGTGCGCAAGGGAACTTCTGACGCCTATACGACGAATGGGTCCGGCAACTACAGCGCGACCCACCTCATTCCCGACGTCTACACCATCAAGATCGAAGCGCAGGGCTTCACATCGGCGCAGTCGGACAACATTCAGGTTTCGGCCGATACAGGCGCGAAGTTCGATGCAACGCTGAAGACCGGCGCGCAAACTGAAACCGTGCAGGTGACGGCGGAAGCGCCGCAGCTCAAGACCGACCGCGCGGACGTTGCCATCGAATTCAATGAGAAGTATGTTGAAGATCTTCCGATCTTCAACCGCAACTTCACGGAGTTCGAGCTGCTCTCGCCGGGAACGCAGAAGCTGGTCGGGTGGGGGCACGCATCCACCGAGAATCCGCAGGGTTCGCAGCAGATCTTCGTCAACGGCCAGCACTTCAGCGGGACCGGATACGAGTTGGATGGAACCGACAATCAGGATCCCATTTTGGGAATCATCGTTATCAACCCCAACCTCGATGCCATTACCGAGGCGAAGGTTAATCTTCAGAACTACGATGCGGAATTTGGCAAGGCTGTCGCTGGATTGGTAACCGTCCAAACCAAATCCGGCAGCAACGACATTCACGGCAGCGGATTCTGGGTCCGGCGCAGCGACGCCAATGCGGCGCGCGATCCGTTTACTCAGTTCAAGCCGGACGCGACCACAGGACGTTTTATCCCATACGCTCGCTGGAACAACTTTGGCGCTACTCTGGGTGGTCCGATACTGAAGGACAGGCTGTTCTTCTTCGCCGACTATCAAGGCACGCGTCAGGCGAGTGGCATCAGCAACCAGTTGACCGTACCTACGTCTACGGCCCTTAGTACCTGCCTCGCGGCAACTGGATTCTGCGATCTCTCTCAATATGGACCGGTAATCGGAAACGGCAAGGCTGGCGATCCAAGCAACTACATCTACGACCCGAGCAGCGCCCCGGCGGGAGATCTTTCGGGTGGAAATCGTTCGGTGTTTTGTGGTTCGCAAGGCAGCGTTCCTGCGGCTACTTGTTTAGCGCAAAACGCCAACAAGATCCCGGTTGGCAGGTTGTCACCTCAGGCCATCAACATTCTCAAGCTATTCCCACAGCCAACTGCGAGTGGCATCCAGAACAACTTCATCGGATCCGGCAGCGGACCGTTCAATGCCAATTCTATGGATACTCGCATCGATTACAACGTGACCTCATCGATGCAGGCTTTTGGGCGCTTTAGCCTTGCGCGCTTCGACTTGTCTGGGAAGGGTGTACTAGGAGCTCTGGGCGGCGTCGGCAATGGGCTCGGTGGTTTGTCTGGCAGCTCCATTACTCACAATTACAGCGTGGCCTCCGGCATAACGAAGACTTTCAGCTCGACGTTGCTAACGGACTTCCGCTTCGGCTACTTCAAATACAATCCGACGACTCACAAGCCCGATGAGGGAACCGCGCCGGCCACGGCCCTCGGCATCCCGGGCATTAACACGGGCAGTGTCCTTACCTCCGGACTGCCGAGCTTTGAAGATGTCGGTCCACTCTCCAGCTTCGGTGACGGCCTGAACGTTGGCCGCTGCAACTGTCCACTGATCGAGAACGAGCATCAGTACCAGTTCGTTAATAACTGGACCAAGATTCACGGCAACCACCAGTTCAAGTTCGGCGCCGACATTCGATACGCGGAAAATCTCCGCATCCCGAGTGACGCTGATCGCGCCGGCGACCTCCACTTCCGCTCCGGACCAACTTCAAACGCAGGCACCGGTGGATTGGGCTTTGCCAGCCTTTTGCTGGGCGATGTGCAGGAGATGCTCCGCTTCGTGAGCCCAGTCTCGAATGCGTCTGAACGACAAAAGCGCTGGTTCTTCTATGGACAGGACACCTGGCGTGCGACCAACAAGCTGACGGTTAGCTATGGCTTGCGCTGGGAAATTTACTTCCCTGAAAGCGTGAATGCCAAAGGTAATGGCGGTTTTGCCAATCCAGATGAAGGCATCATTCGCATTGCCGGCGTCGGTCCATACGATCTAAACGGGAATATCGACAACACTTACAAGGCCCTTGCGCCGCGGGTTGGAATTGCTTATCAGGCTACCCCCAAGACCGTGTTGCGCATGGGATATGGCCGCAGCTTTGATATCGGTGTATTCGGCTCAAACTTTGGACACGCGGTAACGCAGAATTTGCCCGTGCTGGTCAACCAGGACGTACTGGCGAATAACAACGGCAATCCAAATGTGGCCAAAAACGATTACTTCCCGGGCTTCACTCTAGCGACTGGCCCGCCGGCATTTAACTTCCCCCCACTGCCAGCGAGCGGTCAGCTACCGCTTGGCGGACTGCAGAACAACGTACAGCCGAGGATGCGTCCGACTTTCCAGCGTCTGCCCACTCTTGACGCATGGAACGTAACCCTGCAGCACCAGCTAACCAACACTACCAGTGTGGAAGTTGGCTATGTGGCGAACAAAGGTACGCACGGCTTTGCTGGAAATGGGCCTGCCTATGACCTGAATCCAGTCGCGTTCGGACCCGGCAAAGAAATTGTAAGCACCGCAGGCGTCGCGCCCTCTTTCCAACCCAATACGCCTTCCGACCAGCGACGGCCCTTCTTCAATAAATTCACATACAACGTGATTGATCCGGTTAGCAAGCAGCCCGTCACGCTGCACTGCTGCGCCGGCGGAATTATGGGTAACTACTTCGGCAATGACGCCAGCAGCAATTACGAGTCGATGCAGGCGCGCGTCGATCACCGCTTCTCTCATGGCCTGCAGTTCCAGGCGGATTACACCTTCTCGCATGCCAACAACTTTAGCAACGACTTCAGCGGTGTATATGCTGTTGCTCCCAGACTCAGCTACGGTCCCGATGATTTCAACCGCAACCAGGTATTCATCTTCAATGTCGTATATGACCTGCCTTTCGGCCGGGGAAGAACCTTTGGAAGCAACCTCGGACGGGTTGCCGATTGGGTGATCGGGGGATGGCAGATCACGAATACTACGAATTGGAGTACCGGGCTGCCCTTCTCGGCGTCGGCTGGAGAATGCGGTCTGATCAAAGATACCGGTCCATGCAATCCCGACTACAAAGGCGGCTTCTCAGTCGGGGCTGGCCAGTTTGATCCTGTGAACCACCAAGTACCCTTCTTTACGCCCGTTGCGGCATTGTCGTATCCTGCATCCTCGCTTACGGTGGGTACCGATGCCTGCACTCTTGCGAGACCCACGTCTGGACCGTTCTCACTACCGGGTTGCGGCACGGACGGAAATGTCGGCCGCAACAGCTTCCATGGACCTCGTCACTTCGGAAGTGACATGGCGGTAGCCAAGAGCTTCAAATTCACCGAGAGGTTCAATGGACAGTTCCGCGTGAACGCGTACAACGTGTTCAACCATCCCATTTATGGTTTCTCCAGCACTCAGGGCAATACGTGCATTGACTGCAGTGGTGATGCTGGGAAGATCACCGGTCTGGAGAGCAACTTCAATGGAAGTGGAATGCGGCAACTTGAGTTCATGGTGAAACTCACGTTCTAAACGCAGCACCATAGATTCAACTTTCGGGGAGCGGATTCCGCTCCCCGTTTCTTTTTCCGATCGGGATTCTCGGGAGTCTCAAGAACTCTGTATCCTGAGCGAAGCGAGGGACCTGCGGCGATGTTTCGGGACTTAATTGTCATTGCGCGGTTTTCAACGATGACTTCGGTGAAAACCAGGAGAGCGCATCCAGAAGGATAGATTCATCGGAGGTCCTTCGCTAGGCTCAGGATGACAGAACTGACATTGAGTACCGGTGGACCAGTAAGCTGAATACAAACACTTCATGGATAAGCCTGCAGCATGCTCCATGTCTATCCGCCGAATACAGCCATCGGATACTCATTTCGTGATTGTGGTTCTCTGTCTTTTCGTTCTCGCATGCCCACTAGCGGGGCAAAACAACTCTTCCGCACCACAACTTCAACCGCCACGGCAGCAGAACGTAGCGCAGACTTCCGAGCTCGGCGATGCCCAAGCTCTCATCGAGCGAGGCCAGTTCGACGAAGCGATCCAGAAGCTCACGGTGTTGCAGCAGCAAAGGCCAGAGCCGAAAGACGTGGAGCGTCAACTCGGCCTGGCGTACTACCGCAAGGGAGAGTTCGCGCGCGCGGAGCCCTCGCTGGCAAGAGCGATGCAGGACAATCCCAAGGACCTGGAAGTAATTCAGCTGCGCGGGTTAAGTTTATTCCAGCTCGGCAGGCCGGCAGATGCAATCCCATATTTAAAGCAGGTGCAATCCTGGGTAGGGTCGGCCAACGTGGACGCCAACTACGTTCTCGGACTCTGCTACATGCACACCCAAAACTATGACGAGGCGCGAAAGTCGTTTGCGCAGATGTATGCGGTTCCGCCCGATTCGGCAGCGGCGCATTTGTTGTTGGCGCGCATGCTGCTGCGGCAGGGCTACGATCCCATTGCTGAACAGAACGCCCAGCAGGCGGTGGCACTTGACCCCAAGCTGCCGCTGGTTCATTACCTGCTCGGCGAATTCTATCTCTACAAATCCAACCTGCAGAAGGCAACGGAGGAATTTGAAGCCGAGCAAAAACTTAATCCTGGAAACGCCGCGACCTATGACCGCTTGGGCGATTGTTACAGCCGTGTCGGCAAATACGATGAAGCTGCGCGCGCTCTGCAGCGCTCGATCCTGCTCGATGCTACCGCTACTGGCCCCTACATCCTCATGGGCAAAGTCTTGATCAAGAAGAAAGACTTCGCCTCCGCAGCAACGTACCTGCAAAAGGCGCTGCGCATGGATCCTTCGAACTACATCACTCATCACCTGATGGGCGAAGCCTATCGCGGTCTAGGCCGGACGACGGACGCAGAACGCGAGCTGAAAAGATCCGAGGAGCTGCAGTCAGCGCAGGAAGCGAAGCCGCAGGGATGAAGAAGGGCAGAGGTTACAGGGGCCAGTTTACAGGGTAGAGGAAACAGGATAGAGGCAAGGGATAGAGGCAAAGGTTCGAGGCAAGAGGTTAGAGGAAACAGATTCCCGGGACAGCGTAATGAGCCGGGCAGTGGCCCTTCCGTCGCATTGTGTCGGTCAGCGAGAGCATGAAAGCGGATAGCCGGGAAAAGTCCTTATCGCCGATGCCCCCAGGGCCGGAGGCCCGGTTGCCAAACGTGAGCCCAGCGGCGGAAGCCCTGGGTAAACGTACGCGAATTCACAGAGCGCCGGAGGCGCAGCACTCATGCCTGTACCATTATGGAACTGCGGTGCCGCACCTCCGGTGCTCCATTGGGGGCACCATCTTCACCCAGCGCTTCCGCGGCTGGGCTCACGTTTGGCAACCGGGCCTCCGGCCCTCGGGGAGGTCATAGATTGAAATCTGCGGCTCGCAATACCGTTAGACTCGCACTCGTCGCGTCCTTATTGCTTCCTCTTGCAATCACCGGCTTTGCGGCTGATCCTGCTTCCACCAAGGCTCCTGTTGAGATTCGCGTTGACTGGAGCAGCCCCACGCCTTTGATCTCGCCCTTCGGATCCGCCTCCGCTTCTGCCGGAACCTTCAATCCCGCGGCGGTTCGATCCGATGGCCAAACTGTATTGCTCTATCGCAAACAGGACGCCGCCGGTACCTCCCGAATTGGATATGCATCCAGCAAAGACGGAATTCACTTCACTGCCCGCAATCAACCGGTCATGGTTCCCGAAGCCGATTACGAGAAGGATGGCGGTGTGGAGGATCCCCGTGTCTTGAAAATCGCCGACAACTACTACATGACCTATACGGGATACAACAAGCGCGACGCGCAGTTGTGTCTGGCGACTTCCAAAGACCTGATTCACTGGGAGCGCAAAGGAATACTGCTGCCTGCATACAAAGGCAGGTGGAACACAAAATGGACGAAGTCCGGCGCCATCATTCCTCAGAAAATCAATGGCAAATGGTGGATGTACTATCTCGGAACTAAGGCCGACAATCGCGACTACATGGGACTGGCTTCATCGGATGACCTGCTGCATTGGACCGATGCCACCGACCAGCCGGTGCTGCCGCGCCGCGAGGGCGCATTCGATTCAAGAGTAATGGAGCCGGGGCCGCCGCCGATCATCACCGACAAAGGCATCCTCCTTCTCTATAACGGAGCCGACGACAATCTTGTGTACACCACAGCGTGGGCGCTGTTCGACAAGAATGATCCGCGCAGGCTGATCGCCCGCGCCGACCAGCCATTCTTGCGTCCTACGACAGAGTGGCAACGTACCGGCCAAGTTCCCAATGTGGTATTCACCGAAGGCATGATCCAGAACGGCAAGCAGTGGTGGATTTATTATGGCGGCGCAGATAAGTTCGTTGGAGTTTCCCGGATAACGATATCCTTCGCAGATTGATCCCGTACCATAGGCTGATTTTTAATCAATGACTCCTAATACGAGCCGAAGAGCGATCGGTGTCTGCTGCGCGGTCATCTTCCTATATGGCACCGTTGCGTCGCTCCTCGGAACGCTATTGCCGACTCTTTCCGCCCAATTCTATCTGTCGCCGGAACAGAATGGATATATCGCTTCATTGCAGGCCATTGGACTCATGCTGGCAACGCTGCTTGCCGGGCCGTTGATGGACAGCAAAGGAATCAAAGTCGCCCTCTGTGGAGGACTGATTCTGATGCTCATAGGACTGCTCGCCCTCCTCTCCGCTTCTGGATGGCCTGCGCTGATTGTCGCGATTTTCATTCTGGGACTCGGCAGTGGAACAGTGGTCGCCGCTGCCAACAATCTCGCCAGTCAAGTTGACGAGCTGAGGCGCGCGTCCATGGTGAACTTCGCCAACGTCTTCTTCGGTCTGGGTGGACTGGCGACACCGTTCATCGCTGCCGATCTTCTCTCCGGCAATCCCATGCGGCTGGAGTATCTCGTTGCTGGGCTAGCCTTCGTAGTTCTGGTTTTTTCGCTGGCAACGGCGCTGCCTGCCCGCTCCGATCAGAGTGGTTTTGATCTTGCTCACGTTGTAGACATCCAGCAAAAGCCGCTGTTGCTCCTGCTCTGTTTGATCGCTCTTTTCTATGTCGGATGCGAAGTAGGATTCTGGAATTGGCTGCCCAAATATCTGATGAGCCGCGGAGACAACGCACGCAGCGCGCTAAACACACTGGGCTTTGGCTTTGCCTGCGGCATCATCGCCGGGCGGTTGATTGCGATGCAGGTTCTGCGCCGTATCTCGGCGCCTATCGTATGTATCGCCGCGAGCGTAGCAATGGCTGTGGCCACATACGCGACAATTCATTTGCGCAATCCAGCGCTTGTCATGATCGCGGTGTTTTGCTCTGGAGTCGCAATGGGCCCGGTTTATCCCAGCGCCATCGGAATTACTGGAGAGTCGTTTCGACGCATGACCGGCACTTGCATCGGGCTTGTGATTACGTTCGGATGGTTTGGGGTGGTCGTAAGCTCGTGGATCATCGGCAGCATAGCTGGCTCAGATCCAAGACGCTTGGGGCATGCATTGCTGGTAATTCCGCTCTCGTCGGTTGTAATGGTTGTCTTGAGTATTGGGATCCAGCGCATAGTAGCGAAGAAGCAAGTGGCGATTGCATCGGTCACCTTGTGAGCGTACCCCAAGGCCCGGAGGGCCGATACCAAACGTGAGCCCAGCGCGGAAGCGCTGGGTACTCGAGTATGGAGATGGAGCGCCGTAGGCGCGGCACTCTTCTGTGCGAAAAGGGCGGTGCCGCCCCGCTGGGGCTCGGAATCGTAACGCTGTAACCCAGCGCTTCCGCGCTGGGCTCACGTTTGGCTCTCGGGCCTCCGGCCCTGGCATACTTCTGTTGCGGATGTTCTTTGCTGATGGGACCATATAGCTCAAACGGCGCTCGCTTGAAGATTTGCGAAGCTTCGTACATACGCCAGGCATTCTTCCAACACCTGCTCCACGCTCTTCGCACTGGTCTCAACGGTGACATCAGCCTGCCGATACAACGGCTCGCGCTCGGCGAGGATTCGTTCGAGGTCTGACATGGCCTCAGGATTCTGCGCCATGGGGCGCATGTCTCCTTGAGCGAGCACGCGTGACATGTGTTCGTGTGGCTTGGCCCGGAGCCAGATCGTATGGCAGGAAGATAGGAGGCGATCGTAAGTGGCAGGTTCCGAGACGAGACTGCCGCCAGTTGCCACCACAAATCTTTTCTGCTCATTCAAGAGCTCGTCCAGACAGCGGCGCTCAAAACGCCGAAATCCGCTTTGTCCATACATATCGAAGATCATGCTCAACAATAGGCCGCTGGTCTGCTCAATCTCGCGATCAAGTTCAAAAAATGGAACCTCGAGTTTGTCCGCCAGCAGCCGTCCGATCGTGGACTTGCCTGCGCCACGCAATCCGATGAGGGCTATACGTTCACGTCGCCCATCATCTTCTTTATTCCCAAACTTCTGCAGCAGAAGTTCTCGCGCCTTTGCGAGATCTGCCGCATCAAGGCGCGCGAGAAACTCGACAGCGTGTGCCAGATCGGCCGGAACACCAGAACGGTTGGAGAGCATGGCATCGAGAGGCAGATCGAGGGCCCTCGCAATTTGCCGCAGAATTAGAATCGAAGCATTGCCGGTGCCGCTCTCAAGCTGCGCGAGAAACCGCTCCGAAACTCCGGATTGTGCAGCCAGCACCTTGCGGGTCATACCCCGGCGTGATCGAGCCGCACGCAGGCTCTCTCCAAGACCTCGCAAGTACGCGGATTGGTCGCTGCCACTAAACTGCGATCCTTCTTTAGCTACTTCGGGATCCACTGCGAGCTCAGCTCCGTTTTGGGAGATGGTCTTCATTGAAGTAAATCGAAGCGCCCTTCAACGAGAATGTCTCGCAAGGCAATCTTTTGGTCTTCGGAAAACCGTGCTATGGCCGCGAGCGCATTCCATCCCGATGCGGAGGGAAGAATTCTCACGTCTTCGAACGGATACTGATCTTCCATCTCGATGAATTTGGCTGCATGAAGCTCCTTCAGAAGCGCGTACATCGCATCCACATCAAGGCCGCAGGATTCATGAAGCTCGGGCAGATAGGCGACGTCGGCCTTCCGCTGCTGACCGCGTCCGTGATACCCAAGTTGAGCAATGTGCACCAGCAGCTTGCGTGCTTGCTCGGAAACGCCTCGCAGCCGCTCGGCAAAATCCCGCAGGTCTTCAGCGCGCACCACACGATCTCCAGGAACAATTCTCAGTGCGGTTGCGAATCGCTCAATCATGAAATGTGGGTGTGTAGATTGCATTTTGTGTGCTCACACGAATCGTGCCAGTCCGGTGCTCCGGGCTGAAAGCCGAACGCCGAATGCCGCTTCTTCAGTTAAACCTCACATACTCAAAGTCAATCGGTTGGCTGTTGATGCCGCGGGCAGGAGGAGCAATCCAATTGGCAAACTTGCCTGGCTCGATCACCTGTCCCATGAGCGACTCGATAAATTGATGGTCGCTCTCGGAGGGCATCCACTCGTCGCGACGCCGGTTCCACTCTGATTCGGGAACCACCTGGCCATCGGGAGTAATGAATTGCCCGGCGAAGTTTCCAATCTTGCGGTGAAAGCCGATGTGAGGAAGCTTGAAGCGGAACGGGATTCCCAGCTTTTCGGGAATGCGGTTCCAGCGATTCAGCCCGCCCTGAATCTCTTCCACATAGTCATCACGCAGTCGCGCATTCAGCGCAGTAAGCGCGGGCACGCGCTTTTCCACTATGCGTCCATTCTCCATGTCGAGCACGGGATAGTCATCGGCTGCAAGCTTGTGATCGTCGCCGCGTTTGGCCTCTTCGTAGCGGCCCTTTAATCCCGTGGTGTAGTAGGTTGCGGCGTTTGAAGAGATGTCCGATCCAAACAGATCGAGCGTAACGCTGAAATGGAAATTGACGAACTTCTGCAGGGTGTTCAGATCGATGACGCCGAACTGGCGTCCTTGCGCGGGATCTGTCAGTCCATGCTCCTTCATCACCTCGCAGGTGCGCTGAACCGCGCGGGCTACGCCCGACTCGCCGACGAACATGTGGTGCGCCTCTTCGGTGAGCATGAATCGGCAGGTACGCGAGAGCGGATCGAAGCTGGATTCTGCGAGTGACGAAAGCTGGAACTTTCCATCGCGATCCGTGAAGAACGCAAACATGAAGAAGGCCAGCCAGTGGCGCGTCTGCTCGTTGAATGCGGTGAGGATGCGCGGATTGTCGGTGTCGCCCGACCGCCGTTCCAGCAAGTACTCTGCTTCTTCGCGTCCGTCTTTCCCGAAGTACCGATGCAGCAGGTAAACCATCGCCCACAGGTGGCGTCCTTCTTCGACGTTCACCTGAAACAGATTGCGCATGTCGTAGAGTGAAGGAGCGGTCTTACCGAGCAAACGCTGCTGCTCGACCGACGCAGGCTCGGTGTCACCCTGTGTGACGATGATGCGTCGCAGCGTGGAGCGATACTCGCCGGGAACATCCTGCCAGGCCGACTCACCTTGGTGATCACCGAAGTGGATCTTGCGGTTCTCATCGCGAGGCACAAGGAAGATGCCCCAGCGGTACTCCGGCATGCGTACATAGCCGAAGTTCGCCCAGCCATCCTTCTCTACGCTGATGGCCGTGCGCAGATATACCTGGAGGTCCGACGTGTTGGCCGGACCAGTGTCGTTCCACCAGCCGAGAAACGCGGGCTGCCAGCGCTCCAGCGCCCGCTGCAATGTGCGGTCGCCGGCAAGATCAACGTTGTTAGGAATTAATTGCGAATAATCGATAGTCATGATGAAAATTCCTTCGAATCTTAGGCCGTATCGTGGATTTGGTGATTGGGTGATTCGGGATTGTGTGATTCGAAATCACAAAATCAACGATCACGAAATCACCAAATTGCCAGCCACCTCACACCCTCTCCCAATTAAATTTCGCTTTGCTGCCGCTGCCGTATACCTTCAGGGCTCCGGTGCTGCCGACTGCGTTCGGGCGGATGAAGATCCAGTTTTGCCAGGCAGACAGGCGTCCGAAAACGCGAGTCATCATCGATTCCTGCTTTGGGAAACGTAGATTTGCTTCGAGTCCGGTGAGGGCGTCGGGTGAGAGCGCCACGCGCGATTCGATGGCCAAGCGAAGCTCGTCAGCCCAATCCAGATCGTCCGGAGCCGCTGTCACCAACCCCAGGGCGAGTGCTTCTTCCCCAGATAACCTCTTGCCCACCACACTTCGCAAGCTCGCGATCTTCTGTTTGTCTCCGTAAAAACGAGAAGCGAGTCGCGAATATCCATTTACTGTGTCAAGCAAGCCTTCGGGAGAGACGCGGTCCGCCGCGGCCGACGTCTCTGTCGAGGAGCTGCCGAAATTCATTTCCGACAGTGCCACGAATGTCGCGTTGGGATTGTCCGGCAGGTTCAGCATGTAACTACGGTCGGCCGCGACAGCCAACTCCATCAGCGTGCCGGCGAAACACGAGCCTTCCTCGATCACCGCGTACATCGAGCGCGAACTTACGTCCAGCCGCGCAAATGTGCGGCGCAACATATTGATTACTTCGCGCACGAACCAGTCCGAACGGTGCTCGATGAGCTGACGATCTAGCTCAAGCAAGGCATCGGCGTTGCCGCTGGTCTTCAGAATCCAGAGGCCGAGCTCGAGCTCGTTGGTGCGCAGCATGAGGATGGCGTCATCCAGTTCGCGAGCCATCTGCAGCGGCCACCAGCTGGCGCCTGCCGCCTTAATATCAGCTAGGCTCTTTTCCTTTACCGATTCGGGCGACTGTACCTTGATAGTCGCGGTTCGGCCGTCGCGATCAAAGATGACGTCCACGTATTCATAGTGGTAGCCGCGGTCGTCGATGAGGCGCTGGAGCGATGTAAGTTCGATTCCTGTTTCGCCTTGTGAACGATCGCTGCGCTTCGCGAGTTCCTGCGCGCGCCGCTGAATGTGATCGTTCCACTGCGCCGGCTTTACCACTTCATCGACAAGGCCCCACTCTTTCGCGCGCTGTCCTTGAATGCCTTCCGGCACGGTGCAGAATATGTCGGCCAAGTCGCGGCGGACTTTGCGCTTATCCGTGACGCGGGTGAGGCCGCCGGTGCCGGGAAGCACTCCAAGAAGAGGAACTTCGGGCAGGCTTACGGCCGAAGATCGATCGTCGATGAGAATGATTTCGTCGCAGGCGAGTGCCAGTTCGTATCCTCCACCGGCGGTAGTGCCGTTGCAGGCGGCAAGAAATTTCAGGCCGGAATTGCGGCTGGCGTCCTCGATGCCATTACGCGTTTCATTTGTGAACTTGCAGAAGTTCACCTTCCAGGCATGCGAGGAGGTGCCCAACATATAAATGTTGGCGCCGGAACAGAAGACCCGCTGCTTCGCGCTGGTCAGAACCACCGCCCGGACTTCGGGATGCTCAAAACGGATGCGCTGCAAAGCGTCATGCAGCTCGATGTCGACACCCAGGTCATAGGAGTTGAGCTTGAGCTTGTATCCCGGGCGGACGCCGCCATCCTCTTTTGTGTCCATCACCAGGGTGGCGGTGGGGCCATCGAACTTTAGCTGCCAGTGTTGGTAGCGGGAAGGATGAGTTTGGAAATCAACCACCTGCTTGTCTAGATCGGCCGCGAGCGCAGTATCCATTGTTACTCCAGACTACTAGGCTAAGATGCAGTTTACGGCATGTCAAGCCAGCGAAGATGGCGAGCAACATGCATTATGATGCTCATCTGGAATCGTGCATGCGGTCCGGAATCTTGCTTCGAAGAAGTCTCAGGGCCTTCATTTTTTCCCTGCTAATTCCCTGCTAGATGGTCGTACTACTCAGTTTTCGGCACTAAGGCAATGCGTGTCAAACAGTTACACGCAAAGCAAGAAAATCCCTGCTAATTCCCTGCTTCCGAGCAAAAAATCGCGGAATTGGGCAAAATCCGACGTTTCTATGCTGGACAACGGAAAATTCCATGTAAATTTCCCTGTTCCTATGTTTTTCGTTGAAAAAAGGCAGTATCCCCTTCGGTATACTCGCTGTCTTCCGGTCCTGCAGGAGGACAATCAACCTTGCCGACGTTGATCTCTCAACCTACACGCATCGAGCCAGCCGGCACCAAGCCGAAACTGATCGACGAGTACGTTGGGCGGGTCAACAGCGGGAGTGTGGATGCCAGTGTGGCCCACATGCGAAGCCCGGCTGGATGGGAGGAGCCTGGGCAGCGTCCGGAATTCGATGAGTTTACGGTCGTGCTGAAAGGAATGGTTCGCGTGAAGCACGAGGACGGCATCCTTGACGTCGAGGCGGGACAAGCCGTAATCGCGCACAAGGGAGAGTGGATTCAATACTCGACACCAGAAGGCGCCGAGTACATTGCGGTATGTGTACCGGCATTTTCCCCGGCGACTGTCCATCGCGATTCGCTGCACGAGGTGAGTAATAATAGATAACTTTGAGGAGCCGTTCATGAAAGAAGGGCAATCGGAGGGGAATGTGCAAGATCGCTGGTTAGACATCCAAGAGGTAAGACTGGTGAGCGACCTGCGGATCATGCACTCGAAGGTGGATGAGTTGCACCAGATTGTTAGAAACCTCAAACGCCGTCACAACGAAGAATCGGTCATCGCCTATGCGGATCACGAGGTTCTCGCGGAAGACATCGACCGAGTAGACGAAATCTACCTCTGGTTCGTTTCTCTGAAAGAACAGCGCCGCAAAAGGGCGTGAGTTTCGGCTGGTTGCGAGGGGGCGTGCCCACGCCCGCCACACTGCTCAGTCGGCCCAGTCCACTTGAGTTACCATCCGCGCGTTCTCACGCCGAACTCGGGCTTCTTTGTTCTCCGCTCTAGCCGCCAGGCTGGAATGAAAGAATGCGCGGTTGAAAAGCAGGTTTTACATCCCCGTGACATTTCTCTGACAACTCGAGGGTCCTGGACGCAGTACCTTGGCAGCGGAATCCAGTGTAGAGGACCTCTCGATGTATACATCCAAGACACATCCGCTCACGATGCAGATGGCCTCATCGGCCGCACGTATTGCGCTCGATCCAACGCCAAACGGAGCTGCCAACAGCAAAGAGGCTCGCGCTGTTGCCACGACGGCCAATGAAACCTCGAAACCATGGACGCCGGTTTCCGTGCTACGCCGTGACGCAATCGATAGTCCCGCGCGGCAACAGTTGCGAGTGATTTCACGGGGCAGAGTCATTAACATTCCCATATCGGACATTGAGTGTTTTACCGCTGCCGCAAATTATGTGGAGATCCACGCCGCAGGCATGGTCTACACCATGCGTTCCACAATGAATCAGCTGCTGGATAAACTTAATCCGCAAACCTTCTCGCGCGTTCATCGTTCCACCATCGTCAACCTGAGGCATATCAAGAATTGTCGTCCGCTGCGCCGCGGCGACAGCCTGGTCACTCTAGTGAGCGGCAAAGAGTTGATCGTCACTCGCAAGCACAAGGACTTTCACCGAGCTTTGCGCGAGGTCTGCTGAGCCAAACGTTCTTTCCCTGACCAACACCCGCCAAGAACACGCGAAGTCGATTCGCGTGTTCTTCTTCGTCGCGTAACTTCCGTCCGAATTTCTTCAGCGCCACACTTTCCGAGCTCCTGCGCGGTGTCTCCAGAGAATGTGCAAGCCTTTTACATCTGTATGACAGGTGCGTTTTCTGCTCCGGCTATTCTGCACTTGCGATGCTCGGAGGTGATATGAACATATATTTGCGTACGGTCATGGTGACGGTTCTGGTTGCCGGAATTAGCGCCTGTGGCGGAGGAGGGAATTCCATAACTCCGACTGCACAGACCGCCATTCCTGGAAACGCGCAAAGCTCGATGGCTGTCGTGAATATCTCGGATGCTCCGTCCGACCGCTTGGTCGAATTTGAGATCACGGTGGATTCGATTGTGCTTACGAAATCCGATAATTCCACTGTCAGCGTGTTGGCAGCTCCGCGAAAGATAGAAGTGACGCATCTGGCCGGCACCAATGAAGCCCTGACTCTCAGCGCGATTCCGCAAGGCACCTACACCGGCGCGACGATTGCCGTAAGCTCGCCTGAAGTTATATTCATCAACAACGCTGGCCAGCCAGTCGAAAACGAGAACGCCGTGTTCGCAACCACGGTGACCGTGCCCATCAGCCCCGCGTTGGTGGTCGGAGCAGGCCCAGTAGTTCTCAGTTTCGACCTCAATGCGAAGAACTCTGTCACGATTGATCTTGCGAGCAACTTCGTGACAATCACTCCTTCGTTCTCGGTTTTAACGGCATCTCTGCCACCCGCCGGCCACGAAGCGGAGGAAGAAGTGGAGGATGGGGCTCTTGAGCATGTCCTCGGACAACTAACGGCAGCGAGCGCTACCAGCTTCACCGTTGAGGTCGGTCAGAGCGGAACTTTGCTTACCTTTGCCATCAACTCTTCTACGCGTCTCGATGACGGCGCTACACTCGCGAGTGTGGTCCCCAATTCTCTGGTTCGTGTGGAAGGCGCGACCCAAGCCGATGGCACTTTGGTAGCCAGAGAAGTGGAAGTAGTCGGAGCAACTCTACAACAAGAAACCGAGGGAGTGATTATCACGACGTCAGGCAATCCGGTTTCAAGTTTCACATTCCTGCTGCAGGATGGCGCGGGCACCATGATCACGTCCGGCATGCTTGGATCCAGCCTCCAGGTGCAGATCGGTCCGAATACGCAATTCCGTGTGGACAATGGCAGCCTCGACATGAGTGGTTGGAATCTGCCGCAGTTCACCGCTGCATCGCTTTCTAAAGCGCAGCGTGTGGAGGTGGACGGCGGGGCTCCTAACAACGGCGTGGTCGTGGCAAACAGCGTAAAGCTGGAGCAGCAGGCACTTACCGGAACGGTGTCGGCGTTCTCCAATTCTCAGTTCACGCTAACCGTTCCTGCAGACTCAGCTTTCGCGCTGCTCACCGGCATGACCACCGTGACGATCTACATCGGGCAGTCCGCGCGTGTGGACAGCGGCACGTTATTGGCGAACGGCGCAACCATTAAAACGCGGGGGCTGCTGCTGCTGAACTCATCACAAGGCAGGTACGTCTTTGTAGCTTCGCGGCTCTCTGAGCCGTGAGGGAGCACAGGCCTTCGAGCAATAGCTGTTTCGAAATGCGAGCGATCAGTGCGGCTCGTAGGGAGCAGTGGTATTCGGCCGGTCGTATTCGCGCCCATACTTGTTCTTGTGTTGCGCCAAGACGTCGATCGATGCAATCTCAATAGTTCCGAGGGGCACGGGATCTTCGTTCACGCGTACGTGACGAGAAAGTTTGTCCATCTCTTCACGGTTTAAACCCTCGGCCCAGATCTGTAGAAGGTATTCACCAGGAGGCACGTTGGGGATCTTTACGCTTCCGGAAGCTCCGGCGATTGCGTAATAAGGCGTGTCGAGGGAAACGATGATCGCGTTCATCTGCGGGTGGATGTTGCAGAAGATATAGCTCACCCCCGGACGGTCAAACTTCACTGAGCGGCTTGAGCCCGACTCGTAGAGGCCAAGATCGAATCTCTTGCCCTCGAAGAGCGAGAACACGTTATGAAAGAATGGGTCCCGATTAGGGAAATCGACGACAGATCCCGGAGGTATGACCAGTAAGTGGGGAGAAAACGCCTTGTTTTTTTGGATGAGTCGTGCGTGCACGGGCTGTTCTTTCGCAGCGCTGGCTTCCGCACGGTTGAGCGCACTGAGCGATAGGACCACTCCAGTCGAGTCGGCGTTGGTATCGGGAGAGCTTACCTGAACCTTCGCCGTGACCTCAGCGGCATGAAGGTACGTGCCCAGCAGTGCCAAGACAAGGCTTGCGAACGGCAGCTGCAAACGCGTGCGTAGGCCAGCGCGGATCATCAGAAGAGCAACCCAATCCCCATGCCAACGTTTTCTGTAGACGCCCTGACGTTGGTCAGCCTTGAAGACATGAAATGCCGATATTCGATGGAAAACAGGAGGTCCGATCGCGGACGATAGATCACGTTCGTCATCTCGCTGATATTTCTGCCCAGTTCAGGATTCAGCAGATTTTGTCGTGACGCGAAACGCCGTATCTGTGCCGAAAAGGGATTGTCGAGCCCGTAGCCTCCATTGATTTGCAGGCTTGGAGTTGCTTGAAAGCTTGCCTGCGTCCAGCCGCCGACGGTATCGACTCCCTCCACGACAGCGAATTGGTTCTGCAAAACATCCGACGAAAGCACGCTCTGACCATTGCTGGCGCCAAACCCGCCGAGCGCCTTTCCGCGATAGAATTCGCCTTTCATGCTCAAACGCGGTAGGAGCGGAAGCTGCCAATCAGCAGTTGCTGCCCAACCGTCAACCCGACGGTCGAATCCCCACTTTTGTGGGCTGAAGTAGCCTCCAACAGTCAAAGATACTGGGCGGTCTTCATTACTCGGATTTGCCCAACCTATGCGCGCGGAATAGCCCGGCTGCCGCGATACCTCTCCAGCCTGCGCGGCGCGATCGAACTGGGAACGAGGTGGTTCGCCGGTGAGGGGATCAAGTATTCCCGCTGCGAACGTCAATCGCTGCGTGGCTCCGAGCGCCATCCAATGCTGCAATTGGAGTTGTGGAACCCATGTCCAAAGATTTCCGGTGTAAGAGAACTCCGGCTGAGCTAACGCGATTACAGAGGTCGGAGAAAAGGGAGAGAACATCGGAGAGTCCTGACCCGCGCTGAGAGAGGTATGCGACCAGTTGAATCGGACATTTCCAGTACGAAGACGCATGAGGCCCAGCGTAGCTCCGTTTTCCGTATCCGGAAATCCTCCGGCAAAATCGAATCTCAGATCGCCGGTCACGTTGGCTCCGGCCCATTCCGGCCCAAAGGCCTCCAAGCCTATCTGCGACTGGCGCAGCGATCCCGCAAAGGAGCCGCGTCCGTCCAGAACTCCACCAGGAACGGAGACTCCGGGTGTATCGATGCTATCCGGAACCCCTCGGTTGGCGAACAGATTCAACATCACCAACCCGGAAAGGCGAACTCGATACTTCGATGCGCTCTCGACCTTTGTTTGGTATTGATCGTCAACTTTGCCAGTTAGGATTCCGTATTCGTCTTCTAATCGCGACAGTCGCAAATCTGGGGAAGCGCTCGGACTCTGTTCCGCAGAGTTGCCGCCGGCGACGGTGCCGGAGGCACTCGGAGAAGGGCTCCGCATCGCCTCTGCCTGATTCGCTTGTATGGCTTCGAGCCTATGCTCAAGTCTTTGCGTCTCCGCACGGTATCGGTCTGCCTCATCGTGTAGCTCGGCGACGGAGTTCTGTAAGCGAGCGATTTGCTCCTGCAGTTGCTGAACTGCCTGCGTTAGCTGTGCCTCGGTATTTTTTGCGCTAGTCGCAGCGGGCTCTTGGGCAATGGCACAGCTGCAACTAAGCAGAAGGAGGGTCCATCGGGCAAGTCGCGCATTCATTGGCAAAGTCTCCTTCAGTGTGGCGGTCAAAAGAGCACACGCTCTCGCTTATTTATTGTTTGTCACTGCGTCACGGTAGCGGGCGTGCTACTTCCGATTGCTTCTGTCTTGTCTGTTGGGCCGAGGATCGGCAGAGAGAGGCGAATGACCGTTCCATGTGGTGACGTGCTTTCAACGCGCAGTTCCCCGCCGTGATCCTGTACGATCTTCTGCGCAACGGTGAGACCCAGTCCTGTGCCATTTGCCTTGCCTTGCGTAAAAAAGGGTTCAAAGATTTGCTGCCTCAGATCCTCTGGAATCCCCCGACCATTGTCGCTGACTCGAATCTCCACTTGAGTGCCCTTCTCGCAAACGTCAATTTTCAGAAGGCCGGAATTGGGAAAAATCGCTTCGCAAGAATTCAGGAAAAGATTGTGAAACACTCGCTCGAGCTTCTTGATGTCATAGGCTCCCTCGCTTGTTCCCGCCGAGACGAGCTCGATGATGACGTTCCGGAACTCAGGCCGAAGGCGGATGGTATGAATCGCCTTGTCGATGGCTTCTTCGGGATGAGAGGGTCGAAGGCGCAACGACTCACGGGTGCGAGAGAACTCTAAGAGAGAGTCAATCAGATCGTTCATCTGATTAACGGCGGCTCGTATCTCCTCATATAACTCCTCGCGCTCTGAGTTGGGCCGTCGGGAGTCGCTTAGAAATTCTGCATTCGACACAATGGCAGACAATAGGTGCCGCAAGTCATGCGAGATGGAACTCGCCATCCTTCCGATAGTCGCCAACCGTTCGCTGTCAAGCAATTCGCGTTGGCTCTTTTGTAGATGCGCGCGCATACGACCAAACGCCATCGTGAGTTCTGCAACTTCGTCTCGTCCACCCCGAGTCAATGGATAGTTGAAGTCCGACTTAGCAAGCGCACGCACGCCAGCCACAAGTGATCGTAACGGTTGAGTGATGGTTCGAGAAATAGTCCAAACGAGCCCAGCTCCCATCAGTAACGCAAAGGCGCCGAGCTCCAGCACCAAACGATCCAAATGGGTGAGAAACTCGGTCGATTGATCGAGCGACTTCAGCACCGTAAGGCGCACGTTTCCAGGCGCAACCGAGAGTTGCACGTCTTCGGCCAGGAACTTCTCGTTGTCCAGCTGGATTTCCTGGATGTTCTCCAAGGGCAATGCCGCGGAGTATCGCGAACTTATTTCCGCTTCCTGCGCGGGAGTTAGTGTGCTGCGCACGAGTTTGTCTCCGGCGCGAAATGCGACCTTGCTCGCGGCCACAGCACTCAATTCGCGAGTTACCTTATCGTCGATCTCTGATCCAATAGCGAGGAATCCGATAAGGCGATCAGGATTGGAGTCTCCCAAATAAATTGGTCGGGTGGCGACTTCGAAAAGATGTTTGCCGCAGAACCACCAACTCACCGTATCAGCGCCTGAGACAGAACCTCTCAATCGGTCCTGAACATCGTTGCGCTCCAGATCCGCGGAAGTGGATTGAACTGCCATTACGTTTCCCGAGCGGTCCGCGAGCACCAGAAGGTCGCTGCCTGCTGTTTGCCAAAGTTCGGCGGAGGCATCTTGAATGGTGGCGGCGTGTCGCGTAGTCATGAGCGCACGAACGATCGGCAGATCGGCCATCAGACGAGCGGAGCGGACCAGACTCGTCTCTCTCTGGCTTTGCACATTTTCGAAAGTCCCGACTGAATTGCGTACGTCCTGAACGATTTGCGTGCGCACATGCTGCGCTACCACTCTGCGCACCACAACGAGGCTCGCTCCGGTTAGGCCCGCAGATATCAGAAGCAACGCGAGAAGGAATTTGGCGCGGAGAGTCACAGTGTTTTGCTATGGAACAAAGCGGTAACCGACTCCATGCACGGTCAAGAAGTGCGCTGGACTACCGGGCTCGTGTTCGAGCTTCTGACGCAGTTTGAGAATGTGATTATCCACCGTTCTCGTGCTCGGATAATCCTGATATCCCCAGACCTCGTTCAGCAGCTCATCGCGAGAGATCACGCGCTCCCGATTTTCGACCATGAATTTCAGCACTTTGAATTCCTGAGCGGTCATTGGCACGGGTTCTCCCGCCCGCGTGAGTTGCATGCGCGTGAAGTCGACCGAGACCTCATCGAACGCAAACCTCTCTGCGGCAGGCAGACGTGAGCTACGGCGGAGTGCTGCGCGAGTGCGTGCGAGCAGCTCGCGTGGAGAAAACGGCTTGGTGACGTAATCATCGGCGCCGAGTTCGAGCAGCAGCACCTTATCCATTACATCCGAGGTGGCGCTGACAACGATGATGGGAACCGAAGGAGAAAGCCTCTTAATCTCCTTACAAACATCCCTGCCGCTCATCCGGGGCATGCGGAGATCGAGAATCACTATGTTCGGCTGGCGAGCGGAGAAAGCTTCAACCCCAGCGACGCCATCGGTTGCAATCTCCACGGCAAAGCCTTCCGGCTCGAATAACCGGCTCATTGCCCTCTGCACTTTCGGGTCGTCTTCGATGACCAGGATTTGATCCATGAGCGCTCTGGCCTGCTAACGATATCAACGGCATAGGGACGGATTGTCAAGGATTTGTAAAAAGCTCATGGGACGATAGGACCGCAGAGCACTGGACCATACCGCATTCGATCTTTGGCAGCTCTCTTCGAGAGTTAGCCGCTACGAATCGCGTTCGTCCCACGATTCACATGGTTTGTCCCAAACTTAGGTTTTTCCTCATTACTTTCGATTCCGGGCTCACTGCTCAATTGTTGAGGCTTCCGCACTCGGATGCTACGGTCAACTGAAACTTGCTTAATCCTTTCACTTGCTCTGGCGCATTCGGCCCGAGCTCTGCAGCCGCCGCAAACGAGCTTGGCTCCGGCATGCGTGCGCAGATGAAGAGGAAGGCAGCAGGACTCGCGGCCTGCAAGAGCATCGCGAACCGGCATTGGGCCCAACTGGCGTTGTGAGCCAAATTTGTCTTTTTCGAGGAACTGAAAAAATGCGTAGCCGTCTACTAGCTGTCCTATTGATTTTTTCTGCGGCATTCCTGTTAGCTCCGCTACCTACTTTTGCGCAGACCAGCCGGGGCATGATCGCCGGCACCGTCACCGACAGTACCGGAGCGGCAATCGCTGGCGTTTCGGTCAGCGCTGTCAGCAACGACAACGGGCTCAAGCGCAGCGTGAGCACAGGTCCGACCGGCGCATATCGAATGGACGCCATGGAACTGGGCAGCTACAAAATAACCATCGCCGGCAACGGCTTCGCCACTCTCACGCTGGATAACGTCGTCGTGCGTGGATCGGTCATCACGCCTGCCGACGTCACTCTGCAGGTCGGCGTAAAGAACGAGGTGGTCACGGTTGAGGCCACCAATAATGCTGTCGAGACGCAGACAGCGGCGATTACGCACACGATCGGCAACAAGGAAGTGATGAGTCTGCCGACGCAGAACTTCAATCCGATTTCGCTCGCCACCACTCTGCCCGGCGTTGCCGACGTGAATGAAACTGGCCGCAATTTTGCCAACGGCACCGGGTTTTCTGTGAACGGATTGAACACACGCTCTAACAATTTCCTGATCGATGGGCAGGACAACAACGACAATGGCGTTCAGGGGCAGGCCTTTCAACCGATCAATGCCAACGCCATTCAGGAAGTCTCGGTGCTCACCAACTCTTACTCTGCAGAGTTCGGACGCGGTGGCGCTTCGGTCACGAACGTCATTTACAAGAGCGGGAGCAACAACTTCCACGGTTCAGTTTGGGAAAACTACAGCGGCTCCGGCTTGAACTCGATCGACGCGCAGTCTGGCCTGGCTGGCGTTACGTCCAGCACCAAGGCCCGTTATGACACCCACACCTATGGCTTCGCCGTGGGCGGCCCGATCGTCAAACACAAGCTGTTCTTCTTCGCTACGCCCGAGTGGCAGCGCTTCTATGGCAACTCGACTCCTGCGACCATCGCAGCGCCGACAGCTTTGGGAGCTTCCGCTCTGCAGGCGTACGGCACGTCCAATGCGAATCTGTTGCTTCAGTATTTCGGAAATTTGCGCGCGTCGGGCAATACGTTCAACGTGAACACGCTGAGCAACAACACTGGGCAAGCCATCCAGTTTGGACTGGTCCAGCGTACTCCGCCTCCTCAGAAACAGCCCGACACCCAGTACAGCTTCAAGGTTGATTATCTGCCGTCACAACGTGATGTGTTGGCTGTGCGCTACCTGCACGATTACAACTCAGTGAGCCCCGACTTCTTCAACAATCCGACCTCACTGCCGGGTTTTGACACCAACCAGGGTGGGCCCTCGCAGAACCTTGGCGGCTCATGGACACATACCTTTAGTCCCAATATGGTCAATGAGTTTCGTTCGTCGTATGGCCGATTCGATTTCGAGTTCGCTCCGGAGCCTGAAGACCTGAAGAATCCGCTCTACACGCAGCCGCGCATCACCATCAACGGCATCTCACGGCTTTCTCAGTTGGGTGTCGCACCTATCGTGCCGCAGGGGCGCGGCCACCAGACGTATCAGGAGCAGGATGGTCTGACCTACACCCAAGGCAAGCACACCATGAAGCTGGGTGTCGATATGGCTCGTCTGCTGGTGAATGACCACATCCCGTTCAACTTCTACGGAACCGAAACATACAATGGCGGCGGTGGCTTCACTCCGCTTGGCAACTTCCTCGACAATTTCACCGGAACTGGCGCCTTTGGAGCGATCACCTTCGGCAGTCCGATCGCGACACCGAAGATGTTGCAGCAGGGCTACTACCTGGAAGACACCTGGAAAGCCGCTTCCAATGTGACTCTCACGCTGGGCATGCGATATGAGTACGCGGGTAATCCTGAGAACTACGAAGCGTATCCCGGATACAATCTCGCGAACGGTCCGTTCAACAATCTCACCGACAAAGTTCCGGTAAAGAACGACACCAACAACTTTGGCCCGCGCGTCGGGATCACCTACAGCCCGCATTTCCTGCCCGGCCTTTTGGGTGAGAACAAGACAGTATTCCGCGGCGGCTTCGGCGCCTTCTACGACTCCTTCTACACGCTTATGCTCGACAACACACAAGCGTCAGCGCCCAATGCTGTAGCCGACAGCATTGTCGGTACCGGCGGACGCGGATTCGCGAACGCAAGCACGCTGATCGCGGCGCAAAGTCCCGTGTTGAACCCACTCGCCGGCCAGACGTCGGTGGCATCGAACATGGCCAATCCAAAGATCTACCAGTGGAACCTCGACGTGCAGCACGAGCTGCCCCAGTCGATGATCATGACGCTGGCGTATGTCGGAACACGCGGTGAGCATCTCTTCGAGTCTGACACTATCAACGCTTTCGGCGGATACAATCCCACAGCCATGGCTTCTGGCGCTCTCGTGCTCCTGCCCAGGCTGAACCCCGCTCGCGGTCCGATCACGGTTCGCGACAACAGCGGTGACTCGCATTACAACGGCCTGAGCGCCGAGCTTGAGCGTCACTTTGCGCGAGGATTATCGTTCCGTAGCGCATACACGTTCAGCAAGGCGATTGATGATGGCTCTGACGTGTTCTTCGGGTTGGGTACGTTCACCGTGGTTCCGCAAAGCGCGTATTTTCCAGATGGACGCCACGGCGAGCGCGCCCTCTCGGCGTTCGATACCCGTCACCGCTGGGTTACGAGCTTCGTGTATACAGTTCCAGGATGGCACTCAAATGCCAACCAGTTGGCTCGTGGCTTGGCCGTCCTCAGCGATGGATGGGAAATCAGCAATGTGTTCAGCATGCAGTCAGGCGAGCCGGCGACGATCTCGCTTGTGGGCATTGATACTAACGGTGATGGGAATGCCACCAACGGGCGTCCGTTCCTCGGCAGCGCCAGCGCACCACTGACGTCGGCCGGCATCGACGGTATCTTCATCGGTGGAACTCCAGGAACGATCTACGACAACGACACTGGTCTTCCGACAACGGCCAGCAACGTTCACTGGGTCATCGCTCCAGGCGCAGGAAACGTGGGACGCAATACCTACATCCAGCCCGGTTCCTACAATCTGAACAGCGCAATCACGCGCACGATCAAGATGCCAAAGTGGGAAGGGCAACAGATTCAGCTCCGCGCGGAGCTCTACAACGTGCTGAATCACGTAAATTATGACTTTACGCCTGGCATCGACATGAACGTGCTCGATGGTACTGGCAACTTCCTGAACTTGCAGCAAGGCCGTCAGGGTCAGCGCATTATCAAGGGAGTGTTGCGGTACAGCTTCTGACCTCTAGCATTACCTGTTTTACCCTCGCGAACAAAGGCCAGCCGCAAGGCTGGCCTTTGTTCTTCGCGAAGACAGGTTAAAGCTTTCGCAGACCGGGTGGCAGGGCAGCAGAAATGGAGTATCTGCCTGCACCTGTAAGTAACAGCGCGACCGCGATGAGCAATTGCGTCAGTGCGTATTCGATACCGCCTTTGCCGACATCAAAGCCGTGCGGCCAATGGACCATAAAGATGGCTCCGAACATCACGATGATGATGAATACTGCTCCCACACGAATCAGCATCCCAGTCAGCATAGCCAACGCACCGCAGAACTGAGCCAATCCCACGAGATAGCCAACGAGAGCAGGCGCGTGGAGAAAGCCGGCAAATTTCTGCGGACCAGGTCCACCGAAGGCGCCAAAGAGAATGGCGCTGCCGTGATAGAAAAAAACCAAAGCACTCGCGATACGAAGAACGAGCAGCGCGCAGTCAATCCGCCCAGAGGAGATTGGAACAGCAGTTGAAGGCGTATTCATCTCGCAACCCTCGCTGTTTGTCAGTTGTTGGTCCGGTTACTTGGCCTGAAAAGCATCAACTGACGCTCACAAGGGTCTCATTGTCGCACGACGAGAGCGTATGCGCGTTCCAAAGAAAGTCGAGGGTGTGCGTTGCTTATGCAGCTTCGCCAGGCTTCTTCGGGTTCTCAACCACAACCTCTTCCCCGGGAGCCTCTCCCCAATCGATGGTGGCGTTCGGGTCGAGTTTGGTTCCCGGTTCAGGAGCGCCCGGCGGAGTGCTTTTTGCGTGCGGCTCTCCATCGGGATGGAGATCGTCAGTAGGTAATCCGTAGGGAGTTTCAGGTACTACGCCGTCCTGTTGTAGACGATTCAATTCTGATTTTCGTTCGTGTGCCAATTTGCTATCTCCTGATTGAAACGGATGAGAACGTGTAGTAGGGGGTTGCAGGCGACCGGCGAAGCTCCTCCGAACAAACTGGCACAGTCGGGGGCGGTTGCGCCACAAGCCATTCTGCCGAGCTACTTCGTTCCGCCAAAGGCAATTTCGATGAGCGTCTTCTGCTCCATGTCGTGGGCCTTCGCCGAACCTGTCGCCGGACTTGCGCTTGCAGAGCGCTTCACCGTGAGTACCGGGCGTCCGCCAGAGATGCGCTTCAGCCTCGGGACTACGAACCACAGCGCGCCCATGTTGGAAGGCTCTTCCTGTACCCAGACAATCTCTGTGGCATTTGCATGGCGCTGCAGCTCGGCCATGAGTTCCGTTTCGGGCCACGGATAGAGTTGCTCGATGAAGATGATGCCGGTCGAAGTATCTTTGCGTTTGTTGCGTTCCATGCGCAGTTCGTGCCCGATCTTTCCTGTGCAGATCAGCAGACGCTGCGCATTGCTCACTTCATGGTCAGGCAAGACATTCAAGAAGCGAGGACGACTGAAGTCCTGGACCGTAGAGTTCGCGGCTGGATGCCTGAGCATGCTCTTCGGGGTGAAGACTACCAGCGGCTTACGCCATGGACGCATGGCTTGCCTGCGCAGCAGATGAAAATACTGAGCTGCAGTTGAGGGCTGGCACACCTGCATGTTGTCGCGCGCCGCCAGCTGCAGGTAACGCTCGATGCGCGCGCTTGAGTGCTCCGGCCCCTGGCCCTCATAACCATGCGGCAGCAGCAGCACTAATCCCGTCAGCAATCCCCACTTATCTTCGCCGGAAGAGATGAACTGATCGATCATGATCTGCGCGCCGTTGGCGAAATCCCCAAACTGCGCTTCCCAAAGCACCAGCGACTCGGGATAGTCGCGACTGTAGCCGTACTCGAAACCCAGTACCCCCGCCTCAGAGAGGATGGAGTTGTATACCTCGTATTTTGCCTGCTTAGGCGCGATGTGGTTCAGGGGAACGTACTCGTCCTCGTTCTCGATATCGATCAGCACGCTGTGACGCTGATTGAAGGTTCCACGCTTCGAATCCTGTCCACTCAGGCGTACAGGGGTGCCCTGGACCAAAAGGGAACCAAACGCTAGCGCCTCGGCCATGCCGTAATCGAAGCCGCGCTTGCCATGTGCCATTTCGGCACGCTGTTCGAGCAACTTCTTGATTTTGGGATGGATGTGGAAGCCAGGCGGATAGCTCGCGAGCTTCTCACCGATGCGCGCTGTCTCTTCCGCGGAAATTCCAGTGTCAACTCCGTACTCGGGCAGCAGCCGTCCACCCTTGTACTCATTCCAGTAGGTTGGAAGCTGAGCCAGCACCGGCATCTTCTTCAGCTTGGTCGCCTGCTTTTGCGCCTCGTTAATTTGTGCCGTAATCTCCTGTACCCGCTGGCTGTTGTCCACTCCAAGCTGCTTGGCATAGATTTCATGCAGTGGCAGATGATCTTTAATACGCGCGTAACGAATAGGCTGAGTGATCGTGGGATCGTCCACTTCACTATGGCCATGCCGGCGATATCCCACCAGATCGACGACTACGTCGCTGTGGAAGGTGTAGCGATATTCGACGGCGAGTTTGGCGATGCGCAGCACCGCCTCTGGATCTTCGCTGTTCACGTGAAAAATGGGAATAGGCAAGCGCTTCGCCAGGTCCGACGAATAGCGCGATGAGTTCGTCTCGTAGGGCTCTGTTGTGAAGCCAATGAGATTGTTGACGATGATGTGCAATCCACCGCCGACGGAATATCCATCCACACTGGCGAGATTTATTGTCTCAGCCCAAATGCCTTGGCCGGCGAACGCCGCATCTCCGTGAATCATTACGGGCAGAACTTTGTCTTCTCCGCCCCAGCGAATCTGTTTGGCGCGCACGCGTCCAGTCGCGACCGGATCCACCGCCTCAAGATGGCTCGGATTCGAAACAAGGTGCAGATTGATCGTCTTTCCAGTGCGACCAGTAAACGTCCCAGTCGCGCCCTGGTGATATTTCACATCGCCGCCGCCGAGAGTGCTGCGCGGATCCACGTCTTCGAACTTGGCAAACAAATCGCTGGCAGACTTGCCGACTGTGTTGACCATGACGTTCAGGCGTCCGCGATGGCTCATAGCAATTACCACTTGCACTGTCCCGTGTTCCGCGGCATCGTTTAGGACTTCGTCGAGCAAGGGAATCAGCGCAGTCACGCCTTCCAGCGAGAAGCGCTTCGTCCCCAGATACCGCGACTGGATTACATGCTCAAACAAGTCAGCTTTGGTGAGCAGTTCGAGGACATGCTTCTGGTCCACCGCCGGCGGATCGCTCTCGAGCCGCTGCTGAATCCACTCCCTGCGTGCCGGATCGGGAATGTGCATGAATTCGGCAGCGATGGAACCGCAGTAGTAGCGGCGTGCCTCGTCGGCGAAGTCCCCTTGAACGTCGAGCTCCGGAACCATCTGTGGGGCAAGATACTGTCCAAGTGGATCAAGGTGAGCCTGGAGGTACCCCCACCGCCGAAACGCTTCAAATACGCGTTCGCGGTCGTGCGGGTCGATAAGGAAAGAGCCTCGGGGATACTCTTGGGTGGTAGAAGCCATGTCTTTCTATTTTAGATTGCTGACGGGCAACGTGGGACGCAAAGTATGATCGATGAAGCCGCTCATTTCGTGATTGCGTGATTTCGCGATTTGAAAATCACAGCTGCATCGAGCGCAGGCTCTCAAATCACAAAATCACCCGATCACGAAATGACGAAATTCCTTAGGCTCTTGCCGGATCGATTTTCTCCGGATCTATGTTCAGTTCCTGCAGCGCCTTCTGCGCTTTCTTGGCATCGAATTTTTTCTCGCGCGATAGGCGTGAGAGCGTAGCGGCAACAATCGACTCAGGGCTGATCTCGAAGTGCTTTCGGAGGCACTCGCGATTGTCGCTGCGTCCGAAGCCATCGGTTCCCAAGCTCACCAACCGCTCGCGCAGCCATGGCGACAGCTGGTCGGGAACAATCTTCATGTAATCGCTCGCGGCCACGATGGGTCCTTCCGCTCCTTGCAGCGCCTTGAGGATGTAGGGCTGTTTCTCCTTTTCCGCTGGATGCAGCAGGTTCCACCGCTCCGTTGCCAGCGCCTCGCGGCGCAGCTCGGTATAGCTGGTTACGCTCCAAACGTCGGCCTGTACTCCGTACTTCTCCGCCAGAGTAGCCTGCGCTTTGAGAGCTTCATTCAGGATCGGACCGCTGCCGAAGAGCTGCACCGTGGCCTTTTCAGCGGGGGCAGTCTTGTACTTGTAGATGCCGCGAAGAATGCCTTCTTCAACTCCCTTCGGCATCTCGGGCATGGCATAGTCTTCGTTGTACATAGTGATGTAGTAGAAGACGTCCTCGCCTTTCTCGTACATGCGACGCAGGCCATCGTGAACGATCACCGCCATCTCATAAGCGAATGCCGGATCGTAAGTCAGACAAGTCGGATAGACGCTCGACATCACGACGCTGTGGCCATCGCAGTGTTGCAGGCCCTCGCCGGAAAGCGTGGTGCGCCCGGCGGTGCCGCCCATCAGAAAGCCTTTGCCCCGCGCATCGCCGAAGGCCCAGATGAGATCGCCGACACGCTGGAATCCGAACATGGAGTAGTACATGTAAAAGGGAATCGTAGGCAGGCGGTAATTTGAATATGCGGTGCCCGCGGCAGAGAACGAGGCCATCGATCCCGCTTCGGTGATTCCTTCTTCCAATATCTGTCCGTCTTTTTCTTCGCGGTAATAGAGCAGCACGTCCTGATCGTGTGGAGTGTAAAGCTGGCCCTGGCTCGCGTAAATCCCGACCTGACGGATTGCAGACTCCAGTCCAAACGTGCGCCCCTCATCTGGAACGATAGGCACCACGAGCTTTCCCACTTCGGGATGCTTCAGCAGCGTGCGCAACATGCTCACGAATCCCATGGTGGTGGAAACGGCGCGTCCACGGGAGCCTCCGAGAGCGTCCGCGAAGAAGTCCAGGGCGGGAGCTTTCAAATTTGGCTTCCGACTTTCGCGCATAGGCAGGTATCCGCCAAGCTTCTTGCGGCACTGCTTCATGTACGCGATTTCCGGCGTCTCTTTCTCCGGACGATAGGGCAGCCCATCTTTGGCTGCCTGATCGGGGACGGGAATATCGAAGACTTTGCGGAAGGCAACCAGAGCGTCGTCGGTGAGCTTCTTCTCCTGGTGCGTGGCGTTGCGCGCCTGGGCGGAGCCGAGTCCGTAGCCCTTCACGGTCTTGGCCAGAATTACGGTCGGCCCACCTTGATGTTCGATCGCGCGCAGGTAGGCGTTGTAGATTTTCTTAGGATCGTGGCCGCCGCGATGTAGATTGGCGATTTGCTCGTCGCTCATGTCGGCGACGAGTTCGAGTGCCTCAGGATATTTGCCGAAGAAATGCTCTCGTGTGAAAGCGCCGCCCTTGGCTTTATAGCTCTGATACTCGCCATCCACGGCCTCTTCCATGCGCTTCAACAGCAGACCAGAATGGTCACGGGCCAGCAGGCTGTCCCAATCACTGCCCCAAATAACTTTGATTACATTCCATCCGGCTCCGCGGAAGACGCCTTCGAGCTCGTTGATGATCTTTCCATTGCCGCGCACCGGCCCATCGAGCCGCTGCAGATTGCAGTTGACGACAAAAATTAAATTGTCGAGCTTCTCGCGCGTGGCAACGGTGAGCGCGCCGAGCGTCTCAACTTCGTCGGTTTCGCCATCGCCCACAAACGCCCAAATCTTGCGTGGAGTCTTCTTGATGAGGCTGCGGTGTTCGAGGTAGCGCATGAAGCGCGCCTGATAGATTGCGTTAAGCGGACCGATTCCCATCGACACGGTAGGGAAGCGCCAGAAGTCAGGCATCAACCAGGGGTGCGGATAGGACGACAATGCGGGCTCGCCGCGAGTTTCGTGGCGGAAGTTTAGAACCTGCTTCTCGCTGATACGTCCTTCGAGGAAGGCTCGGGCGTAAACGCCGGGCGAGGCGTGTCCCTGGAAATAAATCATGTCGCCCGGCTGATCGCCGTAGGTGGAATGGAAGAAGTGGTTGAATCCTACTTCGAGCAAAGTCGCGAGAGACGAGTACGTGGCAAGATGCCCGCCGATGCCTGCATCCTTTTTGTTCTGGCGATGCACCATGGCCATCGCATTCCAGCGGATCAGCGCCTCGACACGGCGCTCCATATCGCGATCGCCCGGATATGGCAGCTCCTGCTCCACCGGAATCGTATTTTTGTATGGCGTGTGGAGTTGGGTCGGAGGCTCTACGCCTGACTCGCGCGCATGACGCGAAAGCGCATCGAGCAACTCGCCAGCCCGCGTGGGGCCTTCTTCCGAAACAATCTGATCGAAAGCCTCAAGCCACTCGGCAACTTCGCTCTGATCAGACTCCACCGGCTCAGCCGGCGCGATTGGATAGGCATTCATATAGCTACTATCATAAAACCAGATTGCTCGTTGGGATATGACATAGGTCACAGTAACGTTAGATTGCCAGGGTTGAGCCTTCGGGCTCAGCTGCGGGCTTCTGAGCAGCCATGTGGCACAGTCGCCCTCGGGATGTGGGTCAATCCCGCCCCAGAATCCGCGTAAGTCCCCAGGATCGGTGTTCATCTGGGCGAGCGCACTTGTGCCACAGAAGCGTTCAACTCAGAGCGGCGCAGACTCCATTTCCAATTACCTCCGTAATGGCAATTCCGTAAGTTCTCTGAGTGCTTGTGATGCGCTGGGCTAAGCTCCCACCCCAGAGGCTAAAATGATCAAGAAAATAGCTTTAACTGTCTTGGCATTTGCATCTGTGTCGTGCTTTGCCCAGACAGCTCGGCCCACGGTATACATCGAACCGCAGAACGGGTTCGAAACCTATATCGCCGCGGCGATAGCGAAGAAGAACGTCCCGGCGGACGTAGTCATTGATCCGGCGAAGGCAAGCTTTCTCTTAAAGGCCGCCCCAGTCGAAATTAATCAGGAGTCTACAGGCGGTAAGATTGCACGTTGTCTGTTCGCCTACTGCGCTGGAATCGACGATAAGGGCAGTGTCTCTGTCCAACTCATCGAGACCAGTTCAAGCAAGATGCTGTGGGCCTACTCCGTCAACAAACAGAGAGGTGGCAGCAAGAACGAACAATCGATGGCGGAAGCAGTGGCCAAACACTTCAAGGAGTTTCTAAGTAAGAAAGAGCAGTAGGACATCCGAAGAGCGTGCAGCATGGGCGCTGCTTTATTCAGGCCGCTTTTCGCAGTTCCACAACCCTAGTCCCCAACTGTTCTTAGTATCTGCGTAAATCCGCGCGATCCGCGTCTATCTGCGCGAGCTTTAGGCTTTTCTGGAGTTGAAGAACACAGGCGAGGGCGCCTGTGCCGCGAGTGCAGCATTCAAAAAAGAAAACGCCGGATTCGGTCTCCGGCGTTTCGTTTCATTTCCAACCTTACTGCTTGGCGTCTTCTCCGGCTGTGAGTTTGGTCTGTGCGATGGTCCAGCCCTGTTCGCCTACTTTGAAACGGGCGAAGCGACGGACGGAGATGTTCTCGCCCAACTTGCCGATTTTAGTGGCTATCAGCTGCGAGACGCTGATGGTCTGCTCCTTGATGAATGGCTGATCGAGCAAACACACTTCTTCGTAGAATTTCGCCATTTTGCCTTCGACGATTTTCTCCACCACCGGAGCGGGTTTGCCGGTTGCAGCGGCCTGCGCACGATAGATTTCCTTCTCGCGCTCGAAGTCTTCGGCCGTAACGTCTTCGCGACGAATGTACTTCGGGTCGGTAGCCGCGATGTGCATGGAGATGTCGTGCAGCAGCTCCTTGAAGTCTTCGGTGCGGGCGACGAAATCGCTCTCGCAGTTCAACTCAAGCAGCACGCCGATCTTGCCTCCGGCGTGGATGTAGCTGGCGACGGAGCCTTCATTGGTGCTGCGCGACGCTTTCTTGCCGGCTGTGGCAACACCTTTCTTGCGCAGGACGATTACCGCCTGCTCGATGTCACCGTTGGCTTCGGCGAGCGCGTTCTTGCAGTCCCCAAATGGAGCGCCGGTTTTGTCGCGCAGCTCCTTCACCATTTTCGCGTCGATGTTCACGGTAGTAGTGCTCATTTCAACTTATGCTTTCTGCCGGTCCAAGTCCGGCCTTACGAATAATGACCCGAGCGCCACAGCGGCTCGGGCCATGAATGTCGCGTTGTTCAACTAAATATTAGATGGCGTTTCGTTGCAAATCGACTCGGCAGCGGCTTCGGCATTCTCGCTCATGGCCAAAAGACGCAGCGTCCTGCGTCTCTACCGAACGGATCTGCCGGTCCGGCCTACTCGACCGCAGCTTCGGCTTCCGCTTCGTTTCCAGCAGCAGCGGCTGCGACCGCAGGCGACTTGCGGATATTGCCACCGAGCACCTCTTCGAGGTTGATGTCTTCCACACTCGATTCGCCGTCGGCTGCGTAATCGCTGACCTCACTGCTCTCGCCGGTTGCTTCCGCGACTGCTCCAACCGCGCCGGTGAATTCTGCCGCTTCCTTGTCGGTGGCAGCCTGTGAGCCTTCAACGATGGAATCGGCGATCTTCGATGCGAACAGCCGGATCGCGCGCAATGCGTCATCATTGCCGGGGATCACATAATCTACTTCGGTCGGATCGCAGTTGGTATCGACCACCGCGACGACGGGGATGCCAAGCTTGCGGGCTTCCTTCACCGCAATCTGTTCCTTATTCGAGTCGATCACGAAAAGCGTGTCGGGCAGCCGCTTGAGCGACTTGATTCCGGCAAGGTTCGCCTGGAGGTGCTTGCGCTCGCGCTCCAGCTTGATGACTTCCTTTTTAGGCAGAAGATCGTACCGGCCATCAGTGGCCATGTCATCCAGTTCCTGCAGCCGCTTTACTGATTTCTGTACTGTGACCCAGTTGGTCAGCAGTCCGCCGAGCCAGCGCTGGTTCACGTAGAACATTCCGCAGCGGGTGGCCTCTTCGGCAATCGCGTCTTGCGCCTGACGCTTGGTGCCGACGAACATGATCGTCTTGCCTTGTGCCGCTGTCTCCTGCACGTACTTGCTCGCGTCTTTGAACATCTTGAGCGTCTTCTGCAGGTCGATGATGTAAATTCCGTTGCGTTCTCCGAAGATGTATTCCTTCATCTTGGGATTCCAACGTTTCGTCTGATGCCCGAAGTGGACGCCCGCTTCGAGCAGTTCTTTCATGGTGATATTCGCCAAATGACCTCCTTATATGGTTTGCATTCCCAGGATCTGCGCTGCATCCCAAGAATTACATTCCCGGCCCGGACCCGTTGATTGGATTTCGGGTTCGGGAAGATTTGTAAAACACAAGTAATCAGTTGTCAGTAGTCAGTTTTCAGTAACACCTACAACAGGTTTTGCTGATTACTGACAACTGATAACCGAGAACTACTTACCGCTTCGAGAACTGGAAGCGCTTTCTTGCTCCCTTTTGTCCGTACTTCTTACGCTCTTTGCCGCGTGCGTCGCGCGAGAGTAGACCCTCGCCCTTCAACTTCTTGCGCAGCTCGATGTTGAACTCCAGCAAGGCGCGAGCAGTGCCCAGCTTCACGGCATCGGCTTGCCCATTGACTCCGCCGCCATTCACTGTGGCGACCACGTCAAACGTTGTGGCCGTCTCGCTGCTCACCAGCGCCGACTTCGCGCTAACTCGCTGCGCCTCGGTGACGAAATACTGGTCGAACTCACGTCCGTTGATTTTGAAATTTCCGCTACCGGGCCGCATAAACACGCGAGCAATGCTCGACTTGCGACGTCCCGTGCCGTAGTACTGAACTTGATCAGCCATTTATTTTCGTTTTCCTATGCCGAGAGTATTCACTAATCAGTTTTCAGTAATTAGTAGGACAACTCGCTTGCCGCTTACGTCGATGTGCGGAAATCCGCACGTACTGAAAACTGAGAACTGACAACTTATGACTTCTTCACGATCCTTTTTGCACCAACTTCAGCGCTTCAGGCTTTTGCGCCTCGTGTGTGTGCTTATCGTCGCGATAGACCTTTAGTTTGCCCGCCATCGCGCGACCGAGCTTCGTATGGGGCAGCATGCCTTTGATCGCGTCTTCCACCACCGCTTCCGGACGCCGGACAAGCTTCTTGTCGAACTGCTCGGAGCGCAATCCTCCGGGATAGCCGGTATAGCGGTGATAAACCTTCTGTCCGGACTTCATGCCGGTCAGTTTGATCTTCGCGGCATTGATCACGACCACGTGATCGCCGGTGTCGAGAAACGGCGTGTACTGCGGGTTATGCTTGCCCGCAAGAATATGTGCGACCTGGGTCGCGAGGCGTCCCAGGGTCTGGTCAGTGGCATCGACCACGTACCATTTGCGCGCGATTTTCCCCTCAGTAGGGAAAGTGGTGGGCATTCCAATTCTCCAAAAGAGATAAAAAGGGACAGGCGCGGCGAACACGCCAAATCCTACGAAAAAAAGCAATGAAACCGCAGGTTGAAACTCACCGGCCGATTAGCGCGATGTGACCACCCAGGCGGGCACTTGCAGGACTACACAAACTACAAATATTAGCGAAGTTACTGAGGAAGGTCAAACTTAGCTGCTGCTACTGGCCTTTGTGCCTCGAAGCCAAAAGTCTTCGAGAATGCGGAGACGTGAACAAAGGCAGATCGAGTAGCCAGAAGCGAGTAGCCAGAAGCTCGGTTTCTAGGCTTTCTGCACCTTGCCGCTCTTAAGGCAAGAGGCACACACGCGGACGCGCCGGTGAGAGCCCTGGACGATAGCGCGGACGGAGCGCAGATTCACGTTCCAGCGCCGCTTGGTGACGTTGTGGGCGTGACTGATATTGTTTCCGAATTGCGGCCCTTTGCCGCACATTTCACATACACGTGCCATGTTGCGAACTCCAGAATTCAGCAGACTCGGGCGGTCGTTCAGCCCCAAGTCTCAGGATTTCTTCAGGAAGCCTGCTCCGCCGAGGGGTGGATGACGCTCTAGAAGGGTCGGACGCGACGGTCCAAAGCTCTGATTTTATCGGATCGGGAAGCATCGAGCAAATCACGAAATCACGAAATCAGGAAATTACGACACGAAATCACCAAATCCACCATCCCGCCGAGAGTGTCATACTCCTAACATGCACGAAGCAATCAAGACCGGCGCCGCCGAGGATATGGCGCGAGTTCAGGCCGATGAGAAGCGGATTTTGCCAGTGGCCGCTACCGATCCGAAGTCGGTGAAGGTGCAAAAGAGCACCGGGCAGGGCATGGACATCGACTGGAAGGACGGGCACAAGAGCCATTACTCGTTTGCGTGGCTGCGTGATGCCTGTCCCTGCGCAACTTGCAACGAAGAGCGCGAAACCAGCGGACGCAAGATCGGGGCGTCACCCAAGCCCAAACCCGGTGCTCTACCCATGTACAAAGAACCGGCGCGCCCGGTCGAAATTGATCCGGTGGGAAGGTATGCGATCAATTTCCACTGGAACGACGGCCATAGCAGCGGAATCTATTCGTGGGACTTCTTGCGCCGGCAATGTCCGTGCGCGGAATGCGGCAAGTAGCGGCAAAGAAAAGCATTCAGCACTCAGCATGCAGCCAGTTGGCATTCTGCATGTTTGGGCTTCGTAACCCCGCTGCCAAGGCTCGCAAGCGCCTGCGCCTGTCAGAGCGGGTCATGGTTGAATGCCGATGGCTGAGTGCTTCTTTCCAGAGCTGCACCAGTTTCGGACGGCAAACTCTCAGAGACAGGCGGCATCTTTAAAGGTTGCGGCCGTGTTAGGACTCAAAGCCCGTAAATTCAGCTGGAGGATTTCTGCATGAAAGGTTTTTTGATTGGACTTGGAATCGGCGTCGGTGTGGGCGTACTGTTTGCCCCTATGAGCGGTGAAGAAACCCGCAATAACCTGGTGGATCGCGCGAGCGATCTTTCTGATAGTGCCCGTGAATTTGTCGATCAAGGTAAAGAGCGGGTGCGCTCCGGTATTAGCACCGTTCGTAGCCAGGCCGAGAACGTCATCGGTCGCGGACAGAAGGCGACCGGAACCGAAGGTAACGTCTAACTCGGGGTGTCAAACGACATCGGGAAGGGCGGCTTCGGCCGCCTTTCGTGTTTGCACCACCCGGGCGCTGGATGCCCTCGTCCGGCGAACCGCTGGAAGCGTAGATCGCCGTGGCCTACCGCGATTTGCGCAGATCCCAACAATTCCCTGCTAATTCCCTGCTCATGCCCAGGCTCGGGCAATAAATCTCGGCAAGTGTCTGCGTCGATGTGAGTTCCCGGTCAAATCGGAAATTCCCTGCTAATTCCCTGCTTCAGAGCAAAATAGTCATTTTTGGGCAAAACTTTAATGTTTTGACCGTCGCCGATTATTATTCCCTGCTTTTTTCCCTGCTCCTCGGATTTTCTTTGGAGGATGAATACGAAATGCGCTCGCCTTACGGCGCTGCAAGTGTCGATTTCTTGACACCCCTGCACGTAAATCCTTATTCTTGAGTTTTGCCCTGCTGGTCGTATTCTGAGCTGTGGGCTCCTGCGCGAGCCGGCAACCTGTTATCGAAAGCCTAGGGTAAGCTGGCGATGTTCATCAGTCTTCAACAACTTGAAGTTGAAAAGGTTGAGTTTTCCGAGCAACTTGCGCCCGGAGCGCTCGAGCTGCTCGCGGATCTACGGCAATCCGGAACCCTGAAGGCCAAGGGACGGGCCGAGCTGCTTGCGGAACATCGGGGCGTCAAGGACATCGTCAAGGACATTCGGGTCGTTGGAGACTTCTCCACCGAAGTCGAGGTCCGTTGCGCGCGCTGCATCGAGCCGGTTCCGACCAAAGTGGCAGGCGATTTTGATCTGCTCTATCGTCCTTTGGGCGTAGACGGAGGCAAGGCCGAACGCTCGATCTCCGAAGGGGAAACCGAGATTGGCTACTACTCGGGCGACGGAATCCAGCTTGAGGATGTTCTGCGTGAGCAGATACTTTTAGCATTGCCGCTCAGGATAGTTTGCAGCGAAAGCTGCCGTGGACTGTGTCCTGGATGCGGAAAGAACCTGAATGTCGAGTCGTGCGCCTGTGAAGAGCAACCTCCCGATCCGCGCTGGGCGGCATTGGCCGACATCAAAAGCAAATTGAAATAAACTCTGCGCCGCCACCGCATGTTAAAGACGTGAGTGGTACGTCTTCAACATGACACGGCGATCCGCCGAAGTAAGGAACCAGATCAATGCCTAATCCAAAACGGCGGCACTCCAAAGCTCGCACCGGACGTCGCCGCGCCCATGACTTTCTCACTCCGCACTCCTTGTCGGAGTGTCCCAACTGCCACGAGAAAAAGATGCCGCACCGTGCGTGTCCCAAATGTGGACACTATAAGGGCCGCGAGATATTCGATACCGAGAAGGCTGGCTAGGTTAGAATCCAACTTCGCTGATGCCAACCGTAATCGCAGTCGATGCGATGGGTTCTGACCGGGCTCCCAAGCCCGAGGTCGAAGGGGCAATTCTCGCCTGTCGGCATCACGGAGTTGAAGTACTGTTGGTCGGCCGCGAGCCGGAGATTCGCGAAGAACTGACCCGCGAGATTGAACGGCACCCCAGCGTCAGCGAACTTCCGATCGACGTCGTTCATGCCACCGAAGTAATTGGCATGAGCGAGAAAGCTGCCAATGCCGTGCGCAGCAAGCGTGATTCCTCCATGCGCGTTGGCTTGCGCCTGGTGCGCGAAGCACGTGCCGCTGGATTCGTCACTGCAGGCAACACCGGGGCAGCTATGGCCACGGCCAAAATGGTGTTGGGAGCGCTGCCCGGCGTCGATCGTCCGGCATTGGCGGCAGTATTTCCTACTTCCGCCGGCAAAGCCGCAATCCTCCTCGACGTGGGCGCCAACGTAGATTGCAAGGCCCAACACCTCCAGCAGTTCGCCATCATGGGCGAGATTTATTCGCGGAGCATCTTTGGCATACAGCGGCCCAGAGTGGGACTGCTCTCAATCGGGGAAGAGGAAGGCAAGGGCAACGAACTAACGCGCGAAGCCTACACCCTGCTGCGTCAACTACCGCTGAATTTCGCCGGAAACGTCGAAGGACGGGATCTCTACAACGGAAACGTCGATGTAATAGTCTGCGATGGGTTCATCGGCAACGTAGCCTTGAAAGTGTCAGAGGGTCTGGTTACGACGGTCCGATATCTGCTGAAGGAGTCGCTGAAATCCACGATCAGCTCACAGGTAGGATTCCTTCTGTCACGTCGTGCATTCGACGATTTCAAGAAGCGTCTCGACTACGCCGAGTATGGCGGTGCCCCGTTGTTAGGGCTGAAAGGCGTTTGCATCGTGGGCCACGGATCTTCAAACGCGACCGCGATGAAGAACGCGATTCGCGTGGCCGCCCAGTTCGCCGATACCAAAATCAATGGCAAAATCGAAAAAGGCCTGGGCTCACAACGGCCTCGTCGTGAGCCTCCGCCGGCCGAAGGGCTCGGTGCGGGCATTGCCCCGGTTTAGAGGCGCGGAATCCCTAAAGCCGCTCTAGCTAGCCTGGTATGCGTGATTCTTTTCCACATTGGATTGCCAATTTCATCCATTTTTCCTCATCTGCCTGCGCCTAGAGATCGAAGACGCGTTGACACTCGCCAACCGAGAACAATAAAGTTGGGCGCAAGCCTACGAAACTCTGGAACGGTGCCCAAGTTCTTCGGTATTCGACCGTCTCTTCGCGTCCATGTGGGGTGTAGCATCGAATGAGCAGTCCTGTACACGGCAGACACAGGAACGTGACTTGAAGGCGAGTTGTTGCGGTAAATAGTTCCAACAACGATTAGCGAGCCCATTGGTTCGCTCAGCAAACTGGATCGGAAGAATTAATGGTATCGAATGTGCTCACTTCACGCCAAGGATCATTCCTGGATTGGGAATCAGACAAGCATGCCTCGTTCACGACAGGGATTCTCCCATCGCAGGAGATTCGTCATCTGTTGGAAACCGAACGCGTCATATGCCGAACATATCCCCCGATAAGCGACGCTCAGGTTCAGCCCGCGAGTCTGGACCTGCGCCTCGGCGAAACTGCCTATCGCGTCCAAGCCAGTTTTTTGCCGGGTCAGTTTTCCAAAGTAGAAGACAAAATTAAACAGCTGAAGATGACCCGCATTGACCTCAACCGCGAGGGTCTGCTCGAACGTGGCGGCATTTACATCGTTCCACTGATGGAGGAGCTGGATCTTCCCGATCAGATTTCAGGCAAGGCCAATCCCAAGAGCACGACGGGACGACTGGACATCTTCACCCGATTGATTACGGACTACGGAAGCGAATTTGAGTTCGTCCCAACCGGCTACAAAGGGAAGCTGTTTGCGGAGATTGTCCCGCGCACATTTTCAATCAGGGTTCGCGCCGGGATGAGACTGAGCCAACTTCGATTTACGCGGGGAAAGCCGCTTCCGGCAGACAGCGTGATTGCAGCCCTGCATGAGGAGAGCCCCCTTGTTTACCACGCCGACGACAATCCTGCCGAAGCCAACATCGATAAAGGGCTGAAGATCTCGGTGAATCTCATTGGAAGTGATGAGTCCGAGATTGTCGCTTATAAGGCTAAGAAAAATGCGCCCGCAATCGATCTTGGCAATATCGATCATTATTCGCCAAACGAGTTTTGGGACGCAAAGCGGTCCGTGGGTACGAAAGGACTGATTCTCGATCCGGGAGACTTCTACATTCTGGCCTCAAAAGAACGAATATGTGTGCCACCGCAATGCGCCGCGGAGATGGTCGCCATCGATCCCTCAATCGGCGAGTTCAGAATCCACTACGCTGGCTTTTTTGATCCAGGGTTCGGCTATGGCACCGGCGAACTCCGCGGAACGAGGGCAGTGCTGGAGGTGAGAGCTCACGAAGTGCCGTTCTTAATCGAAGATGGCCAGATCGTGGGGCGGCTCACCTATATGCGTCTGCTCTCCTGTCCAGACATCATCTACGGGTCCGCAATTGGTTCGTCTTACCAGCGGCAGGCGCTGACGTTGAGCAAGCAATTCAAGCGAGATGTTGAAGTGGCGCAGTCAGATAGCTTTTCGTAAGAGTTAGCGCCTAGCGGAAAGTATCCCAAGCACGTCGCGCAATCCCTGTTTGATCTCGCGGAGCTGGGTTCCATTAGAGTGGACATGCGCGAATGGCAGAGCCGCCTGGGAGTGATCGCGCTTGCCTTCAGATTTGATGAACTGGCGAGCACCGTTGATGGTGTATCCCTCTTCGTAGAGAAGCTTCTTCACGCGAACAACATTCTCTACGTCCTTGCGGCGGTAGAGCCGCTGTCCGGTATTGCTCTTATGCGGTTTGAGTTGGGGAAATTCCGTTTCCCAGAAGCGGAGTACGTACGGTGGAAGTGAGCAAAGCCGCGCTACCTCTCCGATGCGGAAGAAGAGCTTGTCGGGAATCACGATTTCGTGTTCCGGCTTTTTCGTCCGTACAATGGCGGCTCGTTTTGCTCCCACGAGCGCATAGTAAGTCGCCCGCGGGCGAAGGTCAATAAACTTCGAAGCTGCTGGCTTCGACTCCGCACCTGAAAATGAAAAAGGCCTTCGACAATGCGAAGGCCGCAAATCAGTTTGCCTCGAGCAGCAATTATTTCTTCTTCGCTGCTTTCTTCTTTGTGGCCTTCTTTTTCATTGGCATTGTTTGTGTTCCTCCTATGGAACCGATTTCCTTTGTTTTGGAGAAGCTGCAAGAGCCACTCCGCTTATTGCGTTGACACACGTGCTACCCCAAGATATTGGGCCTAGTCCTTGGTGATGTCAAGAACATTTGTGAAAAGTCGCCTCTATAATCGGCCATTCATGTCTGATCCGGTCGAGTTGGAAATCTTCCGCGAGCTATTTCATTCGGTTGCAGAAGAGATGGGCGCATCGTTGCGCCGCAGTGCATTCTCTCCAAACATCCGCGAGCGACGCGACTACTCCTGTGCGGTGTTCGATGACGATGCGCAAGTAGTTGCGATGGGTGATCACATGCCTGTGCATTTGGGATCGATACCTATGTCGGTACGCGCCGCCATCGATCAGCTCGAACTAGGTCGAGGCGATGTTGCGATGGTGAACGATCCGTTCGCCGGCGGAACCCATTTGCCGGACATCACATTGGTAGCGCCGGTCTTCGTAGGCGCCAAGAGATTGAAGACCGCAAAACCCGACTTCTACGTCGCTTCCCGAGCGCACCATGCTGATGTGGGTGGAGCGGCGGCCGGATCCATGGGGTTGTCGCGCGAAATTTATCAAGAGGGCTTGCGCATTCCACCGGTTCTTCTCCTCCGGGGTGGAAAGATGCAGCGCGATGTGCTGCAAGTGGTACTCGCCAACGTACGCACTCCTGAAGAGCGAGAAGGCGATTTGGGAGCGCAGATTGCAGCCTGCAGCACGGGAGCGCGCCGGCTAGCCGAGATTTGCGAACGCTATGGATTGTCGCGAGTGCAGCGCGCGACTAGCGAGCTTCAAGACTATGCCGAGCAAATGACGAGGGCTCTGCTCGGCACCCTGCCCACGGGCGAATACCAAGCGGAGGACTTTCTCGATAGCGATGGCATTAATAGCGGTCCAGTACGCGTGGCCGTTAATGTGCGCATCGCAAAGCCAAAGCGATCGAGGCGGCACTTAGAACCCATGGTTACGGTGGACTTCACTGGAAGCGATCCACAGGTCGAGGGCAGCATCAATGCGGTGGAAGCGATTACTTACTCGGCGTGCTTTTATGTATTTCGTTGTTTGCTGGCAGAAGATGTTCCCGCAGCTGCAGGGATCATGCGTCCGATTCGCGTGATTGCTCCGGAGGGAACCGTGGTTAATGCCCGTCCGCCAGCCGCGGTCGCAGGTGGCAATGTGGAGATGTCTCAACGCATTGTTGACACCTTGTTCCGCGCACTGGCACAAGCCGCGCCTCATCGAATTCCGGCGGCCTCATCGGGAACAATGAACAACCTTACGATCGGTGGCCTCTTCCCAAAAGAGAACGACGGACTCGGTGAACCCTTCGCCTACTACGAAACCATAGCTGGTGGGATGGGCGCTCGTCCTACGCAGGATGGCATCTCGGGTGTGCATACGCATATGACGAACTCACTAAATACTCCGGCTGAAGCTCTGGAGTATGCGTACCCGTTTCGCGTGACGCGCTACTCGCTGCGTCCCGATAGCGGCGGACGAGGCAAGCATCGCGGTGGCGATGGCATCGTGCGGGAACTCGAGCTCCTCTGCGACGCGGAGGTCACTTTGCTCGCGGACAGGCGTATCCGCGGTCCTTATGGTCTCAATGGTGGCAGTGACGGAAGTCCGGGACGGGATATCGTCGTCCGTCAGGATGGCGCTGAGGTGCCGATGCCAGCGAAAGGTAGCGTGCGTTTGAAGAAAGGTGAGCGCATTCGCGTGGAGTCCCCCGGCGGAGGTGGATGGGGAAAATTATAACTTCGTGATGTGTGATTTCCTCATTTCAGATCGCAAGATTCGAAATCACCAATCACAAACTTGCCTTAAGAGATCTGCAACCCAATCAGGTTCAATCAGGTTAAGGAGGATTGCTTGACGAAGATTCGCTCCATTCGCGTCTTGTCGGCGGCCAAGGTGAATGCACTTCTCTATGGCATTCTCGGTTTACTGATCGCTCCATTTGTTCTGCTTGGACCTGGACTCGCGATGGTCGGGGGTATACGCCGCGGCTTTGGAGGCGCGGTAGTCGTGGCCGCCATTTTGCCGTTCTTCTATGGCTGCATCGGATTCATTGCGGGAGCCCTAATGGCGTTCATCTACAACGCGATCTCACATGCGATCGGTGGCCTCGAAGTCGAGTTGGAACTTCCGCCAGCTATCCTCAATATGCCTCAAACTCCACTTCCTGCGCCGATGTTCCAGCCTGTCCGTGAAGTTCCTCCGCCCGCGCCGCCAGAATTCGAGTGATAAACTGAAAAGTTTGCCATTGAAAGTGGTTTCACCACAGCGACACGGGGACACTGAGAGAGGCATACAGGACATAAACGCATCTTCGAACTGATTGCTCTGTGTTCGTTGGTGTGTCCTCTATGGTTAATTGTTTTGCTTTTCGTCGCGTCTCTTTTAAGGAGATTCGGTCCAGCGAGCTGAGTCAAAAGAATCATGCCAGAAACAATGCAGGCCATCGTAAAGCCAAAAGCGGCTCCAGGTTCCGAACTGCGTCAGGTGCCTCGACCGGAGATCGGTCCAACGGATGTTCTGGTCAAAGTGAAAGTAGCGTCTATTTGCGGGACTGACCTGCATATCTATGAGTGGGACGCATGGGCGCAGAAACGCATTCATCCTCCTCTGGTTCCAGGGCATGAATTTTGCGGAACCGTTGCTGCCATCGGTCGCGAAGTTACAAGCGTGAAAGAAGGTGATTTCGTTTCGGCGGAAATGCATGTGAACTGCGGCAAATGCCTGCAGTGCCGAACGGGCGAGGCGCACATCTGTCAACACGTTAAGATCATCGGTGTCGACGCCGATGGCGCTTTTGCAGACTACGTCAAGATTCCCGAATCGAACATCTGGAAGCTTGATCCGTCCATTCCGGCTGACTACGCCTCGATTCTCGATCCACTCGGAAATGCAGTGCACACGGTGCTCGCAGGTGAGATCGCGGCCAAGACTGTGGCAGTGATCGGCTGCGGCCCGATTGGACTGTTTTCGATTGCGGTGGCGCGCGCGGTGGGTGCGGCGCAAGTGTTTGCGCTCGAGGTCAATGAACACCGCCGCAAGCTGGCGAAAGCAATGAAGGCCGACCACGTGTGCGATCCCAGCAAGGACAACGTGAAGCAGTTTGTCCTTGATCGTACAGACGGAACCGGCATCGATGTGGTGCTCGAAATGTCGGGACATCCCGACGGCATCAAGACCGGCTTCGATATTCTGCGGCTCGGTGGCCGGGTCTCGTTGCTCGGCATCCCGTCCGTTCCAATCAAGATGAACTTCGCCGAGGACCTGATCTTCAAAGGCGCGATCGTGCAGGGAATCAATGGTCGCCTGATGTACAAGACGTGGTACCAGATGCAGGCACTGCTTAAGGCGGGGAAGCTCGATCTGTCGCCGGTGATCACCGACCGAATGGCGCTCAAAGACTTCAGCAAAGGCATGGAGCGATTGAAGACCGGCGAGGCTAGCAAGATTTTGCTGTATCCGAACGGCACCGGAAGCTAGGGCCGCACTGAGCGCAGGGGACGCCACTCTCTGATGTTTTCCAAGCTGCCCTTCAAGAAAATCCTTGTTGCTAACCGCGGGGAGATTGCTGTTCGCGTGATTCGCGCTTGCCGCGAGATGGGCATTCGCGCAGCGGCAGTTTTCTCTGACGTCGATCGTGCTGCGCTGCACGTGATGAAAGCGGACGAGGCCTATCACATCGGCGCGGCGCCTGCGCGCGAGTCATACCTGAACATAGAGCGCATTCTCGATGCCGCCCGCCGCAGCGGTGCCGATGCCATTCATCCGGGTTACGGATTCTTGTCCGAGAATGCTGAATTCGCCAAAGCTTGCGGCGATGCGGGGGTCAAGTTCATCGGCCCATCGGCTGCGGCGATGGAATCCATGGGCTCAAAGACGCGAGCGCGTCAGTCCGCCGATCGCGCTGGTCTGCCACGCGTTCCTGGATCGGTACGAGCGCTCGAGTCGATGGAGCAAGCCGAGTCCGTCGCGGCCGATATCGGCTATCCGGTGATGATCAAGGCAGCCGCGGGCGGCGGCGGCAAAGGAATGCGCCGCGTGGACTCCCGCGAAGAACTCGCTTCCGCATTCGCTAGCGCACAAAGCGAAGCACTGCGCGCATTCGGCAATGGCGAAGTGTACATCGAAAAACTCATTGTGCGACCTCGCCACATCGAGATTCAGGTGTTGGGTGACGAGCACGGCAACATCGTGTATCTCGGCGAACGGGAGTGCTCGGTACAAAGGCGGCATCAGAAAGTGATCGAGGAGGCGCCGTCCGCAGTAGTGGACACCGCCATGCGCCAGGCAATGGGTGAAACCGCTGTCGCGCTCGCGCGGGCAGCCGGATATTACAACGCCGGCACCGTGGAGTTCCTTGTAGATCAGGAGAAGAATTTCTACTTCCTCGAGATGAATACCCGGTTGCAGGTCGAGCATCCCGTAACGGAGATGGTCACCGGCCTCGACCTTGTGCATCTGCAAATTCTGATAGCCGCCGGCGCGCAGTTTCCATTCGCGCAGGGCGATCTGCAACTGCGTGGCCATGCGGTCGAGGTCCGCGTGTACGCAGAAGATCCCGAGAACAATTTCTTTCCCTCGCCGGGAAAGATCACGCGTTTGCTAACGCCATCCGGGCCGGGAATTCGCGAAGACAGTGGCATCTATGAAGGATGGACTGTGCCCATCGATTACGATCCCATGCTCTCGAAGGTAATCGCCTATGCTCCTACTCGCGAGCAGGCGCTGCGACGCTTGCGACGGGCTTTAGACGAGTATTTCATCGGCGGCATCGCCAACAATCTCGGGCTGTTCCGAAAGATTCTAGAGGACGACGAGTTCCAAACCGCCAACATCGATACTGACTATCTTGATCGCATGCTCGGTATACCCGGCACGTCGGTTGCTCCAACGAACGGTACAGGTGAGAAGATCGCCGCAATCGCGGCGGCGCTGATGCAATCCGCAGCCAATGGCAAAGCCGCCTCCCAGAATGGAACGAACCTCACTACGCGATCTATCAACACCAAAGCCAATCATTGGAAGAGCATTGCGCGTACAGAGGCAATGCGCGACCGATGACTTTCGACGTCACCGTCAACGGGCGAGACTACCGCGTCGATCTTGAACAACAGGACAATGGTGGGTGGAGTTGTCGCGTCAACGGCGATGCAGTCTTCGTGAACGCTACGCATGCTGCCGCTGGAGTGCTGTCACTCCTGATAGGCAATGAGTCGCACGAGGTGGTTGTAAATTCCGCCCAGCAACAGGTCACGATTGCGGGAGTGCGGTACGCAGTGGATGTACGCGATCCCCGCTCGTGGAGCGCTCGACGCGCTCGAGCGCACTCTCAGGAGGGGCCGAAAAAAATCATTGCCCCGATGCCCGGCAAAGTAGTGCGAGTGATTGCCCCGGCAGGAACGGAGGTCGAACAGGGCGCTGGCGTAATCGTGATCGAGGCTATGAAGATGCAGAACGAACTTAAGTCGCCCAAGAAGGGGAAGGTCGCGAAGATTCTCGCCACCGAAGGATCGCCAGTGAATGCTGGGGATGTGCTGGCTGTAATTGAATAATCCGAATTCTTACGCAGCCTCGGGCAGGTCAGAATGATCCGTGAGATTTCGGCTCAGAGCTTCTGGGGGATTCCGCTCTCGAGGCTTCTGTACGCGGCATCCAGCACCCGCTGATTCTGAAGGCCCTCACTGCCCGGGGCAGCGAACGGGACGCCCTGCTCAATGCTTAACGCGAAAGCATCGACCTGGTCGGCGTAGGCACTCTCGTTGGAAGCCTGCTCGGTCACCGGATCTCCGGCGGCGGGCTTCAGCTGCAACGTGATCGGATGTTCCACCGTGAGCGCGTCTTCGGCTCCCAGCAGCCCTCGGTCGCCAGTGATCCACAGCGGCGTCCGATAGTCCGAGCGAGCCGACACCGTGACGTTCGCGATGGTTCCTTTTTGAAACTCGAGCAGCAGGATCGCTGCTGATTCCAATCTTCCGGAGTGCTCGTCATGTTGGCCGCGTGAAAAAACCGACGCGACTTCGTCCTGCAGGATGTAACGCAATGTGTCGATGCAATGCACAGCAACATCCCCAATGGGGCCACCGCACGCGAGGCTTGCGTCAGCAATCCAGGTGCGCGGGCTATGAAGAGCCGGATAATGAAATTCCGATTGCGCCAGCAGCGGTTTGCCGATCGCTTCTGTGGCAACCATCTCTCGCATGCGGTTCACGCTCCGTTCAAAACGAAAGTTCTGCGCGATAGCGAGAAGCACTCCCTGGCGATCAGCCGCCTCGATCATGCGCTCACACTCGGCAACACTCATGGCCATTGGCTTCTCGCAAAGCACCGGCTTGTTGTGCTTTACCGCGATTAACGCGTGTTCCAGATGCAACGCATCGGGAGAAGCAACGAAGATCGCGTCTATCTCAGATGAGGAGCAAAGGGCTTCGGGCGAATCATAGGCCCGCAGTGGGAATGGTCTGTATTGGCGCACGGCGTCCTGCGCCTTTTGCCGATCCCGTCGCCAAAGACCAGTTACTGTGCAGTGCTTGGCTTGAATGAAGCCAGGCATTAATCGTTTCACCGCGTGCAGCCCGAAGCCGAGGATTCCGTAGCGGATCATGGATTGGCGTTCTCACGCTGTTGAGTAGCGCTGGCTGATCTCTCCAGCCAAAATGGATGAGAGATGGAGAAGTTCCTATCGACCGTCCGCCGGACCACGCGTCCGGCGCTCCACTCACTTCAGTTCCTATTTGACGCTCTTCAGCAGATCGTCGGCGTAGTAGTTGTTGATCTTGGCCTCATTGTGGACTACGTCGTAGTAAGCGGCCTTAAGCAGTTGCTCGCGGCTGTCGCGCAATTGCTCGCGGATGAACTGTTGCACGCGGGGATCGTTGAACTCTCGTTGTCCGGCGGGCTCTTTGGAAATTAATCGAATAATACTGTAGCCAATGGTGCGCTTGGTGGCCGGGTCTGTCATCGGCAGTGGATGGCTTGTTTCCCCTGGCTTCAGTTTCGAGACGGCCGCGTAAATCTCAGGATTGGTCCGGAGTTGCGACTCCGTGATCAATCCCATGTCGCCGCCATTGCCCGCTGTGTCGGGTTGTTCGGAGTAGCTCATCGCCAGCTGTCCAAAATCGTCCCCGCTCTCGAGCCGGTTCTCGATCATCTGGATCTTCTTGTGCGCATCATTTTCGTTTTGCGCTTTGTCGTTTTTGAGATTGCTGACTTGCTGGGCAGGCTGCGCGCTTACGACGATTTGCGCGAGGTGATAACGGGGTTCGATTAGATTGAACTGCGCCTTGTTGCTGTTGTAGAAGTCCGCAATCTCTTTGTCGCTGATGTTGATCTTCGACGTGATCTCCTTGTTCAGCACCTTATCGATGGTGAGGTTGCGGCGGAGGTCCCGTTTGAGATCGTCGAGTGACATGTGACTATCTTTCAGTTTTTGATCGAATTGCTCTTTCGTGTAAGGAGCTTTCAGCTCATTGAGCTTGCGATCGACTTCGTCGTCGGTGGCGAGAAGCCCGAGCTTCTCCGCGCGCTGCATCATGATTTCCTGGTCGATGAGCTGCTTGAGGATGTTTAGACGCAGGCTGTCTGCCTGCTCGCCGCTGGGCTTCTGAGGTGAGCTGGCGGATTGATTTTCGTAGTATTTATCCACTTCAGCCCGACTGATGGAACGGCCGTTCACCTTAGCCAGCACGTCAGCGCCATGCTCGGAGCTGCCGCAGCCGCTGAATAATGCGCAGAAAAACAGGATGAACGTTGAGGAGAAGCAGGCGCGAAACAATTTCAAAAGTCGAGCTCCACGGTCCGCGGATTCTGTGGGACCGAATGAGGGGAATTGTACAGTACGAAAGCGAACCGTTACTGCGGCTTAGATGCTCCTCTGGCCTGCTCGCCGCCTTGTCCCGGCTGTTCCGCACTTGCCGACTTAGGGGGTGCCGGCGGAGGCGTCTGCCCGGCATCCTTTAAAGCTCGGTCGATGACGGAGCGGAGCTCAGTCTCGGGCACGGCGCCGGAAAGGCGCTCGCCGTTCACGAACATGGTGGGAGTAGCATCGACTCCGAGTTTGTCGCCCTCAGCCATTGAGGCCTTGACGGCATGGTCATCCTGTTTATTCAGGCAGGCGTCAAGCTGCGCGGCGTCGACATTGTGCTTCTTCCCGAGATCGCGGGTGAGTTGATCAAGACGCCCAAATTCCTGATCGATATCACGCTTTTCGCCATTGATCGTTTTCTGATTAGCGTGCGCATAGTCGGCAAAATCCCAGAATGCGTCATTATTCTGCGCTGCCAGGCAGTTCGCGTCGACTGCTGCATGCATTGCCCAAGGATGAATTTCAATCAGCGGGTAATCCTTATAAACGATCTTCACCTGATTACCGTACGTCTTCATCAAGTCAGGAAAAAGCGTCTGATGCATGCGTGAGCAGAACGGACACTCAAAGTCGTCGTAGTTAACGATTGTGACTTTGGCTTCTTTATTTCCCCGTTCAGGACGCCCAGTGGTATCGATCGACTCCATCAGGTCTTTGCTGATGTCCAGTTTTTCCCATTCGATCAGCGTCTTCTTGTCCTTCGAAATCAGGAATTGATGCGTAGTAGTGCGCGCGCCACTGGAAAGCGTGACGGGAACCATGTCGTAGCCGGGGATCTCACTGGCTACGCGTTTGCCCACAGATACATCCAAGCTCAGTGGGAGCTGGAAAGTAGTGCGCACCTTCTGTTCGATCCTGCGATTTATGGCAGCATCGCCACTGTCCTTGCCCGATTGGGCGGAACAGCCAAGGGTGAGCAGCAGGGTGGAAACGAAAAGGAATCGGAATTTCAAGAACGAGAGTACCTCTATATGATGGCGTGTTTCTGCAATTATCTCACGCAAGAAAGCGCTAAAACACGCGCTCCTGGCGGCGCAGGTTACCAAAGGTACCGATATTGGCGAGGCTGAACGCAAAGCGGTATTGGCTCTCATTGCGCACCGGTCCCAGAACAAAGCGCCGATATTCGAAATTAAGTCCGCAGCAGTCCCAGTTGTATGACGTTTGCGCTGCGGTGTACTGCAGCGAGGTCAGATTCAAGTCATAGCCAACATTAGCCGCCAGGCTGAAGCCGCGTCGCGAAGGATTGCCAAATCCGCTGGTGATGCGGAGCTGGTTGAATTTCTCCACCGTCGGAAGCGCGCTCGAGAGGAAGACTTCGCCAGGAGCGTGCAGGAGCGCATGACTGCCTCCGAAGAAATATGGGCCCACATGGTAATCAAAGAAGACGTTGCTCGCGTTGATTTGGCCCTTCTTGAGATCATAGTCGAGTAACCACTGCAGGTCAGTGTGCTGGCTGGTGCGAAGATGGAGCCGTGAAGTGAGCGGAGAAAAGACGCGTGGCTCGGTTAAGAAAGCGATCCCTGAGAAGTCGACAGTCGTTTGGAGCACGTTTCGTACGCCTGGAACCAGCGCTCCTCCGAAGTAAGGATCGATGAAGTATTTCTGCGCCACCTCCCAACTGAGCAACTCGGTTGCAGCGCGGGAGCAAGGAACATCGGAGTCGGCGTTGCCGCATTTTTGATTGCGCGGCTTTATGTACACGCGATTGGTCAAGGCATACTCGACCTCGTTGGTGTTGCTTATAAGATCGGCGCTGTCAAAGCGGATGATGCCGAGAAAGTTGTCGATGCCGTTTACGTACCGGTACGTGATTCGTGGCTCGATCGTATGTTTCAACGGCTTGCCAAAAATGCCCCTTTCGTAAATCTTCTCCAGACGTGGTGGTCGCAGTTCTAGCTCGCCTTCGAAGTCTTTGCGATTTAGATTGTTGTTGATGGTTGATCCGATTGCGACCTGAGTCTCTGGCGTCTTGTGCTGGGTATAGTAGGTTTCCCGAATTGCAACTGCGGGCCTAAAGGTCCAGCCGCGCAGGAATACCGGCAACGCGAGCCGCGGATGCCCATCGAAGCGCCCCACCAGGTTCGCCGAACTGAAGGTGGGACTACGCCGTGACAGTCCGGTCGCACTGGCATCGAAGCCATAAAAGAAGGGCGAGTTGAAAAGACGCCGATCTACAGACGCCGCGTCGATGCTGGGCACATGCAGGATGCTGAAGGAATCGCCTTTGTTGGTGCTCTGAAAATTCTGATAGCGCTGCGCCAGAATGCCTAGCGAGTAGCCGTCTTCGTTTCGGCTGGCGAAGACATCGGACTTGACTTCGGAGTTTACGGCGGCGGTAAAGTTCTCGGAAAAAGCCTGCCGAAAGAGATAACTGCTGAGATATTCCACGTTGGCAACGGCGCGAACGTCGTGCGCGAAATATTGCTCGGCCTGAATCTTCACGTCCTCTCCACCCTGGTCGATGTGCGCAGGGCCGAGACCGCGATCGATGACTCCGAAGTAGCTGGCGCTCACATAAGAATTGGCGCTGGTGAGAGCGCGAAAATTTGCGTGCTGAGCGAACCCGCGGCGCGAAAAATATTCAAGACCGACAGTTGCGTCCATGCTGCGATTGATCGCCCAAAAAAAGGAATCGCCAACAATGGTTCCCTTCACTGAGGACTGGCCAAAGCTGGGAATCAGGAAACCGGACTGTCGGCCCAGCTTCTCTACGGGGTGCTCAGCGAACGGCAGATACAGCACGGGCAGACTCAGTAGTCGAAAGGTAGAGTTGTGGAGTTTCGCCAAGTCGCCGATTTCAAAGTTGATGAGCTGAGCGCTGAAGGTCCACTTGGGATGGGGCAACTCGCAGGAGGTAATGCTGCCGTGATGAATCACGAAGTGGTTTTGACCTGTTTTGTCGATAACTTTGCCGCTAAAAGTGAACGGGCTGGAGGTGGTGAGAATCGCGCGATGTGATCCCAACTTGAGTCCAGTGGTGCCGTGAACATCGTAGAACTGTCCCGTGCCTGCCGTGACGTTGTAGTCCGCGCGCGATGCGTTCACATGTACGTTGTAGTCGCCTCCCTCAAGTCTCACGTTGCCGGTAGCGACTGCCTGGCCCGAGTCTGTGTTGTAGGTGATCTCATCCGCATAGAGGACATAGTTGCGGAAGTCGATCTGCCCATCCCCGTGCAGCAGGTAAGTATTGGCGGCCTGCTCGAATTGATTGGCGACGATGTAGATGTGCTCGCCTTTGTACTTGAGATTCGCTGCGGCTCTTCCTCTCGCCTCAGGCTGCTGCGGTACGGGATTGGTTTTGCCTGATTGCTCCGAAGCTTGGGCAGTTTCCGAAAGCGCAAACGCGTTGCTGGCCGCGGATCCTTCACTTATTAACAGCGGAACCAGCAGTAGCACCTGACAAATCACGACTGCCGTGTTAACAAGAACATTGCGGCGGAAGTTCATCCGAATCGCTGAAGTTAGCACGCTGATTGTACGGCGCGCAAAGCGGCTCCGCCTTGCAGGGACCCTCGACCGATATGGCTTGTCCGCGATGTGGCAGTGACTGTAGTTGCGCCTGTTCTGGCGATCCTCTTCCCTCACAGGACTGGCGTCGGCAAATTTCCCTCCAGGTGCGAGCGCACAAGGTGCGCAAACATAAAAGGCTCGATCCTGATTCCCCCCTGCTCGATTTTGCGGAGCCGGATTCAGCGGCATTAGGCGACGATCCCTCGGCAGCTAGACACAATCGGTCGTGGTGGGGCAATGATGCAGTTGCATCGGCGCCTTCCGCACCTGATGCGGATTCAAACGAGTACGGATTCGATGTCAACATCACCACTCCGACGCAGAGTGACGCAACCATCGCGGAGGTGGAGGCTGCGCCAGCGCCTGCCCACGAAACCGACGCGAGCGCCGAGGAAATGCACTATGACCGGCCACCGCTTGCGCCGTTTCCGCGTATCAACACGCAAGTACCAAAGATTATCGAATTTCCACGCATGCAGACGCGCCATTATGAGTTAGCCGAACCAGTTGGCGATCAACTACGCATTTTCGAAGCCGAAGAACTTCCCCCTCCGCCCACGAATCACCTGACACACATCGAGATCGCTCCAGCAGAACCGGCGTATATTGGCGCGGCAGATATCGAAGTGCCAATTCAGTGCGCGCCAATCGGGCAACGCATTTACGCTGCTACTGTCGATGCCGCCATTATGATCGCGGCGTTCGCCTTGTTCGGCTTCTCAGCACAACTCTTCGCGACTTCGCTGCCGATGACAAAGCCATTGCTGGCAAGCGGCGCGATCTGCCTATTTCTGTTGCTCACCATTTACTACCTGCTATCGCTCTCGATGAGCCGCGGCACCGCCGGAATGGAAGTCTCCGGCTTGCGCGTAATCACCTTCTCCGGGGGCTCGCCTTCCAGAATGATTCTGCACTGGCGTGCCCTTGCGACCGCCCTCTCCTACGCGGCATTGGGCATGGGCTTTGCCTGGTCGTTGATCGATGAAGACCGTCTCTGCTGGCACGACCGCATTACTCACACCTACTTAATCCTGAAGAATTGATGATGTTCTGCCGCTGCTCCCTGAGAGCTTTCCCCTTGAAACGGTGATCGTGCTTTGAACGGAGTTGGGTGTGGGCGCCGCTCCCTAAGAGCAGCATTCTCGCCTCGTAAAGAGCCAAGAGCTCGCGAGGAACCGCACACTCGCAGCTGGTGTCTATGGCTTGAGTATGCTGGAAGTGCGAAACCTGACTAAGCGGTATTCCGCGATTCCCGCGGTGCGCAACGTCAGCTTCAACATTCGACCGGGGCAGATACTCGGCTACTTAGGTCCCAACGGATCGGGCAAGAGTACGACGGTCAAGATGCTCACCGGATTGCTCGAACCTTCTGACGGTGAAATCTTTTTCCGCGGCGAGAACGTGCTGAAGAATCGGCTGTGGTTCAGCAAACGTTTTGGCTACGTACCCGAAGAGCCGCATCTTTATACTCAGCTCACAGGACGCGAGTACCTTCAACTTGTGGGCCGATTACGCGGAATGGAAAACGACCCGCTGGAACACAAGAGCAACTCCCTGCTGAACCTGTTCGGTCTCGCGGACTATCGCGACACGCAGATGTCCTCCTACTCGAAAGGCATGCGGCAAAAGGTGCTGCTGTCGGCGGCGTTGTTGCACGATCCCGATGTGTTGATTCTGGACGAACCTTTTTCAGGATTGGATGTGACCGCTGCCTTGCTTTTTCGCAGACTGCTGCAGGCTCTTGCCGCCGAAGGCAAGATGATCCTCTACAGCTCGCACGTGCTGGAAGTCGTAGAGAAAGTGTGCTCGGAAGTGGTCATCCTGCATCGTGGCTCTGTAGTGGCACACGACTCGGTGGCCCGGCTGCGCGATTTGCGTTCCTCTTCTTCTCTGGAAGATGTCTTCGCCCAACTGGTAATGCAGGAAGACACGAACGTGGTCGCCTCTCAGATGATTGCCGTCATGAGAGGCTAAAATGTCATTTCGGGAAAGCGCGAAGATGTGGGTGCAACGAACGCATGGGCCCCTTTTCGAGCTGCACCGGCACTACTCTCGCCAGCTTTTCGAAAGCGAACTCATCACCTCACCGGACGATCTGCGCCGTGTCGTGATTACTTGTCTGGCGGCGGTTGCCTCCGTCGGATTCATTGTCCCGAAGCTTTACTACAAGAAGTATCAATATCTAGCTGTAAGTCCGAACTTCGATCTCTACAGGCGCGCCATCTACGCTGACCAATTATTCCTGATTGTTATGACGATGCTAGGCATCGCCGCTCTTGTGATGTTTCGCTGGGACTCGCTGTTTCCTGATCGGCAGGACTACCTCATTCTGCGGCCGCTACCGCTCAAGCTCTCGCACATTTACTTTGCCAAGCTCGACACACTCTGCGTCCTGGCGTTCCTGATCATTGGATTACTCACGGTACCCTGCGCGGCGTCGTTCGCTTCGGTTATCTCCGGCGATCACAATCTAGCTTCGTCTTTGCGGGAAGTCTTTGCACAAGTGGTAGCTACCTTTTGCGCCGGGATCTTCACCGTTTTTACGCTCGCACTCCTGCAAACGTTACTAATGAATGTTCTGCCGTTGCGCTGGTACGCCCGCCTTTCAGCGTCGGTGCAATCATTCTTGCTGGCCGGCATTCTCTGCGCGATTCCATGGGCCATGGATCTGCCCAACGCCATGCAGTCCGTTGATCTCCGTCCTGCATGGAGCGTATTTGCGCCCCCGCTGTGGTATCTGTGTCTCTACACGCGCTTGCTGGGGCGCGCCAGCAATCTCGATAGTGACCTGGCCTTTCGTGGCCTAGTCGCAGCCGGCGCAGCTCTCATGGCCACGCTGCTCATGAGCGCTATTTTTCATCGGCGTTACGCCAAGCGCATTTTCGAATCGGAAGCGCAGAGGCAACGTTCTCGAATGAGGTTGACCGAACGTTTGTTCGACCGCATGGCTCGGGGCGGACGCGAATCGGCGATCTTGCTGTTCGCGCTACGTTCGATGCACAGGCTCAAGCAGCATCGCATGATTCGGTTGATATATGCGGGCGTGGGATGTGCCCTGGTTCTGGAGAGCGGCATCGGAGTGATTCTCAGCGGAGCAATGAATCACGGGCACATCCGACGTGGTGCCGCATTGGACGCCGTCTATGCGCTCCCTCTGTTGCTGTTTTTTTTCCTGTTTACCGGATTACGTTATGCATTCCGCATTCCTATCGACTTGCGTGCCAATTGGGTGTTCCGCTTAACCGCGCAAGACGCAACTGTGGAACGCGAAAGAGCGGTGCGCCTGATCTATGTTGGTTTCGCCCTGTTGCCGGCGGTGGTTGCGACCGCACCGTTCTCGATTTTGGTGTTGGGAGCGTGGAGAGGAGCGTACGCCAGCGCATTCGCGTGCGCCGTTGCCATGCTGATCGTCGAGCATGAACTCGAGAACAGTGACACCATTCCGCTTACCTGTTCTTACCTTCCCGGCAAGCGCAATATCCTCCACACCGGAATCATCTACTGGTTGACGGTGTTCGCCCTTACCACAGTCCTGACGGGACTGGAAGCGATAGGCGGGGCAAATCCCGTTCGTGCCGTTCTGGTCCTGGTTCTGCTCTCGGCCATGTATCGGATGATGCGTCGCCACCAAATTCTGGAACCTCCGGAACTACGCTTTGATGACCTACCCGAGCCCGCGGTCGCCACGCTTGGATTGTCGCGGGAGTGAGTGTGCAATATCGAAATGGACCACAGGGTAAGACTGTCATCATGAGCGTAGCGAAGGATCTCCGCTAAACGTATCTCTCTCGAAGCTTTCTCCTGGTTCTCACCGATCTTGTCGTTGAAAACCACGCAATAGCAATTAGTCCGAAATATCGCCGGAGGTCCTTCGCTACGGTCAGAATGACAGTTGTTATGGACTTGTCGCACTACATTGTTGATGTCGAATGATCCAGCGGGGTGACGAGCTCTTACGCTGCACGTGGAGCTTCGGCGAGCGCCGAGTGTTCATACTTAGCAAGTAAATCCGCAGGGTCCTTGTAGATTTCAATGCAGCCTGCTTTACGCAGATCCGCTTCCGGAAACCCGCCGCACAATACCCCAATGGTGCGCACATGCATACGGCTGGCCGCGATCGCGTCATAGGGAGTGTCACCGACCATGACGGCTTCATGCGCTTGTATCTTCAAGCGCAGCAATGCAGCTTCCACGATGTCGGGATGAGGTTTCGATTTATCCGCGTCGTCGGCAGATGTCGCTTTGTCGATCAGGTCTGCGATGTTTGCCGCTTGCTTAAGCTTCTGGAGCTCTTCCTCACTTGCCGAAGATGCCAGCGCGACTTTGCGACCGTCTTTGAGAATGCGAACGAATAAACACGGACAGCAGGGAATCCGCGAACCTGATCCAGATACTTTTCTTTGAAGAGGCTGGACCGGTATTCCGATAAGGGTTCGTAGAGCTTCTTTGCGGAAGAAGCTGGTAGCAATGACGGAATCAGCTGATCGGCGCCTTTCCCAATTTGCGAGCGCACCCGGTCAAAAGGCATGTCGATGCCGAAATGGGCAAATGCCTCCTGCCAGGCGCGCGCGTGCAGATCGTTGGAATCTACCAGCGTGCCATCCACGTCGAAGATTACGGCACGCAACATGGAATCAGGCAGCCTTCTTTTGTGGAACCTTCTTGCCTTTGCGGCGAGCTTCAGATAATCCGATGGCGATCGCCTGCTTGCGGCTTTTCACTGTCTTTCCGCTACGCCCGGATTTCAATTTGCCGCGCTTGAACTCGTGCATTTCGCGCTTAACGTCACTGCCCGCACTCGGGCTGTACTTACGGCGCGAGCTAGATTTCTTTTTTCCGCTCGAAGAAGAGCGACGGCGCGAGCTCGACGAAGATTTGCGCGAACTTGAAGAGCTGCGACTGCGAGACGAAGAACGGTGTTTTGTTGGCATAGTGAAACTTTGCCTCCTTGTGAATTCTCCTCGTCTTTGAGATTCAGGCAGTTGCAGGGAAGGTTGGCGCGATTTGCATCGTTTTCGTTTCAGGAATGTAGATTATGAGCCAGACGCGAGGGCGTAGAAGTGGGCGGCAATAAGAGAATCGTGACACTGTCATTGCTCGCGCCGCCGCAATGGGTTTGGCCCGTTTCGAGACTTGGTCTTTCCTGGCGGGGAATCTGCTTTCTCGTCGTCAGAAAAAAGAGATTCCCCACTCCGCTTAGCCTTCATCGCTTTTGATGCGGTGTTACCCGGCGGAGTGAGGAATGACAGACGATAAGAGTACTGGCGCTCAGCAATGCACCAGCGCGCTCCCGCCCCTGTGCGAACCCCTACTGCGGCGGCGTTCCGGCTGGAACCATGATCACCCCCACCGTGGCGCCGTTCCGTGTCGGAGCCGTGCGCGTCTGGATGCGGGTGGCGTCGATTCCTTTGCTCCTGGTGAGATATGTCTTGGCGTTTTCGGCGCGCTGGGTGGCCAGGGCCTCATTTTCTGAAGGATTGGAAGATCCCTCAAGAATCAAGGTGGCGTTGGCATCGCGTTGTAGGCGTAGCGCGTCGTCATCCAGAATGGCTTTGGCGCGGTTATCTACGCGGGAGCTGTTGCGAATGAACACGAGCTCGTTGAGCATGCTGGGAATTGGTGGCGTGCCCGGCGCGACAGGAGCGGCCTGCACATCAACATTGACCTGGGTCTGCGCGGAAAGGTTGCGATCATCGGTTGCGGTTGCCGTGATTGCTACCTGGCCTGGGGCGGTTGCGGTCAAGGTCGCGCGACTGTCACGAGGCGTGATCTGACCGGCGCTGGCTTGGTAGCTATAGCTCACCGTATGACCTTCTTCGGCCACACCATTGCACGTCACGTTAGTGGTCTCTCCCACTTGAATCGTCGAGCGGCTAACCGAGCAGCTGATTGTGGGCGGCTCAGGAGCGGCGGCCTCTTCCGGGGGTACAACGGGAAATGGAGTGGCATCGATCATTTCAACGCCATCACCCAGATGAACGTCTTCGGGCACATAAGTAATCAATGCTGTGGCCGAATTCGCAGATGTGTTTAACACCATTAACTCTCCCACAGAGCGTCGCGGCAACTCCTTCGCCTGCGTACGAAAGTTAAACTTAGACGGATCCTTCTGAGTGTCGTCATACGCCGGAGCATTGAACGGCAGTGAGTCGACTGGATCGTCCACGACCGACCGATAATTGCGCGTGATTCGGAAGTAATCTCCAGGCTTCACTCCCTGCGCTTCGCCCACGTTGAGGTACACCACTCGCCGGTATCCCAGCAAAGTGTCGAGGTCCCTGCCCATGACAATGCGTCCGGTGGTCTTTCCGTTCGGCGGAGCAAACTGGTCGAACACCGTCTGCTTGAACTCAGGCCGGGGACGTTCCTGAAATGGGACTGCAATGTCTCCCGGCAGAGCGCTACCACAGCTCGACTCAATCAGTGCCACGCCAAGCTTTTTGCGGACCTGTATAACCTTGGCGCGTCCGAGGTCCTGGTACAGCTCGCCCAAACGACTGAGCGTGCCAAGTTGGCCGGGATAGGACTGGTATTTGTTCGGGTCTTGGGTGCGTCGCAGAAGGAGGTATTCTCTGCCTTCCTCCACGCCGTTGCCGCTGAGATAGATGTATTCGCGGTCAACGTATTCGGTCTGGTTCGGAGCTCGCTCGCCGGCGACGACGGTCGCGCTGGGACGTAACGTCTGTTTGGAGATAAAACCCGCACAGTAGATCTCGGATGGATTCGGCCCGTTGAACGTCTGCTTCAGATTCGTCCTTGCGATGGCAGGCTGCTGTTTCGGAGCTGAAGTAGTCGCTGCAGGTTCGGCAGGCGCTGGGGGTTGCGCTGGTTGCAGTGTGGCCGGCGCGGCTTCCGGAGCTGGCGCCGTCTGTTGCTGCTGCTGCGTGCTACTCGGCTGCTCTTGAGCTGGTGCAGCCGGTTGCTGCGGCGCACTGCCTGGCTGCTCCTGGGTGGGAGAGGCAGCTGCAGGCTGCTGAGCCGGAGGCGCGGCCTGCTGCTGAGTTTCTGACTGCTGCGGCGGATTTCCTTGGGCTGGCGCCTGGTCCTGCGCGAATGCGCTGGTCGCCGCAAGCAGCGAAACAGCAAGTATGGTTCTCATAGTCCTCCAGCATCAGGGCATCCAAGTCTCTGGAAAAGAGCACTTTAGGGAATGTCCTTGGGAGCACGCAGAATCCCGCCGAACAGGGAGCACGGCTCAATGTATCCGAGCATACCCGAGCGTCAAGGTTCAGCGTAGTAACCAGATGGATACGGCGGCATCTGCCTGGCGTTGCGTCCACAGCGTTTGCAGTTGCATCTACCGTTGTGCACCGTTAAGATGCCCGTCCGGCGTAAGTTGATGAAAACTGATACTCCGAGCTACGCTGCCCGCTTCCTGAGACACCGCTTGCCGCGCGTGTGCGTAGCTCTGTTTGCCGACGATCCCTCGGATCTGATGCGCAAAATCGAAGCGGCCGCACACGAGAACTCCTTGCTGGAGTTACGTTTAGACTACCTCCCGAAGCCCGCATTGCTGCTGCCCAAATTGAAGGAGTTTGGCGGCTTCCATCGCGATATCACTTTGATTGCGACCTGCCGCAGAGCTGCAGCAGGGGGAAAATTCCGCGGGTCGGTGGCCTCGCAGTTCGAGGTTCTTGAGAAAGCGGCGGCAGCGGGGTGTCAACTGGTGGATATCGAGTTGGAATCTGCTAGCTCACTAAAGAGGTCGGATCTGGAGAAACTGCGGCAACAGGCCGGGTTAATCGTCTCCTTTCATGACTATCGCGGCACCAAAAAGCTGGAGGAGACATGGGAGGCCATGCATCGCCTGCCCGTGGATTACATCAAGATCGTTTCCACAGCTAAGTCTTTGGCCGACAACGTCAAGATGATGCGCCTGCTCGAGCAGCGCAGCGATGTCGTGAGTACGGTAGGCGTCTGCATGGGCGAGCAGGGAATCATCAGCCGCATCCTGAACGTCCGCTCCGGCAGCGCTTTTACTTTTGCTTCCGCGCAGGCCGGAGAGGAGACCGCTCCAGGACAGATTGCAGCTCGGGTTTTGCGTGATGTGTACCGGATCGATATGGTCGATGCCGCAACCAAGGTGTACGGAGTTGCGGGCGACCCCATCACACATTCGCTCTCACCGCAGATGATGAATACTGCATTCCGGCGCGAAAACATCAATGCCGTTTACGTGCCGCTCCAGACGGGCGATGTTGCCGACCTGCTGACCTGCGTCCGCGAAATGCCCATTCAGGGTCTGAGTATCACTATGCCCCTGAAAGAAGAGGTGCTGAAGCATCTCGACAAAACCGACAGTCTCAGCGCAAAAATCGGTGCATGCAACACCATCATTCGGTCGCAGGACGGCAAGCTATATGGATTCAACACCGATGTCGCCGGCGTGCTGCGTCCGCTCGAACAGCGCCTTACCCTGACAGGAGCGAGAATTCTCGTCATTGGCGCGGGGGGAGCCGCCAGAGCTGCGGTCTTCGGCTTAAGAGATCGCAATGCCGAAGTGTGGGTAATGAATCGAACCGCCGAAAAAGGCCAGAAGCTCGCCCGTCAGGCACATGCGCATTACGTCTCGCGTCCCCAAGTCAAGAAGCTGGATTTCGACGTGATTATCAATGCCACACCCGTGGGTATGAACGGCGCTCGTCCGCAGGCGCCGCTGGAGGAATCGGAGCTGCGAACGCGCTATTTGTTCGAGATGATCTATAACCCGGCGGAGACCAAGCTGGTGAAGATGGCGCGGGCGAAAGGCATTCAGGTGATTCCGGGCTCCGAAATGTTCGTGCAGCAGGGCGCCCGACAGTTTGAGATCTGGACCGGTAAGCCTGCTCCGGTGGAAGACATGCACCGTTCAGTTTTGTACGCGTTGGGGGCTGGACAGCCGGTCTTTACGCGAGAACCGGCCAGTGTGTCTGGAAGTCTATTGAATCGACGCGCGTGAGACTCGTGCCTATGATCTACGTGCCTATGATCCGCTATGAGGTGCAGCACGGTGCAAGGCTGGCCAAATCCGGGACTTCTCGCGAATCCCTAGAATCTGTCATCCTGAGCGAAGCGAAGGACATCCGGGGGTAAGCTTAATTGCAGTGGCATGGTTTTCAACCAGAACATGGGTGGAAACCCGGAAAGCGGCTGGGGCAAGGCTAGATTCTTCGGAGGTCCTGCGCTTCGCTCAGGATGACAGATATCAGAATGACGACCATGCCTTCCTGAGGCTGTACGGGTGTCGCTGAACCGAAAGCAAGAAAATGTTCGAAATCCTCACAGAACTTCTTGGCCACGCGCGCAAGCTTCTACCTCTGCTGGAGATCTATTCCGCCAGGCGGCCCATGCAGCCGATGCGCGATCCTGCCACGCAGGAGTTTCAAAATTATGCTGCAGAGGTGCTGCGCGCCAACCAGGCTCATCTCCTGGAGCTGCGCTCGGTAGTGGAAGGTGTGCACCAGCGGCTCAGAGTGGTTGATGAACAATCGGCGGCAACGGAGCGAGCGATGACGCGCATCGCCGATCAGCAGCGCACGCTCATGATCGCCGCGGTGATAGCGGCGGTTGCGTCCATCGGCGCTTTGGTCACCAGCATCATCGCCATCTCGCATCACTAAAGCGGTTCCTCACTTATTCCACGTGTCATAGCCCCCCTCGCTGTCTCTTTGACCTTCCATCAACACAGGCGAGGGCGCCTGCCACAAAACAAGCTGCAGCTGCGCGCGCCTCAAGTGGCCTTTGCTACCATCGTGGAGTGAAGTCGTCGGGCAAAGTTCGTGTTCGTTTTGCTCCTTCGCCTACGGGCATGCTGCATGTGGGCAATGCGCGAACCGCGCTGGTCAACTGGCTGTTCGCGCGGCAGAAAAAGGGCACCCACGTCCTCCGTATCGAGGACACGGATCTCGAACGCAGCGAAGCTCGGTTCGAGACTCAGCTTCTGGAAGATCTGCGCTGGCTGGGCATCGATTGGGACGAAGGGCCCGACGTAGGCGGACATTTCGCTCCGTACCGTCAAAGCGATCGCATGGAAGTCTATAAGCAGTATGCCGATCGCCTGCTCGAGGAAGGGAAGGCCTATTTGTGCTTCTGCACCCCTGAGGAACTCGAGCAGGAGCGCCAGCAGGCGGCGGCAGAGCATCGCCCGCAGGTGTATTCGGGAAAATGCCGGGAATGCGATCCGGCGGAGGCGAGCCAGCGGCTGGCCGCGGGCGAGTTAGCGGCGATCCGGCTCAAGATCCCTGAGCATCCGATTCACTTCCACGACATCGTGCGCGGAGACGTTACTTTCGAGAGCGAGTCGGTGAGTGACCCCATCATCGTCCGCTCATCGGGCATTCCGGTCTACAACTACGTGGTTGTGGTCGACGATGCGGAGATGAAGATCACGCATGTCATTCGCGGTGACGACCACCTCTCGAATACTCCAAAGCAGGTCGCAGTGTACGAAGCACTCGGATTTCCGGTGCCGGAGTTCGCGCATCTCTCTACGATTCTCGGCCCAGATCGGGAACGTCTGTCAAAGCGCCATGGCGCCACTTCAATTGCGCAGTTTCGAGAAATGGGGATCCTTCCCGAAGCGCTGGTGAACTATCTCGCGCTGTTGGGATGGGCGCCAACCGGAGGCACGCGCGAGACTTTTACTCCGAAGGAATTAATTAAGGAATTTTCTTTGGAGCGGGTTACGCCTTCCCCGGCAGTCTTTGATTTCGAGAAGCTGTATTGGCTCAACCGTCACTACATCAAGGCCGCCGATCCGCGACGGATTGTCGAGTTGTCCTTGCCGTATTTTCGCCATGCAGGATTGCTGCCTGAAAGCGACCACCCTGAATTGCACGCCTGGATTGAGAAGATCGTCGCTCTGTTGGCGCCCTACATCGATCGTCTCGATCAGTTACCGGGCAAAGCTGCGCTGTTCTTCAGCTACGATGCGCGAGCGGCGGTGACCGCCGAAGACAATCAGGCATTGCTGACTTCGGAGATAGGTAGGAAGGTGATTGAGGCCTTTACCGGCCGCATTCACTCGACCACGAATGGCTTCAGTGCCGAGAGCTTCAAAGGCATCATCAATCAGGTAAAAGACGAGACGGGCGCCAAAGGCAAAGAACTGTTCCACCCCATTCGCATCGTAATCACCGGTTCCCATTCCGGACCAGACTTCGATCGCGTAATTCCACTAATAGAGACCGGAAGCCATCTGGCATTACCGAAACATGTAATGAGCGTGCGCGAACGCGTGGACGCCTTTGAGCAGGCTGCGCAAACGTAACGGCAAAACACCGCCACGGATCACACGGAGACTGCGCGGATTAGCACGGATTTTAGGAATGAAAATGCAGTCTGACGACGCTTCGGCTGTTCAATTTGCAATCCTGAAAGATTCGGAATAGCCGAGTAACTTCCCCACAAAAAATCCGTGTAATCCGTGCAGTCTCCGTGTGATCCGTGGCGGTTCTGCCTTTGGCTGACAGCTCATAGCTGACCGCTGATTGCTTCTTCTCCTATAATCAATCATGGCGACCCTGCGCCAGCAGATCGCGACCAACGTTCTCACGGCCACTAAATTTCGTGACCTGCTGAACCTCGTACGCGAGTACCGGCCCAACGACGATCTCGACATCATTCAGCGCGCCTACGATTTTTCCCTCCAGCATCACACCGGCCAGACCCGCGCTTCCGGTGAGCCCTATCTCGTTCATCCTCTCGAAGTAGCTCTGGTCCTTGCTGAAATGAAGCTGGATTCCACGGCGATCGCTGCCGGCCTCTTACACGACGCTGTGGAAGACACCGGCGTTACCAACAATCAGATCGTAGAGAAGTTCGGCCCCTCGGTGGCGCACATCGTCGAGGGCGTCACCAAAATCGCGAAGATCAACCTCGCCAGCCGCGAGGAACGTCAGGCGGAGAACGTACGCAAGATGGTCCTCGCCATGACCGACGACATTCGCGTCGTGCTGATCAAGCTTGCCGATCGCCTGCACAACATGCGCACACTCGAGCACCTTCCACCTGATCGCCAGCAGCATATCGCGCAGGAGACGCTCGATATCTACGCTCCGCTCGCGCACCGGCTCGGCATGGGCAAAGTCCGCGGCGAGCTCGAAGATCTGGCCTTCCAGTACGTCGATCCCATCGGCTACAACCAGATCAAGGAGCAGGTCGACGCCCGGCGCAAGCACGGTGAAGCCTTTCTCGCGAAGACCGTCGCGTTCATTCAGGAAAAGCTCCAGGAAAATGCCGTCGATGCCCACGTCGATCATCGCATTAAGCGGCTCTATAGCATCTCGCAGAAGCTGCAGCGGCAGCGGATCTCTGTGGATCAGGTCTACGACCTCCTCGCGATTCGCATCATTACCAAGTCGGTAAAGGACTGTTATTCAGCATTGGGCGCCATTCACAGCATCTGGCGTCCCGTTCCGGGAAGAATTAAAGACTTCATCGCCATGCCGAGGCCAAACCTGTATCAATCGCTGCACACCACGGTGATGGCGGAAGGCGGCATGCAGTTTGAAGTGCAGATTCGTACCGAAGAGATGCACAAAATGGCGGAAGACGGAATCGCCGCCCACTGGAAATACAAAGACGGCGCACCCGTAACCGCTAAAGACGAGCAGCGCCTCTCGTGGTTGCGGCAGGTAGTGGAGTGGCAGCGCGACGTCATCGATCCCAACGAGTTTCTCTCTACGCTGAAGATCGATCTCTATCCGGAAGAGGTCTACACCTTCACCCCGAAAGGCAAAGTCGTCATCCTGCCACGGGATGCTACGTGCATTGACTTCGCCTATGCCATCCATACCGAAGTGGGAAACACCTGTGTAGGCGCCAAAGTCAACGGTCGCATTGTGCCGCTGCGATACAAGCTGCGCAATGGCGACATCCTTGAGATCATTACGCAAACCGGACACCAACCCAGCCGTGATTGGCTGGGATTCGTAAAGTCATCGCGCGCGCGCAACAAAATCAAGCATTGGCTGCTAGTGCATCAGCGCGAACGCGCGGTTGAGATTGGCCGCAAGGTTCTGGAAAAGGAAGCGCGCAAATACAAGGTCAGCCTGAAAGAGGTGAAGCCCGAGGCCTACCAGAGCGTGGCGAGCGATTATGGCATCGGCAGCAACGAGCAAGATCTGCTCGCGGCAGTGGGATATGGAAAATTCTCCGCCCGCGCCGTGCTGAACAAGCTAGCGCCCGGAATGGTAAACGGCGCAGAGCCTGAGTCCGAGCAGGAAGACAAAGGCCTGATCGGGGGCATGATCCGCAAGGTCTTCGGCGATGACAGCGGATCGCTCAAAGTCCAGGGACACGATGAACTGCTGGTGTATCGCGCCCGCTGTTGTAATCCGATCCGCGGCGAGGAGATCGTAGGATTCGTCACTCGCGGCAAAGGCGTTGCAGTTCACGCGAAGTCCTGCCCGAACGTGACCAACCTCATGTACGAGCCAGACCGCCGAATCAATGTCAGTTGGGGCCGGCCCAGTGCTTCGGTTTCAGGTCCGGCGAAAGCTACATATCCTGTGAAGCTGACGGTGATGTGCGACGATCGCGCCGGCATGCTGAAGCAGGTGACTGCCATCATCAGCGACGACAATACCAATATCCGCAACATGGATGTCCGCACGGGCGACAGTCGGGCGTCGATCGACATCACCATCGATATCGAGGATGTGAAGCACCTGGAGCGCATCGTTTCTGGAATCCGGAAGATACCCGGCATCATCGACGTCCAGCGGCAAAAGAAGATATGAGGCGCCTCTGGAACTGACCGCTAGGGCAAGAAATTCCCTGTTAATTCCCTGCTAGCTCCGGGTTTGTGGGGGTCAGAGCCACCAAACGCACGATTGATGCGGGTGACGTAAGATTTCCACAAATCCCCTGTTAATTCCCTGTTATTTCGCAACATTTGCGATTTTTGGGAGGAATTTGAAGATTTTGAGGGCTATCGTGCAACATCCCCTGTTTTTCTTCCCTGTTCGTGGGAATTCAGCGCCGTCCAGGAGTGCGCGAGTAGGCATTTGTGGCTTGCCTGCCCGGTATTGCAGCAGCAACACAGGGTTCGTAACTGGCAGTTCCACAGCCAACTACAACCAGCTACTCTCAATCTAATCAACAACTTCTGAAGTGACCAAGGTGTGGGCGTAGGCTTCCGCACTTTCGTCATCTACCCACCTTCGCGCTCAGGTGGCATTGTTAACGCGCCTTCTCCCCAATATTCCCGGTTACCGGAGGACAGTTTCCATGTTCAGTAAACGATGGTTGTTAGCTCTGGCGCTCGCCGGCATCGTGTCGTTCTGCGCCGGCTACGCCCATGGCGCGCAACCGCACATGCTCGGTCCCGATGGCGGAGACGTTCGCTCTCTCGCATACGATCCACAAAATCCAGATCGCATTTTGCTCGGCACCAGCTCAGGGCAGATCTTCGAGTCGCGCGATCGCGGAACATCATGGACGCGGTTTGCTCATCTCGGCACCGGTCCTGACTACGTTCTTGACCACATCATTTTCGATCCTTCGGACTCCCGCAAACTGTACGTAGCCGCGTGGAGCATCGAGCACGAATCCGGCGAACTCTTCCGCTCACGCAATAGCGGTAAATCGTTCGAGTCTCTGAATGGAATGAAGGGCAAGTCAATTCGTTCGTTCGCAATGGCTCCCTCGAATTCCAAGGTCCTGATCGCTGGAGCGTTGGACGGCGTATACCGCTCCGATGATGCCGGCGACCGCTGGTCACGCATCTCGCCGGAAGGCCACAAAGACATCAAGAACATCGAGTCGATCGCGATCGACCCGCAGAACCCTGACGTGATCTACGCCGGTACTTGGCACCTCGCCTGGAAGACCGACGATGGTGGCAGCAACTGGCACCAGATCAAGAATGGCGTCATCGATGACTCCGATGTGTTCTCGCTGATCATCGATCCGCAGCAGCCCTCAACCGTATATCTGAGCGCTTGCTCTGGCATCTACAAGAGCAGCAACGGCGGCGACCTCTTCCATAAAGCCCAGGGAATTCCGTTCTCCGCGCGCCGAACGCGCGTGTTGAAGCAGGATCCGAAGCATCCGGAAGTAGTCTTTGCGGGCACCACCGAAGGCCTGTGGAAGACGCAGGACTCCGGCACGACCTGGCACCGAGTGACAGCGCCGAACATCATCGTCAACGACGTGATGATCGATCCGCGTGATTCCACTCGCGTAATGCTCGCCACTGATCGCAGCGGCGTTCTGCTCAGCACCAACAACTCGGCATCGTTCAGTGCATCGAACGAAGGCTTCGCTCACCGTCAGGTGCGCGCACTGCTCGCCGACAACAAGAATTCCAACGTCCTGTATGCCGGTATGGTCAATGACAAAGAGTTCGGCGGCGTCTTCGTCTCGCGCGATGCGGGACAGCGCTGGTTGCAGCTCAGCAATGGCCTCAACGGTCGCGACGTATTTACGCTCGCTCAGGACGAAAAGGGCAACATCTATGCGGGAACGAACGCTGGCCTCTTCCGCCTTGCACAGAATGCCCGCATTTGGACTCGCGTAACCCTTCCCGGCATGATGCCCAATGTTCCTGATCTTGCTATCCAGGGCAACAGTATGTACGTTCCAACGTCCTCTGGCGCGCTACTTGTTTCGCGCGACATGGGCAAAACCTGGAACCTGCAGCACGCTGCCAAGAAGGAACCGTTCCTGAAAGTAAAGGCCAACAACGGCATGGTGGTGGCTTCAACCTACACCTCACTGCTGGTTTCGGCCGACAACGGGAGACACTTCAACGTGGAGCAGAGCCTGCCAGTAACCCTGATCACGGGCATTGCAATCGATGGCGACCAGAACCTCTGGATCTCGTCGGCGCAAGGCCTGTTCCGCCAGCAGAAGGGCGGAAGTTGGCAGCCAATGTACTCTGACCTGCCCAAGGCAAAGATCACCTCGCTGGACTATGACGAGCGCAGCCATCACCTGCTGGCGATCGTCGACGGCTCGAGCGAAGTCTTTGGCAGCGCCGATGGAAACAAGTGGCACCGCATGCAAGACGCAGGTCTGCCGCTCAGCCGCGCGATCCCGCTACGCGATCACATGATGGCCCTCAGCATGTATGAAGGCATCGTGAGCTTCGAAGGCAACGATCGCATCAGCGCCCGCATGGAAGAGCCCAGCGGCAACGAGTAATTACTAAGTTCACCCCTGACCGGAGAGGGCGGAACCCCACGTGGGTTCCGCCCATTTTTTGTGTGAGGCTGTCGGGCAGGGCAACACCAAGACCCGCCACGGATCACACGGATTACACGGATTTTGGGAGAGTTACTTGCTTGTCCATAATCTTTCAAGATTTTGCAAAATGCACGATCGCAAATGGACGAGCCGAAGAGTTGCCAGAATGTATCTTCAATTCCCCAAACCCGTGTAAATCCGTACCATCTCTGTGTGATCCGTGGCGGTTTTGTGTTTTTGTGTCATCCAACTTCCACCAACCCATACCGTCTCTGCCAATGGGTTTTCAAGTGCATCATTACCGTGCTGCGTTCCGATTTGGAAAATTTGGGGTCCTCGGCGGTTACGATTCTTTGAGCTTCAGTGCGGGCTAATTCAAGCAGCTTGCGGTCACGAATTAGGTTGGCAACTCGGAAGGTGGGAGCGCCCGCCTGCTTGGTGCCGAAGAATTCGCCAGGGCCGCGCAATTCGAGGTCGAGTTCAGCGAGTACAAATCCATCTTGCGTCTTGACCATCGCTTCGAGACGTCGCTGCCCTTCGGTCGTAATTTTGCCGCCCGTGATCAGGACGCAGAATGATTTGTGCGTGCCGCGTCCTATGCGGCCGCGCAGTTGGTGAAGTTGCGAAAGTCCGAACCGTTCGGCGTGCTCAATGATCATTACCGTCGCATTGGGTACATCGACTCCAACTTCGATCACCGTAGTCGCCACCAGTACGTCGATTTCGCCACGCTGGAAGCGGGCCATTGCGATCTCCTTTGCGTCGGCATCGAGTCGGCCGTGCAGCAATCCGATTCGCAAATCGGGAAAGATCTTTTTACGCAACTCGTCGTACATCTCCGTGGCCGATTTGAGGGCCAGCGTTCCTTCGCTCCTGGACTTCTTCGCGATGGGCGCCGGAATTCCCTTGAGATGCGCCTGCGCATCGGGGGCTGAAGCCCCCGCTGCGGAAGAGAAAGCGCTATTAGCTCCGCTGAAGCCGCGACCTGCCACGGCAGGGCCTCGTCGAGATCCTCGTAACGGCCCGCGCTTTCCACCTCTCTGCGCCGAGCGTCTCCGGACGGAGGTGTCCGGCGCTCCGTTTACCTTCAAGTCCGCATCGCCAGCTAGTTGATCCCCCTCTTCTCCTGCGCTTTCAATTACCGGATACACCACGTATGCCTGGCGACCCTGGGAAACTTGTTTGCGTACAAAGTCCCAAACTTCAGGAGACCGTTCGTCCGGAATGCTGCGCGTGGTGATCGCCGTGCGCCCCGGAGGAAGCTCGTCAAGGATGCTGACGTCGAGATCTCCATAGAGGGTGAGCGCGAGTGTGCGCGGGATTGGCGTGGCCGTCATCACCAGGACATCAGGTTCTGAGGAAGCCTCAGATGATCGGGCGATCGCGGAATCAGATGATTTCGTGATTGGTTGATTTCGCGATTTGATAACCGAAGGTCTGCGTGAATCCGCAAAATCCGCGTTCATCTGCGTGGGCACTTGCTGTTGGCTTTGGTCTGTTGAAGCTGCATCGTTTGGCTTGCGCATCAGGCGCCAACGCTGCATTACGCCGAATCGGTGTTGTTCGTCGACGACGATCAAACCCAACCTGGCGAACTCTACTTTTTCTTCAATCAGCGCGTGGGTGCCGATTACCAGCTGGGCGTTGCCTTGTGCGATGTGCCGACGCGTTGCGCGCTTGCGATCTTCTTCGAGCGAGCCGGTGAGCAGAACTACGCGGTACCCGTGGTCCTCGAGCATCTTGCGCGCAGAGAGATAATGCTGCGTCGCCAGAATCTCGGTGGGAGCCATAAGCGCTGCCTGGTATCCATTTTCGATAGCGATCACGGCAGCTTCCAGCGCGACCAGTGTCTTGCCCGATCCTACATCTCCCTGCAAAAGGCGCCGCATGGGGATAGGTGCCTGCATGTCGGCTGCGACCTCGCCCAGCACCTTCTTCTGCGCGCCGGTTGGGCGAAACGGCAGGAAACGTTTGATCGCTTCTCGAACCTGATCGCTTAATGCGAACGAGATCCCCGTGCGTCGGCGAAGGTTGCGGCGCTTCAATTCGAGTCCGACCTCAAGGAAGAAGAGCTCCTCGAATATCAGCCTGCGATGGGCAGGCGTATTATGCGCTTCGAGGTTAGCGAAGCTTTCTCCCACAACGGGAAAATGCGCTTGCTGGAATGCATCCCGGCGCGAGATAAGCTGCAGTTGCTCTCGGACGGCTGCGGGAATGCCGTCCGGAATCTCGGGCGACAGCTCCTGCAGCACACGATGCATTGCATTGCGGAACCAGCGCGAGTTCAGCTTGCCGATGGCTTCGTAAACGGGAACGATGCGTCCTATCTCAACCGAGTTTTCGAGTCGCTCTTCCAATGCATTTTCCGGCTCGTCTTCGCCTCCGCCGAGGACCTCGATCTGGGGCTGCATGAGTTGGAAGCGTCCCTTGGACGACTTGCCCCAGCCTTCCTCGACCTTGCCGAAGAGGGCGAGCATCTGCCCAGGCTTGAAGCGGTCTTTCAAGTACGTACCGTGAAACCAGGTGCAGACAATCGACTTCATGCCCTGGCCTACGACCAGCTCAAAAATCGGCATGCCGGTCTTTGTGCGGTAGAGATGCGACGCCCGCACCTCAGCGATGATGCTGGCCGATTCTCCAGGACGCAGCTCGGCAATCGATTTAGGATTGGCACGATCCTCGTACCGAAACGGCAGGTAGTACAGAAGATCTTCGACGGTGGCGATCCCCTTCTCGTTGAGGATCGCGGCCGTGCGAAATCCTATTCCCTTGACGTACTGGATGGACGTGTGGAGTTCGAGCATCGGCGTAGGCGATGGTAGCAGGATCGTGAAAGGACGTTTCGAGTTTCAGGTTTCAAGTTTCGAGGAAGAATCAAATACGCAAGTAAGTCTACGCGGTTGATTGTGTAGCGTCGCGGTCGCACTAACTTCAAACTCGAAACCTGAAACTTGAAACTGGAAACGCATTTCCCTCTATCGAATGTGGGGGCCCTGCTGCGTTGTTCCTTGCGCTCGTCTGGCTTGGTTCACAACGTGAACATCGAACTGGAAGGGAACATTCTTTGGAGGAAAGCAGGCATTATCGCTGCAGGCCTGGTAATTCAGTTGGCCGTGCACAGTGAAGGTGCCGGCGCTCGCCGTGCGCGCGGCACTCAGCTTGGTCTTAACTGTAAATGCTTCGGAGTAGACGTTCAGTTTCTCGCTCGGATCAAAGGGAAAGGCGATGTCCTTGCCCGCAGGATAAACGATGCCCAGTGCCGCGAGGTCGTTCGGCGGTTCGAGCTTGAGCGTGGTGGGAATCAAGAGCTCAGATTTCGGCTGATTCGAGTTGACGTGGAACCCGTCTTTCACTCGAAAAGTCAGAGCCGCTTCTGCTGGCTTGCCGGGCGATACGGTTACAGGAGATGCTCCTTCGAAAGTCACGTAAGCACGCGACAGTCTGGGTTCATCGGCAGCAAAGCAGAGCGCGTGCAACAAGAGGAGCGTTAGAGTGAGTAATCCGGCTTTCATAGCTTTCTGCAATCTGCAACTTCGATACCCGCAATTTCCGCAACAAACCTGTCGTCCTGCGGCCCACAAGGGAACTTACGAGGCGGTCTTTCCGCGACTACTGGCAGTCACGGTTTGGGCCTTCCCTTCACCGAGAGACTTCTTCACGTTGTCCTCAATTTCGCTGCGGCTCACGAGTCCTGATGCTGAATCGATGATCTTGCCGTTGCGATCGATATAGAAAGTAGTCGGCAATCCGATTGCGCCGTAAGCGTCCCCCACCGCGTCCTGCCCTTGCAGGATGGTGTAGTTAACGCCCATTTCCTTGGCGAACTTCTGGATCTCGTCCTTGCCCGAATCATCTAGAGCGACGCCGACGATTTCAAAGCCTTGCGGACCGTACTGCTTCTGCAGTTCGACGAACCACGGCATCTCGATTTTGCACGGTCCACACCATGTCGCCCAGAAATTCAGAAGGACAGCTTTGCCGCGAAAGTCCGAGAGCTTAACTTGCTTGCCTTGAAGATCCTGAAGCGCAAAATCTGGCGCTTCTTTGCCCTGGACCTCGCCAAAGGTGAGCGGTCGTGTACTGCCAATCATCGGCGAAACTTTTGGGCGTGAGTTTCTCACTCCCGCATAGACCATGACGGCTACAACAAGTGCGATTATGACGATGGCGGCAGAATTACGTTTCACAGCGAAATACCCCCAGGAAAATCATCTCATTTCAGCTTCACAGCGCAAAGCGGTTCAGGAAGCCCAGGTAGCCCGAAAGTACAGTGAAATGACGGGTCACGAACAGGGCTCCAATCACGATCAGCAACACTCCACTGGCAACTTCCACGGCGTGGAGATGGCGGCGGAATCTCCCATAAAAAGCCAGGAACCGATCGATCCCCAGGGAAGTGAGAAGAAATGGCACAGCTAGTCCGAGCGAGTAAATCGCCAGCAAGAGAATGCCTTTGGACACAGTTCTTTGGGATGCTGCAATGGTGAGAATGGCGGCCAGAATCGGACCGATGCAAGGCGTCCACCCAAAGGCAAAGGCAAAGCCCACGAGAAACGATCCCCAGGCGCTCTTTCCTGTACCCACGCTGTGCATGCGCTTGTCGGCATAAAGTGCGCTTATCTTCAGAATGCCGGTGAGGTGCAGGCCGAAGATAATGATGATGGCTCCTGCGATCTGGCCCATGAGCCCTTTATATTCCCGCAACAGTCTTCCAACTGAAGTGGCTGCAGCTCCCAACATCACAAAAACCAAGGTGAATCCGAGGATGAACGTAACCGAGTTCAGCATGACGGCGCGCCTTCGATCGGCGCCTGGTTCAGCGCGAAGATCGTCCACCGAGGCTCCCGAAATCAACGAAATATATCCTGGGACGAGTGGGAGCACGCAGGGGGAAAGAAATGAAGCAAGTCCTGCGACGAAGGCGGCTAAGGCTATTGGGAGGCTTTGCATAGGATGAGCCTTACGACTTTGTGGGGCAAATCATTCGATCCTCATATTATGATGGCGGAAACCTACCTGATCCAGCAATACTGAGATTCAATTATGGGTGAACCCTTTTGGGAATTTCTGCGCTCGTGGGAGGGCCATAGTGTCCGCTAATACTGTAACTCCTCCAGCTCCACTATCCATGCGCGATACGCTGAAAGTTCCTGGTTTCAAACGGTTGTGGCTGGCGCAGGTGGTGAGCATTCTGGGGGATTTCCTAGCGCTTTTTGGTGTGATCAATCTGATCACCTTCAAATGGCACGGCACACCACTCCAAGTTACGAACGTGATGATTGCCTACAGCATTCCCATGGGAATCGTGGGACCTCTCGCCGGGGTCTTTGTCGATCGGTGGAACGTTAAGCGGACCATGATCGCCAGCGACCTGATCCGCGCCCTGCTGATTATGGGGCTGGTGTTCGTCACCCGTCTGGAGCAGATCTATGTAATTTTCTTTCTGGTCAGCACGGTGTCGAGCTTTTTCGCTCCATCGCAGTCGGTGACCTTGCGCACGCTGGTGCCGATTCACGGATTACTTTCGGCAAACGCCCTCATGTCACAGGCGTTTTACACCATGCGCATCATCGCGCCCGCAGCAGCGGGCCTGTTGGTGTACTGGCTGGGCGAGAACTCCTGCTTCTATATCGACACTGTCAGCTTCATCTTCTCCGCCGCCATGCTCTCCACAATCATCATCGTCAGAGTTGTAGCCGCCAAGGGCGGTGGCGAGAAGACGGTTGGCTCGATGATGAAGGATTACACCGCTGGATCACGGTTCATCCTGACTCATCCCGCCATCTCCTTCGTGATGATCGCCATGATGACGGCCATGTTCGTAATGAGCTGCTTCAGTCCCTTGATCTCGGTTTACGTGCGCGATCAGCTTCATGCCGGGACACGCGCATTTGGATTGATCAGCGCGATGGTGGGTGTTGGTTTGATCGTTGGCACGCAGCTGGTGAATGCGGTTGCAAAGGGCTTGTCTAAGAAGCATGTCGCGTTGGCTGGATTGTTTGGACTCGCATTCGCGACCTTTATACTCGCGCTCTTCCCGACCGCATGGCTGGCCGGCGTAAGCATGTTTCTCCTCGGCTTCGCCATTGCTTTCATTGTTGTTCCGGCGCAGACGCTGATGCAGCAAGAGACACCGCATGAAATACTGGGCCGCGTGAGCAGCAGCTTTATGGCAGTTTTTTCTCTCTCGCAGCTGCTAGGACTGGTTCTCTCGGGATCACTGGCCGACTGGATCGGCGTGCGCCGCTTGTTCTTCTTCAGCGCGGTGCTGCTCGCGGTGCTTGCGACTGCCGGCTACTTGTGGCTGCGCGAAAACAGACCACATGGAAAAGCAGTCGCGACCGCCTAGTTGCTCCCCACGCCCTCGGCCGCGTGTTCCTCGGTACCCAGCTGATCCACTCACACGAGAGAGACGCAGCATTGCTGCAGTAGTCAGCACATAGTTGGAGCACCGGGCCGGAGTTGAACCGGCGATGCGAGCTTTGCAGGCTCGTGCCTTAGCCACTTGGCGACCGGTGCCTATTGAGCTCCTCGTGAACACGCTGATCGAACGCGCAAGCAGCAGTGCCGCCCTGCGCAGAGACGTGGCATGCGGCCTCTTCGAGGTTCCGCTCTACCGCTGATCAGCTTGCCTTTGCCGTCGCCGCATTTAGCTTTTTCTTGGTGAAGTACCAGTCGGTAACTTCAAGCCCGTTGCCGTTCGACTCCACACGTTTCTGCGCATCAGCTTGCGTGATTGGGGCGGGCACGATCACTGCGTCTCCTGGTTTCCAGTTTGCGGGTAGCGCGCAGGCATTCTGGTCAGCCGTCTGCAGAGCTTCAAAGACACGCAAGAGTTCGTCCACGCTGCGCCCCAGGTTTAGCGGGTAATACAAGAGCGCGCGAATGGTGTTCTTGGGATCAATGAAGAACACGGCGCGCACAGTCGCGGTGTCGCTGACGGCTTCGTGCACCATGCCGAAGGTTTGCGCGACCTTCTGATCGAGGTCTGCAATTAGCGGAAAATGAATTCGGACATTGAAGTTTTCTTCGATGTTCCTGATCCATGCGATGTGCGCGTAGATACTGTCGACAGCAACCCCGATCGGCTGCACGTTGAGGCGTTCAAAATCGTTGTGACGCCGCGCGAATTCTACAAACTCAGTAGTGCAAACGGGTGTGAAGTCTGCCGGATGGGAGAACAGCATCACCCACTTGCCTTTCGACGTGTAGTCGCTGATGCGAATCATACCGTGCGTGGACTTAGCGTTTATTTCGGGTGCAGGCTCGTTGATCCGAGGGATCCGGCTGACGGTCGTCTCTGTGCTCATAAACTCTCCTTTTAAATCAAAATGAAAAACCCACCGGGCGCCTGGCCGGGTGGGTTGAAAACTTGCGCGAGTTCCCGGTCGGCAGTCTAGCTGGACTCCCGGCAACAACAGGCGCTAAAGGGGACTGGGATGCTCACTCTCATGTTGGATTCCACGTATTGTAGCGCGATTCAAAAGAATTGGGTAATTGTGTAATTTCGAAATCGGGTAATTGCAAACGAGACATTCTTGATGCAGTGTCAATTGCCGGATTTCGAAATTACACAATGTCCGAGTGCTTTACCATGTCCACACATGACCGACACCACTCGCCGTCGTCTCCCATACGTCCTGATGGATGTGTTCACCGATCGGCCGCTCGAAGGGAATCAGCTCGCAATTTTTACGGATGCACGTGGCCTCTCGACCGAGCAGATGCAGGCCATTGCGCGTGAAACAAATCTCTCCGAGACCACGTTCATCTTGCCTCCGGATATCGAGGAGGATCACCGCTCCTGCACTCGGGTGCGCATCTTCACTGTGCAGGAAGAGCTCCCGTTTGCGGGGCATCCAACGTTGGGCACAGCCTACTTCCTACATCGATTCGGCGGTAGCGACGAGATTTGGCTCGATTTGAACGTCGGCAAGATTCCAGTCCACTTTCGCCGTGACGACAATTCAGAGAAGTCATTTGGTGAAATGCGTCAGCGCGACCCTGAGGTTGGCGCAGTCCATAACAAAGAGGAAGTCGCTCGCGCTACAGGTCTGGCGCTCGACGAGATCGTGCCACATCTTCCCGTGCAAACATTTTCAACTGGAATGCCATTCACAATTGTTCCTGTGACGTCGCTCGCTGCGATCCGCAAAGCTGGTCCCTGGAACCGCATGGCGGACTATCTCGAACGTAGTAATGGAAAGTTTTTCTACTTCATCACTGCGGAAACGGAAGATCCGAAAGCCAAATTGCATGCACGTATGCCCTTCTACAACGGCGACGATCCCGCGACCGGATCCGCGGCGGGATGCTGCGCTGCATGGATGGCCATGCATGGAGTGATCGAGCGACGTGAACGGGCGATGATCGAACAAGGACTCGAAGTGCACCGTCCTAGTCGCATATATGTGCGCGCTGAAAAGTCAGGTGACAAGGTGGTCAATGTGCACGTCGGTGGATATTGTGTGGAAGTCGCGCAAGGAGAACTCTGGATTTGAAGTTCGTGTTCCGCCGCTTCTCGATTTGCGCCGATTTTCTCGATTTTTTTTGTTCTCAGTCTTATGCCAAAAAAAATATTCAATTTGCATCAAAGGCACTTTACATGGACAGCCACTCAGCCGTAGGATTCACAAACCGTTTCACAAGAAACGTTCGCCCTTTCGAAAAGAAAATCTAAAACAGGCAGGCCGTCTGGACACGAAGTTCAGGCGCCGCAAATGCGACTTGCGTCGCGCATCTTAAGATTGATGCTGCGCCTCTTTCTTCTGTCCACTTGCCGCGCTGAATCACGTCTCCGAGTGGTCTTCCGCTGCTCTCCGCCCGGTGCGGAGTGAGATTGTACGGGAACCCGATGCGACCGAAGAAAGTCATTCTCTGCGTAGACGACAACGAACAATCCCTTTCCATCCGAAAATTTATGCTGGAAACCCGTGGCTACCGCGTCCTCGTTGCAAGTAGCGGACGAGAAGCGATCGATGTTTTTCAGCAGGCTGGGGCGGTCGACCTGGTGCTCGCCGACTTACTGATGCCGGAGATGGATGGCGCTGAAGTGATTCGCGTGTTAAAGGAATTTACCCCGGAAACGCCGATGATCCTCATCAGCGGCAAAGTGAAAATGTACGAGAAGGGCACTTGCGCGGACATGTTTCTGCCCAAGGGCACCTATCCAGCGGTGGAATTGCTCGACAAGATTCGACTCTTGCTAGTAAAGAAGCGCGGACCAAAGAAGACAGCTCCGCCTGATTTCACAACCGTGCAAGACCCGCCAATCCGCCATATCGCCGCCAGCTGAAAAGGAATGCTTTCGAAGGTGGCCCGCCGCCGCTCGTCTACTTTGTAGGTGTGGGATCTGCTGGTGCTACAAGGTGGCGGGACATCGGTGGCTGAGTATCGGGGCCCGCCACTCGAGCGCGCGTAAGCTGCGGGTCATCAGGACCACAACATTTCTTGAATTTTCTGCCGCTGCCGCAGGGGCAAGGGTCATTACGTCCAATGTTGCTGCTGTTCACCGCTCCTCGTCTGCAGTCAGTGTAGCCCTCGGGGGTGCTCGTGTAGACTCAAAATTTGCCATGCCGCACATCATCCAGGCAGAGAACGTCAGCAAGATTTATCACGTCGGCAAGGTTGATGTGCCTGCGCTTCGCGGGGCCACTTTCAACGTCGAACGTGGCGAATTTGTCAGTATCGTGGGTCCATCCGGCAGCGGCAAGTCGACGCTCTTCTACATTCTCGGGGGTCTTACGCGCGCAACCAGTGGACGCGTGCTCATCGATGGCGTGGACTTCGCTCAACTCTCTGATGCCAAGCGTACGGCTTTGCGCAAGAGCAAAATTGGATTTGTCTTCCAGAAGTTCAACCTCTTACCTACCCTTGACGCAAGAACTAACATCGGCATCGCGCATGAGATTGCGGGAAAAAACGGAGAACTCGATCACGCGTACTTGGAAAAGATCATTGGACTGCTCGGGCTAAAAGGACGCCTGCATCATCGTCCCAGCGAACTCTCCGGTGGCGAGCAGCAGCGCGTGGCCTTGGCTCGAGCTTTGATCAATCACCCGGCGCTCATCCTCGCCGACGAACCCACCGGCAATCTCGATACCAGAAATTCCGATATCGTGCTGAAGATGTTGCGCCAGTCCAATCAAGAACTCGGACAAACGGTGCTGATGATCACTCACAATCCAGAAGCTGCGAGCGTCGGCGATCGCGTCATCCACATGCGTGATGGAGAGATCGTCGATTGACGGAGAAGGCGCAGAAGCCGCGGACTAAGGGCCTTAAAACGCATGAGCCGTTGGTTCCACAAAATCGTGAGATGACGTTGCCCATTCTGCCGGGTACCGCGGCAACCGACTACGAACGGTATTTACGGACAGATGAACTGCTGGCACTGCAAAAGACTCCGGAGGAATGTTCCCATCCTGACGAACTGATGTTTCAAATCGTGCACCAGGCTTCGGAGCTGCTGCTGAAGGGAACCGCTAATGAGCTTGAGCGTGCCCGAGGATCCATTTGCGAAGGCGACTACACTCGGGCCGCGAAGCTGATGGATCGCGGCTTTCGCATGCTCGATCGCACCATCGATCTGCTGCACGTTCTCGAAACGCTCACGCCGTACGAGTATCACATCATTCGCGCCGGCCTCGGACACGGCAGCGGACTCGACTCACCCGGTTTTCTTTCCCTTCTTCATCTTGCGCCGCGGTTGGGACAGGCCTTCTTGGATCAACTCGACAACACCCGCATTACCGTTGAAGAGCTCTATCGGCGGAGTGCCGACTTCTTGCCACTGCATGAAATCGCAGAGAGGCTGCTGGACTTCGACGAGCGCGTTCAGCTCTTTCGCTTTCATCATATGAAGCTGGCGCATCGCATCATCGGAGGCGATGTGCTTGGCACCACCGGACGCTCGGTGGACATCTTGCGTCAGCGTCAGGAACACGTGCTCTATAAGGAACTATGGGAAGTGCGGAACGAAATTACTGCGCGAGTAAATCAGAATACGAAAATGGAAGATCAGGGACACGGACGCAGCTAGTGTCGCGTTTAGCTGGCGTTACGCGATGATCAGGAAGCCAAAAACATAAAGCCAGAGTACCGTCATCGAGTGCAGATACCAGGCAGTCAGATCAACAGCCATGCCCCGCTCATATATTGACCATTGACGGCAGCGAATCGCAAGCCACCCAACGGCAAGTACTCCCACAATGCAATGCAAAGCATGGGTTCCGGTGAGCACATAAAAGAATGCGCTGCGTGCGCCCGTAGTCATGAAGCTCCCGTCGGCGCGCAGGGCGAGCCAGGCAAATCCCTGCCCAACCAGGAATCCGGCAATGAGCAAGGCCGTGACGTTAATCCAAAGCAGATGTGAACGAACAGCTAACTTTGGTCGGTCATTCACGATCGCAGTGCTGCGCCGTGCGAACTCGATCGATCCGCTTGCTGCGATCAGGAGCATGGTGTTGAGGATCAGCAAGCCGATAGGAAGTCGCAGCGGCTCCCACATCGCAGAGTAAGCGCCGGTTGTCGTTTCGTAGGTAGGAATACCTCTGCGTACGACATACGCGCTGCTGAAGCCCACGAATAGCATCACGATGGACGCGATCCACAGCCCCAGGGCGAGGCGATAACGGCGCAGGCGCGACCCGAAGGAGCCGTCCGAGCCCCCAAACGCTGAGGTCTTGGGACGCTTGGGAGGCGCGGCACCTTCTATGGGAACCCGGTTCCCACTTTGAATCGTAGTGCTCACCCGTGGTTCCAACGTCTCAGCACAGAGACGATGCCCGCGAAGATCAGAACAGGTGGAACAAGCAGCACAACGATGCCAAGGCGCAGAGCATGAGCCGTCTGAGGACCGCCCGCCGCAGCCGTCGTGTAACAAGAGGCGCACCCCTGCGCGAAAGCTCTCGCATTGACCAGACCACAACCCAAAACAAGCCCGAATGAGCACACCCAACGCCAGGTACTTCGGGCGTTCACGGTCTCACCTGCGCATCGGGAGGATCGGATTGCATGACGAAGTCGCGACCAGCGAGGGTCTCGCCATACACGTAGGGCTCGTGATTCACTACCGGTTTTCCCAACTCGAAGTTGCCAGCCGGAGGAGGAGAAGAAACCGTCCATTCGAGCGACGTCGAGTTCCATGGATTCGCTGCAGCCCTCGCGCCCTTAAACATACTCCAGAACAGATTAAACAAGAACACGAGCTGCACCGCTCCTGTGGCCAACGCTGCCACGGTGATGAACTCATGCCACGAGATGAGGGGAACCAGAAAGTCGTCGGTGAACATCGCAAAGCGACGCGGAGTGCCCGCCATTCCGAGGAAATGCATGGGCATGAAGATGCAGTAGACACCAACGAACGTGAGCCAGAAATGAATCATGCCGAGCCTCTCGCTCAACATGCGCCCAAACATTTTCGGATACCAATAGTACGTCGCGGCGAAGATGGAGAAGATGGCTGATACCCCCATCACCATGTGCAAGTGTCCGACTACGAAGTACGTCGCGTGCAGGTACGAATCGATTGCGGGATGCGCCAGCAGTATCCCGCTTAGCCCGCCGGTGATGAACGTGGAAATGAAACCCAGGCAGAACATCATCGCAGTCGTAAAGTGGAGCCTGCCGCCCCAGATGGTGGCCAGCCACAGCAGCGTCGTGATGGTTGCGGGGAGAGAGATGATGATGGTCGGGATCGAGAACAGGAATCCCGAAAAGGGACTCATGCCGCTGACAAACATGTGGTGTCCCCAGACGACAAAGCTCAGAATGCCGATCGCGAGCATGCATCCCACGATGAGCTTGTAGCCAGCAATCGGCTTGCGGCTGAAGCATGCAAGCACGTGCGAGACGATGCCGAATCCGGGCAGGATGGCGATGTAGACCTCGGGATGGCCGAAGAACCAGAACAAGTGCTGCCATAACAAAGGTGAGCCGCCCGCGTGCGGCTGGATCCTGCCGCTGATCATCAGGTTCGACGGCAGGAAGAAGCTTGTGCCTGCCGTGCGGTCGAGAAGCAGCAGGATCACTGCGGCAAGCAACACGGCAAAGCTCAGCAGTGTGAGGATGGCAGTAACGAACCAGGCCCAGCAGGTGAGAGGAAGCCGCATGAGCGACATGCCCTCGCAGCGCATGTCGATAAAAGTGACGATGAAATTAATAGAGCCCATCACCGATGCAATGCAGAAAATGCCAAGGGAGAAGATCCAAAGCGTCTGCCCTATTCCCAATCCCGGACCAGCATCCTTGCCCACCGCACTCAGTGGGGGGTAGGCGGTCCAGCCAGAGATCGGGGGGCCATCGCCGACGAACAACGTGGAGACGAGAACTCCCAAGGCGACGAGAGTCGTCCAGAACGACAGCATATTCAAAACCGGAAACGCTGTTTCTTTGGCTCCGATCTGCAGCGGAAGAAAATAGTTCCCAAATCCATTGAGTGGAGCCGTGGTGAGCACGAAGAAGATCATGATTGTGCCGTGCAGCGTCAGCAGCGAAAGATAATATTCCGGAGTCACCACGCCACCCGGCGCGCCGGTAGCGGAAACGTGAGCCAGTCCCCAGATTCGCGCTCCACTCCAGGCCACGTGAATACGCATCACCCAGGAGAGGACCATTCCCAGCAGAACAGAAAACAATGCAAGAAAGAAGTACTGAATCCCAACGGTCTTGTGATCGATGCTAAAGATGTGCCGTCGCACGAATCCGCGAGAAGCCGCGTGACTGGTTTCGATAGCGACTGGAGAAGGCTTCATCATGACCTATGCGCGATGTGCCTGTATCCATCGCAAAAAATCGGTTTCCGACATCACGCGCAAGTACGCGCGCATGCGGTAGTGGCCCAGGCCGCAGAGCTGAGTGCAGACGATCTCATATTTACCGATCTTTGTCGGGGTGAAGTGCACGGGAATTCTCATTCCGGGAACCATATCCTGCTGAATGCGCAGCTCGCGAACGTAGAAGCTGTGCACAACGTCTTGCGCGCCTAGCACCAGATCTACGGGACGATTCACCGGCAACGCGAGTTCAGCGCTGACGACATCGTCTTTCGAAGCGGGGTCTTTGGCGCGATCAAGGCCGAAATAGTTGGCGATACTGGGATCAATTTTATCGACATGAATCGGACCAAACTTTCCGTCCTCGCCGGGATAACGAAAGTAAAAAGCAAATTGTTGTGCCATGGCCTCCACAGTCACGGCGTCCGCGCCCTCGGAACCTCTGTACATGCTCGCCCAGGCGCGACGCCCAAGCGTCCCGGCGCTAAAGAGTTCTAGCCCGATGAATGCGACGCCGACGATGATAGCGACGCGTGTTCCACTGGGAAACCTTCTGGTCTGCTGATTGGCGCGGGCGTGAAACTTCCAAACAAATGCGGCCAGCGCAAGCTGCGCTGTGAGGAAGATGATGCCGATGTCGATCAAGGTCCAGTGCAGCTGAGCATCGAGCACCGGCGCGTGTAGCGAAGCTGCTGCCGGTATCCAGCGGCGGGCCAGGAATAACGCCGCCGACGTAACCGCAAGTATGGCGAGCAGGAGCGCGAAGACTTTGCCGGCGTGGCGCACGCTCAAGCCTATGACTTGCGCGCGATACATGCAACAGCCACTGAAATCAGATCAAGCGTAAAGAGAGCGACACAGACAGCTGACCGACTGGTCCTGCCCAGTGGCACAGCCGCCCTCGGCTGTGTCTTCTGCAACACAGGCGAGGGCACCTGTGCCACTGGAGATTATCCGGCAGCTAGCTAGCTACGGCAGCGTATCCGTGCACGGACCATTCGTCGGCTGAGCCGGCGGGGTAGGGGGCGTGGCCCAAGGTTTGTTCTTAAAGTCGAAGAACTCGCTCATATCCATGCCGGCTGCATCGCGGTGGTTAAGGTTTGGCAGACCAAATCGGGACTCGATCATCTTCAGCACGGCGGTGCTATCAGTCACGGTATGCGAGACGTAGTTTTTTTTCGTGAATGGTGAGACCACGAGCATGGGCACGCGGAAACCATAGCGGGTGAAGTCACCTTTGGGATCTGGTGGATTCGTCGTGATCAGATCCTGTGGCGGAATTCCATCCGGGGAAGGCACGGTGGTCGGAGGCGGGACGTGATCGTAGAATCCTCCACCCTCGTCATAGACCAGAACGAAAGCGGAGTCCTTCCATGAGCTGCTCGCCATCAGTGCATTAATAATCTTTGCGGTCTCAGCCGCGCCGTCCTGGATATCGTTTCCCAATCCGGGATGTTCATCATTGCCATCAGTGAATCCCGGCTCGATATATGAGACCTGTGGCAGTGCCCCATTCTGAAGATCGGTAAAGTACTGCGAGAGTGGCGCAAACTTGCTTTGATGTCCCTCCATGAAACCCGAGAAATCGTCGAGTTCCGTATCCAGATGCGGATCCATGTAATAGATCTTGTAGGAAATGTTCTTGATGTCGAGCAGATCAAAGATCGTCTTCGCACTCACCTGCTGCGTTGGGCGGTGCACATGGCCGACGGATGTGGCAGCCACTAAATACAAGCGATTCGCCTCAGTCTCGGTCGGCGCCGGCGCGAACCAACGGTCTGATGTCGCGAATTGCGAGGCCATGAAGTAGTAGTAGGGAAGATCGTCGGCGGTGTAGTAGCCCATGGCGCGGGCTCCGATCGTGTCTTTGCTTCCTTGCCCCATGGCCGCGGCGCCTGCCTGAACCACGAAGCCGTCCATCGTGGGGGTGTCAGAGGTCTCGTTGAAGCGATTGAAATTGATGTGGCTGGTCGCCCAGTCGGCGCTGGTGTTCTCCACGCACATCGTCTTGAGATGAAATGCGTTGACAACGCTGCCATTAAACGCAGGATTCGAAGCGTTGGCCGGCATGCCATCTACGTCTTTCGGCAGCCCCTGCGCCGCACGGTAATCGTTCAGGTGTCCGAAGTAAGTATCGAACGAACGGTTCTCCTGCGACATGAAAACGATGTGATTGATCGCGCTGATGTCGCCCGTAGGCCCGTTGTTCGGGCCTGGAGTGCTCGGGACTGGAGGCGGGCCCGCAGTTCCTCCGGCCGTCGGTGGCGGGGCTCCGCTAGTGACGCCGGTGTTGCCGGAACTTCCACTGCCACTCAGCGCCAGACAGCCGGAAAGACAGCATGCAACGACGGCGACTATCGCAAACTCTATGAAGCCTCGAAAAATCTTGTGACGTTTCATACGTTGTAGTCTCCGGACGTTGCAGCACGTGTTAGCGGGCCGATGGGCGTTTGGTACAGACGCAGCTTGCTGCGTCTGTGGTGGTGAGCCCAGGCTTTGATTCGCGAGTCCCGGCAGCGCCGGTCTGATGGTAGAGACGCAGCGTGCTGCGTCTCTGCCGAAGCCGTTTATTGCGGTTTGTTGCCTGCATTCTCCGCAACTTCATTGGGTGCCTGGGTGATGCGTACCAGATTGGGAATCATAGGCGTGACCTCGAAGGGCAGCTTGTCGCGCGCCGAAAGCACAGCTTCAGGCTTGCTCTTCTTGAGGTTTACGTGGTCGTCCCAGGGATCGAGCTTGATGCGGCTGCCCAGCGGAAGTGCCGCCAACTGACGAACATCACTCGTCTTGAGCGCGGGCGAGTTGGGGATGAGCGATTCCATCCGCAGCACGTCATCTCCCTTGGCCATCCTGTTGCCGAAGTTCGGACTGATCAGCCACGTCAACTCGTGCGAGTGCGCCTGGAGCGCGCGCAGGAACAGGCCGGCGTTCGCCATCTTGTCTTTGTATGGCGAGCTGCGCAACATCTCGACTGCCTTCTTGTCGGCGGCATCCTCATCGGGATCATTGCGCTGCATACTGACCTTCTGTATCACTTGCTCATCTGGGAATATCAACCGGTCGCTGAACGCGTACTTGGTGTTCACTGAATGTCCGAGCGCGATATGCGCCAGTTCGTGCGAGATCATCATGGCGAGCGAAGCTTCATCGGGCAGCACATCAAGCAGACCGCGGCTCATCACGATGGTGTTGCCAACCGTAAACGATTCCAGAGGGGTCGTGAGTAGAACTCGGCACCGTACTTCAGGCTGAATGTTGAGATTGTTGGTGATCTCCAGGTTGTTAACGACGGTTTCGAGGATCTTCGATACTTCGCCGGCCGGGGCCAGGACGCCCGCCCGCTCCATACGATCGAGAACATTGTCTTCTGCCTCGCGCTGCCATTTGTGCCGGCTCTCGAGCGGGCTCATCTCGTTGGCGCCGTCGCCACTTCTGTCGTTCACGTCTTTTACCGACTCTACCTGCATGTCGGTAAATTCGGTTTGCCGGCCCGAGTGCTTAAGGTCATATCCCCAGAGGCGGGTTTGTCCCTTCATGCTGACCTTGCGCACCAGGTCGTACTTCACGTCGGCATCTTCGGTGTAGACCAGCGCTGGCAGCCATAGGCCGGGCTGCATGTTCATGCGCCAGCTATCGAAATGGAAATAAAAGTTCCCCCCGCGCTGCGGCTCGTAGGTGCCGTTGATGCGGACAATGTTGTGCTCCTGGTCTTCAACCCAGATGCGACCGACGAAATGCGCACCTTTGATCTTCTTGTGGGGCACGACGTCGAACACGAGCGTCCGGACGTCGCCCAGAAACTCCTGTCGCTGATACTTAAGGTCATAGTTGTTCTTGTCGAAGCCGTTGCTCAGGAAGACAAGCTGCATGAAGCCTTGCGGCAGGTAATTCATCTTGTAGAAGCCATTGAGTCTGTCGAGCACGCGAGAGAACATGCCGACCTTCTTCTTCTCATACATCTTGTCGTTGATGCCGTGTTTGTCGAGCACCAGCCGGCCAAGAAAGTACTTGTCGCTCACCGGCACTTCGCCGAGCTCATCGTCCTGCTTCGTGTTCTGGATGTAAGTCTCGACCAGCGGCGTGTATTTATGCATGGCTTCGACGAGCTTTGCTTCGCGGTAGAAGACGCCGTCGGTAATGACATCCATCTGAGAGCGCGCACCGTTAAGCTGCGGAACGCCCGGCTCAGAGGCAGCGAAGGAAAATGAAGCCGTCAAAGCGACGGCAAGTAGAACAATCTTGCGAGCAACCAACATGGAACTCCTCCCAATTACCATCGTCATTCCGCTATGGCGAAGACGATATGAACTACCGCGTCAGAGTCCTGGGGCTGCCCATCTCTCTTTGCGGGATTAAAACGAATCTGTTGCGCAGCACGTTGCGCCGCTTCATCGAGACCGTGTCCGAGTCCACGCACGACGCGAAGCACGCGGATCTCGCCCGACGCAGCGAACATCACGTCCAGCAGCACCTCGCCTTCGATGTGAAGCTGCCGGGCTTCCGCTGTGTACACGGGACGAGGCTTGGAAAGGATCTCGACCGGAGTTACATCGGCGTTATGCACAGCACGTTTGGCTGCCACTTGCGCAGTGGTGGCGTCGCCGAAACCGCCGGTGGATACCGAGTTGCGTGGATTGCGATCGCCAGATCCCGCTCCCGCCATCCCATCGCCGAAACCTGAGCTGGCGATAACCCCGGGCCTACCGTTCGCGCCGGCAGCTCCATTTCCGTTGCCTGGCCCGGAAGGAAGGTCGAAACCTCCCACAGCCGCTACGGTCAGCTTTCGATCTTTGTCGGACTTGCCGGCCACTCCATTCGGATCGCCAAAGCCTCCAGTTTGTACCTCGCGTACTGGAGCCTTGATAGTCGGCTTGGCCGAGCTTCCTGAATCAAATAGACCCTCAGTAATCTTTTTTTGTGGAACCACGGGCTTCGGCAGCGAAGGAGGAGGCGTGTTCTCCGCCATCTTTATCTGGGGCGCTTCCGGCACAGGCGTCGGCTTCACCACCGGCGGTGTTGCCATTTTTGGAGTGACCACGGGAGGAGGAGGCGTGGGAACCTTCGGTTCTTCTCGCAACTCTGCTAGTACTTTTGGCGGCGGCGGCGGAACCGGCTTCACGACAATCGGCTTTTCCAAAGTGGGAGCGATCAAAGTCACCATCTCATGCCGTGGTGTCGCCAGCTGCCGCAGAGATCCCTGGGGCAACCAAACAGCAACTCTGACCAGAAACAGAATCGCGGCAATATGTAGGAAGACGCTTGCTCCCAGTCGGTTCCAATTGCGCGGAGCGCTTACTTCCGTAAACGTCGGAACCGCTCCCGATCCGCCCAGTCTTCGTGGTGGAAGCTCATGTACGGTTGCGATCGGGCGGCGATAAGCGCTGGACCGTTTGTCTTCAACTGTGTTTGTAGGCCTCACCACAACTCCTGCATCTGGTCTTGTTGCTGCTCTTCCGTCATGGACGGTTTATTCTTCCGTCGAAACGCTGTCATCCTGAGCGAAGGCGAAGGACCTCCAGTACATCCATCGGTCTCCATACCGTCTCCTGGTTTTCAGCGATGTTCTCGTTGAAAACCAGGAGAGAGCAGTTGAGCCCGACACATCGCCGGAGATCCTTCGCCTCGCGCAGGATGACAGTTCGATGAAGCCATCAACTTCGCTGCGCGCAGATGAGACATCGCTGAAAAGCTCACCAGCTCCGCTGCGCAGAGACTCACCCATGGTAGTGATGAGGTCGTTACGAGGAGTGTTGCTCATGGTGCTGATTTTCGCGGTAAATTCACGCACCCAAATGTGTGCAGATGATGAAAGCTCGATGGTTAGGGCAACCAGAGCGGCTACTCACCCCCTCTACTTGGTCGAGGAGCTATTTACCCTATGGTTAACACGCGGTTGCGAGTGGGAGTGGTATTTGGCACCAGGCCAGAGGCAATCAAGCTGGCTCCGCTTATTTCTGAACTCAAGAAGCGCTCCGAGCAATTCGAACCATTTCTTATCTCTACCGCCCAACATCGTTCCATGCTCGACCAGGTGATGAACGTCTTCGGCATTACTCCGGATATCGATCTCGACCTGATGCAGCCGAACCAGACCTTGAACAGCCTCACGTGCCGTGTGTTACAAGCCATGGACTCGGTGCTCTCAGAAACTCAGCTCGACGGCTTGGTAGTGCAGGGAGATACGACTACGGCTTTCGCTGCGGCCTTAGCGGCGTTCTATCGCAAGGTGCCTGTCGCCCACGTGGAAGCCGGACTAAGAAGTCGAGATGTGCTCAATCCCTTTCCCGAAGAAGTGAACCGCAGGCTGGCCGGAGTGGTGACGTCATTACATTGCGCTCCTACTTCCATCGCCCGCGACAACTTATTGGCAGAAGGTATTTCGCCGAACCAGATCGTTACGACGGGCAACACCGTCGTAGACGCGGTGAAGATGCTCGTCAGCATGAACATGGCAGACCAGCCGTTGCCGGCGGGAGTTCCAGATGACGGCAGCCGCTTTCTCCTGATCACGTCCCACCGGCGCGAGTCGTGGGGAACAGAGCTGGAAAACATTTGCGATGCTATCCGGGATCTGGTTACGCGCTTCGCCGACGTGCGTGCGATCTATCCGGTCCACATGAATCCCAACGTACGCCAGACCGTAACCGCGCGTCTTGGCAGCCTGGATCGTGTACACCTGATCGAACCTGTCGATTATTTCGGATTTTTATCTTTACTGCGCCGCTGCTATCTCGTGCTCACTGATTCCGGAGGCGTGCAAGAGGAGGCACCAACGTTTGGCAAGCCGGTGCTGGTGTTGCGGAAGGTCACCGAGCGTCCGGAAGCGTCAATGATCGGACTTGCACGCATTGTTGGGACGTCGCGAGAGGCGATTGTGCGCGAAGCCAGCGACATTCTCGCGAGCAGCGTCGTGTATCGCACTATGTCCGAGGGTCAGAATCCCTACGGCGACGGCCGTGCGTCGTCGCGCATCGTCGAGAGTCTCTGGGGTTGGCTGAAGGGTGATACACCAGTGCTCGAGCTATCCCACCAGTTTGATAGTGGCATAAGAGAGCAGACCGCTGCAGTTGCGTAATCAGCATCCAACGTAGAAGCACGATTTGTACGACAAACGCATTCGGTTTATGGGCCCCAGTATTCAATTTCGCAAGACTCGCCCGGCCGATGGTGTCTGACTTGTTTCACCAAGCAGCCTTTCGGAGGGGGAATGTTACTGGCGCTGTTCACTGCGGTTGTCGTTCTAATCTGTATCTACACGATCCGGCACTATTGCTTTACTATCAGCCGAATCATTGGAGAGCAGCGGCATCCCTACATCGATGTCGACACCGCAGAGTGGCCCCCGGTCACCATCCTCATCGCTGCCCATAACGAAGAAGCAGTCGTAGGCGACATCATCACCGCTCTGCTGGAAGTGGATTATCCAGCGGAGAAGCTTGCTATTGTTCCCGTCAACGATCGTTCCGTTGACCGCACGCGCGAGATTATCGACAGCTATGTCGTCCGCTATCCCGGACGCATTACTCCCTTCCATCGCAGCGGAGGGAAGCCAGGAAAAGCGGCAGCGCTGAAAGATGCGATGGCGTACGTGAACACCGAGATCATGCTGGTGTTTGACGCGGATTATGTGCCGGGCAAGGCCCTCATCCGGCAACTGGTCGCACCGTTCTTTGATCCCGAAGTGGGAAGCGTGATGGGCCGGGTAGTTCCGCTGAATGTCGGCAAGAAGCTGCTGACGCGGATCCTCGATCTGGAACGCTCCGGCGGATACCAGGTGGACCAGCAGGCCCGCATGAACCTGCACTTCGTCCCACAATACGGCGGCACTGTAGCCGGCATTCGCAAATCTGCGTTGGACGAGATCGGCGGCTGGAACGAGAACACGCTTGCCGAAGATACCGACCTCACCTATCGCATGCTCCTCGCCGGGTGGAAGACGGTCTATGAGAATCGCGCGGAGTGCTACGAGGAGGTCCCAGAGCGTTGGCCGGTGCGCGTGCGACAGATTATGCGCTGGGCCAAGGGACATAACCAGGCGATGGTTGGCTACTCTGCTTCGTTGCTGCGCAGCCGCAACGTCAGCTGGTGGGAGCGCTTCGACGGTCTGCTCTTGCTCGGCGTCTACATGATGGCCCCGGTCCTATTGCTTGGATGGGTGCTGGCCATGGCCCTCTTTTACCTGGGAGCGCCAGTTGGTGGTGGGGTGGCGGTGCTCGGTCTTGCTGCTTTTACTACCCTGGGAAATTTTGCGGCATTCTTCGAGATCGCCGCAGCCGCTCGTCTGGACGGATCAAGATCTCGCATTCAACTTCTGCCTCTGACGTTCCTGGGATTCACAGTGAGTGCAATCAGCGTATCGCGCGCCGCTTGGCAGCAATTTACGGCCTTCCTCAGAGGACAAGAGATGGTGTGGCACAAGACTGAGCGTTCGCGCGTAGCCCCAATCGTGCTGGAGAAGTCAGCGTGATCTCGACGCTGGCTCCTCTGGCTCTTACTGCATCGACTGGCGCTCTGCTGGCAGTGCCCCTGATGCCTGCTCTGCGCGAGCTGCGCTCCAAGAGCGATGCCGGTCCGCTCGTCACACGTAAGGACGACGGCAGAATTGAGAATTTCGCAATCTCCTTGCGTGCACGCTGTCACTCACTTGAACAGCGACAGGATAGAGATGTTCTGTACGTCGCAGACCCCGGCGTCTGGCATGGCCCGATGCGCACGGAAGTGCTGATCGTATGCGCCGCACCCACTCAGCTGCCCGATGGATTCCAATCAATCGGCGACTTCTATTCCCAACAGGATCTCTACTCGGGTCGCAACAATTTCTTTCGAGGACTGTTGAGTGACGGCGGCATGGTGCTCGGTTCGGGCACTCAAGTGCTGCGGTGGGTTCATGCCGAATCAGATCTTCGCGCAGAAGAACAGTGCAGCCTCTTCGGCCGAGCTTCCTCTTCGCGTTCGCTGACCCTGGGACGGGGGTGCAGGTTCGAACGCATCTATGCGCCTGTGATCTACAGCTTGGCGGCCGCAGCACAGCTTCAACTACGCACTGAATCGGCGGCTTTCTCAAAGCTTGCGCAAGCAGGCGTAGGTCGTAAGAGAACTCAAGGTCAAGGACAGCTGAGCGCAGGCGAGCAGCATTTCGGAAATCTCGTTGTAACAAAAGGGCTGGAGATGGGCGAGGGGGCCTGCGTCTTCGGAAGTGCGAAAGCGAACGGGCACGTCGAACTCGCCGAAGGCGCCGAAGTAGACGGCAGTCTGGTGAGCACGAAACGAATTCACATCGCATCTGGATGCTTCGTAAAGGGACCGATTATCTCCGAACGTGAGATTGTGATTGACGCTGGGGTGCAGGTTGGATTGCCCGGCGCGCCGACCACGATAAGCGCACCGCAGATTCGCCTCGCTACTGGCTCGGTATTCCACGGAACTGTGTGGGCCAGGGCCGAAGGCCGCGTGGGGGAGTGACGGGATCCTGACCAACTGTGGCTTCCGCCTAAACACAATGATTGTTATTGATTGCCACCTATCCAACACAATGTCATCCCTCAAGACGCCACGTCGCTGTAAGAGTGTCGTAAAAGCTTATGCGGTCTGGGGGATCTGCTTTCCGCCGCGGAGCAGAACAACGGATCCCCCGCGCCGCAACAACGAGATTCTCGGTGCCCCAAGGTGCCTCGGTGCGGCGCGAGGGATGACAGTAATTAAGAAGACTTGTCACGAATCGAATCGAGCGTACGCCGACGATTCGGGGAGAACCCTCTGAATGCGCGGCGCCATTTTCATGTTATTGGCAAGTTTGCTGGCGGTGTGTCATCCGGTGAAGGCGGACTCGCTCACTGGCGATACTCCAGTAAAGCCAGCGGCGGCTGTGCCTCATGCGGCGACCCCGTTCGATCCGAATGGCTATCAACATCCTGACGGAGCCATTTCCCTTCATTACCGCGGCGATTACATTGAGCCGTACTTTGCCACCAAGGCGTTAATCCTGGCGCAGGACGCCGGACTTGATGTGCGGCAGCCTGTGCAGCATTGGATCAAGTGGCTGCTTCCGCGCCAAGAAAAGAATGGAAGTTTCGGCCGCTATTGCCGAAAACCAAAAGGAGACTGGCAACTTTGCTCCCCCGCCGACGCCGATGACTCGACGCTCGCCTTATGGCTGCAACTGCTGTACACCAACGCTCCCGACTCCGGGATCCCGGTCGAGTGGCAGGCAAGCGTCGACCGCGCGCGCGTGGGCTTGGACGCGCTTCGAAACAGCCGGCTGGGCGTATATCACGTATCCCGCCAGAATCATGTTGCCTTGCTGATGGACAACGTGGAGGTGTACTCGGCGCTTGCCGATATTGCCCGCGCCCAGGAGCGGTTTGGACAAAAGCAGCAGGCGGATGAGACCCGGAAAAAAGCAGAGTCTCTGGATTCTGCAATCCAGCAGGTATTTTGGAACAAACACGAGGAGTGGTTTCGACCATCTATCCAGAAGAACAGGCCAGAGTTCTACCCGGATGTCGTAGCCCAGGTATACCCGTGGCTTGCGGATATGCCCATGAATTCCGACGTGCAAACACGCGATGCCTGGATGAGCTGGAAAAACCGCTTTGCCGGCGACTGGTTGAACAAGAAGTCGGATCCGCATCCCTGGGGGCTAGTCGCGATGACGGCAGTGAAGTTCGGCGACAACAGCAGTGCCGCGTGCTGGCTCTCCCGGTCCGAGCCTCTGCGTTTCAGCTCCAACTGGAACATATTGGAGGAATCCGCATTCCAGGCGGTGGAGGCGAACATCGGTGATTCAAGCAGGACCGATCCGAGCGCCTGCGCAAAAGTGACGGCCACACCGTGAGCGCCATGTTCAGACCAAAGCTGGCGATCACAGTCGCGCTCATCTTGCTCACGTGCGCAGCCATAGTTGTCTATCGTGCCAAGAATAGAACCGCCGCTTCCGCTGACACCATCCTGCTGCTGCTCCCTGATTCCGCCGATGAAAAAGATCCGCAGGTTCAGGTGTGGATCGAGGCTGCGCAAGAAGAAGGCTTTCATCTCCAAACCGTGCGCGATTCCACGCTGCTCGATCCGATGTTCCAGATGCATTCCGTCGGCCTGATCGTTCCCGACCAGGTGCATCGCGAAGCCAACGATGCCGTGATCGGCGCATTGCACCGGTATGTCGAAGATGGTGGCAGGCTGATGGTGGTTTACGACGCTTGCACCTGGGACCTCCACGATCGCTACGCGCCGCATAGCTCGCGTTTGTCGGATCTCGTCGGCGCGGACTACGCGCTCTATGACCATTTTGGGACGAACAGCATTTCTACGGGAAGCATTTGGGGCACGGCCTCTGCGATGAAACAGCTAAGCATCCCGCCCGGCGCGTATACCTCCGCCAGATCGAGGCAGGAGACGTCCCCCTTGCGCAAGGTTGCGTTGCGTTCAGGGCCGGCAGCTGGGGAGGATCGCCAGGTTCTGGTCGGATATCTATACGGCGAACTGGATTATTCGAGCTTCCAAACCAGCGGCGCCTATCAAGGCAAGACGTTGTTAGAGTCGTCCACAGCAGTCGTTGCAGGTGAAAACAAACACGGCAGAGGGGATGTTCTTTTCGTTAACCTGCCACTGGGATATCTGGAAACCCGCACCGATGGCATGTTGCTGCACTCCTTTCTGCGCTACTTCGCTGTGAACATGCTCCATCTGCCCTATCTGGCCAATGTGCCCGATGGCATTGGCGGTGTGGTGATGAATTGGCACATTGACGCTGCCTCCGCACTCAAGCCCATGGCGACGCTCCGCAAGGCTGGGATTCTTGAGAATGGCCCGTTTTCTGCCGATTTCACTGCCGGTCCCGACGTAGATGAATTCAAGGATGGGAAAGGGCTGAACCTCCAGCAGAACCAGGAAGCGCGCTTCTGGGTGCAGTTCCTGCTGCAGCACGGCGACGAAGTGGGAAGTCACGGTGGATGGATCCACAACTATTTCGGCAAACATCTTTCGGACACGAATGAGGACACATTCGAGAAATATCTCGTCCTCAACAAGAAGACGGTCGAGGGCGCCGCTGGCCATTCTGTGAGCGAGTATTCCGCTCCATTAGGCAATCAACCGGCATGGGTCACCGGATGGCTGGAGAAGAATGGGATAGTGGCCTACTACTTCACCGGCGATTCCGGCATGGGACCGACTCGCGTGTATCGCGATCAGGGGCGCGAAGGCGAGAAGATTTGGGCGTTTCCCATTCTGCATTTCGGCCTCCAGGCGAGTTTTGAAGAGATGGACATGGAGTCCGTTTCTCAACAGGACGTAAGGAATTGGCTGATGAATGTGGCCGATTTCACTTCGCAGCTTCACCTGATTCGCCTGGTTTACTCGCACCCGATCGGCGCGACTCATTACCTCGACGCTTTGCAGGAGTGGTGCCAGCACGCTCATGGGTTGCAAGCCGACCGTCGCTTCCGCTGGTACACGATGTCACAGGTTGCAAATTTTCTGAATGCGCGTCAGGAAGTGACGTGGAACATGGAAAATGATGGCGCAAATTCAGTGTTGTCGGCCAGACATCCACGGACGTTGGAGCATCAGGCGTGGATGTTTTCCGACATGAAGTATGACAAACCGCTAATCCGGGAAGGATCGGCGGACGTTCGCGACCAGGACGGTTATTGGATCGTGGCGGCAAACAACTGCAAGCATCTCAAGGTAAGCCTTGCAGAACGACCAGCAGGCGATACGAATTCTCAGGGCGGGAATTGACTTCGGGGATTCGGATGAAAGCAACAATAGTAAAAACCATTACATTTCTCTTGTCTTTACTTCTGGTTCCCGGGTTCTTCGCGCAGGATACGGGCAGCCCGCCTGCGCAAGGCGCGAGCATTCCCGGTTTGGGAGCGATACCCTTCGGGCTCAACGGCCCTGGGTACATCGAGTTTGGCGGTGGATACAGCGATATGTATCCGGCTCCGTATGTTCCGTGGAGAGACGCATACGTGCGCATTCTCGCTTCCGGGGGCAGAAACACGTTCAGCGGCGAAGGCTCGCGGCAAAACCGTTACGGCGATACCGGCTACTACTACGGCGTGGGAATCACGCGCAACATATCGGATAACTGGTTTGCGGATGCGCACGTCGGCAGCAGCGCCGGAGGGTTCTTCCTTCCGAAGCTTCGTGTCGACAGCAGCATCAGCCGCAAAGTTCTCAGCAACAAACAGCTGGTGCTCACCGGAGTGTTTGGCTACGACAAGTCGAAGCAGGTAAATTACGACTATCGCTTTGGTCCGGCATTCACCTACTACACGAAATGGTCCGTAGTCGGGCAGGGCGGAGTGAACTTCGTTCGTTCCAATCCGGGAAACCTGCTGGTCATGTCTGAGTATCTCTCAATCACTCAAGGTCACGAGAAGGAGCGTTACTTCACGGCTCGGGCCGAACTGGGAAGAGAAGGATACGAGGTTGTTGGTCCGGTAACCGCACTTCAGAACTTTGCTTTCCGGCAGTACTCCGGGACGTGGCGGCAATGGATCGGAGTGGATTGGGGAGTGAACATCATCTTCAACCACGAAAACACGCCGTTCTACCGTCGCAATGGCGGCACAGTTGGGATCTTCTTCGAATACTAATGAGCGTAATCGCCCCACCAGCACTCAGCAACGAGCAGATACGCGATCTTCGTCATCGCGGATGGCGCGGTGGAGTGATCACTCCGCACCGTGCATTCGCGAATTTGCAGTTTGGAGTGCGGGATCTGCTAATCAGCATTGTTTCGGTAGTGACAATCACCACCGCATGGCTGCTCGGTTTGCGCTTCGTGGGAGAGTTTTGGTTCCGGATTTTTCGCTTTTGGCACCGCGCGCTCGGGCTTGAGGGCTCGGTTGCTCGTGCCCCGCAGCAGTGGGGGCCGGTCCATTTTTCTATTCCTACGCTGCTGATCTCCGCCGGACCTCCTGACGCTTACAGCTGGTGGATCACAGCGGCAATCACGTTTTTGGTCCTCTGGATCAGCTTCGGAATCCCCGAAGAGCACCTTCCATGGGTGTATCTACTGCGTTTCCTGGTGATCGTACAGGGCACAGCGCTCCTTTATTTTGCGTATGCAGCGGCGAGATTCCCGCACGATCTGCCTAGCTATACCGTCGGAATGCTGTACTTCGGCACCATTTTCGTGTCTCTACTGCCCCTGATTTTGGGGTTTAGCTACTTCTTATTCGACTTTAAAGTGACGCAAAAGCTCGGATTAACGCTCGGCATAATGACATATCTCGTCATTTTTCTGCCTTTTCAATACATGCTGCACGCGTGGATCATCCACAAATCCGTCCTTTTCATGCCTGTTTTGTACTTTGTATTCGGCCCATTTCTCGACGTGCTCATCTTCGTGAGCCTGTATTCATGGGGCATGAGCTGGAAGTCCCGGCACGAAGTTTGAGCTTTAGCAACTATTTTTGGCGTGTTTTTAGGCCAGTTTGGCGCGTAAGTCATCGTCCCAGATGAACTTATCGGGCTCCAGGCTTTCAATCCCGATTTTGCCATCCAGATCGGATCCGGCTTGGCCGATCCATACCACCTTGAATTTAGCGCGTCGGGTATTGCGCGCGATCCACAGAACGTCTCCCTCGGATATGCCTTCCAGTTTCATCAACTTGGCGCCATTCGCAGAGATTTCGAAGGTGCATGCTGCGCGCACCTGAGTCGGCTCCGAAGCCGTCGAGACCTTTACCGGTAATACAACGGCAAGCCGGCCCGGCTTGCGTGCGGATAAGACCGAACTTGATGACATTGAGCGGATACTCCGGAAGGAGGAATTTGGCTTGCGAACCGACCCTTCTATTAGGCCTGAGGGGCACTAATTGGTCGAGATTCCCAGGGTAATTTGACTCCGTTACTTCGGAAGCCAGTCAAATGGATCGCCCAGACAACCCCAGTGGGCTTCCGCACCTTAGTCCTTGTGCGGATTCAACGCGCAACAGTTGAGTAAGTCGAGAATCCACCTTATTTTCAGTGTCTTACAGTGAACACTTTCCAGCTTCTTGGTCGCAAAGCGGTTCAAGTCGAGCCCCTTCTACGTAACTATTTGGAACTACAGTAGGGCGTTTGGTTGATCATCAGGACAGAGCAGCTCGCCTAACCTGACCTTCGCGTCGGCTTCCCGCCGACCAGGAGGTATTTTGCGAGTTAGGCGAAGCGTAAGCTGCAAGCTGGCAGTGGTGCTGGTTGCAATCCTTGGAATCGCAGGCTGTGGTGCCGGAAGCGCGCTCTCGAACTCATCATTTGCGTCAACTACAACAAACGGAGAGAGTTCCACGCCCCCAAGCTCGACACCGACGCCTAATCCAACGCCAGCCCCTACGCCTTCTCTGTCCTACCAGAGCGACCTAACCGCGACTGCTGCCTGGCTTCGCTCCACATCAGTAGCCGGCGACGGAGCCATTCTGTACGGTTCTTCGAAGATCAACCCGTATTACAGTAACCTCGCAGCCATCGGCCTTACACGCGATCCCTCGAGTTACGCCATCGTTCAGCGCTGGATGCAGTGGTACATCAGCCACTTAAATACTTCAGATGTTTGGAGTTTAGGCGGCACCATGTACGACTACGACTACAGCAACGGCGCCGAAACGCCACGCAATACCGCCGATTCCACTGACTCCTACGCCGCCACCTTCCTGTCGTTGGCGCTGGCGTTCTACCAAACCGGCGATGCCAGCGCGCAAAATTACGTTAAGAGCATCGCAACCGAGCTCGATCTGATCGGTGGAGTGCTCCTCAAGACGCAGCAGGCTGATGGCCTCACCTGGTCCAAGCCTGATTATCAGATCAAGTACCTGATGGACAACTGCGAGGCTTATCGCGGATTGCGCGATCTCGCGGTCGTCTTCCAAACTGCGGTTGGCGATCCTACAAAATCCACCGTTTATAACGCAGCAGCCGATCGCATGCTGCAAGGCATTAACGGCATGTGGATGAACGGCAGTTGGGCAGTGTACAAGAACAGTGGCGGCAGTCTAACCGCTCCCATCATGACCAAGTGGTATGCCGACGCAACCAGTCAAGTCTTCCCGGTGCTTGAGGGTGTAATCGCGGCAACCGACCCGCGTTCCGTGCAGGTTTACGCGAATCTGAATGCAGCCTGGCCCGGCTGGCCGTCGCTTTCCTACAACGCACAAGATTCATTCCCATGGATTCTCGTCGGCGATGCGGCCGCCATGATGGGCGATACGGCTCGCGTGCAGACTTTTGTGCAGTCGATTGAGGCCAAGTACGTGGCCAAAGGCTTCCCCTGGCCCATGTATTCCGCCGAAGCAGGATGGCTTATGCGGCTGAATGCATACATGCTGGGCACGCGTCTGTTGTGAGAGAGGTGCGGGCTGCGAGCACTTCGCAGCTCGCACCTCAATTCGCTGGTATCCTGACCGGAGCAATCCAAAGGGCCTTCTCTAACTCATGCCTCAGACCCTGCTTTGCATCGACGACGAGCCGTCGATCGGTGCCTTGCACAAATTAATCTTCGAGCTGCATGGATATCGTGTGCTCGTCGCCAGTAGCGGTCCCGAAGGTCTGCGTCTGCTGGAGCAGGAACCAGTGGATCTGATCGTCCTCGACTATCGAATGCCGGAGATGACGGGCGACCAAGTGGCTGAAATCGCACGCACACGCTATCCAGAGATACCCATCCTGATGGAATCCGCGTACACCGATTTGCCCAAATCTGTACTGCAGCACGTGGATGCCTACCTCGTGAAAGGCGAGGCCACCGAAGTGCTGGTGAAGAAAGTGAAATCGCTATTGAAGCGCAAGGCATGAGGATTCTGTGAGTTTTGCGATATTGGGAGGACGCCGCGATTTGGGTGATTTCGCGACTTGGTGATTTCGCGACTTAAATAGCGGTCTAGTCACTCATGTTTGCCAACAAAACTGCGCAGTCGAACGAATCGTTGGAGTGACGCGAAACGGGGAACTGAGGATTTAGCGTAGCAAGTGGTCGCGATTGCTGGTTTGCACATCGCGAAATCACCAAATCGCCAAATCCTTCAGTCCCCAGTCCCGCGTAGTTGCCTTACTTCTGCGGAATCACGGCCTTGCTCTGTACCGGCGTTTCACCGGATGCGGTCGTCTTGAAGGTCCCGACGCCGCCTACAGCTTGGCCATTCTCGGTTACCTGGAAGTAATACCGGGTGCTCGGAGTGAGTCCCTGCAGACGCACGTGGTGATTCTTGCCATCTGCACCATCGGTTGCTTGCGCAGTTTCGGTCATATTTGCGCGAGTTGTGCCATATTTCATGCCAGCACCGCTTGCCGCACTGCGTGTAGACCATCCAATCACGGCATTCGAATCGGCCACTGTTTCCGCCACCGGACCATTGCTAATCTCATCCGACGATCCCGATTGCGTTGTGCTGGAAGTGCTTCCCGACGATCCGCTCTGGGCACTGCTGCTAGACGGACTGGATCCTGTCGTTCCCGTCGTTCCGGAATTCTGTGTGCCGGATCCGGTGCCATAAGCGGCAGATCCGCTCTGCCCCGCCGCCGCGCCAGACGTGCCGGCATTCGCGTTCGCATCCGACTGCGGCAATCCGCTGTCAAAGCCGCTGCTTCCGGCTGCTGTACCCGAGCTGGTGCTGTTCGTGCTCGACGCGCCAGTGGAATCGCTCTGCGCCGACGGACTGCTGGAAGACGAACTTGTGCTGGAATACGGACTAGTACTGGACGTGGTAGACGCCTTCTTCTTTGAGGACTTACTCGTTCCGGTGGTGCCGGAACCGGTTTGCGCCACAGCGAGAGCGCTCATAAGCAGTGCTGTTCCTACAACCGAAACTATCGTTTTCATCACGCGATCTCCTTCACCCCGAAATTCAGAGTGGCGCAAACTTGGATGCATCCAGAGCTCTCCGGGAGGTCAGGCCGAGCTGCCGGTTACCCTCGCTGAAGCTAAGGACCGCCCGCAACCGCACGTACTTCTGTCCCGATTTCCCAAGAACAGGGAAATTAACAGGCACTTTTCTCGTTTTTTCTCGAAAATCTCAGTTTTATGCCCAGATTCCGCAAATTTGGTTGCTGGAACAGGGATTAACAGGGAATTTTGAGTTTGGGACGTAAATCGTTCGAACGAGGAGTGTTACGAGGAAAATCAGAATGTACCGCAATTTAACAGGGAATTAGCAGGGAATTCCCTACCTGCGCATGATTCAAGCCAAAGCGCACCACAGAGACCATTGACTGTCACAGAGGAAGGCGAAGCGGAGTCATCACGCCATTCGTGAGACCACAAAAACGGGGCTACTCACTGGCTAACCAGAGAGTAGCGCTCCAGCTCTACAGCTTCATCCGCCTGCTCCAGCTGCAAGAGCAAGCCCTGGAACTCGGCCATCGTTTCCGCGGAGGCATGCGCCTCCACGAATTCGCTGGCAACCTCGATATGTTCTAATGGTTGGCCTAAACGTGGTCGTGGATTCCAGCAGCGATCCGACGTTGGCATGCAGCGCAGAAAGTAAAAGGAGAAAGAATGGCACGTGGCACAGTGAAGTTTTTCAATGAGAGCAAGGGATTCGGATTCATAACTCCGGACACAGGCGGCAAGGACGTGTTCGTTCACGCGAGCGCGATTGAAGGAGGGTCCTTGAAGGAAGGCGATAAAGTCGAGTTCGACTCACAGCAAGGACAGAAAGGACCGCAGGCGGCTAACGTAAGACTTGTCTGACATTTATCTCGACGGACCAACCAATGGCATGCCTTAAATGCGGGTCGCAGCACCAGACTCCCGTCAAGAGCGTGGTTCTTGTCATCCGCGTGGAGCGACAGCGAGAGTTGGAAGTTACGGCCCTCCACTGTCAGCAATGCGGGTTCCTGGAGATCAGCGCTTCGCCTGAATCGGTTGCGGCCCAACTTAGTGCCACCTCTTCGGGCGACGAGGGCAGGCCGAATTAGGGCGGGTAGCGCACCCTCAATCGGGTCTTTGTTCCTGTGCGATTCCTGGCTGTGGGCGCCGCACTCTACTACCCCAGCGATCGCAACATCCGGCGATCGCTGGGGTGCCGCACTCTCCTGGGTTCTTCGCGAGTTTCGAAGCCTGCGTATGAAGGACGTCCGAGCTCCCCTCGTCAGCGACATTATCGAATCACTCTCGCCAGTTTCTTCACAGGTTCTCCTCGCCGTGTGTCAGCGGTGGAGCATGAGAAGAGAGAAGAAGAGAAGAGAAGAGAGATGAGAATGGCAGTACAGATGCCGCTGTCCAGCCAAGGACCGTAAGGACTCGTTTGTGCTCGTACCGCTCGTGCGCTTCCGTCGCTTCCATCGCCTCAGCGCAGGCCGCGTCGATTTGCTCTTGGCACTCTGAGTCTCGTATCGGGGCACGGCTTGAGCGAAGCGGAGCCGTGCCGAAGAGGGCTTAATTCGACCCGGCTTTAGCCGCTGCGGTGAATTTTGCTTAGCTTTCGATGTGCAACACTGGGCGCGGATCATCACCAAAAGCTCCCTGTCGGCGACGAACCCCGGGGTCGGCCAGAGAAAAGATTGTTCCGCGCTGCCGCAGGCCCAAGCGGAGCGCAACGCGCGGAGCACCCTGAAAAAATGGTTCTGTTAATGCGCTCCGCTTCGCTGCGCGCAGGCCTTCGGCAGGGTGGTAGTGAAGATTAGGGAACAAACGGGATGTTTTAATCTGATGTCGCCGCAATCTCACAATAGGAAACGTTCTTTCTATCGCCACGTTCCCTTTAAGTTGTCATCCTGAGCGAAGCGAAGGACCTCCGGCGATGTTTCCGACTTCATTGCCCTTGCGTGGTTTTCAACGACGACGCTGCGTAAAGCCAGGACAGCCTATCGAGAGAGAATGATTGGAAAGGGTGGCTCACCCGTCGAAACCCAAAATGGGAAATGATAGTGCCCATGAAGAGGGCATCAGGAGATCATGGATGCAGTGACCCATGGCAAGACTTGCCATTCGCCGTTCTTCTTTTCCAGGACGGCCCATGCCCAATTGCCGCACAGGTTTCCGCAATCCATTCCAATCTCGGTCATGGCAAGCGTATGCTCGCGATTGAAGTAAACGGCGGTAAACGAGTGCATGCCTGCTGCTCCCTTGAACTCATCTGGCGTCGGCGGCGCCTGCATGATGTTGTTGCTGGGAGGCATGTGTCCCCACACGCCGCTCACATAACGCTTGCGCGCACCTTCATCCAGTAATCGAACGGGCAATCTGAGTCGAAACTTCGATCCATCGAGCTGATAGCGATCGTGGCAGTGAGCGTCGTAATCGGCCAGCACTTCGGCAAACTCCGCTTGACGTTCTTGCGGTGGCTTGATGCCCTGGTGTGGGTTCATCATGCCTCGACTCTCGCACGGCTGATCGAGTGGCATCGCTGTCGTCGTATCTTCTACGAGCCACTGCGAACGCGGCGCATTACCCCATTCAATCCGATTTCTCGGCAGCAGCTGCGAGTAGATTGCGTATGAATCCGCGATGCGATCCTGCGGCATCGGCCCCGGCTTCGATTCCGCGGAAGGCGTCCGCTGTTGAGCGAGGCCGGCTGAAAAGGCCATCCCCACCATCAAACAAGCAATAAACACGCGAACCAAAGCGTTTGCGACGCACACATTTCGCATGCCGCGAATGATAGCAGCAGTGCTAACTCGCTCCGAAACGGTCTTTCTACCCTTCAGCGGTCTGCAGTGTGCAGAGAGCAAGCTCTCAAGAAAATAGGGCAGAAGGAGATCGTTCCGCGCTGCCGCAGGCGCAAGCGGAGCGCAGCTCGCGGAGCGACCTAAAAAAATGCTTCTGTTAATGCGCTCCGCTTCGCTGCGCGCAGGCCTTCGGCAGAATGGTAGGGAAGACTAGGGGACAGACGGACGTTTTCTCCGATTTCGCCGCAATCTCATAGTGGGAAACGGGACAGCCTGAGGCTGTCCCGCTTTGTTCCCGTCCCGCTTTGTTCCCAGTGGTCATGCACGTTACCAAGTTGATCGCATATCACCAAACTGCCGTGCTCACGAGATTTGGCGTGATCGTCGGGCTTGCACTTGGCCCAATCATGATTCTGGGTTCTTTTTGGGAAAGCGGATCGTGGACCGACTACCTGAACATATCTTCGTTCTGCTGATCGAAGCAGTGCTCGTCCTCGCAGGGCTGCTCTTCCTAGTCCGTGGGTGAATCGACTTCGGTAATAACCGAAAAAGGTAAAACGCGGAACATCGTGACCCCGCTTAAAAGGTCCGCTTCAGAGCAAATAGGGCTCTCAGGCTGTCCCGCTTTGTTTCCTGGGCTATCTTCTACCGTGCCTCCGGCACTCTGGTCCATCCGGCGTTGCATGTTGCAGAATGTTCTGTATGGCTTGGCGTTGCGTTGGCATCTCGTTCTTACTATGGCTCCTCACGGCTGCAATTCCACTCTGGGGACAGGCGCCTGCGCCTCCCCCGCGTAGCGAACGGCCGACTCCCCCCACCCGAGATCCTCACACTGCTGGTTTTGTAACCGCTACGGAGTTGCCGGACCGCACGATCCCTCCGGCAAATGTAGATGGGAATTTCATTCTGGGACCCACTCACGATCCGGCTGCAGAACTTGCCCCTGCGGTCCAGGGAAACTACGAGTTACGCAACGGACGTGCGATCGAGTTAACGATGAATTCGTCGGAGAGCAAGATCTATCCGGGCATTGCGCGAGATGCAAATACCTTTGGAGTCCCCGATCCTGCCGATCCGGCCAAGCTTTTGGTGACCACGAGCCATCCCGCTCCATACACCCGGAAGGTGAGCGTCTACATCCCGAAACAGTACGTGGCCGGCAGCGTCGCGCCGTTCGTCGTGGGAGCCGACGGGCCGGATCGGCTACTCTTCTCAGCTCTCGACAGCCTGATCGCCGCGAGAAAAATTCCCGTGATGATTGGGATCTCCATTGGCAACGGAGGTGGCGACGCGCAGGGCAGCGAACGTGGTCTTGAGTACGACACGATGTCAGGAAGGTATGCCGAGTTTGTGGAGAACGAAGTGCTGCCGAGGGTAGAGGCAGAGGCGTTTGTGAAACTCACTCGCGATCCGGACGCCAGGGCGGCCACAGGTGGAAGCTCCGGAGCAGCGTGCGCGTTGATCATGGCCTGGTATCATCCCGAGCTTTATCACCGCGTCCTCAGTTACTCAGGAACATTTGTGAATCAGCAGTGGCCGTACAATCCGCAGACGCCGCACGGTGCATGGGAGTTCCACGAGCATCTGATCCCGAACGGGCCGGCGAAGCCAATTCGGATCTGGCTGGAAGTCGGCGATCGCGATTTGCTGAATCCGAATATCATGCGCGACAACATGCATGACTGGGTCGAGGCCAACGAACTCATGGCAAAAGTGTTGGCCCGCAAGGGCTATCACTACCAATTTGTATTCGCCCGCAACGCCGGACACGTCGATCGAGCAGTCAAACAGCAGACTCTCCCCGAAGCCCTTGAGTACGTGTGGCAGGATTATCATCCGTAGGCGTGCGTTCCAGCCTTTTGAGATCGGGACGTGAACACGTGGACAGGTGGCCTGAATCGGGCGCTCATATAGGAAAAAAAGGGGACAGCCTGATCTGCCCAATTCAGAAAGAACTCGCAGAAATAGGGCAGATCAGGCTGTCCCTGATTCCCCCAGGGCCACGCTTCTGGGGTAGCGATCAGTCCGCGCTTCACGGGATTCTGGTGCATGCAACGCAGTTTCTCGGTGACCTTCTCTTCCGAGTACACGTTAAAATCATAGAAACGCTTCTGCCAGAAGTGATCAGACCCGTCCTTGAGCAGCCTGCGCGCGACCGTTTGCTTGAGAACCTTCATAACCACAGAGGGATCTCCTTTTTCCGGTTCGCTGATCATGAAGTGAAAATGCTCCGGCATAACGACATATCCCATCACGTCGAAACGATAACGTGCGAGCACCTGATTCAATACTTCCACGAATACATCACGCGCAGCGGCCCTCGCCAGCAACTGCTGTCTGCGATAGCAACTACAGGTTATGTAATGGAAGTCGTGATAACCGTAAATCCGGATCAGCTCGCTCGGCATGGCGCCGAATTATAGACGACAAAAGCTTCCCACTCATCGAACACCGCGATGAGTGGGGCACCCGGCGGACAGGTGGGCCACCCGTCCGTGGTATCACTTATAAAGTTAAAACCATGACAAAAAATAGGGTGCGCCACCCCGCCGGTTCTGGATCAATGGCGCGCATTCCTATGTCTTTACCAATACCCAAATCTCATAGAAGTGCTACATACTCCCGAGGACGAGGCTGGTGTGAGACTTCTACTAACGGCAGCTCTGACGAACCCGTTCTTATTCCGACGGAAACTTTTCGCGGACTTGGTGTCACCTAGAAGGAACACGTCATATGCAAAGCGCCGATATTCGTGACCAGTCACTGGGTCGTGGCCAATCACCACGGAACGGAAACGAAACATGTTGCCATACTCATCGCGCCGATTCTCTGCCTTGTAGTCGAGGTAAATAGCTTCGACTCCGAGTTCTGACAAACTATGAAGTTCGTCAGGTTGCGAGATGCCGTCGTGATTGCGGTCTTGCCACAGCCTCAGAAGATCAAAAATGGCATCGTTGCGGTCGATCACACCGTCGCCGTTTCCACCATGGACAGTCTCATCAAATTGAGCAAGAGCCATCCAACCATTTTTCGCTCTGCTCCCATCATCCAAAAGCGTGTAATTTCCAAAAAGTTCACGCCCGTTATCAACTCGGCCGTTTTCGTTTCGATCAAGGACAAGAAATGCGTTCGTTGAAACCTTCGGCGATCCACGATATGTTGTCCGTGTGATCTCCATCACTGTCCAGGTCAAAACTGACTCCACGAGATAGGTCAGTAAGACGAAACCCACCGCCGTCAACGTCGAGAATTATCGGGCTAGGCCCTCCTGTGCCATCGTTTGTGTCGCATGAGCTTCCGTCACATCCACAACCGCAATCGCCGCCACCACCTGGTTGATCGCCACCGTCCGGATTTATACCGTAGCTTCCGTTGCTATAGTCATAAAACCATTCCATATCGCAGGCCGACGGCCCATAGTCAGTCGTAGAAGTTGTTGGGTGAGCCATCACCGTTTCATTACTATTGCATCCGAAGCAGTCAGCAAGACCAGCGTAGACGTGTCCCATTTCGTGGTCCATAAGTCCTTGAAAGTACGGACTTGTTGGACCCCAATCGGGGTTAACGTCGACTTGAGCGATGGTTACGTGACCTTGCGCGTCCATTTGGGGAGGATTGCGCATGCATGCCGTGAAACCGGCGCACGTACCGTTCGCTTGAAATTCGCTCGGGTCTCCATATTGGAAAATTATTACGGGGCTGCTGGCGGATGCAGTCCCCGAAGGAACTGCAGGAACACCCTGGATGTTGTAGTTCACTGTGGAATTGGGAACTGCTTGCCAGTTAGCAGTAGCATTGGTAATTTGCTGTAATCCAGTGGTCATTGACGATGCGCCCCCACGGAGATCGCCGACGACATAAATAGTCGCGTTTGACCCATTTTGCGCGCCGTAGTATAGAGTGCCACCGAAGTCTAGCTGGCCCACAGGTGGACATCCCGTTTGAGAGTCGAGAAAAATCGTGAACAACCCTAGGCAACAGAGAAGGCGTCTTGGCGACAGATTTCTTGCCCCGCAGCTTATCTTGGCCATCTAGTGTTCCTTGCTGTAGTAGGCACTAAACTTTCTGTCTAACAGTTGCGTCATTTCAGAAACTTTGAGCCCACTGATTTCGGACCGCCCTTGCGCATATCTATGAGCCTCGCTGTGGCTGTTCGGTCTTACCGTCCCGTCAGTAAGATCCCAACGCCGCGGACTCAACAACACTCCTGCGCTATAGAATCGGCCTTGTGGGTGATACCCGAGTTGAACAAGATAAGTGTGTCCGGGCTGGAAATCGTATTGATTGGGGTGTACCTCGTATGTTACGGTTGCGCCCCACGGCGTCAGAACTGTTCCCCCGGGCCTATCAGCTGGCAGCAAACTATTTTCGGCTAATCCAGGAACATCCGGATGACCAAAAATGTGTATTGCGCGCAGATACATTTCTGTGTACACAGAACGGTGAGAGTTCGCCAGAAATGTCCCATAACCTTCAAACCGAGCAATAAGCCACACGCCATCGTCGAGCCTGGCCGGAAATTCAGGCATATCCGGGGTGGTCTCTCCGATTCCCAGACCCGGTGATCGAGCACCTGGCTCGGATAGCGGGGCTGAGGCTCCGATGATGGTGTCCCAATAAGCATCGCGAGCTAGTCTGTCCTCCGAAGTGGCTCGGTCTTCTTGCGAGCGCACATCTATGGGAGTTAACATCCATGCATTATTGGCAGTCTTGAATTGCTGTTCTTCGAGTGCGCGGTGCCGAGCAAGAGCATTTTGCTGCCATGCGTGTACGGTAGGACTTACAAACAGAAGAGCGAGTATTGCCGCTGGCTTTCTTAGATCGAAAAACATTTGTGGAAGCTTCTCCCTAGACTTTACTTCTTCAACAAAATCTCCGCCCACCCTACTTCACTTGACTCTCTACATTAAACATAAGCAATCGCCGAGTACTGAGACGTCTCATTACGGGAGCACTTGATACTCCAATGTTCCTGGTTTGTCAACGGGAATCCTAGTTTGGCTGGTTTCATCCTTTCCCATTTCGGCTTTTTGCTTCAGACTTCGACGATCTGGGTGCTTCTCGATAAGAACGAAGGCATTGTCAACGTGCACGAGTCCTGGTATGTGGCTGGGTGGCCCACCCATTCCCATTTTGGTCTCGCTTTCGTCTTCGAGACTTTTGGGTGCCCCATTCTCGCGCGGTGTTTGCGCGAGGGTGGGGTGAGCATGACGTCAGCAAGTCCGATTTTGACCTTCGTCTCCTTACGCCCCACATCGAGACTTTCAACACAGTCGCACCACGTTATAATTCCGCGCGATGCCCACTCGGCTCAGGCGAAGTTATGGGCTCCGCGATCTTCATTTCATCACCTGCAGCTGTTATCGCCGGCAATCGTTGCTGGCTACCAGGCATGCACGCGATGTGCGTATCTTCGAGCAAGTCCGCCGCAAATACAAATGTGAGGTGGTCGGCTACGTCGTCATGCCCGAGCATTTCCATGTCCTGATCGGAGAGCCTGAAACGGGAACTACCTTCGACCGTTTTACAAGTTCTGAAGCAGAGCGCTTTCCGTCGCCTTCTGAACCCGACGGGAAAGCGATCCAGCAACCAACCCCTGCTCTGGACCGAAGACGAATCCGCAACCCCGAACCGCCATTTCTGGCAGGTTCGCATCTACGATTTCAATGTCTACTCCGATGAGAAGAGCGGAAAACTGCGGTACATGCATGAGAACCCCGTCAAGCGAGGCTTAGTGCCTTCACCAGAGCTCTGGCGCTGGCCCGAAAAAAGGGGACAGCCTGATCTGCCCTGTTTTCTGCAGAGTAATTTTCACGAAGGGGCAGGTCAGGCTGTCCCTCATTTCCACAGAGAAGCCATGGCAGCTCTACAATGGAGCGGCGTGGGGCCACCCCAGCCTTGCATGACACTGAATGCGCCAGACTTGTTGCCACTCTTGATCGTCCTCGCTGGACTCATCACGAGCAGTTCGGATATCAGGACAGTGGATTTAACGAGAATTGAGACTGCCTCGATCGGTGAACCAGGAGCCGATCATTCCGGATGTGGCGGTTGCGCGCCGGAGAAGCAATACCAGCTGCCCCTGAGTATCGAAATTGCCGATGTGAAGGATGTCGACAAAAGGAAAAGCGAGCTGGAAGTGATCGTGACAAACACAGGAACGATTGACTTTCAGTTGCCCATAGAACGACGAGGCCTATCCTTCAAGCAGGGAGGCTCTCAGCGGAAGTCCTTCAGCTTTCTGTTACGTGTCGAAAACGCTTCTACACACGAGGTTTCCCATGCAGTCATTGCGGTCACCGGGTCCAGCGATCTTCGGCCTTCGAGTTATTTGCAGCTTAGTCCGGGTGAGCGCGTTTTGATAAAAATGTTGTGGAATCACAGTGACATTCACGTTGACCCAATGTCTCCAGAGGCGTTCATCACGGCAGGCTGTTCGGAATACGTCCTTAAGAAGAATGAGTTCGTGATCAAAGAGCGTTCAAAGGAAATATTCGGCACGGTCAACAAAAGGGTTCGACTGCAATGAGAACCGCTCGAAGTAAGACACATCCTAATCTGCCCTACTTCCTACGTCCCTCAGCGATTAAAGTGAACTTATTTTCTATTCAAAGACTTTCCATTGACCCTGAGTTCTTCGAATCAGGGTTTCCGAGACGGTGTGGTGGCCGCCTTGGGCGATATCCCGTGCCTTGTCCCGAATCCGAACCAAACCTTCGCTCGATTTGCTGCTGGGGAATCAGTGGGGAATCAGGGACAGCCTGATCTGCCCTATTTCTCCCCGCGTTCAATCACCCCGCAAGTGCTGGACGGGTGGCGCACCTTTAAATTATGCCTCTGTTTTCCTTCCGATACGTCGCTGTGGGTGCCGCACTCTGCGCGGTGTTCGCAGGGTGCGTGATAGCGATGTTGACGACCCGTCTTTGATGTTGTCGTTGATCTTGTACCAGGAAGTCGCGAGCTTGTTAAACGTCGCGAGTCAGCCGCAACCAAAGACTACGTCGCCAAAAGACAAGCGTCCAAAGTATTGTTTACTTCGCCACTGTGAAAGCGCACCCTGCGAACAGCGCGCAGAGTGCGGCACCCGCAGTTTGGGATCGTGAGTAAAAGACAAAAGGATGCGCCACCCAGCCTGACCAATCGAAGAAGAGGGTGCCCTACCGTCCGTGCCGTTCGGGGAGTGGATAGGGAGACTGTCTGCGACACGAGTCTCGTGACACCCTTTTGCCTGGTGACTCCTATGAACAATGCGGGACAGCCTGATCTGCCCTGTTTTTGGAAAACCTCTCTGACCTCAGGAACAAAAAGGCGAACCTCCTGACCCCGTCCGCCAACACAGATAACACCTATCCCACCAGTCTCCGAAACTCCGCATGCCTCAGCCTTCCACCCTTGGTTCTTTCGACGAACTCCACCTCGCAGCGGCGCTCTGGTTTTACCCAGACGCATTGGCGCATGACCTCCTCGGTAAGCGCGTGAGGGCTCTTGCGGCGGTCCGGCAGATTCCCGAAAGGACACTTTGAAGTCCGCAGGCCTTTGATGGCTTCGAAGACTTCGGCGCGGGTGTGCGGCACAAAGCCGGCGATCAGGCGCTTGATGAAGATGAGCTGCTTGTCGCGCTCCTCTCCGATTAACAGTTCGGAAAAGTTCTGGCCGCCGGGGATGTAGCCGCCGATCACGAACTCATCTTCCTGATTGAAGCGGTGCTTGCGCCAGGAGTCCGATTCCTTGCCGGGGATGTAGATGGAATCGGAGCGCTTGGCGACGATGCCCTCCAGCCCCAGCTTGCGCACCTGCGCGGTGAATGCCGAAAGCGGAACCTGGAACGACGGATTCAGGCGCAAGGGATCGGCAAAGCGGCCGGCGAGCTCTTCGAGCTGGCGCCGCCGTTCTGAGAGTGGACGATCGAGCAAATCCTGTCCGTTGAGATGCAGCACGTCGAAGATGAAGTACACGATGGGCAGTTTGGTCAGGCGCGCATTCTGCAGCTCCTGAAAACTGGGTCTGCCGGATGCGTCGAGCGCCACCACTTCGCCGTCGAATACCGCTTCCCGAAGCTTCAGCCACTTCAGGGCTTCGGCGATGTGCGGATACCTGGCGGTGTAGTTCAGGCCAGACATGGAGTGCAGCAGGGTGGTGCTGCCGTCGATTACGGCAATGATCCGATAGCCGTCCTGCTTGGGTTCATAGAGCCACTCATCGCCTTCGGGCAGCCTGGCGACGCGCTGACACTCCATCGGCTCGATGAATCGAGGACGCGGCTTGGGATTGCGAGCGACACGCTGCACCACTGGTAGGCCCCCCTCCAGCGTGCGATTATACGAAGTTGACGATTCGCCGTTTATTCGCCTATGCTGTGGGCTGTGGCTGAGGACGATCGGAGAAAAAATGCGCTGCTGATTGCGGCGAGTCTGATCGCAGCTGTGAGAACCGCGCGCGAGAAGAACATTGTGCCGACGTCACCGGGCAGTATCTGCCGCGTGAACGATGCGGTGCGCCTGGCGCTGATGGTGCTCAAGCGGATTGAGCGCGATGGGTAAACTCCCAAAAGTCGCAGCCGGGTGCTCCGCCCTTCATCTGGCATTGTGTGACTTTGGTTTTTGTTGACGAATCGAAGAAGAGAGCAAACCCGGGCACAGACGGAACGTATCCCAACTAGTTTCCTACAATAGGAAAACGTTCCGTCTGTCCCCAGGTTTCCCCGTTCCGCCTCTTGTGGTATCTGAATGCTCGCAAGAACAAATACGTGATAAGGGCCACACATGCGCAGATCAGAGCGATGACCCAAGGCGTGAGGGCTATTGCGGCCTTCGGGCAGATTCCCGAAAGGACACTTTGAAGTCCGCAGGCCTTTGATGGCTTCGAAATTTCAGCGCGGGGGTGTGCGGGCAGTCGGACAGAATCGAATGGCCGTTTTCTAGAGCCCGCGGAAACAAATCTACAGTCCGCGGTGTCTGATGCGGGCGGGGGAGCAGCCATGCTCGAAGCCCGCGGACTTACTAAGCACTACAGCTACCTTACGGCGGTCCGCCAAGTCAGTTTTTCGATCAAGCCTGGAGAGATCCTCGGATATTTGGGGCCTAACGGCGCCGGTAAGAGCACGACCGTCAAGATGCTCACCGGCCTGATCGAGCCTTCTGAGGGTCAGATTGTTTACAAGGGCCACAGCATCTACGACGATCTGGCTGGTTTTCAGAGTGTGATCGGATACGTGCCCGAAGAGGCACATCTTTATCCGCATCTTTCCGGTCGCGAGTACCTGCAGCTTGTCGGCCGGCTGCGGGGAATGCCTCGGCGGACTCTCGAACCGAAGATGGATGAGCTTCTTCATCTCTTCTCACTTTGGGACGACCGCTTCACTACTCTTTCGTCGTATTCGAAGGGCATGCGGCAGAAGATTCTTCTTTCGGCGGCGCTTATGCACACCCCCGAGATCCTCATCCTGGACGAGCCATTTTCTGGATTGGACGTCACGTCCGCACTGATGCTGCGCCGGTTGCTGAGCGCGTTGGCGAGACGAGGAAAGATGATTTTCTACAGCTCGCATGTCCTGGAAGTGGTGGAGAAAGTTTGCTCGCAAGTGTTGATCCTGCGGCACGGAGAAGTTGTTGCCTACGATTCCATCAATCGACTGCGCGAGCTGATGCAGCAACCATCACTCGAGGGTGTGTTCGCGCAATTGACTCAAGTAGATGACGGAGCTGAGCTGGCCGACCGCATTCTGGAAGTCGTCAGTTCCAAATCGGAAATGTACGTTTTACCACACGATTTAGACTGCGGAGGGACGGGGGCTTCCCCTCAAAGCAGCGAACCAGAACGGGCTTCCAAACCTTCCATCCGCTTGAGCGTTGAGTCAGCGCCGGACCTAGAACCCGCGCAATTGGACCAATCGAGACCGATCGATTGGTTTCGAGGTGCGCGGCAGGTCTTTCGCGACCTGAATCTCGATGTCAGGTACGCGTCTCGCGTGCTCCGAGCTTCACCTGGATTCACGCTGGTAACCACGCTGTCATTGGCTCTCGGCATCTGTATAGCAAGCTGTGCCTTCAGCGAGATGAACGGCATCGTATTGCGCTCACTTCCCGCAGTGGACAAGCCAGAAGAACTGGTTTCGCTTCAGCTGCCGGTTTCCTATCCCGAATACCGCCGTTACTCACAACAGAATGACGTGATTGTGGGCACTATGGCCTACATCGCGCCCGTGCCCTTCACAATTTCGGCCGGAGATCAATCGCAACGCATTTGGGGACAGCTCGTCAGTGATTCTTACTTCGCAACCTTGGGTGTGACACCATTCCTGGGGAACTTCATCCACGAGGACGATGCCTCGACGAGCACGCCCGTCGTAATCAGTTATCGTCTGTGGCATGACCGTTTTGGTTCCGATAGGTCCATATTGGGAAAGGTCCTGCGGATAGATTCACAGCTGGTGAAAGTTGTCGCCGTAGGTCCAAGGGATTTCTTTGGCGCATCGCCACTTCTGTTTGCCTCTGACCTGTGGATGCCGATTTCCGTAGGAGGCGCCACAACTCCGGAACTTGCAGGCGATGCCTTGGAGCGTCGTGACCGCACGATGTTTCGGGTGGTTGCGCGACTAAAGCCCGGTGTTGGCATCGAGCAAGCGGAGGCCGCACTGGATGCCAAGGCGAGCCAGTTTGAACGTGACAACGGACAATTTGACGATTCCCAGAAGGGGCGGCGCGTGCTTCTGGTGGAAGGCGGCAAGCTTCTGCCGCTACGGAAACAGGACCTACCATTCTTCACATCCTTTCTCACGGTCCTGGCTGGGCTCGTAATGCTGATTGCTTGCGCGAACGTAGCCAACATCATGCTGGCGCGAGCGAACCGGAGGCGGAAGGAGATTGCGGTACGCATGGCGTTGGGAGCAAGCCGCCTGCGAATCATTCGTCAACTGTTAACCGAGAGCATGATGATTGCTGTGGCCGCAGCAATACCGGCATTTCTCGGATGCATGTGGTTGATGCACTTATTGTCTCGACTGCAGATGCCGTTTTTGATTCCCGTCAGCTTCGATTTTCAACCCGACGGGCGCGTACTCATGCTGACCATGTTCCTCACCATTACCACAGGCTTGGCATTCGGCATGGTTCCTGCGCTGCAGGCGGCACGGCGGAACGTCGCGCCGGCTCTCAAAGACAGCGGCGACGCTCCTCTCTACAGGCTTCGCGCGTTAAGCGCGCGCAACCTCCTCATGGTGTCGCAACTCGCCGGGTCGCTTACCCTGCTGGTTGTACTTGCGGTACTTGCGATTGGCATCCAGACGACGATTGGAATTAAACAAGGCTTCGATCCCGACCATCTGTACCTGGCTTCCATCGATGTAAGCAGGGATGGCTACACTCCGGAACAATCGTCCGCTTTTTACTCCGACCTGTTAAATCGCATTCAGCGCCAGCCTTCCGTCGAAGCGGCAAGCCTCACCGAAAGCGTGCCGGTGTCGTTGGCGGACGGCAGAGTCGCGCTGGCGCAAGCAGGTGAAGACCATCGCTCCCTCAACGCAGTCAAACACATTGTGGGGAAAGACTATTTCGAGACCGCGGGCATTCGTCTTCTGGTAGGCCGGGTCTTCCAGAAAGCCGATGAAGAGAAGGACACAAAAGCCGTGATCGTAAGTTCGGAGCTGGCGCGGGAACTCTGGGGCACGGAAGGTCCACTGGGCCACGCGATCGAGGTCGGCAATGATCAGATCGCTCCCGCCAAGATTCTGCCCGGCTCGTACGACTACCGTGCTTCCTCATCACCAAAGCAGCCGCAGACCCTGGTGGTAATTGGCGTTGTTCCCGACCTGGCAGAGGGATTGATCCAGCAGAAACCCGTTCCTGCGATTTACTTCCCGCTGCGACAGGGTGAGTACATGCGTCCACCCATCCAGGGCATCACGCTGTTAGTGAGAAGCCGAGCCGGAACCGACGTTCCAGCAATGCTGCGTCGAGAAGTCGCGGATATCGATCCCAACATTACAGTCTTTGACTTGCGCAGCATGCAAGAACAAATTGGCCGTTTCATGTCGTCTCTGAGAATCGCGGCTTGGACCTACGCTATCGTCGGCGTGTTCGGCCTCGTGCTCGCAATAATCGGTCTAGCTGGAATCACCGCCTACTCGGTCGTACAACGCACGCGTGAGATAGCGATCCGCGTGGCGCTTGGAGCGACGGGAAGAAGAGTTCTCGTACTGATCATGAGAGAGGCACTTGTCTTGACCGCGTTTGGAACGTTGGCAGGAATGGCGGGGGCCTGGAGTGCCGCAAAGTTCCTGTCTGCGATGAATTCTGCCGTCGGGCAGGTGACTGCGACAAGCAGCACAAGTCCTGTGGTCCTTTTCGGCGCTTCGTTCTTGCTGGCAGCCCTCGCGCTCCTTGCATGTTATTTGCCCGCGCGCAAGTCATTGAGCATCGACCCAGCGATTGCTCTGCGATACGAATAGCTTATGAAGAAATGGCTCGAAGAAACTCACGGCACGGAATTCGAGTTGCTCCGCCATTTTCTGCTGCGCTTCTTTGATAGCGATCTGGTCACGGCGCCAGGTCAGGCTATGCCGGCGATCATCGGAGCCATTTCGGTCTTCCTGCCGTGGTTCCCGCTGATGATTTCGCCGCTAAAGCAGAAGTACGCCTACGTTTCCAGGCTCGGATCGCCGGACGCGTATCTCCGCGCGGTGCGCGCTGATGAACTGTGGCTGATCACGCTGATGATGTCCACGATCGGACTGCTGACTGCCGTCAAGTGGCAATCGGTTTTCCCAAGTCTTCGCGACTATCGATCGCTGGCAGCACTGCCGCTTCGCCCATACCAGATCTTTCAGGCGAAGTTCATCTCTTTGCTGATTGCCGCCACGACGGCGATTTTGGTGCTGAACCTGTTCCCGAGTCTTCTCTTCCCGATGGTCTCCGGCGGACGCTGGGCGCTCAATCCGTCGTTCGTCGTACGGGTGTTAGTGCACACCGCGGTCTGCGTCGCCGGTTGTTATTTTTTCTTCTTCGCGCTGGTTGCGTTGCAAGGTGTTCTTCTGGTCGTTTCCAATCGACGCATTTTCGAGAAAGTAACCGGAGTCCTTCAGGCCGTACTTGTTCCAGCGATGCTGGTGATGATTGTCCTGAGCTTCTCGCTCCAGCCGAAGATCACAGCGACGCTGTTGACGCCGCACTTCGCTTCCTGGTTGCCGCCGGTCTGGTTTCTCGGACTTTACCAGAGCATGCTTGGCGATCCCGATCCGGGAATGCATGTATTGGCGACGAGAGCGGTGGCAGCGTTAATCATCTCAATTCTGCTGAGCCTGCTCACCTACGCCGTCGCCTATCACCGGCATCGTGCGTTGCTGATCGAGGGCGTAGCGCCTGCACCAAAGAAGCGGGACCGCGAGCTCCGCTTGCTCGAGTGGCTGTTTCCCAATCCGCGCCAACAAGCGGTGATTGCATTCATGCTTAAGACTCTCGCGGGAAGCAGCCACCACCGAATGATTTTGACCGCGTATGCCGGCTTCGGCTTGGCAGTCCTGTTGACTGGAATTGTCGGGCTGGGCGCAGTCGTTGGCCAAGCCAAATTGCCGGCTGCCATCTTTGTTTATACGCATGTTGTGATGCTAGCTTTCCTGCTTGTCGGATTCCGCCATCTGTTTTCGATGCCGAGCGAGCTCAGAGCCAACTGGGTCTTCCAGCTCACCGAGGCCGGAGGTCGGCAGCAATGGCTCGACGCCATCGATCGCCTCCTGCTGATAGTCGGGCTGGGCGGGCTGCTGATCCCGCTTCCCCTCGAATACAAGCTCCTGGGTGCACGGGCGATCGCGGAGGTTACTCTGTTCGCCGCAGTGGCGTTCGTGGCTTACGAAGGCGTCTTCCGCTCCTGGGAAAAATTGCCGTTTACCTGCTCCCAACTTCCAGGGAAGACGCCGATGTGGATTCTGGCGCTGCGGCTCTACTCCTTCCTCTGGATGCTTCCGCTCCCCAACTTTATTCTGCTTAGCTGCCTCTATAGTCGAGTTGGATTTTTCGTCGTCCTGGTGCCGCTCATCGCGATCGGAAAGCATCTGCGCGCCAGCCGCCGAGAGTTCCGCTCCGCGCTTCGACTTGTGTATGAGGAATTGCCTGAACCAGCTGTGCAGGCACTCAGCTTGCTGAAATAAATCGGCATCTCGTCGGCCACCCAGGTTCTGAATGAAGTTCGGAGCAGTTCAGAATTGGAACAGATCCAGCATGTCGCCAGAGGTAGCGTTGCGTACGTTGAGATTGGGCAGATTCCAGTTCCACTGAATCAGCTTCAGGATCGAGACGTGGTCCATCACGACGTGAGAAACGTAGCCTTTTTTCGCGAACGGAGAAATTACCAGAGTCGGCACACGGAATCCGAGACCCTGAGTGTCAATTTGCGGCGGCGGAACATGGTCATACCAACCACCGCCATTGTCGAAGGTAATGATGATGGCCGAGCTGCTCCAGACTGACGAGCTCTGCACTTCTTTGATTAGAGTATCGACAAACTGAATCCCTACCGAAATGGGATTGAAATATCCCGGGTGCATGTCGTTCGTAGCGTTCGGTATGACGAACGAGACCGCCGGTAGTGTTCCGTTCTGCAGTGCAACGCTGAATTGCGAGTAGTCCTGCATGTTGGGCGAAGCGTTGGTCGAGGTGAAGTACTGAAACGCGTTATGTAGCGGCTGGTCAGAGGCACAATCCCCGTAGCCCTGCTGATACATTCCCCAGGTGATCTGCTTGGATTCGAGCTGGTCGGCCACGTTGGGAAATGTGTATGCCATAGCGCTTGGCTCGGCCGTTTGACAGGGCGGATAGAAGGGATTCACTGAGAAGGTTCGATCATTGTCGCCAGCCGCGACCATATAGAGTTGGTTGGTCGGCGCCTCTCCCCAAGTAGATTGGAAAAAATGGTCGGCGAGTGCGAACTGATTGGCATAACCCCACAGCGTGCTCAGGCCGGTTGTCGTGCTGTCGTAATATCCCATGGCTATGTCGCCGTTGTAAAAGGCGAATTTGTCCATTTTTCCGCCGTCCCAGACGCTGGTGTAAGCGGCATAACCTTCAGGCATATCGGGCGGAAGAGTGCTCCCCAAAGCATAAGGCGTGACTGTGTTTCCGTTCTGGTCAACTTGTTGATAGCCGAGCACGGTGGGGCTGATTCCTTCCACGGTATTCCCAGGAGGAGCAGGATACGTTCCAAACAAATGGTCGAAGCTATTGTTCTGCAGAACGATCACTATGACGTGATCCAATCTAGGTTCGGCGGTAACGATTACCGAAACCGAGGCCGTGGCGGGATTTGTTCCGGCTGCCCCGGTCGCGTTTAAAGCGAAGATCGTTGTGCCGGCGGTATTCAAAATGAACTGCATCCCAGCTGAGTTCAGTGGATTGCCGGAGAGAGCGATGGATTGCGCGTTTTCCGTCAGACTGATGGAATTGGCGTTTTGCGTTTGCCAACTCAGTATCACTGCGCTTCCTTGTTTCACTGTAGCCGCGCTGACGCTGATGCTTGCAGTGGGATTGGCTGGCGCAGGCGGGGTCGGCGCGGAAATGGTAGTCGGAGGGGTAGCAATGGGTAAGCTCGCAGGAGCTTGGGTTGAACCACCACCACAACTGGTCAACGCGAGCGTGAATACCGATGCGAAGATGGTCAAGCAAAACAAAGAGCAGAATGCTTTTCCTCTGGGCAATTAGGGGCTCCGGTCTTCACACTCTGTTCACATTCTTAGAGGGAGCAACTCTGGCCAGAGTTGGTATAAGGTGAGGCATTTTTGCAACAAGCTGCGAAGGCGGTGAGACGGCAGCTGGTCTATTCAAAGATTTCCCGGCCTAACGGTCGGCCCCTTAGGGTGTTCGATGGCGTTGCTCGACGGGAGTCTACGGAGTTTGTAGCTTGCGCTCGAATTCAAGCGCTTTGCGGTAGGACTCAACTGCCTGCTGCGCCGCGCGCAGTTCGGCTTCAAGGTGGTTGCGGTCAGATTGCGTTTTCTTGCCGTCCATCATCTGGACACTTATTTGCTGGATTCGGCGTTCCAGATCTTCAATGTGTTGGCCGACGGCTTTGTCCAAGTGTGTCTATTCCCGCGTCTTGGAAACTTTCTTTGATTGGAACTTGTCAGCCTTGACCGTTCCGAGCGCCAAATCTGCTAAGTGCAGAAAGCGATTCGGTGCGTTAGCCGCGCTGGATGGATGAAGCAGCGAGGAAGTGGGCCGCTGACCGTGTATCTTGGCGATGAGTACGGCATCAACCCATAAGCCGGATTCTTCACGGTCGTTGGGCTTTGATGCAAATTTAATGCGAGGCTTGGGCGCTGCCCCCATGGTTTTACCTGATTTCTGAGTAGATGCCCATTAGCATACCTCAATTGAGCAGGTACAAAACATTAAGAATTGTCGGTCCGATTGTGGACTGGTGAGGAAAACGAAGCCGCCGCCCGTGCTTTGCTGGCGGGCAATGACGCTCTAACAAACCATGAAGATGGCTGGCGCATTCTGGCGTGTTTGCTCGAGGGTGGGAAAGAGGGTGTGGACTTTCCGGTTCGATTCGTCTGTGGGCCCAGCGGGCGGCGACCCTATTTGTTTGCCAGCAGCTCTTCGAGTAACCCAGTCGAAACACCCAGGGAACTTCCGGTGAAGCCATCGATAAAGGCAGCGTTCACTCCGATAACTTCCCCGTGCAGGTTAAAGACTGGGCCACCACTGCTTCCATGCGCGGTGCTCGCATCGTACATCAGGGTCTGATCGCTCACGTCAACTACGTGTCCCTGGGTTGCTGAAGGACGGATGAGCTTAACCTTCGCTATGTGATCGACGTTCCCCTGGGTCTGACGCAGGGTTAGTTCCCGAAAAGGGAATGCAGTTGATTTGGCTACCATGGTCGTTACGCCGAGGGGGTAGCCGATCACCACTACTGGATCTCCGGGAGAACTCGCTCGCGACGCCAGAGAGAGCGGTTGAATCTTCATATCTTCCGGGAATTTCACGCTAGCGATGGCCACGTCCGCGTCACTTGAGACAACCACGTTGGTGAGGTCAACTCCGTCAGGATAGCCGGGAAAATATGCGATGATCCGTTCCCGGCGCGGAATTGAACCGGTGCGGATGGCGTCTTCGGAGTCCGGGTCGCCAAACCAGGGTTCCAGCACATGACGATTCGACACCACGAGATTTCCGGCAATCAAGAATCCGGATCCAAGAAGGTGGTGGGGATCGCGCGCAAGGTGTCCTGCACGAACGGCTGTCAACGAATAAGTGCTCACGATAAAGCAGACGGAGTCTCGAGTAGCGGCAATCACGTCTGACGGCTGCAGCTGACCGAGGCTGAGTTTCCTGACAGCAGCGTCTAGATCGTTAAGGCGAGCAATTACTTGGGGGCTATCGCTGGGAGGAACCTGCTGCGAAGCATGCTTGTGCACGCCGAACGCGAAGCCGAGGGCGAAGATCGCCAGGATCGCTGATACTGCTACAGCGCCGAGGCCCCAATTCGTTCTGGACCACACTTTCAGGTGAGTTCTCCCGTCGCACGACTCGAACCCAAGCATCCGCGCTCTTCGGTGTCGCGAGGCTTCCCCTACATTATTAGACAGGTATTGAGCGCGAAGGATGCTCCAAGACAACCTTGGAATTACTCTGGTAACCTCCAGGGCCATTTTTGCTGGGATGGTTTACGCCTTCAACCATTTAGCTGGCCCGCGGCCCTGTAAGAACTGACAGAGGGTCAGGAGCGGGTCTAGGTTGCGCATGACCATTTCCTCTCGCGTGTTCAGGCTGGATGGCGCACCTTGGCTCTCCGTCTGGAACTGACGTTTTCTTCTACGGCGCTTCGCGCGTTGTCGTTGGGTGGCCGCACCTGAGAAACCGTAGAATGGCGGGGCACAACTGGACTCACGAGCCGAGATATGGATGCTGCCGTACTGCACGTTTTAGGGGAAGTGCCGCGCCATGAGCAATTCCCGGATCCCTCGCCCCGCGAGAACGAAGTGATCGTCGACGTTCACGCCGCATCACTGAAACCTATCGACAAGCAGTTGGCCAGCGGCTCTCACTACGCGAGTCCTCGCGAACTGCCCGTTGTCTGCGGTTCCGACGGAGTTGGGCATCTCAGCGATGGCAAGCGCGTATTCTTCGGAGGACCTCGGTCGCCCTACGGGGCGATGGCACAACGCACGGTTGTGAACGGAGCTTTTTGCTTTCCCATACCCGACAGTGTCGATGACGAAACCGCCGCCGCCCTGCCGAACCCCGCAGTCTCTGCCTGGCTCTCGCTCAGTTATCGCGCGAAGCTGACGCCCGGCGAAAACGTCCTTATCTTGGGTGCGACTGGAGTTACGGGAAAGCTCGCAGTGAGAATAGCGAAGCTTCTCGGCGCCGGCCGTGTGGTTGCGGCGGGACGCAATCAGCAGGTTCTCAGCACCTTGGCCAAGCACGGTGCTGAAGCCACGATTCGTCTCGACGCACCGCCGCAGGAACTCAGTGAAGCCTTCTCGCGCGAGGCTGCGGATTCAGGCTTTCAAGTCGTGATCGACTACGTGTGGGGCAGTCCGGTAGAAGCGTTGCTGTCCGGGATGACGCGCAAGGAATTTGCTGTCATCAAATCCGAGACTCGTTTGGTCCAGGTTGGAGAAAGTGCTGGATCGACCATTTCGCTGCGAGCTGCCGTGTTGCGCAGCACTCCACTTACAATTCTCGGGACGGCCGGAATTCCGCCTCGTGACATTCTGGTCGAAAGCTTTCAGCAAGTGATGGCATACGCTGCCAGAGGAGACCTTCGTATTGAGACCGAACGCGTTCCACTTGCCCAAATCGAGAATGCCTGGCAACAAGACCAGCACGGTCGCAGACTGGTGATCATCCCTTAAATCGAGAATAACCTGGAATACGTTCTGTGCCCCGTTTTGTCCCCCCTTTCATCGCTCATGTTTCCCTTGTCTCCGATACTAACTGTGGGTGCCGCACCCTACCACCCCAGCAACAAAATCGAGTTGCTGTGGACCCTGGTCCTTCGCGGTTTTCTGGGAACTGTGCACCCAAACACCCTATCCGGACATCGTTCGCCGGAGGCGGAGACCGAAATGGGAATCAGGGTGGGCCACGCGCCAGAATCTAAATCAGCGTGACATTACCCGCAGCACCACGAGTACGGTCACTTGGGTGACGATCACGCTGAGCCATACGAACTGGCGGATGTGGGAGCGACGGATCGAGCGCTGCAGGTGGCGGACGAGCTTGCGCTCGAAGTGGTCGAAGCCATGGGCAGCAGGCGCCTCTTTGGTTAGCGAAGGCAGTTGCAACAATGTCGTCCGCATGGGCGCGGCCACCGTCACCGGACGATCAAACGATGCGGTCCTGGGATCAGGGCGAAAGACTTCGGGCGTTCCGATTAACGGGCGTGCAAGAAGCGGGGTTGCCAGGAGAGAGGACCAGCGAGGCGTGATCAGCACCTCGGAAGCCATTTCCGGATTCACCGGCCCTGAGGTCAGGTGCAGAGCGGGCTGTCGCTCGGGCGCGAGCGAGTCAGCCAGGTTGCGCAGCAGCGATCGCCACCATGCCGGCAAATCGCTGATCAGCTCCACGTCAACCGGTTGTGATTCGAGCTGCAGCGGTGGCAGGATCTCGGGTGAAATGGCATCGCCAATATTGCTCAAGATTGTGCGGTACCACGGCACATCGAGGATGTCGCCGACCAGCATGCCGACATGTACCGGTCGTGAACTGAGCTGCAAAGGTGGCAGCCGGTCCGGCAAGATGCAGTCCCGCAGATTGGCGAACAGAGATCGCAATAACGATATATTCAGCTCCGGTGGCGGCAGCAGGTTGAGTTCTTCGCCTTGGGAAGCGCGTTCGGGGTGATGCTGGTCAAGCAACATAGAACGATCCACGAGTTAGACGCGCGCGGGAGCTGATAGGCTCCACTGTTTTGTGAACGCTAACCGGTCCGGGAAGCAGGGGTCCCGGCATCGGAGCGGACAAATTAAATGACAAGGAGCGTCTGGAAGTAACCTGGCATTTGTCTCAGCCCACCCTGGCGCAAACATCGCGCGACAATTGGGCTGCCTTGGGGGCGGGCCGCACACGCTGCCGGAGGAGACCTTCGGATTGAGACCGAACGTGTTCCACCTGCCCAGATCGAGAATGCTTGGCAACAAGACCAGCACGGTCGCAGACCGGTGATCATCCTGTAATAATTAGTACGGGTAGGTTTGTTGGTTGTGGACTCGTAGGCTTTCAAAATCCGTAAATCAGAAAAGGGCGTCTTCTGTCGAGGTCATCAGAAAGCAGGTACAGCCGGTTTCACTCCACACACGATGATCGACGCTGTCCGCCTCGCTGTGGATGAAATCGCCGGGATACAGCGTTCTTTCATCGACCTTCAGTATGCCGTGAAGAAGATGCAACTCTTCGACGCCTGCATGCGTGTGTCCTGGATAATCGGTTCCGGGATCAAGCCGGACCAACATGCTCACACTATCGTTTTCCGTGTTCCTCGCGAGTATCTTGACGTGGATACCTGGCGCCGCTTCCTCCCACTCTGGTTTAAGCGGCGCCTCCGGCCGAGGAACGAACGGCTCGCCCCCTTCGCTGCCGATTCGCTGCGCCAGCCGCGACCATAGCGATTCCGCTGGGCGCAATACATCGGTGGACCAGCCGACAAACGACCGGACAACAGGCCGGAGCGTTTCGACTTCATGGCGGCAGTCCGCGCATGAGGAGATTTGAGCTTCAATCGAAGCCAACTCGTCCGGAGGAAGCGCCCGCAATACGAATTGGAACACACGATCCAGATGCTCCTGACTGTGGGTGCCCGGCTTTGAATTCATCTGGCATCCCCGTTCAGCGCTGCTCGAAGTTTTCCCAGTCCGGAACGGATTCGCGTCTTCACAGTTCCCAAAGGCTGATTCAACCTCGTTGCCGTTTGTTCATAAGTCAATTCTGAGAAAAATGCGCTTTCGATCGCCTTTCGTTCTTCTGGAGTCAGAACCTCAAGCGCATCCCGCAAGAGGCGGGCCTGCTCCTCAAACAAACAGGCTTGTTGAGGATCAACAATGTCTGTGGTCGGCCGCAAGTCATGCGGATACGTGTTCACTCGTTTCTTTATCTGATCGAACCGCAGGCGATCGATCGCCCGGCTGCGCGCCTGATTCATGATCCAGCCGACGACCGACCCGTTAGCGGGATCGTAGGTCGAGGCTCTTCGCCACACTTCATGGAAGATATCGAGCGTGACTTCTTCGGCAGTTTCTCGATTCATGATGATCCGCACGATCAACGTAAAAACGATTCGATGGGTTTGCTCGTAAAGGGAATAGAGTGCACTCTGATCGCCGCCGGCGACGGCGCGGACGAGCTGTAACCACTCATCCTCGGGTACGCGAGACTTTGACTTGTCGGCATAAAGAATATCCCTGAGGGTCTTCGTAACTGGGAGATTGCCCCCGGGCATCTTCATAATCGGCGCACTCACACGCAGATTGTGCCCGGAGCATCTCTGCCAGTCAAGAGAGCGGGAAAACAACACGGCACTTCATCCTACGAGGCTGAGTAGTAGAGCTGCGCCTACCCCCTAACAACGCCAAAACTCTGCCGCCGGATTTGAAAAAAAAACAAATACGAATCGTGAGTCCAGCACCCGGAAGAATATTGTGCGCTGCGTATGAATCCAAAATCTGATGGTTGACGTTATTCAGGACAAATGTTGCTTGGGCGACGTCCTTCATCCAAGAAAGCCCATACGCATGTCGTCGGCGAGGAGTTTGCTGGCAAAGCCGAAGACTCCGGGGCAGCGGTCCCTTGGCCCTGCCCTGGTTGCACTCACTTTAAATAGTCCACGGTTGTTCTTTAAGGAGATCGGAAATGAGGGCCGGCCAGAGATCCGCAAGGCAAGCAGCAGCAAATTCTGTGAACGCATATGCAGTGACCGCCCTTAGCACACGTTCGAGGAGGATTTCGCTGAGGCATAGGCCACGCCGGTCGCCCACCCTTTTGTTTATTGAGGACGATTCCAAAACTGAGGTGCCGCACTCTTCGCGGAGTTTGCAGGGTGCGCTTTCACAATGCTCACAATAGAATCCTTCTTTGGCGGATGTCGTTTGATAACCGAGTTAGTCGGCGGTCTCACTGGACGGTTAACGACATCTTCCTCCGGAAGATCAAAGACAACATCGAAAACGGAAGTCACCGGAGCCCTCTCAACGCACCCTGCGAGAACCACGCAGAGTGCGGCACCCACACTAAGGACTCGCGTACGGTCCGCCATAGGAGACATTGATTCTCCCTGCTCGACAATCGGGCTCGTGTGCTTGGTTGGCGTGCTGTCCTATCTAATTCCACGCATGGAAGGGGCTCTGATCCTGCATCCCCAGACGGCATGGCCGCTGTGGCCAGGTTGCGCGATTCTGGTGTCAGTGCTGGTGTTAGTGCGGAGCACAGTTTGGCCAGCGGTTATGCTTGCCTCGTTCGCAGGTTTTGTTCTCTACGATCTTCACGCAGGCGTGCCGGTTTCTTCCATTGCGTGGTTTATTCCGGCGGATACGGTCGAGGTCCTCATTGCCGCACTTGGCCTTAGATACTACTTTGACCGCGTACCCCGACTGAACAACGTGGTGTCCCTAGCCAAATATTGCTTCTTCGCAGTGTTCCTCGCGCCGTTCGCGGCAGCATTTATCAGCGCGCGGGGCATCGCAGGTCCCTACTGGACCAGCTGGAGAATTAGCTTTCTTTCCGAGGTGCTCGCCTTCGTCACTCTGACGCCGGCAATCTTAACTTGGATCAGTGAAGGACCTGCTTGGGGACGAAAACCACGCGCCTACCATCTGGAAGCGGCTGCTCTTATTGCCGGAATAGTTCTTCTGGGGTATATCACTTTCATCGCCGCCGGCGTGGGCGAATCCCCGGTACTTGTTTATTCCCTCGTACCATTTCTGCTGTGGTCCGCCTTGCGGTTTGGATCGGTCGGCACTGCCACGTCGATACTCGTAGTTGCCGTCTTGGCAATCTGGGGTGCAGTTCATGATCGAGGTCCTTTTGACCAGCAGGGGGTGCACAGCAGCATATTGCCTCTGCAGTTGTTTCTGCTTTTCGCTGCGACACCCTTCATGGTTCTTGCTGCTCTCGTAGAAGATCGGAAGCTTGCCGCGGAGGCGCTTGCAAGCGTGAGCCGCAGGTTGATAGACGCACAGGAGAAGGAACGTACCCGAATCGCCAGGGAGCTTCACGATGACATCGGTCAACGGATGGCAGTAATTGCTATCGAGCTAGATCAGCTCGAGAAAGCATTCGCCGACGCGCCTGCGCAAGTCCGTATGCGTCTGAACGAATTGCATGAGCAGACCTCCGAGATAGCGACTGATCTTCACTCTTTGTCGCACGAGTTGCACTCGTCGAAACTGGAATACCTGGGCATAGCTGCGGCCATGAGAGGGTTCTGCAACGAATTCGCCAAGCAGCAGGAGCTGGAGATTGATTTCAAATCCGAAGGTTTACCGGACTTTCTGGATCCCAATATTTCTCTTTGCCTGTTCCGGGTGCTGCAGGAATCCCTCCACAATTCCGCAAAACATAGTGGAGCCCGCCACTTCGACGTGCGGCTGTGGGGAACCGAGCATGAGATTCATCTTAGGATCGGTGACTCGGGTGTGGGCTTTGACCGAGAAGCGTCGAAGCACACCGCAGGGATTGGGCTCATTAGCATGCAGGAGCGGTTGAACCTTGTGAACGGAACGTTCTCGATCGAGTCGAAACCCAACCGGGGAACTACTATCCACGCTCGCATACCTTATTCAGTTGGTGGTCGACTCGCCGGCTTTTAAAATCCGCAGCACTGAAAGTATCGTGGTCCAGCTGCGTGTTGTCGCCGGGGCACCGAAGAGTTTGTCGATCTGGCCAAGATAGCCGATGGTTCTCATGTGGCGCCGGTACACTCCAAACACCAGCCGATTTTTCGATCCGATAATTCGTACAAACCAGTCCCCATCTTCGGGAAGTGCGATGGGGACAGAGGCCTTGCCGCGACCAGCCTTCGACAGGATGCTCACAAATCGAACGAGCTCCGGGCGTGGTGGCTCAGCTCCAAATGGATTCTCCACTTCCAATGCGATGAGGTCACTGCCATTGCAGAACGCAACCTGCACTTCAAACGGCACCTTCCGGCGCAGTTCAGCCAAGAACTTCGCGCGCGACCCAGGTTTTCGAACGACAAATGTGCCTGCAGCGCCGACATTCACGACATTATAGGCGCTCAGTTCTTTCGCGAGCATGCTTGGGCGAAACGACCTGTGCCCTCCAACGTTGATCCCCCGGAAGAAGACAATGAGAGCCATGCGTCTAGTGGACGGCATTATTACATCATCGACGAGCGCGGCCGCGGTGTGTGGCACCTTGGGCTGGATGGCCACCCAGCCGTTTTTATATTGTGGCAGTTAGAACGCTAGACCGATATGGAAATAGGATGGGCGGGCCACCCGAGCCCTTTGGTTTTTCTTTGCTCATCCGCATCCGCGGCTCTTTACAACTTCCTTATTTCTTCCTTACTCCTGCCATATGACCTGTCCGCCAGAATAATAGACATGTTGCAAATTGTTGCTCTTATCCTGGAAGTCATCTTTGCCGTCGGTGTTCTAGGATCTGCGGTGGTCGTGGCGGTGAGCTTCATTGAGGACTTTGCTGAGCTCGGTCCCGACAGAGAACCTGAAATCCAAGCCGACGGAACTCAGCGAGCGGAGGGGAGCAGGCTTCCACAGCCTGCCTTGTAGTTTTAGGAAGCGATCGGCAGACCAAAGGAGAATACTGAACCCTGTCCGAGTTGGCTGGTCACTTGAATGCGGCCGCCATGCGCCTCGACAATGGCTTTCACGATGGCGAGTCCCATTCCGGTCCCCTGCACGCGATAGCGTTTGCTCTGTCCCCGATAGAACTTATCGAAGATCAACGACTGCTCCAGATCGTCGATTCCGCTGCCCCGGTCGGCGACGCTGGTGATGAGACGCTCGTTCTTTACCTCCGCGCTGACGAAGATGGGTGACCCTGGCTGTGAGTACTTAACCGCATTTTCCAGTAGATGTCGAAGCACTTTGGTCATCCATGTGGCATCCATCATCGCTGGCGGAAGCTTTTCGGGAATGCGCACCTCCACCGGATTCTGCGCGAGAAGCTGCTTTGATTCTTCGAGAGCTTCGTTGATGAGTTCCTGAACTGCATGAGGACGAAGCTCCAGCTTTACCTCATGCGCATCCAGCTGGGCCATCTCCACCGCCTCTCCCACCAGCCGATTGAGGCGGTCACTCTCTTCGTCGATCACCGTCAGCAACTCCGTGCGCTCCTCGGGAGCAAGCTGAGGTTGTGTAAGCAGGCTACTCACTGAAGCCTTTATGGATGTGAGCGGAGTCCGAAATTCGTGTGTTACGGAATCGAGCAATGCTGACCGAAGCCGGTCGCTCTCTCGCGCAGCTTCAGTGCGGGCTACCTTTTCAACGGCGTGGCGCACGCGTCCGGACAGATTGCTGGCAACAACCGCGGTGAAGAGAAATGCAAACAATGCCACCCAGTTCTGAGCGTCGGCAATCGTCAGTGTTCCAATCGGAGGAAAGAAAAAGAAATTAAGGGCAAGGGCAGCGACAAACGACATGAACACAGCCACTGCGAGTCCCCAATTGGCCGAAACGATCAACACGGCAAGAAGCAACGTCAACGCCACCGTGGTCGGGTTCGGTCTCACTACGCGCGTGCAGAAAACAACCACCACGGCGACGATCGCAATGGCGGCAATAAACCGAAGCGTTTTCCTTAGTGCGGGGAGCACGCCGCGATTGTAGCCGAGTTCGACAATTCAACACGGGTCGCGCAGAATACGAATCATCACGCAGAGGATGCAATAACGGTGTCGCAGCGCAGAATCCTTGTGGTCGATGACGAACCGCAGATCACGCGCGTGCTGCGCACCACTCTTGCGAGCCACGGGTATGAAATTCGCGTGGCCAACGACGCTGAAGCCGCCCTCGACGTGGTCAACGACTGGCCTCCGGAGCTGATCATTACCGACCTCTCCATGCCGGATATGAGCGGTATCGAGCTCACGCGCAAAGTGAGGGCAAAGTCGGAAGTGCCGATCATCGTTCTCTCCGTTCGTGGCGAGGAACGTTCCAAGATCGAAGCGCTCGACGCCGGCGCCGACGATTACGTCACCAAGCCCTTCAGCATGACCGAACTTCTGGCGCGCGTCCGCGCGAATCTTCGCCGTTTCTCTCCTCCCCAAAATGAAGAGCAAGAGATCAAGGTGGGTGATTTCAAATTTGATCTAAGCGGACATAGAGTGTTCGTGCGCGGGCAAGAGGTGCGGCTTACGCCGAAGGAGTTTGACTTGTTGACCTACTTCGCCCGCCATCCCGACAAGGTGATCACCCACGCTGTCCTTTTGCGTTCTGTCTGGGGCTCGCAGAGCGTGAACCAGAACGAGTACCTGCGCGTCTTCGTTGGGCAATTGCGCAAGAAGCTGGAAGGAGACGGCGAGCCGCGCTACATTCTCACCGAGCCATGGGTAGGGTATCGGTTTACGCCGGGAGAGTGAGTCGCCAGCTTAATGCTCGCCATCATGCGTCCCTCTGCGACCTGTCATCCTGACGCCCGATTTTGGCCGAAGGATCTCGCAGGATATCCAGGACTGAATTGCCGTTGGTGCCTCTTCTACGAGGAACGAGGAATTTTGAGGTCTTCCGGCGGGTGGCGCACCTTGATGTCTTTGTTCTTCGTGTGCAATTCGTAGTTGGGGGTGCCGCTCCCCCTTCGCCGGTTTTCGAAGGGGGCGTATGGATGATGGTGGGAGCTCCCCTCGTCAGCGTGATCAAACCAGGGCGTTCCGCCGATCACGGAAACGACAATGCATTCGCGACCATTCTGAGCGGGCTACCGCTTGGTGTCGCAGGGTGTGGCACCCGGCATATCAGCTTTAAGACTTTCAGAGTCCCCCGCGACCATAACGGCCATTGAGGTAACGAAGCAAATAACACCGCGCAAAAAGGCCGGGTTCTATAGAAGACGATGCCAAGAGCAAACGCCTCTCCTGATCAGATCGGAGGGCAGTCGTTGCGTAGACTTTCTGCGCAAGAACTCCGGTCGTAGACGTTCCAAACAGACGGAGGCCGTGAATGAAGATTACCGTTCTAGTTATCGCCATCGCGATGGCCGTTCCGCGCACACTGGCGCAAGCGAACGAGTTTGCCGTTGTGATAGGTGGCGCAGCCTCTCCAAACTCGAGCACACCATTTCCTAGTGCGTCAACTCGAACCCCGTTGAAGATCGGCAGTGGAATTACTTACGAGGGCGTCTTTGCGCATCTCCTGCTGGACGTTCGGGCTGTGTCGGCCTACCTCGAACTGCCAATTGCAGGTACTCCCAGCCGCACCGTCAGCGGTATCAATGTCGCCACTCGAGATTTCTCTTCAGTCCTCTTCACCCCAAGTTTGAAGTTGCAGCTACGGCCGCTTGCCGGTTTTACGCCCTTTTTGAGCATTGGCGGTGGCTTTGCACATTTCAATACAACGCAGGAGGGCCGTGCCGGACCTGGAGTTGGTATTCCCTTTATCAGTTCCGTCAGCAATACATCCGCAGCCCTGCAATTCGGGGCAGGTCTGGAGTTCAAGACCGCAATATCTCGATTGGGTCTGCGCGCTGAGCTCAGAGACTTCAGAACGGGGAGGCCGGATCTTGGGTTTCCGACGTCGTTTCTCGACGCCGATACGCAGCACAACCTCTTTATCGGCGGAGGAGTGGTGCTGCATTTTTCACTGCCGAGTGGGACTTAGAATGCAGGGTGCCACCCCCTTTCCTAATTTCTCCTAGAAAATCGGGGCTCGGTGGCTCACCCTATTCCCATCTCGATCTTCATTTCTAAACTCCCGCATGTGGGCCCCGGAGGAAAAACCGAAATGGGAAGAGATGGGCTACCCAGCCCGGCGCAAGGCAGGTGCAACTAACCTTATGCTCTGGACCATGCTGAATTTGATGTGCTTCTTGATATGTATCCTCGCTGCGGTAGGCGCAGCCAGGGAAGCAAGGGCAGGATTCCTCGGCTATGCATTGGCTGTCGGTATCGGCTTGGCAGTGGGGGGAACTTCTACCTGGGCGATGTGGAACGCGGGCGAGAGAGTCGGCGCGGCAGTACAAGTCGGTCGAGAAGCGCGGCGGGAGCTGTATTTCAGGGTGCTCGATGCGGTTGCTGTGCTGTGGATATTGATTGCACTATTCATCGCAGATCATGTGACGTCAGCCGCAATGCGATTCACAGTAGGAGGGAGTTAGCACAAGTAGTTATCGGCCGGGTGCCAATCTGGTATTGACACTAAAACGCAAAGGCCCTTCTTCGGGCAATTCCTCGGAGAGCTGTTTCGTCATGTTCGAAGGTCAGAGTATGCCCTTGGCTTGGGTCAAGCTTACACGGCAAGATCCAAACGCAAAACATGACAATTGTCGCGAATCGATCTTTGCTGCCGAAATAAGGCACATCATTTTCAGACGTTGAGGAGGCGGGAAACTTGGCGAACTGAGCAGGTGGCTTGGCAAAGAGTCGCGGAAAGAGGCTGTTCACATCGCACAGACTACTGACGAGGACATCAGCGAGCTCCGTCGCGCATCGCGAGAAGCACGCAACGAAAAAAACAAACAGAAATAGGGACGCCTGAACTGCGGTGCCAAGCCGTACAAGATCCAAGTCCCAGAGGGACGACACCGACCGGCCGCGTCCTTGTCTGCTTGCCGTCAATAAACCGACCAATACGCGTACGGCAGGGCACTCTGTTTATTGATTTGTTGAAGGAACGGAGTTTGTAGAGCTAACACGGATCATGCCAGTCCCTGCTGGGTACCATTGCTCCGTTTGCTCGATCTTTACAGTCACGTCCTGCAAGCCTTCCGGTAACGACCTATTCCTTCGGACAAGAGAGTTGATCGCCAAAGGCAAAATCGTGAGCGAACCAATACTGTGATTGGTTTTGTAATCAAAGCGAAATCCATTACGCGGACTTCCGCTCTGGCCGGCGACTTCTGCGCCGTCATTGGCAAGCTGTTGCAGGGCATCGTCTCCCAACGCATTCATCAATGACATCCAGTTTTCTCTTGGCAGGACGATATAGTACTCAAACCCTGCCTCATGACCGACAGAAGTTCGTCCTGCTGTGCTGCCAAAAGATCGTGCATTGGAAAAGCCCTCTTTTGCGCGAAAGCGGTCGATCACACGTTTGGGTGTGTAGCTTCTAAGGAACGCGCTTTCCGTTTCGGGAGTGGCATAGTAAAGACGAGAATGATGCCACCAAGCAATCGCGCCCACGATGCAAACGAGTAGGAACGGATTGAAGAGCGCAATTGCCACTCGATGAGATTTCATAGCGCATTCTGCGACAGCGCCCAATCATAGCTCAGGGCAAAGGGTTGGAAGCAGCTTTTGTCTGGGCGCCACAGATTGTGGGAGTAAGAGAGTAAGCCCGACATGGGAACAGGTTGAGTCCAGCCAACCTCGTTTCGGGTCTGCTGGAGCGGTCGCGCACCACCTCCGAAAAGCGTGGGCCGTACGGCGTCCTCATTGTGGTTTCATCAACGAAGAAGCCTCGACGTCGCGGCAGAGGCGAGGGAGCGCCACTGTTAAGTTAAGAAACCTCGGCGCAAATAGTCGGCAACGGGACGTCGAACCGGCTTACGAGTGTAAGACGACATCGGTCTATGACTGGTGCCAAGATTCCACTCTTAGCGGCATGGCACGCGCAACCTGCAATTTCGACTCATCATCTTTTCTGACCAACAGCAGCTTTCAACTTTTGAGGTCAGGTCTTTACGAAAAAAGGTGCACTCCCATCTTCTTCGCCACTTGGTTTTTCCTTGTTGCTCGCGGCGGCAGTGTTCGTCGCCGGCTGTGGTGGAACCGCAAGCAATCCAGTCAGCAACATGCAATCGCCGGCGCCCACGTCTCCGCAAGCTTCGCCGAGTCCCGGATCTAGTGCGGGTAGCAGTAGCGGAAGTGCTAATCCGGGAGGAGGTTCGAGTTCCGGATCGGGTTCGAGTTCCGGATCGGGAACTTCCAGCGGAGGTTCCTCGAGCGGGACAGGAGCAACCGGCGGGTCGAGCAGCAACAGCTCAACTTCCATTTCAGGCACAATTCTAAATTCGCAAACCGGCGCTCCGGTGAGCGGCACCGTGGCAGTCGCCCTGGAGGGTGCGCCTCTAAGCGACTTCACCATCATGGCGCAGACTACTGCCGACGCTCAGGGGCACTTCAAGTTCGACAATGTCCAGCCATCACCTCCGGAGCTGGGGTTGGACGGTAGCGGTATCGGCGAGGAGTTCAGACGGGACTTTGTTTACGCCCGCGCTGCTTGTGTCACACAACGTGGCAAACGGCAGCACCGGAGACGCGATCGAGCCCGGCACAGACGTCGGCACCATCACATTGGTAGCCAGTCCCGCCGGGACTATTCGAGGCAACATCTTCTCGCAGGATTCCGCGAGCATGCCGCAGAGCGTCAAAGTCACCATCGATCCGCTACACGTGTTCGTGCTGGATCGCCACTTCTCGGTCCCTTGGATCGACGGCGCGCCCACATTCACGACGCACAATGGCGACCCGGCATGCGGCACTCCGACCGACGCCTGCTCGCCTTACAGCATCACAGTCCCTACCGCGAACGCGTGGGTAGCCATATACGACCACAGCGGCAACCAGTTCCGTACCAACACCACCGGAGAAAGCTACAGCGCAGCTTTCAACGCAAGCTCGACTGTGAGTGGGGCGGCGGATTGCAATCCCTCATCCCTTGAACTGTTCTTCGGCGGATTCGGTTCGGCCCGGGAAATCGTTGCAAACTCTCAACCTCATTTCCAAAGCTGCACGCCCTGAGCAAAACCCGAGTACCCGCTCGAGCCGCAACGGGCGGGTACTCAAATCTTGGTTCTGGCGAAATTTCCTGCAAAGTCCCTGCAAGTTCCCTGCTCTTGATCGAAAATCGTCACTTTTGGCCGATAATCCGACGATTGTGAGGTTCGCGAAAAAATTCCCCTGCTTATTTCCCTACATCCTGGGATTTGTTTTATAGAATCCACCGCGTCCTCGTCCCTTTTCAGGTCTTGCCCGCACACCAAAAAACTAGCTGACCAACAACACCTTGCCGACGCCTTTTTCGGCGGCCGCGTGTCCCTTTGCAGCATCCTTGAGCGGCAATTTCATGCCAATGGGGATAACCAGCTTGCGGTCCCTTATGGCTTGAGCCATGGAGACGAGAGCCTTTGCATCCGGTTGCGCATAGATCGGCACCACAGTCACGGACGGATAGTCTTTGGCGTTGCCCGGAGCTCCCAGGACGGATGCGAACACGCCCCGCGCTTTCACTTTGGCGATGAATGTTTCAGCTGTCTTCCCGCCGACTGTATCGGCAATACCATCTACCGGCGTCATCTTCTTTATTCCATCGGAATCGTCGGTTGCGATTACTTGATCAGCGGCCAGCGAAACGGCCTCTTGAAATTGCTTTTTTCTGACGCCGGCGATTACCACTGCTCCCAGAGCCTTGGCCGCGAATACCGCCGATCGCCCGACGCTGCCGGCCGCTCCTAGGACAAGCACCGTTTGTCCACGTTCAGGCTTCACTCCCAAGGAGATCAGTTGATGGCCGGTGGTGGTTACGACGGGCAGAGCAGCGGCCTCGAGGATGTCGAGTCCTGCAGGAATCTTCGCAAGGTTGGTGGACTTCACAGTGCAGAGTTCGGCATAAGTATGGGATGCCATGGCGAACACTTTGTCGCCGAGGGCGAAACCCTCTGCGCCGGGCCCAAGTTTCAACACAGTTCCTGAGACGTCCGTTCCCAGAATGGCAGGAAATTGAACCGGAAAGACGTCCTTCATAACGCCAGACCGTACCTTGAACTCGAAGGGATTGACGCTGGTGGCCGCGACTTGCAGTAGTACCTCACCTGCACCCACAACCGGATCAGCATGATCTTCCCATTTGAGCACTTCAGGTCCGCCGTATTCGCGAATAACAATTGCCTTCATCTTCTCTGCCTCGCGTTCCAGTGTAGATGCCAACATCGACGCGGCGCGCGACAGGGCACAAATATTGTTGGGCTTTTCTGTAACGCAAATCGTCCCAGGGACTCCATACGGGTTGAGCCCGTGTGCTACGGGAAAAGCCGAGCTGCCGATTCCCTGGCCTTGCGGCGCGGCTCCGAGCGCTTGGTGATCAAAATTGGACTGCTTTCCTAAAGTTTACGAGCACTATTCAACGACGAAAGGTAGGTACACGAAATGAAGAATCATTTGGCATTAGCAACGGCGACGCTGCTGTTCGGCTTCGTCATCTCTGCTCCAGCGCAAAAGCAGAGCAGCGGAGGATCCACTCCATCTGACCCGCAGATTGTCGGCATCGTAACTGCCGCAAACCAGATTGACATCGATAGCTCCAAGCTGGCACTGCAAAAATCTAAAGACAGCCAGGTCAAGCAGTTTGCGCAACAGATGATCGACGATCACAGCAATCTGCAAAAGTCGGTCGATGATCTTGGCAAGAAGCTCAATGTGACTCCGGCGCCGAGTGCGACCAGCAAGTCGCTGAAGACCCAGGCTGCTGCGGAGATGAAGAAGCTCCGGGCGCTGCACGGCAAGGCCTTTGACAAAGAGTACGTCAACCACGAAGTAGCGTTTCACCAGCAGGTGATCGATGCTGCCGGAAAAGTGCTTATCCCGAACGCTCAGAACGCAGAATTGAAGTCGGCACTTCAAGGCGCGGCCCCCCTGCTTCAGGGACATTTGGAGCACGCGCAACAGCTGAAGTCGTCAATGAGCGGAAGTTCCAGCAGCGGCGCGGGAAAGTAAGGACGATGAAACCGGGCGTGAGTGGGTGGCTTAAGCGGCAGGGCTTCGTGATTCTGCTCACCTTCTTTGCGGTGAGCGCCCGTGCCGCACACCCACTGCCCATTTCATCAGCGCTCAACCTGTACTCCTTGCAGAGCCCAGGTGCAGCAGCAGAAAGCCAGCAAAGTTCCAAGAGCTCCGCGGACGCTCAAGTCATCATGAACGGCATCCGCTTCCAGCCGCCAGAACTCACGGTACGCGCCGGCCAGACGGTGGAATGGAAGAACGAGGACATCGTCTCGCATACGGTTACCGCAGACGACGGCAGTTTTGATTCAGGTCTGATCCCACCCGGCGGCACCTGGAAGATGACAATAAAGAACACAGGATCGCTTGAGTATCACTGTCGTCCGCACCCGAATATGAAGGCGAAGCTGGTTGCGACGAATGGGACGCAATCGCCGCAGCCGCAGAGCAATCCAGGATTCAGACTGCCCGCTCTTACGCCGCCGCGTTCGCCGCAGGAACTCCACCCAATACTCGTCAACTTCACGGCCGCATTACTGCCGCTCGCGTTACTAAGCGATTTGCTGGGCCTATGGACGCGGAGAACATCGCTGCACGCAGCGGCGTCATGGATGGTCCTATACGCTGCCATCATCACACCTTTGACCGGCATCGCGGGATGGTGGTGGAAGAGCCGGTCTGGCGGTACCTTGCCTGCAAATTTGATTACTGTTCACCAGTGGCTGGGGACGTCGTTGGTCCTGTTATTCGTGGTGCTCGCTGTGTGGCGCTGGCGCATTCACAAGCGCAACCAAGTGCCCTCGATTGCATATCTGCTGTTCGCCGGCATTACCGTGCTTGCGCTCATCTATCAGGGAAGCCTCGGCGGCGCCATGGCCTTCGGTCGCTGATTTTTGTAATTGGGCAGCGAGTTAGATTGGCGGCCCCGGCGGGGCGGTTGATGGTCTCAGCTTGGGCACGTTCTGTCTAGGATCGCGAATAAACGCTTCTATCTGCCGAGCTATGTTGCTTGCGGCAGGGCGGCGACTCGTCTTCACCTGCGCATAAATCCCGTTCACGCCCACCCAGGCTTGCGACCGAACTTCTGCCGTAGCGTTATCGTCGGCAGCGAGAATCATGAGCCGATCAGCCAACTCATTCTCCACAACATCAGACAAATCGCTCGCTTTGGGTTGCGATGACACTGCGCCGACGCCCAATGCATTCTTCACCAACGCCGAAATGATTTCGGTGGAGGTGGGCGCTGCGCTATCGAAGTGATGAATGGAATCCATACGCGCAAGACGCTCCGGATCGAGTAAACCTCCGAGCACGATTTCCGCAATGGACCGCGCGCCATCGTAAGGGCTGAACACATATCCAGCGCTCGACCGGTACGCCTCGGGATCCAGTCCTGCATTTTCATGCTGCACGAGGATATTCCAGATTCGGGAGGGAACTTGCATCTGGTCTGGACGCAACGCTTGTAGACATAAACGCAGCGCGTCTCGCTGACTTTGCGGATTCCATATCTCCAGAGGTTTCTGGCCATCGCCTGCTAGTGCAGGGGGGATTTTCGCGCTGCCAATGGTGTTGATGGCTGAGGCCAGCGCATAGCGATGAAACAAATAAACCAGAGCAAATCGCGCTGCGAGTTTCGAAACGGGCTCACGATTCTGCAGCATCGAGGGCCCATACGCCGCAACCAGCGCATTGCGCACGGGTAAGACCTGGCCCAGCCACGTCACAGGATCAGGGCCATCGTCATAGGCATTCCAGCGGGGATCGTCGTAATTGCCCCAGAAAATTCCTTGTCTAAGAGCCTTCTGAACGATGGCATCCAAACGCGCGATCTCCTGAGGATCTTCGGATGAGCCCTGCGGCTGAGCTCCGCTGCTGTAGCCCCATTCGATGGCGAACTTGTCGTAGCTGCCCACGCCTTGCATGTAGGCATCGCTCAGGTCCGCGGTGCCATCTTTGCGAATGAATATGCGCGGGGCAAAGTAGTCCATCACCGAACCACGATTGAACGTGCTGGCAACGAAGTTGTGTTCGAGCCCGAGCACGTGTCCCATTTCGTGACATGTCAGCAAGGCGATGCGGCGCACCATCACCTCGTCCTCGGAGAGTTGCGGGTCGGCGCCGTCGAGTTCGGCGAACAGATCCATACCGGAGTCCTCACGGCCAGAAGCGGCTTCGCGCGGCACGACGTTCCAGTAGTTATTCACAGTGCGCATGCGGTGTGAATCGAGCTGCACCACAGCGTGAAGAATTTCGCCCGTGCGGGGATCGGTCTGGACCATGCCCACTGACCAGCCGCGTCCATTGCGATTGGTCCATTGGATGGTCGGATAGCGGAGATCCAACGGATCGGCTCCCTCCGGCAGATCCTCGACCACAAGCGCATTGCGGAATCCGGCCTGTTCGAATGCCTGGTTCCACCACAACGCGCCGCGGCGGGCAGCAGAGCGCATTGGCTCCGGAATGGCTCGGTCCAGATAAAAGGTGATCGGCTTTACCGGTTCACTGACCGCGGCCGCTGGATCCTTTTTTTTCAGCCTCCATCGATCGATATAGTTTTGATTGAGAGAGTCCCTGTACGTGCGGGAAAAGTCGTCGAATTGCTCGCCGAAGAACCCGACTCTCGGATCGGCTATGCGGGGCTGATAGCCGGCAGGCGGAAGCCCGAGCAACGAGATGTGTTCATGAACACTGAGTACTCCCGATTCGGGATTATTCACCGCGCGTCCGCCCGAGTCGCTGACAAAAGTCAGGATGTTCTCGATCTCGATGTTGGCGGGGAAGGCGTGTGTGTGATCCATGTCGACCGCGCTGCGAGCTTCGTCCAAATGCCAGGTTGCCGCATTCTCAGTGGCGATGGGACGAACCATTCCATTGACGGCGCGCGAAGGCCGCCGTAGTTGATTGAGCAGTCCGGTGGCGTCCCGCACTACCAGCGGATTGGCATTCACAATAAGGCTCTCACCCTGCTCGGACTCGACCGGCAATGAAGCGATTACCGAACTGGGAAAACTGCGGGTAATGGAATGCAGGAGTTCCGGGCTGCCATGCTCAGCACGAAACCGCGTGTTCTCTGCAATGACTAATACCTTCGGCCCGGAACGAACAAATCGGCAGAGTTGTGACTCTCCTACGCTGCTGCGATCGGCAAACATCTCGATGGAGCCAACGCCGCTGCTCAATCCCGTGAAGTAGATGAACTCCGCATTCAAGCGCTGCGGCGAAAGCTCAAACAGCAGCAACCCTTTTTTTGCGTCCCAGTAGTACGGAACAAATCCGTCATTGCGTTTCAGACCGGCGAGGCGGTTGCTCTCGGGATGCGATCCAGTAGCAGCTTCCGGCTGCTCAGAGGAGCGCGGACTTTCAGATTGGGCAAATACAAGAGCAGAGAAACAGAAAAAGAGAAAGAGGCTTTTCATCTTTTGTTAAGGACAGAGGTTCAGGAATAGCGACTTGCAATCCTAACAGGACACTCACTAAGTGCTTTCGACACATTTGGTGCCCCGCGCTCCCGCTTCTACTTTAGTTCCCTGACGTACTTCAGCAGCGCATCGATCTGCTGCTCGGTCAGCTTACCTTTGTACGCTGGCATCTTGTTCTTTCCCTCGGAGATCGTCTTCTTCAGTGCGGAGTGTGACATTTTTGCCACCCCGGGATCGTGAAAGGCTTTGGCTCCCAGTTTCTGTCCGATGACGCTGCCGCGGCCATCGGCTCCATGACAGCCCTGACACCTGGATTTGTAGAGATCTTGCGTGGACTGGTCAGCGGCAAAAACACCGCTTACGACGAAGACGAGAGTAACTCCCGCAAAGAGCAGCCGATGCCACTTCATCTTAGGTCCTTTTGCACGCTGATGTTCACATCGTACCGTATGCCGGGAGATATCATTTTCGTTCCAGGAAAGTCGTGAAGCTTTCAACGTCGCCGCTTTGTGCCTGTCCGTTGCAAACACGCAGGCCGCGGCGTGTTCTATGCCAGAGTTTCAGTTGTAACTCCACTTGAGTCGGGCAGGAACATCCGCGTCGGCCTAATAATTAGCGGCAATCCTGGAAGAGGCGGGAAGGTCGATATCTATCGATATCAGCTCGGCGCAAACTGGATGAGAAACCGCGCTATTCGTTAATCTCCGACGACGATGGTTGGATTCGACCACCGAAGCTAGCTGCCGGGGATTACCACCTGGTCGCTTCAGCCGATAAAAACCTGAGCGCAGACGTTTATCTCGACGTGTCAGCCGAATCTGGCAAGGCACCGAACGCGTTTGCGATGGAATTGCGCTCGAATCTGTTCCCAATCCGGGAAGAGCTCCTGGCTAACGCGCAACAAATGCCCTTCACTCTAGTGATTTGAAATGCTGTTCGACTCTGCGGCGTGCAGCTTGTTGTAGTCCCGCATATATACCCGGAGCCCAAAGCTCGGAGTCTCTTTGGTATATCCAGCGACTAGCTGCTCTTTGTAGTGATCGAGGTAGAAATCAAATGGGTCCTGGGGATCCATATCGATCAGCACTAGATCGGTGTCGTTCATGGTTAGCTTGCCAAATCGGAGCTGATTCTGGCGGTACGCCATGTAATTTGCTGCCGGGAGTCGCCAGGCAGGTGTTTTGCTCGCCTCTCCAAAAACTTGGACGATCTGCCCTGCACGAATCTGCACTGCTGTGACGCGCCCAACAACGTGAGGCGGTGGAAGGAGCTTCTCGGGATCAAGCACGAGATCATCCTTCTGCACTTCGATGCCATGTACTTTGCCTGTTTTGATCAAGTCAGCAAGGTCTATACCCAGAAGCTCCATCAATCCCTTTACAGGTAGGTGCATCGCCTTGATCTTTTCCGCGTGCAGGAGAATCTTGCCTTCCGCTGTCGTGCTCAACGTGCCGTCCGTTTCGAACGGAACATCGCCTTTGCTGTGGAGCTTGCCTTTCACTTTTAAGTGGCCGGAACTGTCAATGCGGATGGATATGTTCTTTAGCGGTGCATCCCGGCGCGCGAAGACGTATGAGTTCAGTACGTTGGCAAGCGACTCCGGACTAATCGCGATAGCAGCAGAAGTGATTTGGATGTTGAAGGAACCTTTGTCATCAAACACCGGTAATTCGCCTCTGATCGGAAGAAGCCGACCGCTGAGTGAGCGAATATGCACAGCGATATTGTCGGTGAAGTGATACATCACATTCCGCATCTGCACTTCCACCGCGTGCGACTGACCTGGGACATTCCCACCTGACTGCATCGCGACAGCGAAGGTCGTGAACATGAGAATAGGTGTGCCCAACAGAATGCTTTTTGCTACTGATCGCGTAACTGCCGACTGCGCTGCGTTCATGCGATTTTCCTGGTTCAGTATGCCGACAGAAGAAACCCCGCTGGGTCGCGGGGCAAGAGTCAGAGCATTCATTCGTTGTCAACTCAGGAGGTTAGAGATATCGAGACAATCAGAAGTTGCCGCTAAGCTCTTCAACGGGAATTCTGGATGGGATGAACAGTGACTGTATGCAGCCTGCTCATCCCGCCAATTTGAAAAGCTCCATCTATGCGGCGATCTGGCGATCCACAACGAACTCTTCGTTCACGCCATGCTGCCGAGTACGAAGAGCGGTTAGCTGCCCCAGCACAAAAGCACCCAGCGCCATATTGAGGTCCCGCACTGCAATGTCATAGTCCTTCTTAAGCACCAGATTGCCGGCGATGCACGTGAGCCACGCGGATGCAACATAGCTGGAAATTTCCGTTTTGGGACTCAGAATCCCGACCCCCACTGCCATTTCAATTACACCGACGATGCGCATGAAACTCTTGTTGCTTATCGGAAGCTTCTCGCTCGCTTGGGGAGCAATATATTTTTCCCAATCGGTGAGCAAATTCGTAAATTTGTCAGCGCCTGCAAGAAACGCGGTAGCACCAAGTCCTAGCCGTAACGCCCAGAAGCATGAAGCAATTCTGTTGTTTTCGTGCATTGTCATTCTCCCTTGTTGATGGATGCAGTTCGATTAAGGAGGGTGGGCAGCATGATTGCCTACCAAAAGGGACAGACACGACGTTTTCCTAGGTAGGAAAGCCAGTTTGATGACGCCGCAACTGCACCTGATTGGAATCGAACACAGAACACAAAGCAGAACTCATGCGCCACCCGCTACTCAGGTGGTTCTGAGCGTGCGTCATCCGCCCTATTGGGCCGCGATGGTTGCGTCCGCTTCCACGTCGATCTCAATCTCGACGTCGGTCTGAGAGCCTGGGGCTGGGCCGAGTTCCATTAAGTTGTCGCGAGTCATACCGAAATCCGCTCGCTTCGTCGCCGCGGAGGCATGGAACGCAGCCCGCGCCGGTCTGCCGGGCTTGGTATTGGGAAAGATCCCGCTGAAGGTGAAGGTGAGAGGCACCACCTTGCTCACCCCGCGAATGGTAAGAGAGCCGTCCATTGTCCAGGAGTTTCCGGAAACATTGTGAATGCCACGACCCTGATACTTAATCGTGGGGAATTGCTTCACATCAAAGTAGGCGGGGCCTCGAAGATCCGCGTCGCGCTGGGCATTCTGCGTGCTGATGCTCAATGCGTCAATCGTGATGTCGACACTGCAGGCAGCCGGGTCCTGCGACACGGTGATGCTTCCTTCAGTCTTCTCGAACCTGCCACGCACTCGACCGACTAAATGGTGCCGCGCACTGAAGTACGTGAAAGTATGATCCGGATCGATCTTGTATGTCCCTGGAGTGGGGAGCGCCTGGACTTGCGAGTTCTCCTCCGCGGGGTTACCAGGACCATTTGCCGCCTGCGTCGAAGGGACCAGGTAAATTGTAAAAAGCAGCGCGCCGATCTGGAAAAGGTTGAAGACTTTTCCGGAGAGCGCCTTCCCCGCACCATTGCTATGCATCGCTCACCCCTTGTGTTTACGGACTCTACGAATTCATCACCAAATGCGCGCCGCGTGCTCGACATCTGAAAGCGTCACGTTCAACCGGTTCGCGCCTGAGAATGCCTCCGAAATCCAAATTGCGTTGCACCACGATCTTCAACCTTTGACTCCGGCGCAAAGCAAACGTTACTATGAAGTTGAAAATGAAATTCAATTTCATTTTCTCCATTCAGGCCGACGTGGCACGTTCCTTCTCACAATTCGTTCGGCTTTCCATTCTTGTCACCTGCATCGCGTGTTCTACCGGCAAAGGTTCAGCTCAAGAAACTTATTTCATCACTTACTCCCACCAGATGGAGGAGCCCGGAAACCTCGAAGTTGGATTGAAATCTGTGGCCGGATCTCCGACGGGTGGCAATGGATTCGTCGGGAGCGCGCTCGAACTCGAATATGGGGTGACGACCTGGTGGACTTCGGAGGTCTACCTGGATGGACAATCCACCGCGGGGGAAAGCACGGTTTTCACCGGATCTCGATGGGAGAACCGTTTTCGTCCTTTACTGCGTGAACACTGGATCAACCCTGTCCTTTACGTGGAGTTCGAAAACATCAATTCTGCCGATAAATCGCTGCTTGAAGTCGTCGGACACGACGTGCGCGACGACTTTCTCGCGCGCAATGACCGCAGCGAAATGAAGCGAGAAGCCGAGCTCAAGCTGATCTTGTCGAGCAACTTCAAAGGGTGGAACGTTTCGGAAAACGTGATCGCGGAGAAGAATCTCAATGGTGATGCGTGGGAATTTGGCTACGCGCTGGGAGTGAGCCGTCCTTTGTCGCTAGTCGCAAGTGCGAGATCGTGCGTGTTTTGCCGCGAAAATCTGTCTGCAGGCACTGAGATGTATGGTGGACTAGGCGACCGCCACAGCTTTGGGTTGCACGATACGTCTCACTATCTTGCTCCGGTTGTCGAATGGCGTATTCCGGGAAGCGCTACCTTCAAGCTTTCTCCTGGCTTCGGGCTCAATGCTGACAGTCATGGATTCCTCTTCCGCTTCGGCGTTTCCTATGAAATCAACCAGATTGCGTCGCGATTGAGACGACAATGAAGCGGATGTTCCGTCGATCATTGAGTGTCTTTGCCCTCGTTACAGCCTTTGCGGCGACAATTTTGGCGGCAGCAGGTGATGGTAAGTGGCGGACGAAGGTTCCGGAGTCAGCGCGCGAAAGGCCGAATCCCATGGCCGGAGATCCTAATTCCGTCGCTGCGGGGGCCAAACTCTTCCAGCAGAATTGCGCTTCGTGCCATGGAAATCAAGCAGAAGGGCATTCGAAGCGCCCCAATTTGCACTCGGATCGCCTCAAGAACTCCACTCCCGGTGAGTTGGAATGGCTGCTGAAGAATGGGAGCCTCAGAAATGGAATGCCCTCCTGGAGCCGGCTACCCGAGCCGCAGCGCTGGCAGCTCGTCAGTTTCTTGAAGTCTCTGTGACGAAAATTCCAACGCCCGGGGTTAACACGAAGGTCACGAAGTCTATACGAAGGTCACGGAGAAACTTCTGACAGCTCTGGTACTCACTCGTCTGATTGCTCCGGAAAAAAGCAGACGGCCTGATCTGCCGCTTCTTTGTAACGTGCGGATCAGGCCGTTCCCTTTTTCCCGATAACTGGATCGGGCACGAACGACAAATCGAAAAGATACGCCAGCCATCAACTTCGATCAGCCGATTACTGATGCTGGTGAGGAGTAGAGCCCTTATGCGAGTGGCTGCTCATCATCTCGTCGAGCTTCTTCTGCTGGTCCGCGGTCAGAATGGGCTTGGCCTGGCTGAGTCCGTTCTCGTGGATTTGCTTCATCTTCTCGCGGCGCTCTTGCTCGGGTATCGAGCTGTCTTGGCGCACTTCGTTCATCCGCTTGTAGACGTCTTCCGCGATCGGCTTGATCTTCGTCCTCTGATCTTCGGTGAGGTTGAGTTCTGTGGACAGGTGATCCACCATGGCCTCAGGAGTCATCATCTCCTGATGCTTGGCTTGGCTCGACTTCGCCTGCGGCTGCTGATCGCCTTGGGCAGCCGATGATGTTTGAGAGAAAACTGCGCTGCTCAAGACCAAGACCACCAGCGTTGGGACAAATACGTTGAGCTTCTTCATCGTCAACTCCTTTTTGGGATACTTCCTGATTGAACAAAGCGGGGAGCAGATTGCTGCCCTCCCAGAACGGTACGTTCCGGCTACCCGCTCGCGAGGTAATCCGCCACTCGGGTGTAGTAGATTTTCCTGCAGCGGTGCAGTTTGATCATGTACGTAGACTATGAGGCCTTGCCTGAATGAGCCCTGAACGCGGCGTTCAGGAACCGTTCAGCATAGTTCTCATCTCCTTAATAGTGGAGGAGGAAACGTGCGCGTGCTTGTGGTTGAGGATGAGGCACCGCTGGCAAAACATCTCATAGCTGCGCTTCGCCGCGCCGGCTATGCGGTAGATCATGCTGGCGACGGCGAACGCGCAGACCTTCTGGGACATGATGAAAGCTTTGACGCCGTTGTTCTGGATTTAGGACTCCCCAAAATCGATGGATTGACGTTGCTGCGCCGCTGGCGCGAATCCGGCAAGGCAATGCCGGTGTTGGTGCTAACAGCGCGAGGAAGCTGGCACGAAAAGGTTGTAGGCATTGACACCGGCGCCGATGACTACATGTCGAAACCCTTCCGCATGGAAGAATTGCTGGCGCGATTACGCGCCCTCATTCGGCGTTCGAGCGGACAGATCAAACCCGAACTTCGCTGCGGTCCCATCGTGCTCGACACTCGGGCAGGCAACGTGACACTGGAGGGCACAGAGGTAAAACTCACCAGCCATGAATTTCGCGTCCTTTCCTACCTTATGCACCACAGCGAGCGCGTCGTTTCTCAGGGAGAGCTGACCGAGCACATCTATTCGCAGAGCTTTGACCGTGATTCGAACACAGTTGAAGTATTTGTTGGCCGCCTGCGGCGGAAACTGGGACCCTCTTTCATTGAGACGGTGCGAGGGCTCGGTTATCGCATGAAAACCAATTCATGAACTGGCTGCTGCACTCTTTCCGCTGGCGCATTCTGCTGGGCGCTTTTCTCTGGACGCTTGGGTTGATTCCGGTGGGACACTTAATATTCCTCACCATCCACCATCAAACACACGCTTTTGGCCGCGTTGTTATTCTTCCCGTCGAACCGGTGTCGACTCTAACCTTCGCATTTCTATGCATGCTGGCGGGAATCTGGCAGGTACATGCAGGATTGTCGTCTTTTAGCCACCTGCGCAAACAACTGTCGGGTGTTCGCGACGGCTCCGCGCGCCGGATCGAAGGAAGTTATCCGATCGAAGTGCAGCCTTTAGTGAACGATCTTAATTCCTTATTGGAACACCGTGAGCGCATCGTAAGCCGGGCTCTGGCGAAAGCCGGCGACCTCGCGCATGGACTAAAAACTCCGCTCGCTGTGTTGACCCACGAAGCAGAGGCAGTTGAGGCTTCCGGTCAGCAGGAACTGGCGGCCAGGATGAGCCTGCAGATCGAACGCATGCGCAGACAGGTTGAGTATCATCTGGCGCATGCCCGCGCCGCCACTTCCGGCGACCTGCCCGGCGCTCGCTGTCCTGTCCTGCCTTCTGTAGAAGGACTCACCCGTACGTTGCTCAGGATCTATTCGAGCCGCGGTCTTTCCATCGAAGTGGACGTCTCGGCCGAACATCTCGTTCGCGGCCGGCGCGAAGATTTGGAGGAGATGATGGGTAATCTTCTGGACAATGCGTGCAAGTGGGCGAAGTCGACCGTCAAAATACAGTCGGTGCAGGAGAATGACGCGGTCGTTGTGACTGTCGATGACGACGGAGGCGGCCTCGCTCCGTCCATGCGCGAGGTAGTACTTCAGCGCGGAGTGCGCGCTGACGAAACCGCGCCTGGTTCGGGACTTGGACTCGCAATTGTCCGTGATCTCGCCGCACTCTACCAAGGGACCATCTCCTTGGAGGACTCCCCGATGGGCGGCTTGCGCGCCCGAATCCGCTTGCCCATCTGACCCTCCAGGTCTCTCAGCAGGGGGGCTGGAAGCTTCCTCTCTAAACCCACTCTGGCCAGAGCCTTAGGCGTTGATTGGCATTTCGCAGATAAGTAGATTTTCTCGTACGATGTTTTGGATTCCGAAACTGCGAGACTCGGCCAGCACGGGTCTTGCGGATGTGCCCTCTGTGCCGCGTGACCCCTTCCTTCCGACCGGATAAGGGACGAGCGCCGCCAGAGGGCTTCGATCTCTTCCGCTCTGGCTTAAACCGACATTTCTCAACACTCTGGTAGTAGGCCAGTTTGCATCGTAGTTTCCGGTTTGCCGACAATCCGCCCAGGACGTGACTGTGGCTTCCCACATCGCCCCCCTAGTGTCGGCTCCCAAATTCGTACCTTTGCAAGCGCGCGCGGGGACAATCCTCCGAACGCGATGCCCTGCCACAAGACCGCGAAGTTAGAACGATTCTCGCTTGAAAATCTAGGGGCCGGATGTATCATCCTCGCACGCCACGCAACGCCATGAACATTGATTTCCATGCGACCCGCAGCGGGGCCGATTCATAAGGAGCCGATCGTGAAGAGAATGACTGTACTGCTCGCGGTTTGCATGATGTTTCTTGCTATATCTGTCCAAGCACAGGCACCTCTGGCCCCACCCAAGCCGGGGCCAGAAGTCAAGAAGCTCGACTATAACATCGGCACGTGGAACGTGAAGGGCGAGGCCAAACCGTTCGGCCCGATGCCCGGAGGCAAATTCACGGCCACGGAAAAGTGCGAATGGTACTCTGGCGGGTTCTTCGTCATGTGCCACTCGGAAGGCACCGGGCCGATGGGGCCATCGAAGGGTGTCTCCTTCATGGGATATGATCCGAACGAGAAGGTTTACACCTACCATGAGTTCACTAGCACGGGCGAAGCTATCGCTTCGAAAGGCACAGTGAACGGTGACACTTGGAACTGGACCGCCGAATCCAAGATGGGCGACGCCAAGATCAGTGTGCGCGTCACCATCAAGGATGTATCCAAAACCGAGTACACTTTCAAGCTCGAGATGTCGCAGAACGGCGGAGAGTTTTCGGTCGTCGAAGAAGCGACAGGTCATAAGGTGACCGCCGCGGCCCCGGCTAAGAAGTCGTAGATTCCGCATTCCGGGAGATATGTAGCGCGTCGCGCAGCGGCAAACAGGGCTCTTCGGGGGTCGCTATCCCGTCTAAGTGTCCTCTGGCAAACACGGGAAAAGCTCGCAAGTACCCAAGACTTCTCGGTCCCCAGGAAGGATGCCGACGCAGACATACCCATTCCTAAACAAGCTAAGCGGGAGTACGCCAAGCTATAGTGAGCGAGGAATGACCTCCCTGGCTGCGCTCGGGCCGCATGTTCCGGTCGAGGATCCCAGCAGACCCGAATCACGCCATTACTTCCGGCTTGCCGACCATCCACCAACTGCCATAGTGTGCGGTCACACAGGAAACCACGGGACAGACAGAACGTTTCCCGTTCTGAAACATACATTAAAAGAGAGGGAAACGCCCCGTCTGTCCCCAAATTTCCAAACAGTTTCCCGAGTTCGGTATTTGGAGCGGGAAGCCTATCGGAAATAGCATCTTCTTCACCGCAAGCAACCTGTCAGAAATGACAGCGTCTTGGCGAAATTCCTCGCCCCAGCATATTCGATGAATCTACCATCCACATTGGTCGCTTCGCGCTATACTTTGGCTCTCAATCAATAAGGAATGTGAAATGGGGATGATCGCCGACAGTAGGCTAGTGGAATAAATTTTCGCTCTTGCCTGTGTCCTAATTCATTCAGCTCTGCGCGGTGACGGTCTGAGTCGATTGTTGACGTGTCGTCCAACTTCAAACAGCCGCTAAAACGCTCGGCCTGGTATCGCATCGGCCGTCTGAGCGAATTACAACTCATTCTAATCACGATGACTGCGGTTTTTCTAGCGCCGTATTCCACTGGGGCCGCATCCACCAGAGAAGTTAAACGCGTCCTCATTTTTTACGAATTCGGTTTGTCCTCTCCTGGTATTGAGACTATCGATCAAGGAATCCTTGCCGCCCTAGATAAGTCACCGTACCAGATTGAGCTTTATCGCGAATACTTGGAGACGACTCTATTCCCAGAGGTAAGTACTCAGAACGAATTTCGAGAGTGGTACATCCACAAATATCAACAGCGCAGGCCGGACTTGATCATTACTGTTGGGCCATCAGCACTGCAGTTCATGGTTGATGCTCACGCGAAATTCTTTAAGGACATTCCGATCGTCTTTACTACGTCAGCGACAATGGCTCCCGCCAAGCTCGACGCGCAGTTTTCCGGTGTACAAGAAGACAACATTGAAGGAAGGAAGACCATCGATGCTGCACTGCGCCTCCAGAGTGGCACGAAACACGTGGTCGTTGTAGCAGGAACCGCTCCTTATGACCGATATGCGTTGGCAGAAGCCAGGCAAGATCTGCGTAGTTACGAATCGAAGCTCGACATCACCTACCTTACAGATCTGACGATGCCGCAATTACTTGAGAAATTGGAGCATCTCCCAGAACACACCGTCGTTCTCCTCACCAACTTCGCTCAGGATGCCACAGGCGCCAAGTTTATAAGTTCAAAACAAGCGGCTCCGATGATTACCACTGCCGCGAATGCTCCTGTCTTCAGCCTTTCGGATGTGGACGTCGGCTACGGGGAAGTGGGAGGTGACGTAATCAGTTTTGCCCAGGAAGGCCAGATTGTCGGTGACACCGCCCTAAGGATTCTGAACGGAGAAAGGGTAGAGAACATCCCTATCGTAAAAATACCAGCGGTCTACCTGTTCGACTGGCGAGCCCTGAAGCGCTGGGGACTTAAAGAAGAGAACCTTCCTCCCGGGAGCATCGTCCTGAATCGGGAACCTACGGTTTGGGAGTCGTACAAATGGTACATCGCTGGCGGCGTTTCTCTCATTGTGCTGCAGGCTCTGCTTATTGGCGGTCTGCTATGGAATCGCGCGAGGCGCAGAAAAGCCGAAAACGAGGTCCGCGAGAGTGAGCAGCGTTTTCGCCATGTCGCCAATACTGCTCCGGTGATGATCTGGATGTCGGATACCGATAAGCTATGCACCTATTTCAATCAAACATGGCTTGACTTTACCAACCGGAGCCCTGCGCAAGAACTCGGGAACGGGTGGTTGGAGAACATTCATGGTGAAGATGTGGCCGCATGCTTTGATACCTACACCGAAGCCTTCGATCGCCATGAGCCTTTCAGCATGCAGTATCGGCTGCGGAGGCACGACGGAGAATACCGATGGGTGTTGGATAGAGGCATTCCGCGATTTGATGGGAATAATTCTTTTGCCGGCTATATCGGGTCCTGCGTGGACATTACCGATCGCAAGTTAGCGGAGGAAGCTCTGTCCAGCGTGAGTCGCAGGCTGATTGATGCGCAAGAGCAGGAGCGCGCGTGGATTGCAAGAGAACTTCATGACGACATCAGTCAGCGCATCGCCATGGTTGGGATTGAGGCTGATGCTCTTGAACAGAGACTTCCGGATTCGGCGATGGAAGTTCGGAGTTCTTTAGACGAACTTCAACTCCATCTCTCGGAAATTGGCTCGGAAATACAAGCGATTTCACATCGCCTGCACTCTTCGAAACTGGAGTATCTGGGCCTCGTTCCAGCGTGCAAAGGTTTCTGCAAAGAAATCGCCGACCATAATGGCATAACCGTAGAGCTTACAAGTGAGGACATCCCGCATGACCTGCCGAGGGAAGTTTCTCTGTGCCTTTTCCGAGTTCTACAAGAATCTCTGACCAACGCCATGAAGCATAGTGGTGCTCAACGTTTTGAGGCACACTTGCGCGGAATATCAGGTGAGATCGAACTCAAAGTTCGCGATTATGGAATTGGTTTTGATGCAGTCGCTGCCATGGTTAGCAGGGGTCTCGGACTTGTGAGTATGCGAGAACGAGTCAGTCTAGTGAAAGGTGTGCTGTTAATTGCGTCACGGTCCGGAGGTGGAACGGAGATCACTGCTCGGGTTCCTATTGCGACCAAAGCTGTCGGTCAAACGGTATCAATAGTGGCCTGATCATGACAGAAAAGAAGGTGCGATGTCAGCGAGTTTTGGTGGCTGACGATTTGCCGGAAATTGATAAAAAAAGTTTCAGAGCTCGATTCATTGTGGACGGTCGTTACGCTCTTCCATTCTCTCTAGAGTGTTCGCTGCTGATTTGAATTCGGACGGCATCCGATCACATTCCAACCGAGAAGACACAGATGAGTGCGTCGTACAGCTGTCATTTGCGACAGTCAAAGAAAAAAGCGCTTTCCTGCTTGGCGCAATTTGACGCTTGCTCTGGACCAATAACCGGTCGAAGCTTCCTTTCTGCTCGCCCCGTCGTCCGCCAGTTTCGGCTTGGGGGAGTGCTAAAGAGTGATCCAGTGAAAGCGTAAGTTGGCTATGTCCCCAGTTTTTCTGGTTCTCCGACAGGAGTCCAATCACTTTCAGCCGCCCGCCGCCGAAGCATTACGCTGTTTAGGGCTTTTCCACCGTCCTCAGCGGTGGCGTTCATCTACAGTTTTTTCAAGAAAGCTGCGACAGTCATTCGGGATTTATCGCTGCCCGTGCGCAACGACGTGAATTGCCGAGCATGAAATTCTGGCCTAGCAAGCGCGAGACTCGCGAGTCTGGTCTTCTTAAAAGGTGAAGCTTGGAAACATTAACAATACGGATTCTTGTGGTGGAAGATTCCGAGCCGTTTCGAAAATTCATTTGTGCGACCCTTGGAAGACCGGAATTTCAGATCGTCGAGGTCACAGACGGGCTAGAGGCGGTTCGGAACGCTGAAGAACTCCAGCCGGATTTAGTTCTGCTCGATATCGGGCTTCCATCACTGAATGGAATTGAAGCCGCTCGAAGAATCCGCAAGCTCGCAAGCGAACGCAAGATTCTATTTCTAAGCCAGGAATCTTCTTTCGACGTTGTACAGGCAGCGCTTGGCACGGGCGCACAGGGTTATATCGTCAAGACTGATGCTGGAAGCGAGCTACTTGATGGAGTCGACGCCGTCCTCGCGGGTGAGCAGTTTGTCGGCAGAAGGCTCGCGGGTCATGATTTCGTTGGTGCTTCGGGCGCTGTACCCGCCAAACACTTGCAGCGCAATGGCAGTCACTCCCAGTTGCAACGGAACAAGGAGATCGTGCGTAGCCACCGTGTGGGATTCTATTCTGCCGATGCAAAACTGCTAGAGGACCTAACGGAGTTCGTCGGGGCTGCGCTCGAAGCCGGCAGCGCGACTATCGTGATCGCAACAGAGTCACACCAGAGCAGCCTTCTGTTGGCAATGCAGGCACGTGGATTGGATATGGGCGCCGCTATCGAGCAGGGGAGGTATGTCACTTTGGATGCGATTGAGGCGCTCTCGACATTCATGCTCAATGGCATGCCTGATTCATTTCTTTTTCTGAAGATCTTGGGCAGCCTCATTGTGACAGCGACCGCGAACGGACAACAAGGCCGCGTTGCAATTTTCGGAGAATGCGTGCATCTCCTGTGGGCGCAAGGCAACGCGGAGGCGGCAATTCAGGTGGAAAAGCTGGGTAACCAGCTAGCCAAGAAATACAGTGTCGACATTCTGTGCGCGTATTCTCTCGACAGCGTTGAAGGCGGAATGGACAGCCATATCTTCCGAGAAATCTGTGCAGAGCATTCAGCCGTTTGTTCCGGCTGAAACGGCTAATATCGGGTGCTTACCTGTTAGTACCTCCGTCAAAACAATGGGTGACACTGGATTGGGTGCCGTTGTTAGAGCGAACATTTCACCCCGCCGCCCGCGCGAAAGATCCTAACGGGCAGAATCGAAATGAGACTTCACGGATCAGTACGGCGACGTTGGTTCGTAAGAATCGATTCACTGTAACTCCTGGATCACGGGCTATTCGGAAACTGACCCACTACCAACACTCTTGCATAGTTGCCAACCCAGCCCCACCTGTGGTCAGATTCTTCGCGCAAAAGACCCCATTTTAGGAGATGTATGAGTTCAATCAAACGCAATCTAGCATTGGCGTGGATGCTTCTGTTTGCCTTAGGCATGTTGGCGCAAACGAATTCGCCGAATAATCCAACCTGGTGGAACAAGTATCAGTACCTTTCCACTCACCCCGCCGGCAGCAACGCAGCTGGCGGCAATTCGGGTTCCGCGGGCACCAATGTTGATGTTTCGAATGAGTGTGGGCCCCAGAGCGAGACCTACATCACGCTGAATAGCACCAGCCCCAAGAACCTGGCCGGCGGGTCCAACGAGATATTCCGCCTGCCGATGCGCGCCTATTCATCCTTTGATAACGGCAAGTCCTGGACAGGAGTTGACGCGCCGCTTCCATCTGCCCTGAGCGGCACCAACGACTCGCGCTTCGGATCGGATCCGAGCCTGGTCTTTGACAGCAACAACAATCTTTTCTACAGCTACATCGTGGTTTTCTTCGGCGGCGGCAATGGCGTGAACGGAACGGAAATGGCTGTCGCGAAATCCACCGATGGAGGCAAAACCTTCCCTGACAACGAAGCAACTTACTTCAGCTTCGCCACGGGTGGTGATCACTTCAACGACAAACCCATGATTACCGCCGACACCAATCCTGGAAGCCCATTTCGGGACAATATTTATGTAGCTTGGGACGCCGCCAGCGGCGGCTCCAGCCTGGGCGGCATTCGCGTCGCGCGCGGACGTTCCACCCCTGACGGCTCCAGCTTCAAGGTCCTGTCGCGCGCGGACGATCCTTCCGGTCCGAGCAAAGCGATCGGGGCCGTCCCGTTTGTCGGTCCGAATGGCGAGTTGTACGTCGCCTGGAACGATTACGCAGCTAACACGATTACCGTTAACCGCTCCTTCGATGGAGGCGACACCTGGGGAAAAACTCCGGTGGTGGTGGCGAACAAGACCCTGGCATTCGACATCGCTATTCCATCCATCTCCTTTCGTGGTGCGCTGCAGTATCCCACTTGCGACGCCGATCGCAGCGGCGGCGCGCACAATGGCCGTCTCTACTGCTCCTGGATGGACCTCGTTGTGCCCACAAACGTCACCGACATTTTCACCTCTTACTCCGACGACAGCGGAGCCACTTGGTCGGCCCGCCAGAGTGTTACCGATCCTTTTGGCTTCTCTGTAGATCGTTTTTACCCGTGGCTCTCCGTCGATCAGACCAACGGCAGCGTGAATGTCAGCTTTTATGACACGCGCAATGACATCACTGGCGCGCGTTACATGACCGATGTCTACTTTACGCAGTCGAATGACGGCGGGAAGAGCTGGCGTCACCTAAACACGCGAGTCTCGACCGTCAGCTCGAACGAACATGACTGCGACGGCATCTTCCCGTGCTCAGCTATCAACTATGGCAACCAGTACGGCGATTACGCAGGCTTGGTTTCTTATGGCGGTCTCTCGCATCCCTTCTGGACCGACAGCCGCAATAACCGGCAGCCCGCAGAGGGTTGCCACACGAGCGAGTTGATGGAAGAGGTGTACACCGCGACGGTGAAGTAAGAGGAGGCGAAGCGGAGCTGCGAAGCCTCGCAGCTCCGCGCCCTCAAGTGGCACAGGCACCCTCGCCTGTGTTGGGCTCAGTGACTCACAGCCGAGGGCGGCTGTGCCACCGATTCAATTATTTCCTTTCCGTTCCTTTCCTGCCTTTCCTGCGCCGGAGCTGTCCAGAATAATTGAGTTCCTCTCGCATCGTTCGTCCCAAAATGAAAATTGCTCCCGCCGATTACGTCCCACTCGCCTGAATTGGAAGCGTTCGACGAATCCTTGAGCTTGCTGCCGCGTCCAATCGGTGCGCGCAGATTTAACCGACGCGCTCAAGGAGAAAGTGGTTATGAAGAAACTGTTTGCTTTGCTTTTTACTTTGGGAGTTACGCTTGGCTCAGCGGCAACGGCGAATGCGCAGGGGCTCAAAGTCAATGTCCCATTTGATTTCGTGGTTAACGGCAGCATCCTGCCGGCGTCAACCTACTTCGTTCGGGAAGCGCTTTCCAATGACAACAAAGCCCTTCTGTTTCTGGGCGAGGGCCAGAACTCTGTGGCGAAGGCGACCGACCTCGATAGCACCATCACGGGAACGAAGTTAGTGTTCCGCCGCGTTGGCGGTCAGTATTTCCTGGGTGACGTTGTGACTCTCAACGGCAAGCTGCATTTTGCGCCTTCGCGCAACGAGAAGGAACAAGCTCGAGTTGCGGATGCACAATCTCTTACCGTCGCTGCTGAGTGACGCGCGTTTTGTTTTCCGTTGCGCGTGCTAGTGATCCTGCTAAGCGTACGTCGAGACAACCGAAACACTGAAGTGTCAGGACAACCTGCAATTGAAATGGAAACTTAGGGTTTCCTGACACTCAGTTACAAACCGGAACCCAGCGGCCCGTTCTTCTCAAGCAAAACTGACACCAATAGAGCTCGGCTCCCATCGCTACCTTCCCGACATATCCAGGAACGTAGCCAGCAGCCCTCGGCTACTTGTGTGTCTGATCAACCTCAACCCTCGAAGTTGGAGTAACAAACTTTTGAGTAACAAAAATATGGAGAACCAATAGATGAACAGCAACTTTTGTCATCCGGCAAAAAAGACTGCGCGAGTTCAGGGCTTGTTCGTAGCCGCTCTCGTGCTCGCATGTGCATTCGGCACGACCACCCCGGCGGCGGCGCAGACGGTTACGCCGCCACCCACTCCTACGCTCATCACCGCACCTGTGGGAACTTCGGCATTCCTGTTAGGTCGCGGAGTGGGAACTCAGGGTTATGTTTGCCTGCCCACCAGCCCAGACGCTTCTACTGCGTCCTGGACCATCAACAATGCTCGTCCTGAAGCCACGCTGTTCACCAGTTTCTTCGGGCAAGACGTGCAGATCATCACGCACTTCCTCAGCCCCAATACCCATCCCAACAAGTTCGCGCCAGATCCGCTGCCCTTCGGAAACGTAACCTGGCAGAGCTCGTTCGATAGCAGCAAGGTGTGGGCACAGGCGCAGCACGCGATCCCACCCGACGCCAACACGGTGAGTTGCCCGAATACAGGTTCGATTGCCTGCGTCCTACTCCAGGTAATCGGGGCCGAGAACGGACCGGCTGGTGGCAAATTCCTGACGCAAACCAGCTTCATTCAACGCCTGAACACCAATGGGGGATCTGCTCCGGCTACCGGCTGCTCGGTCTCGACCGATGTGGGCAGGCAGGCGCTTGTGCCTTACACCGCCGACTACTTCTTCTACCGCAACAACCAATAAGCTCCAGGCGTATAGGGACGTCCGCTGTGAGGCGGGCGTCTTTACCGCCGGCGGGAGAAGCACGGATTTCTCGCCAGTCTCAGTTTCGGGGTCGTGGCAAATTCCCTGCTAGATTCCCTGTTAAATTGAGCGCCATGCGGATTGTGCTCGTAACCGTCCGGTTTTGAATCATTTGCGTCGAAAATTGCAAATTCCCTGTTAATCCCTGTTATTTTGCAGGGATTTGCGAATTTTGGGCAGAATTTGAAGGTTTTGAGCGCAAGTGCGCGAAATCCCCTGTTTTTTTCCCTGTTCCTGGAAAAATGAACCTGTGAAGCCGCGCGAACACGCACCTGCCGGTTGCTCCCCAGCTATAGGGATGGGGGAAAAGTCACCATTTCACGATCGCAGCAAAGGATTTGGGATCGAGGCTTGCCCCTCCCACAAGTCCCCCATCAATCTCCTCCTGGGACATCAAGGCGTGGGCGTTCTCCGGCTTCACGCTGCCGCCATACAGAATTCGGAGATTACGGGCGGCATCCTTGCCAATAGCTTTGGCGACTTCTCCGCGGATGAAGTAGTGGGCTTCGGAAGCGATCTCCGGAGTCGCGGTTTTACCGGTTCCGATCGCCCACACAGGCTCGTAAGCGATGGCGAACTTGCCGGCATCGTCGCCGGAAATCTCGCGGAGCGCCGCTGCCACTTGGCGACGCAGGACGCTCTCGGTTAATCCAGATTCCCGTTCCTCAAAAAATTCGCCGATGCAGACGATTGCATGCAGACCATCCGCGAGCGCGCCGCGCAGCTTGCGGTTCACGCCGTCGTCGGTCTCGCCGAAATACTGCCGGCGTTCGGAATGGCCAACGATCACTTGCCGGCAGCCAATGCAGGTGAGCATTCCGGCGGCAACTTCTCCCGTGTACGCGCCCTGCTTTTCCCAATGCATGTTTTGCGCGCCCACCTGGATGCGAGTACCGGCCACCGCTTCGAGCGTGGCAGGAATACTTACATACGGAGGGAAGAGGGCGATGTCGTCGCGATGATGATCCGCAATTAGCGGCGCAAACTCGCGCACAAACGCCCGCGCCTCGTCGGGAGTCTTGTACATCTTCCAATTGCCGGCAATTAATTTTCTTCGCATGGAATAAAATCAAAACACGTCAGAATTCCTCGACAGGCAGTGCAGGCTTCGATGTTGAATCGTTCCGAGCAAGACTCTCTCTTTAGGTCCGTGGCGCTAGTCTTTATTGTCGCGATTGCTGTTTCGATCGTTGGAGTCGCATTTGATCGGCTGCTGGTCCATGAGGGCGTACCGCGATATGACCTGATGGCTATTGCCGATGCGCTCACCGGAATCGTGGCGGGCGCTTTTTTCTGGCAGCTTCGACGCCGCAAACGTGAGCGGCGCCGCTTCGTCAGGGAGCGCCTTCGTACCATTTCGGAAATGAATCATCACATTCGCAATGCGCTTCAAGTGATCTCGTATTATTCAGAGAAGCAGCAAGACCAGAAAGCTGTCGAAATGCTCGGCCAGGCGGTAACCCGCATCGAATGGGCACTCAGTGAAGTCTTGCCTGGTCAATTATCGGAGGAGCCGATCGTCCAGGCCTTACCTCAGCCGGTTCACCCTCGCATCATGAGACATTAGCTGGCCTTGTTATTAAGCGCCTCGACTCCCGGCAACTTCTTGCCTTCAAGGAACTCAAGCGAAGCTCCGCCACCCGTGGAGATGTGCGAAATTTTGTCCGCGACACCCGCCTGATGCACCGCTGCCACCGAATCTCCGCCGCCTACGATTGAGGTGGCGTCTTCGTTACTGGCGATAGCTTGCGCGATCTTCTTTGTACCCATCGCGAACGACGGCGTCTCGAACACTCCCATAGGACCGTTCCAGACTACGGTGCTCGCGTTAGCGATCTCCTCCGCATAGAGTTTGATGGTCTTGGGTCCGATATCCAGCCCCATGTATCCATCCGGGATCGGCTGCGCAGCTTCCACAATCTTGGTTGGTATGTCGTTCTCAATCTTCATGGCGACGACGTCGTCTACCGGCAGAAGCAGACGCACTCCGCGCTCCTTGGCCTCGTGCAGCAGTTCGCTGGCGAGCTGGACCTTGTCGTTCTCCACCAGCGATTTGCCTACCTCGCGTCCCTGAGCTTTTTGGAATGTGTAGGCCATCGCACCGCCGATGAGCAGCACGTCTACTTTCCCCATCAGATTCTTGATTACACCAATTTTGTCCGACACTTTGGCACCACCGATGATGGCAACAAAAGGCCGCGGAGGACTGTGTAGCGCTTGGCCCATGTAATCGAGTTCCTTCTGCATCAGGAACCCGGCTGCCGACTTTTCGACAAATTTCGTGATGCCCGCCGTTGAGGCGTGCGCGCGATGGGCGCTGCCGAAAGCGTCGTTCACGTAGTAATCCGCCAGCTTGGCGAGAGAGCGAGCAAAGCTCTCATCGTTGGCTTCCTCTTCAGGATGGAAGCGCAAATTTTCCAACAGCAGGGTTTGTCCACTCTCAAGACGAGTGGACAGCTCTTCCGCTTCTATGCCGACGCAATCCGGCGAGAAGCCAACATTGCAGCTGCTCTCCAGCATATTGTCGAGCAACATGCGCAGCCGCTCCGCCACGGGCTTGAGACTCATTTTGGGATTGGGCTTTCCCTTCGGACGTCCCAGATGCGAAGCCAGAATCAGCTTGGCACGGTTGCGGATCGCGTACTCGAGAGTGGGCAGCGTCTCGCGAATTCTGGTGTCGTCGGTCACGCGGCCTTCTTCGGAAAGCGGCACATTGAAATCGACCCGCACAAAGAGGCGCTTGTCTCTTAAAGAAAGATCCTTGATCGAGAGCTTGTGCATCGTTCGCTCCACGTTAGAGTCCTTTCTTCGCCATGAACTCGATGAGGTCGCGCACGCGGCAAGAGTATCCCCATTCATTGTCATACCAGGAGATCACCTTCACGCAATTGCCGGCCACTACGCGAGTCATGAGTGAGTCCACGATAGAGGAACGCGAGTCGCCGCGGAAATCCATGGAGACCAGCTCCTCGTCCGTCACCCCGAGAATGCCTTTCATGTGGCCACTCTCGGCAGCTTTCAGAGCCGCGTTGACTTCTTCAGCAGTCGTCTTCTTCTCTGTAAAGGCCACCAGATCCACGACAGAGACATTCGGCGTGGGCACGCGCATGGCAAAGCCGTCGAGCTTGCCTTTGAGATCGGGAATGACTAGGTGTAATGCCTTCGCAGCTCCGGTTGAAGTGGGAATCATCGACAGCGCGGCTGCACGCGCGCGCCGCAGGTCCTTGTGGGGAAAGTCGAGGATGACCTGATCGTTGGTGTAGGAATGGATCGTGGTCATCGTGCCGCTTTGAATCGTGAACTTATCGTGGACCACTTTTGCCAGCGGCGCCAGGCAGTTGGTCGTGCAGGAAGCGTTGGAGACGATGTGATGCTTAGCTGCATCGTATTTGCCTTCGTTCACGCCGAGCACAATCGTGATGTCCTCGTTCTTCGCCGGCGCGGAGATGATGACCTTCTTCACCGTTCCTCGAAGATGCTTGCGAGCTCCCTCGGCTTCAGTGAACTTGCCGGTGGATTCAACCACGATTTGTGCTCCTACCGATTCCCAGTTCAGATTCGAGGGATCTTTTTCCGCAAATACTTTAATTTTCTTGTTGCCAACCTGGATGGAGTCGCCAGTTACAGAAATGTTTTCTTTTAAATTTCCCAAAACAGAGTCGTACTTCAGCAGGTGCGCCAGCGTCTTAGCATCGGTGAGGTCGTTGACGGCTACGAACTCGATGGCCGGATCATTGATTGCGGTGCGTACCACATTGCGGCCGATACGGCCGAATCCATTAATCCCAACTTTAATTGCCACTAAGTACTCTCCTGTCCAAATTGAAAGGTAAAGATTCGGATGATCCGATGAAAATCTGCGCTGAGCTCCCGCGACGACCGAATGCGCAAGATGAAACAAAAATCGTAAATCACAAAGCTTCGAGGCGCAATGCGAGGCAAGATGATCGGGTGATCTGGCGATCGGGTCATCGGGGGAAGTTAGATCACCCGATTCTTCTCCGTTTGCTCGCGGATACGAAATTGTGTTACAAGCCTCGCATGCGCAATTGGGTGCGCGAACGGATGCGCCGAAGAGGCAAGAAGGTCAAGAACGAGTCTGAATCCACCGGCAAAGTGGGCCAGGAGAAGCCGGCGGTAACCGCCGATCAGCCGGCTCCTTTGCAACCTTCTTATTACACGCCAGCGACGCCACCCGCGGCCCAAGCTGCACCAACGCCGCGAACCGAGCAGCACGGCAGGCCTTCACCGGCCGAACGCATGCAGATTGTCACGCAGCCCGAGTCGCCCTTCATGCCGCCCGCTGGACCAGATGAAGTCCTAAAGCAGCCTACGAGCTCACAATCTGTGCAGGCCGCGGCTCCGCAAGAGAAACGTGCACCGCGTGGGGTGGTGGTCCTCGCCATCGGACTTCCCGGATCGGGTAAGACGACGTGGTTCAAGCGCCGCGGGGTGACTCCGCTCTCGAGCGACTTGTTGCGATCGATTCTGTTCGACGACATCACCGAGCAACGCTATCAGGGACTCGTGTTTTCAACTTTGCGGTCTCTCCTGCGCGCCAGATTAATCGCCAAAATGCCGTGGAACTACGTGGATGCCACCAATCTGTCGTCGCATGAGCGCCGGCAGTGGATCAAGATGGCCCGCAGCTTCGGCTACGAAGTGCAAGCGTTATTTTTCGACGTTCCGCTGGAGGTCTGCATGGAGCGCAATCGCCGCCGCGAACGCGCTGTCCAAGAGGACGTGATGCGTCGCATGGCGGAAAAGCTTCGCGCACCTTCGTTTAAAGAGGGCTTCTCCAAGATTGTCGTCGTGCGGGTGAAAAAATCGGAAAACGAATCAGAGGGCACTTAGAACAAACGTGCGACTAATTTGACCGGGTAGAAACGCGCATCATAGAATTAGCTCACCATCGGATGCCGCCATTCCCGCGGCATCGTCAGTCCATCTTCGGCACTGGCCCCTCGTTCAATGGTAGGACTGCAGCCTCTGGAGCTGCGTATCGGGGTTCGAATCCCTGGGGGCCAGCCAAATCATCCTACACAGCAAATGTTGGCTGGACTCGAATTACCACCTTGCGTAGTGTCCGCCAGCGGACACACATGTGCAAAGACGCACCGTTCCATTCTATGAGTTAGCTAAAAGTCGCTGAGATTGAGCGAGTTACGTTTGTGAATAACGGTCTATCACCTGCTGCACTAACCGCGAATCTGGCGCACAAGTCTAAACGTCTGGATCGTGTGAGGTCGAGCAGAATGAGCATCGAAACGTTGTGGCAGGATTTTCGGCATGCGCTGCGCTTGTTGCGGCTCAATCCTGGTTTCGCGTTTGTAGCTTTGCTTTCACTTGCGCTTGGCATTGGCGCCAATACCGCGATATTTCAGTTGCTCGATGCCGTCCGCCTGCGGATGCTTCCCATCCATAATCCACAAGAGCTGGCAGAGGTTCGCGTCGATTCCAAGCACGGGCGCAGCGGCTCTTTCATCAACGGTCAGGCGCAGCTTACCAGTGCGCAATGGGAGCAGTTGCGCGCACACCAGCAGGCATTCTCTGGAATATTCGCGTGGGCTCGGGATTCTTTTAACCTGGCGCGCGGCGGCGAAGTCCGTAATGCCACGGGACTGTGGGTAAGCGGAAACTTCTTTTCCGTGCTCGGAGTGCAGCCGGTTCTTGGGCGGCTGCTGACAAGCGCGGACGATCAACGCGGGTGCGGGCTGCCCGGCGCGATCATCAGTTATCCATTTTGGCAGCGGGAGTTTGGTGGCGATCCCACGGCGATTGGACGCAAGCTCAGCATCAACAGCCATCCGCTGGAAATCATCGGCATTACTCCGGCAAGCTTCTACGGGCTCGAGGTTGGACGCAGCTTCGATATCGCTGTTCCCATTTGCGGACAAGCCGCAATCTCCGGTGAGAACAGCCCGCTAGATGTTCCTTACATTTGGTGGCTCACGGCAATGGGCAGACTCAAGCCGGGATGGTCGCTGCCTCAAGCGACAGCTCAACTGAATACTTTTGCGCCAGCTCTCTTTCGTGAGACGCTGCCGTCGACGTTCAAAGGCGAGCGCGCCGACAACTATCTGGCCTTTAGGTTCAAGATGTTGCCGGCGGCAAACGGCGTTTCACAGTTGCGGGAGGATTACTCCACACCGCTGTGGCTGCTTCTGGGAATCGCCGGTTTGGTGCTCCTGATCGCGTGCGCGAACCTCGCGAATCTGATGCTTGCACGCGCCAGCGCCCGCGAACGTGAGATTGCCGTAAGGCTCGCCGTAGGTGCATCGCGGGTGCGAATTATCCGCCAGCTATTTGCGGAGAGCATGCTCATCGCGATCCTCGGCGCCGCGTTGGGTTTGGGACTAGCCCAGTGGCTGAGCCGGTTTCTAGTCGCCTTCCTGAGCACCGAAGGACAAACTCTGTTCGTCGATCTCCAGCCGGACTGGCCCGTGCTGGCGTTCACTGCCGGGATCGCCACTGCAACGTGCATCCTTTTTGGGCTTGCTCCCGCGCTACGGGCCACGCGCGTCTCGCCGCAAGCGGCGATGAAGGCGGGCAGTCGCGGCGTAACTGCGAACCGCGAGCGCTTTGGATTGCGCCAGTTGCTTGTGGTTTCGCAAGTGGCAATGTCTCTCGTGCTGTTGTTTGGCGCTCTGCTGTTTGTGCGCACGCTGCGCAACCTGATGACGGTCGAAGCCGGCTTCCGACAGAGTGGGATTCTCGTCACCGACATTGACTACTCGCAGTTGAATATTCCTATGCAGAGCCGACTCGAGTACAAACGCCAGATTCTTGATCGCATTCGCGCGCTTCCGGGAATCGACGCGGCAGCTGCGACGGCGATTGTGCCCATAAGCGGAAACGGCATGAACGATGAGGTCTGGGTAAGCGGCACCGACCGCAGCAAGGGGAAAACTACTTGGCTGAACGTAGTCAGCTCGGAGTATTTCAAAACGCTGGGCACCCCGCTTCTTGCCGGACGCGACTTCAACGAAAGCGATACCGCCACTTCTCCCAAAGTGGCTATCGTGAATGAAACCTTTGCCAAACAGCTCGGGCTCGGGGCAAATCCGCTGGGCAAAATATTCCGGCGCGAGGCGACTTCACGCGAGCCCGAACTCGATTTCCAGATCGTCGGCCTGGTGAAGGACACCAAATACCTGGAGCTGCGCGAAGACTTCCATGCTATCGCGTACACGCCACTAGCGCAAATTCCGAGGCAGGATACTGACGTTCAATTGGTGGTTCGCTCTTCTGCTCCGTTCAGCGATCTGACCGGCAGAATTAAGACGGTTGCTGCCGAACTGAATCCGGGAATCAACATTACTTTTCAAAACTTCAACACCGTGATCGGCGACTCCCTGCTGCAGGAGCGGCTCATGGCGACGCTGTCCGGCTTCTTTGGTTTTTTAGCGGCACTGCTTGCGACTGTCGGTCTGTATGGCGTGATTTCTTACATGGTAATTCGCCGCACTAATGAGATCGGTATCCGTATGGCGCTCGGCGCTGACCGCTCAGGAATTCTGAAGATGATTTTGCGCGAAGCAGGTGGTCTGCTGATGATTGGCGTCGTGGCCGGCGCGCTGCTGTCGGTCATTGGCGCCAGAACCGCGAAGGCCCTGCTGTACGGGTTGAAATCTTACGATCCGTTGACTCTTTCGGCGGCAATCGCGTTGTTAGCAACGGTAGCGACCCTTGCCAGCTCGCTACCCGCGCAACGTGCATCGAAACTCGATCCGATGGTGGCCTTGCGGGAAGAATGAATTCATCAGACATCTGTTTCCGTGCACCTTGACGAAGTCAATCGGGCAGATGGATATAATCTAACGGTGGAGAAAAAAGTCCGAGTCTTTTCGAGTTTCCAGGAAGCCGACGAAGCTGATGTCCGCGCTCACGCGAGTATGTCTGCGAAGGAGCGGCTCCAACTCGTCATCGACCTCCGCGATCGTCGCCACCCTGATGCCGCTAACCAAGGACTTGCGCGAGTTTGTAGGATTATTAAACGCGAACGGAGTTGAATATCTGGTTGTGGGCGCCTTCGCAGTGGCGTTTCACGGCGTTCCAAGATACACCGCAGATCTCGACCTGCTTGTTCGCCCCAGTCGGGAAAATGCAGATCGCCTGCAGTCGCTGTCGGCGTTCGGCTTCGGTACTCTCGAAATCAAACGCGATGATTTTGAGGCGCACGACAGAGTAATTCAATTGGGCGTCAGCCCGAACCGCATAGATTTATTGACGTCGATTTCGGGAGTTACTTTCGAGGAAGCCTGGTGCACTCGCCTCGATGCCGAGTTGGACGGAATTGCGGTTCCATTCATCGGTCTGGCGGCTTTGATTCGCAACAAGGAGCATACCGGTCGAGCCCGCGATCTCGGCGACGCGGAAGAGCTGCGGAAGATTTCCATCTCTCCCAAGTAATGCGTCCGCCAGAAATCAAATAAGAAAAGGCTGGATGTCAATCCAGCCTTTCTCATTACAGGACGCTGCTCGGCCTAGCGAGGATTGTTGTTATAGTCGCGTGGCCGATCGTTATCGTGATTCTGATCGCGATTATTGTTGTCGTAATTGTTGTTGTTGTACTGGTCGGGATTTGGCAATTGCCGGCCGTGGCCCTGATATCCGCCGTACGGCGACATGCGAACGCTGTTCTGCAGGCGGAAGTTCAGTTCCGTTTCGGCAGGGACATTGAGTTCCTTGCCGCGAGTCAGAACCTGAGTTCCGGCTCCGGCTCCCGCACCCAGAATTGCGCCGATCGCGGCGCCTTTGCCGCCGCCAGCCAGAGCGCCAATGAGCGTGCCTGCCAGAGCGCCGCCACCGACGTATTCACCTGTACGTTTGTTAGCTCCCAGCCCGCCATTCTTGCTGCTTCCAGCCGCACTGGTGCCTTCACTGTCAAGGCGGTAATGGCGACCGTTGATGTCCACTGACCGGAGATCCAGAGTCAGGTCATTGTTGTTGTTGCTGGGTGAGACCACCGCGAGTTGCGCTGGAGCACCCCGTGGAATAATGACGTTTCCATTGGCGTCGTTTACGTCACGTGAAACGGTTCCGGGAAACATTGCTCCAGGTTGAACGTTTCCAGTTTTGGCATTAATGTCCTGGTCGACACGCACGTGGACTTCAGTTCCAGCGGGTACCATCGACCGATTCTGCGCAAACGCTCCGCAGGCGAACAAGAGCGTGGCACATATAGTTAAGCGAGATGCGATTTTTCGCATGCAATTCCTCCTCACAATCCTCAACAGACAGCTATCTATCTCTTTGTCTAGGTAGTAAGGATGCAGTCTGTCGGCTGCGGGTGTGCTCAGAGCGGCTGATGGACGAGGGCCTGCACGTGCACCAACTCTGGCTGGCGTCAGCCAGAGTCTCTCGGTGTCAGTTTCAGTAAGTTAGCTCGACTACGAGTGGCGCATCGAGCCGGTCACCAATCTATGCCGCGGGCGGGGTACTTTCTTCATTCTTGGTCCCGATCAGCGAAAGCGCATGCGCACTATGCTGAGTTTCTCCACGGCGCGCCGATGCGCCGCTACGGAGTCGGAACCACAGCCGGAACTTCGTTGGAGAATGTGCTCTCATTGCTGAAGGAGTCCACGGCGGTGGCGACATAGAAGTAAGTCGTTCCAGCCTGAACCGTAGTGTCGGTGTACGCCGTCGTCGTCGCCAACGTTGAGTTCACGAGGGTATACGGGCCGCCGCTTTGGGTCCCACGATAGACGTTATAACCGGCCACTGCAGATGTGCTGGCGGTCCAAGTCAGGGTAACCATGTGCGGCTTGGCCGTCGTACCGATCGCGAGAATATTGGAGGTAATCCCGGTTTGGGCCGCGGTTATGTTGGTTGAACCGATCGCGACCGCCGTAAGCAAACCTGTGCTGTTGACCGTAGCCGCAGCCGTGTTGGAGGAACTCCAGACGGCAGAGCTGGTTAAATTTTGTGTGCTGCTGTCGCTGAAAGTCCCGGTTGCCGTGAGCTGCTCGGTGGTGCCGAGAATTACCGAGCTGTTGGGAGCAGTGATGGTGATTGACTGCAGCGTTGCTGCTGTGACTGCGAGTGCGAGGGCGTTCGAGGCTACTCCGGCCTGCGTGGCAGTTATATTCGTGGAGCCCACGCCTGTGCCTGTAGCCAGACCGCTGCTGTTGATTGTGGCCGCGGCAGTGTTCGACGAGTTCCAAGTTGCGGTCTTGCTGACATTCTGGGTGCTGCCATCGCTGAATGTGCCGGTGGCAGTGAACTGATCGGTTGCGCCCTTTGCAATTGAGCTGCTTACAGCGGTGATGGTGATCGACTGCAACGTGGCTGCCGTGACGGTCAGCGCAATAGTATTTGAAGTGATCCCGACCTGCGCTGCGGTGACATTGCTTGAGCCCACTCCGGTTCCTGTGGCCAGGCCAGTGCTTCCGATCGTGGCTGCAGCCGTGTTCGAGGACGTCCAGGTAACGGAGTTTGTGAGAATTTGCGTGCTGGCATCCGTGAAGGTCCCGGTAGCGGTGAACTGATCGGTAAGGCCCTTCACAACCGAATTGCTTGTAGCGCTGATGGTGATCGACTGCAGCGTGGCTGCCGTGACCGTGAGGGCAAGGCTATTGGACGTAATTCCGCTTTGCGACGCGCTGACGTTGGTTGCACCGATTCCAGTCGCGGTCGCTAGACCGCTGGTGCTAATGGTAGCTGCCGCAGTGTTCGAGGAAGTCCACGTGGCAGAGTTGGTAAGGTTCTGCGTAGTGCCGTCAGTGAAGGTCCCGGTTGCTGTGAATTGATCAGTTGTGCCTTTAGGTACAGACGCGGTGGGCGCGGTGATTGCGATGGATTGCAGCGTAGCCGTTGTCACAGTTAACGTCACAGAATTTGAGGTGATTCCACTCTGCGCAGCGCTGATAGTGCTCGAGCCGCCGGTAATTCCTGTGGCTAGGCCGACCGAGCTTATGGTGGCTACAGCAGGATTGGAAGAAGTCCAGGTCGCTGAGCTAGTCAGATTTTGTGTGCTGCCATCGCTGAATGTGCCGCTTGCGGTGAACTGATCCGTAGTTCCACCAGCAATGGAGCTGCTTGTTGCGTTGATAGTGATCGTCTGTAGCGTTGCGGCCGTTACTGTCAAAGCAATGGAATTGGACGTAATTCCGCTTTGGGCTGCCGTGATATTGGTGGACCCGATTGCCACTGCTGTAGCAAGCCCGCTCGCGTTGATGGTGCTGCAGCCGGATTGGAGGAGATCCAACTTGCGGAGCTAGTCAGATTCTGAGTGCTGCCGTCGGTGAAAGTGCCGGTAGCGGTGAACTGGTCTTTGGTTCCCTTCGGGGCGGAGCTGCTCGGGGCAGTGATAGTGATGGACTGCAGCGTTGGAGCTGTCACAGTCAGCGTCACCGAATTCGAAGTAATCCCGGTTTGGGAAGCAGTGATGGTGGTTGAGCCGGTGGTGACCGCGGTAGCCAGACCACTGGCGCCGATACTGGCTACAGCAGGATTCGACGAAGTCCAAGTTGCTGAGTTAGTCAGATTCTGCGTGGTGCCATCGCTAAATGTGCCACTTGCGGTGAATTGATCAGTAGTTCCGCCAGCAATTGAGCTGCTAACCGCGCTGATAGTTATCGATTGCAAGATTGGCGCCGTCACAGTCAAGGTCAGCGAATTGGACGTGATCCCGGTTTGAGATGCGGTGATATTGCTCGATCCGACAGCCGCTCCGGTGGCCAGACCGCTCGCGGTAATAGTGACTGCTGCGGGAGTTGACGAAACCCAAGACGCTGAGCTAGTCAGATTCTGAGTGCTGCCATCACTGAAAGTGCCAGTGGCGGTGAACTGGTCTTTGGTTCCCTTAGCGATGGAGTTGACCGGCGCAGTGATAGTGATGGACTGCAGCGTTGCCCCTGTCACGGTCAGGGTTAATGAATTCGAGGTAATCCCAGATTGGGAGGCAGTGACGGCGGTTGAACCAGTGCCCACGCCGGTAGCTAGACCAGTTGCGCTGATACTGGCTGCCGCAGGATTCGATGAACTCCAGGTCACTGAAGTAGTCAGATTTTGAGTGGTGCCGTCAGTCAACGTCCCAGTGGCTGTGAATTGATCCGTAGTGCCTTTTACAATCGAGCTACTGGTAGCGGTGATCGCCAGCGATTGCAAGGTTGCGGCCGTTACCGTCAAAGTTAGCGAATTGGATGTGATTCCGCTTTGGGCTGCCGTGATATTGGTCGATCCTACGGCCGCTCCCGAAGCCAGTCCGCTCGCGCTAATGGTGGCTGCAGCAGCGTTCGAGGACACCCAAGTTGCGGAACTGGTCAGATTCTGAGTGCTGCCGTCGCTGAAGGTCCCCGTGGCGGTGAACTGATCTTTGCTTCCTTTCGAGATTGAAGCGCTCGCGGCAGTGATAGCAATGGACTGCAGCGTCGCAGCCGTCACAGTCAGTGTCAGTGAATTCGAAGTGATCCCGTTCTGAGAGGCAGTAATGGTCGTTGAGCCGCTGCCTAGTCCGGTAGCCAACCCGGTTGAGCTAATACTCGCTGCACCAGAATTCGAAGAAGTCCAGGTCGCCGAGCTCGTCAGATTCTGGCTGCTGCCATCGCTAAACGTACCGGTGGCCGTGAATTGATCGGTGGTTCCTTTCGCGATGGAGCTGCTGGCAGCAGCGATCGCAATAGATCGCAGCACGGCCGCGCCCACTGTGAGCGTCAAAGAGTTAGAGCTAATTCCATTTTGGGAGGCTGTAATAGTGCTCGATCCAACCGCGAGTCCAGTGGCTAGTCCGCTTAAATTTATGGCTGCTGCGGATGTGTTCGAGGAGTTCCAAACGACTGACGTGGTCAGGTTCTGAGTGCTTCCGTCACTAAACGTGCCAGTGGCGGTGAACTGATCGCCGGTTCCCTTGGCAATCGAGGCGCTGACCGCCGTGATCGTGATCGACTGTAGCCCAACCGTCGCGATACTGAAGTTCACCCCCGTTTGCGAGGCACCGTTCACGGAGACGTTCTGGCTTGTAGGGCTGAAATTGACTCCCGTCTTGCTCGGTGTGACGGTATAGCTCCCATTCGCGAGGCCGCTGAAGCTGTAGTTGCCGTTAGCGTCAGCGGTTACGGTCGTGGCGGACGCTCCGGTAACGCTTACGGTGGCTCCGGTGCCGCTGGTTGCCGGACTAAGCGTCCCGGAAATGCTCCAAGTCTGCGGACCCGGCGTGGTCGAAGCAAAATTGGCGCTTGTGCTTCCGCAGCCGACACAGAAGGTCACAATCAGGAATCCGACGACGAAGGCGAGAATAGCCTCTGAACGTTTGCTCACGGCACACATCTTTCTAGTTACGAGTGCTTGGCCTCGCGGCCAGCGGACCAGAGTAGGTGTTGCCTAAGCCAAAGGAAGGGCGCAACTTCCTCGGGATTCTGTTGTTTCTGACCACCCGGATCGGAAGTAGCGCTGGGAGGGTGGGGGGAGTGGCGCTGACGAGAATTCTAGCAGCAGAGTTCCTGCCTGGAAGATACCGGCGGTTCACTGTCTGACGAGCATTTAGGAGATACAGGCTTCGGCCAGAGAAGTTCCCCAGAACGAAACTGCAAAGTTTTGCGCATTCGCTGCGGTAGACCTTGATGTCTCAATGGGATGGCCCAATATATGATTGTAAACGCTTGCAAATTCAGCATTCTGCAGCTCTAAGGTACATGTCCGACTGGTCATAGGGTTGCTGAACCGTGGTGCATGAGCCAGGTTCTTGCGACGGGGATGCTGTTGTTCTTTTCTGGTGCGGTAATGGAGGCGCAGGTTTTTCAACCCGCTATTTCGTCACCTCCCTTGTCGGATCAAGTGGTTCTCGCTCGAGCCTCAACCAGTGGGCCGGACGCCGGCACCGGTATTAGAACAGGCCCCAATGTCATGGCCGGGGAAACCAATCCAATCTTGGCAGTGGTGCCCCGAGAACTTAACTCCATTGATCGTTCCCAGCCGAGCCAACGAGAGGTCCGAATATGGCGTGGACTCCTGGTGGCAGAGCATTCTGCTGCAATATTTGACGCCTGGACGACGCGCGATTCACTGGGCAGTGGCAACGGTTACGAGCGCAACCCCCTCATGAGGCCGTTTGCGAGTTCCGCTGCTATCTATCCAGCTCTGCAAGTTGCGCCTTTAGGTCTGGATTTCCTGACACATCGCATGATGAGGAGCCGAAGCTCATTATTGAGAAAGACTTGGTGGCTGCCTCAAGCTGCCTCCATCACCGCGTCGCTCTGGTGCGGTTCCCGCAATATCCAGATAGCGAATCTCCATCGCTAGTCGTCTCAAAGGGTCCAATTGGACCATTCACTCGATTCGAACTCTGCGGCAATTGCGAAGCCGAATGGGACAACAGCTCGGTCGGACGGCATATCTTTACCGGGATTCCGGCGTAACCCTTTTATTACCTTTGTAATCGCCCTTGCGCCTTTCTTCTGCTGTAGCATCTGCGCAAGCATGGAACTGCGACGTGAAGAGCGCGAAGGCACGCGGCATCAGGTCGCAGTGTGGAGCCTCGATTCGGAAGGCAAGATTTACGTTCAGGAGGGGAAGACCCTCGATGTCTCTGGCAAAGGAGCATGTCTGGGCGGACTCAACCGGCGCATCGAACCTGGCGCTCTGGTTGGTGTTCAAAACGGTAGCAGGCGTGGACGATTTAAGGTCATCTGGACCGAACGCGACGGAGAGCGTGCTCACCAAATCGGACTTGAGCGAGTAGCCAGCGACTCGGAAGGGCCAACCCGGGTTCTGCTTGTCGATGACAGCCGAGAGGACGTCGAAGCCCGCAAGCCTGTATTGCAGGCGCTGGGATACGAGTGCTCGGTCGCTACCTCCGCTTCAACCGTGTTCGACAGTATTCAGAGCTCTGAGTTCAACATCGTAGTGCTGGCGCATCCCTTGCGAGAAGTCGACTCGATTGAGTTGCTAGTCGGGATTCGGCGAAGCGGCAGCAGGGCAAAGATCGTGGTGGTATCGGCTCATCCTCATGTCCATGAGTCCCTCAGGTCTGTCACCGACGCTTTTGTCTACGCGCGAGAGCCGCAGGGCAGCTTCGTAGCTGCGATCGAGAGGGCGCTCGATCGAATCCCCTCAAAACTCCTTACCACCAGAACCATTCACCGCCATGCAGTGAAGGTGCCACTTGTCATCGAAGTTCTTCGCTCTGGAGTGAAAACGAACCTGTATGGAACGTCGGCCGATCTGAGCGAGCGCGGAATCGGAGGAACCGTAAAGGCGCAGTTCATTCCAGGGGAGATGGTTAAGGTAATGTTCCCGCTTCCGAACGCTCTTACCGACATGCAGGCCTACGCAATTGTTCGACATCGCCGCAACGAGTTCTATGGGTTTGAGTTCGTCTCGATCGACGACAAGAGCCTTGAGATCATCCGGTCTTTGTGTGCCGTTCTTCCGCCGTTACGGATTTCGTGAGGATCCGTTGTCGGACGGGCTTTCGTACATCTTTCGCAATAACGTCTTCAGCAAGGCTGTGAAATCGCCTCGGATTTTTCGACCCATCTCCAATACTTCAGCGTGATCGATCGGCTGGTCCAGAACTCCGGCTGCCATGTTGGTGACCACGGAAATGGCAAGTACTTTCATTCCACAATGCCTTGCGACCACCACTTCGGCGACGGTTGACATTCCAACCACGTCCGCCCCGATCGTTCGCAAGAAGCGGATTTCCGCGGGCGTCTCATAGCTTGGGCCGGGTACAGCGGCATAGACGCCTTCATAAATCTTGATCCCCTGCTTACGGCCTTCGTTCAGCGCCAACGCTCGCCAGTCCTTAGCGTAGGCCTCGGTCATATCTGGGAAGCGGGGCCCGAAGCGTTCCTCATTCACCCCGATCAGCGCGTTTGTGCCTTGCAGGTTGATATGGTCGCTGAGAACGATGAGGGATCCCGGGGCGAGCTGTGATCCAATTCCCCCGGCAGCGTTGGTCAGCAGCACACCTTTGATACCCAGCCGGCAAAATACGCGCATGGGAAAGGTCACACGCGCCATGCTGTGTCCCTCGTAATAGTGGACCCGACCCTGCATGGCTGCCACGGGAATGTCGTCCACTTTGCCGATGACAAGATTTCCGGCGTGGCCTACTGCTTGTGAAACGGGGAAGTGCGGGATCACCGAATACGGGAGAATTAGCCGATCAATTAGATCATCTGCAAAGGCTCCTAATCCCGACCCCAGTATGACCGCGAGTCGTGGCTGGAGAGCGCTCTTCTGCCGAATGTAATCCGCGGCCTCGCCGGCAAGCGTCCATTGATCGGCATTCGGATTTGTCTGTTCTGGGATGGCGATCATTGCAGGAAGTTTTCAGGATCCATTCGTCAGTTTTCAGTACGCGAGTTAACTCAAACTGAGTACTGCCAGATCACTGAATCTCATCAGTGCTGTACCAGCAGACCTACGATCGAAGCTGACATCAGATTCGCCATCGTTCCCGCCAGCATGGCGCGAAAACCAAGCTTAGCCAACTCGGAACGCTTGTTGGGGGCCAGCGCCCCGATGCCTCCAATCTGGATTCCGATCGAGGAAAAATTCGCGAAACCGCAGAGAGCGAACGTTGCGATCGTGACCGAGCGTGGATCGAGGGCAGCCTTTGCCGCACCTAGAGCTTGGTAAGCCACGAGTTCATTGATCACCATACGCGTCCCAAGCAAGTTGCCTACCGAGACCGCGTCTCTCCAGGGAATGCCGATGGCGTATGCGACCGGAGCAAAGATGTGTCCCAGCAAAGTTTGCAGGCTGCTGGGGAAAAAGCCGAAGTGATTATGGATGCCGCCGAATATTCCATTAATTAAAGCGATGAGCGCAAGGAACGAGATCAGCATGATCGCTACGTTGAAGGCCAATTGCCCTCCGTCGATGGTGCCCCGAGCGATCGCTCCGAGCACGTTGTCATCGCGGTGCACGTCTTCATCGGAAATGTGGACTTCACCTTGGGTCTTCGGCGTCTCCGTCTCGGGCACCAGGAGCTTTGCCATTAGTATGGTTCCGGGCGCGGTCATGATGACCGCTGCAAGTAAGTGCTTCGCTTCGACTCCGAATGCGATGTAGGCCGCCATAATTCCGCCCGATACGTGCGCCATTCCCGCGGTCATGATGGTCATCAGCTCCGAACGCGTGCACTCTGGCAAGAAAGGACGAATGGTGAGCGGAGCTTCCGTTTGCCCCATGAAAATGGACGCTGCTACGTTTAGCGACTCAACGCCACTTACACCCATAGTGCGCTTCATCAGCCACGCAAAAAAGCGGATGACGAGCTGCATGACCCCGATGTAATACAAAAGGGCAAAAAATGCCGAGATGAAGATGATCGTGGGGAGCACCTGGAAGGCGAACACGAATCCCACGGGCGGCGCCGGCTTACCCAGTGCTCCAAACACGAATTCCGCGCCCGCTGCCGAGTAACCGAGGAGCCTGCTGACCCCATTGCCCGCAGCGCTCATGATGCGTTGGCCAAACGTCCAACGCAATACGAGAACGGCAAACAGGAGTTGCAGACCTAATCCCCAAGCAATTGTGCGCGCGCGTACGGCCTTGCGCTCGGTCGAGAACAGGTATGCCAATCCCACAATTCCGACGATGCCGATCAATCCTGTAAGTCTGATCATTCTGATGCTTTCTATGCTCTCGCCTTCGTTGATTCGCCCTCGATCACTCGCCGAATCAGCTTTGCGGGCGCGGCGGCTGGAGTCGTCCCAATTTGGTATGCGGAATAAATCAGCGACTCAGCTTCACTCAATCTCGCGTCAGAGTTGTAGTGCAACACGCAGATGGATTCGTTCGCCGCGACTGCATCGCCGAGCTTCTTGCGCAACAGGATTCCAACTGCCGGATCTATCGCATCTTCTTTCTTCTCGCGCCCGCCTCCAAGTGCCAGGCTCGAGACCCCCACCTGCTCGCAGTTGATTTGCTCGACGTAACCTGATTGCCGGCTGCGTACCTCGCGATGATTGCGCGCCTGCGGCAGCTTCTTTGTATTTCGCAGGGTTTGCGGATCGCCGCCCTGCAGCTGCGCAACCTCGCAGAATTTCTCAAACGCTGAGCCATCTGCGATCGTCTTCCGCGCAAGCTTGCGACCTTCCTCGACTGAACCACTCCTGTCGCCAAGGTAGAACATCCAGGCGGAAAGCTCGATGCTCAAATCGCGCAGATCGGAAGGACCGTCTCCCTTCAGCACCTCTACACATTCCATCACTTCAAGAGCATTTCCAACGTACATTCCGAGGGGCTGATCCATATCGGTAATCAGCGCGACCATGCGCTTGCCCATCCGGACTCCTGTATCCACCATGAGCTCAGCCAAGCCCACCGCGTCGGCTTCTTTCTTCATGAATGCGCCAGACCCAGTTTTTACATCGAGCACCAGCGCATCGATGCCTTCCGCGATTTTCTTGCTCATGATCGACGCGCAGATCAGAGCCGGGCTCTCCACGGTCCCGGTCACATCGCGCAGCGCATACATCTTCTTGTCGGCGGGGACAATTTGATCGGTCTGCCCAACCAGGACCATGCCGCATTTCCGCAGAACCTCGCGCATCTTTTCCGGCGCAAGATTTACGCTGAAGCCAGGAATCGATTCGAGCTTGTCGAGCGTTCCGCCGGTATGTCCGAGGCCCCTGCCACTGATCATCGGAACCAGCAGGCCGCCTGCTGCGACGATGGGCGCGAGGATCAAAGATGTCTTGTCGCCAACTCCACCGGTGGAATGCTTATCAACTTTTTTTCCGGGAAGATCAGACCAATCAAGCGTGACACCGGAGTGCAGCATCGCTTCCGTAAGAGTGGCGATCTCCGGTCCCGACATACCGCGCAGCAAGACCGCCATCAGCCACGCGGACATCTGATAATCGGGAAACTGTGCCCGCGCATAACCGGCGACGATGAACTGAATTTCCTCGTGCGTGAGCTCGTGGCCGTCACGCTTCTTGCGGATGAGATCGACAATGCGCATGCTCTACGCCCGCAGGGCTGCGAAGCTCCTTTGATCATCTACAAAAACGGAAGTGCAAGATTACAGTAAGCGGCGGGAAGTGAATAGGGAGTTCGCGAACTTTCGATGCGACTACGCCAGTGACTCCGAGCCGAAGCAGTCGGGAAGCAACTCGCGCATCGAGCTGCGCTGGATCCCTTTTGGCCCAAGGTAGAAGACTTCAGCTCCGGCCCCGAACTCGCTGATGACCTGGCGGCATGCTCCGCATGGAGAGCAAGCAACTCCACGGTCGTTTACCACAGCCAGCGCGCGGATCCGCACCCGCTTGCTTCCCAGCGCGGACACAGCGGCAAAGATCGCGGTGCGTTCTGCGCAATTCGTTAATCCGTAGGAAGCATTCTCCACGTTGCAGCCGGAGAAGACTTCGCCACCTTCGAGCAGGATCGCCGCTCCCACACGGAAGTTGGAGTAAGGGGCATACGAGTTTTCGTACGCGCGTTTCGCCGCGGCGAGCAGTGCAGCCTGTTCCTCGGAAGTGAGTGGCATTGGGGATAGGTTACAGCAGGACAGGATCTGTAACCTGTTCCCGATGAACCCACCCTCACGCAGCTTCGTGCTTCTCGGCCGAAGGCTTCTTGATGCTACCTTCGTTCGCCTTCTCCTCACCGCGCGTGCCGCCCGCGTGTGCTGCGCCGAGCCCGGTGCCACCGTCGGCCTGATCGTTCGCGAGGTTCGTGCTCGGCCCTTCCGTCGCTTCGGTAGGAGCAGAAGGATTAATCTCGCCTGCGCGATTCTCCGGAGTGTTGCTGCGAACCCGAGTTTGTCCTGGTCCGCCGCTGCCGGGGCCTGCGCCGTACTTTTCGGTTCCTTTACTTTCTTTCTGGCGCTCCTGCGACTCTGTGCTCTGCTGCTTCTCGTTTTCCGCCATCATTGCCTCATGGACTGCTACCTGCTTACTTGGATGGCGCCCAGCATCACACTGTGGTCTCGGCGACGGATCACGCTTCCATAGCGCCAGTGTAGATGGCCATTCCCACAACGGCATCCACTCCGAGCGCCTCTAAACGGAGGACTTCATCCGACGAAGCGATACCGCCGGCCACAATCAATCGCCTCTTTGTAGCATTTAGAAGTTGATCGAGAACGGCGACGGGAAAGCCCTGCAGCAGGCCTTCAGTATCGATGTGGGTGTAGAGGAATGCCGAGCAAAACGGTTCCAACGCCCGCATTGCATCAGCAGGACGCAATTTCGTGCTCAGCTTCCATCCCTTCACCGCGACGTATCCTGCACGTGAATCCACAGCAAAGATGAGCTGCTCGGGCCCGAGCTGCTCGGCTAGCTCTTGGGCGAAACCGACGTTCACTTCGTCAGAAGAAAAAAGTGACGAGCCGATAATGACTTTCTCCGCTCCCCAGCTCAGCGGCTGTCGCGCTGCCTCCAACGAACGCAGACCACCACCTACCTGGCAGGAGAGTTCGGCGCACAATTGCTTCACCAATGCTTGATTGCTGCCTTTGCCCATCGCAGCATCAAGATCGATTACCTGGACTATGCGTGATTCCCGAAAGCGATGAATCCATTCCGGGAAATTGTCGAACTCAAGCGCCTTGCGTTCGCCCTGGACTAATTGAACGATCTTGCCGCCCATCAGATCGATAGAAGGGATCAGCACGGCAGCCTCATGGCGATGCCCTTTGCCTGAAGAAGCGATTTCAGCTCACGAATATTCTCGATACCAAAGTGGAAAATCGAGGCTGCCAACGCGGCGTCTGCCTTTCCTGCCTCAAAGACTTCCACGAAGTGTTCGGCGTTTCCCGCGCCGCCCGACGCGATTACCGGAATCTGCACCGCCGAACTCACGGCCGAGGTCAGCCTGCAATCGAAGCCGATGCCGGTGCCATCGCGATCCATCGAGGTGAGTAGTATTTCTCCTGCTCCGCGCTGCTCGGCTTCGCGGGCCCAATCAATAGCGTTCCGCCCAGCGGGAGTTCGGCCGCCGCCAACAAAGACTTGATAACTCTGGCCATTCTCGTCTGAGCGCGCATCGATGGCCACAACCACTGCTTGCGATCCAAAACGAGCCGCAATGCGCTCGATCAACCCCGCATCCCGCACCGCCGCTGAGTTAATGCTGATCTTGTCTGCGCCGGCCTCGAATATCGCCTCAGCGTCTTCTAACGAGCGAATGCCGCCGCCTACCGTGAACGGAATGAACAGCTCGCGCGCCGCACGCCTTACGGTGTCAATGAGAGTGCCGCGTTTTTCGTGGGTGGCCGAGATGTCCAGCAGCACAATTTCATCCGCTCCCGACTCGGCATGTGCTCGCGCCAGCTCCGCTGGGTCACCGGCGTCGCGCAGGTTCACGAATTGAGTGCCTTTCACCACGCGTCCGGCATCGACGTCCAGGCATGCGATGATGCGTTTCGTCAGCATTGATAGTTATTCACAACGGAGACACTGAGGCACGGAGAAGGACGAGTGAAGATGGATTCTTTCAGAGACTCTAGCATGGTGCTGCACCGAAACAGATTAGGGCATGGACAAACAGAGTTGCGCCGTACTGCTGAGGCAGCGTGCTTCGTCACTGATTTATTTTAAGTGGAAGAGAAGGACAGAATCGCTGGGAAGTGTTGTGTTCATTCTCAACTGATGGGCCGCATGTTCTGGCGATCAGTCACGACCTGAGCGGCCGTACGCTTCAAAAGAAAAAACCGGCGCCGCAAAGCGCCGGTCTTCCTGTGCTCTCGATTGTTTCAAGCCACGCGTCGCAGGTTCGATGTTCCTTCACCTGAACCGCGGCCCCTGCCGGTGATGGCTCTAAAGATTGCGGTTAGAATTACCGCTCCAATCACAGCCACGATAATGGTGTAAATCATTCCGCCCTGTGCGGAGAATCCCACCGCTCTCATGATCCAGCCACCTATTACACCGCCGATGATACCGAGGCAAATATCCGCCAAGGCACCATAGCCTGAGCCGCGCATGATCTTGCCAGTTAACCAACCGGCGATCAGGCCGACAACGATCCACCAAATAAATCCGTGCATGCTCCCTCCGGGAAAGACGAAAGTGTCTTGGTCTATTAGATGGGAGATGCCCGCCGGAAGATGACTCGCACAAGCAGCAGCTAAGCTTCCAGGCTGCGAACCTCCTAGGCTTCGTGGGTTCGTAAGCTTCTGATCAGCTTGTCGCGGCTAGGTCTTAGCAGCTGAGGAGCTTTTGAGCCGGTCCCACACTCGCCAGAATTGCTGCATCTCGTTTGGACGCCCAAATGAGACACGGACAAAGTTCTCCATTGTAGGGAACCGGCGCCCAACCAGGATTCCACTCTGCTTGAAGTGGCCGCCGACCTGAGTTGTCGGACGGCCGGCATCCAGCATGGCAAAGTTCGCGAACGAAGGGATCACCTTGAGCCCGCGTTGCGCAGCCTGGGTGAAGAACTCCTGACGGTCGGCAGCATTGCGACGCGTGGCTAACTGCATTTCCTCGGTATCCTGAAGAGCAACCAACCCAGCCTGCGCAGCTACCATGTTCACATTGTCCTGGGTCTGAAAGCGTCGCATCCGCTGTGTGGTTTCATCCGCGCTGACGCCGTATCCCAGGCGCATACCCGCCATGCCGTAAATCTTTGAGAACGTGCGCGCCACGATCACGCGTGGATTGTCCGCCGGACGATCAAGGAACGATGTGTAATCGGGTGAGCTCGTCGCGAAGTGATGATAGGCCTCGTCGATCACCACGTAGCTGTTCGCCGGCAGTTTGGCAATGAAGCTATCCAAATCTTTTCGCGGAGTGAGGCTCGCCGTCGGATTGTTGGGATTGCAGATGTAGAAAAGTGATGCGGTGCTCCCAGCTTGCGTCAACATCGCGTTGAGATCGTGGGCGTAATTGCTGGTGAGCGGCACTTTCACAACGTCCGCTCCTGTGGGACCGGCGTACTCGCCGATGGCTTCGAACGTGGGCCACGGAATAACGAGCTTCGCGCCGGGAGCCAGAAACGCCGCGGCGGCAACCCGCAGAATCTCCGTCGATCCACAGCCGGTGATTACCTGCTGCGGCTTTATCTTGTGCAGATCGGAGATGGCCAAAACGAGCGCGTCGTAATCGAAATCGGGATACCGATTTGCCCAGCCCAGTGCCTGCTGCATTGCCGCCATCGTTTTCGGCAACGGCCCATAGGCATTCTCATTGCTGTTGAGCAGGATGGCATTGGCCCGCGCTGCGCCCAGTGCGGTCTTAGCATCCACTGCCTGCCCGTGGCGCGAAGGTTCGAAAGCTTCGAGTGAAAACGGCGAAGTGGCCAGAGCCGCGCCTGCAGCAGCGCCGAGTCCGAGAGAGTGAAGGAAGCGTCGTCGGGAGAGCATTGCTTTTTCTCCGTTGTTATTCCTGGCTAGTGCTTGCCGGAAGAAGCTGTAGCCATGGTTGCGCCAAGGAGGAACTGTCATCCTGAGCCGCTTTTGGCGAAGGACCTCCGAAAATGCTTAACTCTCCCATGCAATCGCGTGGCTTTTCCACGAGAGCCGCCGTCGAAAAGCCACTTGAGTGTCATCGAGGCCTACACATCGCCGGAGGTTCTACGCTTCGCTCAGGATGACAGTACTTATTGAGCGACGGCACAGTTCTTCTTGGGAGAGAGTTACCTCAGAAAGCCTGATCTTCCCCAAGCTGTGAGATTATGCGCCTCGACAGTGGGGAAGGCCATAGGGATTCCTCGCCGCAAACGCAACGGCTCGGAATGACAATCGCGAAAACCTAGACCTCCTGCACCGCCTGCGTCAAATGCGTGATCGACGACTTGGCGTCACCGTACAGCATTCCTGTGACTGGCTTGAAGAAGAGAGGATTCTCCAGGCCGGAGAATCCTTTGCCTTTTCCGCGCTTCAGCACAATTACCGACTTTGCTCGATCCACTTCGATGATCGGCATGCCGGCGATGGGACTCTTGGGATTGTCGCGAGCGTCGGGGTTAACCACGTCGTTGGCTCCGATTACGACGGCAACATCGGTCTGCTGCATATCGGGATTAATTTGATCCATTTCATACAGCAGCGAGTAAGGGACATTTGCTTCGGCGAGCAGCACGTTCATGTGGCCGGGCATGCGGCCGGCAACGGGATGAATGCCGAACTTCACAGTCACGCCGCGTGACTCCAGCATGTTGGCGAGTTCACGAACCGCGTGCTGCGCCTGGGCCGTTGCCATGCCGTATCCCGGCACAAAGACCACCTGCTTGGCGTAGGCGATCTGCACGGCAACATCTTCCAGCGAAACTTCGCGCATCGTTCCCGCCGCGGCGCCGGCCGCTTCAGTGGCCGAGACGGAGCCGAAGGCTCCAAACAGCACGTTGTTCATCGAGCGATTCATCGCGCGGCACATCAGCACGGAAAGAATGAAGCCGGAAAATCCATCCAGAGTTCCGGCGATGATCAATACGTTGTTTCCCAAGACGAAACCGGTCGCCGCCGCCGCCAAACCGGCGTATGAATTCAGCAGCGACATCACCACCGGCATGTCGGCTGCACCGATCGGTATCACGAGCAGGACGCCGAAGCAGAAGGCCAACGTCATCATCGTGTAGAAGGCCATGGCCGCGCTGGCGTCGTAGATGAGATATACAAAGCATCCGATCATCACCAGCAGCAGGCCCATATTGAAGATGTTCTGGCCCTTGAAGGTGATGGGAGTGCCTTTTATCGCGCCGTAAAGCTTGCCGAATGCGATCAAGCTACCGGTGAAGGTTAGGCAGCCAAGCATGATTTCAAAACCCAGCGCTCCGACTTTCAGCCGCCCCATGTTGCCGCCGTAATTTGCGTACTCGGCCGCACCCACCAGGGCAGCGGCCAACGCGCCAAAGGCGTGGGAGAGCGCGGTCCGCTCCGGCATCGCCGTCATCGGCATCCAAATCGACATCGCCGCGCCGATGACTCCGCCGATCAGCAAACCGATCCATATCCACTGATAAGTGACGATCTCAGGATTGAAGAGCGTGCCTACGATTGCCGCCGTCATTCCAGCGGCGGCCAACAGCATTCCTCGCCGGGCCGTATCAGGATGCGTGAGTCCCTTGAGCCCGAAGACGAACAGAATCGAAGCGGCCAAGTAGGTGAACTCTATGTAGATGTTCACGCGGCGTTCCCTTTGTTGGCCTTACCAGCGGACTTCACCGGTATTTCCCGTTTGAACATCTTCAGCATGCGGTCGGTAATCAGGAATCCGCCGACTACGTTGATAGAGGCGGAGATCACCGCGATGAATCCCAGCCAGGTGCTGATGGAATGATGGTTCTGCCGGCCTGCCATGACGATCGCACCCACCACTGAGATCGCGGAGAGCGCGTTGGTGGCTGACATCAGCGGCGTATGCAGCAGCGGCGGCACGCGCGAAATTACTTGATAGCCCAGGAAAGCCGCGAGAGCAAAGACGTACAACGATGCCATCAGGATTCGCGGATCAAAAACCAGATTCTCCATGCTGCTCCTTTGTTTCAGCGTTCTCTATTTGCCCTTTTTCCCGGTGGAAGCCCCCGACTTTCAGTCGGGGGGAGCTGGACTTCCAGTCCAGCGGGAAACAGTGCGGGTAAGAGAAATGGGCTTTAGCCCCGGGCAGTCTTGCGGGCCAGCGCTAAAGCGCATCATCTAATACCGACCATCGTCCGCAAGGCTTGAAAGCCTTGCTCCCCCGACTGAAAGTCGGGGGCTTCCACCAAAAGCAAACTGCACCAATTCCTAAACCGCTCTAGTACGCCGTTTTCGTAATGCCTGCGAAAGCAGATCCCCCGCCCAAAAGCGGCGCGAGGGATGACAGTGCTAAAACGGGATCGAGCCGGGGATGACGATTATTTGTACACCATCACAGCTGGCATTCACATTACCTGCCGACTGGTTCACCCAGCAACGAAGCCACGCGAGTGTTCACTACCTGTCCCTGATGCGTCACGCACGAAGGACCGATCACGTCGTCGGCCAAGTCGATATTGAGTTCTCCGTCTTTGCTGAGCAACTGCAGAAACGAGGTCATGTTGCGCGAGAAAAGTTGGCTCGCGTGATAAGGCACGGTAGCCGCGAGATTCAGCGGGGCGAAGATCGTGACTCCGTTATTGGTCACGAAAGTCTCATCCGGCCGGCTGAGGGAAACGTTGCCCCCTGTCGGAGCTGCGAGATCGACGATCACCGATCCGCGCTTCATCGCGAGTACGGCGTCATCGTTCATCATGAGCGGCGCACGTTTGCCGGGCACAGCCGCCGTCGTAATGATCACGTCGGCATTGCGCGCGTGTTTGGCAATCAGATCGCGTCCGCGCTGCAGCGCTTCCGGACTGAGCTCGCGAGCGTATCCGCCGGCATCTTCAGTCGCCAGCCCGCCGAGATCGACTTCCAGAAAATTCGCGCCCAGCGACTTTACCTGTTCGCCTGCGGCGGCACGCACATCGTACGCTTCCACCACCGCCCCCAAACGTTTGGCCGTGGCAATCGCCTGAAGACCGGCCACGCCAGCGCCGAGCACCAGCACTTTGGCTGGAATCACAGTTCCGGCCGCGGTCATCAGCATGGGGAACATGCGCGGCAGTTGCGAGGCGGCGACGAGCACTGCCTTGTAGCCGACGACGGTGGCCATCGACGAGAGCGCGTCCATGGCTTGCGCGCGCGTGCTGCGCGGAATCAGCTCGACGGCGAAGGTCGTCAGCTTGAGTCCCACCGCATTCTCCAGCGCAGCAGGCTCTTCCAAAGGGCGAAGGAAGCCGAGCACTACCGATCCAGGCCGCATTGCCGCCATGTACGAGGGTGATGGCCGCTGCACGCATACCAGCACATTGGCCGCAGGAAGCAGCTGCGTACGATCGGTCGTAACCTTGGCGCCAGCCGCTTCATAATCAGAGTCATTGACGCCCGCGGCTTCGCCCGCTCCGGTTTCGATCCAAACTTCATTCTTCGCCCCGGCCAACTTCTTGACTGATTCCGGGACCAAAGCTACTCGGGCTTCCCCCGGCAGCGTTTCACGTAGAACGGCAACTCGCATGAGGCTGGATCTCCCACCTGTACTGCTGGACAGTGTAGCGAAAAAAAGAGGAGGTTAATAAAAAGTGATGTCCTTCATGGGGTAATGCTTTCTGTTCCGCGTCCAGAGATCCAGATCGTGAATAGAAGCGGCGGCAGCGATCAAAGCGTCTCCGAGTTCGACTCGGTGACTCTTGGTGTATTGGCGCAGGTAGTCGCCGGCTCTTCTCAGTGAAAATTTGTGCCTGAAAAGCATACGAGGTCGCGTGCGAGCCCTAAACATTTCCCGGAGGTCCTTCGCCACGAGTGGCTCAATGATAGTTGTTACTTTCCCTGTACGAGCTTTCTCAGTGTTTCCGTGGTCAACCTATCCCGAGAACTCTGGACGGCATCAAAGCTCTGGAATGGCACTGCCGACAACGAAACCAGCAGCATCACAGCGGCACAGCCCGATCAAGCTCCACAAGAACTCACCTCATATTCGCCGACATGACCATATGAGCACGCTAGGAATTGTTGTCCTCGTGGTTGCCATCGCATGGGCCCTGATTGTGCTCTTGCAGCCCGGCCCTAAATATCATCTGGCACAAACTCCGGACGGCTCGGTCAGCTCCGACGAATTCGCGAGACAACTCGAAGCCATTACCGACACCAAGCTGCAGCGTGCCGGGCCGATCGACGTGCTCGCTAACGGCGAGAACTTCTATGAAGCTGAGCTGGACGCCATTCGTCATGCCAAAAGCAACATCAACCTGGAGGCGTACATCTTTCATCGCGGAATAATCGCCAAGCGCTTCATCGATGCGCTCACCGAACGGGCCCGCGCAGGCGTGGAAGTGCGGGTGGTGGTCGATGCCCTAGGCAGCTTCCGCACCTCGAAGAGATTCTTCAAACCACTGACTGATGCGGGCGGACGGATGGAGTGGTACCACGCGCTGCGCTGGAATAACTGGACGCGGGTTAACAACCGCACGCATCGAGAAATGTTGATCGTCGACGGCAACCTTGGATTTATCGGCGGGGCCGGCATCGACGATCAATGGCTCATCGCAAAGCACAAACAGCCGCGCTGGCGTGACACCGTTTGTCGCGTGCGTGGAGAAGCTGTGGAAGGGCTGCAGAGTGTATTTCTGGAAAACTGGTTGAATTCTTCCGGCGAGATTCTTGCCGGATCGCAGTATTTTCCCGTGCCGCCAAACGAGGGAAACGCACAGGCCCTGGTGATTGACAGCTCGCCCTCTTTCGGAGGATCGACGCGCGCTCACGTGCTCTACCAGGCGCTGATCCGTTCCGCCAGGCAATCCATCTACATCACCACTCCGTATTTCCTGCCCGATGGCTCCATTCGCGAGGAAATGCTCCGCGCCATCAAAGATCGTCATGTCCAACTTAAGATCATCACTCCCGGACGCAAGAGCGATCACGCCATGACGCGCAATTCCAGCCGCGCGCTCTACGGCGACTTGCTCCAGGCGGGTGCCGAAATCTACGAATACGCTCCGACGATGATTCACGCCAAAATCCTGATCGTTGATGGCCAGTGGTCGGTCGTAGGATCCACGAATTTTGATAACCGATCCTTCGGCATCAATGACGAGGTAAACCTGGCGGCTCGTAATGCCGATCTGGCGGCGCGCCTGACGCAGGATTTTCAGAATGACCTCGCGCAAAGCCGCAGGGTCACTTATGAGGATTGGAAACAACGGCCGGTGTGGGAGCGGGTATTCGAGACGCTTGGCTGGTTCTTCCAGCGCCAACAATAAATGGCCAGCACGATTCGCTTGGTGACGTACAACGTCCACAAGTGCCGGGGATGGGACCGTCGCGTCTCACCCGAGCGTATTGCGCGCGTGCTTGCGCCCTTTGATGCGGATTGCATCGCCTTGCAGGAAGTGGTGGATGGTTCACCGGTTGGATGCCCGAATCAGGCGCAGGAGATCTGCGGTGCGTTGGGCGGCAAGTACGAAGTAGCCTTCGGACGCAACCGCGAGCTCCGCGGATCTAACTACGGCAATGCCACCCTCACTCGATTGCCAATTGAGAGCAGCGAGAACTACAACATCTCGTGGAAGCGGCGCGAGGCGCGTGGATGTCTGCGGACCGATCTGCGCCTGAAAGGCGCATTGCTGCATGTATTCAACGTGCACTTGGGAACGAGTTATCTGGAGCGGCGCGCCCAAGGGCCGCTGCTGCTCAGTGATCGGATGTTGAATCATGCCGGCCACAGCGGTCCGCGGGTCATCCTGGGTGATTTCAACGAGTGGACGCGCGGACTCACCTCGGAGCTGATGATCGAACAGTTCCATAAGATCCATCCCAGACAGCACCGGAGCGGAGGGGGTAGCTTTCCGGGATTGATGCCGGTTCTCGAACTGGATCACATTTACTATGACGATGCGCTAGAGCTCCTGGGGTTCAAAGTAGTTCGCACTGCTCTGTCCCGCATCGCCTCCGACCATCTTCCGTTGGTCGCCGAATTCCGAATCAAGCGCTGAAATCAACGTGGACCCTGCATTGTTAGTTCGGTTGTTTGTAGTTTAGGGTTATATTTT
>JBJMGD010000022.1:0-13666 GCA_045808065.1 Terriglobales bacterium | reverse complement strand
CCCGCCAGCCTGCTCCGCCTTTCAAGAATTCGATCGCTGTTCCGCGCCCTCACCCTTCCCTCTACCCACAAGTGCGGGGGAGAGGAAAAGAGACTGCCATTGCGAACCACGCTCGCGAGACTCGCGTTCAAACTTTTCCCAGGGTAGCGTTCGATCCGAAGAACAAGGAAAACATATGCCGACATACAACAAGAATCCCGACGCTGTATCTCGCCTCTCTCCCGAGCAATACCGCATTACTCAAACTAATGGGACTGAGCGCCCCTTTGACAACGCCTACTGGGACAACAAAGAGCCTGGCATTTACGTGGACGTGGTGTCTGGCGAACCACTGTTCGCTTCGATCAATAAATTTGACAGCCATACGGGCTGGCCTAGTTTCACTAAACCGATCGAGCGCGAAAGTGTTGTAGAGAACACCGAAATCAGCCACGGCATGACGGTGACGGAAGTTCGGTCAAGCCATGGCGACAGTCATCTTGGGCACGTATTTCCCGATGGCCCACGCGCGGAAGGTGGACTCCGCTATTGCATTAATTCAGCCTCGCTGCGGTTCATTCACTTCGATGAACTCGAGAGCGAGGGCTACGGTACCTATCGCAAGCTATTCGAGACTAAAGATAAGGAGTAATAACGTGAGCACATCTACCGAACGCGCAATTATTGCAGGCGGTTGCTTTTGGGGCGTGCAGGACCTACTGCGCCGCTACCCTGGTGTGATTTCGACACGGGTCGGCTATTCGGGTGGCGACGTACCCAATGCGACGTACCGAAATCACGGCACCCATGCCGAGGCAATTGAAATCATCTTCGATCCTGACAAGCTCAGTTACAGGACGCTGCTGGAGTTCTTCTTCCAGATTCATGACCCGACCACACTGAATCGCCAGGGCAACGACAGGGGAACCAGCTATCGTTCCGCCATCTTCTACACTAGCGACGAACAGAAACGAATTGCAAGTGACACCATCGCTGATGTCGACGCCTCGGGGATTTGGCCCGGTAAAGTGGTGACTGAAGTTGCACCGGCCGGTGCTTTTTGGGAAGCCGAGCCGGAACATCAAGACTATCTGGAGCACTATCCTGACGGTTACACCTGCCATTTCATTCGGCCTAACTGGAAGCTTCCGCGCCGACATGACAAAACTTCTTTGGCTTCCTAATACTATTTCAAGGCTAGGCAGTTAATCGCTCAAGTCCCGGATTCAAAGACCTGTGGCTGAACAGCCAGCCGCATTCCTGGTCCGAACACCGCCCTAGGTTCCCGATCATCGGAACGAAGATCCCACAAACACCTTGTGTGGCCCGATACAGGATCTAAGTGTCAGTGGACGGGCTATCGAACGCCGCCAGCCGATGTACTTTTGGCTCTTCTCTCGTTCTTGGCAAGATCCATCTCACTCAGCACAGCTTGCGCGAGCATGTATTCGGTGATTGCGTCATGTTTTTTGCTGGCAATCGCGTTGACAGTCTTGGATAAATTCCAAACGACACCAATACTCTGTATAAGAACGCAGGCCGGCCAATCGCAGTCGGCATCGATGCTTTCCACAGAGTGTGAGGACGATAAAGCTCAAACTTCGAGATATTTATTGCTGACCTATTACTGTTCCCCTTCTTGTGTCAATGACAGTGTCGAAGGATTTGACACTGCAGATAAAGTTTTGGCGAATTCGGCTGTATTGCGCCAGGCAGGAGGCAAGAGTTCTTTTCTAGAGAACTCCTGCCCAGAGTAGGAGGGGCGTTGAGGAACACCGCAGCGGCTATCAGCAAATTTTCGAGCCGCACATGGTGCAGGTAACAGTTCGACTGCAATATCAAGGCCAAAGTTCCAACGCGTCACATCGGTTACAGAATCCAACTCTGATTTCAAAAAGTCGCTTAGTGCCAACCTACACCAAATCGCAGATTACCCCGCTCAAGAACAATTACAACGGAGCCACTCCCGACCCCAGCTATATTCCAGAATGGCGTTTGACTCTCGACGGGCTTGCTTCCGGCTTAAGTGTTTCTTTGAACATCCGGAACCTGCTCGCATCGTTCCAGGTGCATGAGCAAATCACCCGGCTGGTATGCGTCGAAGGTTGGAGCGCTATTGCCTGGTGGGCCGGGCTTAGGTTTGAGGATTTGCTGGGTGCTTACCCGCCAATGTCCCAGGCGAAATGGGCCCGAATAGTATCATCGGTCAATCTCGGTCCCTGGGGAAATTCCGACCCGTACTTCGTATCGCTGGATCTGTTGACGGCTCGTCACACCCAGACCCTGCTCTTGAGTCACCTGAACGGAAAGCGTCTCACGGTGGAGCACGGAGCTGCTCCGTTGCGCTTGGTTGCACCTGTGAAACTCGGCCTGAAGGCGATCAAGGCGATTACGCGGATTACCTATACAAAGGACGAACCGCAGGACTATTGGGCAAAGCGCGGGTATTCACGCTATGACGCAATTTGAATTCCAGCATCTTGCGAAACACGTGCTTGCGGATGACCCGCAGGCGCACTGATAACGCGATTGGTCGAAATCTCTGCGCCTTGTTCCTCTGCTTCCTCTGGGATACCCGTTTGCCGCGTTGCCTCCGCGAGCAGTTCCAATGCCTTCGCCCGCGCTTGACGGACGTCAATCACCGGGCAACCAAGAAGCAGGCCGCATTCTTGGTCCGAATACCGCTCAAGCACCGATATCACGAACACAAAACGCTCAAACCGCTCCAAGGCCAACACACTATGCAAGTCGAAGTGATCAGGTGTAAGCTGCGGCGGCTGTGCAGTTGCCATGATGAACCGCGAATCCGACACGCCGGACTCGGCTGGATTTGGCAGTAACAATCGAATTGCGTTCTGGACCACGACTCGCTTGGCCCACGAGCGTGCCCATTTCTTGAAAATGTGATTCGACTTAACGGCATCTTCAACACCAGACACGAATGCCTGCTCCGCCTTCTGATGGTCAGCGGTCAAAAGATATGCGAGTTGATAAAGGCCATCCAAATCCGTGTTGAAAATGTCGTGAAAGTCTTCGCCGGTCGCATAGCGATCTGTCTCTTGTTTTTTTCCAAACCAACTCATTTCTGCACCTCCAGACCCTTTCTCCGGGCCCGACGCCAAGATCTCTAATCACATGTTTCGTGAAAGCGCCGCAGCAGCGGAACTTCACTCCTTGCCTCATCAATTCAAGCAGCAGATTTTCTCCCGCCTGGCCAATCGCCGAGAGGTTGTTTAATTACCTCGACGATGAGTTCACGGTCGCTGAGATCTGTGCGCGCCCGGTCGCAGGCCGTTTTCATCAGCAGTTCTGCGACGACCGTGATATGCACGATAAAACTTTTCTCAAGAGGTGCGCAGGTAAAGCATAGTGAATGCTAGCGCGCCTTCTAGCAGAATTATCAAACTGAGGCAGATCATGAGAACTGAATCAGCACGATCCCGTCTCCGGTGGCCATCCTGGCATTCCGGATCTAGGTACCGAATTGCAGAGGCTATCTCCGCATTGGTAAGACCTTCGATCGGCACTCTTGATTCGCGGTTTTCGTTCATGAGAAGTGCTGAATGCTCCTGAGACGTTGTTTGGTTTGCGCTGTTCTCGATGGCGCGATGAGTTGCAGATTCGCAATGGTTGGGCGCGGTAACATGCCTTTTATGCCGCGCCTGCAGTCGATGCTGGTTTGTGTGCCTTGACCAGCGGAACGTCAACCAAATGCTCGCTGAGGAACCAGACCTGAAGCTCGTTCATACGAAGGATTTCGCTGACAACGAGATCGTTCGTACCATCGTCGCCCAGTAGCGATGCACGGCGAGCTAACTTTCGTGCCTGACCAATGATTACTTGGTGGCCATCGAGCAATCTCGACAATTGAATTGGAACCTCTTCTCGACCGCGTGGCGGACGTTCTATTTGCGTAATCTCCGCGACGTCGGCTGCCATTGCAATGCTTACTCCACCAAGCAACTGAATTCGTTCAGCGATTGAATCTACTAATTCGACCTGCTCGTTATAGTGCTTATCGAAGAGCAGATGAAGCTGATAGAACGTTGGACCAGCCACCTGCCAATGAGATTTTTTATAGAGGTCACGCAATGTCATCGTGTCAGCGAGTAACTGATTGAGTTGCTCCGTCATCTCCAGACGGACAGGCTCCTCCAAATCAAGCGGTAAAGCATGGCTCACAGTGCCGTAGGCTTGAATCTCGGCGGCCCGCTGATGCAGGCGAGGTTGAGCGCTAATCTTACTGTCATTAGGATCGATCTGGTTTCTGGGCATTTCTATTCTCCTCATTGTTTAGTGGTTCTAAAATCGAATTCTTAGGACTCAGAACTCGCCGCTGGACTCTTGGATCGTGACATTTCGAAAGCGAAGTACGTCAGGCCACGCATGTCAAGAAGCGTGCGGTGGCCAGTATCCACAAATCGAAGGAGCACGTGCTCGCAAACCGGACAGCGCGCAACAACACCTGGACATTGCATGTACAAATGGGCTTCGGCAAAATGCCTTTTGGAGCCACAGTTCGCGCATTGTCCTCTTGCAGCCGTGATCTCCAGAGCAAATATTCGGCTCAAATCACCTGCAGCGGCATTGCCATCAACGTAGAAGTAAGTCTGCGATGTCACTTTCGTTTTCCCGTCGGGCCGAAACGCTCGGTTTTGATATTTTCGCGGCCATTGCCGGCTGCACCAAGAAGGTCAGACACGCTTTCGACGAAACCTGTGGGGCCGCAGATGTAGCAAGTCGCGACAACATTTGCGGGCCAGGTAGCGCTCAAGATCAAGTCCTTGTCGATGCGGCCGGGTAGTCGCGGCCAATCCTTCGGAACAATTCGCGTGTACGTGTAGTCAACAATGAGCGAGCTATCTTCCTTTGGTAACGCCTGCAATTCCTCGCGGTAGAAAATGGCTCCAGGTGCACGCACTGAATACAACAATCGGAAGGGCGTATGTCTTCGTGCTGCCACACGCGAGCGGATCATCGCCATAAGTGGAACGATGCCTGATCCACCTGCTATTAGCTGGATCGGCTCCACCTGCTCTGTGCGCCAAACGAACCAGCCGCCGATAGGACCGCGCAATTCGAGCCGGTCACCGACCGCAAGATTTTCGGTGAGATAAGGGGACACTTCACCACTCTTCAATCGCTCGACTGTGATCTCAATTTGCTTTTCAGAGTTCGAGGCTGAGGCAATCGAGTAGGAACGAACGGCAGAGTATCCGTCTGCAGCGGTCAAGCGTATGTCAACATGCTGTCCGGCAACATGACCCGGCCAATCGGGAACCGTCATCGTGATAGTACGTGCCGTCGTTGTCTCATCGCGAAGAGCAACGACTGTTCCGGTGCGCCACATTACTCATCACCCGAATAACGCTGCTCTCGCCAAGGATCACCGTAGTTGTGATAACCGAGGTCTTCCCAAAAGCCAGGTTTGTCCTCCTGCATCAACGTTATGCCTCGCGCCCATTTGGCGCTCTTCCATAAATAAAGGTGAGGTACTAAGAGTCGCGCAGGTCCGCCATGTTCTGGAGCAAGATCGTCGCCGTCAAATCGGAAGGCGACCCAAGCCCTTCCGTCCAACAGATCCTCGACCGGCACATTGGTGGTGTAGTCGCCGTAGGAACGAACGAGAGCGTACTCAGCATCGGTTTTTATATCTGTCAGTATGGTGTCGAGAGACACACCTTCCCAATGTGTGCCGAATTTCGACCATCTCGTGACGCAGTGCAAATCCACCGTGAAGTTCTCGGTTGGCAACTCGCGAAATGACTTCCAATTCCATCGCTTCAACACGTTACTGCCGTCGTCGATCTTAAATTCCCACTTGTCGAGCGCTATGTGTGGCGTCGGTCCTGCCGACAACACGGGGAAATCGGAAGTGAGATATTGGCCGGGCGGCAGCTTTGCATCCGCCGCACTACGTCGACCAGAAAAGCCGCGCGAGATGATCGCCATATGCTCTTCTCCTGTCGTAATTCAAACAAGCAAGTGAGTGGCCAAAACATCGAGCGAACGCCAGCCTTCAAACAGAAGCCTCAACGTGAGGTGGGGGATCAGGATCGTGAGATGGGTCGCAAACTTCGACTGAACGGCTCCTGTCTTTAGAGCGTCAGAACGTCACCCCGACGACTTTCTGGACGACACCTGCCTTTGAAACGTGTTCAACGCATCCTGCTCATTGCTGCTCGTCTCGCGGCTAAAGATCTGATTTTCATATTGGCACAATTCGTGCAATGTCAATGGCAGTGACGATGAGAGCAACACGACAATTTCCGAACCTTCGCCGGAGCTGCTCACTCAGTCAGAAACGCTCGCATCCGCTAGGAGCAGAAAGATTCGGAATTTCATTTATTGATCCTTTCTACTTGGCTGATGTCTCTGAGGTGGTGAGTGAGTACTGGGGAGATATTGTGGTTTGACTCTACAGCCGCTCGAATACTAATCACCCACATTTCGGAGCGAATATGAAATCGATCGTAATTCAACAAAGGAGCTAAGAGTAAGTATGCGGAAAGAAGCTACTACGGCCAAAGGTATGAGTTTGTCTGCAGGCAAGAACTCGACACAGAGAGGTGACCGATGAAGGCGATTGTGGTGACGGATCAGGCTGCGGGAACGGCCGGGGTGAAGCTGGTGGAGCGGCCTGAGCCGCAGGCGGCGATAAACGACGTAGTTGTTCAGATTCACGCGTCAGGATTCACCGGAGATGAGCTGTCGTGGCCCTCGACCTGGACCGATCGCATCGGCCGTGACCGGACGCCTTCGATCCCCGGACACGAACTAGCCGGAGTGGTCAGCGCTCTCGGTTATGGCACGACCGGGCTGTCGATTGGACAGAGGGTGCTCGGCCTCACGGACTGGTATCGCGATGGCACGCTGGCGGAGTATGTGGCCGTCGAGGCACGTAACCTCACACCTCTGCCCGGCGACGTTGACTTCACGATGGGCGCGGCCCTCGTGATGCCGGGCCTGACCGCGTGGCAGGGGCTGTTCGAGCACGGTCGGCTTCACGCGGGGCAGAGCGTCCTCGTGCACGGTGCGGCCGGCGTAGTCGGTTCGATGGCAAGCCAGCTCGCACGTGCGGCCGGAGCGTACGTCATCGGAACCGGGCATGCTGCCGGCCGTCAGACGGCTCTCGACTTCGGCGCACAGGAGTTCGTCGACCTCGATAACGACGCCCTGGAAGAGGTCGGCGAAGTCGATCTGGTTTTCGATGTCCTCGGAGGCGACATCGCGAAGCGGTCTGCGGGGGTGATTCGCGCCGGAGGAACGCTGGTGACCGTCACCGGCCCGACCGAGGGGCGGCCCGCTGGCGGCCTGACTATCGACTTCGTCGTCGTAGCCGATCGCGCCCAATTGAGTGAGGTCGTCCAGCGGCTTCGGGATGGTCGGCTGCGGACAAACATCGGCAACGTGGCTGCCCTCGACGATGCCGTCGCCGCCTTCAACCCGACCGAACGGATCAAAGGAAAGACGATCATCCGCATTCATCCGTGAAGACTCGGGAATTAACTAACGCCCACAAATGGGCAATTCACGTTCCGAAGGAGAGTTTAGATGTCGAACACGACTACGCCGACCGTTTTCTATCGCACGCTTAACGTGACGGGACTGGAAATCTTCTATCGCGAAGCCGGTCCCCGGGATGCTCCCACCGTTCTGCTATTGCACGGCTTTCCGTCCTCTTCTCATATGTTCCGCAATCTGATTCCCATGCTTGCGGATAAATATCATGTCGTTGCCCCAGACTTCCCTGGATATGGCGAAAGCTCAGCACCCTCGGTCAACGAGTTCGACTATTCCTTCGAACGGTTCGCGACTGTGACCGAAAAGTTCACCGAAAAGCTGAATCTTTCTTCATATGCGCTATACCTCTCGGACATAGGTGCATCGGTTGGTTTCCATTTAGCTGTCATGCATCCCGAACGCGTGACCGCGATGATCGTCCAAAACGGGGACGCCCATGTTGAAACCATAAATAAGGAGTTCTTAAAAACGGGATTACTTGACTATTGGGAAGATCGGAGTGAAAAGAACGCTCAAGTTCTACTCGACTGGCTTCTGACGATGGAAGGAACCAAGTGGCATTATCTGCATGGTGTCAGCGATCCGTCGAAGATCAGCCCTGACAATTGGGTGATCGACCAGGCTTATCAGGACCGACCGGGGAACAAGGATATTCAACTTGCAATCCTCTACAACGCAAAAAGGAATCTGGATGCCTATGCCGATTGGCAGGAGTATTTCCGTAAACAACAGCCCCCCACGCTGATCACTTGGGGCAAAAACGATGGAATCTTTACGGTGCAGGGTGCTGAACTCTTTAAGAGAGATATTCCCAGCGCAGAACTCCATCTTCTCGACACGGGCCATTTCGCGTTGGAAGAAGAAGTGGACCGGATTGGGTCGTTGATGCATGAGTTTCTCGACCGAACAATAAACAAAAAATAAGTACTGAAAAGGGCCTTTCCAAGAGATTTCTTTTGATTCTCGGTCCCCTCAATTGGATATGCAATGACGAAGACGGACTTTGGGTGTGCCCTTGGTCACAGCCTTGGCTCATGGAGCTGGGGAGTCAAACCGTACCGGTCTAGGAACAGAAGTGATCGTCAAAGAAAATGCAATGGGTTGATTCAATGTCAGAAAACATAGCGTCACAACAACAAGGAGCAAAACATCTCGCCGCACGAGCCGTAATGGCATATCGGGCAGGATTTCCTGTCGCGCTGGTTTCGCTTGCGAATAGTGGCGAGCACTCCAGCGGTATCGTATGCGACTGGAAGAGCCAGCGTGACTCATTCCAGAATGACGAGAAGCTGCTAGCCAGAGCGTTCGCCTTCATCTACGTCGGATCGATCGTAGACCAGGCAATCAGCGATCCGATTTCGGATGAGTTGCGCAAAGAGCTCGTATCCGACAACTTGAGTGCGCTTGACGCGCGGCAGACTGCGGTCGATTGGGGCCTCGCCGAAGCAGTGAAAGACACCAATCCCTTTGCGCATACCGGGTACAAGTTGGCCTCCCGATTTCTACGGACTGATCAACTGTTGATCGAATCTCTTGCTCGCGAGTTGACGTCCCGAGGCACGATTGAAGGCGACGCTCTGAGGAGGTGGTTGGACGCCAATGCAAGCCCTCTCAATTTCGATGAATTGGAAGCAAGCATAACGTACTGAAAAAAACGTTCACCGGAGTAGAGCTTTAGAGCAGGCAGCTCGCGCAGTCAGCGAGTAGTGAAGACCCACACCACCTCGCGGCAATATGGCCCCGCGATAGCTTACCGAGAGTTCTGACCTTCACAACGATCGATTCAAAACAACCTCATGCGCGGAGACAACATGGATACCACATTCACAAATAGCACGGCGGAATCCGGGAGCGAGCAAGGGTCCGCGAAACACGGACCAAAGTTGTATGCGGGTATTGCCGCTCTGGTCTTGGTCGGTGTAGCGGCTGTAGTGGTAGCACCAAAACTGTTCACCGACACGCCTGTCAGTGCCGCAGCCCCCCAACGGGTAGTCACAGTCGCTCAGCCGCTGCAGCGGGATCTTCACGGACGGCTACAGTTCTTGGGACAGTTCTCGCCCGTGGATCAGGTCGAATTGCGGGCACAGGTCGGGGGCACACTTACCTATATCGGATTCAAAGATGGCGACGTAGTCCGGAAAGGCGCTCTGCTGTTCACAATCGATCCCACTCCCTACCAGATTAAGTTTGACGAGGGGACCGCTAAAATTGCGACGGCTCGGGCAAGACTCGAACTGGCAAAGACCGAGCTTGCCCGTGCTCAGACACTACAAAAAACGGATGCAGGAACAATCGAGAACGTCGAGCAACGTTCTGCGGAGCAAAGATCGGCCCAGGCGGCACTGGACGAAGCCGAAGCGCAGGTCCGCGACGCGAAATTCGATCTCGATCGAACCCACGTTTATGCACCGTTCTCAGGACGTGTGGGAACCCACCTCGTGTCGGTCGGAAATCTTGTATCAGGAAACCGAGGCGGCGGTAGCTCGACCACGCTTCTGGCGAACATCGTCTCAATCGATCCTATCTATCTCAACTTCGACATGAGTGAGGGTGACTACCTCAGCTTCCAACGCGGCCGGACATCGGTTACGGGCCCGCTGGCGAACAAAGTTGATATCGCGCTGAGCGACGAGAATCAGTTCGTGCGCCACGGCACCTTGAACTTCCTCGATAACAGCCTCGACCGTGCGAGTGGAACTATCCATGCTCGGGCCACTGTGCCCAATTCAGATTTGCTCTTGACCCCGGGGGAGTTTGGTCGTGTACGAGTGAACCTCCAGTCTTCACACCAAGTGCTACTTGTTCCAGATGCCGCAGTATCGGTGGATCAGACGGACCAGATGGTTCTGGCTTCTGGAGCGGATGGTGTGCTCAATGAAAAGAAGGTGCAGACAGGCGGTCTCCGTTACGGCTTGCGCGTCATTTATTCCGGACTTGCTCCTTCGGACCGAGTTGTAATCGGCGGACCGCCGGTAGCGCCAGGCATGAAGGTATCGGCAACGGCGGGCACGATCATCGCTGGGACCGATGAAGGGAGCAACCAAGAACAGCCATGAGACTGTCCCACTTTTTCATCGAACATCCGCGTTTTGCGATTGTTCTCAATGTGTTCGTTGTATTGGCCGGATTGGCAACCATTTTCACGTTGCCCATCACGCAGTATCCGAACATTGTTCCCCCGACCATCAAGGTCACGACACTATATCCCGGAGCTTCCGCGGATGTTATTGCTCGCACCGTTGCTACGCCGCTTGAGCAGGCTATCAACGGTGTGGAAGGCATGGAGTATGTCAGCAGCCAGTCCACAGGCAATGGACAGCTTACGATCACTGTCATCTTCAAGATCGGAAGCAATGCGGATAACGACCTGCTGCTCACCCAAACGCGCGTCCAGAATACGCTTGCGCGCTTGCCTCAGGAAGTTCAGCTTCAAGGCGTACAGGTAAAGAAGACGATTGATGACCTCCTGCTGGCCGTACACGCTTATTCGCCGGATGGTTCCCGTTCGCCTCAGTACCTTTCGAATTACATGATCCACATCCGGGATGAGATTGCTCGCCTACCCGGCGTCGCAGACTTTCTATTGTTCGGCGACCGGCAATACGCAATGCGTATCTGGATCGATCCGGATAAGGCTGCCGCTTACAACATCAGCGCGACTGAGATTCTTGCAGCACTTCGTGCACAGAATGCGCAAATCTCGGCTGGTGTGCTGAATCAGCCGCCGGTAACGACGAAGGGTGCTTATCAACTCAACATAGAAGCGTTGGGACGTCTCCGCACACCTCAGCAGTTCGAGGATGTGATTGTGAAAACGGACAACCAAGGCCGCATTACCAGAATCCGCGACATCGGTCGCGCCGAAGTGGGCTCTGCAGACTACAACTCACTGGCATATGCGGATAGATATTCGAGTGCCCAATGGGTAGTTATTCCAACACCCGACGCAAACGCTGTGAAACTGGAAGGCACGATTTGGAAGCGAATGGCCGAACTGAAGAAGGCCTTCCCGCCAGGTGTGGACTACATAAAGATCTACGATCCCGCCACATTTGTGAGTCAGTCGATCCACGAAGTAATCGTAACGGTTTTTATTGCTGTAGTACTCGTTGTCCTGGTCGTCTATATCTTCCTTCAGAGTTGGCGCGCGACAGTTATTCCGGTCGTAGCAATCCCGGTCTCACTGATCGGCGCGTTCTCGATCTTGACGGCACTGGGCGGGTCAGTCAACAACCTGTCTCTGTTCGGATTGGTGCTTGCCGTCGGTATCGTCGTCGACGACGCCATCGTCGTGGTTGAGAATGTCGAACGCAACATGGCGCTAGGCATGTCACCACGCGAGGCCGCCCACGAGACAATGACCGAGGTATCAACCGCGCTCATCGCTATTGCTTTGACGCTCTGCGCAGTCTTCGTCCCGGTTGCCTTCATCTCAGGCATTCCTGGACTGTTCTTCAAACAGTTCGCCATCACGATTGCTGGTTCAACCATCATTTCGTGCTTCGCCTCGCTTACTCTCAGCCCGGCACTCTGCGCCGTCTTATTGAAGCCACACGCGCTTGCCGACGAGCACAACAGACGCGTAGGCCTCGCCCGCATCCTGCACCCGATCTTCTCTCGCTTCAACGCTGCATTCAGTTGGTTGTCGACAAGCTACGGCAATCTGACGAGCCGCTTTGTTCGAGTAACCGGAGTAATTTTTCTGATTTACCTCGCTCTTATCGGATTGACAGGTTTCCAGATGTTTCGGATGCCCACCGGCTTCATCCCTCAGCAGGACGTCGGGTATCTTGTAATCGTCTGCCAGCTTCCTCCGGGATCGAGCTTGGAGCGAACGGATGAGGTCGTTCGCCGGGTGAATGAGATCGCCCTCAATACTCATGGAATCAAACACACATCCGCAAACCCCGGATTCGATGTAACGACTAATACAATCTCTCCGAACGTTGGCACAGTATTTACGTCGTTGCCATCGCTCTTTGGGGAGCACCTAAGAGGAGTCAATGCCGCGTCCATGGTGGCGACCCTACGCAAGGAGTTTGCTGGCTTCAAAGGCGCTAACATCCTTGTGGTGAACCCGCCAGCCGTAAAGGGACTTGGCACCGCCGGCGGCTTCAAGATGATGCTTGAAGATCGCGCCGAATTGGGCCCCCAAGCTCTTGCCGATGCGACAAACAAACTCATCACCGCGGCCAGGAAAGATCCCACATTTGCCGCGGCCTTCACACTCTACAATGCTGGATCTCCGACTGTTTATGCGGATATCGATCGCGAAAAGGCTGAGAAGGTCGGCCTTTCCACTGCCGATATTTTCCCGACGCTCGAGCTCTATATGGGATCGCAGTATGTGAACGATTTCAATCTCCTCGGACGCACTTATCCAGTCTTTGTGCAGGGCGATCAACAATTCCGTCAAACGCCGGAGGAGATCGCACGATTGAAGGTTCGTAACGCAACGGGCGAAATGGTTCCGATAGGTACGGTGGCGAGTTTCAAAGAGAAGACCGCCCCCTACCGCATTCCTCGGTACAATCTCTATCCTGCCTCCGAAGTGATGGGCGAGGCCGCTCCGGGTGTCTCGTCGGGAGAGGCGCTCAACCGCATCGAAAAGCTCGCCAAGGAAAATCTCCCCCCCGGTATTACTTTCGAGTGGACGGATCTGGCGTACCAGCAGTCGAAGAAAGGCATCCCAACGGCTGCTATCTTCGGCGCTTCGGCACTATTTGTGTTCCTGGTGCTTGCTGCACAGTACGAAAGTTGGAAGATTCCTCTGGCGATCGTGCTGATCGTACCGATGTGCCTGCTCGCGGCAACGACCGGACTCAATCTCCGGACATTGCCGATTGACATCCTCGCGCAGATTGGTTTCGTCGTGCTACTCGGCTTAGCTGCTAAAAACGCGATCCTGATCGTCGAGTTTGCCAAACAGCGGCAAGATCACGACGGAATGGATCCTCCAGAAGCGGCTGTGCATTCGGCACGTGTGCGTCTTCGACCAATCCTGATGACGTCTATTGCTTTCATCGCAGGCGTGGGGCCGCTTACAGTTGCACATGGCGCGGGCGCGGAAATGAGGCAATCGCTTGGAACTACAGTGTTCTTCGGAATGCTCGGCGTGACCATCTTTGGACTTTTATTTACGCCAGCCTTCTATGCTCTCGTG
>JBJMGD010000021.1:0-230990 GCA_045808065.1 Terriglobales bacterium | reverse complement strand
GCTCAAGTGCAAGCCCTGCAATTTAGGTACTTCCAAGGTCACCGCCGTCTGATGCCAATGGGGAGTGCGATGACCGATGATAGGGGCGAGTATCGGATCTTCGGAGTTCGTCCGGGGCAAGTTTATGTTCGCGCAATTCTGCGCGGCTTCGGATATGTCGGCCAGGGAGAATCGGTCGATCCTTCCGCCCCGTCTGAGACCACTTCGTATCCGCCCGTCTTTTATCCCAACGTGCAGGATGCCACTCAAGCTTCGACACTCACAGTTCGTGGGGGGGACGAATCGCACGTCGATTTCTCGATGATTCCGGAACGCTCGTATGCAATCAGCGGACGAGTACTTGGCGGACTGCAAGGCACAGCAGGAAGAGGCACATGGTTAATGTTGATGAAACGCGGCGAAGGTGATTTCGCTTTCGGTCCGGGTATGAACACGAGCGTCCGCGCCGACGGCACATTCACGTTCCGCCAAGTGCTACCGGGCTCATACTACCTGCTCGCGCAACAGCAGGAAGAGGACAGAGGATCTGCCAGCGCGAAAGTTGAAGTCGATGTGCGCGAAAGCGATATTCAAGGCGTCGTCGTGTCGCTAGCTGCGAAGGTCGATATCACCGGTCGAGTGACTTTCGACAACAATTCATCCGCGAAGCCGTCGAGCGTTCATATTGCTCTGTCGCCCGAAGACACACAGGACTTTATGCGGGGAGCTTACGCACAGACTCGGGACGACGGCACCTTCACACTTCAGGCAGCCCCAGACGACCGGTACAAGATCTCCGTTTACGGCGCTCCGCCGGAAATGTACTTAAAATCCGCCGTTGCGGGCCGAGATGAGGTGCTGGAGAAAGGTTTCAACCCTGCGAGCAGCAGGACCCTAGACCTGGTGTTCGCCTCGGGCGCGAAGGTTGCCGGAACGATCAACGGAGCTGACGAAAAAGGGGAGCCAGGAGTAACTGTCGTAGTCGCGCCCGAGAGTAAGCTGGCGGGGATCGCGGACCCTATCCGTACCGGCACGACAGACCAGAACGGGAAATTTCAATTTCAAGGGCTCCGTCCCGGCGCTTATCGTGTCTATGCGTTCGAGCACATCGAGCCTGGCGCATACGAAAATGAAGACTGGCTGAAGGGTTTCGCTGACCAATCCCACGTTCTGCGGGTCTCGGAGGGAGGCCAGGAAACGCTCGAGTTGAAGCCAATAGCCGGCGGAGCGGACGCAGTGCAGTAATCGATTGACTTATTCGGTCTCTCACGGTGTAAACTGCCTCAACCCCCGCTATAATCCTGATTAGCATGTCGTCGAAGTATTCAATCGTCGTCCCATTTCATAACGAGCAGGAGAACGTGACGGTTCTCTACGATCGTTTGAAGGGGGTCATGGAAGCGGCTGCAGAAACTTTTGAGCTCGTCTTCGTCGACGACGGCAGCTCCGACCTAACCTTTCACCTTCTCAGCGAAATCGCTGCGATTGATAGCCGCGTTACCGTCGTGAAGCTGCGCAGAAATTTTGGCCAAACGTCGGCCTTAGCTGCAGGATTCGATCACGCTTCGGGTGAATACGTCATCGCAATGGACGGTGACCTGCAGCATGATCCCAATGACATCCCTGGGTTCCTCGAGAAAATTGCTGAAGGCTACGACATTGTCAGCGGGTGGCGCAAGGAGCGGATCGACAACTTCGTAATGCGCCGCTTTCCCTCTCGATGTGCCAACTGGCTGATGGCCAAATTAAGTGGCGTGGATATCCACGATTTCGGCACAACGTTCAAGGCATATCGACGAGAGATCATCAACCAGGTGCCGCTGTACGGCGAGTTGCACCGATTCATCCCCGCTTTGGCGTCTTGGTACGGCGCTTCGATTTGCGAAATTCCCATCCGCAATGTGAACCGCGAACGCGGCGCTTCCCATTACGGTATCTCCAGAACTTTCCGCGTATTCTTTGACCTGATTACCATTCGCTTCCTGTTGCGTTACCTATCTCGGCCACTACATTTTTTTGGCACGTTTGGCGCGGCGGGAATTTTTTCAGGATCAGGAATTGCACTATGGCTCGCCATCGAGAAGGTGTTGTACAACTCCAACGTGATGGACGATCACGGGCCACTGCTGGTGTTTGCGGCGGTTCTGATTGTGGCTGGAGTCCAGCTTCTGGCACTCGGGCTATTGGGAGAGATGCAGGTCCGGCACTTTCATGAGCCTGCGCGTCGGGCACCGTACTCCGTCGATCGCGTTCTGCGTTCGCACACGGGCGAGACGGTCAACGACTGAACCCATTTTGCGATTTCTATCACGAAGTGCCCAAATCACAAGATGTCTGAGCGACGGTTTACTACCGCGTAAATAGATCTTTGATGGCCTGCTTCATCACCTGTCCACTTACTTCTGAAATCGCATTCGTCAACGGGATGTCTTTCGGGCAGATTTCCACGCAGTTCTGCGCATAACCGCATTCCTGTATTCCCCCATCGCCCATCAGGGCATGGAGACGATCTTCTTTCAAGGCGGCTCCTGTGGGATGCGTGTTAAACAGACGTACCTGAGCGATAGTTGCGGCGCCTACAAAATTGGTGTGCTCGTTGAATTGTGGACAGACTTCCATGCAGCAGCAGCATGAGATACAACGGGACAGCGGGTAGGCTTCCTCTTGCTGCCGGGGTGACTGCCGCGGTCCGGGGCCGAGGTCGTACGTTCCATCCACCGGTACCCAGGCCTTCACCGCCTTTAAGTTCTCGAACAATACCGACCGATCGACCGCAAGGTCGCGGATGACGGGGAACTTCGATAGAGGCTCGAGCGTGATTGGCTGTTCCAATTTGTCGATCAATGCCGAGCACGCCATGCGGGCGCGGCCATTAATCCTCATAGCACAGGACCCGCAAACCTCTTCCAAACAGTTGGAGTCGTAGGTGATTGGTCGTGAAGGCTTGCCGTCGCGCGTGATGGGATTGGCGGCGATGTCCATCATCGAGGAAATCACGTTCATTCCCGCCTTCCACGGCAGGGCAAACTCTTCCCAATACGGTTCTGTCTTGGGAGAAGCTTGACGCTTGATCTTAATGATTACGATTCGATTCGCCATTCGTTTTTCGCGAACTTAGATTCAAACTAAGCAGTTGTCGATGTTCTGGTCTTCGCAACACCCAAGATAATCCCAAAGCAATCCACAGACCTGCAAACCAGTAATCCTCGACATCATGCTTATGGATTGCGAGCAAGATCTGGAACGATCCAATCGCAACATAGGCGATTCCCAGCGTCCTGTGATTCCGGCAGAAGCGCCATACCTGCTTCACATTAATACTTCCTCGGCCTCGGTTTGATCAATGACGTGTCTACCGTCTCGAACTCGAAACGCGGCTCGTCCACGTCCGGAGCGAAATAGGCTTTGGTAGTCTTCAGGAAATTGACGTCATCGCGCTCCGGGAAGTCCGGTTTGTAATGCGCTCCGCGCGATTCGTTGCGGAGAGCGGCGCCTTGCGTGATCACGCGAGCCAGCTGCAGCATGTTGTAAAGCTGGCGCGCGAAGACGAACGATGTGTTGGCCCACATCTCCTTATCGTTCAAGTTGATGTGCTGATAACGCTCGAGTAGTTCCACAATCTTTGCGTCGGTTTGTTGTAAGGCATCGTTGTAGCGGATGACGGTAACATTCTTCGTCATGATCTCGCCCAGTTCCCGCCAAAGCCGAAACGGATTCTCGGTACCATCGGAGTGCATCAGGCCTCGGTTAATTTCTTCCTGGCGTTTGCGCTCTGCGTCGAAAGCTCCATTCAGAGTCCCGGCTGTCTTGGACTGGTTCTTCGCATACGCGACCGCTTGCGGACCAGCGGTGAATCCCCCGAAGATGCATGAGACAAGTGAATTCGCGCCCAGCCGGTTAGCCCCGTGATATCCGTATTCGCATTCCCCGCAGGCAAATAGACCGGGAATGTTCGTGCCTTGCTTGAAGTCTACCCAGAGACCACCCATGGTGTAGTGCATGCCCGGAAAGATCTTCATCGGGGTCACGCGGGGATCGTCGCCGACAAATTTCTCGTAGATTTCAAGAATGCCTTCGAGCTTGCGGTCGAGGGTCGCGCGATCGATGTGTGTAAGGTCGAGATAGACCATGGGCTGACCGTCGATACCTAAACCATGTTCGTACACCACCTTGTGGATGGCTCGCGTCGCAACGTCACGTGGAACCAGGTTGCCGTACTTCGGGTACCATTCCTCGAGAAAATACCAGCGGTCGGATTCGGGAATGCTTCGCGCCTCGCGTTTGTCATTGAGAGTCCTGGGAACCCAGACGCGTCCGCCCTCTCCGCGTGCTGATTCAGACATGAGCCGCAATTTATCGTCACCGGGAATGGAGGTTGGGTGCACCTGGATGAATTCGCCGTTTGCGTAGTAAGCGCCCTGTTGGTAGAGCGCGGATTGTGCGGAGCCCGTGCAAACGACCGAGTTGGTCGATTTGCCGAATATGGCACCGATACCACCTGTCGCCATGATGACGGCATCGGCTGGAAAGGTTCGCACTTCCATGGAGCGTAGATCGAGTGCGCAGATTCCGCGGCAGATGCCCTGGCTATCGATTACGCCAGACAGGAACTCCCAGCTCTCGAGTTTGCTGACGCGACCCTCAGATTCATGTCGCCGCACTTGCTCGTCGAGAGCGTAGAGCAACTGCTGCCCCGTGGTGGCACCAGCAAACGCGGTTCGATGATAGAGCGTTCCGCCAAAACGGCGAAAATCGAGCAGCCCCTCTGGCGTGCGGTTGAAGGTCACGCCCATACGATCGAGGAGGTCGATAATCGCGGGCGCCGCCTCGCACATATCTTTCACTGGCGGTTGATTGGCGAGAAAGTCACCGCCGTAAATGGTGTCGTCAAAATGTTGCCATGGAGTGTCACCCTCTCCCTTGAGGTTCTTGGCGGCATTGATGCCACCTTGAGCGCACACTGAATGCGAGCGCTTCACGGGCACGATGGAAAACAGACCGACATGACCGCCCGCTTCGGCGATCTTTATGGTCGCCGATAGCCCGGCGAGTCCACCACCTACGACGATGATTTTTGGATTAGCCATGAAGAAAAATTGAGTAATTGTGTAATTTCGTCAAAATCATCCGACTTGCCGAATCACCAAATTACACAATTCCTCATTGCACCTGCTGCGCTTCCACCTGTTTCGCTGCCGCAGGATCCGTGCCCATGTGCCGCCATGCTGGATCACGAGGCGCTACGAATGCCTTGACCGTGACGAGGCCAACAATCACGAATAGCAGCCCAATAGCGAAACAGACCACGCCGGATTTGCGCCTCGCCCCTTCTCCTTGCGTGATGCCCCACTTTGCGCAGAACAGCCAGATTCCGTAAGCAAAGTGCCACGAGGCGGCGATGATGGCGACGACGTAAAAGGCGAGCATCCATGGATTCGCTAGTTCCTGCTGCACCTTTCCAAAGCCCGCCCCCGGATACTCGAGGAGTTGAGGACCGGTAAATCGCAGATGGTAAACATGCTGGATCATGTATGCGAACGCGATAATCCCAGTCCATCGTTGCGCGGCGTACATCCAGTTGCCCTGCCAGGGGTATGTGGTTACGTTCGACTCGCCGCGATACCAGACGTAGATTCCGTAAAGCGCGTGATAAAGAATGGGAATGTAGATGCCTCCCCATTCCAGAAAAGGCACAAACGGAAGAGAGTTCAGAAATTTAATCTGCGTGGCATACGCATGCGGTCCGTTGGTGGCGTAAGCATTGGATACGAAGTGCTCAACCAGGAAAGCGCCAACCGGGATGATGCCGCTGAGGGAGTGCAAACGCCGAAGCAGGAACGAAAGCCCTTCCCCTGCTCGCAACGGCTTGACTCCCTTCCAGTTGTCCCGCTCCAAATTTGCGCTCGGAGGCGCTGCCGTCGCCATCTTTTTCTCCACTGCTCCTTACTGGTTCAGCTTGCTACAGCAAACCTTTCATTATCTGGTTCAGTCACTGGCGAGTCAAATGCGTGTGCTGATATGTTCAATACCGACAGCGTGCAGATTCTCTTGGCCTTACAGTAAGGGAATGCTTGTGTTGAAGTTAACTCGAGGTAGTGGGCATTGGCGCTGAATCAACTAGCTGATGAATGTCAGGCGGCGGGACTCACTTCCGAGAATGCCGCAAAAATTGCGCTAGCGTTGTCGCGCACATTCGGCGTTCACGATGATGAGGTGGCGATCTTTAAAGTCGAACAAGCCCAGCTTAGGTTCATGTTTCCGTTGTCGCTGACCAACGTAGGAATGATTCCGCTGAGCAACGCGACTTCTGTCGCTGCACGCACTGCGAACACAAAGCGCCCTGAGGCCATCAATAGCTTTGCCCAGATGCGGCATGCCAGTTTTTTCGAATCGGTGCCTGTGGAGAGTAAGACGCGCAACTCCCAAAGGCCGGAGAAGGTCGCTATGGTGATTCAGAAAATGATGAGCGTTCCCGTCATTGGACCTGCAGGGGTGCTGGGTGTGATCCAGATTAGCCGCAAAGGCTCCACCCCGAAGGGCGCAGGTGCAGATTTTCAGCCTACCGATCTTCAAAAGCTGGTGTCAGCCGCGGCGGTACTGGCGAAATGCTTCAAATAATCATCGCGGTGCATCTGATTGCTCATTCATCCATTGCAAGAACAACCGAAACGCAGCGCCACGATGGCTGACTTTGAGTTTCTCTTCGCGGGATAATTCCGCAAACGATTTTCCTAAATCCGAAAAATAGAATAACGGATCATAGCCGAAGCCATTGCTGCCTTGCGGCGATCTCAGCAGCACCCCACGCGCTTCGCCACTAAAGCTCTGGAGCGTCTTTCCGTTGAGTGCTGCGGCTATCACGCAGACGAACGCGCATTGCCGCCGCAAATCCGGAATCGCTTCGGCGCGCTTCAGCACGAGCTGGTTGTTAGCCTCGTCTGGGTCGCCAGAGATGATCCCGGCATCTTCTGCATACCGTGCTGAACGCACCCCAGGTTCTCCCTGCAATGCGTCCACTACCAACCCGGAATCGTCTGCGATTACAACCTCGCCCGGGACGTACCGGCTGTAGAACTCGGCTTTGAGCTTTGCGTTCGCTGAGAAGGAGCTTCCGGTTTCTTCCGGAGCTTCGATCTGCCCGATCTCCGGCAATGGAAGCACATCGATGTTGTGCGCTGCAGCAGCCGCGGCAAAGTCGGCCAACTTACCAGGGTTCGAAGTAGCGACGAAAATCCGCGAATATGGCACGACGCGCGATGATACTGTGCGACAGCGATATCCGCTACACTGCGGCCATGACGGTGATTGTGAACGGCCAGCCCAGAGAATGTCCGGAAGGGATCTCGCTCGAACGGTTCATCGAGGATCTGTCACTCAAAGCAGACCGTGTGGCCATAGAACTAAATCGGCAAATCGCGAGCCGCGGCCGTTGGAAGGATATCTCCTTGCATGAAGGTGACCACCTGGAGATCGTGCATTTTGTCGGTGGCGGATTGTTGGACGATCAAACGTAAGAAAGCCAGATCACTCCGAGAACTACGGTCGCGACTGTCACGGGTATCCCAATCCTCAGATACTCCGCGAAAGTGATTGGCGACTCCGTTCGTGCCTTTTCAACCACGATGATGTTTGCCACGGATCCGGTGATCGTCAGGTTGCCGGCCAGCGTGCTTGTCATCGCCAAAAGCAACCAGAAATGATGCGGATCTGTGAAGTGCGGCAGAAGGTCCTTCAACAGCATTACCGCCGGAACGTTGCTCACCACGTTGGAAAGCAGGACCACGACTCCGCTAAAAATCCAACGATTATGCAGGTTAAGTCGCTCGGCCGCAGACAGAAATCTCTGTGCGATACCGGACTGCTCGGCCCCGCCGACGATCAAGAACAACCCTACAAAAAAGACGAGCAGGGACCAGTCCACTTCGTCGTAGACGCGCTTCGATGGATACCTCGGATGAACCAGCAGGACGGCAGCTCCTACCGCGGCTACTAACGACGGTGGCACTCCGGCCAAGAAACCGCCGAGCACGGCAAGTGTGATTGCGCCTGGGAAAAGTAAATGAGACTCCGGCCTGACAAACGTCGGCTCTCGTATCAAAGAAGGGTAGGCCGAAGATTCTGAGCGAAAGTAGATCAAGTAGAGAATCGCCCAATCAAGAAAGAGCCCGGCGAGCGCGACAGGGCCAAGATGGACGAGGAAGTCCACATACGAAATGTGCGAGACCGAGCCGATCAGGATGTTCTGCGGATTGCCTGTGATCGCAGCCGTGCTGCCGATGTTCGAAGCTGTGGCAAGCGCCAACAGGTACGGGGTGGCGCGACGCGAGAGTTGACGGCTAACCTGCATGACGAGGGGCGTCATCAGCAGGCAAACAATGTCGTTCACGAGGAACGCAGAGAGAATACCGCTGGTAAAAATCACAACCGGTAGCAGGCTTCTGGGCTTCACACGGGCAATGAAGATGTCTGTCACCCATTCAAAAAATCCCGCCAAGTGCAATCCCGCAGCCACGACCATCATGGCGAAAAGCAGGACGATGGTGGAGTAATCGATGCTGTGCAGCCCTTGCTCAGGTCCAAGCACGCGAAATGCAAACATCATGGCTGCGCCGATTACAGCAGCAGCCGGACGATCAATTCGAGTTCCAGGAAACCGCCCAACTGCGAAGACTATGTAACTAGCAAGGAAAATCAGACCTGCGATAAGGGTATGGTGTGGGTCGGCTGGTGTGAGCAGTGTCAACCGGCACATATTACCAATAACGCAGGATTACTCTGATGGGCATGACCTAGGCGATGGCCTGAATGGTGTTCTCCTGGGGAGTGTTAGCGCTTGACATACAACAACAATGGTGTATTTTGTTTGAAACATTTCTAGTCGGAAATGTTTTAGGCAGTTCGATGAGATCTCAGAAGCAAAACGGCGATTATGGCAAGGCGAACTTGGCCACCGATTTCACTTCTGCGGAAGTAATCGAACTCACGGGTATCACGGCCCGGCAACTCCAGTGGTGGGACGAACGGAAGATCGTTGTGCCACAGCGCCACGGCCGGAACCGGGTCTACAGCCTGGACGACCTGGCCGAAGTTGCCGTGATCTGCGAGCTGCGGCGCAAAGGCTTCTCCCTCCAACGCGTGCGCCAGGTAATGCGCTATCTACAACGTGAGCTAGGCAAACGGCTGGTCGAGACGGTGACCTCGGGCAGTGAATACCATTTGCTAACTGACGGCAAACGCATTTACCTCGAAAACTCTGAGCGGCAGATCGTGGACCTGCTGAAGAATTCACGACAGCCGATTTTGTCGATCTGTTTAACCGACGCAGTCCAAGAAGTGCGAGCCGAGGTTCACAAGCGTCGTGCAATGCGAGGAAGGGAAGAGCGGACCAGGAACGACAACCGGCGGTTGCGTCTTCGGCCTAGCGCCTGAGCGCAGCACGCCCCAGCGGGTCGGAGGTGACCATGGTGGCTGAGCTAAACATCTTGACGGAATGGATTCCCGAACAGATGCAACCCGGCACAGTTTTTGTGCTGGAAAACGCCGGTGAGTTAGGCAAGAATGAGGATCCCTATTGGGCCGTGCTCGCCTGTCCCGAATGTGGAACCCTCGGCCTGATCACCCGCCGCCAAATGGCCGGGATCACGCCCGTCATCTGTGGCTCAGAAAAATGCTCGGCGCATTTCTTTATTCGCGACGAAGACGTGCAGGCGTGCAAACCCAACTGAGTTCTTCGATACCTGCGCAGCCGTTGATCTGAGCGTTTCGCCGACCAACTAAGCGACATCCCCAGCGACTATCCGCCGGGCAGCTCACAAGTTCAGTGATCTCCCGCGGCCTGCCTGACATTGGCCAACGGCATCGAGCCACTGCTGTCATTCGAAGCCGCCGTGATCTCGGCCATGATCAATGCCCCGACTAAAGAGCAAAGTATTAACACGCCTCTTACGGTAATCCTCACTGCACCTTCTCCGGCAGCGACGTTTGCAATTGACGAGCCAGCGAAGATCAGTGAAAACCCGAAGAACCGGGCAACACTGCGGAGATTATCGGAAGTGAGATGCGGAGCGCGAATTGAGGTTGCGCAAAAGATTGCAAATGGAGGAAAGATAATTTCCTAAATCAGGCTGTTAATCCGAGATGTCTGCGGGGCCGAATCAGACCACGATCGCAGCCTAGGGGCGGTTACCGAGATTGGAGACTCCGCAGTATATCGAGCCCGCCGCTGACACCACTTGAGGAACCCACCAGAGGCCACGCAATACACGATGATTGCTCCGCATGAGCCTTGCAGAAAAGTAATCTACGGCAAAAGGGGCGACTTGCAGGGCCGGGTATAGGGTTGGCGAGTGCGCGAACGGCCTTACCAACGGATCAAGTTCGCGGCCGCCTGCACGCAGCACATCTCGTGTTGACCACGCGTCCAGCAGTGCGGCGCCGTGCTCGACAGACATTAACCCGTAAAAGAGCTCGCGCCGACGTGCCGAAATCCTGGGTGGCGCAGGCGGCTTCACAACAGCAGACCGAAGCATAAGAGCTGCGCTCATGTTAGGCGCTGGATGGAAAGCCGTACCGCTGTCCGTCAGCAATGAGGTGCTCGCCAACGGGGCTTCCGGCATTGCAGCGGCTATGGCAACCGGCTCTACCTCCCCGGCGTTCGGAGACTTTACTCCGGTTTGAGCAGAGGCTACCGACACACTGAGAACCAGCATTACGAGTAGGCGCTTTAGGGGGTTCATTAGCACCAAAGTCTAGGGCGATATTGTCCGTTGGGACAATGTTCATTGGTAACGTCGCATCACTTAAGTAACGGCGAACGGCAGGTGTGCTAGACGGTCGCGCTTGCAGGCCTGCCATCCAGCAAGTCCTTGTTTCCATTCGCGGTGGTTCGCTCAGGGCCATGAACACGCAACAAGCGTTGCTCTCGCAGGTTGTCGGCCCGCATCTGGACACGTCCGATCTAGCATTGCGGTGTAATATGCGCCGAGCCTCTGATGGGATTAAGGCTTGTGTCATAACCTCATAATTTGGCGCAAGCCTTTGATTCGATTGCGTGTAGCTGCTTTTGAGGCTAGGACCTTACTTCTTCCCTAGACCTAGTTTGCTTCTGGTCTTACGGCTTCGTTCGGAGTGAGTACAGCAGCCATTCCCAATACTCTCGCCTTGCTTTTCACGGAGACGAGACTTTGGATCAGATCACTTCACGAATTTCCCTTCCTTTTCTGGCGATGTTTTCTCTGGTTCTTCTGTGCGGTTGCGGTGGCGGAGCAGCTTCCAAGTTCCAATCTGGTGCGGCGACTACCGCGACATTCGCCGCTAGTCCAGGTACGGTGGCCAGTACGCCCGCAACCGGCAGCGGATCCTCTTCTTCGACAGCGACCAGCGGGTCGTCGAGTTCCGGCGGCTCGTCCACCCCCACCGGTGGCGGAAACCCTGTACCTACGCCATCTCCCGCGCCTGCTCCGTCTCCTGCACCAACTCCCACTGCGTCGACTGTCCCGGGCTACGACCAGCTAATGGCATTACCGTTCCAGGCGGGTATCACGCACACCGATGGACGTTATGGATTCACCGACGGCAACTTCCTGGTCGAGGGCGCGCAAAAGATTGTCGATCTGGGTGCTCCCGCGATCTTCCTTTACATGACTCCGAATTTCCGCGGCAGTTATCCGGATCGCGGCGCCCAGATGTGGCCGGCTACGAATCCCGCTAGCCTCACGGAACTGGCGCAGACAGCTCCCTTCCAACAAGTCTTCAACATGCCGTTCAAGACCATCGTGATCACCGCTTACGGCATGGTGAATGGTGACAATTTTGCGCTGATGGGGAGCGATCCCAACGCCGCCGCCGCCGAGGAGAAGGAATTCTACGACTTTGCTCGCTACCTTTATGCAACCTTCGCTGGCAGCGGAAAGACGTTCATCATTAAGCATTGGGAAGGTGACTTTATCGGTCTTGGCGGCTTCGATCCTTCGCAGGACATCCCTGCAACGGCGGTAAGCGAAATGATTAATTGGCTGAAGGCTCGGCAGCGGGGCATCACGCGCGCGCGCCAAGATGCGGGAAATCCGCAGGGCATCGGGGTGTTCAATGCCGTGGAGTGCAGTCTGGTTCTCGATTTGGCGCAGAGTCAGAGCAAGGTACGAGTAATCAATGCGGTAGTGCCCCAAGTTGCGCCGGATATGGTGACCTATTCGTCGTGGGATTCCAGCATGCAGGGATCGGATCCGGCGAGCGCCGCAGCCGCACTCAACCTGGCGCTAGACACCATTAAGAAGTACGCTCCCGATCCATTGAAGTTGGGCAATCGCAGAATTCTAATTTCCGAATATGGGCTCTACGAAAATAACCGTCCCAGCGAGACGGTGTGGCGTGAGCAAACGATTCTAGATACGGCAAAATCGGCCGGCTTGCTTGGAGCGTTCTTCTGGGAGCTCTTCGACAATGAGTGCAAAGACTCCTCCGGCAACTACTTTCCCATCGGCTCGCTGCCAGGAGACCCAGGGCGGCCCCAGAATGGGAACTGCGACGGCCTGAGTGTGATCCGTCCCGACGGAAGCACGAGCCCGGCGCTGACAGTGATGGCTTCCTACTGGCACTGATCGTCACGCTGAAGCGCGAAATGCGGAAGGGCAGCCGCAATAAAAGGCTGCCCTCGCAATTCGCTTACGAATCTGTTAGCGCCAACCTCGATAGCGGTCGTTTCGAATATCGCGCGTGTCGCGTCTTGCATCCACACGGTCGCGGTTCAAATCGCGATACTCGCTCCGCAATTCTTTGCGTTCGCGCTGTGCACCGCGGTAGTCCCCTTCGCGAAGTTCCTCGCGAAGCTCCTGGCGATCTTGCGCTATTTTGGCTTGATCGTTACGCATATCGCGGTAATCGCCACGCCGATCGGCATAGTCGTTGCGGACATCGCGATTTCGATTCCAATCCCGGTCTTGCGCCATCAGCGAGCCGGCTCCCATTAGTCCCATGAAAACGATTCCTAAAACAGTACGCTTCATAAATCCTCCTTGTTACTGCCAGGCCGCCGGCTGGCCTACTGGTGTAAACACGAAGCACACGCCAAGTTGCGCTGCGACTCATCCCGCCAGGTATGACTTGTAAATGTGCTGAATATTCACGGGGTTGTAACCGTCGTGGTGATATTGAAAGACTTACGCGTTTTAGCTACCGGATTTGAATTTTCTTCCTAACAAAAGGGAACCCGGCGCGTCTATATCTCGTAACAAAATGACAGAGACCACAATGAGCAAAGGAACGACGATGTTGAATTTGAGAATCCACAATCTGGGCGATGTAGCCGTGTTGCGATGTGCGGGACGAATCACAGCAGACGACCGGGATCGCTTGCGCGATGCCGTTCTGGGTCAGGCCGATATTCGCATTGCTGTGCTTGATTTAGCAGAGGTGAGCGCCGTTGATGCAGCCGGGCTAGGCATGCTGGTGGCTTTGCGCACATGGGCCGACACAACCGGCAAGCAATTGAAGCTCATGAACTTAACACAGAGAGTGGAAGAGGTACTTGAACTCACGAATCTGCGTTCCCAATTTGAGTTCTGTTCGGTGGCCGACATGGTTGAATTACTATGTCGGGCCATCGGCCAGCCGCAATTTGCCGCAGCCGGTGTGGCATGGGCCTCCTCGCTCTCTCCTAGAACATGCTGCGCTTAGCCGGTCCATCCCGGCTGAATCCTGATCCGAGACAATGCAGGATCTCAGGATAACGACAGCTTAGGGACTTCAAGGCCGAAAAATCTAAAGAAATTCTCCGCCGTAAGATCCCCAACTTCCTGGGAGCTCTTGCCCCGCAGTTCGGCGATCTTTTCTGCGGTTCTAGCCACGAAAGCCGGCTCATTCCGTTTACCCCGATAGGGAACTGGGGCCAGGAAAGGCGAATCCGTCTCGACGAGCATTCGATCTTCCGGCATACTCCGCGCGGTTGCGCGAATGTTTTCCGCTTTTGGAAAAGTCACGTTGCCAGAAAACGAAATCATGAATCCCATATCTAGAGCTGCCGTCGCATGTTTCTGGTCGCCGGTAAAGCAGTGCAGCACGCCGCCAAGTCCGGCGGAAGCCCAATGCTCGCGAATGAGTCGAAGACAATCGTCCCACGCGTTCTCAGAATTCTCTGAGGGACGGCAATGGATAATGATCGGCAGCTTGGCGGCGCGAGCGATTTCCATCTGACGGATGAAGACATCCTGCTGCACCTCGCGAGGCGAGTGATCGTAAAAGTAATCAAGCCCGATCTCTCCGAAGCCGATCACGCGCGGATGCTGCGTTAGGGATTCCAATTCCAGATAGTCATTTTGCGTCGCCAGCTTAGCCTCATGTGGATGGATGCCGATGCTTGCATAAATCCAATCGTGCTGCTCGGCGATGCGGATGGCGCAATCGAGTGTGCCCGGTCCAGTGCCGCTGCCGATGGCAAGGATATTCACCACACCTGCGGCGCGGGCTCGCTCTAGCATTTCAATGCGGTCGACGTCGAACTTCGGTCCTTCCAGGTGGGCGTGAGAGTCGACCAGCATCTACTTGAGGCGGGCGCCAACGGGGACATCTTCGAGAAAACTGGCGAGCACCGGCTGGCCTTTGTCGCCAATGGACGCGGCCACGATCATCCCATTTGACTCGATGCCGCGCAGCTTGCGTGGCTGGAGATTCGCGACAATCACTACTTTCATTCCGATGATCTTCTCTGGCGCGTACTTCTCCGCGATGCCGGCGACGATGGTGCGAACTTCACTGCCGATATCGACCTCCAGCTTCAGCAGCTTATCTGCGCCTTTTACCTTCTCGGCGGTCTTCACCTGTCCGACGCGAAGTTCCACTTTGGTAAAGTCGTCGATCGAAATTCGTCCATCGGCGACGCTGCTCGGTGCGCCACCGGATCCACCAGCTTCGGTCGCACGTTGAATGGTGGTCGCGGTGGTTCCAGCCGGAGTCTGCGCAGGCAGCCCACCAACGGCGGCTTGCGTTGCCGGCTGTCCGGCTTTGGCGCCGGTACCAGCGGGAGAAAGCGAAGGGGCCGGTGTGGTTGCAGAGCGCCCCTGCTCAATCTGCTGCATGCGTTCAACTGCGTTCTTCTCCGCACGCGGGAAAACTGGTTCGATCTTTCCTAACTTTGTGCCCAGTTTGAGTTGTCCCCACTTGAGGTCGTCCAGTCGGCATAAGGCGATATCTCCCAACCCAAGCTGTGACCAGATGCGAGCGGTTGCAATCGGCAACACCGGATGAAGCAGTGCTGTGATGATGCGCAATGCTTCCGCACTCGTGTATAGCACGGTCGCTAAGCGAGCCAGGCTGGCTTCATCCTTCTGTTCGCCGAGCTGCCAAGGCTCGTTTTCGACGATGTACTTATTCACGCCGCTGACCAGAGACCAGACATTCTCAAGTGCACGAGAGAACTGGAAACCGGAGTACAGTTCGCCGGTACTATGGATTACTCGTGTTGCAAGCTGCGCGATGGCCTCGTCCCCGGCATTGCGAGAAGCCTTGGGGGCGGGATACGGAATCTGCTCGCGGAAGTAGCGCGCGATCATCGAAAGAGTCCGGCTGGAGAGATTGCCGAGATCGTTCGCCAAGTCAGCGTTATAGCGCTGTACGAGAGCGTCGAACGAGAAACTGCCGTCCTGTCCGAACACGACTTCGCGCAGCAGGAAATAGCGCAGCGCATCGGAGCCGAGCACGTCCAGTACGGTCTCGGCGCGCACAATGTTGCCGCGTGACTTCGACATCTTGTCCTGCTCAAAGAGCAGCCAACCATGTACGACGATGCGCTTCGGCAAAGGCAACTTCGCCGCCATGAGGAACGCAGGCCAGTACACCGCGTGGAAGCGCACGATCTCCTTGCCCACCATGTGAACGTCAGCCGGCCAGTAGCGCTCGAATTTCTTTTTAGCCTTGGAGGAGCCGGCTCCGTATCCGATGCCAGTGATGTAGTTGGCGTCTGCGTCGAACCATACGTACAGCACGTGCTTGGGATCGTCCGGTACGGGAATGCCCCAGCGCACAGTAGTACGGCTTATACTAAGATCCTTTAGTCCACTGCGTACAAAGGCTATTACTTCGTTGCGCCGTGTCTCCGGCCAGATGAAGTCAGGGTTATCTTCATACAGTTTCAGTAACTTGTCCTGAAACTCGGATAACTTGAAGTAATAGTTTTCCTCACTGATAGTCTCCGTAGATCGACCGCAGTCAGGACAAGGCGCTCCCGGCGCAGCGTCTACATAGAGTTCATCGAAGACGCAGTATTGGCCAGTATACGAACCTTTATAGATGTAGCCGTTGTCCCGAATCTGGCGAAAGAACTCCTGTACTCCTGCTGTGTGCTCCTGGTCGGTAGTGCGGATGAAGCCATCATAGGCGATGCCCATGCGGTCCCACAGCGAGCGGTATTCTGCAGCCACCGCATCCGTCCACTGCTGGGGACTCTTCCCGGCTGCTGCTGCGGAGCGTTCGATTTTCTGACCGTGTTCGTCTGTGCCCGTGAGGAAAAAAGTGTCGGAGCCGAGCATGCGATGGCGTCGTGCCAGCACATCGCACACAATTGTGGTGTATGCGTGCCCGACATGCGGACGGGCATTCACGTAGTAAATGGGAGTGGTGATGTAGTATTTTGCGCCTTTTTCCATGCTGACCAGAGTCTCCAACGCGCGCGATACGCGCTATCGACGCGAAGAAGACGGCAATCGTTCATCATAGGGTGTGGGTAGTGCAGCGTCAAACGCACCTGAAGAGAGTAGGCGATTGCTATAATCCGGTTTCACGTCCGCTTCGATGAATGTCGCCGCAGGTTCGTTCCCTCAGCTCACGAGATGAACGCTGATATGGGAATGAACGCTGATCATCAAAGACCGTGAGCGGCTGAGTTCAGCCTTAGTGCCTCCATCTTCACTGTCGAGGATACTTGTACTTATATTTCCAGCAACTACTCGCCGACCGCGTGCGGATGCTCGTGCGCGAGAAGTATCAACTCGAACTCGCGAATGTAGTCATTGAACAACCGCCCAAGATATCGCTGGGAGAGTTCGCTCTGCCGCTTGCGTTTGAGTTGGCGAAGAAACTTCGCAAAGCTCCTCGCAAAGTCGCGGAGGAACTGGTAGCTGAACTGGGGACAGTTCCGGGCTTCAAATCGTTTGAAATCGCCGGAGCGGGGTACATCAATGCTCGGCTGAACCGCGGAGAGTTCGTCGGGCGGATGCTCACAGTCGATTCGGCAAAAGGCGCCACGAAAGACAAAGTGTTGGTAGAGCACACGAGCATAAATCCCAACAAGGCAGGGCACATTGGACATCTGCGCAATGCAATTTTGGGTGACACGTTCGTGCGCTTGCTACGCGAAGCTAAGCATCCGGTGGATGTGCAGAACTATATCGACAATACCGGCGTGCAAGTGGCAGACGTGGTAGTCGGGTTTGAACACCTGGAACATAAGTCATACCAGGACGTTGAGGCGCTTAGTCGAGGGCCGCGTTTTGATTACTACTGCTGGGATCTGTACGCGCGGGTGTCGCAGTGGTACGAGCAAGATGCTGCAAATAAGCAGGTCCGACTGGATACGCTGCACAAACTGGAAGAAAGCGGCAACGAGACGGCCAGACTGGCTGATCTCATTTCGACGGCGATTCTAAAGCGACATCTTGAGACCATGCAGCGGCTGGACATCCGTTACGACTTCCTGCCTCGCGAAAGCGAGATACTCCACCTGCACTTCTGGGATTTAGCCTTCGAGCAGATGAAGAAGAAAGGTGTGTTGCGCTTCGAGAGTGAGGGCAAGAATAAAGGTTGTTGGGTGATGAAGCGTCGCTCAGTCGGTTCGCCGACGGAAACGGCCGCAGCCGCAGAAGCAGAGGATGACAAGGTGATTGTGCGCTCCAATGGCACGGTTACTTACGTCGGCAAAGACATCGCTTACCATCTTTGGAAATTCGGACTGCTCGGGCGGGATTTCGGTTATCGGCGCTTCTATCGGTATCCCGATGGTCACGACTGCTGGATCTCGGCGGAAAGCGGGGAAAGCGATCATCCGCATTTCGGCGGTGTCAGCGAAATTTACAACGTGATCGACTCGCGTCAATCTGATCCTCAGAACAATGTCATCGAAGCTCTGCGCGCGTTGGGATACGCGGAGCAGGCGGCGCACTACACGCATTTCTCTTACGAGATGGTCGCGTTGACTCCCCGCTGCGCCGCGGAGTTGGGCTACGACATTAGCGATGAAGACCAAAAGCGCTCGTACATAGAAGTCTCAGGACGAAAAGGCTTCGGGGTAAAAGCAGACGATCTGCTCGATGCGCTGATTGCCTCTGCGCAAAAGGAAGTCGATGCCCGTCAGCCCGAACGTGGGCAGTCAGAGAGAAAGACGATTGCCACGCAAATCGCTATTGGGGCGCTGCGTTATTTCATGCTTAAGTTCACCAAGAACGCGGTCATCGCCTTTGATTTCAAGGATGCGCTCAGCTTCGAAGGTGAGACAGGTCCGTATGTTCAGTATGCCGTGGTGCGCGCCGCCAGTATCTTTCGAAAGAGCGAAATGCCGGCTGAACGGGCCCTCGAAGCTGCCGATCTGGCATGGCCGCATTTACTCGACATCGAAGACGATATCTGGGAGCTCTGGGTTACGGCAGGCAAGCTATCGTTGCTGGTGGATCAATGCATCGCGACTACGGAGCCGGCATATCTGGCCAAGTACGCATTTCAGGTGGCTCAGATGTTCAACAACTTCTATCACCGTCATCACATACTCACCGAGCAGAACCCCAGCCGGAAGTCGTTGCTGCTCTCCACTGCAGCAGTCGTCCAACGCGAGCTCGTACGAACGCTTTCCATTATGGGAATCGATGCTCCGGAAGCAATGTAGGCAGAAAATCGGATAGGGCGAACATCCCGTACAAGGCTGCTTCGAATTAGCTTTTAGCCCCTGCCATTTTGTTTGGAATTCTGCACCCATGTGCTTGGAGACAATTCTGACCCGATTGACAAAACCTTAATCCCAGCCCGCCGCGTCCAGATTCGTTGCGAATCCACCGAAACAACTTCCGGCGGTGCGCAACGTCGCGGATCACGGACTCGCTGGGAAGACTCAAGACGCTGCTCGTCTGGAGTACGTGTACGTTGATTGTTCGTTTCATGATTCCCGTATCGAAATTGCGATTGCGCAACTAGCATCCAGCGGTCTGCCGCAATTGGCGTGCACCGGGCGAATTCGATTGACATGCATGGATGCTCAGCATATGGTCAGCGCTCATCGGATGGAGTCCGCGCGGCGCGAGCCAAAAGTTTTTGGCTGCTCACCTACTGACGTTTCTAACCCCACCGGAATGTTTAGCCTGAGATAGCGAAAAGCGAAGTGTCTTTCGCCGCAGCTGCCTGCCGTCCAATCCAGGAGAGAAAAATAAGAATGAGAAAGATCGCAGGTTTCGTGGTGCTGTGTCTTGCAGCGGTGGTTACTGTGCCGATTGCATTTTCACAGACAAATCAGGCACAGCCGGTCGTCTACACGTTTGTCAGCCAGTTTCAGGTACCCCGCGCTAATTGGGCCGAGTATTCCGAGAACACTGAGAAGTCGTTCGTTCCCATTGTGGAAAAGCTGGTGGCTGACGGGACGATCTTGAGCTACTCGACCTTCGAGCACATCGTGCATACACCCGAAGGATTCACACATGGAGCGGCGTGGACCTCGACGTCCATCGCCGGACTTACCAAGGTGCTCGATGAAGTACGCAAGGCGGGACCGCAGCCGGGTCAGGTGGCCGCAACCAAACATGAAGACTACCTGATGCAAACAAGCACGTATCTTACTGGTGGCAGCAGTGGAGCGGAGACGTATCTGCGCGTGGTCTGCCAGAATGCGAAGCCCGACAAGCCGGAAGCGTACGCCGCGGCGCTCAAAAAGTACTTATGGCCGATGTTTGAAGATCAATTCAAGAAAGGCAACGTCAGCTATGTCGGCCTCGACTCACAATACGTAAACAACGAAGCGCCTTCCCAGCGCTGCCTGGTGATGGCGTATCCCAATGCGGAAGCCATCGACAAATGGGCTGCCGCCGTCAATGCAAACTTCGGCAAGATGAAGGATGCAGATCTCACTGCATTCTATGGGTCCACCGTAACTGACAGTCGCCGCGACATTATGGCGCGGATCACCCACTCCGGACATAAATAGACGAGTGGCCCACAGTTCCCCCTTTGGAACTCTCGCGGTTGTTGCTGAGGCACTCCAAAAAGTGGGTGACCATCGTTGCATCTGCAGCGTCAATATTCCGGGATTCCATCCTCGCGCAAAACACCGTGCGAGGATGGAGCACCCGGCCAGTCGCAGCGCCACTGAGTGAAACTGCCAGATTTGCAGCTATACTGAGCCGAGAACCGGGTCTATGTCTTCATTCGAGAAGCCTCAGTTCCCGAAGTTGCCGGACAAACTCCGAGAAGACCTTAGTACGATCACTCCCAGTGCGGATCGCGAGCTTACGTATTGGCCGTGTGCGGCACGGTTGAAGGATGGAACCGTCCTCGACTGCGTTTACGTCGTACATGAAGTGCCGTACATCAAGCTTTGGGGCGTTTATCCCCAGCAAGATCGTGGAAAGAGTTACATCTCAGTTGCGGATGTGGATGGCCTCGCCGATAGTCCAACGCGTCTGCCTGCGCGGTTCGCGAATGAGTTGTACCGGAGTGGCGAATCGGGTATGGGGTACACGATCTTCACTGTTGCCTTCGCGGATGGTTTCCGTCAAGCCTACCTTGCAGGTGGTGCTGTCGATTTCATTCGGTATCCAGAGGGAAAAGGACCTGGTGACGTTGCGAGCGTTTTCCCGCATCGGGGCCGAAACGCAGAACCCATTGGCAATCCGCCGTACTACTGGTGCCTATTTTCCAGCTGAGCTAGCCTGCGGGCGAGGGCCGATAGCCAAACGTGAGCCCAGCGGCGGAAGCCCTGGGTAAGGCGGTCCCGCAGATTCCGGAGCGCCGGAGGCGCGGCACTCGTTCCCAGCGGATGATGTGTTCATGTTCCATTTAGGCATTTCCAGGTGCCGCACCTGCGGTGCTCCTCCGAGACCTGCGATGGTACCCAGCGCTTCCGCGGCTGGGCTCACGTTTGGCTGGCGGGCCTCCGGCCGTCGCTCAATGCAAACGCCCGCGAGTTGCCAGATTCGTCACACCCCTCCACCCGAAACCTCACTCTCCCACCCGAAACGGGAGCACGAAATCCTGCCGATTCCTCCTTGCCCGTACCGTAGAATCGTTCTGCGTCTCCCGCACAAAGAGCATGGCACTCGATTCCGTCATCATCGAAGCGCAAGAAGTGCAGAAGTCGTATGCGCAGCCGCATGGCGATCCCATTCTGGTGATTGCGCCCACTGATCTTGCTGTCAATTCAGGAGAGATCGTTGCGCTGCTTGGGCCATCAGGATCTGGAAAATCCACGCTTCTGCGCATGCTCACTGGACTGTCGATCCCATCGGCCGGGCGCGTGCTCTGGCATGGCGAGCCGCTGGGAGTAGCGACGCCGAACGTCTCCATCGTCTTTCAGAGCTTCGCGTTATTCCCGTGGTTAACCGTTCTGGAGAACGTGGAAGTGCCGCTCAAGGCGAAGGGCATCGCGGCCATTCCCCGACGCAAGCGCGCGCTGAAGATCATCGATACCGTCGGCCTCGACGGCTTTGAGGCGGCGTATCCCAAAGAGCTTTCCGGAGGCATGAAGCAGCGGGTGGGATTCGCCCGCGCACTGGTGATCGAACCCGAAGTGCTCTTCATGGATGAGCCTTTCTCCGCTCTCGATGTGCTGACGGCCGAAAACCTGCGCAGTGAACTGCTCGAACTGTGGGACAAGAAGGAAATTCCGACGAAGTCGATCTTCATCGTCACCCACAACATCGAGGAAGCGGTGTTGTTGGCCGATCGCGTGATCGTGTTGGGGAGAAATCCGGGACGCATCCGCACCGACTTTCGCGTGCAGCTGCCTCGCCCGCGCGATCGCAAAGACACACTCTTCGGCAACTACATCGATTACATCTATACCGTGCTTACCCAGCCTGAGGCGGCCCCCACGCCTCCCGGGCAGGCGGAGCAACCGGCGCAAACCCGGAGCGCGAAAACCATGTACGGGATGCTGCCGCACGTGCGTCCTGGAGGCATTGCCGGATTGTTGGAGATGCTCGACGATCGCGGCGGCCGCGAAGACATTTACCGTCTCGCAAAAGATTTAAGTTTTGAGATCGACGACTTGCTGCCTCTGGTGGATGCGTCGGTAATGCTTGGCTTCCTCAAGGTTGCGGAAGGCGATGCGGAGATCACGCCCGCGGGACGCGCTTTCGCTCACGCCGACATCCTTCGCCAAAAGGAGCTCTTTCGCGAAGCTGCGCTCGAACACCTGTTGCTGTTCAGACAGATCCGGCGCGTGCTGGAAAGCAAGTCCGACCATACGGTGCACGAGGAGTTCTTCCACGATCTGCTTGACGAGCAGTTCAGCGAGGACGAAACCATTCGGCAGATGCAGACCACCATCACCTGGGGACGCTACGCTGAAATCTTCGAATACGACGCCGGCACCCATCGCCTCATGCTGCCGGAAGCCACCGAGCAGAGTGCGCCTCTGGAACAGGTTCCGCATTGATCAACGTCCGGACGTTCTCGCGCTCGATCATTCGCCAGCCCACCTGGACAGTGGCCACGGATATCTGTGTTCTGTTCTTCGGCCTTGCGTGCTTCTACGGAGTCGTTCTCATCGCGCGCTACTGGTCTGGAGGAGCGATTCCCGTATCGGAGATTCATCGCTCTCCCACAGCGCTGCCCTTATACGCCTTCTACTCACTCGCGCGAATCCTCATCGCATATCTGTTAAGCCTGGTCTTCGCCCTGGGCTATGGATGGCTGGCGGCTCACTATAAGCGCCTGGAAGCTCCCATGCTTGCCCTTCTCGATGTTCTCCAGTCGATTCCCGTTTTGAGCTTTCTGCCTGGCGTGATGCTCGCCTTTGTTGCGCTGATGCCGGCCAAACAGTTGGGCGTGGAGCTTGGCGCCATCGTGCTGATCTTCACCGGACAGGTCTGGAACATGGCCTTCAGCTTCTATTCGTCGTTGCGCAGCATTCCTCGCGAGCTGCATGAGGCCACGCACATTTATCGGCTCAGCGCGTTGCAGCGCTTCTTCACCCTCGAACTGCCTTATGGAACGATTGGCCTGGTTTGGAACTCGATGGTCTCGGTCGCCGGGGGATGGTTCTTCCTGATGGCATGCGAGATGTTCGTACTCGGCAAACGCGACTTCCGCCTGCCGGGACTGGGTTCTTATCTGCAAACCGCCGCGAGCACCGGCGACACGATTTCCATCATCTGGGGACTCGCCATCATGATTGGGGTAATCGTGCTGCTGGATCAGCTCCTATGGCGTCCGGTGATCGCGTGGTCAGACAAGTTTAAGTTTGAGCAGGTAGAAAGCGTCGGAGTGCCTCGCTCTCCCATTTTGGAAGCTTTACGCCGCTCTCACGCGTTGAAGGTCGCCAAATTCAAGATCGTCACTCCTATCGCTGAGCAGCTCGCTCACCGGTTGGCCCAGCGCGCTCGCCGCCCTGAGAAGACCCGAAGAACCAGTAAGTTCGTCTCTTACCCCTTGGCTTTTCTCGCAATCGGTGCACTCGCAGCAGGCACTATCTATGCATCGAGTCATGCGATTTCACTCTTGCGCGAGATAGACAGAGGAGAAGTTCTCTTGACGGTGAAGAGCGCGATCGCGACCTTCGTCCGAGTGAATATCGCTTTGCTGATTGCTTCAGCGTGGACGATTCCTGCCGGCGTAGCGATTGGGTTTCAGCCCCGGCTGGCGCGGATCGCTCAGCCGATCGCGCAGATCGCGGCATCGGTTCCAGCCACCGCGCTCTTTCCTGTGCTGCTTCTCGCCATCGTGAAGCTTGGCGGCGGACTCGGCATTGGATCCATAGTTCTGATGTTGCTGGGCACGCAGTGGTACATCCTCTTCAACGTGATCGCCGGAACCATGGCGATTCCGTCTGATCTGCGCGAGGTCGCAAATGTCTTTAAGTTCTCGAGCCGAGAGCGCTGGAGGACAGTGGTCCTGCCGGGCATATTCCCTTATCTCATAACGGGACTCGTGACTGCCTCGGGCGGCGCGTGGAACGCGAGCATCATCGCCGAGTACTTCCACCTCAGAGAGCAAACGCTCTCAACCCTGGGCTTAGGCGCGGAGATCAGCCGCGCTACCGACAACGGCAACTTCCCGTTACTGCTGCTCGCCACCATCGTGATGGCCATGATGGTGGTAACCGTCAATCGCCTTGTGTGGCGTCCGCTTTATCGACTGGCAGAAACGCGGTTCAAACTAGAGACATAGTGCCGTTTTCCTCGGTAGAGATTAGGGATCGTACCGGCCCGAAAGCACTGTCATCCCTCGCTCCGCCGCGACTAAGTTCCGTTCTGGGGCAATTTGATTTTCGGAGCGGGGGATCTGCTTCTGGCCCTCAGGAACAGCAGATCCCCCGCGCCGCAACCCAAGATATTTCAGACCGAAGTTGATCGCGGCGGCGCGAGGGATGACAGTTCCAAAAAGGATGCCGTACCCAACACTCTCGACACAGCCGGTTGGCCGGCATGCACCTGCTGTTTGACTCCTCACTGGCCCTTAGGTTGCGGCGTTACTCCGGTTTGCTGTGGCTGAAATGCCGGGACAGGCTCCGTGGTTACGTCATTTCCGCGAACCGCATACGGAGCGTGCGGCATGTGACTTACGTTTCCAGTCTCGGCATCGTTGATGTTGATGCCCAGCGTATCCAGAGTGCGGCCGGTGACGATGTCGAGTTGCAGCCTGGAAGCTTCATACGCCGACATCGCGTTTACTAGGTTCGACTCTGCGGTGGACACGTTGCCGAGCTGCGTGAGCACGTTGTAGGTAGTGCTCAGGCCTTGCGCAAGTTTCTTCTGCTCCGCTTGCAGACTTTGCGCGGCAAACTCCCGGGCCTTCATGGCCGCGTCCACCGCCGCGCGATTCTGTTGCACCGAGAACTGCGCGTTACGCACGTCAATGGCAATGGTGTTCTGCAATTGTTGCAGGCGCACTTCGGCCTGGCGAAACTCCAGCTCCGAGCGAACCTGGTCTGCTTGTGCCGCCCGGTTGCGAATGGGAATGTTCATGCTGAATCCAGCGAAGTACGTTGGGTGACTTGTGGTTGTAGTAAGCGCGTCGGTGTAGCCGCCGCCGCTCGTCGCTCCGGGAGGAGTACCGGTCGATGTGAAGTTTGGATTCAAGGCTCCCGCCAAACCCGTGCCGCCATAGTTCGCGACCAGGTCAACGGTCGGCAGCAGCGCATTGCGAGCCGCACGTTTGCTGATGGTGCGATTGCTCAAATCAATGCGCGCCTGTGCTAGCTCAGGACGTCTCTGCAGCGCCTCGTTCACCAAATCCTGTGTGGGCAGAACCGGCTCGGAAGGCGGCAACTGCATGCGGTCTACAGGCACGACGCCGGCATTCACCAGCACCGGGTCATTCTCGTTGCGGGTGATGGCATTCTTGATGAGAAGCAGCTGGAGTTGCAAATTGGTCTGGGATGTAATCAACGCCTGCTGACTTGACGCGACCTGTGCCTCCGCATTCACGATTTCAATTTGGGCAATCGTCCCCGCCTGCACCTGCTTGCGATTATTGCTTTCCAATTGCTGGGCGGAAGCCAGCACTCGTTCTTTGGCTTTTTGGTCTTCATAGGCAGTTACCAGGTTCCAGTACAGCGTTTCGATCTGCGTGACCGTGAAGATCACCTGCTGGCGAAATGCCTCGTCGGCGATCTCGCGATTGTTGCGGGCAATGGTGATGAAGCGGCGATTGGAAGCGGGACTCAGTCCGTCGAGCAGATGCTGCCGCGCTTGAATCAGGAAATTCGAGTTGAGCTGTGGCACCAGGAAGGTGCGAGTGCTGTTCGAAGTCACACGCGAATTATTGAAAGTGACATTGAGCAGCGTGCCAGTAGGGAATCCCTGCTCATAGCCGAAGTTTTCTTCACCCAGATTTTGCATCAGCGCCGGTACTCCGCTGGTGACCGTGTTCGATTGCGGAGTGTTGGTGTGCTGGAGCCCCACAGTAGAGGTCAGGATGGGGTCGAACGAATCAACAGCCGGACCCACACCGAGAGTCGAGGCGACCAGTCCTCCGGTACCGGTACCGGCGCCACCGGCCGCGGCCACAGTTCCGCCAGCGCCCCCTCCAGCAGCTCCTCCGCCGACTCCACCCACGCCGGCACCCGGTGTCCCTTGCACGATGCCGGTATTTACGCCGCGAGTGTTGGCTCCCGATTTGGTACGCAGGATATCGGTGTCGGCGATCGGCAGGTTGTAACGCGCGATCACGAGGTCGAGATTGTTCTCGAGGGCCAGCGTAATGGCGTCGTCCAGCGAAAGCATCAGGTTCCCATTTTGGATCAGGTTGTTGATCCGGGCGGAATTCGTGAGGTTAGGCTCGGCAATGATGTGCGCTTTATACGGAGCCAATACGTTGGGAAATGCGGAGGCTCCCTTAGTTAGGTCTTCAGATTGTCCCGCTTGCGCTTGCGAAAACATGCAGCCGCTGAGTGCAACTAGCAGCGTTAAGATGCGCGATAGGTTTGGATGAATGAGCCTCTTCATGTCTTGTCTCCCGATGTTGTTGGCGCCGGATGGAACGAATGTTGTTAAACCGCCCGCTTGGCATTCTGCAATGCCGGCTTCGTCTGCGGCAAATATGGCGAAATAGATAAAGATATAAAAGTTGGGGCGGGGAAGACGTAAAGGTTTGTGAGATGCGAGCGCGCCATTACTGGACACGCGACAACGTTGGCGGATGATGGGCGGGGAATGTTGCCCTACTCGCTGAGACGAAATGTAGCTATGCGTCCCTTCGGGCTGAGCAGCTGAGCAAATGGAGAACTGTCATCCTGAGCCGCTTTTGGCGAAGGACCTCCGGCGATATGTCAGATCAGCATGCCATTCGCGGCTTCTCAACCAGAGATGGTCGTGGAGAAGCGCGACGCTGTAAGGCGTAAACATCGCCGGAGGTCCTTCGCGCAAAACGCGCGCTCAGGATGACAGTCCTGGAGTATTTGGTGATCGCCACCGCCGATTTCACGCTGCGATTCTGCTGCGCTGTCGCGATTCCCAGGAAGTGTTGGGCTGCGCCACAGGAACACTCGCCGGCCAGGGTTCCTCCACGCTCATAAGCGCGAGCGCTCCGCCGAGCAGAGCCATGTTCTTCGAGAACTGGATCATCTCCATCTGTCGCTGCTGCGGATCTTCTTGCTTCCAGAAATCGTGCATCACGGGCGAGACGCCCGCCAGAAATCCGACAACCGCAGTCGCGCCAATTTTCGGCTTTATACCAAGCAGCAAACTTGCGCCTCCCACGATAAGAGCTGCGCCACTCGCCATCACCGCCACATCGGGCAAGGGAACCTTCTTGCCTTTGGCGTACTCCGCCATACCCTGGCGTTGTTTGAAATGGTTGATGCCGTTGTAAAGAAAGAAACCGCCAAACAACAAACGTCCAATCATGAAAGGAGCTTTCATTCCAAATCCTCCTGGAACCGTTAGTGCGTAGCGCGTTCAGCAGTTCACCTGATCGTGTTCAATCTAACTGCCAAGCCGCTTACCTACTGTCATCCCTCGCTCCGCCACAATTTTGTGTGCTTCTGCGGACTCTTTGGTGCGGAGCGGGGGATCCGCTGGCGCGTACCATCACCGACAGCAGATCCCCCGCCCAAAAATCGGGCGAGGGATGACAGTGTTGCTTGCGGATAGAGCGTTGCTCGCACCCGATCCCGAGCAATTTGATTCAGGCACCATCAGTGAGGTGGCCATGTGTGAGTGGGCTCCCAGCCGAACTGTCATTCTGAGGCCTTTTCTTGGCCGAGGAACCTCCGGGGATCGTTTTCGGACTGAGTTGCGGTGTCGTGGTTTTCAATGAGACTGTCGCAGAGAAGCCGTGACAGGACGTGGAAGGCTTATGCATCGCCGAAGGTCCTTCGGCCAAAAAGAGGCCTCAGGATGACAAATGCAGGTAACGGGCTGCGATCTAGATCACCAATCTGCCACTCTTTACGCCAATGCTCACTGCTTCGGTACGCGATGCGGCATTGAGCTTTCCCAAAATGGAGCTGATGTGGAACTTGACCGTGTGAGTCGAGATCCCGAGTCGCCCCGAAATCTCTTTGTTCGCGAGCCCTTCAGCCATCAGAGTCAGCACTTGCTGCTCGCGGGTGGTGAGCTCTTCTGAGAATGTTGCGGCCACAGAAGCCGCTGGTTGCGCCGGTTCTGCGCTCGTGAGGGCGGGATCGATGACTTGCAGTCCGCAGCCAATGGCCTGCAAAGCTGCGTGTAGCTGTGCGGCTGTGGCATGGATCGATAAGATGCCGGAGAATCCCGCGCGCAAAACACATGTGACTGTGGCGCGATGGAACGCGTCTTCCGTCCAGATTGCGCACACCTTGTGTGAAGTTAATCCTTGTTCGAGTGGCGTAGATGAATCGATTAGCAGCAGAAGGACGTCGTGTTTCGCGCGGTTGGTCACTACGCGCAGACCTGCGCGCCTCGCTAGCGCGTCGAGAGTCGCGCGCAGTGCCTCGGAAGCGCCGGAAATCGAAACCGCTATTTCCTGAGTGGTTGGCGTTGCCGCGCTTTCGCGCGGCCAATGTGCTGAGAGCGCCGTCTGCATGTTGCCTCGATTGGATGTCTCAGCGCCGCGGGCGGTCCGCTAATTTCATCTTGGTCGACGCAAGCTGGCCACTCCGCGCGTATTCCAACTCCACCGAATCGTCGCGCTTCGCGCTGCGCAGTGCCTGCTGAATGTCTTCAATACCAGCCGCGGGCTGCGAGTTGATGCTGAGAATGATGTCACCAAGCATCATTCCAGCCTTCGCGCTAGGACTGTCGGATTCGACTTGCATCACCATCAGAGCCGATTCGCGCGCGATCTTGAGCTTGCCCGCGAGTTCTTTCGGCAGCGCAACCGGCTGCATTGCGAGTCCCAAATAGGGACGGAAGACGCTGCCATGCTCCAATATCTCGCTCACTACGCGCTCTACGTTGGCGGTGGGAACGGTGATAGCTGCCCCGCGCGCCAGCGCCGAAGTGTTCATACCGAGCACTTTTGCGCTCGAATCGACGAGCGCACTGCCCGATTGTCCGGGATAAAGTGTCACATCTGGACGCAAAAGGCGGTCAATCTTGCCGCCACGCCATGTCTGCCAAGGCGCTCCAAGGCGCGCAATGATCCCCGAAGTGGCGGCTAAGTCGCCCAGCCGGGAGCGTCCGAGCGCCAATACCAGCTGTCCTAAGCGCAGTTTGGGATCCTCAGAAAGCTGCGCGGGAGTCCCCAAACTTGCGTTCTCGAGCCGCAAAACCGCGACGTCAGTGCCCGGATCGCGCCCCACAAAGCTCGCTGGAGCGCGCGACTGATCGCCAAAAATGATGTCTATGTGGTCCGTACTGCGCAACATATGGCTCGCCGTAACCACAATTCCGGGGCGCCAGATGATGCCAGTGGACCCGATACGATGTCCTCCATCGACGCAAACGATGGATTTATCGAGCTGCTGAGCGACACCAGCGAGCTGATCTGAGAGCGCGTCCCACTGTGCGACGGTTGAGTTTGGCATGTGACCTCCCATTACCTCGACTCGAGTATGGCCGAGCCGAACCGGCGGCACATCCGCCAAACGGGCAGTAGAGCCGCAGACTTGATCGCCGGTGCCTCAATTCCTGCTGTATTCTGCCTCTGCGTGACCTTTGAGCTCTTCATTGCGGCGCGATATCTCCGCGCTAAGCGCCGTCAAGCGGTCATTGGCGTCGTTACAGCGATTTCAATCATTGGAGTTGCGGCGGGAGTCGCCTCTCTGATCGTTGCTCTCGCCATTAATAATGGCTTTCGTCAGGACCTGCAGAACCGGTTGCTCGGCTCGACAGCTCATGTCGGTCTCGAGCGCGCGCAAGCGGACGGAATCCGCGATTGGCGTTCTTTGCTCGACAAAATGCAGCATCAGCCGCACGTAATTGCCGCTGCGCCTTCACTTTACGAACAGGTTTTGGTGTCCCGAGGTGCGCGCGCGCGCGGACTATTGCTTAAGGGCGTCGTTCCGCGCGATGAATCACGCGTTAGCGAGCTGCTAAAGGCCGTAAAGTCAGGATCCGCAGATCCTCTTAAGGCCAGCGATGCATTCGTGAACGGGACAGCTCCGCCACCTTCAGCGGACCAGGCCGACGTTTCGGGAGCATTTCCGCCGATCGTTCTCGGGCAGGATCTGGCCGACGATCTGGGTGCAACGGTCGGCTCAGTGGTTCTGGTTACTAGTCCTCAAGGAGAATTGACTCCGTATGGGCTTGTGCCCAAGTACAAGCGCTTCAAGGTGGTAGGGCTATTTAAGTCAGGATTTTACGACTACGACAGCTCCTGGGGGCTGGTCCGACTTGAGGACGCGCAAACGCTTTTCGGTCTCGGAGACATCATCTCGATCGTCGAGCTCAGGATCGACGACATCTACCAAGCGCCCGAAGTTGCTAGACAGATAGAGAATGCGGCCGGTCCCGGATTCATGACCACGAACTGGCAGGAGCAAAACCGATCGTTATTCCGCGCTCTGAGGCTGGAAGGCGTGGTGACATTTATCACGATTAGCCTGATTGTGTTTGTGGCGGCCCTTAACATCCTGATTTCGCTCACAATGATGGTCATGGAGAAGACCAAGGATATTGCGGTGCTCCTGTCGATGGGCACTCGTAAATGGCAAGTGCGGCGCATATTCACTTATCAGGGGCTTCTGATTGGCGTGATTGGGACGGTTATCGGACTTATCGTGGGCTACGCGCTGTCCTATGCCGGCGGCCATTATCAATGGATAAAGCTGTCGGCTGAGGTCTACTCCATCGATTACGTGCCATTTGCACCAAAAGCGGTGCATGCAGTGATAGTGGCGGGGACGGCCATCGCGGTGTCGTTGCTGGCGACCGTGTATCCATCGTGGTCGGCAGCGCGGATTCTGCCTGCGGAGGCTCTGAGGTATGAGTGAGGCATTAGGCACTAGGGAATTGGCTTCGCGGAACTATTGCCATGCTGATGGCGATCAGATTTTGCCTACTGCCTATTGCCAACTGCCTATTGCGGCATTCCACATCGCAAATCCCTGCACAGTAACTCCATACGGCACTTCAGTAACGAACCTCCCGCTTGCACACAGTGTTCTAATTGATGTAGGCAAGCTCGGATTGGAGCGAGGGCCCGAAAAGCGCATTTGGCCCACATTTAGGCTGGCTGCGCGGGTTCCGCATTGCTCCTTTCAAGGGGGCACTTGCATCCAATAGTGCAAGCTGAACTTCTTCGGGTCGAGAACTTGAAGAAGGAATACAGGTCCGGCGAAAGCCGGCTGGTGGTCTTTGAAAATTTGTCCTTCCAGGTGAGGAAGGGAGAGATGCTTGCGATCGTTGGCGAGTCAGGCACCGGCAAGAGTTCGCTGCTGCATGTACTAGGAACGCTTGATAGGGCTTCGCAGGGTGAAATACACTGCGCGCAACTTTCGCTGAATTCGCTCTCCGATGAGGCGGCTGCGGAATTTCGCAACCGCGATATCGGGTTTGTTTGGCAATTCCACTACCTCTTGCCGGAGTTTGATGCGCTGGAAAATGTTGCCATGCCGCTGTTAGCGCGGGGCGAGAATCCGAAGCAAGCTCTGGGTAAAGCAGCCGAGTGGTTGCGTGAGGTGGGATTGGCGGACAGAATGCACCACCGTTCGGGCGAACTCTCAGGTGGAGAGCAGCAGAGAGTCGCGTTAGCGCGCGCTCTGGTCACAGGACCAAAGTTGCTGCTGGCCGACGAGCCTACGGGCGATCTCGATACCGGCACCGCTGAGCGAATCTTCGATCTCATTGCCCGGCTGCATTTACAGCATCAACTCACCTCGATTATCGTCACTCATAATCTGGAATTTGCCAGGCGCTGTGGACGTATTCTGCGATTGCATCGCGGAAGACTCGAGGAGCTTTCACCAGAACGCATGATGTGATACTGATGTGACGAAGGACAGATGTACTAATGACCTCGTGGGTAATCGAAAACGATACTCGCAGGCTGAAGTCAAATAGGAGTAAGTTCTTCCCGAAGAGCAGACACGCGGTCGGCACCGAGGCAGAAGAAGTAACCAAGGCCGTTCAGGACTGAGGACGGCGGGATAAGGGACCTTCACAAGGGGGAACATGTTCGAACGCTATACAGAGAAGGCGCGGCGAGTAATCTTTTTTGCTCGTTACGAAGCCAGCCAGTTCGGATCGCCCTACATTGAGACCGAACATCTTTTGCTGGGCTTGCTGCGCGAAGACAAGGCACTCACCAATCGCTTCCTGCGTTCGCATGCCTCGGTGGAGTCGATCCGGAAACAGATTGAAGGGCACACCACGATTCGCGAGAAGGTTTCGACATCGGTCGATCTTCCCCTAAGCAACGAATGCAAGCGAGTGCTCGCCTATGCTGCCGAAGAAGCCGAGCGTCTTTCCCACAAACATATTGGAACCGAGCATCTGCTGCTCGGACTGTTGCGCGAAGAGAAATGCTTCGCCGCTGAGATTCTGCACGAGCGTGGACTGCGCCTGAGCGCGATCCGCGAAGAGTTAGCCCGCAGTACCCAGGAGAAAGCCCAGCCGCAACGCTCGCGTGAGTCGTCACTGCTGAGCGAATTTTCCCGCGACCTCACACAGGCCGCGATGGATAACCAGCTTGATCCTCTGGTTGGCCGCGAGGGCGAAGTCGAGCGGGTAGTCCAGATTCTGTGCCGCCGCACCAAAAACAATCCAGTGCTGATCGGCGAACCCGGCGTTGGCAAGACGGCGATCGTCGAAGGATTGGCGCAGCGCATCGCCGACGGCGACGTGCCATCGTTCCTGGCGGAGAAGCGCATTCTCGCTCTCGATCTTTCACTGATTGTCGCCGGAACCAAGTACCGTGGACAGTTTGAAGAGCGCCTGAAGACCATCATGAAAGAGCTGATGGAAAATCAGAACGCCATCATCTTTATCGATGAACTGCACACGTTAGTTGGAGCGGGATCGGCGGAAGGTTCGCTCGACGCCGCTAACATCCTGAAACCTGCGCTTTCGCGCGGCGAAATTCAGTGCATCGGCGCAACCACTCCGGGCGAATATCGCAAGTCGATCGAGAAAGACCGCTCTCTGGAGCGCCGCTTTCAATCGGTAAAGGTTCCACCGCCCAACGAAGTCGACGCGGTGAAGATCATCAACGGTATCAAAGAGCGTTACGAGAAGTTCCACGCCGTTACCTACACGGTGGAAGCCATTGATTTCTCGGTTTCGCATTCGAACCGCTACATTCCTGATCGCTTTCTGCCGGATAAAGCCATCGACCTAATCGACGAAGCTGGCGCCCGCGTAAAGCTGCGCCAGACCTCGCTGCCCGATGAGATCACCGATGTGCAGAAGCGCATTAAGTTCATCGTGCACCGCATGGAAAACGCCATCGCGAGCCACGAGTTTGAGAAGGCCCGGTTCTACTCGGATGAAGAGCGCAAAGAACGCGAGAACCTGCGCGGACTACGCGAGAAATATCACCTGGATGAGTCATCCACAGGTGTAGTAACGCGCGAGGACATCGAAGATGTGGTTTCGCGCTGGACCGGCGTGCCCATCACCTCGATTAAGGAAGAAGAAACGCAGAAGCTGCTGCGCATCGAGGAAGAGTTGCACCGCCGCGTGATCTCGCAGGACAAAGCAATTTCGGCGCTGGCGCGCGCCATCCGGCGCTCGCGTGCTGGGCTCAAGAGTCCGCATCGTCCGATTGGCTCGTTCCTGTTCCTTGGACCGACAGGCGTCGGCAAAACCGAAGTCGCGCGCACCTTGGCTCAGTTCCTTTTTGGGAGCGAGAAGTCGCTGATCCGCTTCGACATGTCTGAATTCATGGAGAAGCATTCAGTCTCCAAGCTGATCGGCTCGCCTCCGGGATATGTCGGATATGAAGAGGGCGGACAGCTTACCGAGCGAGTGAAGCGAGCTCCATATTCCGTGGTGCTGCTCGATGAAATCGAGAAGGCGCATCCTGATGTCTTCAACATCCTGCTGCAGGTGTTTGAAGATGGGCAGCTAACCGACGGACTTGGCAACACCGTAGATTTCAAGAACGCCATCATCGTGATGACGTCGAATATCGGCGCTCGTCACTTGATGAAGCGAAGTGGTCTAGGCTTCCAATCGGACAAAGAAGATACGGTCTCCGCGAAGGTCGAAGATCTGGTGAAGAACGAGGTCAAGAGAACCTTCAACCCAGAGTTCCTGAACCGCATTGATGAAGTCATTCTGTTCAACGCACTGCTGGACACTGACCTGATCCAGATCGTCGAGCTGATGGTCCAACAACTCAATGCCAACCTGGCACAGAAGGCCATCACGATTTCGGTGACCGACGAAGCCAAGAAGTGGGTATTGGAGAAGACGCTGGGCGACCGCAGCTATGGAGCGCGTCCGCTCCGCCGCGCACTGCAGCGTTACATCGAAGACCCGCTTTCGGAAGCGATGATCCAGGGCACCATAAATACGAGGCCCGCGTTCATCGAAGTCTTCCTCGACGGCGACAAACTCTTCTATCGCCCCGTTGGCGAGGAAAAGCAAGAGGGCGTGCTGCTGTACAGCAACGGATAAGCTTCATCTGATTTCACAAGGAAATGGCTGCCCAAAAGGGGCAGCCATTTCGTTTTGCAAATGTGGTTCCGTCCGCCTCAGCCCCACTTTTCGCTGCCGAGAACGAAGCGTCTGGCGCAGGTACACCGCAGGTTGAGGCGGGCAATCCCTCGTCTCATGAATTCATTCTAGGTGGCCGCAAGGCAGTGGTCGCCGCTGCTCCGCCCATCGTTGTAGCATCAAATCGGGTGCAATCTGCACCATACTGTGCCGAAGAAACAACCACCGAAACCCGATGCTGTCGATCCACTCGCGCCGTTTCATCCTGCTACACGCGCGTGGTTCGAAGCGGTGTTTCCGGCAGCCACGACGCCACAGCAGGCGGGCTGGCCTGCAATAGCGCGTGGTGAATCAACGCTGATCCTTGCGCCCACCGGGACGGGCAAGACCCTAGCCGCTTTTCTCTGGTGCATCGATCGGCTCATGTTCCATGTGCCGGCGGACGCGCCGCCGCGCTGTCGAATTCTATACATCTCGCCGATCAAGGCTCTGGCCGTTGATGTGGAGCGCAACCTGCGCTCTCCGTTGATAGGCATTTCGCAATCAGCACAGAAGATGGGCCTTACCCATCATGAGCCGCAGATCTTCATTCGCACCGGAGACACTCCGGCCGGCGAACGCGCGCGATTTGGGAGGCGTCCTGCCGATATTCTCATCACCACACCGGAATCGCTGTACTTGCTCCTGACTTCGAATGCGCGTGAAGCATTGATGGGGGTGGAGACGGTGATCGTCGATGAGATTCACGCGCTGGTTCCCACCAAACGCGGCTCGCATCTGGCGCTGTCATTGGAGCGACTGGAGCAGCTGTGCGGCCGCCGACTTCAGCGCATTGGATTGTCGGCTACGCAGCGCCCGCTGGAGGAAGTTGCGAGATTTCTAGGGGGAACAGAAAGTGCGGATTCACCAAGCGCGATGGTAGAAACGCAGCATGCTGCGTCTCTACCAGACACTGTGGATGATGCCACACGCGAATTTGAATCCAGCGGCACTGTCAAATTCCGTAACGTCACCATCATTAACGCAGGTGAGCGCAAGCAGCTGGAACTCAAGATTCACGTTCCCCTTGAAGATATGGCCAAGCTCGACGAGGTCGAGCTGATTCCCAGCGGTCCGGCGTCACAGGGTCCTGTTCGCAAATCGATCTGGACAGCCATCCATCCGCAGTTGCTCGACTTGGTGCGCGCGCATCGCTCGACGTTGATCTTCGTCAATAGCCGCCGCTTGGCCGAGCGACTCTCGGGAGCACTGAACGACCTCGCTGGCGAGGTACTGGTCCGAGCGCATCACGGCAGCGTCGCCGCTTCGCAACGGAAAGAGATTGAAGATCGGCTTAAAATGGGAACGCTGCGCGGCTTGGTAGCCACGTCGTCGCTCGAACTCGGGATCGACATGGGCGCAGTCGATCTGGTGATTCAGATTGAAGCGCCACCTTCGGTTGCCAGCGGCATGCAGCGAATCGGACGGGCCAGCCATCATGTTGGCGCGGTGAGTAAAGGGCTTATCTTCCCGAAGTACCGCGCTGACTTGCTTGCCTGTGCGGCCGCCGCTCGCGCCATGTACGAAGGACAGGTAGAAGCCGTCCACTACCCGCGCAATGCGCTCGATGTACTCGCGCAACAGATCGTCGCCATGATCGCCATGGACGATTGGAATGCCGACGATCTCTTCTCCACCATCAGGCGTGCAGCTCCGTACGCATCGCTCGGTCGCGGCATGTTCGATAGCGTGCTGGAGATGCTTGCCGGGCGATATCCGTCCGATGAGTTTGCCGAACTGCGCCCCAGGATCACGTGGGATCGCATCTCGAATAGCATCACCGCCCGAGAAGGCTCACGACGCATTGCGGTGGTGAATGGTGGAACCATTCCCGATCGTGGTCTGTATGGAGTGTTCCTTGCTGGAGCAGAGAAGGGTGGACGAGTTGGTGAACTTGATGAAGAGATGGTGTTCGAGAGCCGCCAGGGGGATACGTTCACTCTAGGCGCAAGCACATGGCGCATCGAGGAGATCACGCACGACCGTGTACTGGTTTCCCCTGCGCCGGGCGAGCCGGGCAAGATGCCGTTCTGGCATGGCGACACAGCGTCGCGTCCTGCAGAGTTCGGCGACAACATTGGTCGCATGGGACGAGAGCTGCTGCAAATGCCGCAAACCGTCGCGTATGAGTTGCTCAGCAGTCAACATAGCCTCGATCAGAATGCCGCCGAGAATCTCTTGCGCTATTTGCGAGATCAGGCCGATGCTACAGGCCGCATTCCCAGCGATCAGGATGTGATCGTCGAGCGTTGCCGCGATGAGCTCGGTGACTGGCGCATCTGCGTCCTTAGTCCTTTCGGCACCAGCGTTCATGCGCCCTGGTGTATGGCGGCAATGGCGAAGGTTCGCAACGAACTTGGGCTCGAAGCGGAAGCGATGTGGTCTGACGACGGCTTTGTACTCCGCTTGCCCGAAACTGACTTGGCGATTGACAGCTCATATCTGCTGCCGGATCCCGCCGAGTTCCAGCAGCTGGTGCTACGACAACTGGGCAGCACTTCGTTATTTGCGGCGAAATTCCGCGAAGTTTCTGCGCGAGCATTGCTCTTGCCCAGGCGACGTCCGGGAATGCGAGCGCCGCTCTGGCAACAGCGTAAGCGAGCCGCTGACTTGTTGGGCGTCGCTTCGCGATTCCCATCATTCCCAATGCTGCTGGAAACCTATCGCGAGTGCCTGCGCGACGTCTTCGATTTACCCGCAGCTACCCGCATTCTTCGCCGCATCCGGTCGGTAGAGATTCGCGTGAGCACAGTCGACTCTGCAAAGCCCTCGCCCTTTGCCTCCGCGCTTCTGTTCTCTTACATCGCCAATTACATCTACGAAGGAGATGCGCCGCTCGCGGAGCGTCGTGCGCAGGCGTTGGCGATCGATCAATCGCAGCTTCAAGAACTATTGGGAGACTCGGACCTTCGCGAGTTGCTCGATCAAAGCGTCATCGACGAAGTTGAGGCGCAGCTTCAATTACTTGAGAGTGACTATCAGGCCCGCCATGCCGATGCGGTCCATGACATGTTGCTGCGCCTCGGAGATCTTTCTTTGGAGGAAATCAGCAAACGGTCCGTCGGCGAGGCTGTGACTTGGGTCAAAGAGTTGGAGCATGCGCGCCGTGCGATTCCGATTAGCCTTGCGGGAGCACGGCGCTACATCGCGGTGGAAGACGCGGCGCGCTATCGAGACGCTTTTGGAATTCCACTTCCGCCAGGATTGGCGCAGGTTTGGCTCCAGCCAGCAACCGAACCCTTTATCGAGCTATTCAGACGCTATGCGCGAACGCACGCCCCCTTCACGACAGCGGAGATCTCTGAACGCTTCGGCACCACCCGCAAGCAGAGCGAAAGCGTGCTCAAGGAGCTTGAGTCTCGCGGACGGTTGCTCGAAGGTGAGTTTCGCCCGACGGGCACCCATCGCGAGTGGTGCGATACAGAAGTTCTCCGCACAATCCGCCGCAAGACGCTGGCTCGACTGCGTCGGGAAGTAGAACCGGTCGAGCAACGGGCGCTGGGGCGTCTGCTGGTGCGATGGCAAGGAGCGGCGCAGCCGCGTCGCGGACTCGATGCCCTGCTGGACGCGATCGAGATTCTACAGGGAGTGCCGCTGCCGATCTCCGAATTGGAACGCGAGGTTCTTCCGACCCGCGTCGCCGACTACAAGCCTGGCGATCTCGATACCCTACTAGCGGCCGGCGAAGTAGCGTGGGTGGGAGTTGAGCGACTCGGCGAGCGGGATGGAAGAATCGCTTTGTATCTCACCGAAAACCTGCCGCGACTGCTTCCTCCGGCGGAGACGCGCGAGCTACACCAACTCACGGAGAAAGCTCAACAGATCGTGGAGCTGATGCGGCACGAAGGCGCAGTCTTCTTTCCGGTTGTGCAGGCGGCGATCGCCGGATTTCCCGGAGAGACGCTCGAAGCTCTATGGGAGCTTGTGTGGGCAGGCAAAGTCACCAACGATACTTTTCATCCGGTACGCAACCTGCGGCGCGGTTCCGATGACAAAGAGAGGCGCGGACGCGCCAGCGCCAAAGACGGCATCGCGCCAGGCTCTCCTGAGTTCCTGAAACAATTCCGTTCGCGAACGGCCTCGGGATCGGCAGGGCAGGGAAGATGGTCACTGCTCGAGTCACGGTTGATTGCTGCACCAAGTCCGACCGAGTGGTTGGCAAGTTTCGCCCAGCAATTGCTGGTGCGCTATGGCGTCGTCTCACGCGAGACAGCGAACGTTGAACATCCTCCGGGTGGGTACAGCGCCATCTATCAAGTCCTGAAGAAAATGGAAGAAGGTGGATGGGTGCGGCGTGGCATGTTCATCGCCGGCATGGGCGCGGCACAGTTCGCGCTGCCTTCCGCGATCGACCTGCTCCGGTCATTTCGTCTGGAAACTGACAAAACTGAAGCGGTGCATTTGGCGGCCTCCGATCCGGCCAATGCTTATGGAGGACTCTTGCCCTGGCCGCGAGAGGGCGACAGAGAAGATGCAGCAGGTTCGCATGGTATGTCGCGAGTAAGCGGAGCCAGCGTAGTGCTTGTAAACGGCTCGCTAGCCGCATTCTTGCGGAGGCGCAATCCGGGTATTCGCGTGTTCTTGCCAGAAGACGAACCAGGACGCAGCAGCACCGCTCGCGCCTTGGCAAAAAAGTTGGCCGAGGTAGCGATTCGGCGACAGGCATGGCGCAGCGGCTTGCTGATCGGCGAAATCAACGGCTCTCCTGCGCGTGAACATTTCCTCGCGCGTTTCCTGGAGGAGAGCGGCTTCGTGAACACCGCGCTGGGCTTCCAGATGCGCAGAGTGGCAGCCGTCGCAATCGCTGCAGATACGGAAATGGAAGATGAGGATACCGAAGCCGGCGAATCCGTCGAGAGCGCCTGATGCCCGAAGGCGACACTATCTTTCGCGCTGCTCGTACCCTCAACCGCGCTCTAGCGGGAAAGATCGTCACCGCCTTCCGGACCGTTCTGCCAAAGCTGTCGCGTTTCGATGAAGATCACCCGATCACTGGCCGGGTGATCGGGTCAGTGCAATCCTCCGGCAAATGGCTGACCATATACTTCTCGGGTGATCTGGTTCTGCTTACGCACATGCGGATGAACGGGAGCTGGCATATTTACCGTCCCCATGAGCGCTGGCAACGACCCTCCGGAGATATGCGAATCGTGATCGAAACTCCGGATTTCGTTGCAGTGGGGTTCAATATCCCAGTCGCGGAATTCCATACTGAGAAGTCTTTGGCGCAGAGGTCTGGAGTAAGCCAGCTTGGTTCGGATATCTTGGCTCCCGAATTCAATGCTGCATTGGCAGCGGCGGCTTTGCGGTCCGCTCCCGAATGGGGCGTTGGTGAAGCTCTGCTGCGGCAGTCGCTCATCGCCGGACTCGGCAATGTTTACAAATCCGAAGTGTGCTTCGCTTGCGGCATAAATCCCTTTCGGCTAGTTGGGTCGCTGACAGACTCTGAACTCGAGTGTCTGATTCGCACGGCGCACAAATTTCTTCGCGCAAATGTGACGGACGCCAGTGGCAGGGGAATGGTTACCTACACTGGTTTTCGCAGGACAACCGGAAGAGCGAGTGCCGCAGACCGGCTGTGGGTCTATGCGCGCGCAGCCCAACCGTGCCGCCGCTGTGGAACTGCCATCGAACGAAGCAAACAAGCGTCAGATGCTCGCGTGACTTTCTGGTGTCCACGGTGCCAGGCGTTAAGCTCTGGCCAACCCAAGCTATAGCTGTCGATTCATTGTTAAGGTCTGATATCGACTCTCACATGCGAGGGCCGTCTAGTGGCCGATGAAAGCAGCCGATTCGGTGCCGGGTTTGTGCGCCGGTTCCGGTTCTGCCACAAACGACCGCAACTGCTTCAGCAGCACCAGCAGGCAGACTACTCCAACCACCAGTAGTACGGCGCCGCGCAAGGGATGACCTAGGATGGCGTATCCCGACCCAAAGAGGAACGAATAGACCATGGCGCAGCCGAGCACCCACAATCCGAGATTGCGGCCTAGATCGCGAGTAGGTCGCGTATCTCCGACGATGGCTGCGATATGCTTCCATCCGCGGACGTCAGGACGCACATGGCGGTAGAAACTGACCAGCACTTCCTGACTCACAGGGCGAGTCATAAATGTAACGATGATCCACGCCGCCGTGGTGATCGCGGTAGTCGTGCTCGCACTCTTGGCAAACACTACGGCAGGGTTCCCCTGGAATGGAGCTTCCAAACGCAGTAGCAGTGATGTCACCAGCGCGACAATCATGGCTGTGATCTCACTCCAGGCGTTGATCCGCCACCAGTACCAGCGCAGGAGATAGACCGCGCCTGTGCCGGCGCTCAGCTCAAGAACCCATTGCCATCCGGATTGGATCGAGGCCAGCTGCGCCGCCACAAAAGCCGCGCAGATTACAAGGAATACCGTCACAATTCTTGACGCGACAATGTAATGTCGTTGTGATGCTTCGGGCTTCATAAAACGTTTGTAGAAGTCCGCGACCAGGTACGACGCTCCCCAGTTAAGCTGCGTCGCGATGGTCGACATGAATGCTGCCAGGAACCCGGCAATAGCCAATCCGCGAAGCGACGCAGGCAGGTAATGCGTGAGAACTAGCATGTATCCATCTTCCGGGTGTTGGCCGGCTACGGCAGGGTCGAGATGCGGATACAGAACGACCGCGACCAATCCCGTAAGAATCCATGGCCAGGGGCGGATCGCATAGTGGGCGATGTTGAACCATAGGACTGACAGCAGGCCCTGACGCTCGTCCTTGGCGCTGAAGATGCGCTGCGCGATATATCCGCCGCCACCGGGCTCGGCTCCCGGATACCAGAAAGCCCACCATTGCAATCCCAGGAAGACCAGGAGCGTTATCACGGGAAGCGTCCACCAAGCTTCGCCGGTGAGTCCGTTTGCGAAGTTCGGAAAGAAGCTGAGCGGACTGCCGTGCGGGAGCGCCGGGTTCGGCGGCTGCGCGATCTGCAACTTGCGCAGCAGCTCGTGCATGCCTCCCACCGCGCTGATGCCATAATAGGCGACCGCAATCACTACTCCCATTTTCAGAATGAACTGGAATAGATCCGTCCACAGGACGCCCCATAGACCACCTATGGCGACGTAGAGGCCGGTAAAAGGAACGATCACGAAGATGCAAATGGCGAGTGCCGCATGTTCGCTGACTCCCATGACCACGCTAACGATACTGATCATCGCTTTCGTGACCCAGCCAAGGATGAGGCAGTTCATCAGCAGTCCGATGTAGATGGCACGAAAGCCGCGCAGGAAGGCCGCGGGTTTGCCTGAGTACCGCATCTCGGCGAACTGTACGTCGGTCAACAATCCTGATCGCCGCCAGAGCCGCGCGAACAGAAAAACCGTCATCATTCCTGAGAGCAGGAATGACCACCAAAGCCAATTCCCAGCTATGCCTTGGGTGTAGACCAGCCCAGTCACCAGTAGCGGCGTGTCGGCCGAGAAAGTAGTCGCAACCATCGAGGTGCCCGCGAGCCACCATGAAACCGATCGCCCAGAGACAAAGTACTCCTCCATACTGCTTCCAGAACGCCGCCGGAAGTACAGCCCCATGAGGATGGTAATGACCAGATATCCGATAATCGCGGACCAATCGAGCCAGGTGAGTTGCATGCCGAGCAGATTACTGTGACGTGCTATGGAGCGCAATGGCAAAGAAGCTGCCAGCTATGAGCTTTGGCTGAATGCCGACGCTGATTGCTGAGCGCCGCTGTTTCCGGTTAACATACCGCCGCTGTCCAAAACCAAACTCAATGAACAAATCGATTGTTCCCTGTGCTCTCTTCCTTTGCACTTTCATGTCAACACAGGCCGTTGCCGCTGCCTCGCAAAAACAGGTCGTGGACCTAAATAAAGGTTGGCAATTCCGGATTGCTCCAGATAGCTCCACGAATCACGTGGAGGGAGTCACTCCCGATGTGGATCAAGCTACGCTCCAGCGCGTTGGGAATTGGACTCCGGCCGAAGTCCCGGGCTGTGTGCAAACCGATCTGTTGCAGAACAAGATCATTCCCGATCCCTTCTACCGCGAGAATGAGAAGACTCTGCAGTGGATTGGCCAGGAGGACTGGCAATATCAAACGACCTTTGATGTTCCCTCATCGACGCTTGGCCGCAAGCACATTGAGCTGGTTTTCAAAGGCCTCGACACATACGCCACCCTTTCTCTCAATGGGCAAGGTGTGCTGCGCGCGGACAACATGTTCCGCACCTGGCGAGTCGACGCGAAGCCTTATCTGAAGCAGGGATCGAATACGCTCCAGGTGGTCTTTCGCTCACCTATCAACGAAGTGCTGAAGCAGATTGAGCTCTTGCCTTACCACCTGCCCTCGATCTCTGTACATGACGCTGATGTAGAGAAGGGAATTGGCACCGATCCTTACACGCGCAAGGCGCCCTATCAGTACGGGTGGGACTGGGGTCCACGCTTCGTGACCATGGGCGTATGGAAGCCCGTTACGCTCGAGAGTTGGGATGATGCCGTAATTCGCGACTTGCACATCGCCCAAAACGAAGTTACGGCGGAGTTGGCCAATATCGCTGCCAATCTGGAGGTCGAGTCAGACACGAACGACGTGGCCAAAGTTACCGTCACCTACACGGCTCCTGACTCCAAGTCTGCTAGGAAGATTGAAAGAAGCGTCACGCTGCATCCCGGATTGAATCGAATCACGGTTCCCATCGAGATTGAAAAGCCGGCCCGCTGGTTTCCGGCGGGATACGGAGCCCAAGCGCTCTACGATTTTTCGGCGTCGCTTGAAATAAAGAGGGGTGTGGCCGATCAGGTGAAGGCCCGAACGGGTCTGCGGTCACTCGTGCTGCGGCGCGATCCTGATCACTGGGGCCGTAGCATGGAGTTCGTCATCAATGGCATTCCCATTTTTGGAAAGGGTGCGGATGTAATTCCGTTTGACAGTTTCCCAACGCGGGTCACAGACGCCACTTATCGCCAGATTCTCCAATCTGCGCGGGACGCCAACATGAACATGATCCGCGAGTGGGGAGGCGGAATTTACGAGAATGACGACTTCTACAACATCTGCGATGAACTCGGACTCATCATTTGGCAAGACTTCATGTTCGGCGGCGATATGTATCCCGGCGACGCTGCGTTTCTCGACAACGTGCGCCAGGAGGCAATCGATCAGGTAAAGCGCCTGCGTAACCACCCGAGTATCGTGGTCTGGTGCGGCAACAACGAGGTCGAAACGGGATGGATGCATTGGGGAGACCGCCAGCAATTCAAAGCGGCAGTCGGACAGAAGACGGCCGAGAAAGTCTGGCAAGACTACATGGTGCTCTTCAATCGCGTGCTGCCCGACGTGATCGTCCAATATGGACAACCAGTGCCATACTGGCCGAGTTCTCCGAGTGCAAACTTTGAAGACGATCCCGATACGCAGCGCATCGGCGACATGCATTACTGGCAAGTGTGGCATGCGCTTGCGCCGATCGAGATGTACAAAGAGCAAATCCCGCGATTCATGACTGAATACGGCTTCCAATCGTTTCCAGAAATGAGCACGATCAAGTCGTTCAGCACTCCGACGGATTGGGACATCAGTTCGCCGGTAATGCTGTCACATCAGAAGAACAAAGGCGGCAATGGCCGAATTTACGACTACCTACTGCGCTACTTCGGCCAGCCGAAAGACTTCGAGTCGTTCCTCTACGCTAGCCAAGTGATGCAGGCGGAGGCCATCAAGATGGGCGCGGAGCATCTTCGCCGCAGTCGTCCCCGCACCATGGGATCGCTGTATTGGCAGCTCAATGACTGCTGGCCGGTGGCGTCGTGGGCAAGCATTGACTACGACGGGCGGTGGAAGGCGTTGCAATACTACACGCGACGTTTTTATAACGATCTCCTTGTCAGCCCAAATGAGGAAAACAGCGCGCTGCAGATTTATGTCGTGTCGGACAAGCAGCAAGTTCAACCCGCGCAGCTTCGCGTGCGCTTGTTGGACTTGACCGGCAAGGTGCTGGAGGAGAAGTCAGTCGACATCCAAGTAAAGCCGCTCGCCAGTGATGTCTATCTGAGTCTGCCTGTCACTCAGTTGCTCGCTCAGCGGCGTCGGGATCAGGTGTTCATTGATGCGGAGTTGCTCGTCGGTGGCAAGCCAATTTCGCGGAACCTATATTTCTTCACCACAATGAAAGATGTGCAACTGCCGCAGCCCGAGATCAAGGCGACCGTCGAGAGCTCTGGCGAAGGATACCGAGTCACGGTGCAGTCATCGCAACTCGCGCGTGACGTTTATCTTTCGTTTGGCGATCTGGACGCGAAGTTCTCCGACAACTACATCGATTTGCTGCCGGGGGAGACTGCTCAGATCGACATCAAGAGCAAAGCCGGGGTCGATCAACTGCGGCAGGCGATGAAGGTTACCTCGCTGTACGATGCATTCTTGCCCGCGCAGAAGGGAAGCACTGTCGCTACGAGCACTCCTTGAGAACGCGCCATGCGCTTTGGTCCGACCCGAGCCACTAGGGTCACTCCTGCTTACGCCCCCAAGCGTTTCAAAGCCGCGCCAGGAGGCGCGAAATCGCTAGCGGTGGCTTGCGCTGCCAGGTATGCCTGCTTAGCGGCTTGAACGTTGCCAGACTTCTCCAGTATCTGTCCGAGCAGATGCTGCGCCTGAAAGACCGGAGCATCCTCTGACTTTGTTCCCTGCGCGATGTAGCGCCGCAACAGATTGGCTGCAAGCGGCAGATTGCGTTGGACGCGGAGAAGCAGAGCTGCAGAGTCAACCAGCGTGGAATCGTTCTTGACGTTCAGCTGCGCGGACTTTTGTACCGCAGATTCAAGATCGTCGAGGCGATTTGCTCGCCGGTAGAACGATGCCAAATCGAACCAGCGGCGAGCGGAATTGTGTCCGGTCTCGAGTGCTTTCTTATATTCCTGTTCGGCATCGGCATTGCGGTTCTGGTGTTCGGCAATCCGCGCGCGAATCCAATGCGCAGTTGCGGGTTCGAGCTTTTCCACGATGTTGGCCTGAGCCGCGGCTTTATCCGTACCGCCGCCGAGGAACCCAGGCGCTTCGATGTAGTACTCACTTAGGTCGGATCGCGCCTCGACGTTCTGTGGATCAAGCGCAACCGCCTTCTCGAATGCCGCATGAGTTTTCTTGGCGAGGCCAATGGCGGAAAGCCAGCTGGAATGCTCCGCCTTTTCACCGTAAGCGCGTCCCAGCCAAAGTTGATTGACGCTGCTGTTGCCATTCAAATCCACCGCGCGTTCGCACTCCGGCACTGCGGCGTCCCAGCGTTCTTCAGCGTAATGCACGCGGCATAAAAGATTGTGCGCTTCGGCGCTGGATGGGGTCGTCGCCAGATCAGACTTCAACGCACGAATGGCGGCATTGGCTTCGCCGTTATTTACGAGTTGACGCACAGATTCCAGCGATGGATCCCCTTGCGACATCGTCGCAACCGAGAGAACCAGATTGAGGATTAAAGGTGACACACGAACAAAAGATGGCAGACGAATGGATGACATCAGGATATTTATCGGGCAGTGCGAACTTGGAGTCCGGGACGTAAAACATCAGTTGCGTTCAGAGTATTGAGTGCAACGAGTTCTCCCGGGTCGAGGCCCTTAGTGATCTCGATGCGCGTGTTATTCGCGATGCCAGCTTCTACCGGTTGACGATCAAGGCGACCGTCTTTAAGGACATACACGAAGCGCCCACTTTCGTCGTCGTGCAGAGCTTCGCGGGCGACCGTCAACACATCTTTTTTGTCAGCTATGCTGACGTTAACAGTTACGTTGATGTTTGGGAGAAGGCGGGCATCGTCGTTCTCCACAGCGCACAAGACCTGGCCGACGTTTCGTGTCCCGTACGTGGTCACGGTGTATGGCATCTGAGTGATCTCGCCGTGCCAGGTCTTGCCGGGGAGGGCGTCCCAAGTGACACTTACAGGCTGACGCGTTGCGAGCTTTCCCAATTCGGGCTCGTCAACGAACGCGCGTACCTGGACGCGCTGCAGGTTTGCCATTTGGATGAGCATCTCTCCCTGTTGCACGTACTCGCCCTGCTTAATTGGAATCGAGTACACCGTTCCGTCAAATGGGGCGCGGATCTCACTGTGCTTGAGTTGATCTTCTGCCGCGGTTAAAGTGGCACGGGCCTGCGCCGCTTGCGCGTCCACTTTGCTGACCTCCGGACGCGAGTAGCGATCCTGTTGCTTCTGCTGCAGCAGCTTCAACTGCGCGTCCAAGGTTGACAGGCGGTTTGCGGCTTCGCGAACTTCCGACGGCGCCGCGGCTCCGGTCTTCGCCAGTTGCTGGAGAGCCTCATAGTTCTTCTGTGCGGCGTCGCGATCAGCTTGCGCCTTTAACAGGTCCGACCGCGTATTTAGGACTTCTTCCTGAGTGCCACCCGATTGTACGGCGTGCTGGTCGGCTTCAGCAGCTCTCACCTGCGCAACTGCCCGGGCCGCCTGAGCTCGAACGTCGGCGTCGTCAAGTTGCATCAGGAGTTGACCCGCCCGAACCTTCTCTCCTTCACGCACATAGATAGCTTTCACAGTGGTTGGCGCCGGACTGTGAGGCTCAAAATTCCGAATAGGTTCAACCTTGCCGTTGGTGGAAATAGATGTCACGAGATCCTGCTTGACGGCACGATCGACTCGCACCGGTACCTCGCCCTTACGGCTCGAGATAAAGGCGGCCAGCACGATGACGGCGACGATGGCGATGAACACGAATCGCCACACGTGCCTGCCGTTTCCGTTTATTCTGGTGTGTTCAGCCATGTATGCGCAAAGCTAAAGTATATCGAACCGCAAGACGGTTACCGGACCAAAGCTCCTGCCCGAGGTCCCAAGCTGTTCATCAGATGCCTGAGAACTCGCTTTAGGCTCAACGGCATCTCAGGAAAACGCTTTCTTCATCTAAGAACCTGCATCGCCGCAACTCTATATACGGTCGACCATGGGAATTGGCGTTTACGAAATCAAGGAAGTCATCGTCTCCGTGTACAGGGAGACGCAGCGAACCCGTGTTTTCAATGTCGCAGCAGGACTTTCGTACTATTTCTTGCTATCGATATTTCCACTCCTGATTCTCTTGGCTACGTTGTTGGGATATCTTCCTATCCCCAACCTCTTCAACCAGGCACTCGACTTCGCCGGGCGGTTCGTTCCCCACGATGCAATGGGACTGGTTCGCAAGATCCTCCAAAGCGTTCTAACCCCAAGTCGCGGAAAACTCCTCTCGGTCGGGATTGCGGGAACGTTGTGGGCAGCATCCGGCGGTTTTTCCGCCATGATTGACGCTCTCGATATAGCCTACGATTCCCGCACCAGCCGGCCCATGTTGAAGCAGCGTTTGCTTGCCGTCGGACTCACTTTCATGACCGGTGGCTTGATGGCTTTAGCCATGCTTCTTACACTGATCGGCGATCGCGCCGGACATTTTCTGGGAAACCTTTTTCACCTGTCTGCTGCCTTCGAGTTGAGCTGGCCTTATCTGCGCTGGGGACTCATCGTAGGCTGCATCGTGCTCTCGATGGAGCTGCTTTATTTCTTTGGTCCGAATGTGAAGCAGCGCTTTAAGCACACCTTGCCCGGGGCAGTCGTCGGGACCATACTGTGGATCTTGATCTCAGCAGGCGTAAATGTTTATGTCTCTCATTTCGCTAACTACAACAAGACCTATGGAACCATTGGTGCGGTGATCGCATTGATGTTCTGGCTCTACGTCAGCAGCATCGCCATTCTTCTTGGCGCAGAACTGAATTCCGAGCTGCTGAAAGTTGAAGGCAAGAAGCTGCAAGGTCAGCAGCGTCTAGAGCCTGGACAGCCAGCTCAGATTCCGAAAGCTGCCTAGATCTGGGCACCACGCAGGGCCTTTAGCTCTGAAGATGCTGATAGTTCTCATTCTGATAAGACTGTCATCCTGAGCGAAGCTAAGGACCTCCGGCGATAATGTCGGTCTTATTTGCTCCTTCGTCGTTCTCCACGAGAGTTTCCGTTGAGAAGCCAAGACAGGCAGTCAAATCCGATTCATCGCCGGAGGTCCTTCGCCAAGAGCGGCTCAGGATGATAGAGCTTGCAGACTCATTGAGAAGTCCATAGTTCGGGTAGCTTTGGCATGCTGCGTCTGTGTGGGAGCCACCATCATTTGCAGAGAGGAGTCCTCGAACCGCCGCCACATCACATCCTCCTCACTCACCGTTACAATAGGGCGCAGATGTCCAAAGTTGCCCAATACACACCAGAACACGCGAAGTCTGGTCTGGACTTCGATTTTCCAGAAATTGAAACTTGGCCGAACCAGTTTCCCGCATACGAAATCGAGATCGATGTTCCGGAATTCACTTCAGTATGTCCAAAAACCGGACTTCCGGATTTCGGCGTACTAACGTTGCGTTACATGCCTCGCGAACAGTGTCTCGAACTGAAGTCGCTTAAGGAGTATCTGACCTGCTATCGCAATCTTGGAATCTTCCAGGAAAACATCGTCAATCAGGTGCTTGAGGATGTAGTGCGCGCGGCTGACCCTGAATGGGCATTGGTGCGCGGGATCTTTCGTCCGCGTGGCGGCATTGGCACCGCGGTCGAGGCGCGCTGGCCTCGTCCGACAAATACAAGTACCAAGGGACCCGCCAAAAGATGACGCGTGCCACGCGGCCGCTTCTTGCGCTCGGTCTGCTGACTGCGCTCAATTTCCTGAATTACATCGACCGCTACATCCTGCCCGCGGTGCAACCGCTTATTAAGCAAGAGTTTCACCCCTCGGACACAGCATTGGGCGCTCTCACGACCGTGTTCTTCTTGTTCTACATGTGCTGCGCGCCGGGAATCGGATTTCTTGCGGATCGTAAGTCGCGTAAAGCGATCATCACCATCGGAGCGCTGATCTGGAGTGCCGCCACCCTGTTGACGGCGGTTACATACAGCTTTTCGGCTCTGCTGATCCGCCACACGGTCGTTGGCATCGGCGAAGCAACATTTTCCTTGATTGCGCCCGCCTATATCGCAGACTTGTTTCCCGAGGAGCGTCGCGGACGAGTTCTGTCATTCTTTTATCTTGCGATTCCCATGGGGGCTGCGTTGGGCTACATCATCGGTGGTGCTCTGGGAACCCGATACGGATGGCGCTCGCCGTTCTATGTCTGTGCCATTCCGGGATTTGTACTAGCAATCGTCTTTTATTTTGCCGCGGCTGAGCCCACGCGAGGCGCGAGAGAGGCTGCTCTGCATACCGTCGAGCGCACCACCTTCCGCGGGTTACTGCGCAATCCTGCATTCTGGACGGCGACTCTCGGATTGGCAATGATGACCTTCGCTATCGGCGGAATTTCGGCGTGGATGCCGACCTTTCTCGAACGCGAAAAAGGAATAGCGCTCGATAAGGCCAATTACTACTTCGGAATTATTACTGTGGTTACCGGTCTGGCTGGTACCGCGGTAGGTGGTTGGTTGGGTGACCTGTGGTTGCGGCGCTCGCGCGGCGGCTACTATTTCCTTTCTGCGATCAGCATGCTGCTTGCGCTTCCCGGAGCTTTGTATGCGTTTTACGGCAATCCCGCCTGGATTTTTCCGTCGCTCGCCGTCGCCGAATTCTTTCTCTTTCTCAACACTGGACCACTCAACGCCGCGATTGTGAATTCGGTGGCTGCGCCGATTCGCGCGACGGCCATTGGACTGAATCTGTTCATCATCCATCTCCTCGGAGACGCGAGTTCGCCCACCATCATCGGCGCGATCTCCGACCGAAGCAGCCTGCGTCTCGGATTCTCCGTCACCTTGATCGCTATGGTTATGTCGGCGCTGATCCTGTTTCTGGGCACCCGCTTCGCTCCACCTCGTTCGAATGAGCAGCCGGCTCTTGCCGGAGCTTCTGCGTGAGTCGCTGGATTTGGCTCGCCACCGGGCTGCTGCTGGGCGGGGACTGGTTGCGGCGTGCCATCGCCGCTGCAATGGGCATGGGCAAATTGGCCGACGTCACCAGGCCAGAGTGGGATCGATTCCCTCGACTCACGGGCGCGCAGCCAAAGGTCTCGGTGGTAGTAGCGGCGCGAGACGAAGGCAAGCAGATTGAGCAATGCTTGCGTTCTTTGGTCGTGCAGGATTATCCCGATTTGGAAATATGCGCCGTGGATGATCGTTCCTCCGACAGGACCGCAACCATCATGGATCAGCTTCGTGGCGAATCACCGGTCAAAGTGGACGTAATTCACATCACTGAGTTGCCGCCGGGCTGGTTGGGCAAGACGCATGCAATGTGGAGCGGAGCGGCTGCCACACACGGTGACTGGATTCTCTTCACGGATGGAGACATCGCATTTCGCGCGGACGCTCTGCGCCGCACCCTCAGCTACGCGGAATTGACGGCATGTGATCATCTCGTCATTTTTCCAACTCTGATCATGAAGACAATTGGCGAACGGATGATGCTTGGCTTTTTCGGTCTCGCCTTTTCGCTCCTGGTGAGGCCCTGGAAAGCGAGAGATGAAAACGCGCGGGACTTCATCGGCGCCGGGGCATTCAACCTGATTCGCCGCAGCGCGTATGAAACTTTAGGGACTATCAAGCGCTCAGAATGGAAGTAATTGATGACTTGAAACTGGGTGAGTCAGTAAAGCAACACGGCTTTCGTCAGGATTGCGTCCTCGGCCACGCTCTCGTGCAATTGCGTTGGGCAGAAGGAGCTTTTGGCATTGTCAGGAACCTTCAAAAGAACATGTTTAGCCTGCTGCGGTTCAATTGGGGGCTGGTCTTTCTCGCGTCGATTGCAGCCATCATGTATCACCTTGGGCCGTGGATGGGGCTAATCCTCGCTCCCGGCGTTGCCAAGGTTGGTTTCGCGGTCGCGGTATTTTCAGTCGCTTTGCTGTATGCGGGAATGGCAAGGCAATTTGGTCTTTCATTTTGGTATATGTTCACCCAGCCAGGGGCCGCGCTGATGTACGTTTACACGTTGTTGTATTCCGCCACTAGTTCAGTGATACACGGGGGAGTGATATGGCGAGGAACCACGTACTCGATCACTGACATTCGCCTAGCCGCTGCGGAAAGCCGCGGCCGCAAACTGGCGCAGAGGGAGTAGCGAAGCATCGTACAGGCTACCTTTGGTTGTGAAGAGCAGAACAATAAAGGCTAGAATTGCTAAGCTATTAGCTGAGTTCTCTAAGCTTCATCGATAACGTGTGGAGTGCTCTCGTGCGGCGTCGGAGTTCCATTCTAATTCTCTATTTCACTCTTTCATCTACGCTGGTTTTCGCGCAGGATGACAGACTCAATGCCTTGCTCGACGGCGGACACTTTAAGCAGGTCGATCGTGCTCTCGATTTAGCCAATATCGACGATGGGGAAGCCCTCTACTTACTCTCGAAGGTCAAGCAGGCTCTTGGTAAAACCAATGACGCTGTACGGCTAGCAGAAGCGGCGGTGAAGGCAGATCCGAATGAGCCCAAGTATCATCTCCAGCTTGCTGGCGCGCTCAGCGACCAAGCGGAGAAGGTAAACGCTTTCAAGAGAGTCTCCCTGGCGGGCCACATTCGCTCGGAGCTTCAGACTGCTCTCAAACTCGATCCACGAAATACAGACTCTCTGCTTGGGATGATGACATTCTACGAGGTGGCTCCGCGCATCGCCGGGGGAAGCAAACAAAAGGCGCGTCAGCTGGCCAAGGAGATTGCACGAATTGACGCGTCAAAGGGCTACTTGGCAGAGGCTCGACTGGCACGCTTTAACAACCAGAACGAAGACGTCGAGCACTTATATCTAGAAGCACTCAAAGCCGATCCGACGAGCTTCGAAGTCGTCATGGCGTTTGCGAATTACTACGCCTCCGGTGTTCGTAAGAAATAGGTAAGTAACCTCTGTGGCTTCTAAGAAGATTCGCTTCGAATGCGCATAACCTTGCGGCTTACGCAGTACTTCATCGCGGGCAGACAGGCATACCGATTCTTCGCTTCATTGGGAATATCGCTAGCAACGCCATTCCGGCGCTGCCGTTTGGATCCCCATTCGAGCTGCTCCCGGAAGAGAGCTCAACTCCCGAACATTCTCACGACCGCTTGCGCTAAACCTTCCATCGTGTACTCATCGGCTTCGACGTGTACGGGCAATCCAAATTCTCGCAGGGCATCAGAAGTTACAGGGCCGATAGAGGCAAACTTCACCTTCGATAACTTGCCAGGAACATCTGTTCCCGTTATAAGCGAAAGAAAGTTCTTAACCGTCGACGAACTGGTGAAGGTAATTGCATCAACGTCTCCATCACCGCTGAAAATGTTTTGCAGTCGCTTCTTAGCGTCTGCCGGCACGACTGTTTGATATGCCTCCACCACTTCAACGTCCGCTCCCGCGCGACGCAGCTCCTCTGGGATCACGTCGCGCGCCACTTTTGCGCGCACCAGCAGAACCTTCTCGCCTTTGGTCAGCTTGCGCAGTGAGCGCACGACCTCCTCGGCAACGTAACGCTCCGGCACGATGTCTACTACCAACCCATGATCTTGGATCTGCTCTTCGGTTGCTGGACCGATAGCGGCGATCTTCAAATGCTGCAAAGAATCCACGCTGAGCCCTAACGGCTCAAGACGAGAGAACAGCGCCTCGACGCCGTTCACGCTGGTGAGAATCAGCCAGTCGTAGTCGAGTATGGTATTCAGCGCCGCATCGAGCGCCTCGTAGGAGTCGGGCGGATGAATTTCGATGACGGGTGCGTCAATCACATCTGCGCCGAATTGGCGCAGCACAGAGGAGAGCCCTTCGGCCTGTGCCTGCGCGCGAGTAACAACAATGCGTTTGCCCGCAAGCGGACCGGAGGTCACTAACTTTGCCACTCGCTGTGCCTGCTGGTCGGCAGGTTTCTTCTTAGTTGTCATGCGGAATAGGCAGGATACTACGGCTGCTGGGGAATGGGAGCTTCTCTCCCGTAAACCCCGTTGAGGATTCGTCGCGCGCCGCGTGTAAGCAAGGCCTCACCCACTTCCGTCCCGAGATGCTGCGGATCGACTCCGGAGCGGTGCACGCGAATGATTTCACTCCCGTCCGGGCTTGCAACCACAGCCTGGAGCCATAGGGAGTTACCCCTGATTTCCGCATAAGCGCCAATGGGAACCTGACATCCACCTCCGAGCGCATTCAATGCGGTGCGTTCACATTCAACGGCAGCTCGCGTCGGCTGATCATCAAGAAATCGCACTGCCGCTGCGGTCTCTCGATCATCCGCACGGGTTTCGATTGCCAGTGCGCCCTGTCCCGCAGCGGGACACATCTGCTCGCAGGAGATGTACTCGCGTACAGCTCCTGCGAGTCCCAATCTGCTCACACCAGCAGCGGCCAGGATAATGCCGTGGAACTCTCCGGCTTGCAGTTTTCGCCAGCGTGTATCGACATTGCCTCGCAACGGAATTACCTCGAGTTCGCGACGCAGCGCATGCAATTGAGCCTGCCGACGCAAACTGCTGGTGCCCACCTTCGCTCCGGATGGAAGGTCCTGGATACGTGAATAGTCAATGGAGAGGAAGGCATCGCGAGCGTCTTCGCGTTTTGGAACGGCGGCCAGCACGAAGCCGGGCGCAAGCTCGGTTGGCAGATCTTTCAGACTATGTACCGCCAAATCGATGTGGCCTTCCGCCATTGCCTCTTCGATCTCTTTCGTGAACATGCCTTTCGTTCCCACTTTGGCGAGTGCGACGTCGAGGATTTTATCTCCCGTCGTCTTAATTACCTCAATCGAGACGGTGTGTCCCTGCTGCTGCAACAAAGTGGAGATGTGATTCGCCTGCCAGAGAGCAAGTTGAGAGCCGCGTGATCCAATGCGAAGGTGCGCCATCAGTGGCGTGCGCTGGATTTTTTCAGGGTGGCGAGTTCCGTCTCGCTCGCGTCAGCTGAGGAAGCTGGAGCGGCTTCCGTTGTCGAGGCAAGCCCGTTGCGACTCTCTTTGACTGCAGGAGCAGTGCCGTTGCGGCGCACCGCAGGATCGTCGATACCAAAGAGACTTCGCAACAGTTCTGCGGTGGTGGTGAGTTGATCGGATCCGCTGACGTCCTTCAGTGCAGAGATGGGCCTATGAAGAATTTTGTTTACGATGCTTCGCGTAAGGGTTTCGACCGCACTCTGCTGGTCTGCCGTGAGAACGCCAAGCTTGGAGCGTAGACGCTCGATCTCTCCGTGGCGAATCTGCTCCACGCGCTCCTGCAGGGCGACGATCGTCGGCACTGCATCAAGGCTCTGCATGCGATGGCAGAAGCGCGCGACTTCTTCCCCAATCAGCATCTCAGCGCGGTGCGCTTCTCGCCCGCGATCGCTTACGTTCGCTTCGACGACTTGCTGGAGATCATCGATGTCGTAAACAAAGATTCCGTCTACGTGGCTCATTTCTGGAGCCACGTCTCGGGGCACGGCGATGTCGATGAAGAACATCGGACGATTCTTGCGCCGGTGCATGAACAACTCGCCATGCTCGCGCCTGAAGATGGCATGCGGCGCGCCAGTCGAAGTGATCACGATGTCGGCCTGATCGGCAGTCTCGTACAGCCGGTCAAAGTGAATGGCGGTCCCACCCACCTGGTCGGCCATTTTCTGCGCGCGTTCGTGAGTGCGATTGGAAACAAAAATCGTCTCGGCGCCATGCGACCGCAGATGTCGCGCCGCCAGTTCGCTGATCTTTCCGGCGCCGACCACATATACGTTTCGTCCGTGGAGACTGCCAAAGATCTTTTTAGCCAGTTCTACGGCGACTGACGCCACAGAAACCGCCGAGCTTCCAATCGCGGTCTCGGTGCGCACACGCTTTGCGACCGACAGTGCGCGGCTCAGCAGCGCATCGAGGTTGGCATGCACAGATCCCACAGCTTTGCCCACCGCGTAGGAGTGCTTCACCTGCCCGAGGATCTGAGGCTCACCAACAATCATCGAATCTAGACTGGCTGCCACGCGAAAGACGTGCCTAACGACATCGTCTCCTCCGTATTCGTACAGATGCTCCCTAATCTGCGAGACATCGGTGAGCAAGTATTCGCGGATGAAGCCGTGCAAATCAGCTCCGGCTTCCGAGCAGACGGCAAACTCCACGCGGTTGCATGTGGAAAAGACCACGCATTCAGCCACTCCAGGATGCTCCAGCAATTTGCGCGTGGCTTCTTCGAGTCTCCATTCGGGAATGGCGAGCCGCTCGCGTACCTCGACTGGCGCGGTCCGATGATTTACGCCAGCGAGTTGGAGCTTCATCGCGATACGAACCTGTGTACGCCACTAAAGTAGTTTGCCGCCCACACGCTGAGCGCCGCCGCAAATGCGAATGCCGAGAGCAAGGCAGCGCGGCGTCCGCGCCATCCGGAGTTCCAGCGCGTGAACAGAATCAGCGTGTACACGCCCCACATCAGCAGGCTGAGAATTACTTTGGGATCCAGGAAGTACCGGGCTCCATACTGCAATTGCGCAATCACCGACCCGGCGATGAGGCCAAAGGTCATAAAAGGAAAGCCGATGAGCAGCAGCCGGTATCCAATGCTGTCGATGGTCTCCAGCGCTGGAAGCTTACCCGCGATCCCGTTTAGATGTTTCTTCTTCAGGCTGCGTTCGTGCAATAAATAAAGCACGCTGGCGATGAAACTAAAAAACAGGGCTGAATATCCGGTCAGGATCAGAATGATGTGGGTGTAGATCCATCCACTTCGCAATAACGGTGAACCAAACTGAGGAGCACCCTGAGCCAATGCCGCTGACAGCGATAGCAAGAATGCGATTGGCAGCACTACGATTCCCGGTGAAGTGGTGCGATAGAGGTAATAGACAGCGATGAAGAGCAGCATCATAAGAAACGCAAGCAGCGATTCCGATTGATGCAACGGCATTGCCACCATGCGACCGGAAGCGAATGCCTCGACAAGCGCGACGAAATGCAGCGTTACCGCGACGACTGCAATTGGCAATGTGGCTTTTGACAGGATCTCCCGCCGGCGTATAAGCGCAACCAGGGCGTACACCATGCCCACGCCATACAGAGCCACCGCAATGCGTAACCAAAAAAGCGACATAAGGAGTACGCCCAGTACGCTCGCTTCAACCGATAAGATTCATCCAGATACGGTAAATTCAGTTTTGTGAGCGAGACGGTACCCAACATTATACGCAGCCGTATTGAATCCTCCGTCCCCTTCGTTGCTTGACCCGTGGCGGCGCCCTCCCATGTAACCTGACTCTGTGACCCGCCACTCCGTTCGAATCGTCCTTGTGCGAGTCAGAAATCCGCTCAATATTGGAGCGGCCGCTCGCGCCATGAGCAATTTCGGATTCGGGACTCTGCGGGTAGTGAATTCCTATGAAGTTGCATTTCGGGAAGCCCGCTCGGCTGTCGACGCTTCGGAAGTATTGTCCCATGCCGAACAGTATTCAAGCGTGGCAGAGGCGATTGCGGATTGCACCCTTGTGGTCGGCACGACCGCCGTCGGTCACCGTGAGTTAAAACATCAAGTCAGGCGGCTCGAAGAAGCTGGAGAGATCATCAGCCAGCAGGCTGGTCCAATGGCCCTGCTGTTTGGATCGGAGAAGACCGGACTTTCCAACGACGATCTTGCGTACTGCCACTGGCTGCTCCGCATTCCCACTCGTGAGGAACATTTCTCGATGAATCTGGGACAAGCAGTCGCGGTGTGTCTTTACGAACTCGTGCGCCGGTCAAATACTGTGTTGGAATCCGAAACGGCGCAAGCAGCGCCCGCTGGGATACTCGATCTCACCACCGGAGTGCTTACAGAGGCTCTATACCGCAACGGGTACATGACAGCTGAAGCTGTGGAGGCGACCAAAGAGAAGGTACGCCGTCTCATGCGCCGCCTGAACCTATCCAAAGAAGATGCTGAAACGTTGCTCGGTATTGTGCGTCACATATCTCGAGGCTAAAGCTGCACGAAAGTGATCATCTGCTCCGCGCTTGGCGGAGCAGATGATTCATTCGAGTTGCCTTAACTAGCCTTTGCATTCGCCCGGGCTGCAACCATTGCATCGATCTCGCGCACTTCGATGGTGCCACCGTACTCAAGGTGCGGGCAGTCGCGGCCTGCTTCGACTGCGGTATTGTAGTTTGGCGCTTCAATCAGGTAGAAGCCTCCGAGCCATTCTTTCGTTTCGCTGTAAGGACCGTCGGTACTCACAACCTGACTTCCTTCTTTGCGCAGAACGCGGCCTGGCTCGTCAGCAAGCTTGTGGCCAGCGACCCAGAGCTTCTTGTCTCGAAGCTTCTGTCCATAGGCCTGGTACTTTCCCATGGCGGTCTGAAGTTCTTGTGGGCTGAGTTTCTTCCAGGAAGTTGGATTGTCGTAAAGCAAGAGCAAGTATTGCGCCATTTTCGTTTCTCCTTCAGGCTTGGTTATGGGCTTTAATACCACTTTGTGACTTACTGCATCACTCGCGTGAACTGTGACACTTCTGTGAACTTTGGTGACCGTGCTTCCATGTACTCCCATTCGCTGGAGAGATGGTCGTCGTCGATGAAGCGGAGCTTCTCGTTATGCATGTGCCCCTCGTCGCCGCTGCTCATATTACCGCCAGCGACGAAGTCGAAGTTCAGCTCGCCTGTGCGGTCATCGTAAAGAGTGGCCCGCATATGCGGTTGATTGTGTGCGATACAGTAGTGGGTGAGCACGAGATCGCCGCGGTCGACGTAGTAGATAGTGATCATGTCACCGCTGTTCGGCGGAAGCGCGTCGCTGCTAAACCGCTCCATCACCGCCGATCCGCCTGAGATCACCTGGTAAACAAGCCTCGAGTGTTCCCCATTTGGTCCAACCGACCGCCACTCCCCTGCCAGTGACTTTAGTCGCGCGAAGGCAGCGGTTGTCTTGACTTCGTGAGGATTCGATGCCGGCTTGCTGTTGATGGCCGCAGAAATAAACAGCAAGAGCTGCAACAAAGCGTAGAGACTCTTGATCGTCATCATGGCCGCTTCTCCTGATGGGCATCACTGCTCGAAATTGCCCGCTTCAACCTATCGACGGACGAGCATTAGGAGAATCGACATTCGAGAGGCGAAATTCTGTGGATTTCTCTCAGAGCAGAAGTTCGGCCGTGCGGAGGAACCGCCGGCGAGCGCTACTTTACGGCAGCCGCTTGCTCGGCATGTAGATGTTGCAGAACTCGCACCGATAGCTGTCCACCCTGAAGGGCGGCAATTCCTTCGGCCGCTGCCCGCGCCGCTGCTGTGGTCGTGAGCGCAGGGATGCGTTGAGTAACCGCGGCTCGGCGGATTGCCTGTTCGTCAAACCAGGGATCTTGACCTTGAGGAGTATTCACAATCAGCTGGATGCGGTCACCCTTGATGAGATCTACGACGTTGGGACGGCCTTCCTTTACCTTGTAAACGCGCTCAACAGCCAATCCAGCCTTTTCCAGAACGTTTGCCGTGCCATGAGTGGCGACAATGTTGAAGCCAAGCTCCACGAAGCGTTTTCCCAAATCGGCAAGATCGGTTTTGTCGCGATCCGCGATGCTAATGAAGACCGTTCCGCTTGTCGGCAAACTCTGTCCTGCCGAGAGTTGCGCTTTGGCAAACGCCTCGCCAAATGTATCACCCACGCCCATTACTTCGCCGGTAGACTTCATCTCTGGTCCCAGAACGGTATCCACCCCTGGAAATTTCGTCCACGGGAACACCGGGCTCTTCACGAAGTAACAGTTGCCGGTGTCGAGATCGGCTGCACGCTCCACGTAGTCGGGCAAAAAGTCGCGCAGTTTGCGTCCTGTCATCAGGCGTGCGGCTATCTTGGCGAGCGGCACTCCTGTCGCCTTGGAGACATAAGGGACCGTTCGCGACGCGCGTGGATTGACCTCGAGTACATACACTTTGTCTCTTTGGATCGCGAACTGAATGTTCATCAGCCCGATTACTTTCAGAGCGCGAGCGAGCCGGAAAGTGTAGTCGCGCATGGTGTCCAGCAGATGGGGAGCGATGTCCACCGCAGGCAAAACGCATGAGGAATCGCCGGAGTGAATGCCGGCCTCCTCAATGTGCTGCATGATGCCGGCAACCACCACGTCATCGCCGTCGGAGAGCGCGTCGACGTCCACTTCCATTGCAGCTTCGAGGAAGTGATCGATCAGTACCGGCCGCTCCTGCGAGTATTCGACCGCCTCCTTCATGTAACGGATGACGGATGCATCATCGTAAGCGATAACCATGGCGCGTCCGCCAAGCACGTAGGAAGGCCGTACCAGAACGGGATACCCGACGGAATTGGCGCCTTTCACTGCTTCTTCGACGCTGGTTGCCAAAGCTCCAGGAGGTTGCGGAATCTTGAGCTCTTCGAGTAATTTGCCGAAACGCTTGCGATCCTCCGCGAGATCAATCGACTCAGGCGAAGTGCCAATGATCGGGACTCCGGCCGCTTTGAGTGGCAAGGATAGATTCAATGGAGTCTGCCCGCCGAATTGCACGATCATCGCCACCGGAGCACCGGCCGCAGCCTCATGCTCGTACACGGCCAAAACATCTTCCAGAGTCAGAGGCTCGAAATACAACCGGTCGCTCGTGTCATAGTCGGTGGAGACCGTTTCAGGATTGCAGTTGATCATGATGGTCTCATAACCATCATCGCGCAGCGCGAACGAAGCGTGGCAGCAGCAGTAATCGAACTCGATCCCTTGGCCGATGCGATTGGGTCCGCTGCCGAGAATGATCACCTTCTTCTTCCCGGTCGGAGGAGCTTCGTCTTCCTCTTCGTAAGCTGAATAGAGATACGGAGTGTAGCTCTCGAACTCAGCGGCGCACGTGTCCACCAGCTTGAAAACGGGTTTCAGACCATTCTTGGCGCGAAGGTGACGAACCTTCTCGGCGGCTCCCTTGCCATCGCCAATCTTCCACAGGTCCGCGAGCCGCGCATCCGAGATGCCCATGCGCTTGGCTTCGCGCACCAGCTGTGGCGGCACGGAATCGACCGGATGCTTCTCGATCTCTTTCTGCATCTCGGAGATCTCTTTCATCTGGTGCAGGAACCAGGGATCGATGCCGGTGATGCGCGCCAACTCCTTGATGGTGTGACCCTCGCGCAGGGCATAGCGCAGGTACATCAGACGCTCAGGGTGAGGTGTGACGAGGCGCTGCATCAGCCTACGCGGCTCGATGTCTTCGGCGGTCGCACGTCTGCCGGTATCGAGCGAACGGACGCCTTTCATCAACGCTTCCTTGAACGTTCGACCGATGGCCATTGCTTCGCCCACCGACTTCATCTGTGGGCCGAGCCCCTCTTCGGCGCCGGGAAACTTCTCGAATTGCCACTTTGGAATCTTTACGACGACGTAATCAATCGTTGGCTCGAAGCACGCGGGAGTTTTGCGCGTGATGTCGTTGGGTATTTCGTCGAGCGTGTATCCCACTGCAAGCCGAGCTGCGATCTTCGCAATCGGGAATCCTGTGGCCTTCGAAGCTAATGCGGACGAGCGCGAAACGCGCGGGTTCATCTCGATCACCACCATGCGCCCGTTGGTCGGATGAACTCCGAATTGGATATTCGATCCTCCGGTCTCAACGCCGATCTCGCGAATCACGCGGATGGCCGCGTCGCGCATGCACTGGTACTCGCGATCGGTGAGGGTTTGGGCTGGAGCCACGGTAATGGAATCGCCGGTGTGAACGCCCATGGGATCGAAGTTCTCGATCGAGCAGATGATGATGACGTTGTCTCTCAGATCGCGCATCACCTCCAGCTCATATTCCTTCCAGCCGAGCACCGACTCCTCGATCAAGACCTCATGTACGGGCGAAAGATCGAGACCCCGCGCGAGAATCTCCATCAGCTCTTCACGGTTGTAAGCGAGGCCGCCGCCAGATCCGCCGAGCGTAAACGAGGGACGAATAATGACCGGAAAACCGATTTTGCCTGAGAACTCAATACCGTCGCGGAGGTTATTGACAAGTGCCGATTTGGGAACGTCAAGCCCGATGCGGGTCATCGCATCTTTGAACAGCAGACGATCTTCGGCCATCTTGATCGCCCGCAACTGTGCCCCAATCAGCTCCACGCCGTACTTGTCGAGCACTCCGGAGTCAGCAAGGTCTACAGCGAGGTTCAGCGCAGTCTGGCCGCCAACCGTCGGCAGCAGGGCAAACTTGCCGCCAATCTTCATCTCGGACTCGACGCGGATAATCTCTTCGAGATACTCGCGTGTGAGCGGCTCAATGTATGTCCGGTCGGCCAGCTCCGGATCGGTCATGATCGTCGCTGGATTCGAGTTGGCCAGCACAACTTCGTACCCTTCAGCTTTGAGCGCCTTGCAAGCCTGCGTGCCGGAGTAGTCAAACTCGGCCGATTGACCGATGATGATCGGCCCTGAACCGATCACCAGAATCTTCGAGATGTCATTGCGACGGGGCATGGAAAAGAAGTTGCCAGTTCTCAGTTAACAGTTATGAGTATGACCGTAGGACGGCAGTGTTCCCTAGACTCCCTTCCATTCATTCATCATCTTCACAAAATCACCAAAGAGATAATGCGAGTCATGGGGTCCGGGTGAAGCTTCCGGATGGTACTGCACGGTGAACAGCGGCATTGATTTGTGCCGCATGCCCTCAAGCGTGCCGTCGTTCAGGTCGAAATGCGTCATCTCGACCTCGCTCTGCTTGAGTGAATCAGGATCGACAGCAAAGTTGTGATTGTGAGCGGTAATCTCGATTTTCCCGCTGCGCTCCTGGCGCACGGGATGGTTGCCGCCATGGTGCCCAAACTTCAGCTTGTAGGTCTTGCCGCCTAAAGCCAATCCAACCAGCTGATGTCCGAGGCAGATGCCGAAAATCGGAGTCTTGCCGGTGAGCTTGCGGATGTTCTCTTGCGCGTAGGTTACCGGCTCGGGATCTCCTGGACCGTTGGAGAGGAAGACACCGTCCGGCTTGAGCGAGAGCACATCCTCGGCGCTGGTTTCAGCGGGAACTACCGTGACGCTGCATCCCTCATCGACCAGCATGCGCAGGATGTTCTGCTTAATGCCGTAATCGTAAGCCACCACATGCAGCGCTTTTTCAGCATCGAACTCCTTTACAGGTTGTGATGCGTAGGTCACAACCGGTCCCTGATTCCATGAATAGCGCTGCTTAGTGCTCACGACTCGTGCGAGATCAGTTCCATCCATTTTGGGAATCGAGCGCGCTTTGGCAACCAGCTTGTCAATATCCGACTCGATCAGCGAGATCACTCCACGCATGACGCCATGCGTACGCAGATGGCGAACCAGGGCGCGCGAGTCAAGGTCGCCGATTACCGGGATGTTGAAGCGTTCGAGGTACTCGTCGGCGGCCTGCTGTGAACGCCAGTTAGAGCTGATGGGAGAAAATTCGCGGACGACCAACCCTTCGATAAAGGGTCGAACAGCTTCATTGTCTTCGGGATTGGTGCCGTAATTGCCAATTTGAGGGTTGGTGAGGACTACGATCTGCCCCGCGTACGAAGGATCGGTGAAGATTTCCTGGTATCCGGTGAGAGAGGTATTAAAAACGACTTCCCCGTAGCACTCTGCTTTCGCTCCGTAGCCTTTGCCTCGGAAGATGCGGCCATCTTCCAGCGCAAGGATTGCTTGCACCTGTTTCTCCGGGGGTGGATTTTACAAATTCTACCATGTAAGAGCTGCTCAGCCTTTACTCTTCTGACCGGATCGAAACCACCCGTATGATGCGCCCGGTTGCACGAAAGCTCAGGCACCTGGAATCTTAATAGGTTCGCTTGTCTCTCGCGAATGGCGCGGCTACAGTGGCATAGGAAAGATGCCCTCAGACACTGATTCAAAGGCAGCGGCGATCCAACGGCAGATTTTCCGCCGAATGACATCGGCAGCGCGGCTGCGGCTTGCTCTGGAGATGAGCGAATCGATGCGCAACGTGGCGCTCGCAGGCTTGCGCGCCCGTCAGCCAGAACTGACCGCGGACCAATTGTCACGCGAGTTGATGCGCGTCATGTACGGATTCGTGCCGCGATCGTGACACTGGAAGAGCTACTGTCGCGACTGACACCGATGCTCGAACGCGCACAGGTGCCTTACATGTTGACGGGTTCGGTCGCCAGTTCGGCGCATGGAACGCCCAGATCAACTCGCGATCTCGACATCGTAATTGCGCCCACGCGTGCGCAACTATTGGCCCTTATCCAACAATTCTCCGCCCCTCGTTATTACGCGGACGAACAGCAGGCACTGCAGGCGCTCGTAAATGGCAGCCAGTTTAATGTCATTGACTCTGTGACCGGCTGGAAAATGGACTTCATCATTGGCGAGAATTCCGATTATGGCCGCACCGCGATGGCGCGGCGCATGCTCATCGACATTGCTGGAAATTCCGTGTACGTTGCATCCGCCGAGGATGTGCTGATCGCAAAGCTACGATGGGCCAAACTAGGCGGTTCTGATCGGCAACTGCAAGATGCTGCCGGTATTGTAAGCACGCAAGCTGGCAACCTGGAGGTCGCCTACATTGAATCTTGGGTGCGCGAATTTGGCTTACACGAGCAATGGGAAGCCGTACACAAAGCATCGTCTTGAGACACGAAGTGGCGCGCCCGGAGAGATTCGAACTCCCGACCTAACGCTCCGGAGGCGTTCGCTCTATCCAGCTGAGCTACGGGCGCGCATCGCGGCAGGACATCAATAGCTTAACACCAGCCCAGCGGGGCCGAGTTCATCAGTGTTATGAGCTACTGAGATGTGCTCATGGATGATGTGGAAGCTGTCCTTCTACCACGGAGACACGGAGACACGGAGAAGACAAAAGACGTTTTAAGTTTTAGGTTCGAGTTTCAAGTTGTGGAACCTGAAGTTCCTTCGCGCTGCTTGCGTAGCTCTTCCATCACTGAAGAAACCAGTTCCTTGGCGCCATTGATGGACGACAGCACGGTTTGGAGATCCATGGCGGGCTTGATGGGGTTGCGATTACTGGTGCAGTACACGCCATGCTGGCCAACCAGGATGAGCGCGTCGGTGAGCAGGTCCATGGTCACGGCGAGGCGACCGCGAGCGACGCCCATCATGAACTCGTGCTTCTCGAGTTCTTCCTTGTGATCGTTGAAGACCGACATAGAGTTATTTCACCATGGAGACACCGAGGCGGTCACTTCCGGGGCGGTTGTCTGTGCCTCCGTGTCTCCGCGGTGAACACGCTATCTTGTTCCCACCAGTTCCGGTTTGGGAACAGCTGCAGGCTGGGCTTTCTCTTCCGGCTTCCAGCGCAGGATGGGTTTGCGGGCCGCCGTAGTCTCATCCATTCGAGCGACGCGGGTATTGTGCGGAGCGCTGACCACGAGCTGCGGGTCGTCCTGCACCTCGCGCGCAATCGACTTCATGGCGTCAATAAAGAGGTCAAGCTCTTCCTTGGACTCGCTCTCCGTCGGCTCGATCATCAGTGCGCCGGGCACGATCAGGGGGAATGACGTCGTGTAGGGATGGAAGCCGTAATCAATGAGGCGCTTGGCGATGTCGCCCGTCTTCACCCCGTTTTGTGTCTGCAGCCGATCGCTGAATACCACCTCGTGCATCGATCCGGTCTTGTACGGCAGCTCGTAAATGCCTTCGAGCTTCTTGCGAATGTAATTGGCGTTGAGCACCGCGTCTTCGGTGGTCTGGCGCAGGCCATCTGGACCATTGGCGAAGATGTACGCCAGCGCGCGCACGAACATACCGAAGTTGCCATAGAAGGCGCGCACGCGTCCGATCGAATGCGGGCGGTTGTACTCAAATCCGAGCTTGCCGTCTGGACGCGTAATCAGTACCGGAGTTGGGAGGAATGGCTCCAAGATTCTCTTGCAAGCCACCGGACCCGATCCGGGACCTCCGCCGCCATGAGGTGTCGAAAATGTCTTATGCAGATTCAGGTGCATCACGTCAACGCCGAAGTCGCCGGGGCGCGTCTTGCCGACGAGCGCGTTCATGTTGGCGCCATCCATATAAAGGAGTGCGCCTTTGTCATGCAGCACATCGGCAATGCGGTGAATCTCTTTTTCGAAGACTCCGATCGTGCTTGGATTGGTTAGCATCATGCCGGCGACGCTGTCATCGACCAGAGACGCGAGCAGGCTGGCATCGACCATGCCTTCCGCATTCGACTTCAGATTGATGATCTCGTAGCCACAGATCGCCGCCGTGGCGGGATTGGTGCCATGTGCCGAATCGGGAATGATGATCTTCCTGCGAGGATTGCCTTTGGATTCGTGGTAGGCACGCATCAGCAGAATGCCGCTGAATTCACCGTGGGCTCCGGCAGCAGGCTGAAGCGTAATCGTATCCATGCCCGTGATCTCACACAGGCACTCCTGCAGCGTCTTGATGATGCGAAGCGCGCCTTGCGATATCTTCTCCGGCTGATAAGGATGCGCGTTGCCGAGGCCCTCGAGCCGCGCCACGAACTCGTTCACCCGCGCGTTGTACTTCATCGTGCATGATCCCAGCGGATACATGCCGAGATCGATTGCGTAGTTCCAGGTTGAGAGGCGCGTGAAATGCCGAATGATCTCGATCTCGCTGACTTCAGGCATGACTCCAAGATCTTCGCGGACCTGCTCGCCTAGCAGCTTCTCCGGATTCACTTCGGGAACATCGAGCGGAGCCAGCCGGTATGCCTTCTTGCCCGGCGAGGACTTCTCGAAAATCAGTCCTTCGTTCTGATTAACGTGCTGAGAAACCTTGCGAATCACGCTTGCACCGCCTGAACTGCCGCGTCGATCTGCTCGCGCGTATTCATCTCGGTGCAACACCACAGGGCAGCATTGCCCAATTCGGGATAAAACTTCTTCAATGGGAAGCCCCCAACGATCTTTTGTTCGAGCAAGCGATCGTTCGTGGCGTGCGGGTCCTGCTTGCTCTGAATGACAAACTCATTGAAACGTTTCGCTTTGGGAAAGAGCAGCTTGGCTTTTTTCGCGAACTGATTGGCGGCGTAATGCGCTTTGGCCAGATTCTGCGTGGCAAGCTCCTTCAATCCTTCGCGTCCGTACACGTTCATGTAAATGGTGGACATCAGCGCCACCAGCGCCTGGTTAGTGCAGATGTTCGATGTAGCTTTTTCGCGGCGGATATGCTGCTCGCGGGTAGAGAGCGTAAGCACATATCCGCGCTTGCCGTCCTTGTCTTTGGTCTCCCCCACCAGGCGTCCCGGCATCTGGCGAACGTACTTTTCTTTGGCGGCCAACACACCGTCATATGGGCCGCCAAACCCGAGCGGTACGCCGAACGATTGAGCCTCGATGGAGACGATGTCGGCCTCGGCGGGAGGTCTGACGATGCCCAGGGACAACGCTTCGGCGATGGAAACAACCAGCAGCGCGCCTTTCCTGTGCGCGATCTCCGCGACAGCAGCGACGTCCTCGATCGACCCAAAGAAATTTGGGCTTTGGATGAGCACGCACGCGGTTTGGTCGGTAACGGCTCTCTCGAGTTCATCAAGATTAATCTCGCCGCTGTCCTCCCTATATCCGACGAAATGCATCGGCATGCCGCGATGATGAAGGTAGGTGTGGATGACCTCGCGATATTCCGGATGCAGGGTACGCGCAATCACCGACTGATGACGCCCAGTAACTCGCATAGCCGTGAGGATGGCTTCGGCGGCGCCAGTGCTTCCGTCGTACATGGAAGCGTTTGCGATCTCCATGCCCGTGAGCTCGCAGATCATGGTTTGGAATTCGAAAATGGCCTGCAACGTTCCTTGCGAGATCTCCGCCTGATATGGCGTGTAGGAGGTTAGGAACTCGCCACGTTGGACCAGGGCATCGATGATCACGGGCCGATAGTGGTGATACGCCCCCGCGCCCAGGAAGACGGCATATCCGGCGGCGTTCTCCTGACTGCGTTCGCGGAAATAGTCGATGATCTCGGATTCCGCCATTTGCCGGGGCACGTTGAGATCACGATTCAGCCGATATTCCCGAGGGATAGCCTTAAAAAATTCGTCAACGGAACCGACGCCGATCTCGTGCAGCATGAGCTCGCGGTCGGCAGGAGATTTGGGAAGATAACGCATGTCTTGAGTGAACGACCCTCTTTGATGCTCGGCCCCGCGGAAAGGCTTCGAGGCCGGGCTAGAGCAGAAAATTTTGCGCCTGTGATAGATCTAGGCAGAGAAGACAGTCAGAATCTTACCGCACCAGCGGAATGTGCGCTTTGGCTCTCAAATCAAGCTTCGGTTTGGCAAATCCGGACGCGTCCGTCTGAGACGATTACCTGCTAGCCAACTGCCGACTTGGTAGAACGACGGTATTAAAAATTATCTTTTTTTGATCCCGAAATCTAAAGGACTTAGCTCGCGAGATCCCGAAGGAATCCCGAAGACATCCCGAACAGGCCGTTAGGCGCTTCGGGATTCCGGTGGGATTATCCCGAGGAAGCTTCGGGATCTCGACCGGGATACCGTCGGGATCGATGTTGGCAGATGAGTCATCAAGTTCCAAGGAGTGCACGCCGACGAAATTGCGAGCGTAAGGCCAATCACTATTGCGCTCGGATGCGGTTTCAGCTACAAAATGCACATCATGAGTATAGGCGAATATAAAGCAAAAGTCAATGGAATGGGGACTGGAGCGCCAGGTACGAACTGGATGTCGAATCGAGAAATTCAAATCCGAAGTATTCCGCCGGACGAGGGAGTCCGGCGCTCCGGGTTAATGCCCGCCTTCTTCTTTCACGTAAGCGTCGTAATCCTGGGCTGAAAGCAGTTTCTTTACTTCACTGGGATCTTTCATCTGAATGCGCACCATCCAGGAGCCATGTGCGTCGGAATTGATCTTCTCCGGAGCGGTTGTCAGAGCTTCATTGATCGCGACCACCTTGCCTGACGCAGGAGCGTAGAGATCGGAGACGGCCTTCACCGACTCGACAGAGCCGAAGGTCTTACCCGCGCTGAGTTCATCTCCAACTTTAGGTAATTCCACGAACACAATGTCGCCAAGGGAGTTCTGGGCATAGTCAGTAATCCCGATCGTGGCTTGATTGCTGTCCACCTTGATCCATTCATGCTCGCGGGTGTAGCGGTAATCCGCGGGAAACGCCATCGTCTGTCGTCCTCTTATTTCTTTGGTCGCTTGTAAAACGGAGTTGGCACGACCTGGGCCTTTACTTTTTGACTGCGAACTTCCACCACAACGACTGTCCCAATTTGGGAGTACGCAGGCGGCACATAGGCGAGCGCAATATTCTTCTTCAGGAACGGCGCCGGCGAACCGCTGGTGATCGATCCGATCTCCTCGCCGGATTCGCTAAAGATTTTGTACCCATCGCGGCCGATGCCGCGCTCGATCATCTCCAGGCCGACGAGAATGCGCGTGAGTCCCTGCGTTTTGGCCTTTTCCAGTGCTTCTCGCCCGATGAACTCGGGTTTTTCCATTTTGCAGTAGCGGCCAAGATCCGCTTCCCAGACGTTGATGGAATCGGAGATCTCGTGGCCGTAGAGCGCCATCTTCGACTCCAGGCGCAGAGTATTGCGCGCTCCGAGGCCGCAGGGCAGAATGCCAAACTCCCGGCCCGCTTCGAGTACTTCGTTCCACACGCGCGTACTCGTCGGCTCGTCGGCAGGGATGTAGATTTCGAAGCCGTCTTCGCCGGTGTAGCCGGTGCGAGCGACCATGGTGTTCGGCAATCCGCAAACTATGCCGTAGCTGAACCAGTAATTCTTGATCGTGGACAAATCCACATTGGTCAGCTTGCGCAGAACATCGACCGCTTTCGGGCCCTGGATGGCTAGCTGGGTGTAGTAGTCGCTTAGGTTGTCGGCGTGGCAGCGAAATCCGCGGACGTTCTGGCGGACCCAATTCACATCTTTCTCGCGGGTACCTGCGTTTATGACCAGCAGGTAATCGTTGTCACCGAGCTTGTGAACGATCACGTCATCGACAAACGTTCCTTCGGGATAAAGCATGGCAGAGTAATGGGCCTGTCCGCGCTGAAGCTTCGAGGCGTCGTTCATGCTGATGTGCTGAACCGCGTCGAGCGCCTGGGGACCGCGAATGAGGATGTCGCCCATGTGGCTGACATCGAAGATGCCGACTCCGGTGCGCACCGCCATATGCTCGGCGATCAGGCCGGAGTACTCAACGGGCATGTCCCAGCCGCCGAAATCGACCATCTTAGCGCCTGTTTGCCGATGAACAGCATTCAAGGCAGTCTTGCGTAGCGCGGTATTCGCTTCGGCGGTTGGACTCAACAGAGTTCCCTTAGCAGTGCGGAAGGCGATGTCCAGCGCGGGCTGGACAACCTTTGAAAGTAACACGCTGATTGGGGAGGGTCAACGCAGGTGCTTCCTGCAGCGTCAGCTTGAAAGGCGATGCTGCGGAGTTCGTCGCAGCAGCTCCATTGCGAAACCTGCTAGACCATAAATGAGAGCGTTGAGCAGGACAAACCAATAGTCCTTAACAGGAAAGTGGCGTAGCAGTGAAGCAGGGGCTGTGACATAAGCAATGGCCCAAAAGAAATGGCCGGATTGGAGTCGCAGACCCGTCTCGGGTCCCATTGCGGCAATAAACAACACCCAAGCACAAGCCACAATAAAGCCCGCAACCGTCCAAAGAGCGATCCTCTGTTTCATAGGACTTCTGCTCCCTTTTGCTGTTGCTAATTTTACGCCGTGTACGCCCAAATCACCTGCCAGGACACGTCTGGTACCATTTTGTGATTTCGTGATTTGGTGATTTCGCGATTTCAAATCACACAATCACCAGATCGCGAAATCAACATCCCCATGCCTCCATTCAAATTCAAAGGTGTTGATTTCATCCAGTTCGACTCGCTTCTTTCCGAAGACGAGCGTCTGGTTCGCGACAACACTCGCAAGTTCATCGAAGACAACCTGATTCCCATCATCGAAGAGTGCAATCGTGAAGGACGCTTTCCGCGTGAGCTGGTGAAACCCATGGGCGAGTTGGGCCTGTTTGGCGCCAGTCTCAAAGGCTACGGATGCGCAGGCATGTCGAACGTGGAGTACGGGCTGGTGATGCAGGAGCTGGAGCGTGGGGACAGCGGCGTGCGTTCCTTCGTGAGCGTGCAGTCGGCGCTGGTGATGTATCCGATCTACGCCTTCGGCAGCGAAGAGCAGAAGCAACAATGGCTTCCGAAGCTGGCCACCGGCGAAAAACTCGGCTGCTTTGGCCTGACGGAGCCCGATTTCGGATCAAACCCCGGCGGGATGCGTACTCGTGCGGTGAAAAAGGGCAACGAGTACGTACTCAATGGCGAGAAGATGTGGATCACCTCCGGATCGATTGCCGACATCGCCGTAGTCTGGGCCAAGAGTGAAGAGCACGGCGGCAAAGTTCGGGGGTTCCTGGTGGAAACCAACCGGCCGGGCTTCTCGGCGCAGGACGTTCACGGAAAATGGTCGCTGCGCGCCTCGGTGACCTCCGGACTCTCGCTTCAAGACGTGCACGTGCCCGCCAGCAACCTGCTGCCGAAGTCTGATGGTTTGAAGTCACCGCTGAGGTGCCTGAATCAGGCGCGTTATGGAATCGCTTGGGGCGCGATTGGCGCAGCCATGTCCTGCTACGATACGGCGCTTCAGTACTCGCTGTTGCGCAAGCAATTTCGCGATCAGCCGATCGCTTCGCACCAACTCGTGCAAGAAAAGCTGGCGTGGATGATCACGGAGATCACCAAGGGCCAACTTCTCGCGCTGCAGGTTGGACGGTTGAAAGATACGGAGAAGGTGCAGCATCAGCATATCTCCATGGCCAAACGAAACAATGTCTGGATGGCCCTGGAGAGCGCGCGCATGGCCCGCGATATTTTGGGAGCGAACGGGATTGCAGATGATTATCCGATCATGCGCCACATGATGAACCTGGAGTCGGTGAAGACTTACGAAGGCACGCATGACATTCATACGCTGATCATCGGATCGAACGTGACCGGGATTGACGCGTTTTAACCATGCATGCGAAGAGTCAAACAGATCTGCCATCCTGAGCCGCTTTTGGCGAAGGACCTCCCGGGCTATTTTGTTCCTGGAGGTTCGGCGGAGGCTTTTCAACGCCGATTCCGTTTAAAACCACGAAAAGCCGACCAAGCTGTACGCAGTCCCGGGAGGTCCTTCGCCAAAAGCGGCTCAGGATGACAGTCCGGCAATGGTCTGCAAGATCTTCAGATCTGAATCCTGTTGCATCTAACCATTTCGATTTTTTGTCCAATCATCCGGCTATAATCAGCAGTTTCGTCTGCAGGCTTCCCCGTCCTGCCAAATGTCTCGGGAGCTCAATCGGCCCCCCTGGAGGATTTCTAATGCCAAAGCCCCACTTGGGAGCCGTGCAATCGCCTAACGGTCTGACACAGCAAATGGAGTTCGAGCTGGCGCTTGAATTCACGCGCATCGTCGAAGAAGCGGCAATCGAATCTGCCAAGACCATGGGCATGGGCGATCGGCCCAAGTCAGACCAGGTCGCCACCGAGGCCATGCGCCGCACCATGGACACGATCCCCATGCGGGGCACGATCGTTATCGGTGAAGGGGAGCGTGACAAGGCGCCAATGCTTTACATCGGGGAGAAGGTTGGGGCGAAGATGCACGAGAACCTCCCCCTTCCCGAAGTGGACATCGCGGTCGATCCGTTGGAAGGGACGAACCTTTGCGCGACCGGGGCGCCGAATGCGATTACCGTGCTCGCCGCATCGGAGCGGGGCGGTCTGCTGCACGCGCCTGACTGCTACATGGAAAAGCTGGTCGTTGGTTCCGCCTGCAAAGACGGAATCGATCTCGATGCGCCTGTGAAATTCAACTTGAAGATGATTGCCAAGAGCCTCGATCGCGATGTGAAGGATCTCGTGATCATTGTGCTCGACCGTCCTCGGCACGAGAAGCTCATTGATGAGATTCGTACCGCCGGCGCTCGCATCAAGCTCATTGGCGATGGCGATCTTTCTGCTGGCATCGCTGCAGCGGTGATGGGCACAGGTGTCCATGCCGTAATGGGAACTGGCGGCGCGCCGGAAGGCGTAATCACTGCCGCCGCGATGCGCTGTTTGAATGGCGAAATCCTTGCGCGCTTAGTTATCGATAGACCCGAACTCGAGGAGCGGGTTGCCAAAATGGGCATTAAAGATATGAAGAAGATCTATCACGCCGAAGACCTCGCGCCCGGAGAGAACATCGTGTTCGCGGCCACTGGCGTAACCGACGGATCGCTGCTGAAGGGCGTCCGCTTCTTCGGGGATGGCATTCGCACGCAGTCGCTGGTGATGACTCGCAGCACGGGTAAAGTGCGATTCATCGACAGCATTCATGTGCACCAGGGGCCTGATTTCAAGGTCAGGTTCTAGAAATTCATCTAAGCGCACCGATATGGGTTCTGCTAACAACAAATCCCAGGCAGCGGCCGAGCAGCTTCGCCGCGACGGTCATAAAGCCGTCGAGTGGATTTCTGACTACTTGAGCCGTGCCCCGGAGCTTCCCGTGCTCTCGCCGTTGAAGCCGGGCGATGTGCTGGGGTCTCTACCGCGACATGCACCCTCGCACGCAGAATCGTTTGACGCGATCCTCAACGATCTCGATATGAAGATTCTTCCCGGTATTACGCATTGGCAGTCGCCCAATTACTTCGCGTATTTTCCTGCCAACAGCTCTCCTCCCTCAGTGGCAGGAGACCTGCTTTCGTCTGGACTCGGGGTGCAGGGCATGTTGTGGGCGACCAGTCCTGCATGCACCGAGCTTGAGATGCGTATGCTCGACTGGCTTGTGGAGATGCTTTCCTTGCCTGAACACTTCCTGTCCACAAGCACGGGAGGCGGAGTGATTCAGGACTCCGCGTCGAGCGCGAACCTCTGCGCCGTGCTTGCCGGGCGGGAGCGAGCCACGCAATTCGATTCCAACGAGAACGGTTGCGACCGGCTCTTGACTGCCTATACCTCCTCGCAAGCGCACTCGTCGATAGAGAAGGCCATCAAGGTCGCCGGAATCGGACGGAGAAATCTGCGGACCATCGAAGTCGATGAGGCATTTCGCATGAAGCCCTCGGCGCTGGCGCGGGCAATCGAAGAAGACAAGCGCGGCGGACGCGTGCCTTGTTTTGTCGGAGCCACTGTGGGAACGACCTCCACGCTCGCGATTGATCCTATTGCGGAAATCGGGGAGATCTGCCGAGAGCATGGAATCTGGCTGCATGTAGACGCGGCTATGGCTGGGACGGCCGCTCTGTGCGAGGAGTTCCGGCATATCCATAAAGGCCTCGAAGCGGCTGACAGCTATTGCTTCGATTGTCACAAGTGGATGTTTACCAACTTCGATTGCACGTGCTTCTATGTGCGGAATCGCAACGAGCTGACGGAGTCGCTGACCATCACACCTGAGTACTTGCGCAACGCCGCGTCTGCGAGCGGCTCCGTGGTGGACTACCGCGACTGGCACATTCCTCTCGGCAGGCGCTTCCGCTCGCTGAAGCTTTGGTGCGTAATCCGGTCCTACGGAGTGGAAGGATTGCGTACGATGGTCCGCCAGCACGTGGAGCTCACAAATAGGTTCGTCGAATGGTTGCGGGCGGATTCGCGCTTCGAGATCGTCGCGCCGGTTTCCCTGAACCTAGTGTGCTTCCGCCTGAAAGGACCGGATTCGGCCAGCGAGTCTCTAATGCAAAAACTGAATACTTCGGGCAGGCTATTTCTGTCTCATACCAAGCTGAACGGCAGATTCGCCCTGCGCCTCTGTGTGGGACAAACCTACACCGAAGAAGAGCACGTTCACAGCACGTGGGAACAGATTCAGAAGCACGCCAGCGATCTGGCCGTGGCTGCCGGATAATCGCGAACCTTTCTGCATCCTTAGGCCTCCCGCTGAAATCCAAATTGCACTGTAAGATCAAGTGACCGAGAGAGGCTCGATTGGACACTGAATGTCTTTCCTTTCGTGATGTACCGGGTACGTCGCGCCTCTTTTTGGATTTTCTTAATCACAGTCCTCAAACTCACCCGTTCTATCCCGCAACCCCGCTCACGGTCGACGATCTGGCGACTCAGGCCCCCAGCATCGACCTTCCCGCCGACCGCCGAGCGCAGGTAGCTGGCGTTCTCGCGAAGCAAAACCGTGGATGGAACGCGGGTCCCGAAACCCTCCACAACATTGACCGGCTCCGCGGTGGCGCTTGTGCCGTGGTTAGTGGACAGCAGGTCGGGTTATTTCTCGGGCCTGCTTACACCATTTACAAAGCGGTCACCGTCATTCGACTGGCACGGGAGCTCACGTCGCGCGGCGTGGACGCCGTTCCCGTGTTCTGGCTCGCGTCGGAGGACCACGACCTCGCCGAAGTGAACCACGCCTATGTGCCCGATGGACAGGGCGGAGTGCGGCGGCTGCAAACCGCTTCCCGCGGCAGCGAGAGTGCTCCGGTTGGGAGAGTAACTCTCGACCATGACATCAGCGCTCTGGTCAACGAACTTCAGGAGCTGATCGGGGAGTCGGAGACAGTCGACTTCGTCCGCGAAAGCTATCGCGCCGGACAGACGCTTGCGGCAGCATTTGCCGGGTTGATGACCAGCTTGTTCTCCCGATATGGTCTGATCCTTCTTGAGCCTTCGGATGAGCAGTTACATCAAATCGGCGCTCCTATCTTCCAATCAGCGGCCCGCGATGCTGAGTCCTTGACGCGCGCGCTTCTGGCGCGCAACAAAGAGCTGGAAGCTGCCGGATATCACACGCAAGTAAAAGTCACCAGCTCCTCGACGCTGCTCTTTTTCCTAAAAGGGGAGCAGCGAGTTCCGGTCCACCGCAAGAATGGGCACTTCAGCCTTAACGGCGAGCATTGGAGCGCGGAAGAGCTGCAACGTCGTATCGCAGCAAATCCCGAATTGTTTACCGCCAACGTGCTGTTGCGTCCCGTGCTTCAGGACTTTCTGCTGCCCACCGCCGCCTACATCGCTGGACCCGCAGAGACGGCGTATTTTGCTCAGGTGCAGGTCGTCTATGAGCAACTACTTGGACGAACAACGCCAGTGTGGCCGCGTTTTTCTGCCACGCTGGTGGAAGCACGGCTGGCAAGCTGGATGCGGAAATACGGTCTGAGGCTTCGCGACGTGCTCTTGCCTCGCGACGAGTTCGCGGCGGTATTAGCTCGCCGCACGCTTCCCGCGGAAATCAAAGAAGATTTTGACCGCAGCCGCGAGCAGCTTGAGCGTTTGCTCGCCCCACTGCTGCACTCGCTGAAGAAGGTGGATCCCACCGTGGCTTCCGCCGGTGAGATAGCCGCCCGGAAGATGCGATACCAGCTCGAACGACTTGAATCGCGCACCGAGCGCGCCCATCTGCGTCGTGAGCAGGTGCTCGAGCGGCATGCCAATTTCCTGAGCTCGATGCTGTTTCCCGAAAAGGAACTCCAGGAGCGGCATACCGCCGGCATTTACTTCCTTGCCAAATACGGAACAGCTTTGATTGATCGGCTGCTGGAAGAATACAAACCCGAATGTCACGATCATCAGATCATCTCGATGGCGTGACTGTTCCGCAGTGTCACCCCACTGTCGTCTGACCTGCTGCGGGCGAATTCTCTATGGATGAATCCTCGCCGCCCAGCCACCGCCAGGGGCCAGGTGGACCTTCAGCTTGTCGCCCTTGCTCACGCGGTTTGTGGTTTTCTTGTACTCGCCTGCGGCACGATCCGCGTTCACTCCGTCCTGGAAGGCATCCATGGTGAAGCTTCCATTTCCCAAAAATGACAGATCGACGACGAGGTCCCGGGCAGTCCAATCGGTCATCGCTCCCAAATACCAGTCCCGCCCGTTTCTTCGCGCTACCAGAACATAGTCCGCGATGCGCGCATCGAGCACTTTAGTCTCGTCCCATTCGGTGGGAACTGGTGCGAGGAACTCCATTGTCTCCGGCTCGCGCAGATAATTTGACGGGCTGTCCGCAAGCATCTGCAGAGGAGCGTCGAAGACTACGTACATGGCGAGCTGATGGCAGCGCGTGCCTAACGCCATCGGCTGACCCGAAATGGGAGCGAAATTTGCCTTGGAGGCATTGCGCATTGCTCCCGGCGTGTAATCCATGGGGCCGAGAAACATGCGGGTGAAGGGAAGCGTCACGTTGTGCTCAGGTTCAGCCTCCGCGCTCCACTTGCTCCATTCGAGCCCGCGCACGCCTTCCGCGTTGATCAGATTGGGCCAGGTACGCGTCATCGACGCCGGCTTCTGGTCGCCATGAAAATCCACCAGCATCTTGCGTTTGGCGGCTTCGCGGCTCACCTTGGAGTAGAAGTTCATGACCAGTTGATCGCTGCGCTGCATGAAATCAACTTTGATTCCCTTAACACTCCATTTCGCATACTGATCCAAAGCGGGAATCAATTGGTCGTCCAACGTCTTCCAGACCAACCACAGGATGATCCCAACATTCTTCCGCTTTGCATACGCAGTGAGCTCGTCCATGTTGATTTCAGGAACTACTTCGAGCACGTTGCCCAGCTTGTACCAACCTTCGTCGAGGATGATGTACTGAAGACCGTACTTCGCGGCAAAGTCGATGTAGTACTTGTAGGTCTGAGTATTGATTCCCGATTTGAAATCGACACCGTAGATATTGTTGGCGTTCCACCAGTCCCAGGCCACTTTGCCGGGCTTGATCCACGAAGTGTCCTGCAGCTCGGAAGGTTTCTCCAGCAGCCAGACCAACTGGTTGGTCAGCAAGTCTCCATCGCTTTCCGCGACGCCAACTAGCCTCCAGGGAAACGTGCGCGTGCCCGAGGTATTGGCGATGTAATCCGCCGTTTCGACAACCTTGAAGTCACGATCCCCGTGCAGTTCTTCCTTCAACGGATAAGGCGGGAACGTCGCCGCAAGACCGTTTTCGCTGGTGCCACGCAGCCACAAACCGGGGTAATCTTCGACGTCCGATTCGGCGATCGCAATTTTCGCACCTTGGCCCACATCGACCACCGCCGGCAGACTGGCAATAAACGCGGGAGCGATCTCACTCAAATGCTGCGGAAGATATTTGCGTTCATTGTGAGAGAAGAAGCTGTCCTCCTGCGGGTAATACACAACATTGTTGCCGGGAAAATTCCAATTCGCTTCTTCACCGTAAATCTTCGTCTGAGATTGGGGCAGGGAAGTTTCAAAACGGTACGCAACGCCTTCGTTGTAAGCGCGGAAGACTACGGCATAGTTGCCTTCCATGCTGAGCCGCAATTCGTTGTAGGCATCATGAACCTGCTCGGATTTCTGCCGAATCGCCGGTTTAATCATCTGATCATTGGCTCGCTGCTTGGCATCCAGCACGCGCGGCTGGAGCCCTAACTTCTGGTGCTCGACGTCGAGCGCAAGCGTGCAGTTCTCAAGCAGAGCCCGACCCTTCAGCAGAACGTCATAGCGCAACCTCTCAGCCGTGCGAATCCTCATCTCGATTCGGCCGTCGGGCGACCGCAGATCGTAGCTGGACTGCGCCACAAGGCTCACTGCACAAAGCAGTGAGATCACGATCAAGAACAGAGCTCTGCTCAGGAAACTGCCCATTCAGGTCACCTCATCGCTTTTGCGGTTGCGGAGATCGGCGGCGTCCGCCGTTGAATCGGCAAGTATATGCCCGTGGACTCGCCCCTCTGCGTCCTTGTTCACCCGCCAGAAATTTCGGATATTTCCAAATAGCAGGGAAAAATACAGGAAATTTAAATTGCGCGGGTCCAAAATCTACCGAAATGCCAGTGTTCTTGCGTTTTCCACAGCCGGAGCAGGGGATTAGCAGGGAATTTTGTGGATATCTCGCGAAACCAGCATCCACAGCGGCTTTTTGGTCAATCAAGAGCCACGACCGAGCCCAGCAGCGAATTTGCAGGGAATTATCAGGGAATTGGAGTACCCCTCATGAGTGAGACAGTTAGGGAATTCCCTGGTTACCGTTCGCTGAGAATTGGCTCGAACGCGACTGGGTCTCTCGCGAAATCCCCAAATCGTCGCGCTGACCTGCGGGTTCAGAGATTCGCTGCGATGGCGCTCACCGGACTCACCCGTGCGGCGCGGCGTGCCGGCATATAGCTGGCCAGCATTCCCACGACGAGAATCACGCTGGTTGCGGCCAGCAGTGTCAGCGGATCGTGGGCGCTGACGCCGAAAAGCAGGCTTTGCAGCAGGCGCGAAGAAGCAAAGAATGCGATCAGTCCTACTCCCATGCCTGCCACCACGATGCGCATGCCGTTGCGCATCACCAGGCCCACTACCTGCGCCGGAGTGGCGCCCAGGGCCATGCGGATGCCGATTTCTTGCGTCTGCTGCGACACCGAATACGCGAGTACCCCGTAGATGCCGAAAACCGTCAGCAGCAACGCCAGCAGTGCGAACAGGCTGCCGATCTGCATGGTGAGGCGAGGCTGTGAGATGGAAGACGAAACGGCATCGTTCATCGTGGTCATATCGGCGACTGGAATGTCGGGATCGAGCTCTGCGACTCTCCGCCGGACCGCATCTGCCAGCGGACCGCCCGGCGCCGACGTTCGCACGACGAGTGTCATGCTGGGATAAAGACGCAAGGCTTGTCCGTTGGCCATATAGACTTCCTGGAATGCAGGAGTGGAGAGGCCGTTATACCGCACGTCCTTCACCACTCCGACGATGGTGAGAGGAATCATGTCCCGGGAATTCGCGATCCACTTGCCGATCGGATCCTGACCGTGGAAAAAAACGTTTGCCGCAGTTTCGTTGATGATCGCTGCCTGCCGACCCTCGACTGTGTCGTTTTCCTCGAACACGCGCCCGCGCAGCAGCGGAATTCCCAACACGCGGAAGTAGTCGGGCGTAATTTGCCGCGTGGAAATGAGCGGATCTTTGCCAATGCCCTTGCACGCGAATCCCTCCGGACAGCAATACATCATTGGGCTGACGCCAATGAGAGGCAGAGCGTTCACCGCAGCTACGGCTTGGACTTTGGGAATCGCCTGAACCCATTCGGTCAGGCTGCGAAGGAACTGCCGCTGCTTGTTGATCGGATAGCGATCGGCAGGGAGCGCGATCGACATGGTGACAACATGGTTCGCATCGAATCCCGGATCGATTCCGGCCAGTTTGCCAAAGCTTTTTACCAGCACTCCTGCGTCTCCCAACAGCAGCACGGCGATTGCGACTTCGCCTGCCACGGCGATCGCGCTAGTTCGCCTCGATTTGCGGCCCGCGCTGGTTCCGCGGTTCCCCTCCTTGAGCGATTCGTGAATATTCGGATTGGAGGCGCGCAGGGCCGGCAGCAATCCGAAAAACAGACCTGCGGCCAGCGTGAGTACGACGGCAAAAAGGATAATTCCCGGACTGAAACTTACCTCCTCGGCTCGCGGCAGAGTGCCGGCGGGCATCGCTTGCACCAACCGCCGCGTACCCAGAGCAATAAGAACGCCCAACGCGCCGCCGATCGCCGAGAGCAGGATCGCCTCCGTCAGCAACTGCTGCAGCAACCGCCAACGGCTTGCGCCCATGGCAGTCCGGATGGCCAATTCCTTGCTTCGCGCAGTGGCTTTGGCGAGAAGCAGGTTCATGAGGTTGCTGCAGCCGATCAACAGCACACAGGTGATAGCCGCAAGCAGTACAAGTAACGATGGCCTCAGTTGTCCGACTACAGCCTCCTTCAGCGGCTGAGCGGTCAGCTCTTCAGGAGTATCCGCATTCGCCGGATAGTCTTGGCGGTACACCTTGTCCAAGGCGTTCAGTTCGCTCTGCACAGCGCTCAGAGAAAGCCCCCGCCTCAAAAGAGCGAATACCTGCAAGAATCCTGCTCCGGAGCGAACCCTCGTTGGGCCCAGCGAGGAATTTTCGAAAGGTCGCGGCAGCCACACATCCGGCTCCGGTTGCTGAAATGAAACATGAAAGCGGGCAGGCAGCACTCCGACCACGGTAGTGGCCTTGCCCTCAATCGAAATCCCACGACCAAGCACATGCGGGTCGCGGTCGAGATGCGTCGCCCACAGACGATGGCTGATGATGGCCACCGGCGCTCCTCCCGGACCATCCTCCTGCGGCAGAAAGTTGCGTCCCATTTCGGGAGTGACGCCGAACACGTCAAAGAACTCTTTGCTGACTTGCGCCGCCTGCACCTGCTCAGGCAATGCAGCCGTCTTAAGGCTGACGACAGTCGGGAAGTAGCCGGCCACCGACTCAAGGGTGTGCGCGTTCTGTTGCAGGCGTTGGAGCTTGACGAATGAAACCTGGACCCCCACAAGGTTGCGCTCGCGGTCGGTTTCCGTAAGCCCGAGCAGTCGATCGGCATTCTTGTACGGGAGCGGCTGCAGCAGAACGGAGTTTACGATCGAGAAAATTCCCGTGGTTCCGCCGACTCCGATGGCGATCGTCAAAATGCCGGCGATAGCAAATGCCGGGCTCTTCCTCAGTAAACGGAATCCGTACAGAAGGTCTTGACCAAGCGTCCTGAAGCTCATACCGCCGACTGTACTCTCGAATGCCGCCAATGTAGTCGAATAGGGATAGACACAGAACTAATTGTGACCAGCGGTCGGGTCGACCAGCTCAGAGCGTTGGTTGGTTTAATAGGCCGGAGGGCACGGCCTCGATATAGCGTGTTGGGAGTCCGCTGAATCCGTGGAACCCAGTTCTGCGCAAACGAGGGAGAACCCAAGAAGGAGCACCGAAACCGCACCGCATTGAGCCGGATTGCGTTTGACGACGATCCAGTGTTCGTCATCTCGAAGTGCACCCTCTCTTGGTTCATCAACGACAAGCTAAATCAAACGAGGGGGCTCGCAGGAAACAATTTCAGCTTAGTTGATGTCTAAGCGTTCTATGGCTGATCTCGTCCAGGATGTTCGCTATGCATTCCGCAGCCTTCGTTTGACACCGGCTTTTAGCGTTGTCGCCATTCTTGTGCTCGCCCTAGGCATAGGCATTACAGCTTCCATCTTCTCGGTGGTGAACGGTGTGTTGTTGCGTCCGCTGCCTTATCCGGAGCCGAACCGGCTGGTCTGGATCGGCATTTCATGGCCGAGCTTGCACGAAGAACTCATGCCGGGAGCCGACTACGTGGAGTGGGAGCAAGGCAATCGCACGCTCCAGGGTATTGCTGCATTTGGAATGAGCGGCACGCAAGACTTCGACTTTCGCGCCAGTGGACAGCCGCAGCGTATTGCTGGAGCGCGCGTGAGTGGCAACTTCTTTGACGTGATTGGAGTGCAGCCAAACGTCGGTCGAAGTTTCAGCGCAGACGAGAATCGGCCTGGTGGACCGCTCGCCATCGTGCTGAGTTACCCATTTTGGCAGCGGCAGTTCGGTGGCCTGGATTCAGTGGTGGGTTCCACCGTGAATTTCAACGATCAGCCTTGCACCGTTGTGGGAGTGATGCCCAGGTGGTTTCGTTTTCCCGGCGATGTGGATTTTGATGCACTGGTGCCACTTCAGCTCAACGAGACGGCGCAGCTCGACCGAAGACAGATGGCGATCTTTCATACCATCGGCCGCCTGAAGCCGGACGTCTCCCTCAACGAGGCTCGCAGCGATCTTGGACGGCTTCTTGCCAGCGCGCAACGTCGCTTTTCCTTCTTCTATCGCAATGACAATCACCTGGTTTTAGTTCCACTGCAGGAACATGAGACTGGAAATGTGCGTCCGCTATTGTTCGTGCTTGTGGGCGCCGTTGCCTTCGTGCTGTTAATCGCATGCGCCAACGTTGCCAACCTTCTGCTTACACGCGCCGCTGGGCGCCAACGGGAAGTCGCGGTGCGCATGGCATTGGGCGCAAGTCGAGCGCGTTTGATGCGACAGTTCATGGTTGAGAGTTCGATCCTCAGTTGCGTGGGCGGGCTCACCGGTATCGCTCTTTCGGCAGTGCTCACGCCCGCTTTGCAGACCTTTGGCGCGTCGGAAATTCCCCGAGCGGGATCGATACGAATTGATTGGCGAGTATTGCTCTTCGCGCTCGCAATCTCGCTGCTCACGGGAATTCTCATGGGACTCGCCCCCGCATTGGTTGCGTGGTCGAAGCGATGGCACCAAATGTTGAAGGAAGGCGGGCCCACATCGACCCGCTCCGGCGGATTGTTGGGTCGATTCCTCCTCACCGCCGAGGTTGCTCTTTCCGTCGCGCTCGTCCTCGGAGCAGGGTTGCTGGTAAAGAGCCTGTGGAGGCTGCAGCACGTTCCGCTCGGATTCCAGCCGCAACGGGTCCTGGCAGCTCGGATCGCTCTTACCGGAGACGAGTATCACGATAAGAGTTCACAGGTGCAATTCTGGGACAGGGCGATTGCAGGTGTGCGAGCGCTTCCTGGGGCAGAATCGGTAGCTGTTTCCGCCGGAATTCCCCCGAGAGGGGCCCTCATGCTGATGACGTTCTCGCGCTCGGATGCTCCTCCTCCAGAGCGGGGTCATCGCGGTGACAACGTTCTGATGCAGCCGGTCAGCAGCGCGTATTTCCAAACGGTCAGCATACCGCTTATTCACGGTCGTTTGTTTCAGGAGAACGACACCCGTGATTCCACGCTGGTGGCTGTGGTGAACCAGGCGTTCGTCCGTAAGTATTTCCCAAATGAGGAAGTTCTGGGCAAGCGGGTGATGGGGCATATCCAGGGAGATTGGAAAACAGTGATAGGGGTCGTGGCCGATGCAAAAAACGACGGTCTCGCCAGCGAAGTTACACCTGAAGTGTACGTCGAATATGGGCAAGTATCCCCAGTCGTGCAGATCTCAGGTATGTATCTTCTCGTCCGCAGCGCAATCAAGCCGGAATATCTGATCCCGGAGGTGCGCAAGGCTATTGCGGCAATCGATCCGGAACGTCCTGTGATTTTCAAGACAGTGGAACAGAACCTCGACACGTTCCGCAGCCGTCCGCGTTTCAACGCAGTCTTGCTCACTGTTTTCGCCCTTGTGGCGTTGCTGTTGGCGATGTTCGGCGTGTATGGAGTGCTGTCTTATGCAATGGCCCAGCGCACTAGAGAGATCGGAGTACGGATGGCGCTGGGCGCATCGCCCGCGCGGATTCTATGGTGGTCCATCTCAGGGATGGTGCCGTTAACCATTTCGGGAATCGTGCTAGGTCTGGCCGGAGGCTGGATACTTAGCCACTATCTCGCCTCACTGCTCTACGAAGTGCGTCCTCACGACCCGGCAACGTTTGCGATGGTCAGCGTGTTGCTGGCACTCACGGCACTCGCGGCAAGCCTATTGCCTGCCCGCCGCGCGGCCCTCGTCGACCCAGCGATTTCCCTCCGAACGGAATGACACACGGAGCATCGATTGCATAAGAATGAAGGGCTGGGTTCTACAGAAGGCGATGTCCGGGGAAGGGCACGAGGACGGAGATGGCCAGACTGACCGTGGTGCGCAAGACGGCCGCCGAGATTTCTGATATCAGAAGGTGTTTTCACTCAGCTCGACGTCTTGGTGTCCAAATTTCCAAGTTCGTTGATTAACCCAAGAAGAGAGTGCCGTCCCGAAGCCTACGGTAGACTGTGACACACGAGAATGCGCCGTAATGTCGTCATCGCAACTTGCATCGCAGTACTCGCTCAAGGGACTCAGCTCGTGAATGCTCAATCTGGCAAATGCGTCGCATCCTTTCCAGATGCGGTTCGGGGGCGATGCAGCCTGCGCGTTCGGGATCTCTCGGAACGAAACTTCGCGTTGCCGGCGAAAAAATTGTTGCCTTTGCCCTTCCCATCAAAGCAGCAGCCAGTTTGCCTGTCCTCGAGCGAAATACAGTTCGTGACTCTAGCACCAGAACAGCGGACAGAGGTTCCTGTGCCGGGTGAGTCGCCAAAGTTTTGCGGAATCATGTATGACGGCTGCACTAGAATCTATGTCTGCACGCGGGGATGATCAAGAACAGTTTGCAGCTTTGCCTTTACTTGAGCCCATTCAAGATCTTCATGGCGGTTCATGTTTTCCTCAAAACAGGCTCTCAATGCTCGGAGTACTTCCTCACGTTGTTCTCGTGACAAGTGTTTTTATCGCTGTTAATGCTGCGCCGTTGTTGCTTTCATCGTCGTCGCTTCCCGCGTTTCTTATCTGTTACTCCGCAGCTCCGCCGCACGGATGTTTTTCGGCCTGTCTTTGTTTTTGCGTTCTGATCAATTCGTAGTTTCCACGCCGTTCGGAGTGCTCCCGTCAATACATCCTTGCTCGCCGCCGCCACGCGAATATGCGTGTGTCCCATCTTTCCCCAGCCGCCAGGAATCGGCAGAAAAATCTCCGGCGCCTCCTCCACAAACGCTGCCTGCTGCTCCAGCGTAAGCATCAGATTTCCGTACCCCGCTGCTTGCGAGGCCAGCGACGCAAATTTCCTGCCTCCTACACGAAAAGCCGGCAATCCTGCGTGGGAGTACTCTTCCACCCCCTCCAGGCTCAGTGCAATCCTGCGAAAGTCTGCTGCGGTCATCGGGCGAATCTGTAGATTACCGAGTATCTGGCATCATCGGACGGCATATGTGTACTGTTGCGGGCCGAATCATGGGCAAATCTTTGTAAGCCTGTGCGCAAGAGGCTTTCGGGAAGAGTTGCCGACCATCTGGAGTTGGGCGGTTCGCTCAACACAACAGCAGCTTATGGGCAGTAATCGTACAAGCGCGGCTGTCGACTATCCAGATTGTTTATTCGCGTTGGCCCGGCTCCTAAGGGTAGAAGCAAGATTGGTACGTAGAATCAGGCGGCAGGCGTCATTTTTTGTCTATCATTCGTTCAAGATTAGGAACCGGACGCATGAATAAAGCGGATATTCAGGACACGGCAGACCGCCTTTCTGCGATCGTAACGAACTCGCTGGACGCTCCGGCGAAGACGCGAGATCTCGCGCGCCAAGCGTACCAAAGCCGCACGCAATTCCACAGGGTATTCCGGACAGTGGTCGAAGAAACTCCTGGAGCCATGCGGCGACGGCTATTGCTCGAAAGAGCAGCATATCAACTGGCGCATACTGAAATATCGGTCACGGAAGTCGCCCTGGACGCCAACTATGGTTCGTTAGAAGCGTTCACTCGCGCTTTCCGAAAAGCTTTTCGGATTTCTCCGAGCCGATACCGGCGCATGCGCGATCCGCACTTTCATTTGCCGGCGTCCAACAGAATTCACTTTTTTGCACCTGGTTCCTCAACAAAAGGAGGAAGAGACATGGATTTATTCGATCGTTTTGCAGGCAACGACTCCTGGCACACGCGGCGTTTGTTGGAATACGCCGGTACTTTGACAGAAGAACAATTGGATCGGCCGCTGCCCGCGGTCGTAGAGATGCTGCCCTGGCGGGAGTCGAATAAGACTCTAAGGCAGCTCCTGGAAAACATTGTCTTCACTAAAGAAGTCTGGACCGCCGCACTGTCCGGAGCCGACATGGATATGAACGGCCCTCCCAAATCGCAGCGGTCGCCGCAAGCGATGCTGCAAAGGCTCGAGAAGACCGATGCTGAACTGCAAAGTATTTTCAAAGACGTCCGAAACCGCTCCGCCTGGGATGACACGTTCGTCGACGCTCTGTGCGAACCGGCTGAGACCTTTACGTTCGGCGGCGTCTTCGCCCATATCATCACCTTCAACGCGCATCGCCGATTGATTGCCTTAGAGGCTCTACGCCAACTTGGCGTCCAAACAGAAGGTTTTGGCGATCCCATGGAGTATGAGGAAAGTGTGGCACCCTGGAACCAACGCATACCGCTCGAAACGCCATGAGAGAACTCCCCAGCTGATTCCAAACTCCCGATCTCGAAAGCGGAAAACTGCAGGGACGATACGAATGGGATTTCTACGATTCAACGGGGCTGTCGAGCGGGACCCCGCCATCGATGCGTGGATGAAAGAGCATGCAGGTGGATTGGGAGCCATCGCGCATCAGTGGTTTGAGGTGATGCGAAAATGCGGGGACGAAGTCCGGGAGCTTTTGCATGACGGCTGTCCGGTTGCATGTTTGGGCGATGTGCCCTTCGGCTACGTCAATGTATTCACTTCGCACGTAAACGTGGGTTTCTTTCACGGCGCCGCGCTGCCGGATCCCGCCCACTTGTTGCAAGACGCCGGCAAGTTCATGCGCCATGTGAAGCTGAGACCTGGAACGGCCACAAACACCGCAGCGCTAAACCGGCTCATCGATGCGGCATACTCGGATATCAAGCAGCGCGTCGAAAACGGCTAGCTGAGAGAATAGCTTGTACGGCGAGTCTCTAGAGACGCCCGGGAAGCGTTCGTCAGTCGCCACGTATTATTGCTTGTTGAGGCCGTCGTCTTTGTAGTACTTCGTTCCCTGCAAGGTTAACTGGAGAGCGAGACCATTCTTGGTGATCTGATACACCCATACGCCCGGTGCAACCTCAGTGGCTCCGGAGTATGCTCCGCCTTTCTTGCCTGCCTTCGCCGCGGCGTCCGCCTGGCCTGAACCGGACCAGCCGGAGTTAAGGAAGTGCGACAGGGCCTTATTGTTCTCGAACAGGAAGATCACTCGATAATCTTTCACGCCTATACCGAGACCAGCCCCGGCCGAAATCATCTTCATAAAAGTTTCCTGCTTGCCCTTAGACGCGACGGCTATTCCTGCGCCTCGCGCCGTGCTCAGCAGCAACAGGTTTGTTCCCATGTTGTTGAAGACGGCATATCCGGCCGACTTTTGCAGGGCTCCCTGAGCGGTGGGTTGCGCCTTATACAAGTCCTGCAGGGTTTGGGACGCCATCTTTCGCGTCTTTTCCCGTTTCTGGTCAGGCGTGTCCTTCGCACTCGCCACGCCGACAGCCAGCAGAGTCACAACGAGAACCTGTGCAATTCTTTTGATTCTCATGACTGCTCTCCTTATCGCTGAATGCAGGAACTAAAGACTCAAATTTGCGCATCAGCGTTCGCAATAAGTGGAGCAGGGTCAGGAGGCTTTCAGAACCTGTCAGAATTGTTAGTTGTTGGTGGGTGCGCACCCTAAAATTATGCCTTTAGTCTTCGTTTCCGATGCCTACCTGTCGATGCCGCACTCTGCGCGGTGCTCGCAGCGTGCGTGACATCGATGTTGATGTTAGAAGTCTGCATATTTCACGCCGCTCGTTGCTATCACGATCTGCTGCGCCATGATCGTTTGTTGCTTAATCCCTTTCCTCGACTACTAGGAGTTTTACCAAGCTGGAATCGCTCCATTTCCTACTAGGATGTCGTTCGTCACCTCGTCATAAAGAATGAACAGTGCGCGCAAGATCGTTTCAGTCGTGCTCCTGGCGCTGCTAGGCGCGACGATCTATGGAGTGGTCCATACCGCCTCGCAGAGCGGCAGTCCTTCGGGACATCGGATATCCGCAGAAACGGATGGAGAGGGAACTGAGGTCGATCAAAATCCCCTGCTTACGGCGCAAGCTTTGGCGAAGGCGCCCACTAGCGCGGCGGAGTTGCCGTTTGTGCAGGAGGCGCTGCGGCTTGGAGATAAGGAGATGGATCTGGCGTTTGCGGAGGCCGTCCTCGACGCGACTGAACATCCGCCGGTGTTAAGCGAGGAGGCGAAGCAGATTCAGGCGCGGTTGCAGAAGGCGGAGGACGCTCTGGGGTCGCAGCAGGCTGAGATCGAGCGCTTGACGGCGGCGCAGGCTAACGCGAAGGGCTCCAGGAAGGACGCGCTGGATGATCAGCTCGATTTGGGTAAAGCGCGGTTGGAGCTCGGTCAGGACGAGGTGGACGACGCGAAAGAGGACTTAATCCGTGCCGGGGGCGATGCCCAGGCACGCATTCAGGGCATGGTGCAGGAACACCAGGCAGCTTCCGAGGTCTCCGACACAACGAAAGTAGAAGTGAGCGCGCCCGAGGAAGCTCACGGGCTAATTCCTCACTCCGGGCAATGGGCGGCGCTGCACAGGAAACAATTGCAGTTATGGCGGGCGAAGGAAGGTGCGGCATCGCTCGCGACCACACTGGCCACCAGGCACAACGCTCTCGAGCGGCAACTCGGAGCCCAGAAGGAGCAATCCGCGAACGCAATTGTGGCGGTCAGTCCCACGTCGATCTCGACTGCCGGAGGAGAGCCCACCATTCCCAGCCGCAAAGAATCGGGCGTAATGGTGAGAAGAACAAGACAAAACGCCGCCGCGGAAAAGATGCTTGCCAACCTGGACAAGCGCATCGCCAATGAAAAGCAGCTGGCCAGCGTGTATGGCAAGTGGATCGATGTGGTCGCGGCGGAACAGCGGTCAATCGTTCATCGCGGCCTGCGCGGCGTGCTGATCATTCTGGCTATCGCGCTGCTTGGTCTGTTCGTGGACGGCTGGCTGGAACGTCTGCTGGGGAAGATGACGATGCACAGGCGACAGTTGGAGACCTTGCGCACGCTTATGCGGGTTACGTTGCAGATTATCGGGGTGCTCCTGACCCTACTGGTGATATTCGGGCGGCCAAGCCAACTCGGAACCTTCCTGGGACTTGCGGGAGCAGGTCTCACTGTGGCTCTGAAGGACTTCATCATAGGCTTCTTCGGCTGGTTCGCGTTAATGGGAAAGGACGGAATCCGGCTCGGCGACTGGGTGGAGATTAACGGCGTCATGGGCGAGGTGGTGCAGCTCGGAATGTTCCACACCGTGCTTCTCGAGACCGGCAATTGGACCGATTCGGGACATCCCACCGGACGACGTGTGACCTTCACGAATAGCTTTGCTATTGAAGGTCACTATTTTAATTTTTCCACCGCGGGACAATGGCTCTGGGATGAGCTGCAGATTTTTTTGCCGGCCGGAAACAATCCATACACGATCGCCGAGGCAATCCAAAAGAAGGTTTTGGAGGCGACGTCTGAAGGCTCTCGACAGGCCGAGCGGGAATGGCGGAGTGCTGCAAGATCACGCGAGATGACGAGCCTCTCGGTGGCGCCTACAATCAACGTGAAACCCGTAATCGGTGGAACCCAGATTTCCGTGCGTTACATCACACGCGCCAGCGAGCGCTCTCAATTGCGCGCGAAACTGAACCACGATGCGGTCGATCTGCTTGGTGAGGGCGTTGCTCAGCATCCCCCTTCCATTCCCCTGAAGGCCGCCTCCGCGTAGACCAGGAAAAAACTTTTCAGCTGTCCGCTAGCAGCTTTGAGCAATGCACGATCGTCTCAAGACAAATAAACCGGTGACATAACATGTTGCCTATTGCGTGTGCAAGGATTCAGCAAGGCTCTCAAGATTTTGCGGCTCAACATTAATGATTCCGCGGCGCGGAGTATCAATATCCGCTATGAGAAAAAGTGAGATTGAAAGAAAAATCGGCAGAATTAGAAGTAAGAACGGGTTCCTGCCCGGGGCATCGTAACCTACCAGGAGATTGCAGAAGATAGAGATGACGATTAGAAGGATCCATGCCGCAGTCGGGATCCGGTTCCACCAAGCAGCCTGAGTGTATCCCTGAGAGTTCAGTACATCATTCATCCCGCCTAGGACGAAAGTCGCCATCGGCGATGGCAGCGCCGCGACGGATGTAGACGCAGCAGACCACATTTCAGTTTGCAGCTGAGCAGTCCGGGCATTGATCTGCAGAAGCTCGCGCGCCCCCCTGGTTTTGTAATTGAGAATACGTTGGTCGAGGTAACTTCTCAGCAGCGCCTGCACTTTCGCTGCATCGGCGGGAGACAACTGCATTGCCCGAACGTACTCGGTCCCGATTGCATTGGCTTCCTGCTCTTCGTAGTTCTTGCGCTGATCGTACCTGCTGACCGCCATCGAAAAGGTGAAGGCAATGATAAGGCCCAACAAGGTCAAGTTAGCGCCGAGGACGATTGCGAAATAATCGTGCACTTCTTCGCCTACAAGTTCGTGGCGCGGACGCCATAAGCTGCCGATCCACCCGGAAAAGCAGAATACAAGCAGCGAAAGGATAAAGAAGATAAATGGATGGTTCATTGGATTGAACATTTCGTTTTTTGGCGAACCCCATTTCCGATGAAGTCTAGCGGCCAATCGTACACAATCGCCAAGCTTGCAACGGATGGATCAACGACGAGAGTCTGTGGCGCGTTCCCGGTCGTCGTGGGTTCGCCATATACGGGTCAGGCGCTTTCCAAACAACTTTTGGATTCTCGGATTTGCGGGCTAGCTGGCGACCTGTATGCATTGACAGGCCACCATCAACCGAAGTGGGGGAACTGTGCTAAATCGGTTCGGTTGGCAAAAAGTGAAGCCAGGCGCCGTCTTGCCCAACTATATCTTCTGACAGTTTTCGGCGAAGCAAGGAGGGGAAACCATTTGTATTCCTAAGGTGAAACACAAGTGACACACCGCGCGTAATTCTCTCGACGGATGACGCTGTCGAGCGCCGGGAGGTAACGATGAATGGTGCACTGCTAAGACCACGGTTGTGTTTGGTTGTATTGCTTGCGGCGACGCAGGCGTGGACGCAAGCTGCCAGCCCCCAGTTTCCCAATCCGGGCAAGACTGGCATGTCGCGCGAGCAGCAACACGCGCTTGGATTGCAGGTCGCGGGGGAAGTGTACAAGCAAATGCCGGTGTTGCCCGACAGCAGTCCCGAAACGCAATACATTCAACATCTCGGGAAAAAGCTGGTGGCCACTATTCCATCGGAGTATTCGTGGCCGTATGAATTTCATGTAGTTGCGCAGAAAGAGATCAACGCCTTCGCGCTCCCTGGCGGACCGATGTTCGTCAACATTGGAACCGTCACCGCGGCCGCCAATGAGGCGGAGCTGGCAGGTGTGATGGGACACGAGATGGCACATGTGTACATGCAACATTCCGCCAAGCAGGCAAGCAAAGCTCAATGGACCCAGGGACTCGCGGGACTGGCAAGCGGCGTCCTCGGCTCCACGGGAGGAATGCTGGGCCAGCTCGCCCAGTACGGCATTCAGTTCGGCGCGCAGGGACTCATGCTCAAGTACTCGCGCGGTGACGAGTCACAGGCCGACGCCGTTGGCACCATCATCCTCTACAAAGCGGGCTACAACCCCCAGTCCATGGCCGATTTCTTCAAGACGCTTGCGTCGCAAGGCGGTGCGGCACCTCCGCAATTGCTCAGTGACCATCCCAATCCGGGAAATCGCGAACTGGCCATCGAGAAGGAAATCAGCGGCTGGCCGGCTCAAAACTACGTGACCAATAGTGCGGCATTCGACAAAACTCGCCAACATGCGAATGGCGTAAAGGCTTATACCGGTGAGGAAATCGCTGCCGGCGCAAAATCTGGCCAATGGGCAGCGCAAAATCAGAAGAACGGAGCTAGCTTTAAGTCTGCAGGCAACTCGTCCGTTCCCAGCGCCGTCGGCCCAGGCGCTCAGGCACACGCGCCGGCTCCGTCCCTGCAAAACGTGCTGCCCAGTCAGCAAATGGTTGCGACTGACCTCGGGCCCTTTAAGATCGCCTGCCCGCAGAACTGGTCCGTGACGATGCCTCAGAAGCAGGGAGAATACGTCACCATCGCTCCCAAAGCGGGAATCACAGCAAACGGTGTGGGCTATGGAGTGCTGATCAACGGCGCAAAAGCCAATGCTCAGGGCGCCAGTATCGATGACCTTACCAGCCAACTCGTGCAGCAACTGCAATCGAGCAATGGCGCGAAGCCGGTGGGCAAAGCTCAGCACATTGGCGTGGCTGGAGTGCAGGGACGCTCAGTTATGATGGAGTCGATCTCGCCCTTCCCATCTGCCAAAGGCGAGCAGGCTGAACGCGACTGGCTGGTTGCCGTTCCACAATCGAACGATGTCGTGCTTTTCTTCGTGTTCGTCGCGCCGCAAGCTGAATTTGCCCGCTTCCAACCAACCTACGAGGCGATGCTAAAGAGCGTGAAATTCTAAGTTGCCGGGTCCACACTTCATCTATCAGCGTGCTTTTGCTCTTTGATGATGAATCGAGGCACGCAGTAACTACGCCCCTCCGAGCGCCTGCTTGATCCTCTTTACGTTGTTCTCGCGCTGGCTCTGGCTGGGGATCTCCTGTGCAGCCTTGAGTGCTTGCTCGAGCGCTTCGCGAGCTGCGGCAGCCTCGCCTTTTTGTTTCAACGCGTCCGCTTTGGTTTGCAGTAGCCATGAGCGGCCGGCAGCGCCGGGCTCGCGCGACAGTCCGCGATCGCATGCGGCGATGGCGGCGTCGTAGTGTTTGGCGGACTCTTCCATCTGTGATACGCGCAGCGACGCGTTGTAGTTGTGTGCCATCGACTGTTCGGAGCTTCGCAGCGCGGGAAGGATGCGCTCAGGATCGCCGTAAATCGCAATGGCTTCGACCCGGGCGATGTCCACGGCAGAGCGCTCTTCGTCGTCCGCAGGCTTGATGGCGTCGAGTTCGCCGAGCCAGGTATCTTCCAAGCTTATGACCCGCGAGGTCTCATTTCGGGAAAGAGACAGGTACATGAGCGTGCGGTAAAGCTCGTTACGCTCATCGCGGACCGTGCCGGGAGAGGAGAGAGCTTCTTTCGCAAGAGGCTCTAACTTCGTCGCAGCCGCAGCCCGCCAGGCCGCGGCCGCGTCGCCCTGGACCAGGCACCACATGCCGGCGACAACGGTGCTTGCAAAAGCATTGTCATGTTTCATGATGGATGCTTCCCGAACAGCAGTTTCTGCGCATTGCTGACGCTGCTCGTTTATTTGTAGTGCGGTTACGAGTGAATACTGCGCCAGCGGACGTCGCGGCCAGTCTGGGGGAGCGACGCGCAGCACTTCCTCATACGCGGGAACGGCATTCGGGGATTTCGTGCTTAGAAGCGCGTCGGCGCGTTGCAATGCGGCGTCCGCCGGCGACCGTCGGTTTTGTGCGAGACTCACTCCGCGGTCGAGGAATGCCCGGAGCTCCGGCTCCGACATGGCTCCCGGTTCATCGGCCAGGACCTTGCCCTCGGCACTAATCACATAAAAGGTGGGAGTTCCACTAGCCTCAAATTGGGAAAAGAAGGCTTGATTTTCCGGTTTGTCGAAGTTCATTTCCAGCCAGACAAACTGTCCGGCGTACCTGTTGAGGTCGGCATGCGCAAGCATGGTCCTCATCAGGCGACAGCTCGATCACCACGGCGCCCAGCATTCCACAAAGATCGGCTGCTTGCGTTGCTTGGCCTGGGCCAAGGCTTGCTTGTAGTTGTCCTGGACGAATGGCAATTCCGCGACCGCCCTCGAGGCAAAAGCGGCAATAATCAACAGGGACAGCAATAGCCTTTTCATTCGAATGCAAGAATGACGGCAGGAGGAGCGAAACGTGAGCAACCTGCGTGGAAGAAAAAAGACGGAATAGCTGTCGTCAGCCAGTTCCGGAGTCTGTTCATGGACTTTGACAGTCCAGGATTTCATGCTGAGGGTCACGTGCACTGCGCAGCACTGAACCTCAACTCCTCCAAACGAAATTCGGCGTGAACCGTCCAAAGGAGGACAATTGATCCCAGGAGCTCAAATCCCATGAGGGAACTCAAACTCGCCTTACGCCAACTTCGCAACAGTCCGGCCTTTGCGATCACCGTCATTTTGACGCTGGCTCTGGGCATTGGTGCAAATACAGCTATTTTTACCCTTGTGCATGCGGTCCTTTTACAGTCGCTGCCTGTGACCGATCCTGCAAATCTGTACCGCATCGGAGATCTCGACGACTGCTGTGTGAACGGCGGATACCAAAACGACACTGGCGACTTCGATCTGTTCTCTTACGAGCTCTTTCTGCATCTCAAGCAAGCCGCACCTGAGTTCGAGGAGCTGGCGGCTCTTCAGTCCGGACACAGCACCTTTACCACACGTCGCGGCTCGGAGCTGGCCAAGCCGCAACGTGGCGAGTATGTGACCGGAAATTACTTCTCAACTTTCGGAATCCGCCCGTATCTCGGCCGCACGATTCTACCCGCTGACGATCACGCTGGAGCTGCGCCCGTCGCGGTACTTAGCTATCAGACATGGCAAACCGACTACGCCGGCGATCCAAGCGTGGTCGGTTCCACTTTTTACGTTCAGGCGCGCCCAGTCACGGTCGTCGGTGTTGGGGCTCCGGGATTCTTTGGTGATCGAGTGGATAGCGATCCGCCGGCAATGTGGATGCCGCTCTCTGCCGAGCCTGTAATCGATGCCGAAAGCGCATATCTTAATCATCCCGACGCAAACTGGCTGTACGCCATCGGACGTCTAAAGCCGGGAGTGAATCTCGGCAGTTTGCAAGCCAAGCTGTCGGCCAGCCTTAGGCAGTGGCTGGCGACGCAACCGGCGTACGTACACGATGGGCGTGATTCGCTGATTCCGAAGCAGCATGTGGTTCTCGCGCATGCCGGCGGGGGCGTGCAAAACCTGCAGCAGGAAACGGGAAAAGGCTTGAACCTGCTGATGTGCTTATCGGCTCTGGTTCTGCTGGTCGCTTGCGCAAATATCGCCAACATACTTTTAGCCCGAGGCACGGCAAGACGCACCGAAACCTCTCTGCGTATGGCTCTGGGGGCAGCGCGTTCACGCTTGATTCGGCAGATGATGGCGGAAAGCGTGCTGCTCGGCTGCATCGGCGGCGCGCTCGGATTGGCAGTGGCGTATGCGGGTACACGTACGATCCTCGCTCTCGCCTTCCCCGACTCGAAGTACCTGCCGATTCACGCGAGTCCATCGGTTCCCGTTTTAGGTTTTGCCCTGCTCGTCTCAATCCTGACTGGAGTGATCTTCGGCATCGTTCCCGCCTGGATCACTTCACGCTCTGATCCTGCGGAAGCTCTGCGCGGAATCAATCGTGCTACTCGCGACAGCTCCTCGCTGCCGCAGAAGTCGCTGATTATCTTTCAGGCAGCGCTGTCCCTGGTGCTCCTCATCGGCGCTGGACTGCTCACCAAGACGCTGCGCAATCTGGAACATCAGAAATTCGGCATCGAGACGAAAAACCGTTACGTTCTCCATCTGGACCCGCAGGGAGCTGGCTACACTGCGGACAAACTGCAGCCTTTGTACGACCGGTTGGAGCGAGATTTCTCCGCCCTGCCCGGAGTACACAGCGTGGGTCTGGCGCTGTACAGCACGTTAGAAGGGAACAACTGGGGAGAGGGCGTCTACATTGAAGGGCGACCCGCTCCAGGTCCCAACGACAAGATTGGAGCGTCGTGGGACCGCGTGAGTCCACATTTCTTTGAGACGGTTGGCCAGCCCATTATTCGCGGGCGCGGCTTCACCGAGCAGGATACGGCAAGTTCGCAGATGGTCGCGGTGGTGAACCAGACATTTGTGAAGAAGTTTTTCCCCCATGACGATCCCATCGGACACCATTTCGGGAACAACGGCCAACAGTACGCGAACAGCTACGAAATCATCGGAGTGGTTGCAGACGCGAAGTACAACAATCCGCGCAGTGAATTCCGGCCGATGTTCTTTCGCCCCCTGACGCAACGGAATCATAACTTCAAGGATCCCAGTGACGTCACCGGCGAGAACTGGTCGATGTACATCAATTCGGTCACGGTGCGGTTTTGGAGTCGTCCGCAGAACGTCGATGCACTGCTGCGTCGCACGCTGGCGAACATCGATCCGAACTTGACGATTACCGATCTCAAGTCCCTGGACTACCAGGTAGCGGGAAACTTCAATCAGGAACGGCTGATTGCCCGCCTCACCATGCTGTTCGGGTTGCTCGCGCTGGTGCTTGCTTCCGTGGGACTTTACGGCATTACGGCGTATTCGGTGGCGCGCAGGACCAGTGAGATCGGTGTGCGCATGGCGTTAGGAGCCAATCGGCGCGACGTAATTGGAATGGTCATGCGCGGCGCATTTTCGCAGGTGCTACTCGGACTCGCGATCGGAATCCCAATCGCTCTGCTGGGTGGACGGCTCATTGCTTCGCAACTGTACGGTGTCCACGCCTACGATCCAACGAGCCTGTTACTCGCGGCACTTGTGCTGTCGTCAGCCGCAGCCGTGGCGGGTTTTGTTCCAGCACGGCGCGCCGCCACAATCGAACCCATGAAGGCGCTGCGCAGCGAATAGAGCTAGAAACAGAGCGGGAGGATCGAACGGAACCGGCACCTCTGCGTGTCCAGTGGCCGCGTGGCAAGTCAAACCAATCATTTTCTATACTCGACGGCCCTCAACGACCGGCAATCACAGCGGCAACAGCAAAAGCCAATTCCTAGTAGGTCTGATAGCTTCTACGTATGTCCTCGGCCCAGGAAGCAATTCGGGACTCTATCGAGCCGCTCTGGCAAGTCAAGGATCAGCAGCAGCATCTTCGTGAGCTGATCGCCAGCGACGCGGAGTTGAAGGAGGCGCCACTACGCCGCGACGTCCGCAACCTGGGGCGCATTCTTGGTGAAGTCATTAAAGAGCAGGCGGGCGAGGCGGTATTTGCGTCCGTCGAGCGGCTGCGCAATTTGAGTATTGAGCAACGGGAGCAGGGAAGAATTGCAAGCGATCCTGCGCTTGCTTCGATGGACCTGAAACATGCTTTTCTCGTCGTTCGGGCGTTTGCCATTTACTTCGAGCTGGTCAACCTCGCCGAGACCAATCACCGCAAACGCCGAAGGCGCGCGGCGCAGGTAAGTCACAGTGAGCCGCAGGCAGGAACGATCTCGGGCACCTTCCGCCGATTCCACGTTGCGGGAGTCACTCTGGAACAGACGCTACAAGCCCTGCAATCGATCTGTGCGGTTCCCGTTTTCACCGCGCACCCCACCGAGGCGGCGCGCCGCACCGTTTTGATGAAACGTGAGCGGCTATCGAAGCTGCTGGAGACCCTCGATGCAGCTCCACTTACCGACGAGACCGCTGAAAAAGTTGCGCAGGAGATCGCCGCCGAGATCACTGGGCTCTGGCAGAGCGATGAGGTGCGCCGGCGAACTCCGACGGTGCGCGACGAAATCAAAATGGGATTGGATTATTACCGCGTAAGTCTGATCCGCAGTGTGCCGGATGTGTATGACGAGATCGCGCGTGCTCTGAATAAAGAATATCGATCCGATCTTCAGGTTTTGACTATTCCGCGCGCGATCGCGTTTGGATCGTGGATTGGCGGCGATCGCGACGGCAATCCGTTTGTCACCGTCACCAGCACCGAGCAGGCGTTGCAACTGGCGCGCGATCTGATCTTCTCGCATTACCTCGCAGCCATTCGCGACCTAATTGTCCTGCTCAGCTCCGCGACCAGCATTACAGGAATTTCAAAGGACCTGCGCGATGCACTGCGGATGTACGCAAAGCAATTTCCCGAAGTGCATTCGCGTGCACTGACATATTCCGAGACGGAAGCCTACCGCCATCTGCTGCTCTATGTGCAGGAGCGGCTAACCCGTGCCGCAAGCAATGATGGCGGCGAGGGAGCCTATGCCACACCGGAAGAATTCCTGTCGGATCTGCGACTGCTTCGCGAGAGCCTGGCGGAGAGTTCGGGCGAGCGTATTGCCGAAGAATTGCTCGATCCGTTGCTGGTTACGGTTGAGACCTTTAGATTTCATCTGCACACACTTGACGTCCGCCAGCACGCCAAGTTTCATTCCGAAGCTGCACACGCTCTGATTTCTGGCGAGCAGGAAGGTCTCGGCGCTCCGTCTGAAAACACGGTTTTGGTGCTTGATACCATGCGCGCGATCGCCGACTTGAAGCGCCGGTATCCTGCCGAAGCGCTTCGAACTTACATCATCAGCGGCGCAGGGTCGGTGGAGGACATCTTCAATGTCGTGCGGCTCGCCGCAATCTCGGGTGTTCAAGTCGGAGCGAAAGATGGTGACCCAGGGCTGATGCCGGTACCGCTCTTCGAATCCATCAAGGATTTGCGTGCTTGTCCGACTATCTGCCGGGAGCTTTGGAGTTCTCAGGCCTATGCTCCGCTGCTCGATTCCTGGCAGCGCAAACAGGAGATCATGCTGGGGTATTCCGACAGCAATAAAGATGGCGGAATGTTGACGAGTCTCTGGGAAATCTACAAAGCGCACCGCGAGCTGCATCGCGTGGCTCGCGAATACAAGGTTCATCTCACCATCTTTCATGGCCGGGGCGGCACCGTCGGCCGCGGCGGAGGACCGACACACCGGGGCATCGTAGCCCAGCCGGTGGGTGCGTTTACCGGCCATTTCAAGATTACCGAACAGGGCGAAGTGCTGAATTGGAAGTATGCTGAACCCATCCTGGCTGAGCGTTCGCTCGAGCTGATGGTGGCGGCTTCGCTCGAGGCGCTGGTGCGTCCCGATGGTCCGAAACAAGGTGAAGACGCTCAGTGGCAACCGACGATGGAAGAGCTGTCGCAATCGGCATTTGCTTTCTATCGGAAGAACATCGCCGAGAATCCGGACATTCCCACCTACTTCGAGCAATCCACGCCGGTGGCCGAATTGCAAAACGTGAAGATCGGTTCGCGTCCGTCAAAACGCAAACAGACGCGCAGTCTCGATGACTTGCGTGCCATCCCCTGGGTGTTTGGCTGGATGCAGAGTCGTTGCTTGCTGCCGGCGTGGTTCGGCGTAGGTCACGCGCTGGAGCAGTTCGTGAAGAAAGCTGATGGACTGAACTTGCTGCGCAGGATGTTCCGCGACTTCCCCTTATTCAATGACTTATTGAACAACGTCGAAATGGGACTGGCCAAGGCGGATTTCAATATCGCCCGTTTATATTCGGGCCTGGTAGCCGACGATCAGCTTCGCCAACGGGTGTTCACGTTTCTTGAAAGTGAGTTCGTCAGAACGCGGAAGCTCGTGCTTCAGGTAATGTCGCAATCGGAGTTGCTCGAGAACAATCCCATTTTGGCGCGGTCGATTCGGCTACGGAATCCATACGTCGATCCTATGAGTATCGTGCAGGCGGAATTGCTAAGTCGCAAGCGAGCCGGCGAGCACAATGCTGAACTTGACTACGTGCTGGGAGCAACCATCAATGGGATTGCGGCTGGGCTCCGGAATACCGGCTAGAACGAAGCTCCGGAAGAGGGCGTCCGGCGGTTCGGGTAGCGGCGTGACGAGTCCTCTTACTCACATTCTCGCCGCCACGGCGATTGCTTTCCGCTGCGGCGGACTCGGATGCAATGCATTAGCGACTAAGCGGCTCTTGTGTCTCGCAAGCTGCGCACATGGTCGTGAGCGGCTTCAATGCTGGCGAGTTGGCGTCGGGCCAGAGCTGCCAGGTGATCGGGAAGATCAGGATTTTGTAGAGCCTTCTCATAGGAGTTCTTGGCTTGGTCTTCTCCTGATTCGACGCTCACGAGAATCGAATGATCACCGCCGCCGAGGGCGCTCTTGACATCGATCCAGGCGCGATGAATTGCGGCAGACGCGCTGCCGGAGCGGTTGGGATCGTTTTCTCCGAGATTGATGAGCTCCTGCTCGAGTTCTCCCGCGAACCCTGCCCGGGCGAGGCTCTGTTCGTTAAAAAAATGACGCAGGTTGCTGTCAGTGACGTGATCCGCAGCGTCGCGATAACCGTTTTGTCCATCGCGACAGGTTTCGACGAGCTCTTCGATAACTTTGATGGTTTGTTCGTGGGCCATTCCTGGTCATCCTTTTGATCGCTGGGGAATCGGATGAGCATTGAGGCTCCGCGAGTTTTCTTTTAGACAAAATTGTGCTTGTTGCTGCTGGTAATGGCCGTTGCATGCAGTTCGCTGGACGGGGGGATCCGGGGCTCCGCCCTTCTACGGAACAATCTGCGCGCGTGAGATCAGCTTCTCAATTGCAGTCACAGCTCTGCCAAAGCGTTGGGCATGACTGCCTTGAAGGAAAAGCCAGGGGAAGTGTCTGGCCTCGAGTTCCTGGCGGAAGCGCTCGGTCATCCATTCGCGCAGGTGCTCGCCATCGCGGATTCCGTCTTGCACAAAAGGAATATCGACACCTGTAAGCAGATAGAGGTCATAGCTGTGACCCGCGGCGATCTCCTCCACTTCGGACGACCTAGATCCCATGTAGCGCTCGTGCCAAATGGCAGTGGCTAGAGCGTCGGTATCGCAGATGAGCACACGATTGGCTTGTTCCGCCAATTGATCTTCGAGCTCGACTTGTCGCCGAGCGATGTGCACGAACTCTTCAGTTTTCCATTGATAGCCAACGACAGCCTTGGGGCCGACGGTGACCTCGGTGTATTCGCGTCCGTATTCCGGAACCCACACGGTGTGAAAATGCTGAGCCAAGTTCTGCGCAAGAGTGGTTTTGCCGGTCGATTCTGCTCCGACAATGGCTACTCGCTTGACTCGGAGGTTGAGGCGCTGCTCCGGTGAGTCACTGCGGGTCACACCTTTGCCTCTTCAGAGGCCTGCGACACGCTGCTGTCCAGCATCTGCTTCCAGCGCCGCAGACCCATAATGCACATGGCCAGAAAAATCGCGTACAGCACGCTGGTGAGCAGGAGGTGTTTGTAGACGTAAAGCGCGATATAGATCACGTCCACCGCGATCCACCACCACCAGTTCTCAACCAACTTTCGTGTGAGCATGTACTGCGCGGTCAGACTCATAGCCGTTGTTAGACCGTCCCATATCGGAACTGTGCTGTTCGTGTAACGGCGGAGAAGCTCATAGAAAAGTACGGTTCCGCACGCGGTGAGTGCCGCATAGGCCAGCGTCGCTGCACTCGAAGTGTGACTTATCTTCAATCTCGAATGCTCGGCGCCGCCGCGCAGCCAATTCCACCAGCCGTACGCGGAGATCGCGATGTAGATCCATTGCAGCAGGGAATCGGCGTAGAGCCCAGATCGCCAGAAAACCACGATATAGAAGATATTGTTCGCGATTCCGGCCGGCCAATTCCATACGTTCTCCTTCACCTGCAGCCAGACGCAAATGGCGCCGGTGATGAAGCCGAGTAGTTCAGTCCAAGCCATGGATTGGATAGCAGCTTAACAAAGCCTAACCAACTGCTCACGCCGATGCACGCTGATGAATTCCATCATGATCTAGTTTCTCTAATTTGCTCCAATCGGTAACAGTTCGCGGCGGAGCGACGCAGATACCCTCGACCGCGGCATCAGTGACAACTTTCAACTGCAATTTCTAGCCGGTCGAAGGGTGACAGCGACGAGTGAAACGTCGCAGCGCGCGGGACGAGTTGGAGTGGCTTGCGATTACGGCCTGCATATTCGTCCCAGAAATGGGATCTACCAATTCTGAATTCTGTACACGGTTTCTATTTTTAGTAGTGCTTCCGGTTTCCAAAAACTAAGGTGATAGAAATCAGCGGTTTACGTTATGGCTCGATTGGCTCACCGTTTGCATGAGCAGAAGTAGCCGTCGCGTTTCAAACGACGAGCTCATCACGGTGGCGCCCTCACGGTCCCACCTTCAGGAGACGTAGATGCGATTGTTCTCCAGATTTATAAGGTTTTCAGGGATGGCCGTTGTTCTGTTCGCGACAACTGGCTTGCTGGCGCAGGTTTCGTCAGCTGTGCAAGGCCAAGTGACCGATCAAAGCGGAGCGGTCATTGCCGGAGCGACGATCACTGTGACCAACACCGCCACCTCAGTGACACAAACCACAAAAACGGATTCGAGCGGAAACTATCGAGTGCCGGCATTGCCTACGGGTACTTACGATGTCCAGGTTCAAGCCACGGGCTTGGAACGTCGTCTTGCAAAAGGCCTCATTCTCGAAGTTGGCCGAAACACGGTCCAGAACTTTGAGTTGAAGGTAGCTCAAGCAAACGAAGTAGTGACAGTGGAGGGCCAGGTTCCTCTCATTGAAGCGACGACGATCACGGTCGGCCAAGTTCTTGATCCAAAGAATGTCCAGCAGATTCCGCTGAATGGTCGTCATTTCGTCGACCTCGGATTCTTGATTCCAGGCTCGGTCACACCGCCATCAAATGGCTTCCTGGCACAGCCAATTCGGGGGCAGGGCTCATTGGCGTTCAACACTGCCGGCCAGCGCGAAGATACCGTCAACTTTATGGTTAACGGGATCAATCTCGCCGACATGGGCAATGGACAGATCACTTTCCAGCCTACAATCGCGACGCTCGACGAATTCAAAGTCGATAATTCGACGTACAGCGCGGAAGAGGGTCGCAACTCAGGCGCCGTTGTGAATATGGCCACTCGCTCCGGAACTAATCAGTTCCATGGCGAAGCCTTCGACTTCATGCGCAACAATTATTTCGACGCGCGAAACTTTTTCAATAAGGTTGGCGTGCCGCAGTCACAATTTATCCGTAACGATTTTGGCGGCGACGTTGGCGGACCAATTATCAAAAACAAGCTGTTCTTCTACGGCGCATACGAAGGCTTGCGCCAGCGCCAAGGAATCTCGCTGAGCACGACTGTTCTAAACGCCGCACAGCGCTCGGCTGCCTCGGCTTCTCCGAATGCGACTGTCCGGCAACTGGTTCCTCTGATTCCTACAGCCACTGATCCTTCGGGCTCCAAGTTCGTGGGTTCAGCATCGGCCCCCGTGCTGCTTGATCAATGGACTGCGGACATCAGCTACAACATGAGCGATAAGGACCGTTTCCACGGCTACTATGCGCTGCAGAGAGACGTTCGGACGGAACCAACCGATGCCGGAGGAGGAAGCACAGTCCCGGGATATGGCGACCAGCGAGTGGCCCGGCGGCAGCTGTTCACCTTTGGCGAGAGCCACGTTTTCAGTCCAAACGTGGTTAATGAGGCGCGCGTGGGTTTCAATCGGATCCACATCTTGTTCGATCCAATCAACAAGCTGGATCCGACAAGCCTGGGAATCAATGGAGGGCGCAGCGGGCCAGTAGGGTTGCCAGAGATATTCATCGTATCCACTAACTTGGATTTCGGAGGCGTCTCCGGATTCCCCCAAGGTAGAGGCGATCTCACGTCCGTCCTCAGCGACACTGTGAGCTACCTTCACGCGAAACATAGCTTCAAATTTGGTTGGGAAGGCCGGCAAGTAAACGACAACGGAACTTTTAGCCATGACGTTGGCCTGGTCCAATTCAACAACCCAACCGATTTCATCAACGGCAATGCGTTCGCATTCACGAACGGACTCGACGTAAGTCCTCACGTCATCCAACGTGCTCTCGACCTTTTTGCCATGGATAGTTTTAAGGCCACTTCGTACCTCACCCTTGAACTTGGGTTGCGGTACGAGTGGAACATGACGCCTTTCGAGAAGGACAATCGCCAAAGTGAGTTTTTGCCGGCCAGCGATACCCTGGTTCAGGTTGGGACACCAGCTCTTCCACTTCTGTACCAGCAGAACAATAAGAACTTTGAGCCACGCCTCGGCTTTGCCTGGGATCTGTTCCACAATGGGAGGACAGTCCTCCGCTCCGGTTACGGCTGGGCGGTTGATCAACCGCTTCCGTTGCAACTGAATGGCAATCCACCGTTCGTGAGCGCCTTACGGTTCTCCACCACGACGGCCAAGCCGTTCACCACCTTCGCGACTTTGGCCACCGATGCGGCGGCTAGCGGGGCGTCGGTCAGCACCGTAGACCAGAACTACAAGAACGCTTATGTACAGTCTTACAACGTCAATGTCCAGCAGGAGATCACGCCTTCGACCGCAATCATGATTGGCTACTTCGGGTCGAAGGGCACACACCTGCGTCAGAACATCAACTTGAACCAGCCGTTTTATACGAACACAACAACCGGCGCGCAGTCCCGGCCATTCCTTGCGCTTTCGCCGAGCAGTCCCATTGCCCCGGGCCTGGCGCTGGGTACGTCACTGACCGACCGAGTCAGTAATGGGAACTCCAACTACAACGCTCTGTGGGTGACGGCGAAACGCAACATCGCTAGAGGATTGCAGTTCTCTGCCAACTACACCTGGTCCAAGTCGCTGGATTACGCTTCCCAGACCGGGTCTCTGCAGCCAGAAAATAGCCTGAATGTCCGACAAGATTACGGACTTTCCGACTTCGACGCGCGCAACCGCTTCGTGTTCACCGGCCTGTACGAATTGCCGTTCAAGGCCAACCGCTTTGTGGAGGGCTGGCGGCTGAGCGGTGTTCTCACATTGCAGTCTGGAAATCCGTTGAACATTCTGGCCGGCGCGCCAAGTGCCGGGCCTGCGGGAAGTGGAGTCCCAGCGGGTTCGTCCAGTCTGTTTACTGGTGTCTCACGCAATCGGCCGGATGTGATCGGTCCAGTTTCTATTGCCAATCAGATCATTACTACCGGGTCACAAGCTGGCAACATTCAATGGTTCTCGCCTAATTCGGTGTGCGATCCGCGCTTAGGACCGTGCGCTGCTGGAACTTCCGTAGCGTTGCCCGTTACTCTCGTGAATGGTGTGAACATTTACCATTTCGGTAACATGGCACGCAACTCAGTAATCGGTCCGGACTTCAAGAACTTGGACTTTTCCCTCGCCAAGACAACCAAGGTCACTGAGCGTCTGCGGATGGAATTAAGAGCTGAGGTCTTCGACCTCGCAAATCATCCTAACTTCGGCAACCCAAATCTGAACGCGGTTACCAGCGCAGGGAATGTATTTGGCGTGATTAGCTCGACCCGATTCCCGAATGGAGACTCTGGTTCCTCCCGTCAGCTGCAGTTCGCTGCGAAAGTCATCTTCTAACCGCTAAGCATCATGGCCCGGAGCCGTCTCCGGGCCTTTTTTATTGGCTAGAGGAGAGTTCGTCAGCGGAGCGTCGGACGCCTTAAACGGGCTTCTCCATACCTCTAAGTGGATACCGCCATTCCCAGATGCAATAACATTGATGCAGTGTCCAAGCTCCTCTCCATGCGCGACGCGATCGCGGAATTCGTTCCTGAAGGCTCATCTGTAGCTCTGGGACTTCAGCTTGAGCAGATGATTCCATTTGCCGCTGGACACGAGATCATCCGTCAAAAGAAACGCGGTCTGCGCCTTATCGGACCGATTTCCGACTGCCTCTTTGATCAAATCGTCGGCGGCGGCTGTGTGAAAGACATCGTTGCTGCATGGGTGGGGAACGTGATGATGGGGCAGGCTTACAACTTCCGGCGGGCGGTGGAAGCGGGTGAAATTCGTGTCTTCAACATGACCAACTTCACTGTCGCCTTGGCTCTTCAGGCCGGAGCTATGGGTGTGCCGTTTCTTCCGACGCGGACCGCAATGGGCAGCGACATCCCTAAAGGCAATCACTTCTTCTATCAGATTATTTCGCCTTTTGAGCCGAAGGAGACTCTTTACGCCGTTCGGGCCATCGTTCCCGACGTGACCATCGTTCACGTACAGCGTGCGGACCAATCTGGGAATGCGCACTGCTGGGGCAACTTCGGTGTCATGATCGAAGGCGTGCGCGCGGCGAAGAAAGTAATTGTCGTGGCGGAAGAGATTGTTGCGCCTGAAGTGATCGCGAGCGATCCCAACCGCACCGTGATTCCCGGATTTCTCGTCTCCGCCGTTGTGCATGAGGCTTTTGGAGCGCATCCTTCGCCGGTGCAGGGATACTACAGCCGCGATAACGAATTTTTCCGCGCCTACCACGCGGAGACAAAAACTCCAGAGGACTACGCTCGCTGGCGTTCGCAGTGGGTCGATGCAGTGAAAACTCGCGGCGAGTATCTGAATGTGCTCGGAAGCGAGCGCGTGGATGGCTTACGCGTTAAGCAGCATGCATATTCTGCGCCGGCGGATTTCGGTTATTGAGCTCCACTGCGTTGCTCGGTTCGGAAGTGCCGCATCCATCTTGCTGGACAACGCTGTACGGAGCTCCGGAAGCCCTCATCCGCGTTACTGTTCAGATCGTCCAAGTGGTTCTCGCAAGCACACCGCAGGCAGGATAATGTCATCCCTCGCTCCGCAGCCATACAGCTAATGTCACGAGTCATTCGGCCGCGGAGCGGGGGATCTGTTTTGCATTTTTTGTAGGGCGTCTTTACGGCCGGCAGCCTTCCCACATGACTGCTCGCCACGATGTAAATGAGAAAAATTGATGCCTAGAAACGAAAGCAGATCCCCCGCTCCGCAGTGAAATACCAGGAATTGTATGGTGTGCCGGCGGAGCGAGGGATGACAGTATGTTCACGCAACCAGATGTCACAGCGATGAAGCATCTCATCTTTCCTGCTTGCGCTACCTGGCAGCCTCCGCCGACAGCTTGCCGGTCATGGAGCGAATGAACCTCACTTCTTCTTCCCGGTATGGGTCTCCAGTCGCAGTAAAGATGTCGTGGAACCACACTGGCGGAGGCTTCATGACGTAGGGATGCTGCCACGACTCCCAGGGAAAATATGTTTGCGTTTTTCCGGCGACGAATCCCCAGTTAATGGCGGCCACGTGATGTGCTTTGGCGATAGGCAGAACGGTGTCGAAGGTGCTGCCCACGGACCGCGCCATGTACTCAGTGCAGATGAGCGGGCGGTGATAGCGCTCCAGCCATCGCACATGTTTCTCAAAGCTCTCAGGCCAGCCGTAGTTGTGAAAAGAAATAACGTCTGAGAGATCCAGTTGAACGTGCTGCATGGGCGTGAGCTTGTCGGACGCGGACCAGTTGCCATCCCACACGCCACTGGTGAGTGGCTGGGTCGGATTCGCCGAGCGCGCCCAGGCAAAGACCTGCGGCAGTAAGGCCAGGACCAGTTCTTGCTTGTTTGTCGGTTCTGAATCCGAATATGGCGGACCGTTGCCATTATCGGGTTCATTCCACAGGTCCCATGCAAGCACGCGCGGATCATTCGCAAACCCACCGACTACGCCTCGGACGTATGCTTCGAGGCGGGGATACTGTGTCTCATCGCGGAGCGCGTTCGCGCCCGGGCTCTGCACCCATCCCGAGTTGTGGACCCCGGGGATCGGCGGATGCTGCGGACCCAGCTTGGGAAACGGATCCCACACAGAATCAAACAGGACGAAGATCGGCCGTATATGGTGTTTCGAGGCAATGGTCAGGAACGTGTCGATGCGTTGTTTGAACCTAGCCGCATCCTGCTGCCAAAGTAAGTCATGCAGGAAGACGCGCATAGTGTTCATGCCGAGGCCTTCGGCCCACCCGAGTTCCTTGTCGATCTGCTGCGGATTAAAAGTCTCGGCCTGCCACATTTCGAGCTGATTGATGGCGTCAGCAGGAATGTAATCACTGCCCACCAGCCAGGGTTGCTGTTGATACCAGGTGTTCGCCTTCTGCTCCGTCCAACGATCTGAGGCGGAATTGGCCGGGGTCTGCGCCGAGCTTAGGAGCGAAGTGAAGCAGAGTAATAGGAATAACAAATGCTTCGGAAAATTGTCGAGATTGTTCCTCATTTGATCTAAATGGCATTCCCATCTTGGTTCAGGATGTGAGCTAACACCCGGCCGAGGGCGGCGGGGTCCACGTTGGATTCCCTGATTGTCATTCCTCCGGCGTGAACAATTCCAACTTCACCCGCCAGGTGGTCGATTCTCCTGGCTTGAGCACGACCATTCCACCATCTGCGCCTTTCCATTCGCTGCCATACGGATCAGGCAAATTGAATTGCGGCTCGAGAGCGACGAAGCTCTTGTCTGGCGGTGAGTACACCTGGATGGATTTGATTTCCGGCGACTCTGCGCGAATTCGGATGCCGTACTTCGATGTGGGATCGGTGACGGTCGAAGTAGCGCTGCCGCTCGCATCCCGCTTCAGATTCTGGAAATTGTCATCGAGATAGATGTCGTCGAGCGGCTTGCCTTCTGCGGCGGTGAAGTCGTATTTACCGTTTCCCATGCTCACCGGATTCACTTCGCCGGTTGGGAAAACGTCGTCGTAGTTGTTCATCAAAGCGACTTTATCTGCCGGGAGGTGCAGGCGGGCCTGCTTGCGGTCACCACTGGGAATGGCGAAATATGGATGCCATCCGATGGCTATCGGCAGCGGATCCTTGCCTGCGTTTTTGGCCGTCACCATGAATTCCACTGCATCGTTGTGCAGAGTGATGCGGACACTCATATCGGTGCTGGAAGCCCAGTGTCCATCCCAGTTACCGGCATGAAAGATTCCCGAAATGGTCGACGCCTGTGCAGTATTTCGCTGCTGAACATTTTGGAATTTTGAGGTCAGCATCAAGCCGTGCATGGCGACTTTTTCCGCGCCTGGATTCTTGCCGCTCCAGTTCGCAGGCAGAGTGACGGGTTGGCCCGCAATCAAAGTCGTGATCTCGCTGCCATCAGAAGACACTTTCCCGCGAATGCGGTTGGCGAAGGGGACCAGAAAGGCTCCTCCGAGGCTGAAGATCTTGTTACCGAACTTGTCGTCCTTGTGGTCGAGCAGGTCTTTTGCATCGCCGAGGGAAGGCGCGGTAAATACGTCCACCTCGCCTTTTCCAGGAACGTAGGCCGTGATCTGCAGTACGGTCATGCCGCGGCCCGGAATCACGGTGGCTGTGAGGAACTGCGGCTTGCTCTGATCGGTACTCTGTGGGCGCTTCAGGACAGCAACCGCCTCGCCGCCGATGGTGACCGTGCTGTGAACGGGAACAGTTACGGTTCGTTGTTGCGAGGCGGGCTTCTGCGCGAAACCCCCGAGCACGAACATCGGTAACAGCGCTAGAGAGAGCCAGCGATTCTTCAATCTGTGGTCCTTGGTTGATGTAGCGTGGCCGACCATCATAACGTCTTTGTCATTGCCTGCGAAGTGAGGAATCCCCAGTGCCTGAAGAACTAAGCGATGAGGGCTTCTTCGCTTCCCTCGCAACGGCTAGCGCATTAGGCTGGGTTGGTGCGATCTTCGGAAGTTAGCTGAGAATTTTGAATTTGAGATCACGCCGCCGGACCGGGACCTCCGGTGCTCCGTATCACAATTATTCTTTTCCTCACTTCTTAAGTGCTTCCGCGATCCCTCGTTCCGCCAGCGGCTGCATCACGGCATAGCCAGCGTCGTTGGGATGCAGGCAGTCATACGTCAGCTCTGGTTTGAGCATGCCCGTGCTGTCCACCATGGCTGAGTAGTAGTCGACGTAAACAAAGTTGTTCTTGGCCGAGTAAGTCTTGATCCAATCGTTAAGTGCGACGATCTGCTGTGGAGGACGGCGTGCGCTCTGCGGCCGGAGAGAATCGCAGATCGGCATCACCGAGGCGAGCACGACGCGAATGCCATTGGCCTTGGCCAGCTCTGACATCGATGCCAGATTGTCTTCGATGTTCTGCAGGGTCTCTGTGCCCGTGTTTCCGGCGAGATCGTTGGTGCCTGCCAGCGTAATGACTACTTTGGGCTTGAGCTCGATTACATCTGGACGGAAGCGAACAAGCATCTGCGGTGTGGTTTGGCCGCTGATTCCCCGGTTGATATAAGGCTTGCCTGGAAAGAATTGTGCTTGGCCTTTACCCCAACCGTCGGTAATGGAATCGCCCATGAACACCACCCGGTTCTCACCGGGAGCAGGTGGCGGAGTATTGGCGTTCGCGTCCCGATATCGGCCAAGGTTGGGCCAATCATTGAGGGCCTGGTGAGCTCGCTGAAGCTGCGGGATGAGCTTTTCCAGCTCAGGATCGACCGACTGCGGAGGTTGAGAAGCGGGATTTTGCGCGAGCGCGCCGGAAAACGACAGAATCAAGGTTGCGAGTGCCACGCAGGATCTCTTCATGGCCTCGGATAATAAACGAATCGCGATGAGACAGGCGACAACCGATACCGCGTTGAACCCTACTGTGCTGGAATCGCTGGCTCTATTCCGCCGAGGAGGAGAGGAAGCGAGCCAAATCTCCGACCGACGTCAAGTGTCCCAGCCATTTAGCGACTGGGGTATTCAGAGCGAGATGATGCTGCAAATCAGGGTAGTCAAGCGTCCGCCACTCACGTCTGCCGCTCGCCTGGAACTGCACGCGTCCTTCGCTGAGCCGGTACTTGTCCACCCGGCCGGATTGGCTGACGGTGGTTTCTAAATCCGATTTCAGTAAGCTTCTCACGCGTGCAGTTCCTATTTCTGGAATTACTTTAATTCGATGCCAGTCTGAGGGTAATGGGTCGCTTCAGCAAGGTGCTCCGGGCACGCGAAGGCTGTGTTCTACGTCGAACGCGAGTAGGCTGGCTGTTGTCACAAATTCCCTGCAAACTCCCTGCTAATTCCTTGCAGCACCGAGAGCATGTACCCATTTTCTCCAGCCTTTGCCTCTGATGACTTAAGCCCAAAAAGCGAAACTTTCCTGCTAGTTCCCTGCTCCTGATAAAAAATTCCGGAATTCGGGCATAAGTCGGCGATTCTGGGGTGAAAAGCAGAAAATTCCATGTTTTTTTCCCTGGTACAGGGAATTCCGCTCAGCAAGGAGCGGCCCATCCGCTAAATCCATTATTGCCAAGGCGTCTACTGTCGCAGCAGCACGTCGGTAAGTTGGTGAGCTTTTAAGGCGAGGTTGTGAGCACGCTCCAGATCCTGGTCCTTTAGAGCGGACCGGGCCTGCACGATGTAGCTTCGGATCTGGGAAACCGTATTCTGCTCGTCGTTGCTGAGAGTGCGCGTCAAGCCGTGCAGGTTTTGCTCAGTGGAATCCAGCAACTGCGTTGTGCTTTGCTGTGCTTGCGACGCCGCTGAGGGCGATATTGGGGGTGCGATCTGACCTACGTCAGCATCCGGCGTTGCCTTGGCTGTCGTGGGGGCCGCAGGCGTGGACGTTTGCGGCGTAGGAGGAGCAGTGGTTGCCGGTTTTTTCGCCGTTGTTGTTGAAGTCGCCGGATGTTTTCTGCCAATGGTGTGTCTGGGCTTTGATGGCGACGGCTTCTCGGGGGCGGTGGTTGCCTCTGGAGGAGTTGTCGTGGAAGTGTGGGGCTCCGTTGGCGGGATTGTCACGGGCGGAGTTTGCGTCTGCTGCTCTGGTGGAGGCGTACTGACCGTGGGCGCCTGCGCCTGTGGCACAGGCACAGGCGGCTTTTGTTTCTTGCAGCCAGCCACTAACAACAGCGTGAACGCGAGAACAAAAGTGAAACTACGCCGATGAGATAGAGATTGCATGCTCAGGAGTGGGCCACCAGGTCGTTGCGCTGCTGCCGCTGCTCGGAACGAGTCAGGGGCAGGGTCAGGTAAAAAGTTGTTCCTTCGCCGATGCGCGTATCAAAGTGCACCGATCCATTATGCAGTTGCATGATGCGATACGTCATCGCCAGGCCGATACCCGTTCCCGTCTTCTTGGTCGTGAAGTAAAGGTTAAAAATCTTATCGCGAATTGCTGCAGGAATCCCTGCTCCCGTGTCCTGAATTTCTATCTGCCCCTCGCCATCATGGCGATGCACACGCAAGGTGAGTGTGCCGCCATTCTCCATGGCTTGCGCCCCGTTGATCACGATGTTGAGAAGCGCCTGCTTGAGCAGGTCGGAATCGATCTTGGCAACCAGCGCCTCGTCACCGATCTCCGTCAGCAAATGTACGCCATGGCGCTCACAGTCGGGCTTGGCGACAAACGCGACTTGCGCCACCAGGCTGCGTAAATCAATCTCCGCCAGGCTCAACTCCACTGGCCGGGTGAAGTCCACGAGCGTCTGTACAACTCGATCCAGCCGTTGAATCTCGCTGCCGATTACCTCCATGTGGCGTTGCGTGTCGGCATCCGGGTGTTTGAGTTTGTTACGGAGAATTTCGAGGTGCACGACGATGGAGTTGATCGGGTTTTTGACTTCATGCGCAACGCCGGAAGTAAGCTTGCCGATGTTGGCAAGCCGCCGCGAAACTTCGATTTCGTTTTCAATTTTGCGCATCGATTCGGCGTCGCGCATGGTCAACAGCGCTCCGAGCTGCTGCCCACCTTCCTCAATAAAGTCCAGCGATACTTGAACCTCGCTGCCGTTATCTCCGCTGATTTCAACCATGTTCATGGGCTCATGTGCGGCAAAGGAATTGAGCACGTTGCGTCCTAATTGCGTGTGGCGGGAAAAGATCTCCTCCGCGTGGCTGCCCAGCATTTCTGCGCGGGGTTTTCCCAGGAACGCTTCGATCGAGGCGCTCACCAGAACTGCGCGGCCGTCGTGCGTGAAGAGCATCAGGCCATCCTGGAGGTTGGCCATGATCTGATCGACATTCTCCTGGAGAGCCGAAAAAACCTCGTTAACTGTGCGCATCTGGCGGCCAATGCGTTCTATTTTGGAACTGACGTTGCCGTATTCATCGGCGCGATTCAGCTCCTGAGGAACCGGCGCTGTAATTTCCCCCGCGGTCATCTGATCCAGTCGGCGAGAGATCGCTTCCAGTGGGCGCAACGCTCGGCTGGACAGTCCGGCGGCCAGCACGAGAGAAACCAGAATGGCGAGAGCCGAAAACGCGAGAGCGTGCGCCAAGGGTTGCTGAAGCGTGCTCTTCAGAAAGACGGAGGAGACACCCACCTGCGCCCAGCCAAAGGGACGATTATCGCTGACCCGAACCAGCGGAACCTTGATGACATAGGTTTGAATTGGTCCGTAGACCACGCGCAGTTGTTGCCAGAAGCGTGCCGCAGCAAGATCGTGCATATCGGGCCGAGGAGGCACGGGCTTGCCGATCATGCCCGCATCGCTGTCCAGAATCGCGGTCCCATCTGGCCCCACCACGGCTGCCTCGCTGATGATTTTGGAAAATCCAATTTGGGATTCAATTAGATCGTTGACGCCCGGATCGATCTGCAGACCCTCTTCAATCCATGCATTGACTTCTTGCGCGTTGGCTGGATCGATGCGGGTGCTATTCAGATCAGGATTGGTTTCTAACGCCCTCCGGGAGAAATAAATAATCTGGCTCACGGCGACGTCCGCGTCGCTTACGCCGTCGTTAATCACCTGATGAACCTGTTGAGAGACGTAGACCGTCGACAGCGTCACCACAATGGCCATCACCATCAGGCTGATCGCGATTACCAGTTTGGTCTTGAGTCGCATGGGATGCACTCAGCTTCCTTCATTGATTTGATCCGGAAGCTACTGGTTGGCAGCGTCGGCCAGGCTGCTGCCGTTCGAACCATACTCCTTCAACTTGTTATGCAAAGTCTTGAGACTGATGCCAAGAATCTCCGCCGCACGCGTCTTGTTGTTGTTTGTGCTTGCAAGCGTGCGCAGGATCAGCTGCTTTTCCGCTTCTTCGACCGTCGTGCCTACTCCAAGATGAATCGCATTCGGATCAAAATCCGCCGTCTTGACTTGCGTCGCCCCAAATCCCGGAGGCAGGTGACGTGTATCTATCAATCTGCTGGTGGCCAGAATCACCGCACGTTCCAAGGTGTTCCTCAACTCGCGGACGTTGCCCGGCCAGCTGTACGCCTGAAAGGCTTTCATTACATCATCCTCGACCGTAGCGATATCGCGGCCATGTTTCTCGTTCAAATCGATGATTAGCGCCTCGGTGAGGTCCGGTAAATCTTCCTTGTGCTCGCGGAGGGGCGGCATATGGATGTTGAAAACGTTCAAGCGATAATAGAGATCATTGCGCAACTGGCCGTTTGCAACCGCCTCTTCCGGAACCTTGTTCGTGGCAGCCAGAACGCGAACATTCACTTCCGTCTCACTCTTGCTGCCAAGCCGGCGCAGCTTACGATCTTCAAGGACGCGCAGCAGCTTGGCTTGGGTTGCAATCGGCATCTCGCCGATTTCGTCCAGCAACAACGTTCCTTCCTCAGCCAGTTCGAAGCAGCCGGCGCGTCGCTCCAGCGCGCCAGTGAATGCGCCCTTTTCATGACCGAAGATTTCGCTCTCGATCAGGGTTTCAGGAATCGCCGAGCAGTTGATGGCGACATACGGCTTTGCTTTGCGGGGACTCAGGTCATGCAGCGTTCGCGCGACCATCTCTTTCCCAGTGCCGCTCTCGCCCGTGATCAGCACCGATGCCGTGCTGGGAGCCACGCGTTCTACCAGCGCAAAGATCTCCTGCATCTTGCGCGACTTGCCAACCAGGCGTCCGAGGACTCCAGCATCCCGAAGTTGCCGCCGAGTGACCTCCAGTTCGCGTTCTGTGTCTTTCTGTCGCGACGCGTTCTGCAGAATTGCTCGCAAGCGGGTTGGATCGACAGGTTTTTGGATGTAGTCGTAGGCTCCCATTTTCATGGCATCGACCGCGCTGTCGATGGATCCTTGCGCTGTAAGTACCACTACAGCCATCTGTTGCGGATGATCTCCCAATCGCTCAAGTAGTTCCAATCCATCCATTCGGGGCATCTTCAGGTCAGTAACCACAATGGTAGGAGCCCAGGCGATTACTTTGTCGAGCGCGTCAAGGCCGTCCTTTGCAGTCTCAGTGCGGTAACCCCATGATGAGACTAGCTCGGCGAGTCCGGTGCGCGCGTTTTCTTCGTCTTCTACGATTAAGACTTTATCGGGCATAGAGTGCTATCTGCTACGGGCTTTCACCCATCGGCTCTTAGCCTCAACAGATCACTGATTGTGAGTAGCCGATGTACTAGGCTATCACTCAGGTTTAGTCTAGGACGCTCTATGTGGTTTTGGCTGAAAGCCGGCTGCGGATAGCCGATAACCAATGAGATGCAGAACTGCTGCTCTGCGGCCAAGGACCGAGAATCACGGCTCCCGCGGTGGCCGGTGAGCTACTCCGGGCAGCAGAATAGCTTGGGGATGCATCCGAAGTTGTTGACGACATACCCTACGCTCCAGGACAGGTAATGCGCCTTTTTCGAATTTCTATATTTTTTCTCTTGTCAATTCCGGTCTCAATGTTCGGAGCGAAGCTTCGCGAAATTGCCCTACTCGACATTCCTGGCCGTCCTGGATTCGAGACGCTGGCCTTTGCTAAGGGGTACCTCGTGATGGCTCACGATGGCGCCGGAACGGTAGACATTTTCGATCCGGCCAAGCGGAGGTTCATAGCCCAGATTTCCGGCATCGTCAGTGCACGCGGAGTGGCTGTGGACGATGCCAACGCGCGGGTGTACATAGCCGACGCCGGCAGCAATTCGATTGATGTGGTGAACAGCAACAATTGGCACGTGGAGGACCGCATTCAGCTCACCCGCACTCCAGAAAATCTTCTGCTCGTTCCCGGCAGCAGCAACATGATCGCCACCAATCCATATGCGCGTTCGCTGACGCTGGTCAGCCGGCAGATCAACGAGGAGATGCAGGTGGTTGACATCGGCGGCCATCCAGACCTGATGGCGTACGATCCCATTCGCAATGCTGTCTTCGTCACCATAGAGGATCAGAATTCCGTGGCCGCATACGCTGTCTCATTGGAGCGCGATGCCAAGCCGCTGAAGACCATTAAACTCAGCGGCTCGCAGCCGACGGGAATCATTTTGAACCCAACCTCCAGAACGTTGTTCATCGCCGTCCGCTTCGCCCTGCTTGCGGTGGACGCCGATTCAGGCGTTGAACTCAGCCGGGTACCTGTCGCCGCTGGCACGGATCGTCTATGGCTGGATTCAGAGGGAAGCGCGATCTATGCTGCCTCTAGCGATGGTACTGTCACCACCATCAAGGTGAATGGCCGCCAGCTGGTCTATGACAGTGAATTAAAAACCGACGTGAAAGGACACAGCCTCGCATTTGACCCCGAACGCAAGCTGATCTACGTGCCGGGAGGACGAGAAGGGAAGTCGAGGATGGTGATCCTGAAACAGTTTGGATCTCTTCCCGCCGTCTCAGACGAGATCAAGACTGCCGCTGTGGAAACCCACCGATAACGGTGCGCGGATTCCACCGGCCTGGCGCAGAATCTACTTGACGTGGCTCCGGCCGCCCTTGGCCGGGGGTTGTTGTTCTTCATCCTCTGAAACTCCCCTGAAGCTGCCGCAGCATTTGCTATCCCCATCGTACGATCCGATCCAAAAGAAAATACCGGCTGAGGGCGGCCGAACCGCGCTAAGACGCGGACTTTTAGCGGTTTCGTAAATCGATTTTGCCGCAGGTCTTGACAGTGACATTAGAACTCGGAGAACATTCCGTCCGCCTACAGTAACCCTGTTTTGCTGTACAAAACGGCCGAGGAGAACGTAATGTCCACCAGCAAGAGAGCCCGTACAGTTCTACTTTTCACAGCGTGCGCGTTGTTCATCACAGCCATCCAAATGCAAGGGCAAGCCGTCAACGGCACCTTGTTGGGTACCTTGACTGATTCTTCCGGTGCAGTGGTGCCCGGAGCACAGGTGACCATCACCGAGACCGGAACCGCCATTCCCCACTCCACGCAGAGCAATGCCAGCGGTAACTTCGTATTCCCAAATCTTCCGCCTGGAAATTACAACGTCACCTCTGAGGCCCACGGCTTCAAAAAAGAGACGAGAACCAGTGTGCGGGTGGACGTTAACACTACCGTGCGCGTGGATATGACGATGCAGCCCGGAGCTGTTACGGAAACGGTGGAGGTGTCTGGAGCAGTTGCACTTCTGAAGACGGATCGGGCCGACGTCAGCCAGAACATCGAGACGCAGCAGTTGCAGCAGCTGCCGGTCGGCGGTGCCAATCGCAATTTCCAGAATTTGCTGGCGCTCGTCCCCGGAACAGTAAAGCCGCATCGCGATCACTCCGACTTCTTCAACGCGCAAGACACTCTCTCTACAGAAGTGAATGGCCAGTCACGTGAGTTTAACCAGTTGGCGATCGAGGGTGTGAACGATGATGAGCGAACGGGATTGCTCCAGATTTATGTTCCACCAGCAGAGGCTATTCAGACAGTGGATGTGACCACGAGCAATTACGCCGCCGAGTTCGGACGTGCGGGAGGCGCAGTCACAAACGTGATTTTGAAGTCAGGAACGAACGGCTTCCATGGGTCGCTATACGAATACAACCGCGTGAGCGCGCTGCAAGCGCGCACGTATTTTCAGCGCACCGGCTCAGTCGCAAGAACGACGTTCAATTACTACGGCGGCACTGTCGGCGGCCCAATTATCAAAGACAAGACGTTTTTCTTTTTTGACCTGTTGCGCATTGATGATATTCGGGGGCAGTTTCAGCGCGGAACGATTCCTACCGATGCGTTTCGGAATGGGGACGTGACAGCCGCAATCACTTCCGGGAAATCGAACGTCTTCAATCCGTTCACTGGCAATGCGGACGGAACGGGCCGGCAACCAATTTTCTCGTCGTCAACGGCTGGAGTCGCCACCATTCCTGGGCCGAACGGTCTTGTCGATGCCTACAATCCTGCATGCAAAAGCGCAACCTGCAACAACATTGTTCCACTGGCGTTGATGGATCCCATTTCGCTCAAGATCCTCGCGTTAGTGCCTCATGCCAACCTTGCTGGTTTAAGCAACAACTATCAGCAGAACACTCAATTCACCAAGAACAGTACGTCCTTTGACGCAAAGATCGATCACAACTTCAGCCAGAAGGATCGCCTCGCATTCCGTTACAGTCGAGCAGTGCAAAATCCTTATCAGCAGCCAGTGTTTGGCCAAGCCGGCGGCTTTGCGAATGGCGGCTTCCAGGGGCAAGGAAACCAGAAAGAGCAGAGCGGCGCTATTAACGAGACTCATATCTTCTCGCCGACACTGATTATGGAAACGCGCGCCGGAATCAGCCATTATCGGAACATCGCGTTAACCTCCGATCACGGATCCACCGCCAGCGCGGACCTCGGCATTCCGGGAGCAAATCTGGACGCGTTCACAAGCGGGTTAACGCAAGTGACGATAGGCGGCTTTGCTGACCCTTTCGTGGGCTACTCGGCGTCTCAGCCTTGGGATCGCGGGGAGACCAACATCAACGTAGTAAATACGTGGACCAAGATCAGTGGAAATCACACCTTCAAGTGGGGAGCTGACATCCGACGCTTGCGCGATGATCTCGTACAGGCCCAAACGTTCGGTCCGCGCGGTCACTTCTGGTTCGGTACAGGCACCACATCTCTCAACGGCGGAAGCACTAACACGACTATCGCGAATAATTTCGCCGCATTTCTTATCGGCGCAACCGCGCCCATTAACCCTAATCCGGCAATCGGTCGCGATGTATCGCTAGTATCGGGGTCTTGGCGAGAGACCGAGGCGTTTTTCTTTGGCCAGGACACTTGGCATGCGACTAACAAGTTAACGATTGACGCTGGACTGCGATGGGAGCTCTATGTTCCGTCGACGCCAAGCCGTGCGGGCAGATACTCGAATTACGATCCGTCGATCAATCGTCTTGTGATTGCCGGCATTGATGGCAACCCGCTTAATCTCGGCCGCGAGACTTACTACAAGTATTTCGCACCGCGGCTCGGCGTGGCCTACCGCATGAGCGAGCAAACCGTACTCCGTGCCGGCTTCGGTATCAGCTATGAACCGTTTACAAATAACCAGTACGCGTTTAATTTCCCAATCCGGCAAAACCAAGGTTCCAATTCCGCCAACAGCTTTGCCTTGTCAACGTTCGGTGGAAAGCCGGCAACGTTTGCAAACGGATTTCCACCACCGACAACAGTCGCAATTGCGCCTGATGGCACGGTAGCTCCGAGCAATGGAGATCCATACAACGTCGTCGACAAACACTTCCAGCAGCCATATGTGGAGTCCTATAACTTCTCAATTCAGCAATCGCTACCGGCAGGTTTCGTGATGGATCTGGCGTATGTTGGTAATCACGGTGTCAAAATTCCCGTCGCTTACAACGTAAATGCTGCAACTGCTCCAGCCGTAAATGCGACCGGAACACTCACGAGCACATGTGCAGTTGAACCCCTGTGCGTTGCGTACAACCGCAATGCCGCGACCACATTTCTATTTAAGCCAACGGTATCCAACTACAACTCTCTTCAAGCGAGACTTGACCGTAAGTTCAAAAATGGTTTCCTCCTCACCACCTCCTATACTTGGGCAAAAGCACTCGCCTATCGCTCCAATATGGGATCGGATGACGGGGGCCCCGATAATTACCTCGATTTTCAACGGAATTACACGGTCACCAGCCGCAATCGCGCACATACCTTCGTACAGAGTTATGTTTACGAGCTGCCGTTCGGAAAGAACAAGCATTTCCTTACTTCCGGCCCGGCAAGCTGGATTCTGGGCGGCTGGGGCGTGAGCGGCGTGCTCACGCGCATGAGCGGAACTCCGCTAAATTTCACTGCAAATACCAGCGCTCTCAATGCCCCCGGATCGACTCAGTATCCCAATCAGGTGGCTCCGTTCCGGGTGTTGGGAGGAATTGACACTGCGTTATGGTTCGACACTACCGCATTCGTGCTTCCCGGAAACGGCGCCCTTGGCAATATGCGCCGTTATCAATTCTCGGGCCCTGGATTGTTTAACTTGGATGCAGCACTTTTCCGCGACATCCCGATTCGGGAGAAAATGGGGTTGGAGTTCCGGGCTGAGGCGTTCAGCATCACCAACACACCTCACTTCAGCAATCCCAGTGTCGGCCTCACCTCCTCGACATACGGGCGAATCACCGGCACCGGAGATCAGAACGGCGCTGTGGGTGATGGGAACCGAGTGCTGGAATTGAGCGCGAGGTTTACCTTCTGAATTAATCGGGCTGAGCCAGCTGTGATTTGGCTCAGCCTATTCCATCTCGTACTGTCTCTGTCCCACTACACCGGACAGTACAGTTGATCGACGCTACGGCCTTCTTCTGGTGTCCGCGGGACGAAATGGACTTGCGCTGCAGAAGAGCGGTACTGTTAAAGGTTGCACCACCACAGCTTCAATAGGAGCCTCGAAGCATGTCTTCGTTTTCCCGTCGTCATTTTCTCGGCGGCGTTCTTGCCACCGGTGTTCTGGCCGCAATGCCCAAAAACATGTTTGCGGCCGTGAGCTCTCCCTTTCGCGTCGCCGTGATCAATGATGAGATTGGTGACGATTTTGGTCATGTGGTCGAGATCGCCTCGCAGGAATTTGGTCTCGAATGGATCGAGGTTCGGGGAATGTGGAAGAAAAACATTCTGAACCTCGATGACGCGCAAATTGCCGAGGCACGTCGCCTGCTCGATAAAGCCAAGCTGAAGGTCACGGACATCGCGAGTCCAGTTTTCAAAGTGGACTGGCCGGGCGCGCCACGATCAAAATTTGCTCCCAAGCGCGACACGTTTAATGCAGACTTTAATTTCAAGCAACAGGATGAGCTGCTCGACAAGTCCTTCGAGTTGGCGCGGGCTTTCAACACCGACCGCGTGCGCATCTTCGATTTCTGGCGGCTTGAGGACGTAACGCCCTATCGCAAAGACATCGACGACAAGCTCCGCGAAGCCGCCGACAAAGCCGCGAAGAAGAACATCACTCTCATTCTCGAGAACGAGCATGAGTGCAACACTGGAACAGGAGCTGAAGCGGCGAGGACGCTTGACGCAGTGAAGTCTCCCAACTTCATGCTCAATTGGGATCCGGGCAATGCCACCATGCTGGGCGAGACTCCATATCCCGACGGCTATAACAAGCTTCCAAAAGACCGTATCGGCCACGTGCACTGCAAGGACTCGCAGCGCGGCCCCGACGGCAAGGTGAAGTGGGCGGCAATGGGACGCGGCATGGTCGATTGGGTCGGCCAGTTCCGCGCGCTTAAGCAGCAGGGCTATCACTACGCCACCAGCCTGGAGACTCATTGGCGCGGCGCCGGCACTCCCGAGGAATCCACCCGGCAGAGCATGGCGGGCATGAAGGACGAACTACGCAAAGCCGGAGCGCTTTCATAGGTGCATGGTGCAGGTCGGGTTCACGGGTGGCGGTAACATCACCGAAACGCACATCCGCGCCGCAGCCGAAGCGGGCCTGCAAATTGCAGCTATCTATGGCACGAATGAACAGAAACTGGCGCGGCTCGCACACACTTACAGAGGCACCGCCTATTCAGACTTCGATCAATTCCTTGCGCATAAGCCGATGAACATGGTGATGATCGGCAGTCCCTCGGCGCTCCACGCGGAGCAGGGCATTGCCGCCGCCGAACATGGACTGCATGTGCTGGTAGAGAAACCCATCGACACCAGTACCAAGCGCGCCGATGCCTTGATCGATGCTGCTCGGCGTTCGCGCGTGAAGCTCGGCGTAATTTTCCAGGACCGTCTCAAGCCCGACATTCTGCGACTCAAGGAGTGGATCGACTCCGGCAAACTAGGCAAGCCGATGCTCGTGGAAGCGTCGGTGAAATGGTATCGTCCACCCGAATATTACTCGGGCTCAAGGTGGCGCGGCACGCTCGCCTTCGATGGTGGAGGGGCACTCATCAATCAAGGCATCCACACCGTCGATCTGCTCGTCTATTTGCTCGGCGACGTGACCCGCGTGCAAGCCACTGCCAAAACCGCACTCCACAGCATCGAGAGCGAGGACACTTGCGTGGCCACGCTGGAATTTGCCAACGGCGCAATCGGAGTTCTGCATGCCACCACCGCAGCCTATCCCGGTTATGCGCGCCGACTCGAGATCACAGGTTCGGAAGGCACCGTACGCATCGAGCATGACCGCATTACGAAAATTGATTTGCGGAAAGATGTCGAGGCCGATGGTCTGGAAATCGAGCATGCCTCCGAACTTGGAGACCAGAATGCGAGCGCCAATTCTCCGGTGGTGGGCGATGTTCGTGGACATCAACGCATTGTCGAAGATTTCATTAGTGCGATCGAGACTGGGCGCAACCCGGTGTGTGACGGTGAGGAAGGCAGGCGCAGTCTCGCCATCGTTGAATCCATCTATCGTGCGGCGCGCACAGGCGCTGCCGTAGTTATGCGCGCAGACGCCCGCTTCAGCGCGCAGCCAACTTAAGCTTCCTGGGAGGAACTGTGTCAGACAAATCGATTCCTAGACGTGACTTTCTCAAGCAAGCCGCCATCGGTACCGCTGCATTCATGGTGTATCCACCTTCCCGCGTCCTCGGAGCCAACGATCGCGTGCGCGTCGGCATGATCGGCGTCGGCGGTCGCGGCCAGGAGCTGCTGAAACAGGTCCTCGCCGTTCCCAATGCAGAACTGGTGGCTATCGCTGACATCTACACGCGCCGACACGCTGAGGCCAAGGCCATGGCTCCGAACATCCGCACTTACAACGATCATCGGCAATTGCTGGACCAAAAAGACATCGATGCTGTAATCGTCGCCAGTCCGCTGCATATTCACGAGCATCATTTCGTCAATACGTTAAACGCGGGCAAAGATCTCTACTCCGAAAAAACCATGACCTGGTCGATTCCCGAAGCGGAACAGTGCGTGAGCGCCGCAAAAGACCATCCCGATCGCGTTATACAGATTGGACTGCAGCACGTAAGCGATGGCTCCCTAGCCGATGCCAAACAATGGCTTAAGGATGGAGCAGTCGGCAAAGTGACCATGGTCCAATCCTGGATGAGCCGCAACACTCGTCACGGACATGGACAGTGGGTACGTCCAATCCCGTCAGATTGCACTCCTGCAAACCTGAATTGGAGCGCTTTCCTGAATGGCCGCCCGGATCGGCCTTTCGACCCCAACCGCTTCATCAACTGGCGCCTGTTTTGGGAATTTTCCGGCGGCAATCTCACCGAGAACATGGTCCACCAGATGTCCTGGATCATGACTGCGCTCGATCTTCCCATTCCCACAGCGGCAGTGATGTCCGGCGGAGTCTTTTCGGAAAAAGATGGACGCGAGGTTCCGGACACCATCTCCGTGACGCTGGAGTTCCCGCAGGACATGATCCTGAACTGGCAGTCGACCTTCAGCAACAGCCACTACGGATTGGGCGAGCACATCCTCGGAAGCGATGGCACCATCGAGCACGTAGCCGGCGAACAGGATATGGTCAGCGGCAAATCCAAAGACACAACGCGCTATTTCCCCGAGAAGCTTAACCGTCCAGGCGGAGAAGCCGCCGTGGGTAACACTCCCGACCAAAACCACATGGCAAACTTCATCGATTGCGTCCGCTCACGCAAGCAGCCCAACGCCAGTGTAGATATCGGCTACCGTTCCGCAATTGCCGCGCACATGGCCAACCTCGCCTATCGCAGCAAACAGCGGGTCACATGGGAGCAGGCGAAGTCGATGACCCCAGATGTTACTTAGGGTTTGTAAATGTGGCACAGGCGCCCTCGCCTGTGTTTGGTCGAGCAGCCAGACACAGCCGAGGGCGGACGTGCCACGGGTTCATTTGTGCGGTTGCTGAGTGCACATGAAACTCTGACAGTCTCTGGGATTAGCGACCTGTTTCCATAACGAACGAACCTCACACCTTGGCAAAATCTATATACCCACGCTGCACATCAGTGTTCACCAGACGCGCGCGCAGCCTGTCCCCAACGTCAAGCCCATCACGGCCGCTGACCAGCATGCCCTCAGCGTGAGGCTGCATGGTGCGCACGAACGTGCCGTGCGCATTGGCTCCGGTCACAATGGCATCGAATATTTGTCCAATGTTGTGCTTCAGCGCCACTGCGGCGATTCGCTTCTGCATGTCGCGCTGAACCTTGCGTGCCGCGTCCTGCCGCTCGGTGCAGTTTGCCGCGATGGCGGTGAGATCGTTGTCGGAATAAGGAGCTGAGTTGCCGGAGAGAACCGACTTGATCAGCCGCTGAGTAACGATATCCGGAAAGCGGCGGTTGGGCGCGGTCGAATGCGTGTAATCCTGAACGGCGAGACCAAAATGTCCCGTTTCGGGATCGCCGGGCCCCTCCAGCACATACTCACCCGGGCCCATCAGCTTCACTACGATTAACGAGACATCGGCGAAGTGATCCGGATCCTCAGCCTTCCGCTTCATCAGGAAGTCGTTGAGGGCCTTGGCGTCAGGCTGCGCCGGAAGACGTCCGCCATGCTGTGCTGCGAGCGCGACGATGCGATCCCAGCGTTCCGGTGTCTTCACGACTCGTCGTATCGACGAGACCTTCTTCGCCTGAACCATACGCGCGACCGACTCGTTGGCGGCGATCATGAACTCCTCGATGAGTTCGCTCGCGCGATTCTTTTCCTGGTTGGCGATCCCTACGATCTGATCGCCCGACATTAGCGGATGCGATTCCGTGCTTTCGAGATTCAACGCGCCGTGACTGGAGCGTTGTTCTTTCAGCCGCTCTGCAACCTCGCTCTGCAGCTTGAGCTGCGCCTGAAGCTCCGGCGACGACGCCACCTTGTTATCAGCGGCACTTCTGCCCTCGAGCCATGCCCCCACCGCGCTATAGGTGAGCTGCGCCTTGTTGCGAGCGACCGCCCGATAGACATTGGAAGACTGAATCAGCCCATCCTTGTCGACGACGAACTCGGTTACGACGCAAAGCTTGTCAGAGCCTTCGAGCAGGGAAGTGATTCCCGTCGAGAGCTGCTCGGGCAGCATGGGAAAGACACGCACTCCGGTGTACACGGTCGTCGCTTCACGGGAGGCATGCGAATCGATCGGCGATTTCTTCGCAACGAAAGCATCGACATCCGCGATTGCAACCAGGACCTTGGTTTGCGTGTCAGAGACGCGCTCTGCCACTTCGATCTGGTCGAGGTCCTTCGAGTCATCGTTGTCGATGGACGACCACAGCAGATTCCGTAGATCGCGGATATCGCCACCCGCAGCTACAGAAGGCGGGTGCTGCTGGATTTGGGAGACTTGTTGTTGAACCTCTGGCGGAAACCGCGGGTCAAAGCCTCTCGCCCGCACCACCTGTTCCGCAATTGCGCGCAGATCTACATCGGGTGATGTGTGATTCATCTCAGGAGTTCATTGTAGTTGGTGTCAGGGCCTGGACTTCAGTCGTCGATGCTGACGTTAATAGATAACCCTTGTCATCCTGAGCGAAGCGAAGGACCTCCGGCAAATCTATCTCTGTGATGCTCTATCCCGGTTTTTAGCGATGTTCTTGTTGAAAACCACGCGAGGGCAATTAAGTCCGAAACATCGCGGGAGGTCCTTCGCTTCGCTCAGGATGACAACTTAATACTTTTCCACTTGATGGTTTTCCACTCGGAAAATCCGTGTAATCCGTAACATCCGTGAAATCCGTGTCATGTTTTGTTCTTGTTTGCAATCGGAACCCGTTGTTTACAATTGTGGAACAAAATATCGAACCGCCATGAGCAAAGAACGGCCGTCCGCTTACAAAAAACCAGACTCGCTAATCTCGACCGAAGAATTGGCTAAGATCATCGATTCACCCAACGTGAGGGTTGTGGAAGCGGCATTCGACATGCCGGGCAGCAAGCCTCCGTTGGCACTCGAGAGGTTTCGTGAGGCTCACATTCCCGGTGCAATCTTCTTTGACATCGATGCCATTTGCGACAAGGCCAGCTCTTTGCCTCACATGATTCCCAGCGCCGAAGAGTTTGGGCGTGATGTCGGCAATCTTGGGATCAGCAGCGACGATCGCGTGATTGTCTATGACAGAGACGGCTTCCAATTCGCACCGCGAGTCTGGTGGGAGCTTCGCACCTTCGGCCACCAGAAAGTCTCCATCCTTAATGGCGGGCTTGCAAAATGGCAGTCTGAAGGACGGCGCATCGAGCGCGGCATGACGAAAAAAGAGCCGCGCACTTTCAAAGCCAAGTTATTGCCAGGGAGCGTACGCAGCAAGGCAGACGTCCTGAAGATCCTCGGCAACAAAGAGGAGCAGTTGATCGATGCGCGCTCGAAAGGACGCTTTGACGGAAGCTCCCCTGAAACTTGGCCTGGACGCCGCTCAGGACACATTCCTGGAAGCCTCAATCTTCCTTACGATCAGATCGTCGATCCGCAGACTCGTGCCCTGCTCCCGGAAGGGGAACTCCGCCAGCGCTTCCAAAATGCGGGACTCGACCTTAACAAGCCGGTCGTAACCTCCTGCGGCTCAGGGGTCACGGCCTGTGCCTTAGCGTTCGCCCTGCATCTGCTTGGGAAGCAGGATGTGGCCGTTTACGATGGCTCCTGGGCGGAGTGGGGAATGCCCGGTGACACACCCGTTGCTACTTCGAGACAGCCCCAAAATTGAGCCGTTTCCTCATGTTATCCTTGATACAAGAGCAGTTGCTTGTGACCCCGATCTAGAGCCCTACCTGCGTAAGTCTTCCTGAATAAGGCAAAACAAAAAGAATGATTTCTGTTTGCAATGTAAGCATGCGCTACGGCGCCAAAATACTGTTCGACGACGTCTCCACGACCTTCACGGCGGGAAAGCGCTATGGCCTAACGGGCCCAAACGGCGCCGGCAAGACAACATTCATGAAGATCCTCACCGGCGAGCTCGACTCCCAAAAGGGGAACGTCGTGCGGCCGCGGAAGCTCGGCGTATTGCGTCAGGACCACTTTGAGTTCGACGCCTACCGTGCTGTGGATACGGTGATTATGGGCAATCGCCGGCTGTGGGACGCAATTGAAGAGCGCGAACGCATATTCGCGAAGCCCGAAATTACTGACGAAGATGGCATGCGTCTGGGCGAACTCGAAGGCATCGTTGCAGAAGAAGACGGATACACCGCCGAGAGCGACGCGGCCATCCTGCTCGACGGCCTCGATATTCCCGAGGAGCTGCACGATCGGAAGATGAGCAGCCTCCAGGGTGGACAAAAAGTCCGCGTGCTGCTGGCGCAGGCGCTGTTTGGTCATCCACAGGCTCTGCTGCTCGACGAGCCCACCAACCATCTCGATCTCGACTCGATTCACTGGCTGCAGGATTTCCTGACGCGGTACGAAGGTGCGCTCATCGTGATCTCGCACGACCGCCATTTTCTGAATAGCGTCTGCACTCACATCGCCGACATCGATTACCAGACCATCATCACTTACACCGGCGGATACGACGACATGGTGATGGCCAAGACCCAGGTTCGCTCGCAGATCGAGGCCGATAATGCCCAGCGTGAGAAGAAAATTGCGCAGCTGAATCAGTTCATCGCGCGCTTTTCCGCCGGCACGCGTTCCAGCCAGGTGATGTCGCGCAAGAAAGAAGTGGAGCGGCTGCAGACGACCGAGCTGGCGAGATCGAACATTCAACGCCCTTACATCAAGTTCAGCATGAACCGTCCGTCAGGACGCCACGCGCTCGAGTTCGAGAAGCTCTCGAAGAGTTATGGCGACAATCCCGTGATTACGGATTTTGGCGCCGCGATTTCTCGCGGAGAGAAGATCGGAATCATTGGCCGCAACGGTGCAGGCAAGACTACGCTGCTCCGCTGTTTGCTGGGCAACGCGCCTGCCGTGAGCGATGAAGGTCTCCCCATCGATTCCGGCGAAGTGAAATGGGGACACGAAGTGCAGATCGGCTACTTCGCGCAGGATCACCGTCTGCCGACGCAAGACGAAGTCAGCACTTTGGATTGGTTGCGCCAATTCGATCCGAAGGCCTCCACCGAGGAGCTACGTGGATTGCTCGGACAAATGCTCTTCCAACGAGACGAAGCCTTGAAGCCCGTGGAAGCTCTCTCCGGAGGAGAATCTGCGCGCCTGCTGTTTTGCAAGCTCATGCTGGAAAAACCAAACGTGCTCGTCCTCGACGAACCCACCAATCACCTCGACCTTGAGTCCATCAATGCCCTGAACATCGCGCTGCAGCGCTACGAGGGAACGGTGTTCCTGGTCACCCACGATCACGATTTGATCGAAGAAGTCGCGACCCGAGTCTGGCATTTCGACCACGGCACGATTGAGGACTTCAAAGGCACCTACGACGAGTACACGGCCAGCGTCCCGGCGTAGCGCGTCGGCATCTCCGGCTTTGTTGGTGCGGGCTCCTGGGAGAACTCTCTTAATGTTTTTAGGGAAGGGCATCGGCTTTAGCCGTGCCGTAACTACGTCACGTCGGATCGGGCTTTAGCCCCTGCGGTATTCCTGTTGGAAGTGGGGCAGACTACACCTCAGCGGCTAAAGCCGGGGGGATTTTGAGATCCTGAACGGCACGGCTGAAGCGGTGCCCTCCCTACATCGTCGCTCCAACATCTCTCGCCTTCTTCGTTCTGTATACCCATATCCCTGGCGTGAGCTGCTTGGTTGCGGGCTGCTGGCGCGCCTTGGCCTTTAAAGGCACCAACCGAGTGCGCCACTCTTCCCTAATGACAACTCATCTAAGCCACGGGAAGGGAGTTCATAAGCGATGCCGAATCCTCTGCTTGATAACGATTTCGTCGACCGCGTACCCAAGATCATCAGCCCAACTACTCACGGAGTAATCGACTACCTGGTAGTCGGGTACTACTTCATTACCGCCGGCGCGTGTTGGGAAGATAACAAGCGTGCGAGCATAGCCGCCCTCGCGAACGGAGCTGCCGTTCTGGGACTCTCAATGTTCACCGATTATTGGGGTGACGGGCGGAAGCCAATCAGCTTCGAAACTCACGGAATGGTAGACGTGATCCAGGGATTCTCAGCCGCAGCCGCCCCCATTCTGCTCGGATTCGGCGACGAACCCGCGGCTAGTGCATTCTGGGGTCAAGCCGCCAGCGAAGCCGGCGTGCTGGCGATGACCGATTTCCAAGCCGCAGATCGCGAATCGGAGAGACTCGCCGCCGCGTAGCGCTGCTGCTTCAGACCTAAGTACACCCGGGCGTTGACAACTGTCTCTTAGTAAGAACTGTCACGGTCGCCCAATCGGAACTGTCATCCCTCGCCCGGTTTTTGGGCGGGGGATCTGCTTTTGGAAGCAATACAAAACAGATTGCCTCCCGAAATGGAAGTATCTGAACATCCGGCCGAGGGCGGCCGGGTCCACGTTTCAAGGGCTGAGCGCCAGCCTGCAAGAAGAGATTATCGACGTTCGATAGGCACGTACTTGTTCGGATACCGGGGCCCAATGTATTCCGCGCGCGGGCGAATCAACCGATTGTCGTCGAGTTGCTCAATGACGTGCGCTGCCCACCCACCGATGCGCGATACCGCGAAGACCGGAGTAAATAGATCGATATCCAGTCCGAGCGCGGTGTAAGTGGAAGCCGAATAGAAGTCCACATTGGCGTTCAGCTTCTTTTCGGCGTTGATGTACTTCTCGATTTTGCGCGACATGTCGAACCACTTCGGATTGCCGCTCGAGCGTCCGAGGTCTTCTGACATTTTGCGCAGGTGCGTGGCCCGCGGATCTTCGGTGGTGTAGACGCGGTGTCCGAATCCCGGAACCTTCTTCTTCTCCGCGAGCATGGCCTTGACGTGCTCGATGGGATCCTTGCCCGCCTTATCCAGGTTGAACAGCATCTTCATCACTTGCTCATTGGCGCCGCCGTGCAACGGGCCTTTGAGTGCGCCAATCGCGCTGGTAATGGCCGAGTGCATGTCAGAGAGGGTGGCCGCGGTAACGCGCGCGGCAAACGTCGATGCGTTCAGCTCGTGATCGGCGTGCAGGATGAGAGCGATGTCCAGCGCCTTTTCTGCGGTTGAAGAGGGCTTCTCGCCGGTGAGTTGCAGCAGGAAGTTCGCAGCATGCGACAGCTTGGGATCCGCTTCGATGATCTTCTTGTTCTTGCGAATGCGATCGTAGACGGCGACGACCATCCCAATCTGGGAAGTAAGTGCGTACGACTTGCGAATGTTGGAATCGTGATCGACGGCGTGTTCGTCGGCATCGTAAAACGACAGCGCGGACACGGTGGTGCGCAGCACTTCCATCGGTGTTGCCGATCTCGGAAAGTTGCGCATCATCTCGATGATGCGCGGATCCAGCTTGCGCGATTCCCCCAGCCGGCTGCGGAAATGTTCTAATTCTTCTTTCTTTGGAAGCTGCCCAAACCACAACAGGTAGCAGACCTCTTCAAAGGTGGAGTTCTGCGCAAGCTCATGGATGTCGATGCCACGATATGCGAGGATTCCCTCGTCGCCATCGATGTAACAGACTCCCGAGTTGGCGGCTACTACTCCTTCAAGACCCTTTGTGGCTGGCGTGGTGGACATTAAGACCTCGAAGACGCTCTCTCCGCAGCAGCCCCAGTGAGGTGCATCGCGCACAGAGCAACCCTCTTTTATAAATGAAAACTCTTAGGTGGGGCAAACGCCGGGGTTAACACGAAGGTCAGGGAGGGGAAAGCGGAGGTCACGGAATTGGGTGAATGGCAACACCGCGAGTTATTAGCACCCACTGGCTCCGTGCCCTTCGTTTCGCCTTCGTGACCTCCGTGTTAACCCCGGTCTTAAGGCCAAATAGAAGCCGCAGTCCCGCTCAAAATCTGCTGTTTGGACGAGTCGCTCAGCGGCAGCCCGCGAAAATCTTCGAGGTTCTGCTGAATCTCGGGAACGCCCGGTCCAGGCCAATCCGTCCCGAAGAGCGTCTTGTTTGCGATCTCTTCCAGCCGCGGAAAATACTTGAGCAGCGTCTTGGGAGGAATGCCGCTGATATCGAGATAGACGTTGGGGTGCCGCCGAACCAGAAAAAAAGCGGTATCCATCCATAGCGGACGACCACCGTGCGCAAGCAGAATTGTCAGTTTGGGAAAATCGACAGCGACGTCGTCCACATAAATCGGATCGCCGAATTTGTTCCGCGCCCCAGGAAAAATCGATGTCCCAGTGTGCACCATCACAGGAATGCCGTTCTGCTCGGCAACGTGATAGATCGTTTCCAGCTCTTTCACGCCGTTCAAATAATCATTGGGATACAGCAGCTGGTGCGGCGGATGAATTTTGATTATGCGAATGCCCAGCCGCACGATCTGCTCCATATCGCGCCCGGCGTCGGTAGTATGCCGAGGATGCACGCTGCCGCAGGGAATCAACCGCTTGGGATCTTCCTTCACATAGTTCGCGACGAATTCGTTGACCGCAGGAGTAAATCCGATCAGCTCCGGCGCAACATAGTTGATCAGCGCCGCGCGATCGATCCCGATTTGGTCCAGATAGTGGAGAAACTTCTTGGGTGAGCGGCAGAACTCGATCACCTGATCGAAGTTGGCGCGCTTCTTCTTCATCGTGGCCAGCGCCGCAGGCTTGAACATCTCAACCGGCTGGATGTGAACGTGGCAGTCGGTGATCATCGTTCCTCGCGATCATGTGTGCAAAGCTGAATATCGCCAGAAAACCTGACGCGGATTTCGCGGATGGGACGCGGATTTACGCTTGAGATGGGCTGGTGGGTGCTGGCGTCAACGTGGATCCGGCCGCCCTCGGCCGGGTGTTTGCATTTGCCTCTGCAAGGCAGGCATAGGCGCTCTTGAACCTGATGTGTTCGCATTCCCTTATGTTTTGATCCACGTCCCATCCGCGAAATCCGCATCAGGTTCTTCGTTCGTGTCGCGTTCTCTTGTCATCGCGCCGCGCCCAACACCGCCCGCTTCGCGTACACGCGTATCATCTCGCGCCGATACTCAGGTGTGAGCGCGGATGTTGTCAGCGGCTTGGCCACGCGCGCGGCCAGCTCGCCGATCACTGACGCGGCGTGCTCATTCAAGGGCTTGCCTAGAAGCGCGTGTCGGGCTTCGTGGACCAGCAGTGGCGCGGGATTCACGCCAGTGATGGCGACGCGCGCGTCTTCAATTAAACCTTGTGAATTCTTCTTCAGCGCAGCGGCCACTCCGGCCAGCGGATAATCGATGGACCCACGTAACCGCAGTTTCTGATACATGCCGCGGTATCCCGCCATGCGCTCCGGCAGGAAGATGCGCGTGAGCATTTCGTTCGTGGCCAGCTTCATGCGCGCATCGCCGACGTTGGTGTAGAAGTCAGCGAGCGGGCTGCGGCGGAAGCCGCCTGGTCCGGCGATCTCCAACTCGGCCTCAAGGCACAACAGAGCCGCGGGACAGTCGGCGGAAAATGCCGCCCAGCATTTCTTGCCTCCGGGGGCGACGTGGCAGAGATCGCCGTCTTTCTTGATGCAGAAGCCGCATGACTTGCGCCAGGTGAGCGACTGGTTGTACCAGAGGCATCGGGTGTCGAGGCAGATATTCCCGCCAATCGTTCCCATATTGCGCAGAATCGGAGACGCGACCGTCGCCGCAGCCTCTCGCAGCACGGAGTAATTGTGACGTATGAACTCCGAATCCTCGAGAGTTGTAAGTGTGACCAGCGCGCCGATTTCGGTCCCGTGTCCCGGAATGGAACGGACGCCCTGGAGCTCTTCGATTCCGCGAATGTCGAGCAAATACTTTGGCGCGAACAGACGCTGCTTCATCGACGGCAACAGATCGGTGCCACCGGCAACGATCTGGATGTCTGCGGCGTGTTTCGACAGATATCCAACCGCGTCTTCGACGCTGCGGGGGCGAAGCAGTTTGAAGGCAGGAAGACTCATTGAAATTTACGACAGTGCCAATGGACGGCAGATAGATCGACCCTCGACGGCAGGTGGCCGTCCCTGTAACCCAAGCGATGCCTGCAGACTTGGCTCAATCCACACGACGTAATCGGGAATACCAACATATCCGCCGGCAATGACGCAGATGTCTTGCCGATTTTCGTCAGCCACGAATAACCCGCCGTTCTGTCTGAACAGAGCAAATCTCTTGGAAGGAGAAATGAAAACCTGCTCCACATTATTGGCGATTGGCTGGTTGTTCCAAAATAGAACTCGATAGTGACTGAGCGCTTCCATCTGCCTTGTGGCTCTGGAACGTATTTCAACGTGGAAATTCGAGCGTTGAGACGCTGAAGATACAGAACCAGAATTCACCATGAGAATCCCCAGAATAAGGACGAACCGCGTCAGGACGTTGACTTCCGTCGTGCCGGAATGGGTTGTTGACATCAATCGTCTCGAGCCGCCGGTTCCATCCTCGATCCAGCCCTGGCCGGATCCGCCGGATGTCGCATCGGACCGCGCCCTTTGAACCACAATGCGCCGCCGTGCTCGCGGAAAAACGCTGTGGGAGCGGGTTTATCGTCGCTTAAATTGCCGTTATTGGCCTTCTCACGTGCCTTAATTGCCGCTAAAACCCGGTCTGGAGTGAACGGAGCTTCGCGCAAACGCACGCCTATCGCGTCGAAAATCGCGTTGGAAATGGCTGGAATGCATGCCGCGAGCGATCCTTCACTGGCTTCTTTGGCGCCAAAAGGCCCCTCTGGGTCGACGCTTTCGACGATATAACTGACGATATCGGGCGATTCGGCTGACGACGGCGACTTGTATTCGAGCAATCCGGGGTTCATCAGCAGGCCATCCTTCCACACCATCTCTTCCTGCATGGCTTGTCCGAGCCCCATCCAGACCGATCCGATGACCTGTCCATCGACCGAAACCGGGTTCAAAGCGCGTCCACAATCATGCGCCGCCCAGATCTTATGGACTGTAACCTCCCCAGTTTCTTCATCAACGCTAACCTCTGCAACCTGAGCGGAGTAAGAATATGCCGGCGAAGGACCGACTCCGGCGCCTTTATGCTTGCCTCCGCGAGCCTCCTGCGGCGGCGCATAGGAGCCGGTTCCGGTAAGAGCGCCGCTGAAGTCGATGGCTGCAACCACCGCCTCTTCGAACGACATGTGGTCTTTGGGGCCTTCATCCTTGCGCTTCTGCTGCACAGAATGCCGCAAAATCTGGCCTACAACGCGCCCAGAAACGGTGGTTTCAGCCGTTTGCCGTGCATCCGGAGTCTTAAGTGGTTCTGGCTGGCCTCGGCCGGAGTTTTGTTGCGGGGTATCAGCTCCTCGAGGGGCGTCCTTTGTTTCCAGAATTTCTGCCGCAGTGGGCTCAGAAGCGACCCGGCCGAGGGTGGTTGAAGCTTCTGAAGAGCCCGTACGCACGCCATTTTTGCCAACACGATCGTCGCGCATGACCACAGTTTCGGCAGCGCAGACCATCTTCTGGGCCGCTGCCGCGACGATCTTCTTCTTTACATCTTCCGCAGCGCGCATCGCCGCGTTGCCGTTCATGAACGTAACCCGGCTCGAATATGACCCGATATCCACCGGCGTTAGGTCGGTATCTGCCGCGACAACCTTTATCCGCGCCAGCTTGCAGCCGAGAACTTCGGCCACAATTTGCGCGATCATCGTGTCCGATCCCTGTCCGATGTCGGACGCGCCGGTGTAAACGACCACTCCGCCATCGCGATCGATCTTGATATTGACGGTGGAATGCGGCATGTCTGAACGGATAATCGAGTTGGCGGCACCGCTTACATAGTGGCTGCAAGCCATTCCCAGGCCGCGTCCGCGCCCCAATTTGCCCTTGCGAGTGCCCCAATTTGAGCCTTCAAACACCTTGTCGATGCACTCCGGAAGCCCATAACTCTGTACGCGAAGGCCATTGATCGTGATGCAAGGCGGCTTGAGCAGATTAACGCGGCGGATCGCTGCCGGGTCCATGCCTATCGCGGCGGCGAGCTCATCCAGCTGCGACTCGAATGCAAAGCGCACGTTTACAGTGCCGTGGCCGCGCATGGCGCCGCATGCAGGCTTGTTGGTTAGAACGCGATACCCGTCGTAACGGATATTCGGAATGTCGTATAAAGCACCCAAAAGTGCCCCGGAATAGAGGATGGTGACTACGCCATAGGAGCAATATGCGCCGCCATCCTGGATCACACGCGCCGCCACTGCAGTAATGAGGCCGTCCTTTTTGACTCCGGTTTTGAGATCGACGATGGTTCGCGGCCTTCCGCGATGTGCCCAGAAGACCTCCTCGCGCGTGTAAGTGATCTTTACCGGAGCTTTGGCCTTGCGCGCTGCCACAGCAGCGATGATTTCGAGCGGAATAATCTCGCTTTTGCCGCCAAAGCCGCCCCCAACCAGTGGTTTAATGACGCGAATTTGCGCCATCGGCATCTCCAGCACGATCGAGAGTTTGTGCTGGAGGTAATAAGGAACCTGGGTGGACGACCACACCGTCAGCCTCCCAGGTTGCCCAGTTTGGGAGTCAAACTCGAAGCTGGCCAGCGTGCAGTGCGGCTCCATGGCCGCGTGCGTCACTTCATTCGCGAGATAGCGGCCTTCGAGCACGCAAGCCGCATCGCGAAAACCCTGATCGGGATCCCCGAAGATGTGGTGATAATCCTTCTCAATGTTGTTTGGCTTCTCGGGATGGATGAACTCGGAAGTCGCCTTCATCGACTCTTCCGGATCAAAATATGCCGGCAGTGCCTCGTATTCGACGTCAATGAGTTCCAGCGCCTGCTCCGCAAGGGACTCGGATTCGGCCACCACGCAAGCCACGTTGTCGCCGACGTAGCGGACTTTGTCCACGGCGAGCGCCGTTTCGTCGTGTCCTACGGGAAGAATTCCATACTTATTGGGCGCATCCGCGCCCGTAACCACCGCCACCACACCGCCAAGTGCAAGCGCGCGTCTCGCGTCTATACGCTTCACGAGGGCGTGGGGATACGGCGAATGCAGGATTTTGCCGATCAGCATGCCGGGCAGGGAGAGATCATCGGCGTACTTTCCGGCTCCGGTAGTCTTGCCAGCGGAGTCGATCAGGGCAATCGGCTTTCCGATGATGGAGAAATCTGCCATAGCTATCGCTTAGCCGCCGCGATTCCTTCCTGCTCGGCGTGGATCGCCGCCTTGATCGCTTGATACATCTGGGTGTATCCCGTACATCGGCAGAGGTTTCCGCTCAGCGCGTGCCGAATGTCTTCATCGCTCGGCTCGGGATTGCGGTCTAGCAGAGCCTTCACTGTCATGATGAAGCCGGGAGTGCAATATCCGCATTGCGCTCCGCCCCAGTCTCCGTATGCTTTTTGGATTGCGGCCATCGCGCCGTGCTCGGCGACGCCTTCGACGGTGGTGATTTCCGGTGCGTGTCCTTCTTCATCGGACGAGATGGAGCCGGTGATCATGGTGCATGAAAGCATCGGAATGCCGTCGACGAGCACCGTGCATGCGCCGCACGAAGAATCGTCGCAGCCGCGTTTGGAGCCCGTGAGCTGCAGCTCCTGGCGCAGGGTGTCCAGCAGAAGCTGCGAGGGTTCAATCGCGACCTCACGCTTTCTGCCGTTCACACGTAGCTCGACGAGCTCTTTTTTCATGATGACTACCTAGAATAGCCGAATCTACGACCACAACCCCGAAGCGAACACGAAGGCCAAAAGGCTATGAGGGTCACGGAGAGGGCAAGCGGGTTGCGCACTCGGTGCTCAGTAGGTTGGTACCTTTGGATCGACAAGTCTGGACCACCGATCGATGCCGCCGGCAACTGACTGCGCCTTGTCGTATCCCTGCTGTCGCAACCATGCAGTGACGTTCATCGAGCGAACCCCATGATGGCAGATGACTACGATGTGCTCCTCTGGATCAAGTTCCTGAATCCGTGCAGGAATGTCCTGCATGGGAATGTGGGTAGCGCCTTCAATGTGCGCTGCCTGATACTCCCAAGGCTCGCGACAATCGAGAAGCGTAAAATTCTCTCCAGCATCACGCATGCGCTGCAACTCTTCAGGTTGAATTTCGTAGTCCATTCTCTAGATCATAGTCTGCAGTGTTGCAGTTGCAGGCACTTCCCGGGAGGAGGCGTTCGGCTTTCCGGGAACTTTGGAGGCTCAAGCTCAGAAGCTCTCCTCGCTTTGCACCTTGGTACCATAATTAGATGGATCTGACCGTTTACACCGCGTTCTGGTGCCGCGATTGCCGTGAGGCCAAGAACTTTCTCACGAAGCACAACATCCCTTTCAACGAAGTGGATATCGAGAACACTCCCGGCGCCGTTGACGAACTCATGAAAAACGTGGGCAAACGGGCTATTCCCCAGTTTGTGATCGACGGAAAATGGGTGCAGCCTTACCGCCCCGGACGAGGCTTTCTCTACAAAGAGATGAGCGACTTGCTGGGCATCCAGGAATAACAGTGTCGGTTGCGACTCGTTCGTTTACTCCGTTGCTGATACCGAAGACGCCGGATTTCGCTCTGCGGTGCGTCCGGCGAGCCTCCTGGTGAGCGACCAGCAGAAAGCAATCTTTGCGAACGTCTCCAGCGTTCAACTCCGCATAGCTGCGGCCGCTGAACGCGCCGGACGTCATCCGCAGGCGATCACCGTCATGGCGGTAACGAAGACTCAACCGGCCGAAAGTCTTATCGCCTGTTACGAAGCAGGCATTCGTTCGTTTGGCGAAAATAGGGTTCAGGAATTCGCCGCAAAGCGTACCCAGTTGGCCGGGTTAAGCGGCGCGACTTTCACTCTGATTGGCCGCTTGCAATCCAACAAAGCTAACAAAGCCGTTGAACTGTTCTCAGAGATTCACTCGCTTGACTCGCTGCGGCTCGCGGAGCGCATTAATGCCGCGGTGGGAGGCTCTGGCAGGCCCCCGATGTCCGTTGCGATCGAGATCAACACCGGTGATCCGGCCAAAGCCGGATTGAATCCAGAGGCTCCCGAACTGGAACAGCTCCTGCTTGCCGCCGAACGGCTGCCGCATCTAAAGATTAAGGGGCTGATGACGATCCCGCCCTTTACAGAAGATCCTGAGGGCGCCCGGCCTTACCTTCGCCGCTTGCGTGAGCTGCGTGACAGCATCGCTGCGCGCCGCCTGCCTGGCATTGCCATGCAAATTCTCTCCATGGGAATGTCCCACGATTTCGAAGTCGCAATCGAAGAAGGATCCACGTGTGTTCGCGTCGGAACAGCAATCTTCGGCGAACGGCAGTGACGGATGGTCCGCGACGCTGTGCCTGACGATAACATGATCAAACCGACGCTCTTTCGCAGCGGAGCAGTACGGGCATTCCTGTTTATCATGGCCTTCAGAGACTCGTGATTAAGATTCAACAAGACGTCGATGGCGTCACATTCTCAGTGAAGGTTCACCCCAGAGCGCGGCGGGAGCGCATCTCCGGAATGGTCGGTGATTCTCTGAAGGTGGAACTGACCTCCCCGCCCGTCGAGGGCAAGGCCAATGAGGCCTGCATCCGCTTCTTTGCTGAATTTTTGAAAGTACCGCGTTCGTCCGTTACCATAGCCGCCGGCATCAGCAATCGGAAGAAAATAATTCGAGTGGTTGGCATAACAGTAAGCGAAATTGAGCGCACGATAGCAGTGATGCTTACGTCATGACCAACACCGAACGCGACCATCGCGACTTTCACTTGACCCGATCACCCCGATAGCCGATCTGCCCAGGAGAGCCCTTGTCCTTTTCTGAACGGTTGCGTGAGATCAAAATGGGTTTTGAACGGCCCTTCTGGGTCGCCAATATCACCGAGCTCTTTGAGCGGCTTTCCTATTACGCGGCATTTGCCTCGTTGGCCCGTTACCTGCACGAAGCGCTGAAGTTCCCGGTTCAACAGGCCAGCAGCCTCACTGGACTCTTCGGTGGTCTGGTTTGGTTTCTGGCAGCATTTGGCGGGACGGTGGCCGACCGTCTGGGATTCCGACGCGCTCTCTCGCTCGCATATCTGATTCTTAGCGGCTCGTACTTCTTGCTCGGGTCTCTGGGTGCTCCTTGGCTTGCACCACTACGCGAACACATGCCGCTGATCGCGCTGGTAACGATCGTGCTCATGCTCCCGGCGCTTGGCATCGCACTGGTGAAGCCAGCAGTCGTCGGAACTACGGCACGAGCTTCGAATGAAAATGTTCGCTCAATTGGCTATTCCATCTATTACACCCTGGTAAACATCGGCGGTGCCGCCGGCCCCTATGTGGCGTCATGGGTACATCAGCGCATGCGCGTGGAAAACGTATTCCGGGTCGCGGCGCTGAGTGTGTTTCTGATGTTCTTCGCCGTGCTGTTGTTTTTTCGTGAACCCAAGCGTTCTGGCGAGGCCAAGACCGCCAGCCTGGGCGCGGCGCTCAGAAACTTCGGCACTGTGATCACAAACCCGCGATTCATGCTTTTTCTGCTCATCTTTTCCGGCTATTGGATCGTGTATTGGCAGGAGTTCATCATCCTGCCGCTATACGTGCACGATTACATCGACCCGAACACCGACACCGAACTCATGTTGATCACGGGCCCGCTGGTAGTGATCGCATTCACCATGCTGGTCAGCATTCTCACTCGGAGAATAGCCGCGTTCCGCGCCATTATTCTAGGTACGCTGATATCGGCGCTCGCCTGGTTGGTCCTGATTATTTTCCACTCCGTAATAGCAGCTTACGTCACGCTGATAGTGGTCGCCCTGGGCGAGATTACGCAATCTCCGCGTTACTACGAATACATTTCCCGCCTTGCGCCGCCGGGCCAGCAGGGTACGTACATGGGCTTCGCATTTCTGCCCATCGGCATCGGGTCACTTATCGCCGGGATATTTGGGGGGAGATTGATTCACCACTTCGGCGAAGTTACGCACCAGCCACAACTCATGTGGTGGGCAGTGACCGGAGTGGGAGTGTTAACCGCGTTGTTGTTGTGGATCTACGACAGGACCATTGCCCCCGCAGTGCCGGTATCGAATGCATGATCGTCTTCGCGGTGATCAGGGACTAGTACCGCGTGGATTTCCCGAATTCTAGTGGCACTGGTGAAACTAGCAGTGTGCCAATGCCAAGCAGTCCTTGATGGTGGAACCTAAGACCTGCATGCTGGCGCCGATACGAGTGTCACAAGGATTGCATCTAAGGTGCGAGGTGCTGGCTGCTCAGTGCACGCTCCAGGAATTCCATCTTGATACGCGTCTTGTTACGGTTGCTCAGCTGTTTGTTGCTGATCGTATGCCCCCTGGCGCACGCCGATGTTGGTCTCATTCTCAGCGAAGCCACACCGAAAGGGATGTCGCGGTGGACCAACGCCGGACATTCAGCCGTCTATCTTTCGCGAGCCTGCCCAGCCTCACCCCTGAAGCTGCGTCTTTGTGAAGCTGGAGAAAATGGCTCGGTTGTCAGCAACTACATTCGGTTTCAGGAAGATCAGAGTTACCAGTGGAATGCAGTTCCACTCAACATCTTCCTTTACGGCGCCGAAGACGAGAAGGCGCGTCCGCTGTTTGCATCCTCGGAGATCAGGCGGGTTTTGCAGGAGCGCTTCCGCCAGAGATATCTGCTGGAAATCTGTTCCGGACCTCCATGCACGACCGATCCTGACGCGCATTGGCGTGACCTGGTAGCCGAGAGTTTTGCGCGCGGCATGTACATTTTCGTGGTCAAGACGACCGTCGAACAGGACCTGCGCATTATTGGGGAGCTGAACAACGGCACAAATGTTAATCACTACAGCGGCTTTTCGAACAACTGCGCTGACTTCGCCGCAGGCATCATCAACTCGTATTTCCCACATGCCGCGAAGGCCGATCACGTAAACGATTTCGGCATGACCAGTCCCAAAGCTATCGCGAAATCCTTCGCGCATTTCGCCGCCAGACATCCCGAACTCGAATACCGCGTCATCCGAGTGCCTCAACTGCCTGGCAGCTTTCCCAGAAGCGGCGATTGCCGCAAGGGAACGGAAGTTGCGTTCCATTCCAAGCGATGGCTTTTACCGATGTTGCTCAAGACGCCGCACGAACTAGCGCTCTTTGCGGCGAGCTATGCTCTGACGGGCCGCTTCAATCCTGAACGCGAGTTCGAGCGGCACTCGGCGCTTGACACCAATTCCTACATAGGATGGGCAGAATATCGAAATAGCTTGAAAGTGTTGCTTGCAGGCGATGCGGACAGCGACTCGAATCGTGATCTTCGACGCCTTGCTCGTGACCTCGACTCTCGTGGACAGAGTATGAGCGACCTCAGCGGCGCAACCTGGATACAAATCCCGCAGAACGATTCTTTGATTCGTGTAGGGGTGTCAGTGGCAAACATCAACGCCGCTGGGTCCGATCCGCAGCTTGCCTATCGCATTATGCTTGCGCGGGTCCAGTCACAGTTGTATGGGGCGCCCAAAAGACGCGAAAGCCTCTCAGCTTTTGCTGAGGACTGGCGGCTTCTGGAAGCCACGCGCAGCGTATGGTTAAGCGAAATAAGGGATCTGCCGCCAACTACAAAAACCTCCGAGGAGGGAGGGGAAGCAGCTGGAGGAGGTTACCAACCATGATCAAGGCGAATCAATCTTTACGATGTCCAAAACCCTTCTTCGTCGTACTCGCGAATCGCGCTTAACTCCACTGCAGACGGTTCCTGTGTTGTGGTTAAGTCTTCACTTACACGCAGCTTCCATCCGGTGGACGCGAGCACGTCCTCCACGGAAACACCGGGATGATGTGAATGCAAGTACGCCTCTCCGTCATTCCCGAAACGGAGCACAGCCTTGTTTGTGATCAGCGCCGACGGACCCCCGCCAGGCAGACCGACGCGTCGCCGCCATCCAGTACCATCTCCATTGCCAGGACTGGTGATGTATGACACCCGCTCGGGAAGGCGATGCGGCTCGTGATCGATCACGGCCACGAAGCGCTGGGCGAGGGAAGCGATGTCGCAAGCCCCACCGGATCCAGGCAATCGAATCACGCCCCTTTTGCCGTGTACCTCGGTGGAATTAAGGTTCCCGAAACGGTCCCCTTCGGCCGCGCCCAAGAAGCCTAGGTGGACTCGCCCAGATTGGAGCAGGGTCATGACCCCCATCATGTCCAGACACTGCGTCGCGTGGAGTAGGTTGGGAGGATCTGCCATGGTGTAGATCAGCTCCGGAGCGGGCTGGGTGCGAATGACTCCGTTTTCGAACAACCCCACGCAATTGGGAGCGTGGGTTTGCTTGGCCACGACGAACGCGATGAGCGGCAGGCGCATGCCAACGAAGACAACTTCTCCGTCACCAATCTCACGTGCCGCTGCGGCGACCATGAGTTCGCCTAGGGTGTAGCTCATTTGGCGGTGAAAACCGCCGAGCGCTTCTCGATATACGCGTTCAGGCCCTCTCGTGCGTCGTCGCTTTCGAAGAGCAACTGCTGATTTTCGCGCTCCAGCGCCAGGCCGGACTCGAGAGGAACCTCCCAGCCACTCTGCACCGCGCGCTTGATCCGTCCAACGGCCAGCGCCGCCTTATTTGGTGGACAGAACTGGCGCGCATATTCAAGCACGCTGGCCATGAAGTTCTCGCGATCAGAGACGTCGTTTACGATGCCAAGCTCCTTCGCTTCAGTGAACGTGAAGGTCTTGCCCAGAGCCATTAGTTCGATGGCTTTGGATTTCCCCACCAAGCGTGACAGTCGCTGAGTGCCTCCGGTGCCGGGCAGCACACCGAGGTTCACTTCGGGAAGGCCGATCTTGCCGGCGTCCCGGCGCGCGATGCGGATATCGGCGGCCATCGCGATCTCAAGTCCTCCACCGACGCAGTGCCCGTTGATCGCAGCAATCACCAGTTTGGGAGTGTTTTCCAATCGAAGCAGTGTCTCGTTGGCATGGAGGCAAAAATAATATTTGTAGACCGGATCAACACTGGTGAGCATGTTTATGTTCGCCCCGGCGGAGAAGAACTTCTCTCCTGCTCCCGTGAGAACTATCACGTACACATCTTTGTCCATGCGTGCGCGCAGGATAGCGTCGTCGAGTTGCCGGTTCATCTCGTACGTGTAGGTGTTCGCGGGTGGATCGTTGAGCTCGAGGATCGCCACGCCGGCATCAACACGGCAGCTGATCAACGTCTTCTGGACTGTTTCTGTTGTTGTTGGCATGCGAATCCTTAATCAAAACTAAAGACAGTATTTCGGGCAGAGAAATGCACCCAAGAATCACGGCAACGAACCTTGAATTGTAGCCTGTCGCTGCTTGACCGATACAAGGCGCGCGAAGTAGCGTTATTGATACCGGACGCCTCTCTGGTTCGGTGTTTCCGCTTCCTACCAACACTAGACCTCAAGCGATCCAAAAGGAGCAATCATGCCGGCATTTACAAGCGATCTGGAAAGCATTCGCGCTCGCGCACGGCGCAAGATCGAGGATGGCGCAGTTACCGAAGCGTACAAGGGTGACAAGGACAAGACTATACAGATCCTTAACGATGCTCTCGCCACTGAGATCGTCTGTGTTCTGCGCTACATGCACCATTACTTCATGGCGACCGGCGTTCATGCAATGTCAGTGCGCGACGAATTCAAGGAGCACGCCGATGCCGAGCGTGAGCACGCCGACGACATTGCCGATCGCATCCAACAACTCGGCGGTAAGCCTGACTTCAATCCTAAATCGCTGCTGGAACGCTCTGCCTCGCAGTATGTAGAGGGCAGTACTCTTTCGGAGATGATTAAAGAGGATTTGATCGCAGAGCGCATTGTGATCGAGGTGTACAGCGACATGATTCGCTACTTCGGCGACAACGATCCAACCACGCGCATCATGATTGAAAAGATCCTGCGTGACGAAGAGGAACACGCCAGCGACCTCAGCGATCTGCTGTACGTTATCGATCCACACACCGGCGCAACTGAAGGTCAGGACCCAGGCACGGACCCTTTGCACTCCGCCGATAAGTCAAGAGGATCGGCAAAGCAAAACCAAAGTGCGCCATCCGAAGCTCCAAAAAAGAACGGCAGAGGCCAACCGCCACAGCCGAACCTACGCCAGAATCAGCCTTTAGAGCCAATGGGCAAGGGCGGACCCAAAGCCGGAAGGGGAGAGAATCCCGACGAGAAGAGTTGGAAAGTGGCGAAGCCGAAGAATCGAACCCCAGCAGCATGACGAGAAGCTCCTAAGCTTCGATGCACGTTTCTTCGGTGTTCCGACCTGCTCGGTTGCTGCAGGATCATTAACTCATTTGGCCGATTGCGACCACAAAGTATTGCGCGGGAGTGTCGCCAACGTTCTTGATCCCGTGCAGGTCATTTCCGGTCGCCAAGGCCACGCCGCCTGGACCGAGGCGGTGACCCTGACCGTTAATCGTAAGCTCGACGTTTCCCTCGCGAATCAGCCAGAACTCACTGTGAGCGTGTTTGTGGGGTGCATGCGGCATGGCCCCTGGCGCAAGCATGGTTTCGTGAACCTCAACGTGCTCGCCAGTGGAAAACTTGCCATTGACCACAGGACGAGTGGTGTGGCCCTCAGCTTTTTTCTGCGGCAGATCTTCGAATGGGAAAGTAGTGGAAGAAAGGACCTGATCGTCTGCCGCCCAGGAACTCGCGAGGGCGAGAAATGGTAGTGCCGAACACAACTCACGTCGATTGATCATCAGTCGATCTCCATTTACCAAAATTTGTCACAATTTGCCGAGCTCATATTCCGACAGATGCGTCCGAAGGCTCATTGTAAACTGCGTTTTAAATGGCAATTCGCAAATTGACCTTATTCCTTCTCGCCTTCGTAGCTGCATCATGCGCGCAAAAGCAGGAAGTGAAGCGTCCTCTGATTCTTGGGGTTGCTCACATCGCTCTTTACGTAAGCGATCTCACCAAAGCGCGTGCGTTTTACGAAGATTTTCTGGGTTTCGAGGAACCGATCTCTCTCAAACGCGAAGATGGTTCGGTGCGCATTGCCTTTGTGAAGGTGAATGACAAGCAGTACGTGGAGCTCTTCACCGATCCGCCCAAAAGCGATGGACAGCTTAACCACGTGGCCGTTTATACCGACAACGCTCAGCAGATGCGCGATTATCTCTCCGAGCACGGAGTGAGGGTCCCCGACACCGTCACAAAAGGGAAGACCGGCAACTACAACTTCACGGTCGTCGACCCTGATGGACATACCGTGGAGATCGTTCAGTACGAGCCAGACAGTCGGACTGGCCAATATGCTGGTAAGGCGATGCCTTCGACGCGGATTTCAAGCCGCATTTTGCATGTGGGATTTCTCGTGGGCGAACTGCAACCGGCGATGAAGTTCTACCGGGATCTGCTTGGATTCCAGGAGTTCTGGCGCGGCAGCACGAACGGCACCGAGCTGAGCTGGGTGAATATGCGGGTGCCCGATGGAGACGATTACGTCGAGTTCATGCTGTATAAGGGCGATCAGTCTTCACAGGATCGCGGAGTAAAGAATCACGTTTCCCTTCAAGTCCCAGACGTCGAAAAGGCAGTAACGGAGCTTGAGTCCCGACCCGCACGAAAACTCTACGGCCGTGACATAAAGATCCAAACGGGAAAAAATCGCAAGCGCCAGGCCAACCTCTTTGATCCTGACGGCACTCGCGTCGAGCTTATGGAGCCGAATACGGTCGATGGAAAACCCGCGCCCTCATCGACCGCCCCACCGCCGCGATAGTCTCGAAAAAATGATCGCATCGCTCGTCCTAAGCTGGATCTACTTTCCTGCTCCAGCGATTGTGCTCTCGCGCTCGTGGCCGTGCGTCGGATGAGCCGCCTGATTAGCGACATAGCTCGCACATCCGGCCCTAAGTAGATTCTGGAGCGCCCATAGGTACAAACTTGTGTTCGCGAAGATGCACGGAAGAATCACGCAAATTATGATTGGGCTGAGGAGCGTGGCTTCTCAGCTACTTACCAGCAGTCCTTGACGAAACCTGCGCATACAACTCGGGCTCTCTTTTTGAAGCGTCTGCTGGACCTGGCTCGGCCCAGCTACCCGCACTTGGTGACGATTTTTCTACTGAGTGTGATTTCCGTGCCAATTTCTATCCTGATGCCTGTCCCGCTGAAGATCGCCGTTGACAGCGTGATCGGGCAGACGCCGCTCCCGGCCGTGCTCGAGCAGTTTGTACCGAGAAGTGCGGCAGGATCGGATACGGCAAATCTGATTGTGGTCGTCGTTGTGCTAGTTGCGCTGGCCATCGTCAGCAACCTCCAGACGCTAGCCTCCTGGCTGCTGCAGACGTACACCGGGGAGCGTCTCGTATTTGAGCTCCGTAACCGCTTGTTCTGGCATGCTCAGCGCCTGAGCCTTACCGCCCATGATCGCCGTGGGGTGAATGACATCGCTTACCGCATCCAGCACGATGCCCCGGCGATTCAGTTCATCTTCATTCAAGGCGTTCTGCCGCTCATAACTGCAGTCCTCATGTTTTCCGGCATGTTCTACATCGTGGCGCATATCGATCGCTCGATCGCGGTAGTTGCCTTGGTAATTTCGCCGGCGCTGATGATCGCCGCACGACGATCCAGTCGCCGCGTCCGTAAAGGCTGGCAGGGAGTGAAGAGCCTGGACAGCTCAGCCATGCTGCTGATGAACGAGGCATTGGCGTCCATCCGGGTGGTGAAGGCGTTCAATACCGAGGACTATGAAGACAGTCGGTTCCGCCTGCGTTCCCGGGAACGGATGACGGAACAAGTGCGACTCGCCGGAGTTCAAGCGGCTTATCATCTGCTGATTTCATTTTCGATTGCCGCGGGAAGCGCGGCGGCACTGCTGATTGGCATTCGCCACGTCAAGATGGGCTGGATCACCCTCGGCGACCTGCTGCTGGTGATGGCTTATGTCGCGCAACTTTACGATCCACTGAAAACGATCAGCAGCAAGATTCCCGAGCTGCAATCGTGGAGAGTGAGTCTGGAGCGCGCGTTCGCCTTATTCGAAGATAATCCTGAATTGGGAGAAAGCCTTGCTGTCTCCGCCGATGCTCCGCGGGCAACAGGGCAGGTGACATTCGAGAATGTCACATTTGAGTATGCCAATGGGAGCCGTGCCTTGGATGAAGTTTCATTTTCGATTCCGGCGGGAACGAAAGTGGGCGTGGTTGGCCAGAGCGGATCGGGCAAGACAACATTAGTCAATCTACTCGCCCGCTTCTACGAACCCACAGGGGGACGCATACTGCTTGATGATGTCGATCTACACAGTTACAGCGTCGCGCATCTGCGTCAGCAGTTTGCGGTTATCAGCCAGGAACCTGTGTTGTTCTCTGCCACGGTTGCTGACAATATCGCTTATGGACGACTCGATGCCAGCCGCTCCGAAATCATCACTGCTGCAACCGCCGCGCGTGCCCATGACTTTATTCTGGCGCTTCCGCAGGGATACGAAAGCAAAATCGGGGAGGGCGGATCGCGTCTTTCCGGAGGCCAACGGCAGCGGCTTGCGATCGCGCGCGCGATCTTGAAAGACGCTCCTCTGCTCATCCTGGATGAGCCCACCAGCGCGCTCGATGTAGGCACGGAAGCCGATCTGCTGGCGTCCATGCAGGAAGTGATGCGAGGACGGACAACGTTCGTGATCGCTCATCGTCTAAACACGATCCGTACGTGTGACGTGCTGCTTGTGATGGAAAAAGGCAAGCTGAAAGAGATGATATGGCGAGACGAGCGGCAGCTAGCGGGTCACGAGACTATGGAAGGACTGCTGCGTTACAGTCCGTCGGCTTAGCCAGTGGCAAGCATTTCGAGACAGCGACGCAATCCCTTCTCTTGTGTAGGTGTCAGGTCAACGAACTCAAAGCCGTGCGATTCAGCGTTGCGATACCGAACGCGCGCATTTAACTCCAGATTAAGATCGCAATTGGGAACACCGAAGGCGAGTGCAACCAGCTCACCGGGCATCATTGTGCCGTCTATCATACCGCCGCAGCCGCCCTGCGCAAGGTCAATCATCTTGCCGCGAAAGGTCAAATCAGCCGCTGATTCGCGACCGGTTGGCCGCAAAGTGAAAGCGGAAGAGACGGCGAATCGCGGGAAACGCCGCCGTACCAGGACGGGCACGGGATCGCCGAGCAGGCGAGTGAGTTCCATCACCAATCCCTGCGGGTGCTCCTTTTGCACGTACACATCCACCACACCAGCGGCTTTGACGTCCTGCTGCTGCGGGTGAGCGGAATACATCAAAATGGGAAGTTGCGGGTGCTCCCGCTTGAGTATCTGGGCTACTTCCAAGCCAGAAAGGTCCGGCATCTCGTAGTCTAGAACCGCCGCGCTGATGGCGAATGTGGAAGCTAACTTCAGGGCCTCATGTCCACTGGGCGCAGTAAGGACGCGGTAGCCGACCGCCGTCAAGAACATGTCCAGCATCTGCAGGACATAGGGAGTGTCGTCTACACAAAGGACGGTTTTAGCGCCGGCTGGTGCTGGGGACATACAGCCTCTTGCCACAATGATGGCGTGTTTCCGGCAGGGAACCGAGATGCCGAAAGTACGGTGTCCGGAAGGACATGTACCTGGCAGCGCATCAATAGGGGTGATGCGCACATAATATCTCTGAATCTTGAGGATTTAGAACATTATTACTTCGCGATTGACTAAGAAAAAGCCCCGCATTTCTGCGGGGCTTGATTTCTGCTCCGGCAAGCTGCCGGCAGCTGTGAGCTGCTTAGTACATGCCGCCCATGCCACCGCCGTGGCCACCTGGGGCTGCGGCTTCCCTCTTCTCTTCCGGAAGTTCGCTTACCAGGGCTTCGGTGGTCAGCATGAGGCCTGCGATGGAACCAGCGTTCTGCAGGGCCGTGCGGGTCACCTTCGTGGGATCGATCACGCCAGCCTTGACCAGGTCTTCGAACTTGCCCGTCTGGGCGTTGTAGCCGAAGTTTGAATCCTTCGACTCGCGGATCTTTCCGATCACGATTGCGCCTTCTTCGCCGGCATTGCCGACGATCTGACGCAACGGCTCTTCGAGCGCGCGCTTCACGATCTGTGCTCCGATCGCTTCATCGCTGCTCAGGGTCTTGGCAAGTTCCTCGATTGCCGCGATGCAGCGCACGAGCGCCACGCCACCGCCGGGGACGATGCCCTCTTCGACTGCCGCGCGGGTTGCGTGCATTGCGTCTTCCACGCGCGCTTTCTTTTCCTTCATCTCGGTCTCGGTAGCGGCTCCGACCTTGATCACGGCAACGCCGCCCACGAGCTTCGCCAGACGTTCCTGGAGCTTCTCGCGATCGTAGTCGCTGGTGGTCTTCTCGACCTGGGCGCGAATTTCTTTCACGCGGCCCTCGATCTCGTTGGTCTTGCCCTTGCCTTCGATGATGGTGGTGTTGTCTTTGTCGATGGTAATGCGTTTCGCCTTGCCGAGGTCCTCAACCTTCACGTTCTCCAGCTTGATGCCGAGATCTTCCGTGATGGCCTTGCCGCCGGTCAGGATTGCGATGTCCTGCAACATGGCCTTGCGGCGATCGCCGAATCCAGGAGCCTTTACCGCAGCGACGTTCAGGGTGCCGCGCAGCTTGTTGACCACGAGGGTCGCGAGCGCTTCGCCTTCCACGTCTTCCGCGATGATGAGCAGCGGGGTGCCGCTCTTGGCTACCTGCTCGAGCAGGGGAAGCAGGTCCTTCATGGAGCTGACCTTCTTCTCGTAAATGAGAACGAGCGGGTTCTCCATTACGGCTTCCATCCGCTCCGGATCGGTAACGAAGTAGGGAGAGAGATAGCCGCGGTCGAACTGCATACCTTCCACGACCTCGAGCTGGGTCTCCATGGTCTTCGACTCTTCCACGGTGATCACGCCATCTTTGCCGACTTTCTTCATGGCTTCGGCGATGATCTTGCCGATGGTCTCGTCGTTATTCGCGGAGATGGTGCCGACCTGCGCGATCATGTCGCCGGTTACCGGCTTGGAGAACTGGTTGAGCGCACCGTCGCCCTTGCGAACGCCTTCGGCATCAGCGGTGCCTACCACGGCAACAACTGCCTTTTCGATACCGCGCTTGAGAGCCATCGGATTCGCGCCGGCAGCTACAGTCTTCACGCCTTCGCGGAAGATCGCCTGCGCCAAAACGGTAGCGGTAGTGGTGCCGTCGCCGGCTACATCGGAGGTCTTGGAAGCGACTTCGCGCACCATCTGCGCGCCCATGTTCTCGTGCGCGTCCTTCAGTTCAATTTCCTTAGCTACAGTAACGCCGTCCTTGGTAATGGTCGGCGAACCAAACTTCTTCTCGATTACGACGTTGCGGCCCTTGGGACCGAGCGTCACCTTCACTGCGTCAGCGAGGACGTTGACGCCACGAAGAATCGCCTGACGCGACTCCTCGCCATGTACGATCTGCTTTGCCATTGCTTGTCTCCTATTGCTTTCTGGCCAACTTGGCCAATTCCTGCGGAGCTTCTAAGCTCCTAAAGCGCTCAACTTGCACCAAACTGCTGACTGGCTGAATGCTGAGCGCCGACTGCTCGCGCCTAAGCGCGACCTAGCTTGCTTTCCTGACGGATTTCGCGGCTCCGGTGAGGATACCGAGCACTTCTTCTTCGCGGATGATTAGCAATTCTTCGTTGTCGATCTTGATTTCATTTCCGGCGTACTTGCCGAAAAGAATGCGATCGCCTTCTTTCACGTCCACGGGCTGTCTTTCACCCTTATCGTTCTTCTTGCCAGATCCAACAGCGATCACCTCGCCCTCCTGCGGCTTTTCTTTCGCAGTGTCGGGAATGATGATGCCGCCACGAACGGTCTCGCCTTCATCGATGCGGCGAACCAAAATACGGTCATGCAACGGGGTCAGCTTTGCCATGTCTTAATAGACTCCTTGTAGATTGTCTGAATGTTGAGTTTGTACTTCCAAGTTGTTGAAAAACCTATGAGAAATGTCGTTGCCATCCGTGAGCGAAAGCCGGGGAAACTGGCTCTCAGAATGGCTGGCGCAGGTGTCTGTTAGCACTTACGCCTAACGAGTGCTAATTGTAGAGAATGTGTTTGGCGGCTGTCAAGAGGGGAATGTGAAAGTTGAGTGAAAGACACTCAATGGGAATCGGGTCATCGGGTGAAGTAAGACAAAACCTGACGCGGATTTCGCGGATGTGACGCGGATAAGGACGAAAAGGGTAGAACGGCTAGTCCCAAGCAGGCGGGGGCTTTCGGGGACGCAACAATCTAACTTCCTCTTCTCTGATGTATCCGCGTAATCCGCGTCACATCCGCGAGATTCGCGTGAGATTTTGCCGTTGCTGTTGCCTTCACTTCACCCGATGACCCGATCACCCCTTCTTTTCACTCTTGCCGTAGCGCAACGATCGGATTCACTTTGGTTGCGCGGCGGGCGGGGATATAGGTTGCAATTAATCCGACCAGGGCCAGTAGGGCCGGGAGCAGAGCAAACGGCAGCGGCGATCCTGGCCGCACTTCGTAGAGCAATGTGGTGATCATGCGAGCGAGGGCAAAGGCCGCGATGAAGCCCACGACCAAGCCAATCACGAGCGAGACAGAACTCTGGCGAATGATCATTCCTAGGATGTCCTGGCGCTTGGCTCCCAGCGCCATGCGGATGCCGATTTCGCGGACTCGCTGTCCGACGGAATACGCCACCACGCCGTAGACTCCGATTGCCGCGAGAATCATCGCCAGCGCAGCGAAAATGCTTAGCAGGCCGGCGGCAAATTTTGCCGCCCAAAGTGCTTGTGAGATTACTTCGCCGATCGGCCATACATTGGTAAGCGGCAAATTGCGATCGAGCGCCTGTATGCGTTCACGCACCGAGGCAAGCACGCTGCGGGGATCGCCGCTCGAGCGGAAAAAGAGCGTGAGGGCCGGACTCGGAGTCTGAATCAACGGCAGATACATATATGGAGTCGGCTCTTCCCCAAGAGTTCCGTATTTTGCATCATGGGCTACGCCTACGACTTGTACGACATAGGCCTCCCCGAAAAATTTGAAGCGCTTGCCGACTGGATCCTGATCGGGCCAGAAGCGGTGTGCGGCGGCTTCATTGATGATTGCAACTTTCGGACTCTCCTCGCGGTCAGAGCTGTCAAACTGACGTCCTCGCAAAATCGAGATGCCCAAAGTCTGAAAATACTCTGGAGCGATATTGTCGGTTTGCGTCAGGACCCCATTGCGCGTGGATGCCCCTTCCTCTCCTTCCGGGAAAACGCTGCGGGATATCGCTGCGCCTCCGAACAGCGGAACGTTGGTGGCGAGCGTGACCGACTTGACTCCAGGCAAGGTCTGAGCAGCTTCCACAGCGCGGCGTTGGAATTCGCGCATACGTGCTGGATCGTAGTTGAGAGATCCCAGATCGAACGAAAGCATCCCCAAATTATGGGCGTCGAAGCCGGGCTCAATTTTCTGCGCATTGCGCAGGCTCACTAGAAATAGGCCCGCGCCAATCAACGCGACCAGCGAGAGCGCGAACTGCAACATGACAAACGCGCTACGCACGCCAAAGCGGCGTCCGGAGAACATCTCCGATCCCCCGCGCTCCTTCAGCTCCGATACCAGATTGGGACGTGACGCGTGCAGGGCCGGCATCAATCCAAAGACCACGCCGGTGCCAAGCGAAATCAGCAGAGTAAAGAAGAGCACATGGCCGTCAAGCGAGAGCTCCATGTTCGTGGACTGCTGGAGAAACGGCGGGCGGAAGCTCCAGAGCAGATCGCGAGCGAGAAAGGCCACGCCGAGCCCAACCGCTCCTCCAGCAAGCGCAAGCAGGACCGACTCCGTAAGGAGCTGTGTAACGATGCGAGCTCGAGAAGCGCCAATGGCCAGACGAATCGAGATCTCGCGCTTGCGTCCGGCGGCGCGCGCCAGCAGCAAATTGGAGATGTTCGCACAGGCGATGAGCAGCACGAGGCCGACTACTCCCATCATCAATTCGCCCGCGCGTTCAGCTTGTCCCTGGACATTGGGATTGAGTGTGGATTCAAGCAGTGGCACAACAGTAAAACTGCGGCCTTTATTCGGAGTGGGAAAATCGTGTTCCAGCTCGGATCCGACGTTCTTCAATTCGGCGCGCGCTTGATCGATAGTGACACCCGGTTTGAGCCGTCCAACCGCGAAGAAATTCAAAAATCGGCGGTCGTTGTACATGTCCTTCAGAACACCGGCGAGAACCTGGTCGTGCGTGGCCATGGGCACCCACATGTCTGGACCGCCGAGTACGGCGGTACCCTTGAATCCTCGGGGCATTACGCCGACAACCGTGAATCCCTGGCCATTCAGCAGCACGTTTCTTCCGATAATGTTCGGATTGGAGGCGAAGTAGCGCTCCCAGACTCCGTGGGTGAGAACAACGACGCCCGCGGCGCCCGGCTGATCCTCATCAGGACGGAAGGTCCTACCGAGAGCAGCTTGCACGCCGAGCACATTGAAGAAATTGCCTGAAACCAGCTCCGCTCCGAATGATTGCGGCTTGCCGTCGATGGTCAAACTCACGCCGGCGCCGGTGAACATCATGACGCTCGAGAAGGAGCGTGCCCGCTCGGCAACGTCCTTGGCGTTAGGCTGAGAAATCGGCAGGAAGGTATTGAGACCGCCGCGGTTGCGTTGGTCGGTGGTAAAGATTCCCATGAGATGATTGGGATCCTTGACCGGGAGCGGATGCAGGAAGATGGTATTCACCACAGTAAAGATCGCGGTGTTCGCCCCTATTCCCAGGGCGAGAGTGAGGATGGCAATGAAAGTAAATCCACGTGACTTAAGCAGTTGGCGGATGCCGTAGCGGATGTCTTGACGCAGCGATTCCATAGGATCCTCCCGCGATGCTGTTTAGACGTGGGCCTTGCCTATCCGTTTCTCAGTCATGCTGAAAAGGTTATGGGGTGCGGATGAGGTGAGAGGAGTTTAGCGCGATTGGGTGGGGACGTGGAACCGTGTAACGAGCTGAAGATGAATGACTGTGATCCTGACGCCCTGCAGAAATCCCCTTAAAAAGCCGGGACAGTGCATTCGTAGCTGAAAACATCGCTGAAGGTCCTTCGGCGAACAGCGGGCCTCACGATGACAAAGCATTTCACCCGCAGCCATCGTTTACGATCGCACAATCACTTCGCTTTCATGGCAGCTTCAACTTCCTCAGCTGTGTGAGGCAGATCCTTGGTGATCTGCACCAGATTGCCTTGCTGATCGACGTAGTAAATATCCTCAATGCGCACTCCGAGCTTCTCTTCCGGAATGTAGATTCCGGGTTCGATGGTAAAGACCGAGCCTTTATCCAGAGGCACGGCGTAATCGCCTTCATCGTGGACGTCCAGCCCAACATAATGACCAAGTCCGTGGATGAAGTATTTGCCCAGCGATTCTCCGTGCAGATCTTTTCCGTGCGAGTCGATGTAATCGCGCGCAACCTTATCGAGTGAGTCGGCGGCGCCTGCCCGGATGTGCGAGGCACCCGCTTTGAACGCCTGCATGGCTGCCTGCTGCGCTCCGAGAACAATGCTGTAAATCTCCCGCTGACGCGCAGTGAAATGTCCGTTTACCGGCACGGTGCGAGTGATGTCGGAGGCGTACATCGAGTACTCTCCGGCAACGTCCATGACCGCTACGTCCCCCGCCTGCATCGTGCCGGAGTCAGCGGAGTAGTGCAGAACGGTGGAGTTAGATCCCGAGCCGACGATGGTAGCGTAAGCCGAACGTTCGCAGCCGCGCCGCTGATACTCGTACTGCATCAGCGCCTGAATCTCGCGCTCGGTCACACCCGGGTGAATTGCTTTAAGCGCGGCAACATGTCCGGCCATCGAAGCTCGTGTGGCCTTCACGATCAGATCGATCTCGCCCTGATCCTTGGTGGTACGAAGCTGCCCGATGAGCTTCTTCACGTCCTGAAAGCCGAAGAAGCCGCCGAAGGCCTGGCCGCGTTGCAACCAGGCAAGGGGTTCGGTGGAGGCCGAGTCCTGGTTGTAACTGCCCAGATCCGAATAAATCGCACTACGGGCGGTGCCGCCAAGAGCAGTTAACTCGTCGTGCATCTTGTCGAGCGATTCGACGCGATCAAACCCTGTGATCTTCGTGACCTCAGCGTCGCCCGGGCCAAGCTTTGGTCCGAGCCACTTCTCTTCAGCGAGGTTGCGCGTGGGCAGGAACAATATCTCGGTGTAAGGGCGCGAAGCGCTATTGCCCCGCGTATCGGCCTGGCGGGCGACGGATGGCGCAATGAGCAGGGCGGCGCCGGGTTCGGTCCAGCCGGATAAGTAATAGAAATTCGAGTCCTGATGAAATCCAAAAATTTCATCTGCGCGTTCCACCGGCGCAAATAGAACCACCACGCCGCCATTGGTCTTCTGTGATAGCGCAACTCGGCGCGTGTGATACGCGCCGGGGTCCTGGCGGTCGAGAGCAGAGAGGGAGATAGCGAAAAGGACTAGAAAGACGGGAAGGAACCGTTTGTTTTTCTGTGCCATGAGGAAGCGAGATTCTACACCTGCGCCGAAGTGCATAGCCGAGGACGGCTGTGCCACCGCAAAAAAAGCCCGTAGGCTGTGCGCCCACGGGTGGAGAGACATTTCGATTAGAGAGGGCGAAACACCATGCGCCTGCAAGAACCCAGCTTGCCGGAGCGTGGGATGAGAATGCGGGAGAGCCACCCCTGACCCTCAAACAATCTCTTCGTGTACATAGACGATGGTCGAGCGGAAAAGTTAGCGGGAGTTTGAGAGCACGCAGGAATTTAACAAGTCTTTACAGATTGCACTTAATTTGCGTCGAGTAGAGACCCGCTCCAAAAACCCTCAGTGCCCCTCGCGTCCGCTGCGTTCAATCTTTTGATTTAAATGCCAGAACGGAACGATCTACACACCCACGGGAAACGGTTTGCTGTGCGGTTCCGCGAGGCCGCTGAACCGGTCGAAGCGGCCCTGCAGCAGCGACATCAATCCTGTGTACCAGTAGCCGATTACGAAGATGATCAGGAATGGAACGGTGATGTAGTTCTCGTTGCTGATGGCGTAGTAAACAGCTGAGACAAAGTAAGTGCCGATCAGCAGCTCGATCCACGGCACAAAGCCGAGGCGCTTGCGATATTTCCTGGCCGCAATCGACTTCTCTCCCTTGGCTTGTACGCGGTACTTTGGCGTTCGCTTGAACGAGGACTGCACTCCGAACAGCGCCTCCATCACGGCGCGCGTATTGGTGACCGTGAGTCCAATTCCGAGAGCCATCAAGAATGGTAGATAGAGAAAAGTTCGCGGCCAGCTTCGCGGAAACAGCTCTTTTTGGGAAACCAGGTAAAAAGAAGATATTGAAAATGTCGACGCGAGAAAGAGCGGAACGTCGATGAGCAGCATCTGAAACCATCCCTGATAGAAGCGGATGATCATGGCGGGCAGCAGCAGTGTGGATAGTACTACCATCAGCGGATAGCTGAGATTTGCCGTCAGGTGGTACCAGGCCTCGAGCTTAACCCGAAATGGGACTTCAGATCGCATCACCGTCGGCAGAATCTTCTTCGCCGTCTGAATCAGGCCTTTGGCCCAGCGCGCCTGCTGGGTCTTGAACGCGGTCATCTCGATCGGCAATTCTGCCGGGCACTCGACGTCCTGAAGATATTTAAATTTCCACCCTTTCAGCTGCGAGCGGTAGGAGAGATCGGTATCTTCGGTGAGAGTGTCGTGCTGCCATCCGCCTGCATCTTCGATTGCCTGTCTGCGCCACATACCCGCCGTGCCGTTGAAATTAAAGAAGACGTGACTGCGCGAGCGTCCACCGTGCTCGAGAATGAAATGCCCATCCAGCAGGATGGCTTCCACGTTGGTGAGGAAGGAATAGTCGCGGTTGAGATGCGTCCAGCGCGTCTGCACCATTCCGATTTCGGGAGCGGAAAAATGATGGATCACGCGCATGATCCAGTCCTCCGGCGGACTGAAATCGGCGTCGAAGATGGCTATGAACTCGCCCTTGGCAGTCTTCATTCCCCCTTGAAGCGCCCCCGCTTTATAACCGTAACGATTGCCTCGGTGATGATAAGAAATCGGATGGCCCATCGCGGCGTACCGCTGCACCACCGAATGCGCCACCTCAACGGTTTCGTCGGTCGAATCGTCAAGCACCTGTATGTCGAGCTTCTCGCGCGGATAATCCATCTTGCAGACCGCATCGACCAGCCTGTCAATGACAAACTGCTCATTAAAAATCGGCAGCTGCACGGTCACGCGCGGCAGCTCGGCAAAGCGGCTGGCGGGCTGATCCGTCCGGTTCTTCCGGTTTTTGTAATACATATAAACCAACACGTATCGGTGAATTCCGTATGACGCGAGAATGATGAGAACGGTGAAGTACGGAATCAGCAGCGCGAGATCAAAGCCGTTGGCGGTATAGAGACCTTTGAAAGTCTTGTCGCCAAAGTGAGTCTTCAGGTAATGCGTCAGACTGTGCGGCGCAAGCACGGCAAGGCTCAACAATGTAATCAGAAGGGACATTAAGTAGAAGAGGACAACGAAACATTGTAGCTGAGTGCTCTTTCCTTAGAGCTGCAGTGGTTATCATTGTGGGAAGAGAGACGTAAAATGGCGTTTCTTCGATTTTAGAAGGACGGCCAGGCCGGATAGGAATTCGTAAATGAAATCTTCTGAAATGTTTGTTCAGTCGCGCAATGCGATGGGAACTGTCTTTTCCATTTACATGTATGCCCGCGACGAAGAACATGCTGAGACTTGCTTTGAAGCGGCATTCGAAGAGATAGAACGGCTCGAGGAAACATTAAGCCATTACCGGCCATCGAGCGAACTCTCTCGCATCAACCGTCTTGCGGCGCATCATGCGGTCACCACGGATCCGGAGGTCTTCGCGCTGCTCGAGACGGCCATTGATTACAGCCGCCGAAGCAATGGAGCTTTTGACATCACCGTAGGACCACTGATGCGTGCGTGGGGATTTTTTCGGGGTGAAGGCCGTTACCCGCAGAGCCAGGAGCTCCAAGCGGCCAGAGAGCATGTAGGTTTCGAAAAGGTACATCTTGATGTGCCGACTCGCACCTTGAGGTTTGCCGTTCCTGGAGTGGAACTCGATCTGGGCGCGATCGGCAAAGGTTACGCCGTGGATCGTGCGGTCATCATTTTGCGCGAAGCAGGTATAGATGCGGCGCTGGTCGATGCTGGATCGAGCACGCTTTATGCCATGGGTGCTCCGCCAGCGAAAGATGGTTGGACTGTGCGGGTGCCTGAACCGCGAGATCGTTCACAGACCATTTCTACCGTGACGCTGCGAAATGAGTCGCTTTCCACTTCGGGAAGCTATGAAAAGTGTTTTGAACTGGAAGGACAGAAATACTGTCACGTAATGGATCCTCGCAATGGGATGCCAGTACAAGGTGTGCTGCAAGCCACGCTCATATCGTCTGACAGCACATCCACCGACGCTCTCTCCAACGCTATGTTCGTGATGGGACCGCGGGCGGGCATTAAGCTGATTGCAACCGTCGTTGGTTCACGCGGGCTATGGATCATGGACGAGGGGGAATCGCAGCGACTGGTGAGATGGTGCTGGCCAGATTGCTCAGCGAATGGTGGGGCGCAAATGTCCGTTTTGCAAAGCAAAGAAAGGACTCAACCAGGGAGATGAACAGACGCGAATTCATAGGCCGAGCGGCCGGAGCTGTGGGTGGCGCTCTTCTGCTATCTGAAAACGATCTATTGTGGGCAAAATCAGCTTCTGACCAACTGAACCTAGGCATCATCGGCGTGGGCAGTCGCGGCCAGCAGTTGATGCGGACATTTCTGCGTGTTCCAGGAGTCCGCTTTACTGGATTGTGCGACGTATATGAGCCGCGTTTCAGCGCTGGGCGCAAGATTACGAACGAAAATACGCCAGTTTATCGCGACCATCGGGAGCTATTGGCGGCGCGCGATCTTGATGCAGTCATCGTTTCGACGCCACTTTCCTTCCATTCCCAGCACGTTATCGCCGCGCTCGAGAGCGGAAGGCATGTCTATGGAGAGAAAAGCCTAGCGCTCACGGTGGAAGAATGCGACAGCATCGTGGATGCAGTGAAGCGTGCGGGCAAGCATTTCCAGGTTGGTCTGCAATATCACTACGCACCCTGGTATCGCGAAGTGGTGCGGCACATCCAGGCGGGGAAAATCGGTCGCGTGACACAGATCTACGCCTACTGGCATCGCAACAACAGCTGGCGGCGGCCGGTTCCAGAGGGCAGTGACAAGCGTTTGGAACGCTTGATCAATTGGCGGCTTTACAAGGAGTACTCGGGCGGGCTAGTTGCCGAACTCGGTTCGCATCACATCAATTTCGCCAACGAAGTATTCGGCGATCTGCCCGAGTCGGTTGTGGGCAGCGGTGGAATCGATTTTTGGAAGGACGGGCGTGAGACGCAGGACAATGTCCAAGTGACTTACCGCTACCCCTCAGGCCAGACGCTCTTCTTCTCGGCGATCACCACCAATCGGCTCGACGGCGATCAAGTACGCGTGTACGGCACCGACGGTAGTGCGGTGCTAACCGAATCGGATGCGACTCTGTATTACGAGCCGAAGCGCCCGCAATCCGCAGTATCGCAACAGACCATCCTCGAACATGGAATCGTCACTGGAGCGACGTATCGCTCCGAATTGCCTTATCGCGGGAAGGGTGAACCCGTCTCTGTACCCTCCGACAAGCAGGGCAGTCCGGACTACGTTGCGTGCGCTTCGTTTGTCGATTGCATCCGCACAAACAAGCGGCCGGAAGCAGACGAGCAAGAAGCGTGGCGAACAGGCGTGGCCGTCGCCTTAGGCAACAGAGCGATCGAGCAGGCTCAACGCGTCGTCATACGAGACCATGTTCGACAGACAGTGGGAGTGTGAAGGAAGCCCGCTCGCACAAAGCGTTCAAGCGAGAACAGCTCCTGTTCAGTTCAGGAACATCGTTCGATAGAGCGTGTCTCTCTGCACCGGCTTGAACCCGGCGTCGCGGATAATGTGCCGCAACTCTTCTTCCGTAGTGCAGTTCGAGGTGCCTGCCGCTCGCACAACGTTCTCTTCCAGCATCACGGACCCAACGTCGTTGCCGCCAAAACGCAATCCGAGTTGCAGGACTTTTAAGCCCTGTGTCACCCAGCTAGCCTGCACATTTTCGATGTTGTCGAGAAATAGTCGCGAGATGGCGAGCAGCTTCAGATATTCGACCGAGGTGGCCTCGTCCCACTTGCGTCCGCCGAGCGCGGTGTTTTTTGGCTGGAAGCTCCAAGGGATGAACGCTGTGAATCCACCGGTTTCCTGCTGCAGGTCAGAGACAGCCCGGAAATGATTGATGCGATGCTCATACGTTTCGCCCACGCCGAACATCATGGTTGCCGTGGTGCGCATGCCAAGTTGATGCGCGGTGCGATGCACGTTGAGCCAGTCACCGGTGAGACACTTGAGCCGCGCAATGCGATGGCGAACTTCATCGTCGAGGATCTCGGCGCCTCCTCCCGGAATGGAATCAAGCCCCGCATCGCGCAATCTCATGATGGTGTCGCGTATCGTCAGCCCGCTATATTCGGCGATGGCAATGATCTCCGAAGCCGAAAAGCAGTGTAGGTGCACTTTCGGGAAGCGCTCTTTGATGCCGCCCAATAGGCGCTCAAACCAATCGATCTTCAGGTCTGGATGCAGTCCGCCTTGCATCAACACTCCCGTGCCGCCAAGCTCGACCGTCTCGCGAATCTTTTCGTATATCGTGTCGAAATCGAGGATATATCCCTCGGCAGCCAGCTTGCCTTTGAGTGGCCGATAGAAAGCACAAAAGGTGCAGTACTCGGTGCAAAAGTTTGTGTAATTGATATTGCGATCGATGATGTAGGTGACCACGCCTTGGGGATGCAGCTTGCGGCGCACCGCATCGGCTTCCATGCCGATGCCAATCAGGTCATCGGAACGGAACATTTCGAGAGCTTGCTGTCGGGTGAGTGACATGGATGAATATGCTGCTTTGATTCTAACGCGCCTTAACCGCTTCTCTTTGCTTTGCGGCGTCGAGCGGGCGCTGTGGTTCCGTCATCTTCACGGGATCGAGGATCTCGGCAATCTCCTCTTCCTTAAGCAGGCCTTTGGAGCGAGCGATTTCGATGATGGAGCGGCCGGTGGCGATTGATTCCTTCACGATCTCCGCTGCCTTTTGGTATCCGATGTAGGGGTTGAGGGCGGTGGCCAGGGAGACGGTGCTTTCCCCGTAAAACTTGCAGCGGTCTTTGTTCACAGTGATGCCGCTGATGCAGAACTTGTCGAACTGGTGCAGCATGTTCGTCATGATGGTAATCGATTGCAGCACGCTATAGGTCATGGTTGGCATCATGACGTTGAGTTCGAGCTGTCCGCCCTGCACTGCCAAGGCGACCGCTGTGTCGTTCCCGACCACCTGGAATGAAACCATGGCTGCCAACTCAGGCATTACCGGATTGATCTTTCCCGGCATGATCGAGGAGCCGGGCTGCAATGCCGGAAGATAGATCTCGGCAAAGCCAGTGTTCGGCCCTGACGCGAGCAGACGAACATCGTTGGAGATGCGGATAACTTCGAGCGCCAGATTTCGAAGCGCGCCGGAGACCTCCGCCATCGGCGCATTCGACTGCATCGCCCAGCGCATGTCGACGGCTGGCATAAGTTTTTGGCCGGAGATGCCGATGAGCCTGCCAATTGCTCGGCCGCGATAGTCCGGATGAGTATTGATGCCGGTCCCGACCGCAGAACCTCCGAGTCCGAGCTCGCGCAGGTTTTCCGAGTTGCGGCGGATATTTTCGGTGGCCTTGCGCATCGCAACAGCATAAGCAGCGAATTCCTGGCCAAGCCGGATCGGCACAGCGTCCTGCATGTGCGTGCGGCCGGACTTCATGACCCCCCAGAATTCTTCGCCCTTTTTCTCGAAGCTACCGGATATTGCGGTGAGCACCGGATAGAGTTTCTCCAACTCGATCAAGGTTGCGAGGCGCATTGCAGTAGGGAAGACGTCGTTGGTGGACTGGCCATAGTTGACGTGATCGTTGGGATGAACGCGCCTGTACTCTCCCAAGTGCCCCCCGAGGATCTCCTCGGCGCGGTTGGCAATCACTTCGTTCGAGTTCATGTGGAAGCTGACGCCGGCACCCGCCTGAAATACGTCCACCACAAACTCGCGATCCCACTTACCGTCGATCACTTCCTGGGCCGCACTGATAATCGCATCGGCTACCTTGCCATCCAGCAGTCCGAGCTCTTTGTTTGCCTCCGCAGCCGCACGCTTGATCATGGCGATCGCGCGAATTAAGGTGGGATGCGCCCGCATTCCCGAAATAGGATAGTTCTCCACGGCGCGCGCGGTTTGCACGCCGTAATAGACGTTGGCGGGAATCTCTTTCGGGCCAATCGAATCCTTTTCAATGCGAGTGGCTACGGAAGGTGCGGTGGACATGATCACTCCTGAGACAGAGACGCCGAACAGTGTCCGCCATGCGGACTTTGCAAAACCCACGATTATAAGCGATGTATCGGCTCCGCAGTAAGGCTCCGCAGTTCACGCATGGCCGGTTCTGTTCGCCCGAAAGAAGTTGGCAAGTCTAGAGACAAGCTGCTGCAAACACGCACTTCGATGTGTGCATCTGATTCAGTGATGCCGCACTTTCCCTATGAAATCCCGGTACTCGGAACTGTCGGCGTGATCATTTGTGCGTCGATTGGCGCGCTCGTGGCGCGCAAGATCATTGAGTCCCGCGAGGTTGCGCCCAAAGAACATTACCGCCTTTATCGCTTCGCCAACACGGTAATCACGGTGCTCACGGTGGCAGCAATCATCGCTTTCTGGTCGAAGATTTTCGAGCACAAGGGGCAGTTCTGGGGGCTGATCGGAGCAGGACTCGCAATCTCCTTGCGCGAGCCGCTGCTCAGCATTGCCGGTCGCATCGCCATCTTTGCCGGACATATGTATTCAGGAGGCGACCGGATCGAGATCAACAAACTAAGCGGGGACGTGATCGATATCGGGTTCTTCTATACGCGCATGATGGAAATCGGCAACTGGATCAGCGGCGATCAGTACAGCGGGCGCACCATCCAGTTCGCAAACGCGCAGGTATTTGGCACACCGGTCTTTAACTACACACGCACCTTTGGATATATCTGGGATGAAATTCGTATTCCCATCACCTACGCGAGCAATGTGGAGGCGCTGTCCGACATCCTGAAAGACGTTGGACGCGAGTACACGCAGGAATTCCTGAAAGGCGCGCAAAAGCAGATCGAAAAAATGCAGCGCTATTTCATGGTGCAGCGCTTTGAGGTCGAGCCCGATGTCTATGTGAAGGTGACGGACAACTATATCGAGCTCACACTGCGCTATATCGTGGATCCCAAACAACGGCGCAAAGCCAGTAGCTTTATTTATGCCGAAGCTTTTCGACAGCTGCGCGAACGCAACGACATTCAAATTGGATCGACCACTATGGATCTCACCGTTCATCCTCCTGATTCAGAAGCACAGGGCGACGCTCAGACCAAAGCCGCTGATAATCCCACCGCGGCAGCGGGTAAGCCGCAACAAATACAGGATACGACGAGGCAGACTGAGCAGAAGATTATTGGCGAGGGAAAGCCAGATCAGCAGAAGCCAGACAAAGCGGCGTGAGAGTTCAGAGCAGTTTGGATGAAAACAAGACCTGCGGACATTATTTCGCCTTTCTTACAACTCGAATTTCAAACAGGCTTGGCCACAGTTTGCCGGTGACGAAGAGGCGCTTCGTGGCTGCATCATAGGCGATGCCGTTCAATACGGCATCAGATCCGCGCTGATACATGGGGCTTAGGAGTCCGGTCAAGTCGATCCATCCGACTACCTTGCCGCTTTGGGGAGAGATGCGTGCTATGCGATCTGATTGCCAGACATTGGCGAAGATTTCTCCAGTTACAAACTCCAACTCATTCAATTGAGCAACGGGAGCTGCGCCATCGTGGACTTTGATACGCCGCTTCTCGGAAAGCGTATTAGCATCGAGGACGCGAATCTCATCCGTCCCGTCGCTCATGAAGATTTCCTGGCCGTGAGTTGCGAGCCCCCATCCTTCACCGGGGTAGGAGAATCGACGAAGCAACTGGAAGTCGCTTGCGCGGTAGACGAATCCTATCTGCGATTGCCATGTGAGTTGGATGAGTTCATCCTTGAACAGCGTGATGCCTTCGCCGAAGAACTCTGGCGACAGGTCAACTTGTTTAATCACCTTTCCCGTTTCGAGACTAACCTTGCGCAATGACGAGCGCCCTTTAAGTCCGGTGCCCTCATACAGGAATCCATCGCGCCATGCGAAACCTTGGGTGAAGGCGGCTGGATCATGCGGAATACATGGATCACCTTGAATGTGTACTCAGGCGTCGGGGACGAAAGAACTCTCTCGTCGGATTGAGCGAAGGCAAGAGATAGCCCGCAAAAGAGAAGCGCGGTTGCGACCGTCGTAAGCGAACGTTGCAATGTCATCGTCTGTGCATACTCGCATCTCGCGGCAGGACATGGTCCAACGGCGTGTGATTACATTGGTGCACTTGCTCCCGAATATCGCTTTCCTCCAGCATTGACGTGCGATAGTTTACGCGTATGGCTGATCCTCAGGATGAGCTCGCAGCGCTGCGTGCGCAGATCGCCACCCTCACTGCCCGCATCTACCGCCTGGAGCAAAAGTCAGGTCTGGATGCGCCGCCGTCAGAGCTTCGGGGCGTGGGCTATCAAACGACCGCTATTTCGCCGCGTACTCCATCGGTCGTACACATTCAACAGAAACCATCCACACAAGCTCCGCCGCGCGTCCCAACATTCGCAGTTGAAAGGGAACACGACTCCGACGAGCTCGAAAGCAAAATCGGGAAACTCTGGCTCAACCGAATCGGCATTATCGCCATCCTGACCGGCGTCTCGTATTTCATCAAGTATGCGTTCGATAGTGGATGGATTAGCCCAACGGGAACCATTGCTCTTGGACTGTTCGCAGGCATCGCGCTCATTCTCTGGAGCGAACGCTTCCGCGCCAAGGGACACGCGCCTTTCTCCTATTCGCTGAAGGCCGTCGGCATTGGAACGCTGTATCTATCGCTTTGGGGGGCATTTCAGATTTACCATCTGGTGCCTTCGGCAGTCGCGTTCGTCGCGATGATCCTGGTGACTGCCTCCACCATCACCTTGGCTATTACGCAGGATGCCGAGGTTCTGGCCGCCTTCGCCATGATCGGCGGCTTCAGCACTCCACTCCTGCTTTCCACGCGACAGAGCCACGAGCTTGTTCTCTTCTCTTATATCTGCCTTTTGGATCTCGCTATTCTCGCCATGGTCACGGTGAAACCGTGGCGACGCCTTCTGGTGGGCAGCTTTATCGGCACCTGGACCCTCTACGCCGGATGGTTCGCCGAGTACTACACAAAAGATCAGCGCACCGAGACGGTCGTGTTCGCTCTCATATTCAGCGCGATCTTCGCTGCTGTTCCGTTGCTCACACCGCTTACGAAGTCACGCTGGCATTCGGGCTTCTCCATTACTTTGACGCTGCTGCCTCTCCTCAATGCTGCGACTCTCTTCGTCGCGTTGAAAGCGATGTACCACAATGACGCTCTCACCTGGTATGCACTCGGACTGGCCGCAGCTTATCTCGTCGTCAGCCGCCAGTTTCGCCGGCGAGTTAGTGGCGATCCGGAAGTTGTCAAGACAGCCAACCTGCTGCACATCGCCATCGCCATCGCCTTCATCACCATCGCTATTCCGCTAAAGCTGAATGCGCACTGGATCACCATCGGCTGGCTGGTCGAGTCTGCTGTCCTGCTCATTATCTCCGTACGCACGCGAACCGATTTTCTGCGCTACTTTGCCGGCGTTGCCTTGGCGTTGGGAATCGTGCGCCTTCTCGTGTTCGACAATTTCCAGGTACACACTGTAATCTTCAATTCCCGTTTTGCAACCTATCTGGTCGCCGTTGCGATTCTGGGGGGAATCGGTGCAGCCGCGGAACGCCATGCCACGGAGCGCGAGAGACCAATTGCACAAGTGGCCGGGATACTCTTGAACGTGCTGGCGCTGGCTGCACTCACTCTCGAAGCGTCCGATTACTTTGGACGTCAGGTCACAATCTGGTATCAGACACATGATCGCGTGCTTGGAGGACTGCATCAGATCGAATTGGCTCGTCGCTTTAGCTATTCGCTGATCTGGCTCATTTACGGCGCGGCTCTCATGATGTTTGGCTTCCGCAAGCGCTCGGCCTTCGTGCGCTGGCAAGCTCTAGTGCTGATCGCTTTCACCATCGGCAAAGTGTTTCTCTTTGACGTCTCCGAACTGCAGCAGGGCTACCGTATCCTGAGTTTTATTGCATTGGGAGCGGTTTTGATGGGAATCTCTTATATCTATCATCGCGATTGGCTCAAGCTGACTCCGCGTGCGCAGAGCAGGCCAACCCAGGCTCCTTCCGCATGATTCACGTTGCATTGCTGCTCGCGTTTCTGTTTTGGGCCGGCTCTCCCATCGTTCATTCGAGGTATCAGCGCCCAATACAGGTCTCCACTGTAGGGCAAAGCTATGTTCCCGTCGATGAAACCATCTGGGCGCACGCACGAGGCGACTTAGGCGATGTGCGGCTCTTCGCGGCAGACACTGAGATCCCATATTCGATCGCCGTCGAGCGCGGCAGCCTGGAGGAAGAACGAAAGCAGTTGCCGGTGCTGCAACAGTCTACCGTTGCGGGGAAGACGCAATTTCTGATCGATATGTCGGGGTTAGTTGAGTACGACCACGTGGAATTGGAGCTGGCGACTCGAAACTTTGTCGCTCATGCGCGAGTTGAGGGTCAGGATGATCCGCATGGCCCACTTTGGGCTTCGCTGGGCGACACCATTCTTTACGACCTCTCGCGCGAGAACCTCGGATCGAACTCAATGCTGCGATTGCCGCGCGCTACGTACAAGTTTCTGCGCGTCACAATCGATGGGCCTGTGGCTCCTCGCGATGTCGAGAGTGCCGTATCGGAAACCGCGCAGCAGCAGCCGGCAGTGTGGCGCGACGTCAGCAGCTCGCCGAATCAACAGCAAGACGGTAAGGATACGATCTTCACCTTTGATGTCGCGAAGACCGTGCCGGTCGAGCGCGTGACCTTTGCTGTCGATCCATCGTCGCCCAATTTCCGCCGCGATGTTGAAATCAAAAATGAAAAAGACGCATGGCTTGGCTCAGGAGAGATCAGTCGCATCCACATGGTGCGGGCCGGCCGAAAAATCGATTCAGAAAGTCAAAGTGTTAGCTTTTTCCGAATTGGGCAGACAACGATCAAAGTCATCATTCACAATGGCGACGATCGCCCCCTAAGATTGAGCAGCGCGCGTCTTCAGCAGCTAGAACGCCGCGTGTACTTCGACGCCTCCGTGCCTGGGCAGCTGACGCTTTATTATGGTGACGAAAAGCTAAGCCCGCCGGTTTACGACTATGCCAAGCTCTTCCAGCAGGACAAGGCAGCCGCTCTAGCCGACCTGCGCCCGGAAGCGGCGAATGCGCGGTACACAGAACGCTCTGACGATCGCCCCTGGTCAGAGCGCCATCCGGTTGTGCTCTGGTTTGCCATCATTGCCGCGGTGCTCGGCCTCACTGCGATCGCAGTGCGCTCCGTACGTACGGCCACGGCCTGAAGCTTGGCGCATGCCTCATCAGGGTCGAGCGTAGTCGTTCCGATACACCTCTCCGCCCTTCATGACTAGTTTTACCCGGCCCATGGCGCTGATATCGGCGAGCGGGTCTCCATCCACTGCAATCACGTCTGCGTAGTGATTCTTCTCGACCGAGCCTACACGGTCAGACCAGCCCATGATGTTGGCTCCGTTGAGTGTGGCGGCACGGATAGCGTCGATTGGCTTCATGCCCCATTCGACCATCTTGGGAAGCTGCTTCCAGTTGTCGCCGTGTGGATAGACGCCTCCGTCGGTGGCGAATCCCATCAGAGCTCCCGCCTGGAACGCTTTGCGGAAGTTTTCGCGCTGTAAACGGCCGACCTGGCGCTCCTTGGCGATAGACTCCGGCAACATTCCGTGCTTCGCCCCTTCAGCAAGGATGTAGTCGTCGTTATAGATATCGAAATCCAGGTACGTATGGTGTTGTTTGGCGAGGGCAATGCCTTCCTCGTCGATTAGACTGCAATGCTCGATCGTGTCGATGCCGGCAAGGATGGAATCTTTGATGGATTGCGTGCCGTGCGCGTGTGCGGCGACCTTGCGTCCCAGCTTGTGCGACTCTTCAGTGATCGCGTTGAGCTCTTCGAAGGTGAATTGCGCTGCGCCAGGAGCATCCCCCTTCGAGAGCACGCCTCCAGAGGCCAAGACTTTGATGAGATCCGCCCCATACTTTACGTTGTTACGAACCTTCTCACGCGCGGCCCAAGGACCATTAGCTACGCCTTCCTCGTAATGGTGAAATTCCGAGGGAAGAAGGTTGTCATCCCCGTGTCCGCCGGTGATAGTGAGCGGCGGACCGGAGACCTGCATGCGCGGTCCGGGAATGTCGCCAGCGTTGATGCCATCGCGCAGTGCGACGTCGGTGAATCCTCGGGCGCCCACATTTCGGACCGTTGTGAAGCCAGACATCAATGTCTTGCGGGCATTTTTCGCTCCAAAAATGGCTTCCCGTGGAATAGAGATACCCAGCTCGGAGTATCCGAATCCTCCCTCTTCTGGATCCGCGGTGAGATGATCGTGGACATCAATTAGTCCAGGCACACAAGTGCCTGAAGCTTCGACAGTGCGCGCGCCAGCGGGAGCTAGAATGCCTGTCGCCTGCCCGACATCGATAATCTTGTCGTTCTCAATCAGCACTGCTGCGTTATTGATATAAGTGCCCTGGCGAACGTCGAGCAGCCTGTCACAGCGAAGGATAGTTACTGCAGTGGGCGTGGTTTGCGCCACAGCAGAGATCGTTAGAAAAAGGAGAGCTAGACAGATACGTGCGTCCGTGCGGGTCCGCGTCATCGTTGTGCCTCGCGATGCAAATGTAAATGAATGAGCGCACTAGGGTATCAGAAGGGTTGTGGGTGCGAGTGGCTAGTGCGGTCCGAAATGCATGCAGCAAATGGAAACGCCGGCGAGGGCGCCCGGGGCACTGTTCTGAATTTCTCTTATCCCTTCACATTCACGGTTGAGAAAGCCAGCACAACGTGCCCGCTGGATGGCTGGCCGAAGGCGCGAGCTGGTTCAAACGTAGTGAAGATCAAAGCGTTGTCGATCTTCACGCGAAGCATGTCGGAGTCGTGACCGGAGAGGATGCGATAATCCTGCACGCGTCCGGCGGAATCGACGCTGGCTTCGATCAGCACTGGACCATCAATACCCTGGATCTCATAGGGCCCAGCCGAAAGACGCGGAGGGGTATACAGCGAAGTGGGAATGTCATTTCCTATTTCGGGACGCGCGAAACACCCGATGAGGATGCCGAACATGATCACTGCCGTGACCAATCCTGCCGTGGCAGGCAACATGAAGCTGTTGAGCGCGTGCTCCAGTCGGAGTCCAAGGCTCTGCAAGGTCCGCGCCGCGCTGCGTGAACGCTCCTGCTGAACAGCAATTTTCAGCCTGAGCTGAAGATCTTTTGGAGCTCTGGGCGTTCGCATCGACGAAAGCAACGCTTGGGTTCGCTGGAGAGAGTGGTAGCTCGATTGGCAAGCCCCACAGCCGTCCAGATGGATTGAGATCGCGCGCATCTCATGACCGCTCACAGCGCCGTCCAGGTAGGTAGAAAACATCGACTTGGCTTGTTTGCAGTCCATTAGTCGCTTCCAACCTCCATTGATGTCACACGTCCGCTGGGGCCAGCAACTTTGAGTCCCAGATCGCGGCCCACTTCGCCGGCATAACTTTCCAGGCGCTTCTTGAGCGCGAACCGCCCGCGCATAAGTCTTGACTTCACCGTCCCCAGAGAGACTTGTAAGATCTCAGCGATCTCTTCGTAGGCGAGGCCTTCGATATCGCGGAGCACCACCGTTGTGCGATATGGCTCCTGCACCTGCGCCAACTCTTGCTCAACCTTGCTGCGAATCTCTTCGTGCGCAGCGCAGTCGAAGGGGGACTCGTGTTCATCAACGAGCGTCTCTTTCAGAGCAAAGCCCTGACCCTCGTCTTCACCGATCGGCGACTCCATCGTGGTCTCTCGGCGTTTGTGACGGAACCACCAGCGGCGCTGATTGGAAGCTTCATGTAACGCGATGCGGTAAATCCAGGTCTTGAGACTCGCTTCGCCGTGGAATCGCTTAATGCCGCGGAAGACCTTAAGGAAGACTTCCTGGGTAGTGTCGGCTGCATCTGCCGGATCGTTCAGGATTCGATAAACGAGTCCATACACCGGCTGATGATAATGCGCGATCAGCCACTCATAAGCGTCCTCAGAACCGGCCTTCAGTTCGGCGACGATCGATGCCTCTCCAGCCCGTACTGTTATCGCGCTTGCGAGGTTTGCCAAAGTTGTAACTCCCGCCATGCTTCTCACGGCGTTATGCATAAATTAGCAGGTCTCCCCGTGTATGGCGATTAACAGCCTCTCAACGGATAGACCCCGATGTACTCTCGAAGGTTCCCGATATTTTGAGGCTTACGCCGGCGGGAACACACCATCGACTCTGATGTTAAGACAACAGTATTCGGGGTACGGTTGCAAGCTTACTTTAGTTTCACTTCGGCGAGGAAGTCGCGGCCGATGAACTACTTGCAGGTTTCTTAGTCTTGGACTTCTTGCGCGGCGGCGCGGGCGTAGGTTCGCTGTCGTCGACAATGATCTTCTTCGGAGGCGCTTGCGCGGCCGCCTGAGCCTGCTGCTGCGCCGAAACGATGCGATTGTCTGCGGTCGCGGTCAGCTGTTGCAGGAGGTCCCCATAGGCCCGGCGGCTTTCGTCCAGCGCAGCGATGTGAGGGGCAATAGTTTCGTATTCCTCGCGCTTGCCGAAGGCCCCAGCGGATTCGCCGAGGCTAGCCAGCACGTCATACAGAGCATTGATTGTGCGATAAAGCTTAAAGTTTGACGCGAGACTCTGAGGCGCGCTGCGCACCGCTGCGATCAATGCAGGAAGGGCTGATGTGATGCTGCGCTGAATGGAGGCCGTGTTCTCAGTGGCTTGATACTTGCTTGCAGAATCCGCTTTCCATTTCTCAATGCGCAGCTTGCCCACATCCGCGTTGAGGCCATTCGCTTCCTGCTCAATCCTCGACAACAGCATGCCTAAATCTCCGGAATTCGCCGGCGTAGAAGCCAGAGACGGCTCAGAAGCGGCATTCTGTTGCGAAGCTGGCGGATAAGACGTTTGTGCAAGAGCTAAATGGGCAAGAGCTGGAGACAAGATTGCGAGCGTGAGGATTGAGTGGAGCAAGACCTTCATCGATATAGCTGCTTGCCAGTGGCTACTAGCGAAAGCACCACAGCATTGTCAATCTTATAGGAAACCATCATCTGAAATGAACCTCATCGCGGCTGCGGCAGCAGGCGGCAAGGGCGACCTACTAAAACGCTGAGCATTGACCGAATAGCGGCAGCCAAGCGAGAATAGGAACTGTCCTTCAGCTTCCTCGGAGTGGGCCTGTGGCGCAGCTGGGAGCGCGCTTCCATGGCATGGAAGAGGTCGTCGGTTCGATCCCGACCAGGTCCACCAATCTTCAGTCAATTTTCCAGTCGCTCTCTAGACCTTCTGCCCAAAATTCGCAAATGTTGGTGGAACAGGGGAATTCCCGGTTCTCAAGGCAAGTCATTTGGGAATGCGCAGCCTTACCGAAGAAAAGGAGCATCGCTGCAAGTTCGCAGGGAATTTCGCCTACATCCACGCGGCGCACATTGGCAGAACTCATGGGTACTTGAGTGAGCGACGTGGGAAACGCGCGCAATTTCGACTCAGGACAATACTCTGCGAAACACAACCAGAAGCGTTGGTTGAGAAACTAAGAAACCTGACCCGCTACTGGAGCGTGCACGATGAACTTTGGTGAGTACTTGCTGTTTGGGACGATGTTTTTCAGGAACCCCAAGATGCTTGGTTCGCTCATTCCGAGTTCCCGCTACCTGTCGCGGCGGCTGATGCGCCAGATCGATTGGAAGCGCGCCCGCGTAATTGTCGAGTACGGTCCTGGAATCGGCAATGTTACCGCCGACATGCTTACGAACATGCGCAGCGACGCTGTCCTGGTAGCGATCGACACAAACCCCGAATTTGTCAGTCATCTCCGGCAAAAGTTCTCGGCAGACCGGCGCGTTCATGTTCATCTTGGATCTGCGGCGCATGTGCGTAACGTTCTGGACGGGCTGCATATTGAAGCGGCAGATTACGTGGTTTCCGGTATCCCCTTCACCGGTCTTCCATCGCAGCTGGTGGAAAGCATTTTGGACGAGACCCGGCGAGTGCTCCAGCCTGACGGAACATTCCTGGTCTACCAATTCACGGATGCGGTACGCCCCTTCCTGAATCGGTCCTTTCGAAATGTGCGAACAGAGTTCGAGCCGTTCAACGTCTTGCCTGCGCGAACTTTCGAGTGCGCTCCTTGATGTAAGGGAGAGGAACCGGTGTCGAAGAGCCACGAAGCGAGTACTTCACCAGTCCCTCATTCCAATTGGGCGGAGGTTACGAACTCGGCGGCATCCTGATACCACTCGACCATCAGCAAGTTAGGCTTGCAGCAGACCTGGCAGTCTTCGATATAGCTCTGTCTGGATCCAATACTGGGATCGACAGTGGTCTCATTCCACTCACCGCATGCCGCGCATTGGAAGCCTGACCTCATGGAATTACTGGCTGCGTGAACGTGCAGTGCCGAATCAGGAAAGTGTGATTCCTTCCTCTCCAAGCTGCTCGTTCACCAGGCGTTCGATTAGCGGCTTTAGAGATTCCCCCGTCTTAGGGAGGACAAAGGCGTTTTGGGTTTCCGACCAATCGAGTTTAAAACTCGTAGAGAGAGCTGAAATCCAGATTTGCCGGACGGGCGCATTGGGTGTGATCACAAACTTCGCACGCGGTTCGTCAAATATGACGACCAGAACACCATTCTGCTCTTCGATTTCGATGGCAGCCTGATCCTCGGCAAGGATGAGGCTCTTCTTCAGGTTTTCAATCGCAGCATCTGCTTTTCGTCGAAAATCGAGTTCGTCGAGCATGGGGCACATTATATGTGCCCCAGAAATGGTGACAGAGAAAACGAACGACCAAACCGCAGAGGATAAAAACGGCGATCCTCTGTGATTGCCGACCTGTCACTCTCCCGTTCGCAAGTTGCCGGCGGCCGCTTTAGCACCGCAGTTCGTGATTCCGCGTTCTATGGCCGTGCCTTCTTCATAGTCGTTCCAGGTGACGATCATCAGGAAAGGCAGAGGATGGTTCGCAGGGAAGTAGCGGCGATGAAGGTTGAGGGAATCCTCGAGGGTCTTGCCGCAGCGCGCGTCCATTTTGCGGCCCGAGCCCCATTCGGCTTTGGAGTCGTCAAAACCGGGCCAGGCCGCGCCAACAGCAACCTTGTCTGGTTCACCAGACAGGCGTTGGTAGAAGTTCTCGAGGTAATTGCGACCCCAGTTGCTGCCGTCGTGCGCCCAGCCTTTCTTGCCCGGTGAGACCCAGGCGTAGTAGCCGTCGAAGGCGCCCCAGTTCTTGGCGTCGTCGTCTTCGTAAATGAGTAGTGGGGGCTGCTCCCATCCACTCACGGACTGCTTCACCCGCTTCCAATCGGTATCTCCCGATTTAGGAAAGATGAAGATCATCGGCCGGCCATCGTACGTGAGATAGGCGCCGCGCGGCGTCGAAGCGTGCGGCCCAATATAACGGTCATACGCATACTGCAGGTCGGAAATGGCCTGCTCAGTGGATCGGCTGGGATCGTCCACGCTCTCGTCGTACATGATCGCGGTCTTGAAATCGTGTTCTGACGAGACGCGCTGCAACGTGGCATAGCTGTGGTCTTCGAAGTCGTGAGATGGACCATACCAATTCACGACGAAGGCCCTGATGTTCAGGTCCTTGGCATGTTCAACCTGTTGCGTAAGCACGTTCGTATCCTGGGAGTTGTACCCGACGTTGATATGTCCGGAGCGTCCGAACCACGGCTGGTAAGCAGCGATAATCTGCGGGCTGCCCTCAGGCGCGGAAATCTCTGAGCGCAGCGTCTGGGCGATGTCAGTACGTTTCGCTCCGGCACAGCCCGCGAGCAGGAGAAGCGCAACAGTACAGCAGAAAGAACCATACGACTGAATACGTCTTGCGAATTGTTGCATGAGAAGTACGAAGAAGAGCAGAAGCTCAAATCATTGGATGAGAATCCAGCAGTTTACGTTGGATGAGAGCTGCCGAAACGCGAGCACGGAGGTCACGACGGCAAAGCGAAGGTCACGGAGGATCTCCGTGACCTTTTCTTCTGACTGTCGTGACCTTGGCGTTGGCTCTTTAGAAGGGAATATCTTCGTCCTGAATGGTCGTAGCGTGCGCCGGATCTTCCTGATGCCCGTGGCTTTGGTCGAAGTTCCCGCCTGGATTAGCGTTCCCGGCTGAGGCGCCTCGCGAATATCCTTTACCACCACCCTCAACCTCAGCGCCTTCTCCGCGTCCCCCGAGCAGGACAAGTTCGTTGGCGATGATTTCCGTCTTGTACTTCTTTTGTCCGGTTTCTTTATCGTCCCATGAGCTGGTTTGGAGGCGTCCCTCGATGTAGATCTTGGAGCCCTTTTTTACGTACTCACCGATGATCTCGGCCATCCGTTGCCACGCGACGATGTTGTGCCACTCCGTGCGCTCCTGCCACTGGCCACTTTTGTCCTTGTAGCTTTCGTTGGTAGCGAGACTGAACTTTGCTTGGGCTACTCCGCTGGGCGTGTACTTAATCTCGGGATCCTTGCCGAGATTGCCGACCAGGATGACTTTGTTAACGCTCTTGGGCATGGCTGCTGCTCCGGTGGGATTTTGAGTCCGCTCAATATATCATGCGGGCGCGATTATCAGCAGAAACGGAGCAATGCTGCACCTCTACCAGGCATTGAGGCTTAATCGTTCGCACTCACTTGCAGGTTGTCTACGTAAACGTGGTAGGGCGTACTGCTGGCGTTCAAATCCACCTGGAAACCAGTAGTGAATTCGAGCCTGGTTCCTGTCTGCGTCGCTTCATGCGAGATGTTTACGTTCGTCGTTTGCCCGTCAACGGTTAATGAATCGTGAATCGCCTGGGTGCCGGCGGCGTGGAAGACCGACGAGATGTGATGCCAGGTATTCGGTGCAAAGCGTTGCAGGGGAATGTCGGTTCCTTCCCATTGCTTGGTGGTGTAGTTGAACACTCGCCAGGTGTTGCTCGCGTAATCCGCCTGCCATGCGAAGTTGTAGGTGTTGCCGTTGGTGGTCTGCTGACACTCGAACTCAATCGCCTGCGGAGCATTCACGAACTGCGCGGGAATATACAGATCGAACTCATAGCGCAGGTATGACACCGGGTTCTGAATCGTCGGTTGTTCAACGAAGTAGTAGCCGCCCGTGTAGGCTGGGCCGCCGTTTACGTAGAAGTCTGCGGCGTGTCCGCTTAGGCTTGGATCGCTGACGCCCTGTGTCATGTGGTAGTCAGGACCTTGTCCCGTACCTCCCACGTTGCCGCATCCGCCGCAACTCTGCCAGCCAGGTTGGTTCTGAATGCCGCCGATCACAATGGCGGCGGTTGGCGTGGGGTTGGACGGAGCTGGTGCCGGAGCTGGTGCTGGGTTGGAGTTCCCGGGATTGCTATTGGAACTCGACTGTCCGCCGGAATTGGTACCTGTGTTCGAGGCCGAAGTAGCGCTGGTAGTGGTAACCGCCGAACCTGCCGAGAACGGTTTTGCCGCTCCCGATCCGCAACCCACGACAGAAGCGATAGCTACGAATACCGCGCCCAACTTGATCGATACCTTAGATACTGAATGCAACTTGAACCCCTTGCTTTGAGAAATGCAACTCACTGAAACGACAGTAGGTTTGCATCTACTCTGCCTATATCGGCGAGGGGCTGTAGGTGAGGTGGGAAAAATCCCTAGGCTCTCCTAGGTGATTCGCTTAGCTCTTTGGGATCAGAAAAGACGAGGACTATTCCGGTAAGCGGAACTATGTGAACAGCTTGTACAGCATTAGGTAAACAATCACTCCGGTCAGGGAGACGTACATCCAGAGTGGATAGGTCCAGCGCGCGATGGTTCGGTGACGCTCAAAGCGGTTCCTGAGACCAAGGGTCAGAGTGATTAGCACTAGCGGCACGATCGCGGCGGCCAGGATGGTGTGCGAGATCAGGATGGAGAAGTAGACCGGACGCGACCATCCTCGTCCGCGAAAGTGTACCGAGCCAACATGAGCGTGGTAGTACAGGTAGCAGCAAAGAAACACGGATGAGGTGATGAAAGCCGTGATCATGGTCGCCCGGTGCTTGGCGACTTGCCCGCGTTTGACGAAGTGGTGACCAACCGCGAGCAGCACAGCGGTGACGCCGTTGAGGGTGGCGTCAATGGGAGGGAAGATACGGTAGTCGATCTGCAAAGTTGTAGTTGCCTAAGGCGCCTTGGCCACAGTGTCTCAGGCTAGGCGGTCTGAGTGGTTCTGTGATTTACCGTAAGAAACGCCGCAGCAAAGATGGCCGCGGTGAACACCGCCAAAATGGCTAATGAGGTAGCTATCGAAAACTGGTTCATCGGCGCAGTGGCCGGGAAGAGCGCGGTCCGCAGCGCGTCGAGGCCATAGGTCAGCGGGTTCATGCGCATGACCCATTTCATCCACCCTGAAGCGCCGCTCACCGGGAAGAGCGCGCCGGAGAGCAGCCATAGAGGGATCAGGAACAGATTGACGATGGCATGAAAGGCCTGGGCCGATTCCATGCGCCATGCCAAGGTAAAGCCCAGCGCAGTCAAAGAGAACGCCGTCAGAAAAACCGAGATCACGACGATCAGAAGACTTCCAACTCCAAAATGCACACCGACAGCCGGTGCAAAGACGAGGAAGATCAATCCTTGAACTGCAGCAAGAGTCGTGCCGCCCAGAACCTTGCCCATCACGATGACTGAACGATGCACTGGAGCGACGAGAACAGAGGAGAGGAAGCCGCGATCGCGGTCCTCAATGACGGACATCATGGTGAAAATCGAGGTGAACAGGACGATCATCAACAGCGCGCCGGGAAAGAAGTACTGCAGATAACGCTGGTCGCTCGCGCCTGAATGATAAGAGCTGCCGAACCCTGAGCCGATAACGAGCCAGAAGAGCAAGGGAGAGAGAATCACACCGAGCACTCGGCCCTTCTGCCGGTAGAAACGCACGATCTCGCGCCGCCAAAGCGACACGATCGGCAACAGCGGGTTGGCTTGCTGTATCGATGCGATTGCCGGAAATGTTGTGGTCCCTGCCATGACGATGCTGACTTTACAGATGCCCTACCGCGGACGGTGCTGATTTGGTGGTTGTGCCGCCTCAGATTCGGTCCAGAAGCGATGTCCTGTGCGATTGATGAAGACGTCTTCGAGTGTAGGCCGACTTACGTTGATCGAACGAATCTCTCCGGGAAAGGCTTCCATCACGTCAGCTGCGAAGCGGTGGCCCTGTGTTCGCTCCAGGCGGACGATGTTGTCCTCCACTGTCGGGTTAACGCCGAATCGTTCGCGAATTCGCGCTGCCAGAGACTCCGCATGCTCGGATTCAAACTGAATCACGTCGCCGCCTATCTCCGACTTCAGCTCGGCAGGAGTTCCCAATCCGACCAGCTTTCCATGGCTCAAAATAGCCAGCCGTCCGCAACGCTCCGCTTCTTCCATCAAATGCGTTGTGACCAACACCGTCACGCCTTCTTGCTCGCGCAGGGTATCAAGGTACAGCCAGAGATCGCGGCGCGCGCCGGGATCGAGTCCGGTTGTGGGCTCGTCAAGCAGGAGAACCGATGGCTGATGCATAAGTCCCTTTGCCAGCTCAACGCGGCGCTGCATTCCGCCGGAGAAGGTTTCAACCAGATCATTCGCTCGGTCCGACAGTCCCACACGCTGCAGCATTTCGGTGATGCGCTGTTTCAGCCGAGCTCCGCTCAACCCGTAGAGATGACCCTGGTGCATCAGGTTCTCGGCGGCTGTGAGCTTTACGTCCACGCTTTGTGCCTGGGCAACCACCCCGATTCTGCGCCGGACGTCGTTCGGTTGACTCACAGGATCAAAGCCGGCGATGCGCGCTTGTCCGCTGGTGGGAACCATCAGCGTGCTGAGGATGCGGAAGAGCGTTGTCTTGCCGCTGCCGTTCGGGCCGAGCAAACCAAAGATCTCCGCGGGGCGAACCTCAAATGAGATGTGATCCAGCGCGACACGATCACCATAACGATGTCCCAGCGACTCCACTCGAATAGCGGAATTCGCAGCCGCATTCGCTTCGTGTTCTGGAATGGGAATTAGCACAGCGGAGTTGGAGTGGCTGTTCATTGAACGGGAGTGAACCGCGCATTGATCATCATCAACGCGAACAGAGCCGGAAGGTAGATCACGCTCGCGCGCAACAACCCACGAGCCAGCTTGCGCGACTCAGCCGCGGAGATGCCCGAAAGGACCCGTGCGAAGCGAATAGAGTAGGCGAGGAACCCCAGGGTAAAGATCAGCGCGCCCACGATGTAGGTGTTGTCTACCATGTGCAGGTACCCGGGGAAGAGGCTCACAGGGACCAGCATCAACGAATAAGCAAGGACCTCGCGCACGGTCGAGCGTCCATCCTCTTCGACCACCGGGAGCATGCGGATGCCGGCGCGGCGGTAGTCCTCTCGATACATCCAGGCGATAGCGTGAAAGTGGGGAAATTGCCACAGAAATAGGATGGCGAAGAGGACGAGTGCCTCCCATTCAATGTGACCGCGGGCGGCGGTCCAGCCGAGCAGCGGCGGCATAGCTCCCGGCAGTGCGCCGATGGTGGTGCATAGAGGCGAATGCTTTTTCAGCGGCGTGTACGCGCCCAGGTAAGCCGAGGCGGTGAGCACACTCAAGACACCGGTGAGAACGTTCGTCGTGAACGCGAGGTAGGCAGCTCCGCCCAGGATGCAGACGATGCCGATGGCCGCCGCTTCGACGACACTCATCCGCTTTCCCGGAATGGGACGCCATTGCGTACGCAGCATCTTGCCATCCGCTTCGCGTTCGATGACTTGATTCAACGCTGCCGCTCCGCCCGAGACAAGTCCGATGCCGAGCAGAGCGCAGACCAATTTCCACGAAAATGTCGGCACAAGCGCGCGGCGTGCGCCGAGGTAGTAGCCTGCCCAAGCTGTCATGACCACAAGAGAGGTCACGCGCATCTTCAGCAGGATGGCGTAGTCGCCTAATCGGGAATATCTCTTCGCCGACGAAAGTGGCAGAGGACTAACTGGTTCCGGATTGGGAATCGTGTGGATGGCGGCGCTCATGCGTTAATCGCCTTTCGCGCCCGGACGGGCTCCGCCACAGGGGACGGTTCTTTCAGGACATGCCGCCTGAGTTGCTCTTCGAGCACGAAGCTGGTTGCCAGCAGCAGCGCGCCAATGGCGACGTGCACCACCGTGGTGCTCACCATGCTGGGCAGCGGCTGCGCCGCGTTCTTGCCCCAAACCACGCGCGTGAGATACGCCGCGAATCCGAATCCGAGTTGAACCAGAAGCAAGCCAATCATGATTGCCGCGGGTCTGCGCAGAGAGGCCACTCGCCCATGACGGATGAGCACTCGGACGGCGGTCCACGTCAAAATTCCCGATACCAGAACGGCATTCACCAGATGGGGAAGGATGCTCATTCCCGAATGCCGGAATGCCGCTCCAAAGAAAAGTTGGAGATAGACAGCGAAAATCGAGAGCAGGCTCAGAGTCCACGTGCTGGGGGTGCCTTCATCCGCGAACTTCTCCGGAGTCGATTCCGTCCAATCGGTTCCGGTATAGAGTGCCAGCAGAACCGCGATGGAGAAGAACGTCTGTCCCAATGCTGCGTGAGCGCTCGAAATGTACCAGGGCAAGAACATTAGTACGGTAAGACCACCCAGAATGCCTTGAGCGACGACAGTTCCAATTGCAGCCAGACTCAAGTTGCGGAGCCACTTGCGTTTGTCGATCCGAAATGCAGCGATGCAGAAGAGGATGGTCAGCAGTCCGACGCCTTCGGCGATCATGCGATGCGTGTGTTCGAACCTGACACCGCCAACCATCGGTGGAATCTTATAAATCGACCCGAAGGAGGTCGGCCAATCGGGAACCGACAACCCGGCGTCCTCGCTGGTTACGAGCGCACCGGCAATGATCAGGAGAAAGATGCAGCATGAAAGGACGACTGCAAATCGATGAAGACCAAGATGGAAGCTGCTGGGGGCGGCCGATGAAACTTCAGACTTCACGCGCAGTGCGCCTTCTTTCTCTTTGTTGCCGGCAGAACTGGGTATTCTAACAAAGCAGTCAGCGGTCAGCATTCAGCACTCAGCTTGAACCCGTCTTCACAGCCGGCATGGCTGCCCGCTATTGTGTGGCGAAGGTGAAATCCGCCGCCTTGTTCTCCTTCGCGCCGACGGTGATTTTCTGCGTCTGTTCGCCGAGTGCTTCGTGAACGGCGGCGATGGTGTAGTCGCCTGGGGGCAGTCCCTTCATCTCGAATCTCCCATTGGCGTCGCTGATGGCGTAGAACGGGTTGGCGGCGACGTTTACGTAGGCCTTCATCCATGGATGTTGATTACATTTGAGCGGCATCATCACTTCAGGGTCATGAAAGCTCTTCTCGATGGGAGCGCCTTTGGGCATCTGCGACATATTCCACTGCGGATTGCTGGCGGCGTTTGGCTGTCCGTGGACGTTGTGCGTGGTGGGATCGCTGTTTAGAACCCTAAGCGTCTGGCCAGCCATCAACGCGAGCACATGCGGTTCGTAACGGCATCCCTTCTGGTCGAGGATTACCGGTGTCGCGGGCACGGCAAAAGCATTTCCCTCCAGGCCAGCTTTCACATAGACGTAGACATTCGCTAATCCGCCGCTCTTGCCCACGACATATTGCTGGCTGAAATTTGGGTCTTTGCTAGAAATGGTGCAGCCTGGGTCCATTCCCATGTCGATTTGCATGGCAGCAGGGGCTGAGCCGGCCAAGTGAATGGTGCCTTGGATCGTGGCTGCGGTTGCAGAGTCGACGACTGTGAACTTCGTCTGGGGTGAAGGTTGGGTCTCAGTTTTCTGAGGCGGCATGGTCCGAGTATTTTGATTGCATGCCGTGAGCAGTAGAGCAGAACAGATGAGAGCGATTGAACGATTCATTTTTCTGAGATTGCCAGAATATAGGCTCAAAGCCAACTTCGACCGGACACTCAAGTTGTGCGCTGCGCAGACGGATCAAGTTGTGTGTGCCTAACTGTCTGATTAGCTATCGAGTCAACAATCCGGATTTCCACGAACGACACGTAGAAACATTTTTTTTGGATCCCGAAATCTAAAGGACTTACCGGTCGAGATCCCGACTTGATCCCGATTTCTAATGCTCCCTGTTCGGGATTACCTCGGGATTGATCCCGGGATTCTGTCGGGATTGGTTCGGGATACCCGTTGTGGAATGGTAAACAACCGCCGAGGCGTTTAAGAAGAACGAGCCTACAGCGTCTTTGCAGGCCCGAAAATCCAATTCAGAGCGGGCTGTAATGGCATAATTCACGCGTGTAGTATAGGCGAAACAAAGGCAAAGATCAAGAACTGAGTTCTTTTTGGGTTTTGTAGCACGGGCGCCCTCGCCTGCGGGAGGAAAGTCACACAGCCGAGGGCGGCTGTGCCACAAGACCTGTCTGGCAACTCTCGGGTAGTTAGCGGCTGGCCGCCGCCGGTTCTTTGCTGGTCTCCAGGGCGGCGATCACCGCATCCGCAAACTCGCTGGTGCCGGCCTTTCCGCCGATATCGCGAGTGGTCTTCTTGCCTTCGCTAAACACGTGTTCCAGGGCGGAATGCATGCGGTCGGCGGCTTCGCTCTCGCCGACATGCCGAAGCATCAACACTGCCGATTGCATCACGGCGGTGGGATTGGCCAAATCTTTTCCCGCAATGTCGGGAGCCGATCCGTGGACAGCCTCGAAGATGGCGCACTCGTGTCCCAAATTGGCACCGGGGACCAAGCCCAGCCCACCCACGAATCCGGCGCACAAGTCGGAGATGATGTCGCCGTAAAGGTTCTCCATGACCATCACATCGTACTGATAGGGATTCGTCACCAGCTGCATGCAGGTGTTGTCGACGATGTGTTCGAAATAGGGAATATCGGGATAGATTTCGGCGGTGTCGCGGCAACAGCGCAGGAATAGGCCATCAGTCAACTTCATGATGTTGGCTTTGTGGATGGCATGCACTTTCTTTCGACCGTCGCGACGCGCATAGGCAAAAGCAAAACGCGCAATGCGCGTAGAAGCCTTCTCCGTGATGATCTTGAGGCTCTCGACAACTCCGGGCACCACTTCATGCTCGATGCCCGAGTACTCTCCCTCGGTGTTCTCCCGCACAATGACGAGATCGACGCCCGGGTAATGAGTCTTGATGTTGGGCAGGTTCTTGATTGGACGGAAATTCGCAAACAGCTCGAATTTTTTGCGCAACGTCACGTTGATGCTGGCAAACCCGCCCGCGATCGGCGTAGTCACCGGACCCTTGAGGGCGAGGCGCGTCCGCTCGACCGACTCGTAGAGCTCTTTGGGAATGTACTGTTTGGTTTTGGCGTAAGCTTCGGCGCCGGCGAGTTGCGGTTCCCACTCGAACTTCAGGCCCGTGGCTTCGAGCACGCGGACAGTGGCGTTCACCACCTCAGGGCCGATGCCATCGCCGGGGATCAGAGTAACTTTATGAACCATTCGTATTTTCTGGTCTCTGGATTGCTCAATGGCCTATTGATGTTTAGAACTAGGCTTCGCCTTGGCAGTCTTCGCCTCTTTGCTCATCAGGTGCTCGAGTTCGGCGCCAAACTCGCGCACATCCTTGAAGTCGCGATACACGGAGGCGAAGCGGATGTACGCAACTGTGTCCTGCTGCTTGAGATGATCCATGATCAGTTCGCCGATTTCAGAGGTGGTGCGCTCGCGGTCAGGAGAGTCGATCACGAAAGTCTCGACTTCATTGACGATCTGCTCCAGCCTGCCCATGGAGATCGGCCGTTTTTCACAAGCCCTTAGCAGCCCGGAAAGGATCTTCTGACGCTCGAACTTCTCGCGGCGTCCATCTTTCTTCACTACCATGTACGGAATCTCGTCAATGCGTTCGTAGGTGGTGAAGCGCTTCTCGCACTTCATACACTCGCGCCGGCGACGGATTAACTCGCCTTCCTTGCTCTCGCGAGAATCCACTACTTTGTCATTGATAAAACCGCAGAAGGGACACTTCATGGCGACTGAACTGGTGAAATTCATTGTAGCAGGGCGTCTTGTTGCCTCAGCCACTTGCCAGCCGAAGGTATCAGGTGATCGGGCCATCGGGTGATCGGGTGAAGTGAAAAGCAAAAGCAAAGACAAAACCTGACGCGGATTTCGCGGATGAGACGCGGATCAAACAGATGAGTCGGAGAAACATCAACTTAAGCTGTTATCTTTTCGAGCCACTCTCCACTCCTTCGGCGTTATCCGCGTCACATCCGCGAAATCCGCGTCAGGTTTTGCCTTTCGGTTTTTGTTTTCACTCACCCGATCACCCGATCCTCATTTCTTCCTGTTTATCAACAGAATTCACAGGCATCTTCATGGAATCGTTTGGAATATACTTGCGCATGCGCGCCAATTAAATTCTTCGTTGAGGTTGTGTATTCATGTCTGCCAGGGCGCTCCCCGAACTCGGTTCCGACCTATCTTCTGACGAATTCCAGGCACTTGAAGAGAAGGTTTACAAGACTATCGAACTGCTTAAGACCGCACGCGAGGCCAAGGCCATCGCTGAGCGCGATGTGAGCCGCCTGCGCGAGCAACTCGAAGACCGCGAGGAGGAAGCGGACACCATGCGTCAGCAAATCGTCAGCTTGCGCCGCGAGCGCGAAGAGGTGCGCGGCAGAGTAGAGAAGATGCTGAAGCAGATCGACACGCTCAGCGCGGAGGCCTCCTAGACATGGCGCACGCGCAAGCTGTACAAAAACCTGCAGCCGGAAGCATCCGAGTAGAGATCTACGATCAGGACTACAACCTGCGAGGCACCGACGCTGACTACATCGTCAAGCTCGCGGAATACGTCGATCTGAAGATGCGGGCGGTTGCTGAAAAGACCTCGACAGCGGACTCCTTGCGCGTAGCCGTCCTTGCCGCCTTGAACATCGCCGACGAATATCACCTGCTGAAAAAGAAGTATGACAATATCGCCAGCGTCTACGAAGAGCGCGCCAGCTCACTCTCGGGCATGCTGGACGAGATCATTGGGGAGAGAAAAATCGGTGATCGTGCGATCGGGTGATCAGGTGAAGTGAAAAGCAAAAGCAGAAGCAAAGACAGAATCTGACGCGGATTTCGCGGATGGGACGCAGATCACGCGGAAACCGTAGACCAGTCAGTTTAGCTTGCTCCCTTCTTGAGCACTCTTCGCTTCTCAGCGTTATCCGCGTCACATCCGCGAAATCCGCGTCAGGTTTTGACTTTCCTTTTGGGTTGTCACTTGGCTCGATGACCCAATGGGCCGATACCTCCGGATTACCTCGTCGCTTGCCATCTCCGGCGGCTTTGGCTAGCATTCGACATGAAAGCCAGCCTGCAAAGCAGGTACTGGCGGTCACCGTTTATTGAACCAACATTCAATGAACAGGGGGCTCGACTCGAAAAATCGGTTCGGTGTGCGAGGTTCCGCCAGTACGGAAATGCCTAAAGAACCGCGGAGAGTTCCCACCGTCTAGCGACGGGTTCATGAACGGCCCGCCTCGGTACGGCCACGCGGGTTGGCTTTTACCTTAGCCACTAGCTCCTAGCTGCTGGCTGCCAGCCTTCTCGGATATTTCTCTTGCGAAATCCCAGGCACAGTTCTCATCGCCGGTAGAAACACAGCATGCTGCATTCGCCCCATGGTTTAAGCTACTAACCAGGAGCTGGCAGTTTCCCCGTGTATCCCCGTCTTTTCCAAATTGGACATTTCTTTCTTCCTACCTACGGCCTGCTGGTCGCCTCTGGGCTCATCATTGGTCTGCTGGTTACGGTGCATCTTGCGCGCAGGCAGGGTATTGATGTGGACACCATGTGGAACATGGGGCTGGTGGCGATCCTTGCCGGCATTGTGGGATCGAAGCTGCTGTATCTGTTCACTACATGGCAAGAGCATCCTGGGCAGCCGCTGAACCTGTTCAGCCTGGATACGCTGCAATCAGGCGGCGTTTTTTCCGGAGGATTGCTACTCTCCATCGGAGTTTGTTACTGGTACGCCGTGCGGCATCATCTGCCGAAGCTGAAGACGGCGGACTCGTTCGCTCCTGGCATCGCGGTCGGACATGCGATTGGCCGTCTCGGATGCTTTGCTGCAGGCTGCTGCTTCGGTAAGCCTACGACTCTCCCTTGGGGCGTGACGTTCACCAATCCTCTGGCGAGTTGGGCGGGAACGCCTCTTGGCATACGCCTTCACCCGACTCAAATCTATGAATTCCTGGCCGAGTTCCTGATCTTTTTTCTCCTGCTGTGGATCTTTCGGCACCGCAGCTTCGAAGGACAGATTTCCGCGGCTTATCTCTTCCTATATGGCATCGCGCGGTACTTCCTCGAATTTTTGCGTGCCGATCCCGATCGTGGGTCGATGTTTGGCGGGATCATGAGCGCCACGCAGTTCATTGCTTTGCTGCTGGTAGTTGGTGGAGGAGTGATGTGGATTCTCTGTCCGCGGCCGCAGGCCAGGGCTCGAAGCCAGCTCGCGACGACAGCTTGATTACTAACTTAGTGTAAGGTGACCCACGATGATCCCCACTGATGGACACGCCTCCTAGGTCACCTTCGGCCTCCCTGCGCACTTTTCGCGCAACGCCGGATGACGCCGGCCGACGTCTTGATCACTTCCTGACTTCCGCACTTGAGAGCGTAAGCCGGGTTCGGGTGCAGGAGCTCATTTCCCAGGACAAAGTGCGGGTGAATGGTGCGGCTGCACGGCCTGCGCTGAAGCTGCGAGGCGGAGAAGTCGTCGAGATTATGGGAGAGGCCACACGGCCGCTGCTCAAGGCTGAGCCGGAGGATATCGCGCTGGATGTCGTGTACGAAGACGAATACCTGGCCGTGGTAAACAAACCTGCGGGAATGACGGTTCACGCTGGGGCTGGAGACCAGGAGCGAAATCGGGGAACACTGGTGAACGCGCTGCTATTTCGCTTTCAGCAGCTCAGTGCCATGGGCGGCGAGACGCGGCCGGGAATCGTGCATCGTCTGGATAAAGATACGAGCGGATTGATCGTCGTGGCTAAGAGCGACGAGGCTCATCGCAAGCTGGCGGCGCAGTTTGCTTCGCGTCAGGTCAAGAAGAAGTATGTCGCCCTGGTAATGGGATGGCCGCCGGAGAAGGGAAGCATCTCGTCGGAAATCAGCCGCGATCGCCTTCGTCCAACCCGCATGACGACGCGCCGAGCTGGAGGACGAACGGCAGTGTCCCACTTTCAAGTCACGCGCAAGCTGGAGTCACGCTTTGGCAAATTCGCTTTGCTGGATGTGAGCATCGAAACTGGCCGCACCCATCAAATACGCGTGCATCTTTCTTCCATCAAGCACCCGGTTGTAGGGGATGCGCTCTATGGAGCGCCACGGGTGTTGCGTGCTAGAACTTCGGTTGTGGCTCGCGAGGCAGCAGGCGCTGAGCAAGAAGACCTCTCGTTAGGTCGGAATTTTCTTCATGCTGCCGCACTGGAGTTTGTTCATCCTGCTACTCACGAGTACATGCGCTTTGAGCGGCCGCTCCCGGCGGAGCTACAGAACTTCCTCAAACAGTTGAGCTTTGCCGGAAGCTAGCGAATGGCACGTCAAGTACGCAACATGGCAGAGGACTTGCTCGGTAGTAACGTGAAGCTTCCCAGTGAAGCAGAATATAATTAAGTATCCATGCGAATTTCTCCTTTAATGTGGGTCGGGCTCGTGGCGATATTCGCCATTTCTTCTTCGGCACAGGACTCGAGCAGCAGCTTGCCCTCTGCCCCATCCGCAACCTTGGAGCAGCAGGCGCCGCCTGCACCGCCAGTGTCAGAGCAAAAGCCGCCAGAGCTGAAGAAGCGCGATTCCAAGCTGTCGGCGCCGGTACTCGAAACGCTGGATCCAAAGCCGATTCCGAAGCCAGTAAGCAGTACTGAAGCAACTTCCCAGGGCAACGGTCAGGCGGGTTCATCTGCAGCTCCGTCCGCAGCGACAGAGCCAACGGATCAGACTCCGGCTACGGTGATACGGTCCAACGTAAACGAAGTCAACGTCGTCTTTACCGTTACCGATAAGCACAACCATTACGTGAAGGATCTGAAGGCCGAAGATTTCAAAGTGCTCGACAACCGGATGCCCCCGGCGACCGTTCGCAACTTTTCGTCGGAAACGAATTTGCCTTTGCGCGTCGGATTGCTGGTGGACTCCAGCAACTCGATTCGCGACCGCTTCCGCTTCGAGCAGCAGGCAGCCATCGAGTTTCTGAATCAGATCATTCACCAGGATCGAGATCAGGCATTTGTGTTGGGGTTCGATACCACGCCGGAGATCACGCAAGACTTCTCCGGTAATTCCGAGAAGCTGGCGAATGGTGTCCGCATGCTTCGGCCGGGCGGTGGCACTGCAATGTATGACGCCGTGTACGGAGCCTGTCGCGACAAACTGCAGAAGACACAGAGCGCTCAAGGCGGCCTGCGGCGGGCGATCATTTTGCTGTCTGACGGCGAAGACAACCAGAGCCGGGTAACTCGGGATGACGCGATCGAAGAAGCGCAACGCGCTGAGGTGATTATTTACGCAATCAGCACGAACGTGAGCGGCACAAAGAGTCGCGGAGACAAGATCCTCGAGGCCATGGCGGATGCCACCGGCGGACGCGCATTTTTCCCGTTCAAGATTGAAGAGGTTTCCGATGCGTTCTCACAGATTCAGGAAGAGCTGCGCAGCCAGTACGCAATCTCGTACAAGCCGGCAGATTTTCTTACGGATGGTAAGTACCGCAGCATCGATATTGAATCGGTGAACAAGAAGTACAAAGTCCGCAGCCGCAAAGGCTACTTTGCACCCCGGGCAGAGACGGTGGCAGCGGTGAGCGGCAAATAGCCGCGTTTTTTCCGTTTTGTGTCATTCCGAAGGTGTGCACTCAGGGAAGTTCCGGGTCAAGAAAGATCCAGGGCCGGAGGCCCGGGTCCCGCACACGTTAATGCGTCAGCAGGGTGGTAATGTCAGCGCGCTCGTAAGGAACTGAGAATCCCGATCAACCCCAAATTTATCGAGTGGGCTGGGATTCCTCACTTCGTTCGGAATGACGACCAAAGTCGAAGGCGACAAGCCTTACTCAACTGCCCCGCCTGGTCAACCACCGTGCTATCCAACCGCCGCGTAGTATCCCTTTCGCGATTGCACTTTGTAGCCGTCCTTCGTCTTGATCTCCACTTTGCGGAATGAGCCGTCGTGTTTGCCGTTGGTTGGCGTGTAGCCGATGCTGTATTGGCTGCGCAATTCGTCTGAGACCTGGTCAAAAGCCTTCTGCAGCTTTTGTTGATTGTTGCCCACGTTGATTACCCGTCCGCCGGTTTCCTCCGAGAGTTTTTTCATGTAGCCCGGGCCGGTGCCCATGGCGACTCCGCGATCGCTGATGAGGAGAACGTAGACGATAGCATCGGCCTTCTGGGCCGCTTCCAGCGCGTCTTGCAGTTTGTTCTGGCTGCCCTGGTCTTCGCCGTCGGTGAGCAGGATAAGAGCTTTGCGTCCGACTTCGCTGCGCAGCTTGTCGTGCGCCGCAAGGTAAACAGCGTCGTACAACAATGTTCCCTTTGGATTCAGCGCGATCGGACCCTGGCCGATTCCTGGCGCTCCGCCCAGATTGCCGCCGCCGTTAATCTTCGCGGCGTCCATGCCTTTTCGGACGTCCCGCCCGGAGTTGGTGAAGTCCTGCAGCAGATCGACGTTAACATCGAAGCTGATGAGGAAAGCTTCATCTTCCTTGCGCAGCATTCGTTCCAGGAACTGCGCGCCAACCTCCTTTTCGATGGGTAGCACTCGATCCTGACTGAACGAAGTATCCAGCAAGATACCAATGGTCAGCGGCAGGTTCGATTCCGCTTTGAAATACTTAATGGCCTGTGGTTTGCCGTCTTCGGCTACCTCAAACTGGTCCTTATTGAGATTTGGAAGCAGTTGACCCTTTTTGTCTTTTACGTTGAACAGCAGGTTCACCACATCAACGTTGACCTTCAGGGTCTCCATGGGATTATCGGTATTCTCGGCCGACTGCTTTGTGCGGTCGCGCATCGAGGGCCCGGCGTCGTCACTGTTGGTTTGCGGGCCGGTGTCGGGGTTCTTAGGAGGCGGCAAATCCTGAGTTTGTGAGAACGCAGGGATACCCAGCGTCATCAAAAGAAAGAAGAGCTGGAGGAAGCGCGAGCAATGGCAGCACGCACCTGAGGCAGATTTAGAAAACTTCATAAGGCTACAGTTGTCTTTTTGCTAAGCTTAAGCACAATTCTATAGCTTCATACGCGTAAGCCGCTGCGTGGGACGCATTGGCTGTTGAAGTTGGTTCGATCGGAGGATAGTCGGATGCAAGTAGGTCGCCTTTCCAGGCTGCTCTGGATGCTGTTCCTGGCCTTGAGCTCGACTGCTTCTCTGTCGGGGCAGTCGTCACAACAGAACCTTCCCGATGCTCCTCAGCCACAAAAAACCGTTGCTCCCGCAGAGCCTGCGGCCCCTACGGAATCGAGTTCTCACGATTCCGCGCCAGCGCCGGCAGCACAGCCACGAGTAGATGAGACGGCTCAGCCGGCCTCCGCGAACTCTGCCGCGGGGGCGCATGATCGGCCAGCCACTACTAGCCGGCCAGTCCCAAACCCGGCCAGCCCTGATACCGAGCGCCTTTACAAACTTGGTGTGACCGTCAATTTTATCGAGCTTCCGGTCACCGTTAAGGACAGCTCCGGCAGAATGGTGCCAGGGCTTCTTCCTAAGGATTTCACAGTGTACGAGAACGGTGCGCGGCAGAAGCTAACCTTCTTCACAAGCGATCCGCTGGCGCTTTCGGCCGCCGTGCTGATCGACGTCAGCATGTCAGACACGGCGTTGCGCAGAGTTCAGGACGGACTCCAGGCGCTTCAAGGCGCGTTCAGTGAATACGACGAAGTTGCCGTGTATACGTACGGGAACTCGGTTACACGTGAATCGAGCTTCAGTACTGCCGGGGATCGGCTTGGTACTGCGTTGAATCAGGTCATTCAAACTAAGCATGGTCAACGGGGTGGAGTCCCAGTAGGCGGCGGGCCGTTCGAAGCTGGTCCAACGGTAAACGGTCATCCGCTGGATCCCAGCGTTCCCCAAGTTCCCATTATTCCTCGCGACCGACGCGTGTTAAACGATGCCGTGCTGGAGGCGGCGCTGGATCTCTCGAAGGTGGCAGCGGGGCGTCGTCGCGTCATCATGATCATCGGCGATGGCAGGGAAGACGGAAGTCGCGCGTCCTACGCGGACGTGTTGAAGGTACTGCTTACGAACAGGATCTCTGTGTACGCCATCGGAGTCGGCTCGACAGCCCTCCCCGTGTATCGCAAACTCGAGCAGATCAATGTTCCCGGAACGGGAAATGCCAACATCCTTCCTAAATACGCAAATGCCACCGGAGGCGAAGTGTTCAGCGAATTCACTCGTCAGGCGATCGAGAGCGCGTACGCCGCGGTAACCCTGGTAGCCAGAAACCAATACACGCTCGGCTACTACACGCATCCGACTGTGGCCAACAACTATCGTGACATTGAGGTGCGAGTGAATCGGCCAGGGCTGAGGGTGACTGCCAAAGCCGGATACTATCCCCTGCCCCCTAGCCGCCAATGACTGCGGATGGTTACGACGGGTACCTTGGGCGGCTCCGCCCCGGGCTTTTGGCCCGCTTTGGTATGGTATAAGAGCTAGGGTCTAAGCATTTTTCTTCCACCTTTCAACGCTGCCAGCGTGCGGCTCACTATGAGGACGGCTACTTGAGCTTCATCAATTTCGCGGCCCGCGAAATCAACTGCAAAATCGTCTATTACGGGGCGGGTCTAGGCGGCAAAACCACAAATCTTCAGCACATTTTCGAAAAAACCAACGAGGCGCAAAAGGGAAAGATGATCTCGTTGGCCACGGAGACGGATCGAACACTGTTCTTCGATTTTCTGCCGCTCGATCTGGGGACGGTACGCGGTTTTAAGACGCGCTTCCATCTCTACACCGTTCCGGGGCAGGTCTTTTATGACGCCAGCCGGAAGCTGATCCTGCGTGGCGTGGACGGAGTCGTCTTTGTCGCCGATTCGCAGCCGGAGCGGATGGATGCCAACGTGGAAGCGCTCGACAACCTCAAAGACAATCTTAAGGAACACGGCTACGACTTCACTAAGATTCCGTACGTCCTGCAACTCAATAAGCGCGACCTGCCAAATGCACTGCCCACCGATACGCTCAAAAAAGAGTTGCTAAAAAAGAACGAACCGGTTTTCGAAGCAGTGGCCTTTCAGGGAAGCGGAGTGTTCGAGACCCTGCGCGAGGTGGCGCGGCAGGTGCTGGTGGAGCTGAAGAAGGGCTAGTCGGCTTCCTTTGTCATTTCGAGCCGCGTGCTTACCACTCCAAGCAGTATCGGTTCCGAAGGGATGGATCCCTCGCTGCCGCTCGGGATGACAAATAGAAGTTCTACCTCAGCTTCAGCGTCCTCAACATCTGCTCGTAGGTCGGTCGCAGCTGGTCGAATCCATTCTGCGGCGCGATGAAGACCAGGTACAGCAGCGTTCCGTCCTGCCGCTGAACGGTTACCAACCAATCGCGCTCTCTCTGCGCTCGTCCGTTGCTGTCACGAATGGGAGAACTTCCGATTAAATCGGTGGACCGGCCGGCTACTCCGTTCACGCGAATGGCTTCATCGTTGCCGACTGCGCGTAGATCGGAATTCGATTGCCGCAGACTTGCGATCAGATCATGGGTAGCCTGATCAAGATTTCCGCCCTGTTCAGGCTCGAAGCGATCGATGATCACGCCTGTTGCGACCGCACTTTGTCCGTTGGTGTCCTGTCCAACTCCATTTTGAGGCGCGATGGTAACGGCCGATTGTGCGTCGCCATACACTTGCCAATCCGATGGATAACCGATGCTAAACGCGCTGTGATTCAGCTGCTTGAAATTGCTGCTCGCTGAATATCCCCCACCTTGGGGCGGAAGCGAACCAGAAGAGGAGCCGGTACTCACGCCATTGGGATTGAAGCCGCCGCGTTGGTCCTGCTCAGCGATCTGTTGGACAGTGAGCGGATGCATGCCCATTACCGTTCGGTGAATCTGATCAAACTGCGGGCTGTTTTCCTTGAGATTTGGTCGGTGCGGTAAGGTCTCAATTTCTTGTCGGACATATTCAATGCGATTTCCCGGATCGGGATGGTCGCTGAGGAACTGCGGTCCCTGGCTGCCCTCCTCTTGAATTTTTTGGAAGAACGTTGGGAGCTGTATGGGGTCGTAACCGGCGTCGTACATGATGTCAGTGCCGAGCAGGTCGGCCTCTTTTTCTGCTTGACGCGAGTTTTTGAGAAAGTAGGAACCCGCGGCAAACGATATGCCAGCTGCCGCAAGCTGGCCGCCGGCGCTGCCTCCCAAGATGGCGCCCAAAATTCCCAAGCCTACTTGAGCTTTGTATTGTTTGGTAGCCGCCCGGGTCGAGTGGCGCTGCACAATGTGCGAGATCTCATGGGCCATAACACCGGCCAACTGCGCTTCGTTGTCTGCGGCCTGAATGGTTCCGACATTCACGTACAGTGGGCCGCCAGGAACCGCGAACGCATTGATTTCTTTCTGGTTCACGACATGGAACGAGTACGGCCACTTCTCGCCAGGCGCATATTGGACGAGCTTCCGGCCGAGTTGCTGAACGTATTGGGTCACCGGATTGGAGTCAGGCAGGATCGGATATTGTTTATTTGTTTGCGCGGCGGCTTCCTGGCCCGCCTGGATCTCCTGCTCGATGGTGAACATGTCCGAGCCAGAGGTCGGCTGAACGCGAGCCGACAGCAGCTCTGGAGCTGACATCAGGAAAGTTAATAGCAATGCCAGTAATCGCGTGCTCCGCGAATGAGTTCTCATCGTTCTCTCCTCTTGCGGCCTGCCTGGATTAGACCCAATCGTTGCAAAAAGTTTCAATAGCACCTGTCTCCTGAGATGTGCCACAGGCAGTCGAAGCGAACAGATCGCATCAAAGCTGCGAAGTGAAAGCAAGTACCAGAATGCGATGATTCATTTGAAGGTCCGGATGCATTTGTGAGGCGCGATGGAACCGCCAGCTGGGTTGCAGTCGTGATCGCAGCTCAGGTTGAAAACAAGCTGTCTATAGCCCTCATCTGCCGCCGAAACTTCCTCCATCAAAATGGGTTTGCATCTGAGAGACTCACGGGATTCTAATCATTCCATGCGTACGGCTTTGCTTCACGCATCTATCACCGCTGTCATCGTGCTACTTGCGTCTTACACTTCCTTCGCGCAGGAGCATTCTAAGCGTCTGGTCCTTAAGGACGGTTCTTATCAGATTGCCGACAAGTGGGAAATTCAAGGCGACCGCGTGCATTTTCACAGCTCGGAGCGCTACGACTGGGAAGACATTCCCAAGAGCCTGGTCGACTGGGATGCAACCGAGAAGTTCAACAAGCAGAATCCGCGCGGAGTGAATCCCAACGCGAACTCCGAGGATGTTCAACGAGTCGATGCCGAGGAGCAGGCAGAGCGCGCGAAGGAAGAAGCCGCACGTCCTCAGGTGGCTCCTGGTTTGCGCCTTCCCGATAGCGGCGGAGTGTTTCTACTGGATCACTACCGTAACCAGCCACAGCTAGTCGAGGTCGTGCAGAATGGCGGCGAACTGAACAAGCAGATGGGAAAGAACATCATGAAGTCGGTCATCATGCCGATTCCCACTGGATCCAAGCAGAGCATAGATCTCAAAGGCGCGCATGCGCGCGTGCAGTCGCACGAGGACACACCCGCCGTTTACGTTGATGTAACCGCATCCGCTCCAGATTCGCCGGACAACAAACCATCTGCGGAACTGAATCGTCCCGACCGCTTCAAGATCGTTCGCGTCCAGGTGAAGAAGGAGACGCGTGTGGTGAGCAACGTGAAGATCTCACTACTTGGGAAAGTCAGCAATCAAGAAGACGTGATTCCCACCAAGGCCGAGGCTGTGAGCGGTGGCGAATGGGTGAAGCTCACGCCGGAGCATCCTCTGGAGCCGGGTGAGTATGCAGTTGTGGAGATGCTCGACCCAACGAGCATCAACATGTTTGTCTGGGATTTTGGCGTCAACCCCAGTGCCCCGATGAACGCTTCTGCCTGGACGCCGCAACCGGTGAAGCAGAAGCCGACGGCAACGGATGCAACTCCGGTGCTGAATCCCCGGCCTAAATAACACCTGTAAGTTGATTACTGCAGCATGCCTTGCTGCGCGACAGCGATGTTGTCGCGTGTGGAGTTCTTGACCATGTACATCATCTCGTCGGCCTGGCGGATGATCTCGTGTGCGCTCTTTGCGTCTTCGGGGTAGGTCGCCACACCCATGCTGGCGCGAACGTTTAGACCGAGTCCATCTTCGACAAGGAAATGCGAGCTGCGGAGAACATCGCGCATTCTTCGGGCGACCACGAGAGCGGATTCTTTTCCCGTTTGGGGAAGCAACACGACGAACTCATCTCCGCCGTAGCGGAAGGCGTAGTCGATGAGGCGCAAGTGCGACTTGATTTTGAATCCCATTTCGTTGAGCAGTTTGCTTCCCACCAAGTGACCGTGAGTGTCGTTTACCTGCTTGAAATGATCGAGATCAATAAAAATAACGCTGAATTCGTAATTGAAGCGGTGTGAGCGATAGACCTCCGCCTCGAGCGTCTTGTAGAGGTGACGGGCGTTGTAGAGGCCGGTGCAGTCATCGGTGATGGTGAGTTCCTGAATCTTCTCCACTGCGCGCGCGTTCTCGATGGCAATCGCGGCGTAGTCGCACAGCGCGTGGAGAAAGAACATCTCGTTGTCAGAGAAGCTCTCCATAGCGCAGTTGATGAGCTGAATCACGCCGAGCACGCGGTGCTTGGACTTAAGCGGCACGCAGATGATCGAACGCGTTTGCCATTTCGTCATCTCATCGATCCGTTTTGCGAAGCGCGGATCGTTATAGACGTCGGGAACCAGCAGAGACTCGCCATGCTTGGCGACCCATCCTGCGATGCCTTCTCCGACCTTAAGACGGATGCTCTTGAGCGCGTCAGCTGCATCGCCCACCGCTATGGCGAAGTACAACTCGTCCTTCTGCTCATCCACCATCAAAAGCGACCAGGTGTCTGGGCGGAAGAAGACCGCCATCTTTTCCATGATCGTCTGCAGAATGGAGTCGAGGTTGAGCGAAGACGTGAGGGCTTTTGCGACATCGTGGAAGATACTGATCTCTTCCATCTGCCGTTTGCGATCGGTAGCGGTGGCCTCAGTCATTGAGCTCAAGACACATATTTTGCCAGAAGCCTCCATGCTGAGGTCCGGCTTTGCCTACTTCAGATAATCACCATTATCCTTTAGACTCAAAAAGAGATATACCCCGCATTACACGAAAAGTAAACATTACCTTCGGATATCCCTTTGACACCGTTTTTAGCCCAACCCTATGATCGAGCGGCTCGGCGGACGCAAGGCTTGCGATTGGGGTGGATAAATCCAAGTGACGCATAGGGATGGCGTGCAGCGAGAATCCTGTGAGTAGCTTTGGCGACAAACTGCGCCGCGAACGCGAAATGCGCGGCGTCACTCTGGAAGAAATCGCCGAATCTACCAAGATCGGTACGCGTTCGCTCCGCGCCCTCGAGCAGGAAGAGTTTGAAAAACTCCCTGGGGGCATCTTCAACAAGGGATTTGTCCGCGCATATTCGCGATTCCTGGGATTGGACGAGGAGCAGACTGTAGCCGATTTCGATCTCGCGTGGAGCGAACACGAGTCGGCGAGAGGGCCAGTGCAGGAACTGGTGGTGGACAAAAAACCGGAACCTAAGCGGTCCACTTCCAAGCTGTTGCTCGCCGTCCTGATGGTGGCGATTGCTGTCGCGGTGGGATGGTATTCACTTCAAGGCTTCCGCAGAACCAGAACTGCGAGGAATCAAGAGCCCGCGCTAAATGGTTCGCAGCAGGTTTCCCCTGCACAGCCATCGTCGTCCTTGCCACCATCGGTCAGCCCAGCCGATCGGCAAAGCTCCGGCGACGCCCCGAGTGCCACGATGACCAAGGAGGCGCCGGAAACTCCGAAGCCACTCTCGAATTCCGACTCTGCGGCTAACTCCGTCACATCGGAAAAAGCAAGCGTCAGCAAACCTGTAGAGTCGTCGGCGCCGATTCGGCTCGAGGTCTTTGCTCGCGAAGCTTCATGGCTTTCAATCCTCGCTGATGGAAAGAACGTCGGGCAGGGAGTTCTCAGTGCGCAGAAGAGTCGTACTATCCACGCGCAAAAAGAGGTCCGCTTGACGGTGGGCAATGCCGGAGGCGTAGAAGTGTCGTTCAACGGGCAAGCGGTGGACATCGGCGGAGAGCCCAACCAGGTGAAGGAATTGAAATTCACCTCCGAAGGACTCCAGCGCTAATTCCGTTCAGCCCAGATTTTCTGCTGTTCGACTGCCATATTGCGCCTCACGTTTGAACCTTCATATGATGCTAAGTAGAAGTGCCTATAATCACTTACGGTGTACAGAATTGTTGCCCGTGGGGTGCGACTCTGGTAACGTACTTGGAACAGCAAAGAAGTGAACCACTCCGCGTGAATCTTCCTGGGCTCGGTCCCTCAGGCGCGAGTTGCTGCCGCAAAATTTTCATCTTGTGAAGGAGTGCGAGCTTGTCTTCCCGTAATCGTTTTCTATTCACGTCTGAATCGGTGACTGAAGGTCATCCCGATAAGATCGCTGATCAGATCTCCGACGCCATTCTCGATGCTTGTCTCGAAAAAGATGCGTACAGCCGCGTCGCCTGCGAAACGCTTTTGACGACGGGTCTGGCGTTCATCGCAGGGGAAATCACCACCAAGGCGTATGTAGACTTTCCGTCGATTGTTCGCGGCACCGTAACGGCTGTTGGATACACCGACGCGTCTTACGGTTTTGATTCGCAGACCTGCTCAGTGATCTCTTCCATCCACGAACAGTCCCCCGATATTGCCATGGGAGTCGATCCCGGCGGAGCCGGCGATCAGGGCATGATGTTCGGATACGCCTCGAATGAAAACGAGGAGCTGATGCCGACGCCAATCGCGCTAGCTCACAAGCTCACCCGCCGCCTTTCAGAAGTTCGCAAGAATGGTTCCCTCGATTTTCTCCGACCTGACGGCAAATCCCAAGTCACAGTTGAATACGACTCCAATCACAAGCCGGTCCGCGTGGATGCGGTCGTGATCTCCACGCAGCATTCCGAAACTGTAGACAATCGCCGCTTGCGCGCCGAGGTGCTGGAGCACGTGATCCAGGCTGCTCTTCCCGAGCATCTGCTCGACGAGGACACCAAATACCACATCAATCCGACGGGACGTTTCGTAGTAGGTGGTCCTATGGGTGACACTGGGCTTACCGGACGCAAGATCATTGTCGATACATACGGCGGCATGGGACGTCACGGCGGTGGAGCGTTCTCAGGCAAGGATCCGACTAAGGTAGATCGTTCAGCCTGTTACATGGCGCGGTACATCGCGAAGAACGTGGTCGCATCTCGGCTCGCTGATCGTTGTGAAGTGCAATTGGCTTACGCAATCGGTATTGCGGAGCCGGTCAGCGTTCTCGTGCAGACGTTCGGCACCGGCAAATTACCCGAGTCCCAAATCGAGAATTTAGTGCGTGAGCATTTCAAGCTCACGCCGAAGGGAATTATCGAATCTCTGAATTTGCGTCGTCCCATATACAAGAAGACGGCAGCCTATGGCCACTTCGGACGCAAGGAGCCCGACTTCACTTGGGAGGCCACCGACAAGGCCGCTGCTCTCCAGTCGGCCGCGGCAGGGAAGACCGCTGCAATCGCGAAATAGATGATCCGGAGCGTCGCCCCGAGCGGCGCGCCGCTTTCCCCGCATTTCTGAAACGTCCCCGTTGAGCCTGCAGCTCGCGGCCTTAAACGAAGGAGATCATGGCTACAGCAATCGCAACTCAAATTCCTTTCGATGTAAAGAGTATGGAGCTTGCAGATCAAGGCAAGCGACGCATCGAGTGGGCCAACCAATCGATGCCGGTGCTGCAGAGCATTCGCAAGGAATTCATCAAGAATCAGCCGCTGAAAGGCATGCGTATTTCGGCTTGCCTGCATGTAACCACCGAGACTGCGAACCTGGCGATTACTCTCCGCGATGGTGGCGCTGACGTTGTTCTCTGTGCCTCGAATCCACTGAGCACCCAGGATGACGTCGCTGCCTCGTTGGTGCGCGACTACAACATCTCGACGTTCGCGATTAAGGGCGAGGACAACGATTCCTACTACTCACATATTCTGAGCGCTCTCGATCATAAACCGCACATCACCATGGACGACGGCGCCGACCTCGTGACCATTGCGCTTACCAAGCGTCAGGATGTCGTCGACGGAATCATCGCCGGTACCGAAGAAACAACGACCGGCGTAATTCGTCTCCGCGCCATGGCCAAAGACGGGGCGCTGCGTTACCCAATCATTGCTGTGAATGATGCGGACACCAAGCACATGTTCGACAATCGCTATGGAACCGGTCAGTCCACGATTGATGGCGTCGTCCGGTGTACTAACGTGCTGCTTGCCGGCTCGAAGTTCGTGATCGCCGGCTACGGCTGGTGTGGACGCGGTCTGGCATCGCGCGCCAAGGGCATGGGCGCAGATGTCATTGTGACCGAGATCGATCCGACCAAGGCGCTTGAGGCCGTAATGGATGGCTTCCGTGTCATGTCAATGGCAGAAGCCGCCAAGATAGGCGATGTGTTCGTTACCGTGACTGGCAATAAGAACGTAATTGCCAAAGAACACTTCGACGTAATGAAAAACGGAGCGGTGGTCGCGAACTCCGGGCACTTCAACGTCGAGATCGATATCCCCGCGTTGGAGCGTCTATCCTCTTCCAAGCGTGCGACTCGCGACTTTGTCGATGAATATGCAATGAAGGACGGTCGCAAGATCTACTTGCTTGGCGAAGGCCGCCTCATCAACCTGGCCGCTGCGGAAGGCCATCCCGCCTCGGTGATGGACATGAGCTTCGCTAATCAGGCTCTCTCTTGCGAATACCTGGTGAAGAACTACAAGAGCCTGGAGAAGAAAGTATTTCCCGTGCCAGTGGAGCTCGATAAGCGTGTAGCTCGCCTCAAGCTAGAGGCCATGGGTGTGAAGATCGACAAGTTAACGCCGCAGCAAGAAGAATATTTGGCGAGCTGGAGCGAAGGAACCTAAATCACAGCCAATCAACAGAAACGAACGCCGGGTGCTCTCACCCGGCTTTTTTTTTGGGCTTGTGCCACCCTTCGAACCAGCTTACGTCCAATAACTTCGATCCAGAGTTCTGTATTGAATTCCTTCAGCGATGTGCTTCGATTGAATCTCTGCTGCGCCGTCGAGGTCGGCGATAGTGCGTGCCAGCTTCAGAATGCGATCGTGCGCACGCGCGCTCAGGCCTTGCTGCTGCATGGCACGTTCCAACAGGCGCTCGCAGTCGCTGGAGAGTTCGCAGTACATCCGGATCTGGCGCGGACCCATCTGTGCATTGGAGTAAATACGTTCACCGGCTGCAGCAAAGCGGTTAAGCTGCACCTCGCGAGCGCGAAGCACGCGATCGCGAATCGTCGCTGAATCTTCAGGCGTGCTGTTGCTGCGCAACTCCTTGTAATTCACCGCCGGGACATCGATATGGATGTCGATGCGATCCATCAACGGCCCAGAAATTTTAGAGACGTATCGCTGGATCATCTCAATGCTGCATTGGCAGTCGCGACTGGCGTCGTTGAAATAGCCGCATGGACAAGGATTCATCGCGGCCACCAGCATGAACCGCGCGGGGAACGTAAGTGACATAGCGGCGCGCGCAATCGAGACTTGGCCGTCTTCAAGAGGCTGTCGCATGACCTCGAGAACGTTCCGAGGAAATTCCGGTAGCTCATCGAGGAACAGAACCCCATTGTGGGCGAGAGAAACCTCGCCAGGACGGGGAATCATGCCGCCGCCAATCAGTCCAGCATCAGAGATGGTGTGGTGCGGCGCGCGGAATGGACGCACTCCTACCAGCCCAGCTCCGGGCTCAAGCACGCCGGCAACGCTGTGGATCTTCGTGGTTTCGAGCGCTTCCTCGAAGGTTAGTGGGGGAAGGATCGTGGGCAGACGCTTGGCGAGCATGGTCTTACCCGAGCCCGGCGGGCCGATCATTAGCAGATTGTGGCCGCCGGCGCTGGCAACTTCGAGTGCTCGTTTGGCGGATTGCTGTCCACGAACATCCTTAAAATCGACTCCAAACTGCTGCGCGTTGTCGAGCAGTTTGGTTGTGTCCACTTCGATGGGTGAAACGCCATTGCCGGTGTTGATCAGGTCGATTACCTGCACCAGCGAACGCACGGGAAACACTTTGATTCCGGTTACGACTGCAGCCTCGCTTGCGTTGGCTTCGGGCACGATGAGGTTCGGGATCTTGCGCGCGCGAGTGGCAATCGCGATCGGCAGAGCGCCCCGAATGCCGCGGATGCTGCCGTCCAGCATCAACTCGCCTACGAACACAAAGTCCGGAAGTTCATTTTTCAGCAAGCCTTTGTAGGCCCCGATAATGCCCATGGCCATCGGCAGATCGAAGCCGGAGCCCTCTTTCTTCAGGTCGGCGGGCGCGAGGTTGATAGTCACCTTCGTCTGGGGCATTTCACGGCCGCAGTTTTTGAGCGCAGCCTGAATTCGTTGCTTGCTTTCGCGCACAGCGGCATCGGGCAGGCCGACGGTCATGAAGTTCTCTTTTTCGCTTCGATACTCACCAACATCGACCTCAACGTCGATGAGGTTCGCGTCTATTCCGTACACAGCGGCGCTGAGCGTGCGAAAGAGCATGGGCGCACGGAGTATAACCTACAGCCCGGGTCAGAACGACAATCGTTCATCGGCATGCCTGGCCACCAGTGCTTCGGTGGCTGGGTTCACTTTTACTAACCGTGCTTACCCTCAAGAGTTCAAAGCTTTCTTTACAATGCAAACTCACCATGAAAACCTGTTTAACCGCCGCTCGGCTGTTTACTCCCACTGAGGTCATTGACGATCCCGTTGTGCTCATAGAGGACGGAACCGTTCAGAGCGTCAGTTCGCGAACGTCAACTGAGATCGCGGTGGGCGCTCAGCGCCTCGATTTTCCCGATCTGGTCATTGCGCCGGGTTACATCGACCTCCACGTGCACGGAGGAGCTGGGCATGACGTGATGCAGGACGACCCTTCCGGCCGCATAGCATTTGAGAAGGCTATGGCGAAGCATGGCGTGACCAGCTATGTGGCGACGACGGTCACAGCTTCAATGGACCGCATTCTCGGTGCGCTCGATCGTTTAGGGAATGTGATTTCCGCTGAAGAACCTGAACATCCTCATGTAGGTGCTCGTCCGCTGGCGATCCATCTAGAAGGTCCATTCATCAGCGCGGCGAAGTGCGGAGTGCATCCCATCGAGTACTTGCTCGCGCCGACCCCCGAGCTCTTCAACAAACTTTGGGAGGCGAGCGGCGGCACGCTCAAGATCATGACCATCGCTCCGGAGCTTCCCGGCGCGCCCGAGGTCATTCGCGAGGCGCTGCAGTTCGGCGTTTACACCTGTCTGGGTCATTCCAATGCGACATTTGACGAAACAAAAAGGGGAATCGCCGGCGGAGCGGTGAGCGCCACGCATACGTTTAACGCCATGCGTGCGCTCGATCATCGCGAGCCTGGAATTTTGGGAGCCGTCCTCAGCAACGATCGCATGATGGCCGACATGATCGTCGATGGGATTCACGTTGCTCCCGCAATCGTGAAACTTTTCCTGAAAGCAAAAGGAATTGAAAATGCAATCCTGATCACTGACGCCATGAGCGCAACCGGCATGCCGGATGGGACGTATCAGCTCGGTCCATTCGAGGTGGAGGTGCACGGCGATCGCTGCGAGTACCTGGGCAAGCTTGCCGGCAGCGTCCTCACGTTAGATCGTGCTGTACGTAACGTGGTGAGCTTTGCGGATTGGACCTTGCAGCACAGCATTATTTTGGCGACCCGCAACCCGGCCCGGATGATTCGGGCAGAGCAGAAAGGCGTGATTGCCGCGGGAAGCGATGCCGATTTAGTTCTGCTCACGGCCGACGGAAACGTCGTCCACACGATGGTCGGCGGAAGGATATTGAAGGACTGAGTAGTCTTAAGTAGACGCTTCAGCGTCGAAGGCGCGTCATTCTGGTAGCCCATGTTCGCGAACCAGGAGAATGTGCTGACAGCCTTCTCTCACTGCGCCTGCACCACTAGGCCATCGAACTCGCGGCGGTCACGATAGATGGCCTTTTTTGCTGCCACTTCACCCACGGCGTCGGCGTGCGCGGTGTACTGGCCTGGGGGAAGGCTGGAATCGAATTTCAAATCCGGCGTTTCTTTCCCCGGCCCGAGGCTGAGGTGTTCGTACCGCAGCGCGAATGCCTTGCCGATTTCGTTTACTGCGACGACGATGACTGTCACGTCGATGGAATCGTTGCTGCCGTTCTCGACGCGCACGGCTCCGGCTATGTTAGCCAGCGTTATGTGTGGGCGTGCCGTCCAGCGCACGGTCAGCGGAGCGCCCTCGCTGGCAACCAACAGCTTCGAGTGAGTCCCTGGCGGATCAGCCGAGTCGGTTACCTGAACGAGGACCGAGAACTCATCGCTCGATTCTGGTACGCCGGAAATCAAGCCAGTGCTGGCGTTCAGGTTGAGTCCAGGTGGTAGCGGCGTTGCTTGAATCGACCAGCGATACGGCGGGGCTCCGCCGATTGCCCGCAATTTTATTTCGTACTTTTCACCAGCCTCCGGCAGAGGCAGGTTCGGTGTGACTATTTGAAGGGCTTGCGACTTGGCCCCCGTTTGCGAGTATGCGCATCGGGATGGCGAAACAAGAATTGCCGCGAGGCAAAAGACCGCGATGTGAGTCCTCCGCATGAGCCACTATAGCCTTGGCAATTGAATGGCAATGGATGAATTTCTTGCGATTTGAAAACATTTGCGGCGAGATGCGACGAGCTGGAATCTAGGCAGACCGCCTCCCAAACTAACGTGGTTCCGGCCACCTTCGGCCGGCTCTTTGCGTTTACCTCTGCGGTCTTGCGGTTTGAGTGAATTTCCAATGGAGAGAGAGGCTCGTCGATCCCGGTGGAATCGAGAAACCCCGGGCCGAGGACGGCCGGAACCACGTTGATCTGGCGGGTCCTATGACTTTCTTGAAGATCAATTGAACTACGCGTCTGCGCAGTTCCAGCTCTTGATCACACGATACTCATGCTCGAATCCAAGCACACTGATAGTGCCAGTACTAAGCATGAAGAATTGACCATCCTTTGGTGGCAGCCCCAGCCACACTGCGGTCAAAATGCGCAGCACATGACCGTGGGCAAAGAGCGCGACATCGCCGTCCACTTCGGAGCAGCGCTGAATAATACGTTGTACTCGTGCTCCAACATGCTCCACGAGTTCGCCCTGCACAACGCCGTCCCGCCACAGCGACCAGGCAGGATTATCTTTGCGAATGTCTGCCGTGCTGCGGCCTTCGTAGATGCCGTAGTCCCATTCTTTGAGATCGTCCGTCACTTCGGCTACATCGCCGTATCCTGCGATCCGGCAGGTCTCTCGCGCACGCTGCATCGGACTTACGAGGACCAGTGCGAACTTGCGTCTTCTAAGCTTTGCGGCAAGTTCCTGGGCCTGCTTGATTCCACTGGGCAGCAGTGGAAGATCGGTGCGTGAAGTATGCGCGCCCGCCACGGACCATTCCGTCTCGCCATGGCGCATTAGCCAGATTTCCTGTTTCCGAGCGACCATCAATGTTTGTTGGTAATGCGGTGACTGCGGATCTGCGCCGGAGCTACTTGTGAGAGCCAAATAGATGATTGCGGACGTCGGGCCAAAACTCTTTCGCTACATTGTAAGCAGCGTCGAAGGCGATGCGCGAGCCCATCGAGTACGCGAAGTCTCCAATATTTCGTTCATCGGAGGGATAATAGGTGCGGCTAATGGCGCTCGAGGTAGCGCTGCCCAGGATCTCCGGAGCATTAAAAACATTCCGTCCGAAGTCAGTACGCGTGACCAGGACGCGAGTGACTGAATAAAATCCGCGGGCCACAACTCCGCCGTGACCCATACGGTAATAGCGGGGATCAGTGTGAAAGACGGAAGGATAGACACCCACTCCAAAGAATTGGCCGGTTGCCGTGTCCGCGATATCGGCTCCGTATCTCTTCACATATCCCTTTGCGCCTTGACCATAGGCATGATGAACATCGATGGCCTGATCGAAACCAGCCTCGATGCCAATCCCGACGAACGTGAAAGGGTTGAAGAAGTTTTTGCTTACCTGGCTAAACTTCTGTCCAGTTGTAAGTGGCGCAACTCTCGTGTCACGACCTTCTATTATCAGCGTGTTTGGAACCACGAGATCCAGGACCTTGTCCTCCAGATGTCTGGGCTTCTTCGTTGCTTCAGATTTGCGTGCAGTGCCTGACCCCTGATCCGCCGCCGTTTGAGCGCTCGCTGCCGGCAGGCACACAAGAGACACCATTACTGCGTGGAGCAGCCAGGATTTTTGCATTCGGGGAGTGTATGGCGAAACCTTGCGCTTCGCAACTCGCCAGCTTACACAGCTAATGAAGACTCTCTCTCGCTGACCAATGTGGCGTGCATGATGGTCTCCACCACGGCATCCTCTCCGACCGTTGTATTGAGCATGAGGTGGTAGACGTGCCGTTCTGGCCAGTCGATATGGAAGTGTTGCTTGATGAAGGCTGCACGCTCGCGATCCGCTGTATCGATCACTTTTTCCGCATGTTGCTGCGAAACGCAATATTTGCGCACGCGTTCCACCTTGAAATCGCGCGGTGCGTACAGAAAGACATGGAAGGTGTCTTCCCGTCCTGCGAGGTGGTAAGGAGCGCCGCGGCCAACAATCACACGATGGCCCTCATCGGCAGCCTTAACGAAAACTGAGCGCGTGAGCTCGCTCATCTTGTTGCAATCGAAATGCTCACAATTCACAACTCCCCGCTCTGCGCCGCCGCCCCAGAACAATCGGCTCACCCGAGTGAAGAATGGATCGGGATGTTCGTCGAGCTTCTTTACCGCTTCGACGTCGACATTTGCCATCTTGGCGATGTCAAAAATCAGAGACTTGTCTATGAGCTTCCAGTTCAATCGCCGGGCGACTTGGGCGGCGATCTCGACTCCGCCGCATCCGACCTCGCGATCAATGGTGATGTTGCGAATGCTCATACTTAAACTCTGCACGTTTGGACTGCCCGGGACGTCACAAGCAACACCCGGCCGGAGGCACCGGTTCCACGCTGCGGCCGGTTCCACGTTCTCCCGTCAATGCATTCCGCCTGGACCAGCTCCGGGCCTGTTTTTCTGCATCAAGAACGCGAGCGGCACCATGATCCCACAAGCGATGGCAAACATAAAGATGACATCGTTGTAAGCCAAAGCCGCTGCTTGCTGTTGCACCCGGCTGTAAACCAGACGATACGCGCGTTCCGAGGCATCGGCAGCACTGTACCCCGAGCGCGTCATCGCCTGCGTTATGGCGCTAAGCTGGTTCCGAAAAGCCTGGCTCGTTGTAGTGAGATGCGAGGCGAGGTCGCTCTGGTGCTTCTGAGAACGTTGCGCCAGCAGGGTTTCGACGATGGATATTCCCACACTTCCACCTACATTCCGCGCCAGGTTCACCATGCCCGAGACCTGGTTGTTCTTTTCGCGGGGCACGCCCACATAAGACATGGTGTTGATGGGAACGAATAGAAATGCAATTCCGGCCGCTTGGAAGACACGGAGTTTGACGGCCTCACCAAAGCTGAGGCCCAGATTCATCTCAAGCATATGGAAGAGGGCAGTCGAGCAGGCGATAAAGCCGATGGCGATCAGCCAGCGGGCATCGTAATGCGTAACCAGAAAGCCCACGAGCGGCATGAGCGCCATTACTACCAATCCTCCGGGGGAGAGCGCCATTCCTGCTTGTTGAGCGGTATAGCCAAGTAAGGTTTGCAGATACTGCGGAATCAGCACGGTGCTGCCGAACAAGGCGAGCCCCAGCATCACCATCATCACGAAGGCAATCGCGAAGTTGCGGTTTTTGAACATCCGCACATCGACAATCGGATCTTTTTGGAACAATTCCCAAACGATTGCGATCAAGATCGCCGCGATGGCAATTACGCCGAACGCCAAGATGAAATTCGATTGAAACCAGTCGTCGCGCTGTCCCTTGTCGAGCACAACCTGAAGGCAGCCCAATCCAACGCCGATGAGGGCAAGTCCGATGTAATCGATCTTGATTCCCGAATTGCGTTTTTCCGCTAAATGCGGAGGATCCTCGACCAGTCGGTTGGTGAGAAACAAGGAGAGAACCGCAACGGGCACGTTGATGAAGAAGATCCAGCGCCAGTCATAATTGTCTGTGATCCAGCCGCCGAGCGTAGGGCCTATCGCCGGGGCCAGCACTACTGCCATCCCGTACAACGCAAATGCCGCGCCGCGCTTTCGTGGCTCAAAAGTATCGGCCAGGATCGCCTGTTCACTGGGAGCCAGCCCGCCGCCGCCGACGCCTTGAAGAATGCGGAAGAAGATCAGCAGGGAGAGACTTGGAGCCAGTCCGCAGAGCAGGGAACTCGCGCCAAACAGCGCGACACAGGTCATGTAAAAGCGCTTTCGCCCCATGATGTCGGAGGCCCATCCGCTCATGGGGAGGATCACAGCGTTCGAAACAAGATACGACGTGAGCACCCAGGTGCTTTCGTCGGTGGCCGCAGAGAGACTGCCGGCAATGTGTGGCAGCGCGACGTTGGCGATGCTGGTGTCGAGCACCTCCATGAAAGTCGCCATGGTTACCGTGAGCGCGACCGCCCAGGGATTATGCCGCGGCCGCCACTCCGCCTCTGGCTTAGGTGCGCCGAACTCACGGCCTTCTAGATTCTGAGTCGTAACCGACATGCCCTTGGCGCTATCTGACCTTTACCTTGGGTTCAGCCGACATCCCCGGACGCAGAAGGTGATCTTTGTTCTGGTCAGGATCGAGCACGATGCGCACAGGAATACGCTGCACGACTTTCACGTAATTTCCCGTCGCATTTTCTGGGGGAAAGAGGCTGAAGCGCGCACCGCTGGCGCCGCCGATAGCGAGCACCTTACCCTTGTAATCGCGGCCGGTGGCATCGACTTTGATATCAACGGGCTGTCCCGGCTTCATATTGCGAAGCTGGGTCTCTTTGAAATTTGCAGTGATCCAAAGATCCGTGATATCGACCAATGATAAGAGCGCCTGTCCAGGCTGGACATATTGGCCAACTTCGGCGGTGCGATGTCCGATGATTCCATCAACCGGAGCAGTGATCTTGGTGTATTGCAGATTCAACTGCGCCTGCTCCAACGCTGCCTTGTTCTTGGCAGCAGTCGATTGCGCTGAGGTCGCTCGCGCCTGAGTGACATTCACCTGTCTGGGACCGCTGGCTGTGTTCCTGAGATTGGCCTCGGCTTGTACTACTCTGGCCTCGGCTTGAGTGATGCCGGCTTGAGCTGCAATCACGTTGTCATGAGCGCTTTCAACTTCCGCCGCAGCGCTCTGGGCCGCAGCAACCGCCGCATCATATTGTTGCTTTGAGATTACGTCTCGCTCAACCAGTGGCTTGTAACGCTGCACGTCGGCTTGGGCTTTGGCGTTGTTAGCGACCGCAGCTTGCTCTTTGGCCTTCGCGGCATCGAGATTTTTTTGCGAGGCGGCGAGCCCGGCTTTGACATTGTTAACGTCCGCAGCCGCCGATTGCGTCTGCGTTGCTGTTGCTATGGATGTGATGGGAACGTCGTAATTGGCAGCGGCTGCCTGGGCCTGCGATTCTGCATAGTCGGCCTGTGCTCTGGCCAAAGCAACTTCGTAATCCTTCGGATCGATTTCAACCAACAGCTGGCCCTGCTTCACTTGCTGATTGTCGTCAGCGTGGACGCCGGTCACGTAACCACTCACGCGCGATCCGATCTGGCTGATGTGGCCGTCGATTTGCGCGTCATCCGTGTCTTCATACTGACGTGAATGCAGCCACCAGAGGAGCGCGCCGGCCGCGATTACGAGGACAACAAACGGAGCAATCTTCTTGATTAGGCTCTTGCGCTGGGCGGTTCTCGCCGCCGCTTCTTCTTCTTCGCGCGATTTTTCTTGGTCGTCCTGTGCGTTGGCGGGAGCAGGCTGATTCTGCCTGGGCGGCTGCTCGCGGCTTTCTCTCTGGCGCGGCTCTCCGCCATCAGCAGTAAGCTGCTGCTCTTCAGTGTTCTCTACGGGAGTGTCACGCATGGTGGCCATTTACTTTCCTCCAAGATAGCTTGCGGCATTCTGCCGGGCTTCGCCAAGCGCCCGCGCCAAACTAAGCTTTGCCAGATTATGGATATAGAGGCTCGATACATACTGATTCTGTGCATTGACAACTGCGCCCTGCGCCTGCACAACTTCAAGGTTGTCGGTCACGCCGGCAGCAAAACGCTCGCGCGCCTCTGAGAGTTGTTCCTGTGAAAGTTTGACGGTGGCATCGGCCAACTGCACTTGTTCGGCAGCTGCATTTACGTCGAGAAATGCAGTGCGTATCTCAGCATCGATGCGGCCTTCAAGATCGGATAACTGATCTTTGTTCTGGTTCAGAACGGCTTGCGCCTGGTAGATGTCTCCCCGAATACGTCCTTCTTCGAAGATTGGAATCTGAATTCCTCCGGCAGCGAGGAATGTTCCGTGCGACGATCCCGGACTGATTCCGATATCGCCGTAGTTTCCACTGAACGAAAGACTCGGGAAGCGTTCAAAATGAGCGGCGCGCTGGGAAGACTCTGCCGCGCGAACCTGAGCTTGCGCCTGGCGGTAGTCCAACCGTGATTGATAGGCGCGGTGTAGCGCTTCTTCTTGAGTCAGCGACGGTGCCGGAGTGAATTGCAGCGTGTCCCCCAGTTGATATTTTTGTTCCAGGGGCAGACCTATAGCTCGCGCAAGCGCAATTGTTGACTTGTCCAGATTGTTCTTGGAGACGATCAAGTCCTGCTTTCTCGCTTGAAGTTCGACTGTCGCGCGAAGTGCATCGATTTTCGCCGTGACCCCGGCCTGATGCATCTGCTCGGCTTGATTCAGCAACGCTTGCGCAGTATCAACTTGCGCCTGAGCGTTGACTACAGTAGCCGCTGACGTGAGTACCTGCAGATATGCATTGCTCACCGAATAAACAACGAGTTCCAACGCGTTCTGGTAAGAAAAATTGGCTGCTTTCAGACTTTCGATAGAAGAACGAATGCTTTCGTATTGCGAGAGGCCGGCATTTGCCGTGAGATAAGCACGCGCGTCGAAGTTAGAAAATGGACCGATGATCGCCGGAACGCCCGGAAACCGAATTCCTTGCGCGGCGAGATTGATCTGCTGCACGCTTTCGCCTACGCGCCCGGTTACGTCGGGTAGGAGGCCTTGCAGCGCGCGCCAGCGCTGCGCTCGTGCGCTGGTGATCCCTTGTTCAGTGAGCAAAGCGCCAAGATTGGCCTTCAGTCCACGGGCGATCGCATCTTTCAGAGAGAGCGTGATCGCCTGATCCGTCGCCTTTTCCGTGATGACGCTGCCAGTATAAGGATCCTGCGACGCGCTGAGAGGCATGGGAAACTGACCAGCTGCACTTCCGGAACTGCTGGACGGGGTACTCGCGCCTTGTCCGGTGGATGTCGATGGCGCTGCCTGTTGACCGAACTGTGCGTGCAGCGTACCCGATAAGACAGCTAGAACGGCAACAAGCAAATGGGCGGCTCTGGAATGTTGCAAAATAGAACACCACCCTCTCATGGATCCTCCACGGATAGCAGGAATCGAGCTTATGCTGGAAGGCTTAACTCAGCAGAAGCAGGTAAGTGCCGGCACACAAATACCGGCATATAGATGTCCGAAACACAATTCCAGTTTTTCTTGTCAATTTACGCCGTCTCAGACAAGATCTCTCGACAGGACTGGCACAACGTCGGTTGGATTCACGTCCCAAAGCGCGGGATTCACGAAAGTAAGTAAAAACTTACTTGTGGATTTCTCTCGTGGTCACAGGTTCAGGTTCAAGAACGAGCCGGTGCTCCGCAGCGGCATTCACCGCGGCCTCACTAAATGGGAACTGTGATGTTGAACCCTCATACCAGGCAGAGAACTGGTCCTTATAATGTGCGCTTAGGACGTGTCCGGACTCTCCGATGACAATGTTCAGCGTTGAGTGATCCAGGTCGGAGAGGTCCACGGTCATGCGTTCCGATGGACCGAAGTTTGCCCCCACCTGCTTCACCGTGCTTCCGCTGCCGGATTGCAGATGCCAACCGGTTCCGCTGAAGTGACTCAAAATGGGAAGCGAAGCAAGTACTGGATGTTGGACGTCGACAGGGAACTGGCTCCCCCAGCGCCACCTCTTCAAGTCTTTCGGTGCCCGTTCTGAATCGATCGCTTTTTGCACCGCCGCAACCAGAACGTCGTAATAAGAAGCATAACCTTGCGGCAGCCAGCGAGGCATCCGGTGGGTAAGGATGTTTTCAAGCGCTGGCGCGGAGAGTCCCCAATCGTAGTTGATGAGGTCCTCGCCCAACTTGGGCGTGAGCAGCAGTTTCATCAAATTTCGCCGACTCCAGTAGGCGATCGAAGCCGCCGCGCTGTTTTTCTCCATGCGACCATCCCAGCCGCGCATAATGTCCGCCGCTTGCCTCAACCGAGACGAAACATTCCGCTGTTGATCGATGGCGTATACAAACCGATCGGCGAAGAATCGCTCCAGCTCCGAAGTGACGTCGGTCTGGATGGCGAGCATATCCGCCGGCTTCAGCTGCCCGCTAGTATCGAGCAAACGGAAGATGCGTGAAGTCCGATAGGGGGATTCCCAGTTATTTGCGAGCAGACGCGGATATCCATCGGGCGTGATGCGGCTGTTGGCCGTTCCCAGAATTCCCGAAGGCGGATCATAGATGGACGGAAGCTGATCGAAGGGCACATATCCCGTCCAATCGTGGGCAGCATCGGCTCCAGACTGTGACAGTAGCCCATCGCCCGATGCCCGAACGGGAATCTTGCCAGTGGCTTGGTATCCGATATGACCGTCCACGTCGGCGTAGACGACGTTCTGTGATGGCCCCCCAAACTTTGAAAACGCAGCGCGGAATTCCTGCCAGTTACGAGCTGAATTGATTTCCAAAAAAGGAACACTCATGGCCGTGGGATCGTAGATAGTCCACTGCAGCGCGAGTTCGCGGTTTTCGCCCTTAAGTATCGGCGTGATGATTGGTCCGTGACGAGTGACGATTACGTCGAAGATATCGTCCGGCTTACCTTTCACGTGTATGACTTCGTGGCTCTTCTGAGCCGATTGCCATCCTGTCGGGGACGCCACCTGGCCGGAAGAGTTCAACTGCTCGACGAAGAGGTCTTGCACGTCGGGGCCCAGATTCGTAAATCCCCACGCAATCCGACGGTTGTGCCCGACGATCACGAAAGGCAAACCAGGAAGCGTTACGCCGGCAACATCAAAATCCTGCCCATCACCTTTGGTGAGGTGCGCCTCGTACCAGATGTCTGGAATCGAGTGACCCAGGTGCATGTCGTTCGAGAGCAGCGGTTTGCCACTGACGGTGTGTTCGCCGGAGACGACCCAGTTGTTCGAGCCGGGAACACACATGTCGCATCGACTCGGCGCCAAGATGTCCAGCAACGCGGATTTGTGATCGGGTGTGCTCCCATCTTCGTTGTCCTCGTCATCGGAACCATGAGCTTTCGGCTTTGCGGCCGGCTCTTCATCGGCCGAAACATTGGCTTGCTGTGCCGGCGGCAGATCGCGCCACGAAGTCGTCGGATAAAGGTCCGCAATTTCCTGCGGGCTTAGATGGCGCATCACCTTTTCGCGCCTGAGTTCTACGTCGTACTGCGTGTTGAGCATCTGGTCCATATTGGCGCCGATCAGGAGCGAGTCCTCAACACGCCACGGAGCCGGTTTGTAATGTAGAAGGTGAAATTCCAAAGGCAGATGGTTGCGACTGCGATCTATGAATGCGTTCACTCCACGCGCATAAGCTTCGAGATGGTGCCGCTGCTGCGGGTCAAGCGCGGCTGCTCCGCGTTCGCAGGCCACGCGAATTTGCAAGTAGCGTTGCTGACGGTCATGTTTAAGCAGGTCCGGGCCAAGCAACTCGGCAAGCTCGCCAGCGGCGTAGCGACGGCTCGCGTCCATTTGCCAGAGACGGTCCTGCGCGGTGACAAAACCTTGCGCAAAGAACAGATCGTCAAATGACGAGGCCTTGATATGCGGTACACCGAGCTTGTCGCGAATGACCGTCACCGGCCCAGAGAGCGCATTGAGAGTGATGGCGCCATCCAATTGCGGCAATTCGCGGCGCTCGATAAAGTAAATCCAACCAGCCACTCCCGCCACCAGTAGGAAAATCACAAATACGCCGGCTGCAATCCAGCGCAAAATTATGAATCGAGTGCTTCTTTGAGGAGGCGCTACGGTCGCGGTCGCCATGTTTTTCGATTTTAACCAAACCTGGTTCACCACGGAGACACTGCGACACGGCACAAAATTAACGACGGTCCTACGACGACCCCGTAAGTAGCTTCAGCAGCCAACCCCAATCATGCGCTCGAGTGCGAAATTGGGAGGACGACCTTTCTGGGTACCTCGATCTCAGGCGTAAGAATCCCAGTGTTATGCTGAATGGGGCCTTTACCGGCGTTCATGCTTCAGAAACGCATTGACGATCACAGCTCGATGTCGCGGGAATCCTTGCGCGAGGCGCAAGAACGCTTCCATCAACATTTGAAGCGGGTGGGCCTCAAGCAGACCGAGCAACGCGACACCATCCTGCTGACCTTCATCGAAACGCACGAACACCTCTCTACCGAACAGCTGCACCAACTTGTACGCAAGCGCGATCCGCGCATTGGCTTCACCACCGTTTATCGCACGCTCAAGCTACTGGCGGAGTGCGGCCTGGCGAGTGAAGTTGCCTTCCACGATGGCATCGCCCGGTATGAACACCAGCATAATCGTCGCAGTCATCACCACATGGTCTGTACGCAATGTGGAGGTTCGGTCGAATTCTTTTCACCGGAAGTAGACCGCCTCGAGCAGGAGATCGGCCGCAAGCACCGCTACGAAACCAAGCGCCACACCTTCCAAATCTATGGAGTATGTGAAGACTGCCGCAAAAACGGCAGACGCGTGGTGTAGCTTACTTTCCGCTCATTGAACGCCCGGGCTTCATCGCATAGGTTTGCTGTTCGATTCATAAAGTGAAAGCTGCCTACCAAAGCTGAGTCTTGAATCCTGCACTGTCTACATGGCAAGATAATGAGCTTTGTTCCCTAAGGCTCGGACTCGTGCGGTCATGATGGAGAGCAAAGGCTAGAAGCCAGCAGCTAGTAGCCAGGAGCTATTTTGAAGGTCCGGGTCTTTTTTCACGACAAGTGTTTTGATGGCACTGCATCGGCAGCATTGTTTGCGCGCTTCTACTCCGAGCGCATTCGTGACAATGCGAGCTTCGACTATTTTGGACTCTTGCACCGTGCGGGTTCACTCTTCAACGAGAAGGATTTCACTGGAGACGAGAACGCGATCGTTGACTTCAAATACTCAGCGTCGCCCAAAATCACCTGGTGGTTTGACCATCATCAAAGCGCGTTCCTAACTCCGGAGGATCACGAACACTTCCTGCATAGCCAGAGCAGCAAGAAGTTTTACGACCCCGATTTCAAGTCTTGCACGAAGTTTTTGGCGACCATCGCCGAGAACCGTTTTGGCTTCAATCCTGCACCCGTCTCGGAGTTGATCGAATGGGCGGATATCGTCGATGGCGCCCAATATAAAGACGCCAAGACTGCGGTAGAAATGAAAGAGCCGGCGATGAAGCTGACCATGGCTGTCGAGTCTACGCAGGACAAGAACTTCACCTCGCGACTGATTCCCCTGCTTGCATACAAGTCACTCAGCGAGATCATCGAGGACCCTTTGGTTGCGCCGCTCATCCCACCGTTGATGCAACGACACGAGCGTTCGGTTGGCATCATGAAGCAGCGCTCCGAGTGCAAGAATGGCACTATCTTCTTCGATGTGATGGATTATGACCTGGAGGGATATAACAAGTTTGTGCCCTACTATCTGCATCCGGAGTCAACCTACAGCGTGGGCTTGAGTAAGAGTTCGTTTCGAACGAAGGTCTCGGTAGGTTCGAATCCGTGGACGAAGATGCCTTCGAAAGACATGGTCAATCTCGCTGTGATTTGCGAACGATACGGCGGAGGCGGCCATGCCCGCGTGGGCGCGATATCGTTCGAGCCGAATCAGGAAGACCGAGCGCGGCAAGCGGCACGGGAGATCGTCGAAGAGTTGCGAGCGAGTGTTGGGAGTGCGGAAGGCAGATAAGACCGGTTTCCGCCCAGGAGCACGAAGAACACTGAGGAGCTATGTTGCTCTGCTGCTCCCAACCGGATCTGCTATTTCTCCCTTTGGATCGTTAGACACGATCGGCGTATCTGGCGCAAACTCTACGGTTTTCCTGAGTCCCTGGTGAATTATTTCTTAGGCGCGATCTGCGCGATGAACGTTCCCCAGTTCGCAAGCAAGGTTCTCGGAGCAGCAGGGATGTACTCCGTAGCCATCCAGATTGCTCCATGCTCATCCGCCGCTGCGGCCGAATAATCTCCCGTACGCCCAGGACCGCCGCCGAAGTATTTGTATCCACTAAAACCATCATCAGGTGCCGCGCCTGCGGCCAGTATCTGCACGTCGCCTGCTCCGTTGACATCGAAGTGAGCGAAAGCAGCACTCGGGTAGTAATTAGCTCCACTGAGCGTGAAGGCAATGGCTCCGCTGCCACCTGCGCCAACTGCGAGCGCGGGATAAAAAATATCTGCGTTAGGCACAGCGATGTAGCCTTGTCGCTGGATTTGAGCTTTGAGAATTCCTTCTGAAGTGACTGACGGAGTCACAACGAAGTACGCGACGCCTGCTCGCGGAGCCGGATCATTGCCGATCGCCACCATTGTGGTCAGAGCCGACCACAGTTGTCCATTTGCGAAGACAGCTTGCTGCATTCGCTCATCGTTAGTCGCGATGAATGACTGCTTCTCGGCCACCAGAGCGCCTAGCTCGGTCTCGCCAACTTTCTGTTGGGCATCTGGAGGCACACCAAAGGGCTGGCTCTCGAGAATCTTGCTTCGCAGCCGGAGAGATGGCGCAGAATCTTCAAGCGACGCCGTGTTGCTGATCGCCCACACGGCGATGCGACGGTCGAGCATGTTGCGGACGTCTGCGACGCTGCTGAAGTACTCAACACCACGAGCGGCATCATCTAAGGCAAAAGACGTTTGAGTTGCGGGCTGGACGCTGAAGGCAAAACCACCTCGCAACTGCACCCCGTTCCAGTGCACAATTGCAGGCATCGCTCCTGCGGCCAGAAGCTGTTTAGAGATAACGTAGATCTGTACGCCGGAAAACCCTTCGCGCAGGCTGAACGCATTCGTACTGATGAACAGCCCGTGCGCGTCTGCTCCTACCAGCGGCTGATCACCGAAGCACGGACAGCCTTCCGTGCCGTCGTTCGTGGTCTCAATGCTGTACACCTTCCACCCCTGAGTGGGCGTGGAAGTATCGGATACGGCGATTAAGAGGTGTGTAGGAGCGGCAAACGCTCCCGTATCAGAATGGGTTGCGATTGCGACAACGGTAATGAACCAGCGTTGTAGCTGTGCGTCGTAATAAACCCGTGGATCGCTGGTGAAGTCACCGTAAGCGCCGTTTGAGCGATTGATCTCTGGTTTGAGATGGAAGAACTGATTGAGCGCGGTTGGTCCTTGCCGGAGCGCGCCGCTACCAGCGTCATAGATGGCAAGAGCGGCATTGACGGTTTGCAGCACAAATCCATTGCCGACCGCGAGCCCCTCGTCGGGAGGCTCGGTGCTGAATTGCGTGTTGGCGTAGGCGCCGGTTCCAGCGAAGCGCTGGTCGCGATGGCTCAACCCATTGAAGGAGATTGCGACACTCGCAAGTGCTGAAGAAACGGATTGCGGAGCGGTGATCAAAGGAACCGATGCCGGCCCCGGACCTCGATTGATTCCCGCAAGCTCCGCGTCTGATTCCGGATGCGGACTCACCTGAAGATCGTCTGAGGCAATGCTGGTCGCGGCAACAGAATCGAGCTGCGACGTCCCCACATACTGCAGAGTTTCCCGCCTAGCCTGCGCGAACAGAGAAGACGGAAGCCCGGCCGATAGACAAACGCTCAACAGAATGAACCGGAACGTTTGCGTCAATTTGTCAAAAGCTTTGTTCAGGCGTTCCTCTGGTCAGGGGAGCTACTCTCTTGGAATCCTATTGTGAGTCGCGGGATGGCACAAGATTACCGGCTATAACCGTCTAAAACCATAGTTCTAAGGAACTAAGAACGCTCATGCAACGGCGCGTGGGTATGATGAAAAGCGTGAATTCCAAGCCTGAGCGGCCGGTACCGTCCACGCAACGCAGCATCGCCCTTACTTCCGTCGAGCAGTGGGAGGAGGGGACGACTACCCGCGTGCAGGATTACCTCGCCGTTGAGGAGCCGCTCGAGATCCGGATCCGCGAAACCCCAATCAGCGTAACCATGCGAACGCCGGGACACGATCTCGAGCTCGCGGCGGGGTTCCTCCTGACGGAAGGCATTATCGCCAACGGCTCTGAGATCAAGAAGCTTGATCCTGTCGCGTCGGCGAAGGCCGGCAATACCGTAATGGTTGAGCTCGAAAAAGAGGGAAGTGCCGCTTCGTCTGAGCTCCAGCGGAACTTTTATGCCGCTTCGAGTTGTGGCATCTGCGGCAAAGCTACCATTGAGTCAATCCGTGTCCGCGGGGTGAAACCGCCCAACGCTGAATTCACGATCAGCCCTGATCTGCTTTGCGCCTTGCCGGAAAAGCTGCGTGAATCTCAGGCGGTGTTTGGCCGTACCGGTGGACTGCATGCTGCAGCCTTGTTCGACGCCTCAGGGGAGCGACTAGTCGAGCGCGAAGACATCGGGCGGCACAACGCCGTCGATAAGGTGATTGGTTGGGCTCTGCTGAACGATCGATTGCCACTCGCAGACTGCGTGTTGATGGTTAGCGGACGTGGCGGATTTGAAATCGTACAGAAGGCGCTGGTCGCGGGCATTCCCGTTTTGGCTTCCGTCTCTGCGCCCTCGAGTCTTGCGGTCCAGATGGCTCGCGAGCTGGGAATGACGCTCGTGGGATTTCTGCGGGGAAGACGTTTCGTGATCTACTCCGGACCTCAGCGAATCACAGGGAAGCGCGAACACGGAGGTCACGAAGGGTGAAGGACGAGGCACGAGGAAAAAAGTGGAGGACGTAGCCTCCTTTTTTTGATTGCTATTCCTTGTGAAAAGCGCAATAACTCTGGCGCGCGACCCGTTGCGTGTCTGAACGTTCTTCGTGACCTCGATTTTCGACTTTGTGACCTTCGTGTTCGCTTCGTTATTTGCCCGGCGAATACTGACCCGCTGCCATCGGCTGATCCAATCGAATCTTGAGGCCAGTGTTTTGCGGAAGCTCCACATCCTTCCCCTTGGTAGCCAGAATGTATCCACCGCCAGCGATGGCTCCGATCACGAGGCCTTTTAGTGGACCACCAAAGATGAGACCGGCAATGGTGCCAATGCCGGCTCCAACACCTGCGCCCGTTGCCGCAGTAGTTGCATGGGTATCCGACTGCACCTCGCCCTCAGGATTTACTGAGCCGTTTCCGCCGGACTGATTGACGGAGAGCAGCGTTGCCGAAATGGGAATGTTGTTACCATTCGGCAGCATCACACTTTCAAAACGCATATTCAGTTTGCCGCGCCCGCGCACGGTGGGTAAGGTCTTGCCTTCCTCAGACTCTGTTACTTGGCCTCCGATGCGAGCGCCCGTTGGGATCACGACGTGGTCGTTGAGGTCTCGGACCGGTTGTGTCACCACTGCGGTAAAACGCTGACCAGGAGAGGAGGTCTTGGTGGACAGAGCGGTCTCGAGGCTGAGGTCGATCTCGGTTCCAGCTGGCAGTTGGTTGTTGTGCCCAGCGGAGTGCTCGCGCCGAGTGAGCTGAGGGCCACCGGATTGTGGAGTGCTGGAGGCGATGGTCGCGGGCTGCTGATCGAATTGCGGCTGTCCCCCAGCACTCACCGTGGTGAAGCTGGAGATGGCTTGTGCGGAAGGCTCGTCAAGTTGAAAGTAGTAGCGTGTGTTTGGTTTGAGATTCGAAAGATGGATGCGGTGCTCGGTGGCGTCTTTGAAGTCGCCTCCCGTATACAGCAGGTTGCTGCGATCCGTTCCGTAATACAAAGTGTTACTGGCCGGTACATTGGTGGTCCAAGAGATCACCGCCGTGCTGTCATCCAGGTACTGAATTCCGGGGCCTCGCGTGACAGTGATATTTCCGAAGTTTGCGGTCTGGCTGCTTTGGCCAGTGGCGGTGTTTTGCGCAGCCTGTACAGAGCCCTTAAACGGCTGCTGATTGCGGACCGGATTCGCGCCTAGCGCGGACGTCTGAAACCCATTTACTCCATCGGACGCAGAAGCGGCCGCCGTGCCTTGTCCCGTGTCGATGCGGAAGTAATACGTCGTGCTCGGCTGAAGATTCCGCAAATTAATTTGGTGGTGCATGCTCAGCGACTTGGCGTCCTCAGAAATCTGGTTCAAGTTACTCGCGTCTTTTCCGTAGAAAACGCGAGTGGCAAACGGCTGATCGGTGGACCACGTGATCACGGCGAACTGATCGTCGGCATATTGAATGGTGGGTCCCTGGGTAATGTTGACCGATGCTGCCGATTGCGGTGCGCCGTTATCGGATGCCTGGTTTGCATCTGTCTGCGCGACTGCTATCGAACCAACGAGCAGAAGCAGCGAAAGCAAAAAAGTGAAGCGCTTCGAAATTGAAATACTGATAGACAAACTCTCTCCTCCTCGAATGAACCAGAATCAAGCCTCACTATATTCTGACGTGGCTCTCGCGTCACGGAAATCCTGCCGCACCAAAGTAGGCACTCAGATAAAATCGTGTGCGAAATGCCTGTAAAAACTGTACTTGCCCAGAGGAGCGCAACGGATCCTGCACGAGCGAGACCTGGAAAGCCAAAGAAATCTGGAGCGAAGTACGATCCTGTCTCGCCCGAGAGAGTGCAACAAATCTTGGGGCGCCTCGCCGAAATGTATCCGAGCGCGAAATGTGCACTGCATCATTCCAATGCATGGGAATTGTTGGTAGCGACAATCCTCTCAGCGCAATGTACCGATGTACGCGTAAACATGGTCACGCCCGGTCTCTTCAAGAAATATCCGACGCCACAACACTTTGCGGCCCTCAAGCCTGAAGAACTTGAGCCTGAAATTCGCTCGACTGGATTCTTTCGTAACAAATCCAAGTCGATTGTCGGTGCGGGGAAGAAAATCGTTGACGAGTTTGGTGGGAAGGTGCCCGACGAAATGGAGCAGCTTCTCACCGTACCCGGAGCGGCTCGCAAAACCGCCAACGTCGTCCTCGGTTCCTGGTTTGGCAAAGCTGAAGGTGTGGTCGTGGACACGCATGTCTATCGCATCTCCCGCCGCCTCGAACTCAGTGCACAGATCGAAGCCGGCAAGATTGAGCAGGATTTGATGCGGGTGATCCCGCGTGACCAATGGATCGACTTCTCTCATCGCGTGATTTGGCATGGACGCGCTCTGTGCATTGCGCGCAAGCCCAAGTGCGTCGATTGCAAACTGCAAACCATCTGCCACGCCGCCGACAAAACCTGGTCGACGGTGGAGATTCACAAGAGCGCGAAGCCGTAATCACCACGGAGACACGGGGAGCAAATTGCCGAAGGCATTCTCCGTGTTCTCCGTGGCCCCGTGGTAGATTCACCTCTAAGCCCTATGCACAGGCTGTGCGTTGCAGCAATCCTATTGTTCCGGCTTGCGTTACTTGCCCAGTCCTCGTCGAGCGTAATCTCTTCCTCCGCGATCACCGATCCTAAGCAGGTCGCCAGTAAAGTTCTAAAGCGTGAGGTACAGCCCTTCTCGATCGAAAAGCTGTACAACACGCGCAATGTCGGCGCTACGAGTTGGTCTCCTGATGGAACACAAATCGCATTCGTAGCGAATATCTCGGGCCGTAACAATATTTGGCTGGTTTCCTCGGCAGGTGGGTGGCCTTCGCAGCTCACTATTAGCGATCAGCGGCAGATCTATCCAGCGTGGTCGCCCGACGGCAAGTGGATTGCATTCGATTCCGACCATAATGGCGACGAGCAGTGGGACCTGTTTCTGGTTTCCCCAAGAACTGGAGAGATCTTAAACCTGACGAACACTCCCGACGTGGCCGAAGAAGGCCAGGCATGGTCGCCGGATTCGCGCTATCTCGCCTACATGTCGAAGCCGCGCAATTCATCCACGTTCGAAATCAACATCATGGACGTGCTCACTAAGCGTTACCGCGCGCTCACTCGAAATACACCCAAGGAACTCGGTAACACAGGTCCAATCTGGTCAGGCGACAGCAGGTGGATCGCGTATACACAGCAGCACGCCACAGGCAAAGACTCGAATGTCTTTGTGGCGGATGCTGCCACGGGCAAAACCACATTACTCACGCCACACTCAGGTGAGCACGTCTATCAGGCAACCGCCTTGTCACCGAATGGGAAATATCTGCTGCTCACTTCGAACGCAAATGGGTACGAGAATGCAGGACTGCTCGATATCGGGACAAAGAAGATTGAATGGCTTACGGATGAAAAATGGGAAGTCGGCTCGGGAACATTCTCGGGCGACAGCCAGCGACTCACGTGGACTGAGAACGTAGACGGCAATAGCGAAATTGTCGTCTACGACATCGGGAGTAAGCAGAAGACCAGTCTGCCTTTGGCTAACGGCGTCAACGAGCCAGCGGGATCAGTGACTTCTTTCTCTCCTGACGGACAGCGGTTGCTCTATTACCATAATGGACCGACCTCTCCGAATGACGTCTGGGTTTTTAACTTCGGCACCAACCAATCAACACAGCTCACGCATTCGCTGCTGGCAGGACTCCGCTCTGACGACATGGTCGAACCTTTTCTCGTGCATTTTCCGAGTCGCGATGGCAAGTGGCAGATCTCCGCTTTCGTTTATGTACCGCACAATGCGCCTCGCGATCACACACATCCGGCGATCGTCTATGTGCATGGCGGGCCGCAGTCGCAGACGATCAACAACTTCAATTGCGTGGTGCAGTACCTCGCGAACCAGGGCTATCTGGTGATCGCGCCCAACTATCGCGGATCAAGCGGCTATGGAAAAGAGTTCATGGACGCTGATCGCTTTGATATGGGCGGAGGCGATCTGCAGGATGTACTCGCTGGCGCCGATTGGATTCAGCAAACCGGCTATGTCGATGCGAAGAAATTGGTGATTATGGGTGGCAGCTATGGGGGATACATGTCGATGATGGCGCTCACTAAGGCGCCGGAAGTCTGGGCCGCCGGAGTGCCGATCGTCCCGTTTGTGAATTGGTTCACGGAGGTTCAGAACGAGGATCCGTTGCTGCGTGAATACGATCTCGCCACTATGGGCGATCCGGTCAAGAACAAAGCCCTTTGGGAGGATCGCAGCCCCATCAACTTCGTCGATCGCATCAAAGCGCCGGTGCTGTTGCTGGCGGGAGGCAACGATCCGCGCTGCCCGAAATCGGAGGCGCAGCAGGTCGCAGATGCTATCAAAAAACGCGGCGGAAGCGTGGAACTGAAAATCTATGAGAACGAGGGTCACGGCTTCGCGCGAGTGGAGAACCAGATCGATGCATACACGCGTGTTGCCGACTTCCTGAAGAAATACGTGCCTGCGCCGCCCTGTGGCTGCACTCTCTGACCGAGAAAATTGTTATTGTGCGAACCAGGAAGCACCATCTACCTTGATGAACTCCTTGGTTCCCTGACGTCCGCTTAACCGCAGCCACAGCGGGCCACCCTCAGGCTCGAGGCGCAGGCTGATATCGAAAAATGGGCAGCACAAGCGCTCCTGAATCGCCCATTCCGTCAGCAGTTGGTAGGTTGTGGTATCGCCGGGAAATTCGAATTCATATCCGTTCTTGAGTTCACGCACGCTCTTTCGAAGCGAGCGAAGCTTTGGTCCAAGTTCCTCAAAGTGTCGTCTTCTCACCTCAGGTGTGAGTGCCAGCCGATTGCAGTAGAACGGGGATCTTTTCCTCACAGATGGTGAAGTCGTCGTGTGGGCTGCAGGTACTTGTAGGCAGTCGTCGCCGGTCGCCGTAACGGAGCCAGCGAGCGTGAATGCAGCAAGAACTGGCAACAGTGCCTTCATGATGTTCTCCTTTTAGTTCGAGATGAAGAATTAGCGGCTCGCTGGCGGAACGATCCCGTTCATGCGCAGGTACTCCACCATCTGTCCGTAGTGATCGCACGAATGACCGATGGCATCGACTGCCAACCCAAGCCGAGTATGCTGCCATGTGCCTTTGGTTCCGGAAATCCGAGCCGTTAAATTCTTTTCATCGACGCTCGCAGCTGCTCTGTGCAAAATGGCAAACGAACCTTTCAGGTACTCCACGATCTCCTGCTTACTTCTGACCGAATCTGGCGCTGATTCGTCGCGTTCGCCATGCGGCGGCGCTTCGCCCAGAATGCGTGCTGCCAGTTGGTAGTTAGCGGCTGCCAGATGCTTAACCTGCTCGCCGAATGTGCGTGCTCCCTTAAACTCGCCGTCGGTCGGCGCAAACGAATACTTGTCGTCGGGCATGGCTTCTGCAGCCGGGACGATTTCTTTCTCCGCAGCACTCACCCGTTCCTCGAGCACCTGAGCGGCCGTAAAGTGGTCAGTTGGGCTTGTTTGCGGTAATGCCATGATGCTGCACACCGTCCACGCCGATAGAATCACCAGAATTTTCTTCATTTTTGGTCTCTCAACCTCTTGAGCTATTGCTCTCAAGTGGACGGTAAAACTTCAAGTCAGCTTTAACGCAAGCGGAATCACATGGCTCTGGCGCGTTCATCCCGGCGATTTCGTGGGCGTACATTAGTTGGCAAAAAGTCGGCTATGATGCGCGCATGTCACACATGACGATCTCTGAAGTGGGGCGACAGGCGGGTATCCGTTCCTCGACCATTCGTTATTACGAGCAGATTGGAGTGCTTCAACCGGCGCAACGCGTAAGCGGTCAACGGCGGTATGACAATACCGTGCTGTATCGTCTGGCAATTATTCAGCGTGCTCAGCAAACTGGCTTCACGCTCGACGAGGTCCGGAGACTCTTCTACGGATTTCGCGAGAAAACACCCATTTCCGAGCGTTGGAGAAAGTTGTCGGAACAGAAGCTGAAGGAACTCGAACAGATGGTTGAACAGATCGAGACCATGCAGGAATTGCTGCTTCGGATTCAGAAATGCCGCTGTGATGCGATTGAAAGCTGCGGCAAGGCAATGTTCGACCGACAGTCTGGCGAGGTGTGCGCGGAAGCGAGTCCAAAGCCTAGGAAGCGGCGGTCGTCAATCTCCATCCCCCGCTTCCCCGTGCGTAATTGAACCGAAAAATAATGCATTCGCTTGCCGCCTGCCCTCGTATCTATATGCTGAGGCACACTAGCGACACTGGACGGTCTATAGGTGACACAGAACGGAGCTGGATTTGCTGAGCTTGTGCGGGAACACCAGTCGATGGTGTTCAGCATCGCTTACCGCTTCCTGCGCGATCGAGCTGTCGCCGAAGAATTAGCACAAGACGTTTTCCTGAAGCTCTATCGCGAACTGCCGCGACTGCAATCGCCTGACCATATAAAGTTCTGGCTGAGAAAAGTGATCACTCATCGCACGATGGATTACGCCCGATCCTCGTACCGCAGGCATGAGATCGCCTTGGATGAAATCCACGAGCCCACGGTTAGCCCGAGTAGACGCGATCCGCTGCTGGAAGTTTCGTTGCGAAAGCTAGTGGCGTCGTTACCCAATGAGGCGAGGATGATCGTGGTGCTTCGCTATGAAGAAGACATGGAACCACACGAAATCGCGGAGACGCTTGGCGTGCCTGTGGCCACCGTAAAGAGCCGGTTGCGACGCACTCTGGTCTTGCTCAGAGGCAAGGCCCAACGTTTGATAGGAGAGCGGATTCGATGAACGACAACGACATCGAGAAACACTTGCGCCAGGCCTTGGGGCGTTGCGACGCGCCCGAAGGCTTTGCTGATCTTGTCCTGAAGCGGGTTGCGGCGGAACGCAAAGAGCCGGTGGTTCGCTTCCCATTCTGGAACTGGCGGTCGCCGGTTCTGCGATGGGCGGCGATTCCGGCTATGGCGGTGGTGGTCGCAACCGGAGTTGAGTATGGGATCTATGAACGTCGACAACAGCAGGAACAAGCGGTGATCGCCAAACAGCAGGTCATGCTTGCGTTGCGAATCACGGGGAACAAGCTGCGGCTGGTAAAGCAGAAAGTAAAAGAAGCAGAAGGCACAAAAACGGAGAACAAGTTATGAAGCGGATTGGGATCCTATTGATCGCGGTGATAGGTATCGTCGCAGGCGCTGCCGCGCAGGACGTGAAGATGCCTGTGGATCTCGACAGGCTGGCGGCAAAAGCCAGCGAGACCACTGAAGTCACGTTGAACGGACACATGCTTCAGGTTGCCGCCAAATTCATGAACGACGAAGGTGATGCAGAGGCACGCGAGCTGGTGAAGAAACTGAAAGGCATTTACGTTCGCAGCTTCCAGTTCGACAAGATCGGTGAGTACTCAAGTGCCGACGTCGATTCCATCCGCACGCAACTGAGGTCCCCATTATGGGAAAAGGTAGTTGGCGTTCACAGCAAGAAGGACGGCGAGAATGCCGAGATTTATTTCAAGAGCGACAGCGGAGATCAGATCGCAGGATTGGTGATTATCGCAGCCGACCCAAAAGAGCTCACGATCGTTCATATCGACGGTCCGTTGAACCCGAGTGATCTCGACAAGCTCGGTGGCGATTTCGGTGTACCTCGCATTGAAACTCCGGCACGGCCAAAGCAGGCCAAGGCAGGTGCGCAATGAAGCTTTGGAAAAGGTTCGCAGCAGCTTTGATTCTGTTCGTTCCTTTGGCCTCGCAGGCAAGCGACATGAGCCGCGTAGTTCGAGCGGTGGAGCATGACCTTGGAGTTCGCCACACGCATATTCCCATGCTCGGAATGGCGATGTTTGTGGGGAGAGTCGCAACCGGTTTTCAAATGCCAGGCGTAAAACTCGCTGTCTTTGAAAATGAAAAACTGTCGCAAAGCTCTCCGCAGCAATTAGAGCGAACAGTTTGGAATGCTCTCGGCCCAGAATGGAATCCCTTCGTAAAATCGACTTCCAATCATGGCGGAGAGCAGAACTGGATCTTTGTTCGCGAGGAGGGAAAGAAGCTGCAGATGTTCATTGCAACCGTCGAGAGTGGCGAAATTTCTCTGGTTGAAGTAAACGTCAGCGAACGGCAGATGCAAAGATGGATCAACGATACCGACGAGATGGCTCAAAATCGGCACTAACGCGTTAGGACACGCGCATTCAGCAGATAAGCAAAAAGACAAGCGGCGGCGCACTTTTCGCGCCGCCACTTTTTACTTCGCGAAGGCTTTCACCGCCGAAGCCTCGTCGTCCTTTACATCAAAGACAGTGTAGAGCTTCGTGATCTGGAGGAGGTCATGGACCTTCTTGGTGAGGTTCAGCAGCTTGAGTTCACCGCCCTGGTTGCGAACCGTGGTAAAGGCGCTGACCAGCTCGCCGATACCTGAGCTGTCGATGTAGGTCACGTCGCCGAGATTGAGCAGAATCTTCTTCTCGCCTTTGCCGAGCACCTCGCGAATCTGGTCGCGCAGGACTACGCTGCCCTCGCCGAGCGTAATGCGTCCGCTAAGATCCATGATGGTGATACCGTCAACGCGCCGGCTATTTGATTTCATTGTCACTGTGTTCCCTCCGCGGCCGTCCCTGAGGAATGGCCGGTATGTTTGACCAGCGTGATTTCTGTTCCGGGTTCCAGATTTCGAATCCGCACTTCATCCATAAACGATCGGATAAGGAAGATGCCGCGCCCGGACTGCTTCAGCAGATTTTCCTCTGCCAATGGATCGGGAATGTCTTCATCCCGAAGCCCGCGGCCCTGATCGACGATCTTGATCACCAGCGAATCGCCGGTATTCTCAAAAGACACCGTCATCTTCTTCTTCGGATCATAGGCATTCCCATGGAGCACCGCATTTACTGCTGCTTCGCGTACTGCCATTGCGATGCGATGGCAATCTTCATCATCGAAAGGCATCTTCGCGGCCAGTTCTTCGGCCGTCTGTTCCGCCTTGTTTACGCTGGCGAGTGTTGAATCCAGCGTGTATGAGACCCGTTCTAAGGTCATGAAATCGTTTCCTGAGCCGAAACCATTACCGCTTCGCCAACGCTTAGGTTGCGAACGAGTATAGCTGCTCAAGTGAAACCGGTAGTTTGCCTGTCGCAACAGAGAAATGTCAATGAATCCTTTAGGGATTGTCCTGGCCCAACACAATTTAACAATCTTTGTTCGATGGGGCAGCTGTCAATTGTTTGGGCTTATTCGGCGATGACTCCCATCGCGCAGATAGAACGAGTAGCACCTTACGGGCGTGAGTAGCCCATGAAAGCGACCGAACTCCCTTGAGCACTGGCCCGCAGAATAAGCGAGTTCCGCTCAACTTCTTCTGCGATATGCTGCGAGAGTGGCGATCAACCTGGCACTATCTCGGCTCCTGGGCTCCCGCGTAACGGACGCGAAGGGGACCTTTGCCGGCACAGTCCGTGAGGTGGCGTTACGCCCGCAGGAAGACCCGAACCGTGTTTCAGGTCTGGTCATCAAGACTGAGCAGGGGGACCGATTTTTGGTTCCCAGCATGATTCAGATCGGAGTTGACGCTCGGCTGCATGCCTCATTACCGGCTTCTGAATGGCCGGAGGCAAGTACGCTTGAGGACTTCTTCCTGCTTGAGCGCGATCTGCTTGATCAGCAGATTATCGACATTAACGGCCGCAAAGTCGTGCGCGTGAACGACGTTGATCTGCATCCCGAAGCAGTTAATGGTGGAGTCGAGTTTAAGATCTCCGAAGTGGACGTCGGGATGCGGGGAGCAGTCCGCCGACTGCTCAAAGGGGTAGCTCCTTCGGCTGTCATTGAGTCACTTGTCCAGAAACTAAGACCACGCGTCATTCCCTGGGAATTTGTCGATCTCATCGAGACCGATCCTGCGCGCAGGGTAAAGCTGCGCATCGAGCACGAGCGATTGTCCCAGCTGCATCCTGCGGATATCGCCGACATCGTCGAAGACCTTGCCCCTGCGGAGCGCGAGGCCGTATTCGAAACTTTGAACGAAGAGGTCGCGGCCGAGGCGCTGGAAGAGATCGATCTCGATATTCAGGTCTCAATCGTCGAATCGCTGGACTCGGATCGTGCTGCGGACATTGTGGAGGAAATGGATCCCGACGCCGCTGCTGACCTGCTGGAGCAGCTCCCAGAAGCTCGCTCGGAAGAAATTCTCGACGAGATGCAGCCCGAAGAGCGCGAGGAGGTTCAGGATCTCCTCGAGCATGGGGACAAAACCGCTGCGGGCCGCATGACAACTGAGTATCTCGCCGCTTCTCCCGAGACCACTGCACAGCAAGCTATCGAGCTCCTGCGGAATTTCGAGGGGGGCGTAGAGAGCGTTGCAAACATCTATGTCGTGGACGACGATGGCAAACTCTCCGGCTCGGTCCCCCTACAGCGCATTGTGCTCGCCCCTCCCGACAAACCTCTCTCGGGCCTTACCGCAAAGCCTTTGGTGTTTGTTCATGAGAAAGACAGGCAGGACAGAGTTGCTGAGATCATGGACAAGTACAACCTCTACACTCTTGCAGTAGTTGACGACGATAAGCGCCTTAAGGGCATCATTACGGCCGATGATGTGATCACACTTCTGCGCGAACAGAGATAGCCGGCGTTAGTTGATCTATTGATTCCTTTTTCACCTTTGGGTGCTCACTCCGTGGGCTTTCCCATATATGCTGGACTGCTTTCCGCTGTTTAATTCCCAACATTTGTGCTGAGCCCTGAGTGAGACCAAAGAGAATACTGTCTCGATGGTGGTTGAAGATCCTCTTCATCATGGCCGCCGTTGGTCCTGGATTCATCACCGCCAACGTCGATAACGATGCCGGAGGAATCTTCACATACTCGCAGGCCGGAGCGCAGTTCGGGTATTCGCTGCTCTGGACGATGCTTCCCATCACGATCTCCCTGATCGTGATCCAAGAAATGTGTGCGCGCATGGGGGCCGCTACAGGCAAAGGACTTAGCGATCTGATCCGCGAGGAGTTCGGCATTCGCGCGACCTTCCTGATGATGTTCGCCTTGGTAATCGTGAACTTTGGCAACGTAATTACTGAATTCCTGGGGATTTCTGGCAGTCTCGAGCTGTTTGGCGTAAGCCGTTACATCAGCGTCCCCATTTGCGCGATTATCGTGTGGCTGATCGTAGTTAAAGGAACATACAAGAGCGTCGAGAAGGTCTTTCTCGGCGCTTCGTTCTTCTATGTCGCGTACATCGTGGCCGGTGTACTCGCTCATCCTGACTGGAGCAAGGCACTTATCAGCACGGCTCGACCGCCACACGTCCAAGACTTTCATGATTCTGCGTATCTCTACATGATCATTGGCCTTGTTGGCACAACCATCGCGCCATGGATGCAGTTCTATCTGCAGTCCTCGGTGGCCGAAAAGGGTGTCACCGCCAAACAGTATGGCGCGACGCGGGCGGACGTGATTCTCGGCTGTTTGTTCACCGACCTGGTGGCCTGGTTCATCATTATTGCTTGCGCTGCAACGCTTTACGCCGCTGGACACAACACCATCCACGACCCTACCGATGCCGCACAGGCACTTAAACCGTTAGCAGGAAACTACGCTTATCTGCTTTTTGCGGCCGGATTGTTCAACGCGTCATTGTTTGCGGCCTCGATTTTGCCTATTTCGACCGCTTATACAGTGTGCGAAGGCCTCGGATTCGAGTCTGGCGTGGATCGCAGTTTCAAGGAAGCTCCTGTCTTTTATTGGCTTTACACCATTCTGCTTGCTGCTGGGGCAGGTGTGGTCCTGCTTCCGGGAATCCCACTGGTGAAGCTTTCGATTCTTTCGCAGGTTATTAACGGTGTCGCGCTTCCCGCGGTGCTGATTTTCATGCTCCTACTGATCAACAAAAAAGAGCTCATGGGGCGTCACACTAACTCGCGGCTCTTCAATGGCATAGCTTGGATCACGACAGTTGTGCTGATCCTGCTTTCGCTCGCCTATCCATTCACGCAGAAATAATGGAAAGTATGCGACGTTCATGAGTGGGGAGTTCGCACTCCGCGGTCGCCGGTAAGTTTCGTTCCCACGATCGGCGCGCAGCCATTATCGGATGGAGAAGAAGCTCCGTTGTGCTCGTTGCTGCGACTCGTAAGGACGGCGTTGCCATCCATGAGAGCGCAAGTTTGAGGTTGTACCTGAATGAATCGGGGCCCGAATACTTCACTTGAAACCCCGAATGCGCCGCGATAATCATCTCTTTACTGACGTCATTGTAGAAATTCCAGTCACTAGAATGCGGAAAAATGGTTGCATCAGCTTCCGCCTGAGTCACTTCTGCTTGCTTTTCGGGTGCATTGGGAGCCGTGGGATCGGCAGTTTGCGGACTTCGGAGGCGCTTGGGAGCAGAGTTACAGCAACAATTACGAGGCTTTTCAGGCTTCCTACAGCATTTTTAGGGTTTTCAGTGACGCTTTCAGGGGCTTAAACGCGAAGCTTTTCAGGTTTCCCGCGACACGTTTGAGGTCAATTAGGCAGAACTTTTCCGACGGCGATCTGCTGGATAAGATCGCGGTCGGCGGCGAGGAAATCGAACTGCGGCAGATCGCGGCGATCAACCCAGCGGATCTGTTCAAAGATCCGGTTCTCCATCTCCCCTTCATATTTCTGCACGCGATAGAAATGCAGCTCCACGGCTCCACCTTTCCTATAATGATGCTGCACCGAGGTCACCTTCTCCTCGATCGTCGCCGAAATTCCCAACTCTTCCTGCAGTTCGCGATGCAAAGCGGCAGGTTCCTCTTCTCCGGGCTCGACTTTGCCGCCAGGAAATTCCCACTTCAGAGCCATAGGCTGATCCTGCGCGCGCTGGCAGATCAGCACCTTGCCATCGCGGACGATAAGCGCGGCCACTACCTGCTTCACAGGCGTCCTCGAGAAGAGCGCTCGAGTTTCATCATTTCAGGACAATATTGCGAAGACATGAATATGATTGTTTCCCAATTCAGTACTGGTTCGACCCTGCAGACTCTGTCATCCTGAGCCGCTTTTGGCAAAGGACCTCCCGGGAATGTCGCGGGCTAGATTGCCCTCTGGAGATTTTCACCGATGATCGTTGAAAACCTCGACAGAACATCGAGACCGAAGTATCACCGGAGGTCCTTCGCCAAAAGCGGCTCAGGATGACAGAGTTTTCTTTCGACCAACCAGCCTGACTTGCCTCGCGTATAAAAGCATTTGGCATGATACCAGTCATTTTGCCGGGACTATCGCCGTGATGCGCCGCAACCCAGGGGCTTCACGCTCGCCGATTGCAGCTTCCAAGGCGTGCAGTCCGGACAAGAGAGTTGGTCCAGGCGTGTTCAGATATTCGTCGTTGATGCAATAAACGCGTCCTTCGCGAACCGCCGCGAGCGACTCCCAGCCGCGTTGCGCGACGATCTTCTCCAGCGGCACGCGATCTCCTGCGCCACACCAGGCGGCAATAATAATGTCCGGCTTCTGTTTGCCGATGGTTTGCGCGTCAGTTTGCTTGCCCGGGTCGCCGACGAATTCACCACCCGCGGCTTCCACCAGCTCCGCAACCCATGCTTGCGAGTGAATCAGAGGCTTGCCCCACTCCTCGCAATAAACTTTCGCACGCTTCTCCCGCGCCGCAGTGCGCGAGCGAATGCGCTCAATCTCCATTTGCATCTCGCGGATCAGGTAGTGCCCGCGATTGGATTCGTTCATGATCCCCGCAATCGCGGCGATATCGGCATACACGTCGCGCAGAGTTCGTGGCGCCAACCCCAAAAACTGCGCTCCCGATTTGAGAATCTCGGCCACCGCCTCCACCTGGTAGGGAACAGAAGCGATCACCAAGTCAGGATTGGTGGCGCGAATCTGCTCGGCATCGGCGGTCCACGAGTCATCGACGATGACAATGCCTCGATCCTTCACCGACGGACAAACTTCGGCGCACCACTTGGTGCAGGCTACCAATCGGTCCAGCACACCAAGCCGCTCCATGGTGGAGGTAATCGAAGGCTGAAGCGAGACCACCCGCCGCGGGGTAAAGTCGCCGAGCTGTGAAAGTACGGCCATCACCTACAAGATACCAATCAGAACCACCGGCTGTAGCGGTGTTAACCCGGAGCGCCGGACGCCCTCGTCCG
>JBJMGD010000020.1:0-26212 GCA_045808065.1 Terriglobales bacterium | reverse complement strand
TCCTTGCTGCGCCAGCAAACTCCAGAATGCTGGATTCGTGTCTGGTGCCAAATTGGTACTCGCTTGAATGCTGATGTAGCTTGATCCATTAAAGGACACTGCGTCATCGACGGCATACGCGCTAGCGTTGTTCCAGCTTCCGAACCAATTCAATCCGACTGGTCCTGTCGGGCCGATCGCTCCCTGCACGCCTCGCGGGCCCTGTATTCCGATGGGGCCCTGTGGGCCGGTCGCTCCCGTGGCACCTGTCAGACCCTGCGGACCTTGCGGACCGGTCGCTCCGATTGCCCCTGTCGCACCTGTGGCTCCGGCAGCGCCGGTCGCTCCTTGCTGCGCCAGCAAACTCCAGAATGCTGGATTCGTGTCTGGTGCCAAATTGGTACTCGCTTGAATGCTGATGTAGCTTGATCCATTAAAGGACACTGCGTCATCGACGGCATACACCGTGCCGCTGTTCCAGCTCCCAAGCCAATTCAGTCCGGCTGATCCTGTCGGGCCGATCGCTCCCTGCGGCCCTTGTGTTCCTTGCGCACCTTGTGGACCTGGTAATCCTGGCGGACCTTGCAGCCCCATAGCTCCCTGCGGTCCGGCGGCACCTGTCGCCCCCTCTGGCCCTGGCGGTCCCGAGACTCCCTGCGGCCCCGTTGATCCTGGTGGCCCCATGGTTCCTTGTGAGGGAGGAGATGCGATCCAACTAATTCCATTGAAAGTCAGGACGTCTCCGGTGACTGGAGTAATGCTCATATCAATCGCAACACCTTTGAGCTTATCGACCGAGATACTTTGCTGAGTTCCGCTGATGTCGCCCAAGAATAGCCCGAGGACATTCCAGGCCGCATTGGCTTGGATATTCGGAATCACTGGAACGTCAGGTGAGAGCTGAACTCCGTTCACGCTTACTCGGAGAGATAGGTTGGCGCGGAGTAGCAAGGATTCTGGCAGGGGCGTCATGCCGCTGCCACCCAGCACCACACCATAGAGGCCGCCAATAACGGATACGGTTTGCGGGCCGGACGTCCACAGTTGTTTTCCCGTCGTATCGAAAATGGAAAATACGAAATTGCGGCTGCCCGTCACTGGCGCGCCAAACTCGAGCAATCGGCCTTGATATGCCAACATCGGACTTGGCTCCGGGTCTGCAGTTTGAGCCAGGCTCTGGCCATGAAGGCAAAGAATCGAAACGAGCGTCAGAGCCCAACATACTCCGTGGTTTGTCTTCATGACATTTCCTACTGACAACCGGGACTGGACGCTGGGCACGGTACCGGAATGGAGATTCCGCTGCGAACTTGCACATTGCCGCTGGGATCTGTTGACGTGATAGACGGAAGAATGTCCCCATCTACGCCAGTGTTCTCAGTCGGCCCTGCTGTCTGAAAAGCGACTGAGCCATGTGCCAAGTCGGTGTTGAGTCCAACGGGCTGAAGCACCGTGACTGTCGCGGAACCGGTGATCCGGTTTCCCGTTAATGGATTGGTGGGAATCCACATCGCAACAACCGTGCAGTTTCCCGCGGTTTCGGGCCGTGTAGGTTCCTGAATTGGTAATCGTTCCTCCGCTGCTGGGACTTACGGACCAAACCAGGGAAAACCCTGGTGGTGTACTGGGCGAGGCGGTAAACGCAGAGGTAGATCCCTCCGCCACCGTAGTCGAAGAAGGACTCACGGTAAGTTTGACAGGTAGAGGCCTGGGGTTCGGGAAACCACTTTCGGTGAGCCCGCCGCTCCCACACGCTGTACTGCCAGAAATGACAGAGGTAAGCGCAAAAACCATGAGGACGCGCCGCATCCTCTTGTTTGCTTGTGATGGAAACTCTGCTCCCGGAGTGAACGGTTGTTCTGCCATTTACGTAGTCGCTACTGCAGGCGACGAGAAACAGTTGCCGAGGTGTTGAAGGAGTTCGCGGGAAGCAACAAAACACCTGCATCTGAGCCTAACCAGCAAGAAAGAAGCTAAGCGCGTCCGTCAAGAAAGGAGAACTGTCATTTCGAGTAGTTCCCTTGGGCTTTAGAAAAGGATTCGGTAGGTTAACGGCCCGAAGGTACGGTAGCGGTACGATTCAGCGAAGGCGAATCGATAGGTTGCGTGTTTTCAGGAAGTTAATTTGGTGGAGCTAGTCGGGATCGCATCCCCATGTTGATACTGCGTAAGTTATTGAATCTTGATATGGCCAGAATGCCTAAAAAGGCCACAATACCGGTTCGGTTGTACAAACATTGTACAAAAATATTCGCTTAATACAAGCTCTTTTGAAACTGCCAACGCTCCATTATGGAACTCGTGTGATCAGCGACTCTTCTGAAAGCATCGATTCGCTTTTTTGACGAAATGAATTTAGAAAATGGGCATTACCAGGTTGCCCTGAAACGCAGCTGGAAGGCATAACTTCCGAGTCGCCGACAATGCAGAATTAACACAGCGGCAAGGCCAAGCATATAGTCGACGAAGGGAATCGCCGCGCTTCCCTGAGGAGTCCCTGCATCTCGGTACACGCGCGGCGGTGGACCAGGTCCTCTAGCGTTCGGCAACGCGCGGCTCACTGATAGGCGCGCCGGCCGGCGATGGTTGTTTTGCCGGGAGGAGTGCAAGCAGCGTGACTCCAATCACGCCAAAGATCACAATGTCCTGGGGACTATCCTTCCTGTGCATCCCGTGCGCCACGGCCTGCGCCGACATGATTGTCATCGTGAACGCATGGGCAAGGCTTGACCAGGCCCCATAAGCGATCAGCAAGCGATGCTTGGCCGGCTGCTTAACGGCCACCAACAGACAGACCCCAAGCGCCGTGTTAAGGCTCAGGAACATCGGCATGACGTCACTATGCCCGCTAAGCCACCTAGAGTGCGACAGATCGTCGAACAGGAGATAACCCCAAAAGGAATAAAACAAGCCCACCAATACCAACACTACCTGCAAGGCGCGCTCACGCTTCATACCGTCCTCCCGTTTTGTGCGATGAATTTGTACGACGACCGGGCAAAGCTAGCCTTCATACCGCTTTTTCGTGAGTGTCAGCTGCGATGCGTCCGATACTGGAACCCTGCGAGCATCCGCAGTGTGAGCAGAATGCTTCCCTCACTCGAATAGGCCTGCCACAGGAACTGCAAGGCCCAAGGAGAGGACCTCGGAACAGAAAATAAAGGATGAATCCAATCAAATTGGGTATGAGGAAAGCGGCCATCACCCAGGCCCAAGCAGGCATTTGGCGCCTTTTTGCGTCGCCATAGATATATCCGAGGGCAAGTAAAAAAGCCGCGGTGAAGACGCCAAACGTCAAGCCAAACCAAAGCGCGTCCGGCATGGTACTGAGAAATCCTTTGGAAGCAAGTAGGGAACGACCCTGGCCGGAAGCAAAATAGGCTACCCAAATCGGGATTGCCAGTGCTGCGATGGCCATTGCAGACCTGGGTAAAATATTCCGTGTTGCGGCTCTCAACAAGACAGCCGCAACTACAAGCCCGACCAAGAACGCTATCAAAAGCACCGCCGATTGCTGTGTCATGCAATACCTCTATTCTCACCAGGCGCCGCGAGCATACAAAAGGCCGAGCAAAAAGATGGCAGCAGCCAAAAGACGAGCACGCCTGCCTGGATTTGAGCATTGTCGAAATGCATTGGGGCCAGAAACTTGGCCACCTGATACACGAGTGCCGATCCCACAATTGACATCGAGAGCGCTACAGCGAATGCAGTCCAGATCTTGTATTGCACGTTGTGCTTTCGCATTGTGCCGGCGTGATGCGCAAGAATCTCACGGACCTGGGCACTCGAATCTGATTCGCTCGTAAAAGTGAATTCCCGCAGCCCCCGAATGGTCCGCGCAGTTAGCTCGAGGTAGCGCTTGCAGCCATCACAGTCGCGGATGTGGTCATGGATGAGCTGTCTCTCGCCCTCTGAAACTTCTTCTGCGAAAGACCTGTCGATAAGCTCGCGAACTCTCTTGTCACACTCCATGCGAATCACCCCCTTCCTCAAACGCGGATCTCAGTGCTGCAAGACCGCGATAGATTCTGGACGTCACCGTGGTAACAGGGGCGCCCACAACCTGAGCAATCTCCGCAAGAGACAGCTCTTCTTGAAATCTCAGCAGCAAAGCCTCGCGATACAGCGGTGACAGAATCTGCAGCTGGCCGGCCAGGTGCATTGCGTCTTCGCTTCGAGCCGCGGCTTCGAATGGGGAAGGACCGGAGGAGGGTAACAGCAGCATTTCATCGCGATCATTTGGCAAGGAAACTGTCTGTACCGCTTTTACTTTTGTCCGGAGGTAATCTATTGCCAAATTGCGCGCGATCGCGAATAGCCATGGATCAAATCGCTGGCGTCCGTTGTACTGGCTGCCCCGTTGCAGCACGCGAATCCAGGTCTCCTGCGCAAGGTCCTCAGCGTACTCTCGCCTCCCGGTGAGGTATAGCAGGTAGCGCACCAGTCGATGCTGATAGAGCTCCACCAGGTCTGCAAGAAGCTCCATATCCCTTTCACGTAAGCCTCGCGCAATCTTTGCCGTTTCGGCTTCGTCCGTCGTGTTCAAGGTCATGGGCAGAGCCAACATATATGGTGTATACGGTCAAACCGCAGCGGATTACTCAACTTTTGACCGATTGTTTCCGACTTGCCGACAACTCATGACAGGCGCGCGCGGGATTGCGGGTTTTTCGCAAACTAGACCATGTGCAATTGCGTTCCTCCCCTCGTGGGGCATACTAATAAGTCGCGATCAACGACCGGGCACCACAATATCTGCTGCATCAGTTGGGCTGATCCGAAGATCGCGGCCCGGTGTCTAAATAGCTGCGGAATGGCATCTTTCATGCCGCTTCAACACTGAGTGCTAATGCGTCAACGACTCTTCAGGTTTGTACGAATCGTCCTTGTCGGTCTGTTCATATTGATACTGGCCGGTGCCGTTTACGAACAGATTGGCCAAAGACTGGATCGGCGCCGACTGCCGCAGATCGGCCGTTCCGTCGACATAGGCAACAGGAAACTGAATATTTTCTGTTCCGGTGAGGGGAACCCCACCGTGATTTTTGATTCCGGCGCCCGCGAGCCAGGATACCGCTGGGCTGCGATTCAGGCGGAGGTCGCGAAGAACACGCAAGCCTGCTGCTTCGACCGGGCGGGATACGGTTGGAGCGACCCCGGCCCGTATCCGCACGCGAGCGAAGAGACTGCCAAGGATCTGCATGACCTGCTGCGACGAGCGGGTCTGCCGCCGCCCTACATCCTGGTTGGCCATTCGCTGGATGGACTGAACGTCCGTGTCTATGCAGGGATGTACCTGAACGAGGTCGCAGGCATCGTATTTGTGGATTCCGCGCACGAAGATGAGCCCAAACGCGCTCCGGCATTCATGCTGGGCAGAAGTGCTCCGAGAATTCTCTGGCGCCCTATAGACATGCTCGTTGAAGGCGCTCGGGCGGCAGGCGTAATCCGCCTGTTCACGCCGGCCGTTCGACTCTCTGACGATGTGGGCCAGCGCACCCCGCAACAGATTCTGAATGCACTGGAACTGCAACCGAAGACAATCGCGACGCTGGGCGATCCATCTACGGGAGTTCTGAGCTACGAGCAGGCGCAACGAGTGGGGACTCTGGGAGACAAACCGGTGATCGTGCTGACGCGAGGCAAAATCCCGAATCCCGCGCAACCGACGGAGCAGGACCGGCAATATGCCGCATACATGCAGGTATGGATGCACGAGATTCAGCCCAAAATTGCAAGACTTTCCACTCGCGGAAAACAGATCATCGTTGAGAACAGCGGGCACGAGATTCCGGACGAAGCCCCTGAGGCCGTTGTGAGTGCGGTTCTGCAGGTGCTCGCAGAATCCAGTAAAGGATCGATGCTGACTCACTAAGAGCCGGACGGGTTCGAAGCGATTCGCGAATTCGGATAGCCGCCGAGTCATAGGCAATCCGGAAAGCAGTAATCCAGGAATCCCAACTTCCGAATCGCCGACTATTCGGAAAGAGTGACTTTCGACGAATGCCACGTATCAGCAGTCCGATCACCATGAGCTTGAGCCAGGTTCAGGTCTCGTTAGAACGAGACTCTGGCGCTTAGCTGTATCTCTCGGCCGGGCGTCATCGCCATCGTAATAGTGCCGAACTGTGGCGTGTTTACAAATCGATTCGGCGTCCCCATATTCGTCTTGTTCAGCGCGTTGAACGCTTCTGCCCGGAACTGGAAATTGGCTTTCTCAGTCAAACCGAAAGTGCGGGATAACCCGAGATCTAGAGTCTGGATGCCTGGACCATAGAGGGAATTCCGGCCAACGTTTCCGAAAGTAAACGCTGAAGGTGTCGTGAATGCTGCGGGATTAAACCACTCAGCGGCAGTATGCGTACCAGGCCCGTAGATGGGCTGACCTGTAGCATTGGCGCGAATCGGATTTTCGCCGAGAACCGTTCCGGAATTCGCCGTGTCCCCAAACACCGAGATGGTAAAGGGCATTCCAGATTGGATCTGATACACAGTCGATAAATGCCAGTCCTGTGTAGCGAGCCGTAGCCACTGCTCGCGACGGTACGCTGGAAGGTCGTACACACTGCTCAAAGCGAAACGATGGCGGACATCGCAAGCCGGTCCTTTTTCCGCGGCGAGATCGTTGTTGTTCTGCGGGATCGACGCCTCGTCCATCGGCGAACGAAAATCGGGAGCGTTGCTCAGGTTCTTGGCAAACGTGTAGTTCGCAAGGAAGCTCAAACCATGGGAATACCGTCGGCGCACATTCACATAGCCTGCGTCGTACCAACTCTGAGCCGTGTTTTCCAGGAGATTGATGGTGCTCACCGGGAATGTTTGGCTTTGCACGATGGCAGAGGCGCTGCTCGGGGTTAAAACGGTACCGGGCACGAAGGTCAACGTCTTGAATGGGCGCCTTGGCCCAAGCGGACCCGGGCCCGGAGCCGGATTATTGATCAAATGCGCTCGTTGCAGGTGCAGACCGCGAGAGCCCAGGTATCCAACCTCAATCGATGTATCCGCTCGGAGGCTTTTCTGTACGGAGCCGTTCCATTGTTCGACGTATTGTGCCGACGCGTGAGGATCAAAGGCTGTAAAGCTTACGGTGGTTGGCGTCAGTTGTCCCGTGCCCAGCACCGGCGTGCCAAAATTAAGTCCGCTACTGAATAGGGACGCCGGTGGTGTGAAGTTGTCCGCCTGCTGCGTTTCCGGAAAGACGTACGGCACGTTGTGACGCTGATTGCACCAGGTATTCAAATCGACCGGCGTGTAGAAGATGCCGAATGCGCCGTGCAACACAAGGCCTTGCCGGGGAAGACTTTTGGCGATGCCGATGCGCGGAGCAAAGTTGAGTTTGTCGGAATACATCAGTCCTCTGGGATAGCCCTGCTGTCCACCGATGAAAACCGACGGAGTCCCGTTTTGGAAAATCAGATTTGTGTTTGTGCTGTTCAGGTCATAAAGAGGATCTGCATATTCATATCGCAGACCAAGGTTAATTGTGGTTGTTGGAGTCGCTTGCCAACTGTCTTCGGCGAATGCTGCGGTTCCCCAGGCTCGCAGATCCATCTGCGGAACTCCGGCCTGTCGCTGCTTTACCGCCGGCAAACTCAGCAGCATGCTGGCGAGACCAGAGCCGCTGCCGTCGTTAAATCCGGATTCCGTCGTGTAGCCGTTCGTGAACTGGTAGTAGCCGCGATTCTGGAAAAAGCCCCACATCGGCCAGATGTACCGGTGATACTCGCCTCCGAATTTCAATCCGTGACGTCCATGTTGCCAGGTAAAGGCGTCCCGGCCCTCGATCATTGTGTCCCATGCATGCATGGGAGTCGCCGCAAACGTGTCTCCTATGCCTGAATATCCTTGGGCCGCAAACCACGGTGCTCCTGATGCCGCAGGACCGCCGAAGCCGATTCCTTGAATGCCAAGCTGGCTAACGAAGTCGTTCACTCCATTGTTTTGCGAGGTACGGTCCATAGAGAGCCGGGAAACCGCAATCGTGGCGCTATTCACCTTCGTGTTGGAAGCGATATGGTTCCACGAGACCATCGACTGTTGCGAAAGGTTGTCGAACTTCGCTCCAAATCCAGGCAGGTTCTCCGTTGTGGATGTGACGCCGCTGCTTGGCGAGAATCCATTTTCTCTTCCGGCAGAATAACGGGCGAATACAGTGTCGCCTTCCGAAAAGTTATGGTCGATCCGAATCGTGCCCTGATCTTGAAAGTGTGTCTCGTTCCGAAGATCGAGGTAATTGTTCGAGTCTGCCGCGCCCATGTCCATCATCATGTTGGGTTCGGGCACGGAGTTCAATAGGAATGCCTCGAAGGGAGGATTGATCCTGTTCGCGGGTATCTGGTTGTTGGGAAATTGACTGCGGGTGTAGGGAAAATTGGAAGCATTTGTTGGCAGAGTGGGGTTGAATTTCGCATTGGCTACGGCAGTGGTCGGATCGTAAATCTTGGTACTGCTCATGCTGAAATCGCCCCTGATTTCGTCCTGAGTTGGAACAGTCAGAATTTGGGCGTCGGTCTGTGCGAGGCGCAGGCCTTCATAGTTGACGAAGAAGAAGGTGCTCTTGCTGGCAAGTGGTCCACCGAATGAAGCCCCAAAGTTGTTTTGCACCAAATGATTGTTGCCCATCGACGCGAAGGTGCTGGCATCCATGGCGCCGTTGCGATGGAACTCGTAGATGGTCCCGTGATACTGACTCGAGCCGGAGTGAGTAACGATGTTGATCTGACCACCACCGGCGCCGCCCATATCTGCGGTGTAGCTGCTGGTCTCGACCTGGAATTCCTTGACCGCATCCGGAGAAGGACTCAAATTCTGCGTATTGAACGTCGGGTCAGTGTTTGTGGCTCCGTCGAGCAGAAAGTAGTTCGAGTTTGGGCGATTGCCGCCGATCACCACCGCCGAGCGCTGTCCGGGCCGCCAATAAAGAGGATTCGTGGATCCTGTCTGTGCGCCAAACCCGACGTGGGCACCAGGCACGGTGAGCACAAGATCAATCAACATGCGTCCGTTGAGAGGTAGTTCACGGATCGACTGCGGCTCGATAACCTCTCCTACGCTCGCATCTTTCGTGCGCAGTACTTCGCTCTCGCCTGTTACCTTTAGTCCCTCGCTGACGGGACCGATCCTAAGCATCATGTCAACTGCCAGCTTCTGTCCAACTTCAAGCCGCACCGACTGGGTGGAGGTGGCAAATCCCGGCGCTTCGGTCTTCAGTTCGTAGTCATCTGGCAAAAGCGCGGATGCCTCAAAGAGTCCCTGATCATTGGTGACCACCCGCCTGAACGCGCCAGTGCTAACGGCCCTCAACTCCACCGCAGCTCCCACAACTCGCAGGTGCTGCATGTCCGTCACAGTCCCGGTAATAACGCCATAGTTGCTTTGACCCAATGCAGCTAGGGTGAAGCACAGGACGACCACCAGGACGGGGAATTTCTGCATTGAGCTTGAATATCCAGAATTTCAGAGTTCCGAAAATATATGCGGTGGAGAAACGAGCCATCAATAATACGAACGTACTAGCGCGGAGTGATTCTGTTCTGAATCATAGTCGCGCCCCCGTTCAACTAGGTGACTCCACGATCCTTGGCTGATGAGAGGGCCACAATGCATTTCAATCGCGGTCGAGTCACGGGCAACTCGGAAGTAACGCGTTGGACCTTTGGGTTACCAACAGGAAGATCAACGAAACCTTCCTATTAGCGCACGTCAGAGTTTGAATCGGTAACCCAAAGGCCTCGATCAATTCACTCAGCGCCGTTGCTCTGGTGAGCCCTGTCCGCGAGCAGGCTCACATAACCAATAAAGAGCATATGCCAATAAGACGCAGGATTAGAGAGAACTGGCGCAGGCCAGCTCTCTCTATACAGCTTCAAACGTGTACGGTCGCAAACTTCAAAAGAACAGCTTAAGCGCCAACTGAATCTCGCGAGGATCTCCGGGACCACCGGAGCCAGTTCCCAATATGGGATTCAGCGTATTCGAGACTTTGCCGAATGAGCCGTTCGCACCGATGTTGGCAGCCGTGAAGCTCGCATTTGGGTTAGCGAAGTTTGGATGATTGAACGCGTTGAAGAATTCAGCGCGGAATTGCCATTGAAAACGCTCCGTCATTCGGAACATTTTGAACAGGCTCAGATCGGTTGTCTGAATTCCAGGTCCGTGGAATGCGCGCGGTCTGCACGTTCCGAATGTTCCTTTCGCGGGAAATGCGAATGCTGCAGGATTGATGAAGAAACCTGTGGTTGTGTAGGTGGCCGAATCGCTGGTCGCACCAGCGAACGGATCACCGACGCAGTTGGGGTAGGAAGCGTGGCTTGAGCCGGTGAAGCTGACGTCAGGCGTCGTCACAGTGAAAGGAGTTCCAGTTTGGAGATCGACGATTCCATTGAACTGCCATCCACCAATGAGATTACTCGCCAGGTTATCGCCCGAGAGGAATCGCTTTCCCTTGCCTATGGGCAGATCCCAAGTGAAGTTACTGACCAAGCGATGGCGAACGTCAAACGGCGAGTTGCTCATCTCAGTGCCATAGTTATATGTGTTTGCAGGGGTAGAGCCTCCAGTCAGATTGTCCTGGAAATTCGCGAGCCCGTGGCTGTAGGTATAGTTGATGGCATACGCGAATCCCTTCGACATGCGCTTACGAAGCGACAGGTCCAATCCGTTGTAGTCGGTGTTTCCGTCGTTAGTGGCTAATTCGAGGAAGCCATGCTGGCCGTTGAGTCCGCAATTGGGATTTACTGTATGCGTGTCGACTGTTGACACCGTATTCAGGTTCGCATATGGGAACTGCACGATTGGACAGCCGCTATCAGTTCCTGTAATGAGTCCCTGATTGCCATTCCTGAGACGGTTCATTTTTCGGCCCCAGTTACCGACATACGTTGCGGAAAGCACCGTGTCTTGGAAGATCTCGTACTCCGGACCAAAGCTTGCCTGCTCCACGTAGCCCGACCGCTGGTTGGGATCCTGAGCGCGGAGTTGAAGCTTGGTTAGGTCCAGAGCCGTTGCAGTGATGGTACTCAGTGGGAATCCATTTTTCAGTTGGAAGATCGGAGTCGAGCTGCCAGTGCCTTGGTTGAGCTGTATGTCCTGCTGGAAAGGCGGATTCAGTTCCAGCAAGCTCTCCGATCCGATGCGGTTGGAGTGCTGATAGAAAACTCCATATCCGCCACGTACGACCATTTTGTTTGTGAATTGGTAGGCGAGTCCGAGACGCGGAGCAAAGTCATTCTTGTCTGGTTTGATCAATGCTCTATTTTCCCAACCTGATGCATTGGCCGCAGCACTAACAATGCCGCCACCGTTCGCCGGCGTGAAGTTCGAGACCATATTGTCGCGGCTCATAATAGGGGCAAAGAGCTCGTAGCGGACGCCATAAGTAAGGTTCAGCTTGGAAGTCGCCCGCCACGTGTCCATCGCATAAAACGAGTGTCCCGGTTGGAAGTAGTGGACTACCAGAGGTGTGGTGAAGTGTGTCGCGTCCACATCGCCCAAGAGAAAGTCGGGCAAGCCGAACGAGCCACCCGCCGTGTAGATGCCATTGATTTGGGGTTCTCCCTGTGGAGCTCGTATATCAAGGAAATTGTCGCCACGCTTGAGATACTCGTACCCGAACTTGAAGCTGTGGCTGCCCTTTAACCAGCTAAGGTTCTCGATGAGATCCCAGCCTTGGGAAATCTGGTATTGCGGACGCCAGGGCGATGTACCAAGGCGCTGAAGGCCATTGATCTCGATGGGCGGCAAGCCTGCTGTGTTCGGGGTGTTGGGAATGCCGTTGAGGCCAAAGTCAGGCGCCAGCGATTTGCCCAAGGTAAGGCCGACCGGATCGCTGTGCGCGTAATCCCGGTTGAAACCAATTCGGGCATCGCTGAGAAAGCTATTGGACAGATTGTGCGTCCAGCCCAGCGAGAAGAGCTGAGTATGGGTGCGATACTGCGTGGCAAAGTTGCCATTTCCGGCAACGGGATCACTGGTCCAGGGGGGATCCTGGCGGCTCACGTGGTAGTAGCTGTAGCTGCCGGAGATGTGGTTGTTTTGGTTCACAGTGTGATCCACACGCCCATCGAGAGACCAAGTGTCATTGGGTACCACGGTGGAAAAGAGGTAGTTTGGAGCTCCTGTCCAGCTGGCGGGTGCGCCGAATGCAGGTCCGAAATTCGGATTGGGAAACAAAGCAGTGATCTTCGCCCCAACAGGATCGATGCACCCCGACTGAATGATGTTTCCAACCACACAACCGGCTTGGCCCGCTACTGGAGAATTACTGAGCGTGTTTTTAAGTTCGGTGAAGTTGCCTTGCTTCATCAGCGGAGTCGGCACGGTGCTCTGAACGCTTGTAGCGCGACGGCTCGTGAATCGCTGCATGTCGAAAAAGAAAAACGTTTTGTCCTTTATGATCGGTCCGCCAAAAGTTCCCCCAAACTGATTCTGGGAGAAACGACCCTTCGGCTTGATCTTATCGGGGGTTGCGTGTTTGTTTACCCAGGAGTTAGCGTCGAAGATACTGTTGCGGACGTACTCAAACAGATCGCCGTGGTAATTGTTGGTGCCAGATTTAAGGGTAGCGTTGATAACCGCGCCGGCGGAGTTCCCAAATTCTGAGGAGTAGGTTCGCGTCTGAACACGAAATTCCTGTACGGCGTCGGGCGGCGGCTGTGCCACCTGCACGGAGAATTCCTGAAGATTCTCTGACCAAGAATTATTGTCGATGCCATTCAGGCGGAAGTTGTTCTGTAACTCGAGATTTCCGTTGACGCTGAAGCGGTCCGGAGCTGGATTTGCGGCTCCATAGAATTTTTGCACTCCGGGCTCGAGGAGCGCGAGGTCTGCGTAACGCCTGCCGTTCAGCGGCAGATCGTTGACGAGTCGAGTATCAACCACATTGCCCACATCCGCCGATTCGGTCTGCAGCAGGGGCTCAGCGCCGGTAACGACGACTTCCTGATTTACCGAGCCGACCTTCAAAGTCACGTCCATAGACAAACGATCTTGGACATGGAGATCGATGTTGTCGCGCAGCACGCTGTCAAATCCTTGAGCGCTGACTTTCACGGAATACGTTCCCGGAATGAGCGCCAGAACCTGGTACTCGCCAGTAGCGTTCGTAGTGGTTACGACCGCCACTCCCGTCGCTTTGTTAGTGACCGTTACGTTCACCTTGGGCACAACCGCGCCGGAAGCGTCAATTACTCGTCCGACGATCGTGCCGCGATCAATTTGGGCAATCACGGGAAGAGCGCAAAGACTTAAAAAGCAGAGCGCCAAAGCTCTACTAAAGACGGCTTTCTTGAATCCGCGGCGAGAGTTCATTGCAGCCTCCTGCTGTTGCATTCGACTCTAGTCTTCGATCCTTGCGACCGACTCATAGTTCCACGAAGAGCCCTGCCCGGGTAAGCTCGCGCTCCCGGCATGAAAGTGTCCAAGTGATTCGGTCAGATGGGCACACATCTAACAACGGCTAAATTCCCACTGTCAAGACTTTTCCCTCGATGCGCTGGATAGACGTGAGCGTCGTCATCGGAAGCCGGATCCCGAATACCAAAAGCGTTTTGGCATCGGTTGACCTGAGCCGTACAATTCCGTTGCTTTTGTTGAATCGATTCCAGCAAGCACGCTCGGCCTGAACCTTTTCCGCCGCACGTGCGAAGCAAGGAGCCTTTCTTGAGACTACGATGGCGGCATTTCTCCATATTCTTCGTCGGGATCTTCGCAATAGTTCTCGTTTCATCCCTGTTTACCCGCGGAGCAAACGCGCAATCTCCCATTCGGGCAACGTCTGCTTTGGAAACCAGTGCTCAGCCGATCGAGTTCGATCGGGGAGCAGCGGCTCTCTGGCAGAGCTTGCAAAAGCTGCATACACGCGCCAGCATACTGATGGTCACTGCCCATCCGGACGATGAAGATGGCGGCATGCTCACCTATGAGTCGCGCGGCCGGGGAGCGCGCGTGGCGCTACTGACCTTGAATCGCGGCGAGGGCGGCGCAAACGTCATGTCTTCGGACTACTTCGACGCGCTCGGTCTCGTCCGAACGGAAGAGTTGCTCGCCGCCGACCGGTACTACGACACACAACAGTACTGGACGCGCGTGATCGATTACGGCTTTTCAAAGACCAAAGAGGAAAGCTTGCAGAACTGGGGACGCGATCGCGTGCTCGCGGACGTTGTGCGCGTGGTGCGCATGACTCGGCCTCTGGTAATCACTTCTGTCTTCGTCGGCGGCCGCACCGACGGACATGGCAACCACCAAACTGCCGGGCAGATGGCGCAGGAAGCTTTCAAGGCGGCAGGGGATCCTTCGATGTTTCCTGAGCAACTGAAAGAAGGCCTAAAGCCGTGGAAGCCGGTAAAGGACTACGCCCGCGTCCCGTTCGCACGCATTACCGAAAAGGGAATCTATGATTACGCCGATGGCAAATACTATCCCGCGGAATTCAACAACTACACCAACGGCACAGTGACCAAGGGCGAGTTGTCGACCGCTGTTGAGATCCCCGAAGGCGAGTACAACCCGCTGCTTGGTCTTACCTACGAGCAAGGGTCCAGGCTTGGCCTTGGTCATCAGCGATCGCAGAACGGCGGTACTGGAATGCCTCCCGCCGAAGAGCAGATGAGTCCGTACCATCGCTTCGCTTCGCTGGTCTCGGTTCCCGAGAAGGAATCGACATTTTTCGACGGCATCGACGTTTCCCTCGCCGGCATCGCGAGCCTCGCTCAAGGCGGCGATGCATCGTTCCTCAACCAGGGCCTCGCGCAAATCAATGCATCGGTCGAGAAAGCGCTTCATGACTTCTCGGCGCAGAACCCTGAAGCGATCGCAGGCACACTTGCAGAAGGACTCAAGGCCACCAATGACGTTTTGGACAGAGTCACCACGAGCAACTTGAGTGAAGATTCCAAGTACGACATCAGCCGTGAATTGAAAGTGAAGCAGGTCCAATTCGAGAACGCTCTTGTCGAGTCGCTTGGAATTTCAGTACTCGCCACACTCGCTCCCGAAAAGGAACCGACGGGTCCATTCGCGCGATTCTTCCGCAACCCGGAGACCTTCCAGGTGGCCATTCCCGGGCAGCAGTTTTGGGTGAAGGTTCACACGACCAATCCGACCAGCTTGCCTGTTGAGGTTGAGAGCGTTGGGCTCGCAACTCCTCAGGGTGAACAGTGGAGGGTTGCGGCGGAAGGCCAGGTTCGGGCCACACTCAAATCGAATCAGTCGATGGATGTGCGGTTTACAGTAAATGCGCCGCAGAACGCCGGCTACACACGTCCTTACTTCAGCCGCCCTGACATCGAGCAGCCTTACTACAACATCGATCAGGCGCAGTACCTCAACATGCCGCTCGCGCCGTACCCGCTGTCGGCACACGTGAAGTTCAGTTACGACGGAACACCGTTTGAGCTCTCGCAAGTGGTGCAGTCAGTCAAGCGAGTGACAGGCCCTGGAACTGTGCTGGAGCCGGTGATCGTGGCTCCAGCAATTTCTGTAGCGATCTCGCCTATCGCCGGCATCGTGCCGCTGAACTCCAAAGCTTTCGATTTGACTGTCACTGTACACAGCAACGTAAAAGGACCGGCAAAAGGAACGGTGAAGCTCGATCTCCCGACCGGTTGGAATGCGGCTCAACAGGAATTCTCGACCGCAAGAGACGGCGACGATCAGAGTCTCAAATTCCACGTTGTGCCCGGACGAATCGAACAGAAGCCATACACGCTGACCGCTGTCGCTAACTACAGCGGCCGCGACTACAAGGAGGGCTACCACACGACCGGATATCCGGGGTTACGCCCCTACAACCTGTATCGGGCTGCTGCGTATCGCACAACCGGTGTGGAAGTAAAGGTTGCGCCTGGACTCAACGTCGGCTACATCGTCGGCGCAGGCGACGACGTGCCACAATCGCTCACTAATCTGGGAATTAACGTTCACTTCCTTTCGTCGGGAGATCTGGCCAGCGGTGACCTGTCGCGATTCAATACCATCATTCTCGGTGTGCGTGCTTATGCGGTCCGTGAAGACCTCAAAACGTACAACGGACGCCTTCTCGATTACGTAAAGAATGGCGGCGTAGTGATCGTGCAGTACAACACGCCGGAATACGACCACGAGTACGGACCGTATCCTTACAAAATGGGTTCGAACCCGGAAGAAGTGACCGACGAGCACTCCAAGGTAGAAATTTTGGACCCTTCGAATCCAGTGTTCTCCTGGCCAAACCGGATTACGACTAAAGACTTCGAAGGCTGGGTGGAAGAGCGCGGCTCGAAGTTCCTGCAGTCCTGGGACAGTCATTACCAGCCGCTGCTCGAAACCCACGACGCGGATCAAGAGCCGCAGAAGGGCGGCCTCCTTTTTGCCCGTTATGGGAAAGGCGTGTACATCTACAACGCATATGCTTTCTACCGGCAACTGCCCGAAGGCGTGCCCGGCGCGTATCGCCTATTCGCCAACATGATCAGCCTGGGCAACAGTCCGCAACTTGCAGGCGGACAGGGCGGCAGCCAACGTTCGGCAATCAGGAAACCGTAGCTTTGGGCGGCCCGGATCATCGATGGTCGCGAGGTTCTTTCTGAATTGAATAGAGGAAGGTTTTAATCGTCTCGTCACGGCGGGCATTTTCATCGGCGAGCCGCGATGAGGATGCCTCGTATAGCTTCATTTCCTCTTGTGACCGCCGCTGTTGCCCAACGTGTTGATAGATCTGTGCGAGCCGGTAATGCGCGTCGGCAGAATTGGGCTCCATGCGCGCGCACATCTCGGATTCCCGCAAAGAATCCTGCCAGCGCTCGAGCCAGCGATACGCCTTTCCCAGTTGACAATGCGGAGATGCATCATGCGGGAGCGCTTTGACCGATGCATTCAGATCCCGGACGATTTCTTCAGCACGGGCAGTATCGTGGGCCGCGTAGTTCCGATGGAAGCGAAGCGCGGCGCAATAGAACCGAATCTTTGTCGCATTAAGATGTGCCTGGCCGTACTCGCAAATGCGCGCGACCGCAGCGGAGTCTGGAGCCCCGGTCTCATCGATTTCAATTTGGCCCACATACTCCAAAACAGGCTCTGGATTGGCAGTAATCGCCGCCGAGTTCAGAAGCACTTTAATCGCCTCCTGCAAACTGCCGGCGAAATATTCGACCATGCCCAATGCAAACTGGATGCGCCACGAGTCCGGATGCAACTCTTCCGCTTGTTTCAAAACCACTCGTGCGGGTTCAAAGCTCTTGTGCCGCATGAGCTCGAGTGCCAGAGAAATTCGATACTTCTCTTGGTTGGGAGCGAGAGCCACCGCGGCTTCGTAGCTGTGAACTGAAGCAAGGTTGTCGCCGCGCGCTTCCTGAATATCCCCAAGCAGATCTTCAAGCTCGGCGCTGTCGGAACTTGCTTGCAGCGTCTCAGCAGTGGCTAACGCGTCATCGAGTCTCTTTGCTCTAAATTGTGCGAGCGCAAGATTGAACCTCAGATCGGCGCGTGAAGGTTCAAGCTCGACTGCGCTCTTGAGTTCCTCGGCCGCTTCCGGGAAATGTTCATGCGCGACGAGAAGCTCTACCATTCGCTCTCGCAGGCGGCTTTCCTGATCGGCAGGCAATGCGGTTGCGTCGAGATCTTGGAGCGTAGGGCGGACATCATCATTTGTGTTGAGCTGAGCTTCGAGCAGCATGAGCCCGACGTTTGCATCATGAGTGCGAGCAAGCAGCGACCTGCTTAACGCCTCAACGCGCTTCCAGTGCCTGGCTTGGAGATCGGCAGCCGCGGTTGCCATCTCAAGTCCAGCCTGAGACGGCCTAAGCGCGAGAGCCTTTTCCATTTCCGATGCTGCGGCCTCAGCGTTTCCTAATCCCAAAGCAACGGCTGCTTTGAGCCGGTGAAAAGCAACGCCTGCATCCACTGAAGTTGGAGCCGGAACGCCGGCCAGGGTGCGAGATGCGTGAGCGTACCGATGCTGCCGCGCAAGAACAGCGGCCCAGGCCGTTCGAATCTGTGCATCACCGTGACTCAGCTTAGCGGCGCGAGTGAGAAGCACTTCAGCCTTCGTCGGATCACCCGCGCGTTCATATATCTCGCCAAGTCCCGCTAAAGCCGAATAATTTTCTGGCGCAGCTTGCAAGATGAGTTCGTATTGCTCTTGGGCTCGGTCGTCCTGGCTTGCAGCCACATAGGCCTGCGCCAAAACTAAACGCGCGGAAATATCTTCGGGATGAGTTTGGACTTGAGCCGACAAAACTCGGATGGCTTCTCCAGGATTACCGGAAGCGAGCGCAGCCTTGGCCTGTGCGGCCGCGGAGATCGGTTGCTTTCCCGCGCCGGCAGACTGCTCTTGCGTTCCAAAGATACCGATTGCTCCATGCAGAAGCACGCAACAAAGAAAAATCAGTTTTCGTATTTTGCCCGAAGTGGGACGATTTACCCGCACAATGAATCTTTACCAGCTCCCTGCCGCTTCGGGGTGGGCAAGCCAGTTTTCAATCAGCTTCACAATTCCATCTTCGCTGATCTTCACTAGTTTGCGGCCTTTTTCTGCGGAGGCTTCGCTCACTTTACCCGAGTAACCGGGCCAGCCCTGCGCAGCGGATTTCTGCAGGAAGTACGGCGGTCCGGTGGACAAGTCAGGAGGCTCGGGCAGATCGCGTGCCTTGTCTAGATGAATCAGATCCCGTCGAAAAGCGGCGACAGCCGACGTTTCCAGTGGCCCTCCATGGCCGTGTCCCCCATTCGACTGGGTGAACAACCCAAGTGACTTCACGGTTTCTCCCGGCAGAAACTCCCACCAGCTCGCGAACAGCAATGCCGAATCATTTACCTCGTGCGCCACTTGGGCGATCGCACCGCGCGCCGGGCCGATGTTGCCGTCGTGTCCATTGAGAATGAACGCTCGACGAAATCCAAGATCAAGCACATTGCGCAAAATGTCGGCGAAGTACATCGTCATTACCTCCGGCCGAATGCTCACGGTTCCGGCAAAATGCGCCGTGTGCGCCGGACATTGCGTGAAGCGCACGCTCGGGAATAGCAGCGCGTTGGTCCGCGCAGCGACGCGATCTGCTATGCCAGAGATGATGATCGAATCAGTTCCCAGCGGATTGTGTGGGCCATGGAATTCCAGGCTGCCAAGCGGCACGATCGCGAATGGATGACGGGAGACAAGCTCGCCCACTTCGAATCCAACCACTTCTTCGTACCGAGTTGGCTGCACGCGATCTTCATGCGTCTGAATCTCAGCGAGCAGGGTTTCCAGCAGCACGGGAGCGGCCAAGGCCCCGCGCAGTATCGTTCTTCGTGTTAGCTCCTCCATGCTCCTCCGTCAATCTTGGTTTCTCCACGTGCTATATTGCGCTCACCGTTGCGTCTTTCAACATCCAGGATCTTTCATTGGCCGACAACTCTACACCGCGTCTTCCCGATGAGATAGCACTCGCCTCACAACAATTAGTCCGCGGCATGGGGCTCATCCAATCCACTGCCGTGAACATGCTGGAGATGATCGGCATCGGTCCCTTCATCACCATTGGCGTGATTCTCTCCGCGATGGGTGGACCGCAAGCCATTTTGGGATGGATCCTCGGCGCCATATTTTCCATATGCGATGGCATGGTGTATGCAGAGTTAGGTGCTGCGATGCCGGGGGCCGGGGGCGCGTACATTTACTTCCGCGAGGGCTTCGGTCCGCACACCTGGGGACGATTGATTTCCTTCCTCTTCCTTTGGGAGACAATCTTCGCCGCACCGCTCTCGATTTCGGCTGCGTGCGTCGGATTCGCGGAATACTCCCATTTCTTTTTTCCCACGCTCACACATCTCGGTGTCGGTGCGTTAGCCGCATTCATCAGCCTGCTCATTGCGTTCTTGCTCTATCGGCCGATCAAGACTGTGGGACGTATGTCAGTCGTGATGCTGGCGATTGTCTTCGCAGCCATGTTCTGGGTGATCAGTGCCGGCCTCATTCACTTCAATCGCGGCATGGCATTTGATTTTCCTCCCGGTGCATTTCATCTCTCGAAAGCATTTTTTTACGGGCTCGCCAGTGCAACGCTCATCGCCATGTATAACTACGGCGGATATAACAACATCACCTATCTCGGCGCTGAGGTTAAGAACCCTGCAGAAAACATCCCGCGCGCCATTGTCTTATCAGTATTGCTTGTCGCCGTGCTTTATCTGTTCATGAGTGTAGTCATTGTTGGCACAGTTCCGTGGAGAGACGCTGCAGTCTCACACGCAGTCGTCTCAGAGTTCATCGGCAAGCTATATGGACCAAGAGCGGCTGCAGTGATGACGCTCCTCATTCTTGGCGCGACGCTCGGCGGAATTTTCACCATGACACTCGGCTATTCACGGATTCTTTACGCGGCGGGAGCAGAGGGAAACTTTTTCAAGGTATTCGGCCGAGTTCATCCGACCGGCCACTTCCCTACAGTCTCGCTCGTCGCGATCAGCATAATGGCAATTCCGCTCTGCTGGTTATCTTTGGAGCGGCTCTTGTCGGCGTTAATGATTACGCAGATCATTTTTCAATTCATCCCGCAGATCTTCGTCCTGTTCGTGATACGGCGGTATCGAAAGGAGATACCAAGGCCATACAGGATGTGGCTCTACCCAGTGCCGGCGCTCATCGCCTTAGTTGGATGGACCTACGTGGCCTCGACTCCGGATCAGCGCCAGTACGTGGGCAGCGCAGCGATTCTCCTGCTGTTCGGTGTGGCTGCGTGTTTGCTGCGCGCAAGAACTCTCAAAACGTGGCCTCTTGAAGAGCGGATGCAAAAGCATTCGATCTCCACTAGTTGATTCTCACTTCATTCGACCTCGTGATGGACTCGGTGCGATAGAATTCATGCCCATCGGATGAGTATCACCCCTCGCCCATTTCGTAATGTAGACAAACAATTCTGCCTGCTGCGAACGCTCGCGTTCAGGATTGCAGTCAGTGTCTGTTTCTCGGCAGCGCTCATTTCCAGCGCAACAGGACAAGGCAGCCAGCATCCCACAGCCGATCTGCTGTCAGAGCTCATTCAGATCGACACCAGCAATCCCCCCGGAAGCACCAACAAGGTTGCCGACCTTCTCACGCGACGCCTGCGCCCGCTGGGCTTTGAAATCCAGGTTGTGCCGACTCCCGATACGGGAAAGGCGCACTTCATCGCGCGGCTAAGAGGGGATGGATCCAGGAAGCCGGTGCTGCTCGCAGCACATGCTGACGTGGTCGGAGTCGAGAGGGAGAAGTGGACGGTCGATCCGTTCGCTGGCATCATCCGTGATGGGTACGTCCACGGTCGTGGCGCAATCGACTTCAAGGGCGGCCTGGCAGTCTTTACCCAAGCGCTCATGCAACTGGTCGGGAACCACGTTCCGCTTCACCGCGACGTGATCCTGCTCTCGGAAGCAGATGAAGAGAGTGGACGCTACAACACTAGCTGGCTGGCCGATTCACATTGGGATCTGATCGATTGCGAATTTGCTCTGAACGAAGGCGGCTGGATCATTCAGGATTCCACCGGCAATGTCCAATATGTGAGCGTCTCCACGGCCGACAAGCTGTCGATTCCGCTGATACTAACCGCTAAAGGTACATCGACGCATTCGTCCATGCCGCTCCCTGACAATCCCATCCTCACGCTTTCAAAGGCGTTGGCCAAGCTTGGCGATTATGAGACACCTCTGGAACTCCTTCCGAGCACACGAGAATTCCTCGAGACTCTTGCGAAAACCAGTGCGCCTCCCTTATCGCAGAATCTGAAAACGCTGCTGAACAGCAAAGATGCCCAGGCGGTCCAGGAAGCAGATCGCGACGTAAGCCAGAATCCGCTTCTGCACGCGGTCATGCGCAACACGATTGCGCCAGTGATATTGAAAGCTGGGTTTCGCGGCAATGTGATTCCGGGTTCGGCCGAGGCCACAGTCAATCTGCGTCTCATTCCGGGAACTGACTTTGACGGCTTGCTCGCGAACATTCGCCGTGTGATCGGCGATGACCGAGTGAATGTCTCGCTGGCTCCTGCCAGTACGCCTGAAGGCACGCGAGGAGCCGAATTGTTGAAATTGAGTTCCCTCACGCCGTCTCCGAAGGAGACCGGTCTGTATCGCGCGCTCGAGCAGAGTGCGCATTCCATATGGCCCGAGAGGCCAGTCACGACGTATCTATTTCAGGCGGGAACCGATGCCATTGCGTGGAGAAGGCGAGGCGTTCCCGTGTACGGCATCTATCCGTATCCCATAACGGCGGATGACTTGCGACGCATGCATGGCAATGACGAGCGTGTTCCTGTGAAGTCTCTGGAGCAGGGGACAGAGCTGATATACAAGGCGCTCGTACAGCTCGAGTCGGAATAGAATCGCAACTCAAGGGACAGCCTGTTGCAGTCCTGCGAGTGTTTGTGAATGACCAGCCAAAATCGGATGTGAATCCTCAGCCTCGATCTCACTGCTATGATTCAGGATAATGGCAGCGGTCTACACGCATTCCTCTCCAAAGCTGGTTGTTTTTGGGGAGTTTTTTATCGATCTTGTGTTTTACGATCTGCCCGACGTTCCTAGATTGGGAGAGGAAGTAAAGACCCGCCGGTTTGCAGAATTCCCGGGTGGAGGACTGGCGACCACAGCTCTCGTCGCCGCCGCACTTGGTACACCGACTGCAGCAATTACACGCATCGGAGAAGACGCGCGGCTAAGTCCAGCTTGGCTGAAACTCGCGAGTGGCGGCGTGTCGATTGAAGCCTGCGAGTTTTCTTCTCGATTGCCGACTGCGCGGACGGTCTGCGCTGCTTACCGTAGTGATCGCATGATGATTACGCACGACGCAATCAACCAAAGCCTTCACAAGCTGCTGACCCATCCTGCGGTGCGGCGGCAGTTACGCAGGTCAAAGCACGTTCACCTCGCGTGCGATCTCACGCCCGCTGCGACGTGGCTCTCGCTGATCCGTCGGCTGCATGACGCGGGACCCACCATCTCTGCTGACATCGGCTGGAGTCCCCGGCTGTTTAGATCGCCAGACCTCTACCGCCTGCTGGGAGAGCTAGACTTTACTTTCCCCAATAAAGTCGAGGCTCTGGCGATGACCGGTGAGAAAACGGTGGAGCAGGCGCTCAAGAAGCTCGCCCGCACCGTTCGTGTCCCCGTTATCAAATTAGGCGCGGCCGGCTCGCTCGCAGTCCAGAATGGGAAAGTAGTGCGCGCGAGATCGATATGTGTTAGTGCGATTGACGCTACCGGAGCCGGCGACGCCTTCAACGGAGGCTTCCTCCATGGGCATCTTGCCGGATGGCCATTGGAGACTTGTCTGCGGGCTGGAAATATTTGCGGCGCGCTGGCTACTACTGCCGCAGGTGGATCCTCCGCAATTCCGACTCCGACGAAGTTGAGAAAACTAATGAGGAGCGCAGCTTGACTGAGACTTGTTGTTCCCACGCTCTGCAAACCCAGCAGAAAAGAATGGACGGTTCATGAAGATCGCAATCATTGGCGCAGCGGGAGTCAGAACTCCTCTGCTGATACATGGACTCGCGGGAGCCTCACGCGAGCTGCGCATCAACGAGCTCGCATTTTGGGACACCGACTCTGAGCGTCTGAGTTCTATGGGCCGAGTGTCCGAAGCAATCGCCAAGCGGAGCGGCCTCAGTGCGAAATTAAGCGTGTGTTCCAATCCAGAACAAGCCGTTGCTCAAGCCGATTATGTGATCACCAGTATTCGCGCCGGCGGCATCGAAGCGCGGGTGAAAGACGAAACCATTGCGCTTGCGCACGGGCTGGTTGGTCAGGAGACGGTCGGCGCAGGCGGATTCGCATGCGCGATGCGCAACCTGAGCGTCATGCTGGAGTATGCGCGGGTAATTGAGCGCGTTGCGCCGCGCGCTAATGTGATCAACTTCACCAACCCGGTCGGAATCATCTCCCAGGGCCTGCTGAATCATTCGGCAGTGAACATCGTCGGCGTCTGCGACACGCCGTTAGAGACATTTGAGTCGATCGCGACTGCGCTCGGCAAGAACCCGTTCGAGCTCGATTTCGACTATCTCGGCCTGAATCATCTTGGATGGGTGCGCAGCGTTCGCGACCGCAGCGGCACAGACCTGCTGCCGCAAATCCTGTCTTCGCCTGACCTGATTCAGAAGTGCTACCGTCACGGACTCTTTCCTCCTGATTTCATTCAGCGACTCGGATTACTCCCGACAGAATATCTTTACTTCTACTACTTTCCCGATGTGGCATACGGCAACACCAAGCGCAGCGGACAATCACGCGGACAGGCTATCGCCGCGATGAACAAGGAGCTCTTTCAAAAGCTGGCACAAGCTCCCGAAACGAAGCTCATCGATATCTACGAAAACTACCTCCGCGAACGAAATGCGTCCTATTTCAGCATCGAAGTCACCGCAGGCGAGGTCCACAAGAAAGGCCAGGCGCTCTATTCCGAGTTTTCAGGATACGAGCGCATCGCAACCTTGGTGCTGCAAGCTCTCCAATCGCAGGCACCCCGGCCAATTCCGCTGACCGTCCGCAACAATCAGGCACTCGAAGATCTCGAGCCCGACGACGCCGTCGAGCTACCGTGCGACGTCTCCTCTGCCGCGATCAAGCCACGCAGGGTCGGACGCGCCCCGAAAAAAGTGCGGGACCTGCTTCTGCAGGTAAAGGAGTATGAACGGTTGACGGTCGCCGCCGCCGTGAATCACTCCAGCGACTACGCGCTATCTGCTTTGCTAAAGAACCCTCTTGTAGGAAAGCGCGAGGTTGCATGCAAAGTGCTAGCCGATTACGTTGCAGCTTTCGGCGACCAGATGCGCCTGCAAGGAGCCCGAGCAAGCTGACGTTTTGCCGGCCGGATTAGTGGGCGCTCGCAATAACGCCAGCACGAAGTCGAGTTCGGAGCTTGGGAGGTTCCGGCAACGGTTGGAGTTCGAACTTAAATGGATGATTACTTAAGGCGAGGGGACAGAATTCTTCCCCGAAACTTTGGGTCTTGCCCAACGGTCTTGTACAGACAGAGCTAAGTCACCAAGGGGACAATCTCCCCTTCACCTTTGGGATTTTGACCCAAAAGGTCAAAGGGAACGCCGTCGTTGGTTTTCTCGCCCAAAGGTCGAATTTTGCCTTTTGGGTTTAGCGCCCAAAGGTCCAGGGAAGAATAGGGAAGAATAAGGATTCTGGAAGGTGTTTTTCAGTACTTTAAAGCTCGTCCCTGTCCGCGCAGCTCGTTGAAAATACGTTTAAGCACCGCGCTCATAACCCAAAGGTCGCTGGTTCAAATCCAGCCCCCGCAACCATGGCCGCTGACGGTTAATCCCGGTAAGCGGCCTCTTTCTTTTGGGTTACAAAATTACATCCGATACATCACTCCCTGGTTGTGCCTCAATTTGGCGGCAAATTGTTCCAAGATTTTGGAACAGTTTGTAACAAATTGGGCCCGAACACCGCCTTTTGCAATGCCATCGCCGCAAGTTTGGCATCCTCTATAGAGGTGTGAGTGTAGACATCCGCAGTGGTGTTGAAATTGGAGTGTCCCAGGAGCTTCTGCGCCAGCTTCATATTCCCCGTTACGGAATTCACGAAACTCCCCGCGGAGTGCCGAAAGCAGTGAAAGCCGGAACTGCGAGTTGTGCGCGGAATCTGCAGCCGGTCGAGCACGGGATAGAGCACATCTTTGCGCAAGACATCTGGATTTAACGGTGTGCCATCGGCCTTGCCAAAAACAAAGCGGTTTCCATCCCCTGGTGTGCGCGGCTGAAGGTGAGACTCCAGAGCGTGCGCCAGGATCTCGCCCAACACAATAGTGCGGACACTACCCCTAGTTTTGGGAGACACCATCTGTCCATCCCACAGCGTACCCTGACGCTTTCTCATTGTCGGAGGCGGATCGTGCTTTGGCTGGACGACTTGGTTCGGGATCTAAAGTATGGATTCCGCATGGCGCGGAATGCAAAGCTGATCTCGCTTGCCGTAATACTCACGCTTGCCATTGGTATCGGTATTAACACAGGCGTGTTCACGCTCATCAATGGCTTGCTGTTTCGACCGCGCACCGATTCCAATCCAGCAACCTTCGCGCGGCTATATGCCCAGTATTGGCTGCGAGGGACGCAGCGCGAATTTGGAGGCCAGTTTTCCGTAGCTGCATACCGCTCTCTCCAGCGTGAATCGAGGCTGCTGCGGGAACTCGCAGCGTGGCGTACGGATGGAATTTTGATCGAGGAAGACACGACTCGCACGCTGGCACTTGAGGTTTCCTGTAACTTCTTCTCCGTTT
>JBJMGD010000019.1:0-34124 GCA_045808065.1 Terriglobales bacterium | reverse complement strand
TCGTGCGCAAGCGCAAGAGCAAGGTCAAGACAGACCGCAAGACCCACGCATCCTCTCTGACCACCACGGTGGGTCTCATATTGCCGTTGAGTATGTTTCTCCAGGGCTGCTCCGTTGGTCCGAAGTACAAGGCTCCTCCGCCGCCTAGAGTGGAATTTGCTCCCTTTCACAACAAGTTGGAAGTGCCGAACTCCCGCGACACGCCCGCTCCATCGCTCGACGAGTGGTGGAAGGGGTTCAAAGATCCGATGCTCGTAACGATTGTGCAGCGGGCTTTGAATCAGAATCTGGATCTCGCCGCATCGCTCGAACGAGTCAACCAGTCACGGGCTGTTGCTTTAGGCGCCGGGGCGAGACGGTTCCCGACCGGGGAACTCGAAGCCTCGGTAGCCACCGAGCACCAGAGTCTAGAGGGAAATCTGGGTAAGATTTCCCGCAATGATCCAACTTTTAGAAGGAACATTCAAGAATACACAGTTGGACCGGCCGCAAGCTGGGAGCTCGATGTGGCGGGCGGGATCCGGCATAACGCAGCGGCCGCTCGAGATGAAGTGCAAGCTGCTGAGGCGAACCGGATCGGCACTCGTATTATCGTCGCCGCTGACGCTGCCGACGCCTATTTGCAGGTCCGTGGCTATCAGGCCCGAATCGCAATTGCGAAAAGGCAGATAGAAACGGACGAACATCTGTTAAAACTCGTGCAGAACCGCTACCAAGCGGGCGCTGCGACGAAGCGTGAGATTGAACAATCGCAAGCTCTCTTGCAGCAAGCCCGCTCCACGCTTCCGCCGCTTCGACTGGCTCTTGAGAAGCAGTTGAATCGGCTGGACGTCTTGATGGGTGCGCAGCCCGGTACTTACGCACACGAGCTCGAGACTGTGACGCCGGTACCATTTATTCCTAGTATTGCTAATCAGGAACCGACAGATGTTCTGCGTCGCCGACCAGACATCATCGCAGCTGAGAGGCGGCTAGCGGCCTCGAACGAGCGGATCGGAGTAGCCCTTGCTGAGTATTATCCGAAGATTTTTCTTGCGGGCGTGCTTGGCTTCGACAGTCTGAACTCGGGAAGTTTGTTCACTTCAGGTGGTTTCCAGCCTGCTGCTGTCGCGGGTTTGCGGTGGCGACTTTTCGACTTTGGCCGGGTCAATGCAGAGGTCAAACAAGCTCGCGGCATGAATGCAGAGGCACTGGTCGACTATAGGCAAGCTGTACTGAAGGCCGCCGAGGACGTTGAAAACGCTCTTGCATCGCTCTCCGAGACGGAGGCGTACACAGTCGAGGTTCAAGCCGAGGTGCGGTCGTTGACACGTGCCCGCGACCTCTCACAAGATGCGTATCGGGCCGGGTCGATCACCCTTACTGATGTACTGGATGCGGATCGTCAGCTGCTAACGGTGCAGGATCAATTGGCGGCAAGTCGAGCCGATGCAGCGCGCGCTGCCGTAGGAATCTTCCGCTCGTTCGGAGGTGGTTGGCAACCTCCGAAGAAGTATTCGTGGTGATTTGAGACGACCTCCTCCGTCTCGCTGCCGCTGTCTTATCGGAAGAACTGCACTTTTCCCGGGCCACTGAGCGATTAGCCATCAGTCAAACTGCTCGTGGACGCACGTGTGAATTCAAAAGCCACGCAACTCAGAGAGAATGGGACAGAGATTGTCCGTCTGTTCGCACGGTTTGCGCTAGGCTTCCTTTCTATCCGCTGTGGCTGATCGTTTTGCCTTCCGACCAGTCAGCGTCCGCAATTGATAATGATCCTGATGCGTCTTCGTTCAGTTCAATCGTTTCATTTTGACGGCGCGGTCGATAGATTCCGAGCCTCTTCATCTTCGAGATTAGGGAGGTGCGTTTAACTCCAAGCCTGGCAGCCGCGCCGTGGGGTCCTCCGATGATTCCATTTGCGGCGCGCAAGGTCTTCAAGATCAGAGCTCGTTGGGAATCTCGCAATGTTCCATCGGCAATGACCAGCGCCGGTGGAGGCTGCTCTGATGCTGGCAGGGGATTCGCCAGCACTCCGTCATCTGAACGGATGACCGCTCGCTCCACCAGATTCTGAAGCTCGCGAACGTTGCCAGGCCAGGGATACGAGGTGAATGCATTCATCGTTTCCTGCGGTACACGATCAATCCGCTTTCCCATGCGTCGCGAAAGCACATCGATAAAGTGCCTGACCAATTTCGGAATATCCTCCAGGCGATCCCGCAACGGGGGCAGGGAGATAGGAAAGACATTCAGACGGTAGTACAGATCACTGCGGAATTCTTTTTTCCGGACCATTTCGGCGAGATCCCGATGGGTGGCTGCAACCAAACGAACGTTGACGCGATGCGTCCGGCCGCTGCCCAAACGTTCGAACTCCTGTTCCTGCAGTACGCGCAACAGCTTGGGCTGCAGGGCCAGGGGGATATCGCCGATTTCGTCCAGGAACAGCGTCCCGCCGTCAGCCATTTCGAATCTGCCAATTTTCTGCGCGATCGCGCCGGTGAAAGCACCCTTCTCGTGCCCGAAAAGCTCGCTTTCTAGCAGATCAAACGGAATGGCAGCGCAATTCAGCTTCACTAATGGATGTCCGCAGCGGGCGCTGAGATTGTGAATCGCGTGGGCAATCAATTCCTTGCCGGTACCTGTCTCTCCTAGAACCAGTACGGTGGAATCGGTTGGTGCGACGAGTTCCACCTCCGCCAGCACAGATTCGAAAGCAGGGCTGTTTCCGATGATCCCCTTGCCTACGGCCCACTCTGGCTGCACGGCGTCGCGTGCACATAAGTCGTCGGCGGCGGCTTGCTCGTACAAAGCCGCGCCTGTGTTGGGCCTCGAAGTGACATGACCGCCCCAAGATGAAAAAGGATCACAGTATGCGTTGCCAAGAGAAGCCATGCTCAACCTCCTTCGGAACTCGGCCTTTGAAAACTGCCGACGGTGATAACTATGCGGGCGACCGGCATGCCCCGAAAACCCCAAGACATGCAGTCTTCGGCCTGCATTTTTCAACAGGAATGCATAGGGTTCCGTTTGAGGATTGCGAGTGACGACCCGAGCCCTGAGCACATCGATTACGTTGCCAAGAACGGGCAGCAGAGCAACACAATCGGGGTAGAATGTTGCGGTGTCTCGCGGGTGATCAGGTTCTCGCCATTGGTCGAATCGATAAGAATTCGAATACTCAGCGTGGAAGATCACCCCGTTTTTCGCGAAGGGCTGGCCACCATCATTTCGTCCCAGCCGGACATGGAACTGACGTCGCAGGCAGAGAACGCGATTCAGGCCATCGCAGAATTTCGCAAGCACCGGCCGGACATTGCGCTGATGGATCTTCGACTGCCTGGTTCGAGCGGCACGGACGCACTGCTTGCGATTCGGGGAGAGTTTCCGGACGCACGCATCCTTATGTTGACCTCTTCCGCCAGCGACGCGGAACTTCAGAAAGCAATGCGAGCAGGTGCCGCCGGTTACGTATTGAAGACGACACCGAAAAATGAGCTTCTCGCTGTCATTCGGTCAGTGCATCGCGGTCAGAAGTATGTCTCTCCTGAAGTAGCAGCTCGCCTCGCCGAGAACATGGGGGAAGAGTCGCTGACCGATCGTGAGTTGCAGGTCCTTCAGCTTATTCGTGACGGACATCGCAACAAGCAGATCGCAGACCGCCTGGCAATCGCGGAGACGACCGTGAACTTTCACATCAAGAACCTGGTCGGGAAGCTTGGGGCCAACGACAGAGCTCACGCCGTGACGATCGCGATGCGGCGCGGTCTGCTGGAACTCTGATGTGCGATTCCTATAGAAAACTGCAGGCCGGGGCCGTGGTTTCTGATGGGGCGGTGATCTACGGATGCGAGTACCCTGATTATCTGCCGACTCGCCTCGCGGCCGTACCCGGTGGCAGCATGCGAGTAGTCGAGTTCGGATTTTTTAGCTTGCCTTCGATTCTCGTCCAAGCTTGTGCTGACAGAACCCATATCGGTGAATGCGTCGCGGTTTGTTGCGTTCTGGCTGCTCATGCTTTTCGCCGCACACGCCGCCGCGGTTGATGCGGACAAACGAATAACGCAATATGCACACATGGCGTGGAGGACGCGAGACGGGTTCTTCAGCGGCTCCCCCCGCGCCATCACCCAGACGACAGACGGGTACGTCTGGATCGCAACCCAGAGTGAGCTGTTCCAATTTGATGGTGTTCGCCTTATGAAATGGACGCCCTCCGGGGGCGGCCAATTCCCTTCATCGAAAATCAACGCATTGTTGGGCTCTAGTGATGGGAGTTTGTGGATCGGAACTGACTCGGGCCTCGCACAATGGAAGAACCAACAACTGACAATGATATCGGGTTCTCAGGCTCGTATCAGTTGGATCATTGAGAGAGCCAATGGAGAGGTCTGGTTCTCGCGCATACCGTTGTCTGACCAGACCGGCGGAGTCTGCCGAGTATCCGGCAAACAGGCGCAGTGTTTCGGACCGCGCGATGGAATCCCGGTGAAATCAGCTGCAGTGCTTAGTGAAGACCGGTCGGGGTATCTTTGGTTCGGGGATCAGAGCAAGGTTATCCAATGGAATGGGAGTTCTATTCGCATCTTTGCTCCTCCGGCGCTGAAACGGAATCAAGCCGATGGCCTGAGAGGAATGGTCGCTACGCCGGACGGTTCGGTATGGCTCGGATTTAACATAAAAGGATCTGGAATAGGTCTCCAGAAAGTTGTTGGCGACGGTCTAAAGCCTTTCATTACTCATGAGCTGGACAGCAGCACGTTAGAGGTAACTACACTGCTTCTAGACAGACAGAATAGCGTCTGGGTAGGCACGATATCACAGGGAATTTTTCGAATTCATGGCGCCGTCGTCGATCATTATGGAAGTGCAGACGGTCTCTCCAGCGATTACATACTCAAATTGTACGAGGATCGGGAGGGTGATGTATGGGCGGCGACTAGCCGTGGGATCGATTGTTTTCGAGATCTCCGCGTTACGAGCTATACCCGGCGCGAAGGATTACCCAGCGAGGAAGTCGACTCGGTGTTAGCATCTCGCGACGGCACCATCTGGGCGGGTGGACCAGCAGGTTTGTCGTCCATTCGTGGAAGGACCGTTACTTCGATACAGCCGCCGAGTACAGGCACAAAAGCAACCCAGGTCACGTCACTTTTGGAGGATCACGCCGGACGCATCTGGGTCGGACTCGAAAATTCGTTATATGTCTATGACAGGGGCATCTTCCATTCGGTCATTCGACCGGATGGTAGTCAGCCCGGATTCGTCGTGGGCCTCGCCGAGGACAGCGAACACAATATCTGGGCTGAGATCATCGGTCCACGGCGGGCTTTGTTACGGATCAGCAACCTCGTCGTCGATCGAGGGTTCCGAGAGCCTGAGATGCCCGCTGCCCGCAAGCTCGCGATCGCACCCGATGGTAGCCTCTGGCTGGGTCTTCTCACTGGTGACCTGGCACGATACAAGGAAGGCAAAACAGATATCTTCCGGTTCAAGAACAATCCTATTCCTACTCGCGACTCAGCGGTCAATGAAGTAGTGGTTGCTACGGATGGATCGGTTTTGGGAATGACGTCCTTTGGCCTGATCGCCTGGAAAAATGGCCGTCAACAGACAATGACCACCAAGAATGGTCTCCCCTGTGATGCGATCTACAGCGCGGTGACAGATCATCGCGGTACCCTGTGGCTCTACGCGCAGTGCGGTATCGTGGAAGTCACGAACGCGGAACTTCAAAAATGGTGGAAAGATCGCACTGCCATGCTGCAAGTGCGAACGATAGGTCCACTCGATGGGGCACAACCCGGTCCGGTCCCATTTCAAGGCGCGGCTGCATCACCGGACGGACGGGTTTGGTTTGCCAACGGAACGGCACTGCAAGTCTTTAACACTTCTGATGCGTCGCGGAACTCCATGCCTCCGCCTGTGTACATTCAGGACGTCGTCGCCGAGCACAAAATCTATGGTGGGAACGCGAATATTTGGTTTCCAGCTGGCACGCGAGACTTGCAAATTGACTACACGGCATTGAGCTTCAGAAACCCACAGAAAGTAGCGTTCCGCTACCGCCTCGAAGGGCGCGACCATACATGGAGGGACGCCGGCGGCCGACGCCAGGCTTTTTACACCGATCTTCCACCGGGTCAATATCGCTTTCGTGTGATCGCGTCGAATAATGATGGAGTATGGAACGAACAAGGAGCGATGTTGGCGTTCAGCATCGCGCCGGCGTGGTATCAGACCAAGATATTTCGATTTGGCTGCATTCTCTTCGCGCTGCTGCTCGCATGGACGATTCACCGCTTTCGCGTGAGACAAGTTGGTCAGGCGATCCGCGCCCGCTTCCATGAGCGACTTGCAGAACGCACTCGCATCGCTCGCGACTTGCACGACACACTGCTGCAAACGATTCAGGGCAGCAAACTCGTCGCTGACGACGCCCTGGAGACATCATCCGATCCAGGCCGGATGCGGAAAGCGCTGGAGCAGCTTTCAGTGTGGCTTCAGCAAGCTGGACAGGAAGGCCGTGCAGCATTGAACTCCCTTCGTGTGTCTGCGACTCCTAGCAATGACTTAGCTGAAGCATTCAAGCGAGTACTCGAAACTGCGCCGATACATTCACTAGCGGCTACGATCTCTGTCTCCGGTGATGTCCGGGACATCCATCCCATTGTGCGGGACGAGGTATATCGCGTCGGATACGAAGCGATTCGCAACGCACATGCGCATTCAGGCGGCAATCATCTCGAAGTACAGCTGCGATACGCAGACGACCTGACATTACGCATCACGGACAATGGCACGGGCGCCGATGCATCCACATTCAGCGCGGGCAAAGAAGATCATTATGGAGTCAGAGGAATGCGAGAGCGAGCCATCCGAATCGGGGCAAGGTTCAGCATTGTAAGCGATGCTGGGCGCGGCACGGAAGTGTGCCTTATAGTGCCAGGCAGAATAGCGTTCCGTGAAGCAAGCGACGGGAAGGTCCGCAGTGATCATGGATCCAGCGTCTGCTGACCCGGAGTGAGACTCAGAGTGAGTTGGTTTTGGTCGATGTCGTCTTCGCGAGACCGTGCTTCCGGTTGCAAGCACGCGACACCCACGATAGGTTGATCTCCCCAGGCAAGATTTCATTTTGAGCGGTTTCATTTTCGCTTCCTCAATGCCGACACTAGTGCATCACCAGAGGCATTTGCTCTCGCCGTTTCTTCATGAATGGATCGAGATCGAGAGCATCAAACATCGTCCGATCGCCGCTTTGGCGGCCACCAATTCGCTGATGGCGGCGCGATGCGAGCTCCGGAGGTTGTCGCTGTGCTCTCTACCGTAAGGGCTCGTGATTGCAAGTCTCAATAAAGACACTGCAGTCGTTATTCCGTCAGCACAAAAAGATCGGAAAAAGCCGTTTCGGGCGCAAAATCTCCAAAACGGCTGCCAAGCGTAGTATCAGAGACTCCCAGAACGTGTCTTAGTAGGCGAGGCAGGTGTTTCAAAACAGGAACCGGATCTAATGAGTCCTCCAAAAACTTGGCCACCGGCCACAGTGCAAAGCCGTGCACAAATTGGGGGTTAGGTTCGAATTTTGGCCTTGCTCTTGCAGGCGAAAGCGTTACTGCGCCATGATGAGAGCCGCTGCGGTGTTCATCACTACGTCTCCTCTGCGGGCAGGAGTTCTCTAAAAAAGGACTCTTGCTTCCCGCCCTTCGCAATACAGCCGAATTCCTCAACTCACCTCAGTGTCAATTCTTCGACAGTTCTCATTGACATCGGACGGAGGTGAACAGTGAGAACTCAGCAAAGATCTCTACAACTCTGAGCTTTATCGTCTCAGACTCTTGCGGAGAGTATTGATGCATTCTGCATTTGGCTCCCTGCGTGCTAACAAAGAATATTGGTGGATGTTGAGAGGACACTGACACCAGGAGGTAGGGACGTGCATCGTTTGGAATCCATCTTTAAGACCGTGAACGCGATCGCCAGCAAAAAATATGACGCAACTATCGAGCACATGCTTACGCAAGCCGTGCTGAGTGAGATCGACGTGGCCAAGCACGAGAGAGCCGCCGGATATCAACAAGGAATAGCTACCATTTCGCTTTCAGTTGGCGACCTTTCGCGGACACCCTCGCTACAGCAGAGATTCCGCCAGGTCTGAAACTCAGAGAGTCCATTCCCAGGCCAGATTTGGCGCTGGTGTTATGTGGACGAACTCCTTCTCTCGCCGGGCGGAGAGCGTTCGCGATACCGAACAGTCAGGGCTCGCAAATGTTGGAACAGGCACAGAATCTGCCTCAACACGGAGCAACAAAATGAGCGAGAAAACCAATCACGATCTAGATCAACTTTGTATCAATGCGATTCGTGTTCTCTCGCTCGACATGAGCGAGAAAGCGCGCTCAGGTCATCCCGGATTACCTCTTGGAGCCGCCCCGATGGCCTACACACTCTGGGATCGGTTCTTGCGTCACCATCCCCTAAACCCACGTTGGTTTAATCGTGATCGCTTCATCCTATCTGCGGGCCACGGATCAGAGCTTCTTTATTCACTACTTTATCTGACGGGGTACAACATCACCCTGAGTGATCTTAAGAACTTTCGCCAGTGGGGAAGCAAGACGCCGGGGCATCCGGAGTATGACCTAGATCTTGGCGTGGAGGCATCGACGGGACCACTAGGGCAAGGTTTTGCCATGGCAGTCGGCATGGCTCTAGCGGAAGCGCATCTGAGGTCTCGTTTTAACCGAGATGGTTGCCCTGTAGTTGATCACTTTACCTTTGTCCTCGCAAGCGACGGAGATTTGATGGAAGGCCTTTCCTCCGAAGCTGCCTCACTTGCAGGCACGCTACAACTGGGAAAGCTGATTTGCCTGTACGACAACAATCACGTTTCGCTTGATGCATCTACCGATCACGTTTTCACAGAAAACACATGCGACCGATTTCGATCGTTCGGCTGGCATGTAGTCTCACTTCCAGACGGCAATGACATCGAAGCAATCGACTTGGTCATTCGCGAAGCAATGACTGAAACCAAAAGGCCATCGTTGATTGCATTACGAACCCACATTGGATATGGAAGTCCATTACACGATACGGCGAAAGTTCACGGTGAAGCGATGGGGCCGGAGAATGCACGCAAGACAAGAGAGAATCTTAGATGGCCTGATTTGCCAGCGTTTAGCGTCCCGGAAGATGCAATGGTTCATTTTCGTAAAGCTGTCCTGGGCGGAGCTGCCCTCGAAGCGGAATGGACCAGCATGTTCGAGCGTTATGGCGATAAATACCCTGCGCTACGCGATCAACTCAACGACATGATGGGCGGTGTCTTACCTGAAAACTGGGATTCCAACCTTCCCTCGTTCTCCTCAGGTGAAGGAATGATGGCGACACGAGACGCCTCAGGAAAAGTAATGAACGCCATCGCTGATGAGTTGCCTGGATTTATCGGCGGGTCCGCCGATCTCGCGGGCTCGAATCGCACAACACTGAAAGACCTCGGGGATTTGGGATTCGTCGACAACCGCGGCAGAAACATTCACTTCGGCGTTCGTGAACATGCGATGGGCGCAATGGTGAATGGTATGGCCCTGCACGGCGGACTTATTCCTTTCGGCGCAACATTCTTTAGCTTCTCCGATTACATGAGGCCATCGCTACGTCTGGCCGCTCTGATGGGATGCCACAGCACCTTTGTCTTTACACATGACAGTATCGGACTAGGGGAAGATGGACCAACACATCAGCCCATCGAGCACCTGACAAGTCTGCGTGCGATGCCGAACATGACAGTCATCCGCCCTGCGGATGCCAATGAAACCGTTGCAGCCTGGCGTTTGGCGGTTCATCTCAGCGGCCCAGTCGCGCTCGTTTTGACCCGGCAATCCCTGCCTGTACTGGATTCAAATCACTTTTTGATTACGACCGGAGTTACTAAAGGTGCTTACATTCTTCCCGACGAGCTCGACCCCGATCTTGTACTGATCGCAACAGGTTCGGAAGTCCACCTAGCGGTTGCGGCGGCGCAGACTCTTTCCCGAATAGGGATAAACGCTCGCGTTGTATCTATGCCCTCATGGGAGTTGTTTGCGAACCAGAACAGCGATTACCGAAATTCGGTTCTGCCCACCGATCTTCCCAAACTGGCAATTGAGGCAGGGGCAACTCTCGGCTGGTACAAGTGGGTAGGGGAAAATGGCGAAATCATTGGGCTTGACCGTTTCGGGGCCTCCGCGCCTGGTGACGTCGCAATGATAAAGCTGGGCTTCAATGTCGAGAACGTTGTGAAGCATGCGCTGAGACTCGTTCACCAACAAGTCCCGAAACCATCCAATCGAGCACATGCTCGCGCAAGCCGTGCTGAGTGAGATCGACGTGGCCAAGCACGAGAGAGGCGCCGGATATGCATTCAGCACATACGAACCAATCCGGCATGCGCAAACGAAGAATTTCCCAGGAGGACACTTATGGCTCAGACCACCGCTTCCGCAGGGCGAGGCCAAGGAGAGGGGCTGCAGACTGTTCGCCCCACAGTTGGAAGTGAGATGCGGGACACCGACGTTCGATCCCGATACAAAGCCGTGCGTTCGACGACGAGTGCTCTTGCAGCAAGCCTTTCGGCCGAAGATCAGATGGTCCAGTCGTGCCCAGAAGCCAGCCCGATGAAATGGCACCAGGCGCATACCACATGGTTTTTTGAGACGTTTGTGCTGCGTCCCTTCCTTGCGGACTACAAACCTTTTCGCGAAGAGTTTCGATGGCTTTTCAACAGTTATTACAACTCCCTTCGCGAGGAGATTCCGGAGAAAAGCCTGCGTTCGGCGTTCTCACGGCCTTCGCTCGATGAGGTTCTTGATTTCCGCGCATACATTGACCAGGAGATGGACAGGTTTTTGGCCGATGGCGTTGATGCAGAAGCAGGGCGGCGTACCATATTGGGCCTAAATCACGAACAACAACACCAAGAGCTCGCCCTGACTGACATTAAGCACGCCTTTTTCTCCAATCCGTTGCACCCCTCGTATGTCTCGGCCCCGCTCTCCGAAGACAAGGAGACTCCTGTCTCCAAACTAGGCTGGCATAGCTTTAACGGGGGACTGATTGAGATTGGTTATGCGCCTCAAGCGGCGGATCCCCTCGATTTTTGTTTTGACAACGAGGCTCCGCGCCACAAGGTCTATTTAGAACCTTTCCAGATCGCAAACCTCAAAGTCACCTGCCGAGAGTACCTGGAGTTTATGTCAGATGACGCATACATGCGCCCCGAATTTTGGCTGTCCGAGGGCTGGGATAACGTGAAGCGGACAGGCTGGCAGGCACCTCTCTACTGGAGGCGTAACGGGAGTGATAAGACCGGCTGGCGCGTGTTCACACTGGGGGGTTGGCAGGGGCTCTCCGCGCTGCTTGCTACACCCGTGTGCCACATTAGTTTTTTCGAGGCCGATGCGTTCGCACGTTGGAGAGGTTACCGACTTCCGACTGAGGCGGAATGGGAACACGTGGCCAGCCAAACAACGCTGCGCGGAAACCTGCTCGAAAGTGGAAGACTCCATCCCACAGGAGCGCGAGGTGCGGGTATTGAGCAACTGTTCGGCGATTGCTGGGAATGGACAGCGAACGCCTACGCCGGTTATCCGGGATACAAGCCTCTGCCCGGTGCGCTCGGCGAATACAACGGCAAGTTCATGTCCGGCCAAATGATTCTGCGCGGCGGATCGTGCGTCACTCCTGCGAGTCATATGCGGGCAACCTATCGGAATTTCTTTCCACCAGCAACCAGATGGCAATTCGCCGGGATTCGCTTGGCTGCCTGAAAGGATTTGTGTAAATGGCAACCCACCTTCAGATGGTTGACCTCCAGCAGGCTGTTGACCTCGAGCAGATTGTTGACCTCGAGTGCCTCGCAACACCGGATGCACACCAAGCACTGACTTGCGAAGTGCGGCGCGGCTTGATCACACGACCGCGTTCGCTCTCACCCTGGATGTTCTACGACGCAGAGGGCTCGCGTCTTTTTGAGCGCATCACGACTCTTCCCGAGTACTACCCTACCCGCACAGAGAGAGCCATCTTGTCGAGGTACGCAGATGCGATCGTTAGCGCCGCTCGCAGCGACAGATCGTTGCCGTTGCGCCTGGTTGAGTTGGGTGCTGGCACAGCCGCGAAAACCTGCATTTTGCTTGACGCTGCTTTACGTATTTCTTGCGACGTCGTTTACATGCCAGTTGATGTCTGCTCCGACGCCCTTGATTTGGCCTGCCAAAATGTCGCATGCGCGTTGCCAGAAGTGCGTCTACAGCCCATCGTCCGGAATTATGTAAGTCACCCCCTGCAACTCGAACCCTTCGACGGCACTACACTCGCGCTCTACATCGGCACAAGCATCGGCAACTTTTCGCGTCAAGAAGCGCGACTCATCCTGCGAAATCTAGGTGCTCAGTTGCAAACTGGAGATGCGCTGTTGCTCGGTACAGACATGGTGAAAGACGAACCCACTCTCATCACTGCTTATGACGACAGCGATGGAATCACCGCGGCATTCAACTTAAACGTCTTGCATCGCCTTAATAGAGAACTGGGGGCCGACTTTGACACCGCTCGCTTCCGTCATCGCGCGCTTTGGAATTCCACTGAGTCTCGGATCGAAATGCACCTCGAGAGCACGCGAGAGCAGGTTGTAAGTATTGAGGACGCGGAACTCAATCTTCATTTCCTGCGAGGAGAAACGATTCACACGGAGAATAGTTACAAGTTCACGGACCATGACATACGAAACCTTCTCAGGGATGTCGGTTTCGAGATCAGAGGGGCATGGAAAGATAGTCGCGGTTGGTACACCGTCACTCTTGCGTGCCTCCGATAATGCTATTTCGTTTTGTTGAGCCCTCACGCGACCTGTGTTCGCCTGGAGATCTACCAAAATGCTGACGATTCATCTCCAACCACGATCATTGATTCGGATTCGGCGCGTCATCGCACCGATCAGTTTTAGGGTCGAACCTCGATCGAGTGCAAATCTCGTGGCGGACGGCGAGGTGCCACGTGAAAATTAGCTCCGCTGCCGGGAAGCCGGCTGATCTCTCGATCCTGGTGAATCTTCCGAAACTGCTGACTGCCTACTACGAGTTGCGGCCCGATCCGAGTGATCCGAAACAGCGGGTCGTCTTCGGCACCTCCGGACATCGCGGATCTGCTCTGGAAGAAGCCTTCAACGAGTGGCACATCCTAGCAATCACTCAGGCAATCTGTGACTATCGCAAACTCCACAACATCGACGGTCCGCTGTTCTTTGGGATGGACACTCATGCTCTGTCCGAACCCGCATTTGCGAGCGCGCTGGAAGTACTTGCGGCAAACAACATCGAAGTAATGCTCTCCGAAGGCACTGCATACACCCCAACTCCTGCTGTCTCCCATTCGATTCTGCGTTACAACCGAGGGAGGGAGTTGGGGCTCGCCGACGGTATCGTAATCACGCCCTCTCACAATCCTCCCGACGACGGTGGCTTTAAGTACGATCCTCCGCATGGTGGACCAGCCGATTCGACTGTGACTTCCTGGATCGAATCGAAAGCCAATGAATTTCTGCGAAGAGCGCTGGGGGGCGTCAAGAGAATGTCCTTCGAGAAAGCCCTGCACGCGTCGACGACGCACAAGCACGATTTCTTGAGCGCTTACGTCGGAGATCTCGATAGTGTCGTCGATATGAGTGCCATCCACGATGCCAAAGTCAAGCTGGGTGTGGACCCACTCGGAGGCGCAGGCATCGATTATTGGCCGCGGATTGCCGAGCAGTATGGTCTCGACCTCACGATCGCTAACGAGTCCGTTGATCCGACGTTTCGCTTCATGACCGTGGATTGGGATGGCAAGATTCGCATGGATCCATCCTCGCCTTATGCCATGCAGCGACTCATCGCGCTGAAAGACAAATTCGATATTGCGTTTGCCAGCGATACGGACCACGACCGGCACGGCATCGTCACTAGGGGAAGCGGATTGCTGCCCCCGAATCACTACCTGTCGGCATGCGTGCACTACTTATTTTCGAATCGGAAGAGCTGGCGCGAGGACCTCGCCGTTGGAAAAACTGTAGTCAGCAGCAGCATGATCGATCGTGTCAGCGCGCGGCTGGGACGACAGCTCTACGAAATCCCTGTGGGCTTCAAATGGTTTGTCGAAGGCTTGCTCTTCGGGCGGTTGGGTTTCGGCGGGGAAGAAAGCGCTGGCTCTTCTTTTCTCCGGCGCGACGGCCGCGTCTGGACCACGGATAAGGACGGAATTGTTCCTTGTCTGCTCTCGGCAGAAATTACGGCATGCACGGGCAGAGATCCAGGCGAGATATATCGTGAACTCACTCGAGAGCTGGGAGACCCTGTCTACGCGCGCATCGACGCTCCGGCCACGTCCGAACAAAAAGCCTTTCTCGAAAAATTGTCGCCATCCGACATTCACGCTACAGAAGTTGCTGGCGATCCGATCCAGCAGATTCTCACCACCACTCCCGGAGACGGCAACCCAATTGGAGGAATCAAAGTAATTGCCAAAGATGGCTGGTTTGCAGCACGTCCATCGGGCACGGAAGAAATCTACAAGATCTACGCCGAGAGTTTCCTCGGCCCGGACCACCTACGACATATCCAAGAGGAAGCTCAGGCCATTGTTTCGGAGGCGCTTGCTCGCATCACCCGGGCCGCTTAAGCGATAAGCCATGAGAAGGAGTTGCAATGAGCAGTCCAACCTACGTTGATCCTCTCGAGACAACGGTTTCGGATGCTTTAACGGAACTGGCTTTGGACCTGAGATGGTCGTTCAATCACTCGGCGGATCGTCTTTGGGAGCAACTCGATCCCGAACTCTGGGAACTGACGCACAACCCGTGGGTTCTGTTGCAAACCGTATCTCGCGAAAAACTGCAAAGTGTTACTGCCGACCCGAGCTTTCAAAAACTGCTGACTGGCCTCCACCGAGAGAAAACGCTTGCCGCAGAGTCGGAGGCTTGGTTTCAAAAAACGCATCCGCGTTCAGGTGTTTCGACTATTGCCTATTTCTCGATGGAATTTATGTTGAGCGAAGCGCTGCCGATTTATTCGGGCGGACTCGGAAACGTTGCCGGCGATCAACTCAAAGCAGCAAGTAACCTCGGCGTCCCTGTGACCGGGATCGGTCTGCTCTATCAACAAGGATATTTTCGGCAAGAAATTAATGCGCAAGGTCACCAGCTAGCGCTGTACCCATTCAACGACCCCGGTCAGCTGCCGATCAAACCGGTGCGGAAGCCAAATGGCGAATGGCTGCGCCTAAGTCTCCCTTTGCCTGGCTTTAAATTGTGGATCCGAGTTTGGCAGGCACAAGTCGATAGGGTGAAATTGTATTTGCTCGATACTAATGATCCCGCGAACGTTCCGGTCGACCGCGGTATCGCGACTGAACTCTATGGGGTTGATCCGGAGTTGCGTTTGAAACAAGAGTTGATCCTTGGCATTGGAGGCTGGCGGCTCCTGCGGGCCCTCGGGTTACACCCCGAAGTTTGCCATCTTAATGAAGGTCACGCCGCTTTCGCGGTGCTGGAACGTGCGCGGTCATACATGGAAGAAAATGATCAGCCATTCGATCTCGCGCTTACGATCACTCGTGCCGGCAATCTTTTTACAACTCATACTCCCGTAGAGGCTGGCTTTGACCGCTTCGCTCCCAGCCTGATCGAGCGATACCTCAGGAAGTATGCTGAGGAGCACTTGTCGATTTCGTTCGAGCAGCTTCTGGCAATGGGTCGTAGCGATCGCAAAGACTTGTCTGAACCCTTCAACATGGCTTACTTGGCCATCCGGGGCAGCGGTGCCATCAATGGAGTCAGTAAATTGCACGGTCAAGTCAGCCGGCGAATTTTTCGCGTCCTGTTCCCAAGGTGGGCGGAAACAGAAGTGCCAGTGACGCATGTGACCAATGGAGTGCACATGCCCACGTGGGACTCTGCCGAAGCAGACCGCCTGTGGGAATTAGCCTGCAGCGAGAACCGTTGGAGCGGAACGCTGGCAAACATGGAGAAAGATGTTACCGCCGTGAGCGACTCCGACCTTTGGCAACTCCGCTCCGATAGTCGCAAAACTGTTGTTGACTACGTCCGCAGACTTTATGTCCGCCAATTAGCGGCTCGGGGAGCATCGTCGGAAGATCTGGAGCAGGCGGCGCTAATACTCGATGACAATATTTTGACGCTGGGATTTGCCCGTCGCTTTGTGGCGTACAAGCGCCCGAACCTTCTCCTGCATGATCCGGCGCGGTTCCTTACCATCCTTACTAATCGAGAGCGTCCCGTGCAAGTCGTGCTTGCAGGCAAGGCACATCCCCAAGATGCAGAGGGGCAAGAGATGATCCGGCAATGGTTTGAGTTCGCGCGCCGCCCTGAAGTGCGATCGCGGGTGGTTTTCCTCTCCGACTACGACATGCTTATGGCGGAACATCTGGTGCAGGGCGTGGACCTTTGGGTGAACACTCCGCGACGCCCCTGGGAAGCTAGCGGAACTAGCGGCATGAAGGTTCTGGTGAATGGCGGGTTGAATCTTTCCGAACTCGATGGCTGGTGGGCAGAGGCATATTCCCCAGAAGTTGGCTGGGCCATCGGGGATGGGCGGGAACATGGGGATCATTCTTCTTGGGATGCAACTGAAGCTGAGGCCCTTTATTCGGTCCTCGAGAGAGAAATTATCCCAGAGTTCTATGCCCGCGACGAGCGTGGAATCCCGCGCCGCTGGGTCGCTCGCATCCGCGCAAGCATGGCTGGCTTGGCTCCGACCTTTTCGACAAATCGTACAGTACGGCAATATACCGAGGAACACTATCTCTCGGCGGCAACTGCTTTTAGTCAGCGCGCCGAGAATCGAGGTTCACTGGGAGCCGATTTAGTCGCTTGGCAGGCCGAACTGGCGAAGCACTGGTCAGCACTGCGATTCGGTTCCGCGACCGTCCAACAACAGGGCGAGCAATATCTCTTCCAAGTTCAGGTCTTTCTTGACGCTCTGAACGCAGACGCGGTGAGGGTCGAACTCTACGCGGAAGCCCAGAAAGATGCGGCCCCAATCACCCAACGCATGAATCGTGGCGAACGCCTGCATGATGCGGCCAGTGGCTTCACCTACACTGCCGCTACCCCGATAAATCGCCCGGCTGCGGACTACACTCCGCGCCTCGTTCCGCAGCACGTGGGGGCGTTGGTGCCGTTGGAGGCTCCTTTTATTCTGTGGCACGACTCGCCTTCTTGGCGGTGAATTGAAGCGGTGCTCAACATGTAAGTATCTCGTCGCGCCAGGGCGGACACGAACTCGACAAAGGTGATCTCGATCAAGGGATTATGAAATGAATCCGACGACACATCTCAGGTTGCGGAGCTATATGGGCTGGCATTGCGACTCCTGTGCTCAGCTCATCACGAATGTCAGCGATGGTTGGGTAGAGTGGTTGGCATCAGAGGACGACAGCGGTGCGACGATCTTGAATGGGCTACGTCTGGTTCATCGCGAATCCTGCCGCTACGATGCGCGCACGGTGTTCCGAAACCGCCGAAGTGTGGTGGAAGGCTTGTGTCTGGAACGCTTCATCGGGCTCGATGGTCTGGTCCTGTTGCTATCACTATTAGCGGCGGGAGAACTACCCACGGTAGAAGTCATCGAGTTAGCAAAACGCGTGCAAATTCCCGGGTACGAAGTTGCCCGTAATCTTGTAGGGGGAGAAAACCTTCCCCAGCTTCTTTTGCCCTGTTTGGGGCACGGATGTTACCTCCAATCGGAAATAACAGTGCTGCTTACGCGGGCACTTGAAGACCAGGAAGCGGCCTGAATCATATCCAAGAAATTAAGCGCTGAAGTTATTTTGATTCGCGAGGTGGATGGTCCTGCTTCTTGGACGGTCGCGATGCTGGCAACATCCCAGTCCGAAAAGATCTTTTTATCTTTTTCCGGCTCATAATCAACCGGCGCACCGGTTCTTCATCGCTCGCAGCTTAGGGGAAGCAGATGATGCTCGTACGGACCCTCGTTGATCGCGACCAGGAGCGCTTTGAACCTGCACTACCGCCAGCTTTGAGAGAACTATACGACGGTGATCTACACTTCCGCACATCGCTCCCTGAGCGGCCCTTTGTCCTTGCGAATTTCGTTTCCACTCTGGACGGTGTTGTGAGTTACCAAATTGAGGGCCAAGCTGGCGGCTCGACCATCAGCGGTTCTGACCCCGCGGACCGCTTCATCATCGGCCTGCTGCGAGCTTCTGCTGATGCTGTTATGGTCGGCGCTCGTACTGTCCGCGACGCGGGCCGCAACGCTCTCTGGATTCCTGAATACACCTATCCCGATGCGAAGCGTTTGTTTGTGGAATACCGGGTTGACGTCCTGCATAAACCTGAATACCCCCTCTTCGTCGTAGTTAGCGGCAGCGGCAGACTGGAGTTGGATAGGCCAATTTTCAGGACGCCTGGGGTGCGCACAGTCGTGATCACGTCCTCGACAGGTAAGGATGCACTTGGGAAGGCAGGAGCAATGAAATTGCCCTCTGTTCAGATACATGCACTTTACGAGACGAATGGAACGATCGCTCCGCTGGCCATCCTGCGGTTGCTGTATTCGGAGCTTGGGGTAAGGAGGCTCCTCCACGAAGGCGGACCTACACTTTTCGGACAATTTCTAGCGGCAGAAGCTGTAGACGAACTCTTTCTGACGATGTCGCCCCAAATCGCCGGCCGCAGATCGGAGACAATTCGACCTGCGCTTGTACAGGGAACAGAGTTTATGCCGGATTCTGCTCCTTGGTTTCAACTGCTCAGCGTCAAGCAGAGGGCTGAACATCTGTACCTGCGCTACCAGCGAAGCACCAAGCGGAGATCGGTGGGTGTTTAAATCGGCACATTTGGCCGAGCGCTAGCCATACCTGAGATCGGTGCTCTGTCCGACCTCGATAATATAACCGTCAGGATCGCGGATTATCTGCGAAGTTCAATGACCTTGGTGCTGGCGGCTACCAGAACGACACTGGCCATGTTGATGAAAAGGCCGTGCTCGACAACGCCGGGCATATTTTTGAGCATCCGTGCTAACGCATCAGGATCAGAGATCCTCCCGAAATGGCAATCGAGGATGTGATGGCCTTCGTCGGTCTTGTAGATAGTACCGTCTTTGCCTGTTCGCAGGGCGACTGTCGCTCCCAAGTCCGAGATCCTTTGTGCCAGCAATGTCTCTGCAAAAGGGATTACCTCCACAGGCAGAGGGAACGCACCTAAGATTGGAACCTGTTTACTTGAGTCAGCCAATACGATGAACTGTCTGGAAGCTGATGCCACGATCTTCTCGCGAAGGAGGGCTCCGCCGCCGCCCTTGATTAGGCGCAGTTGTGGATCAAACTCATCAGCACCGTCAACATCGATATCGATCGTTTTCGCGTCGTTGAGAGTGGTTAAGGGTATGCCGCACTTTTCCGCAAGTTGCTGTGCGCGGAGAGAAGTTGGAACTCCGCGAACTCTTAATCCTGCTCGCACGCGCTCGCCTAGGATTTGAATGAAGTATGTGGCGGTAGAGCCACTACCCAGGCCGATAATGTGACCATCCTCGATGAAACCGACACCGGTTTGGGCAACAGCTTGTTTTTCGAGGTCTTGGTCTTTTGCAATCGGGAGGTCCATAGAAGCCATACATACCTTTCACGCGGCAACCCCGCCCTCGAGTTGAAGCGACTCGCGAGAGGGCATAATATGCAAAAAATGATGAATACCGGCCGATTGGAGTACCGTAAAGGGTCATCACAGCAGGAGATGGTCGACCTCAACGAAGTGATCGCCCGAGATGGTGGTTTATGCTCCACAACGAGACGAATCGGTATTCGTTGCTATGCGCACTGAGCTAGTTGAACTTTTCCTCACCTGATAGCGAATCGTGTGCTATACGTTTCTCCACGATCGTCTGTAGGAAGCCGCCTATTCTTTGATCCCGCAAGAATTGCGCGCTGAGACTCATCTCCGACTAGGGATGCTGCTCGCTGCGCATGCTCCTTCAGAGAAGCTGGAGGACGGGATCTTCGACAAGTCATAAGAAACAGCTCCGAAAAAAGTGTTTCGGATATCGTAGTGCGACCATCAGAAGCCATGGAAGCGATATCTCGGCTCAGACTGGACAATGATTGTTGATTTCTGTCGAAACGTCGTTCTAAAATCCTGACGTCTCAGCGTCCGTGCAATATCGAGCGACTGTTTGCATGGCTGAAGAACGCCGCATCAGCTCCCGATAAAAATTCATTCAACTTCCTGAGCATGGTGCAACGGGATGCACCTTACTCGTTAGTGGTTCAGCCGTCCCTAAGACTTACTTCTAGCCTATTGAAGTTTCGCCAGCGCGAGGTCGAAATATGAATACATTTTCTTCCTCTTCTTCCTCAGGAGAGAGTATTCCATTGCAAGGTTCAATTCCCCAATCCACAGCTTCCCTGGACTCGATCCTCTGCACGGAGGAGTTGCACCACCGCCCGTCGCGTCCGCCTGATTATGAAAAGGAGAACCGCGCGCTGGTGAAACTGGTGAGCGCGTTAGCTGACTCGCCGAGTACGATCTTTCACACACTCGCTGAGACGATCCAGGATATTACGCAGTGTGACTCCGCTGGCCTGAGCCTGCTGACAAGGGATGGGAAGACACCACACATTGACGGCCAAAGGTTCTACTGGCCAGCCATCTGCGGAATGTGGGATCCCCACGTAGGGGGCGGCACCCCACGCAATTTCGGCCCGTGCGGAGATGTACTCGATCAAAATCGAACCTTGCTGTTTACCCATTTCGAGCGACGTTATCCCTACTTGATGCCCGTCAGTCCAGCCGCCGAAGAGTGCCTGCTGGTCCCGTTTTACGTCAACGGCAAGGCGGTAGGGACGATATGGGGAATCATGCATAGTGACCGCCGCAAATTCGACGCAGAAGATGACCGGGTTATGGCATCTCTCGGGAAATTTGCGTCTTCCGCGTATCAGTCGTGGGTGCACATAGAAGAGCTCAAAGTTGAAGTGGCCGAGCGCAAAAAAGCAGAAGCGGAAGTCCGTGAATTAGCAAAAGGGTTGGAAGCGAAGGTTCGGCGTCTGGTCGAATCAAACATTGTGGGCATCATGATGTTTAGCCTCGACGGTGCTATCACCGAGGCGAATGCGGCGTTTCTCGACATGGTGCAATTCAATCATGATGATCTTGCTTCCGGCCGGGCGCGGTGGACGGACCTGACGCCAGCTGAATGGCGTGGCAGCGACGAGCGTGCGATAGCAGAGATTAACGCGACTGGAATTGCCCAGCCATACGAGAAGGAGTTCTTCGCGAAAGATGGGAGTCGAGTATCCGTCATCATCGGTGGCGCACTCTTCGCGGGCAGCCAGCGCGAGGGTGTTGCCTTCGTGCTCGATCTAACCGAGCAAAAGCGAACTCAGCAAAGGCTGGAAGAGGCCCGACGAAGCTTGTACACAACCCAAGCGGAGCTTGCTCGGGTTGCCAGGCTCACGACCATGGGTGAATTGGCCGCTTCCATTGCCCATGAAGTCAATCAGCCATTAACTGCCGTTACCAACAATGGCAGCGCATGTCTGAGACTCATGGCCAACCGCAATCTCGATCCTGAAGTTCTCAAGAGGGCTCTCCAAGAAATTGTTGCCGATGCGACTCGTGCGAGTGCCATCATCGCTCGGATTCGTGCGTTCATAAAAAAGACACCCACCGAAATGTCTGAGTTGGATATAAACGATGTCATTCACGAGGTGCTCGCTCTAGCTGGCCATGAGCTTCAGAAAGATCAAGTGTCCGTAGACTGCCAATTGACTGAGACATTGCCACGCGTGAGGGCCGACCGCGTTCAGCTGCAGCAAGTCCTGCTGAACCTGGTGATGAATGGCGTAGAGGCCATGACCGGCGCTCAACCTCGCACACTCTGTCTGCAATCCCGGACTGACGAATCTGGCAACGTGTTGGTTGCGGTATGTGACTCGGGCACCGGTCTCGGTTCAGAAACCGATTCCTTATTCATGCCTCTCTTCACGACCAAGGCAGATGGCATGGGTATGGGGTTAACAATCAGTCGCTCGCTCATTGAAAATCATGGCGGGCGGCTGTGGGCCTCGGCCAACTCGCCTCAGGGTGCTGTTTTTTCCTTTACGCTGCCGGCAGCTGGCGAGACTAATTCATGACTGCCACTCCGTTAGTCATAATCATAGACGACGATCCATCCGTACGTTCCTCGCTCAAGTTCCTCTTAAGTACGGTTGGTTTGCAGACCGAAACCTTCGATTCCGCCAACAGTTTTCTGCGCAAAAAATGCCCTGATGTTCCCAGTTGTCTTGTCCTGGACGTCAGGCTACCGGGGTTGAGCGGTCTTGATTTTCAGCGCGAGCTTGCGACGCGAAATATTTGTATTCCAATAATTTTTGTGACGGGCCACGGCGATATTCCCATGACCGTTCGTGCTATGAAAGCCGGAGCGGTCGAATTTCTTACTAAGCCGTTTCGGGACCAGGATCTTCTCGATGCCGTTCGCATCGCACTTGATCGGGATTGCGCGAGACGCGAACAGGAGACGGAAATAGCGGATCTTCAGCGTCGCTTCGCCTCTCTGACTTCTCGCGAGCAGGAAGTAGTCTCCAAGGTCGTTGCCGGAATGCTCAACAAGCAAATAGCTGCTGAACTCGGAACCGCGGAAAGCACCGTAAAGGTTCAGCGCGGCCGAGCGATGGAAAAGATGCAAGCGGAGTCCCTTGCTCATTTGATAAAGATGATGCAAAAGCTCCAACTGCCCTCGGACAGTTGCGTAAACCAAAGCTTACGCGCGTAGTTCGTTGTGAGAAGTGCGAAATACCACTGGTCGATAGATTCTTTCTTGGGGCAAGGTTAACCTCGATTCAGTGAGGTTGAAGGGTGTCCAAGCAGAAAATCTCGGTGGTTGACGATGACGAGTCCACTCGCAGAAGCACAAAGCTCCTGATTGAGTCTTTTGGCTTCCAAGCAGCAGACTTCGAATCTGCGGGAAGTTTCCTAAAGTCTAGTCAGCTGGAGGAGACATCGTGTCTCGTCGTTGATCTCCGAATGCCGGGCATGGATGGGCTGCAGCTCCAGAGCTATCTCGCTGCCGCGGGACATAAGATTCCCATAATTTTTATCACCGCTTACGATGACGGAGAATCACGTCGGCAGGCAATGCAAGCCGGTGCTGTAGCATTCCTGGGGAAGCCATTTACCGACAATTTTTTACTTCAAGCCATTTCTTCGGCTTTACGCGTACAACAAAGCGAACGAAAGAAGCTAATCTCGGTAGTTGACGACGATGAGTCCATCCGGAGAACAACAGCCCTGCTCATTCAGTCTTTTGGGTTTCAACCGGCTGTTTTCGATTCTCCCGAGAGTTTCCTGAAGTCTGGCCAACTTCCGGAGACATCATGTCTCATCGTTGATGTGCAGATGCCCGGCATGAATGGCCTACAACTCCAACGCTGTCTTGCTGCGTCGGGCTGCAATATTCCTGTCATTTTCGTCACGGCTTTCCACAACAAAGAATCGCGTCAACAGGCAATGCAGGCTGGCGCTGTCGCATTCTTAAGCAAGCCCTTTAATGACGAACTCTTGTTCGAAACCATTCGCACAGCGTTGCGGGATGACGAAACGCCAAGAACGACCTGACTAAAAAGGTCTGCGACCTCCCACCTTCGCTCCAACCGAAACTTGCTGGAATACTCAACAAACAAGTTGCTGCTCAACGCTGAAGTGCGAAAAGCGGAGCAAAGCTTCAACGTACTCGCGGAATGGTCAATGGTCCGAGAGATTCACCTGCCTTCATACGCCCAAAGCTTACACGCATCGTCGTTTTGAGAATTTCGAAGTACGAATGCCCAATAGATTTCCTTCCTCTTCAAGGCTAACTTGATCTCATGAAGCTGAAGAGCGCTCAAATACTTAACGTGACCTTTCACGTATGCGAGCGACCAGAACTCTTTCGCGAAGGGTTGGTGGCGGTGGTGAATTGGCGCAACCGCATTCGCCTCACTGTCGTGGCGATTTTTACGATCGTCAATGCCTTCATGCACGGTCAAAGTACATTAGCGACTCTGCGGGGTTCCGTTCGCGATGCCTCGGGCGCAGCGATCGTCCAGGAAACCGTGACTCTGAGGAACGCCGGCACGCAAGTGAGCCGGGAAACGCGAACAGATGAAGCGGGTGTGTACATCCTATTCGATCTGCCCCCGTCTAGATACGAAATCACCGTCGCGACGCCGGGTTTCGCAATACAGCCGCGGACCGATGTTGAATTCACTGTTAAAGCAGAGGAGGTGGTCCATTTTAATCTTTACCCAGCAACCATCGAATCAAGTGTAGAGGTACACGCCGAAGGCCACGGCATCGACCTAGAGAGCGCAGCATTAACTCGAGTGGTCGACCCCAGAGCAATGCGGGAACTGCCGTTGAACGGACCGGGACTGGACTCAGCTTGCGCTGTTGGAGCCAGGCGTCTCGGCCATTCGCACTCAGAATGCACTGAACGGAAGCAACTCCAATCGCAGAATCCGCCGGTTTGGTTCAGCAGTGACAATTGGCGGAGCCGCCCTGGGCAAAACAGCTACTTGCTCAGCCAGAACGACATGAGGACTTACCCAACTTAGACACAACGATTTTGGCCGGAGGTAGTTGTGAGCTCATTCGAGAGACTTCGCTCTAATGATAGAAACAGGACTGAATCACAGTTTTACCAAATCGTCGGCGACAGCACTGCTTTGGAATCTGTGCTCGCGGAAGTTGAGCGCGTTGCACCAACCGATTCCACCGTGCTGATCCTGGGAGAGACAGGTACCGGAAAGGAACTGATCGCCCGCGCTATTCACCATACCAGTCGGCGCTGCGGGCGGCCGTTCATAAAGCTGAACTGCGCCGCCATTCCCTTCGACCTCTTGGAGAGCGAACTCTTCGGGCACGAGAAGGGTGCTTTCACCGGCGCGATCGCGCAGAAAATCGGCCGTTTCGAAATGGCTGACACGGGAACACTGTTCCTCGATGAAATCGGGGATATTCCCCTGGCCCTGCAGCCCAAGCTGCTCCGGGTCCTGCAGGAGCAGGAGTTCGAGCGCGTAGGCAGTGGCCAGACGCACCGCATCAACGTCCGTTTGGTCGCGGCTACACATCGAGACCTCAACGAGATGGTCAGGCGGCGAGAATTTCGCGGTGATCTGTACTATCGGTTGAACGTATTTCCTGTGGTGCTGCCGCCGTTGCGTGAACGCCGTCAGGATATTCCGCAATTGGTCAGGCACTTTGTCGACGTCCTTTCGCGACGCATGGGAAAGCGGATCGATCGTGTACCGCAGGAAACCCTGAGTGCGCTCACTTCGTATTCCTGGCCGGGGAACGTACGGGAACTGCAGAACCTGGTCGAACGGGCGGTGATCCGGTCAGAAAACGGAGTGCTCCCGAATCCTGTGCCAAAATCAGACGAGGATCCGGTCACGGGGCTGCCCACACAAGGCACATTAATGGATTCTGAGCGAACTCTGATCCTGAAAAGATTGGAAGCGGCAGGGTGGGTTATAGGAGGACCCCATGGAGCAGCCGCTCGCCTGGGACTCAAGCGGACTACTCTCATTGCCAAAATGAAACGACTGGGGATCTCACGTCCGCGACGACAAATGAAAATGGACGAGCTCAACGAAAACGGTGAGAGCTCGCGCTCGCTTCAACAACCCGAGCCGACTGCGTTGCAAGAACTGTGATGGACGGTCAGGCAGCCGATGTAACGGGCATACCCGCCGCATGTGATGTGACTTCGATGGGCGGAGTAAACCTAAATGTTGCACCTTGCCCGGAGTTGAGGATGGCCCATAAACGGCCCGCATGTGATTCGCTAATCGACCTGGGAATGGGCAAGCCATGCCCGTTCCTTGAGCCCTGAAGGAAAGAATTCCTTAAAGATTTCCTTCGACAACACCGTGAAGGTTCATGGCAGCAGAGCGATGGAGAAGATGTAAGGGCAATCGCTGTTTGATCTTGTGAGAAATAATCGACAAGCTTAAAAATCATCTGCGGCGCGACAAAACTGCTGACTAATCTCTTGTCTCATTAGTATCACTCCCGGTCAGGTCGGCCTCCTCACTCCAAAGATCTCTGAGTGTGTCGCTATAACGCCACAAATGGCATCATGACCTCTGCTTGACACATCTCGAATAACGCGACTCCGTTAAAACATTCCATTCCCTACGAGGTATTGAAAGCCAGAATCTTCGACCTCGGACCCATTCGTGCAAGGCATTGAGAACGAATTGCCATCTTGGGTTGGTGGCGGTAGTTCGATTTGGGAAACGGTGAGGCTACTCTGGAAATAAACATGCAAATGCATGTGTAAAGCGGTTTTTGAGGTAGGACCATGAAGCTTCGGAAATTAATTGGATCAGGGCACAAACACAGGGTTCTCTGCGTTGACGATGACGAGCTGTCACTCTTCTTGAATGCTGCGATCCTTCGCAGCGAAGGTTACGAGGTGGTTATCTGCTCGGATCCGATGCGGGCTGCCTTGATCGCCAAATCACAAGAGCTGGATCTAGCGATCTTCGACTACGAGATGCCACGGATGAACGGAGCCCAATTGGCGGCGCTATGCAAGGCAGCAAATCCGGATATAAAGATAGTCCTCTTCTCGGGCTCAGTGACGATACCAAGTAGAGATGCTCTCCTTGCTGACCGTTTAGTTCAGAAGTCCGACGGTGTAGAAGCGCTGCTCGATGCAATCGAGTATCTGCTCACGCGCGAAGAAGGGTCTCCTGCATGCGGTTCAGCCAGGCACCACAGCTCCCCCGGCTAAATGTCTTACCAGTGACTTTTGTCTTCTGTGCGACGTTTCATTAGTGACTCACTGTGCGAGCAGTTCGTTGACTTTCTGCATATTCATTGGCCTTTTGCGATTCCGCCAGTTTGGCAGCGTGTGTGCTTTTTAGACCTTCGTTGAGACGGCGCAACATACGCAGCTCAACGCAACTGAACAGTACACGCGTCTGTTGAAGGAGTAGCTCACGTATGCGGCGCTTGGCCATCTATATAGTCGGACTTTATTCGTATTTTGCCTTCCTGGATTGGCTCAGGAAGTTTCCACAGCAGACGTGTCAGCGATGCCTGCAGCTGGATTGGTCGGGCTTTGGCAGACAGGAGCCAATTGCCGCCAAGTTGGGAGTCTGAATGAAAACGCGAGCTTACAGTGGAAGGTTCCTGATTATCGTTGTCATGGTTGTATGCATTCGCTCGGCTCTTTGGGCGCACGGAACTGTCGGCCAAAGAAAGTTTATCGAGCCGCTTTTCGCAGAGGATGCGAATATCAAGAACGAATTGGATTTGCCACGCGCCGAATTCCTTACGTTGCCGGACGGGAGTTTCCGTAGCTTCAGTGCCTCCGTCGAGAAAGCTCTTTACCCGAACCGTTGGTCTGTCGTGATCGGACAGTCGCGCGTTTACCGTCGTGTTGCAGGTTCAACCATCGCCGGGTTCGATGACCTTGAGGTTGGAACTAAAGTGGCGCTCTATCGCAGTGCAGAGCATGAACTTGTTCTAACCCCCGCGCTATTTTTGACCGCTCCCACTGGGTCCCACAGCGTTGCAGAACATCGCACCAAGTTACAACCAGCCCTCGTATTTGCTAAAGGATTTGGCGACCTAAAATGGGGTTGGCTGCGTCCTTTCGCGTTGCAGGGAGACATTGGTTACGAAGCGGCAGTAACAGGTGAACGCGACCGCTATGCAACATACGACATGGTACTGGAGTACAGCGTACCGTACCTGAACCGATTCGTTCGGAAGGCCGATTCGGAGTTTGATCTGGAGCACAACCTGCGCCGGGCTCACTCTTCACGAGCAATTCTGGGAAATATGTACCCATTCGTCGAATTCAACGGTTCGACCCCGGTTGGGGGTACTGCGGGTTCTAGCGCAACCTTTCTCCGACCGGGTTTGGCTTACGTAGGAAAGTTCTTCCAGATCAGCACCGCGGCAGACGTTCGGCTCCGTGGTTATCTGCCGAGTCGAAGAGTAGGCGCTGTGGTTCTTTTTGATCTGTTTCTCAACGAAGTCGTGCCTGCTTTTGGCTGGACCCCGTTCGGCAAACATCATCACCACGATAATGAAGACTAGAGACCTCAGAAACACGCTGCGAGCCGTTGGCAGCTGAATGACGGCGCACGACGAGACGCAAATATTGTGGCTGAATCTAACAAATGCTGCGTATATCGAAGCAGCTCAGCGAATGTTCGGGAAACCTCCAAGCTTGCGTACGGAATAATAAAATCAGGGTCTCGAGAACTCGTCGTCCGCTATTCATGAACCCACTGAATCCAGCAACGGAAACAGCGCCTACAGCCTCCACGGGCTCGACTACGCACTCCAATTTCATTCGCGACATCGTCATCCGCGATCTTGAAACCAATAAGTTTGCAGGCCGAGTTCAAACCCGCTTTCCTCCTGAGCCCAATGGATACCTCCATCTGGGACACGCCAAATCCATCTGCCTGAATTTTGGACTCGCTGCCGAATTCGGCGGCAAAACCAATCTGCGCTTTGATGATACGAATCCCGAGAAGGAAGAGCAGGAGTACGTCGATTCCATCATCCGCGACGTGCGCTGGCTAGGCTTCGATTGGGACGAGCGAATGTTCTATGCGTCGGATTACTTCGACCAGCTTTATGAGTGGGCGCAGCAGTTGATCAAATCGGGAAAGGCCTTTGTCTGTGATTTGAGCGCGGAAGAGATCCGCAAGACTCGTGGGACTCTCACTGAGCTGGGGACTAACAGCCCATATCGGGAACGTTCAGCAGAAGAAAACCTCGATCTCTTCAAGCGCATGCGTGACGGCGAATTTCCCGACCGATCGCGCACTCTGCGGGCCAAGATTGACATGGCATCGCCGAACTTGAACATGCGCGATCCGGTGATGTACCGCATCCTGCATGCCGAGCATCATCGCACCGGAAACAAGTGGTGCATTTATCCGCTGTACGACTTCGCGCACGGGCAGTCGGACTCGCTGGAGAAGGTCACGCATTCGACCTGCACTTTGGAGTTCGAGGACCATCGCCCGCTGTACAACTGGTTCATCGAACAGCTCGGGATATTTCCGTCGCAGCAAATCGAATTCGACCGCCTCAACCTGACGTACACGCTGCTGAGCAAGCGCAAGCTGCTGCAACTCGTCAACGAAAGTCATGTGCGCGGATGGGACGATCCTCGCATGCCCACGCTCTCCGGCGTCCGCCGCCGCGGATACACACCTGAGGCGCTGCGCAATTTCTGCAACTCGATTGGCGTGTCCAAGACGAATGGCACGATCGAACCGGCGATGCTCGAGCACTTTCTCCGCGAAGATCTCAACGAGCGCGCGTTGCGGGTAATGGCCGTGCTCCGTCCGTTGAAGCTGGTAATCGATAACTATCCGGAAGGTCAGGTCGAGGAGATGGATGCGATTAATAATCCGGAAGACGCAAGCGCCGGCACGCGCAAAGTGCCATTCTCTCGGGTGCTATACATCGAGCGCGACGATTTCCGCGAGAATCCTCCCAAGCAGTTTTACCGGCTCTCGCCAGGACGCGAAGTGCGTTTGCGTTATGGATATTTTGTGACGTGTACGAACGTAGTGAAAGACGCGAGCGGAGAAGTCGTTGAAGTGCACTGCACCTACGATCCCGCAACACGCGGCGGCAATGCGCCATGCGGACGCAAAGTAAAATCGACCATCCATTGGGTGTCGGCACCACACGTGGTCGATGCCGAAGTTCGCCTTTACGAAAACCTATTCACGAAAGAAGATCCGAACGAGGTTGAGGAAGGTAAGGACTGGACTTCGAATCTGAACCTGAACTCACTGGAAATAATTCGCGACGCCAAGCTCGAGCCTTCGCTGGCGAATGTGCGAGAGGGCAGCCGATATCAGTTCGAGCGGGTAGGTTATTTCTGTGTCGATCCCGATTCGAAACCAGGAGTTCCGGTCTTCAATCGCACGGTCGCGCTGAAAGATACCTGGGGCAAAGTCGAGAAGCGGACTCAAGGCTAATCAGCCGCGCGACTGTGACCTTCAACGATGTCCGCACCGCCCGTGCGGTGGCTTGCGGCCCATATCGCTCAAACGAGATATAGCGATGCGGCCCGGAGCACCCGCGCCGCATGCATTTGGAAGCAGGAGCTTCAAGGAGATCATTATTATGGCCGCCCAGGAAATTTCATTTGGTTACGAAGCCAAGCTATTCGCCACTCGCATGCGTGAAACAGCCTTTAAACGGTCGCTAAAAGCAATGCCGATCGGTACCGCACTGAAGGTGGAGCCTGCGATCGGCTCCTTCACGCTGCATAACGATTCTGCGAAACCAGCGGTACTTCTGGCCGGAGGAATCGGGATCACACCCTTTCTCAGCATAGTGAAGCAGGCTGATCACGAACGGCTGCCCCATAAGTTGTATCTGTTTTACTCCAACCGGAGGCCGGAGGATGCTCCGTTTCTAGAGAGTCTGGAAAGCCTGGAGAAGAGTAATCCGAATTTCCACCTCATCGCTACGATGTCCGAGATCCTTCGTTCCAAAAGAAAATGGGAAGGTGAGACCGGCCTGATAGACAAAGCGATGTTATCGAGATATGTGAATGATCTACGAGGCCCCATTTATTACATTGCGGGACCGCCAGGTATGGTTACGGAGATCCGGAAAATGCTTCTCGCATCCAGCGTCAACAAGGATGACATCAGAACGGACGAATTTGCTGGATACTGAACTGAAGCTGAGCGAGTTTCGCCGTATAACAAGAACCTGAGGGCGCACTATCGCAACCGCAGTGCTTCTACTCACACTTTGTCCCATGCTGGGTTCAACGAAGTCTGTCACGATTGCTTGCACATCGAAGACTGGAAATGCCGACTGGCCAGCTCAACAGGCAGGGCGTTTCGATCGGTGGCACACTCGTCACAATATACCCACCCCTCGTGCCGCAAGCAACACAACGATCGCCAGCGAAATCAAGCCTTGGGTCATCATCCCGAGTTTTGCCGATCGTGATAGAACTGCGGTGTCGGTCGGAGAGAATGCCGTGCTTGTATTGAAAGCGAGGAAAAGATAATCGACAAAATGTGGCGCCCAACTGGATGATTCCAGTCCGATATCCCGATCTTGATTGCCTGGCTGCAACATTTGAGGAAAAAGAAAAGAGCTATTCAAGCGTCCGACATGGCGATCACGCTCGTGTGGACCGCCGGCATCGAGTCTCCAATACCACAGCGCAAATACTAGGACATTCGTGACCCACAACGAGCCCGCTGCACGCAACAATGCTCCTGGTGCTTCGCGGTGACTTGGCAAACCGTCGAGCAGGAATATCAGCGACGAAATCATGGCAACTGTGATGACCGTGTTGGCGATAAGGGTGAGGAGACGATTGAGTCGGTAATGCCCCCTCCGGTGCGAGAACACAATGGGAAGGAGTAGAGCCATGACTATTGCCAGCAACAGCCATCCAGGACCAACTGACAACCTCCCGGGCAAGGCCAGCCACAGGCAGCCCACTGCGAGTAACGCAATTACGGCGGGCCATCGTGGTTCGCGTGTGTGCGGTTCAATAATTCTGGATACGGCCATATTTCGTACAGGGCATCAAACTAGACCGCCCGACCCCGCCAAGGATAAGCGACCAAAAGATCCTTCCCTGCCAATGCCTCGACCGCCTATCCAACCTTCTTACGAAGATTGTTGCCGAGGTCCTCAAACTCCCAGGCACTGAGAGCTGGAGAGATTTCCGGTTAAGCCCGTCAGCCGGAGTGACAGCAATAGTTCAGGTTCACTGCTGCCCCCAACCCATCCGGCTCACAATTGGCATGAAATATCGCCTGAAGCGGAATTGTCCATCAGACGGCAGTATCGTTTCGGCTCATGCCGACGTAAGCAGCAATCCAGGCGCGACGAATGCGGCGAAGCATTGCTGGATACAGAACGCGGCGAAATGGTTCGATCGCAACGAGGTACGGTCGCGTAAGCCATGAGGCGCGGAGGACGTAGACCCCCAATACAAAATGTACCCATTTGGGCTACTCACCAGGGCGGTGCAGATGAAACCATGGACGATCTTGTTGCGGGTTTCGCGAAGCGCTTCTCCCGTAAATTGGTACAAGACCCAAAAGGGTCCATCCAGAGTACCTGGCGTTATTTCGGACTCGCATCGGTCGCGTTCCGACAGGCGTTCCAGAAATGAGTCTTCCGGCCGCATCGGTTCTCGATCCCAACCGAATACCCGCCCCAAGAGATAGCGGAGGCCATAAACGAAAGTCGCGATGTGGCTCGGAGGGGTCGCGGATTCGAGCGTACGAATGTCCGCAATGGTCCTCCCGCTGCCGCCTCCAGGAAGATTCACACATGACACGTCATAAAGCGGAACGTCACGAAGAAGTTCGTGCGCACGAAGTTGCAAACTCCGATACTCGACTTCGGACGCACGCATCGTGGGTGTTGACCGCCAGTTCTTCACGCCGCCTCGAAAACGGTCCAAGCTTTGACTCCTCCCGGCCCACTCGGATGGGCGCTGCTTCCGGTCGCAAAAAAGTTCACGGCTGGTATCCGTCGATCTGCCATTGCGTGAACAATGCGAGCTGGGCCGCTGTCCAATAGGGCCCACCCGGAGGCATGGTGGGGGGCTCGCCATCGTGCGGGGAGAGAGTCGCAAGCACTTTGTTTGCGTTGTCCGGATTCGACATGTAGGTGTAGCTATCCAGTTCAACCCGGAACCGTTTCATGTGCGAAATGTCGACGGCGCGAAACAATGGTTTGATATCCGCAGAGAAGGAAATTTGCGGCATATTTTCTCCTTCGAACTTCCGACCACATCGGTCAGAACTGTCGACGTGATTTTTGCGCGGCCGGCCGGGTTCTGATTAGTGAAGAGAATACCGGCCAACCGCGCGGACGTTGTTTGCGATTTCAGGCGCCGCTTCAGCGCCTGTGCTTAAGCGGTGCTATGCCGCAATCTTTGCGGCTGCCGCTGCTTCGGTGCTCGAGATGATTGTGCCGTTGAGGCCAGTGGGGAAGAAGCCGCCTTGTTTGGCCCCCGCTTTCCCTCCAAACGCAAGATAGAGCACCTCGCCAGCTGTCCTGGTCGCGATCAACCCGTCGCTCACTTTGATCGAGAGGACCTGCCTTGCATCGCCGCTTGGCGGAGGAGACAGGTCTACACCATCGATCGCTGTCGTCTCTATCTTCAGCCGTGCAATGTGTGTCCGTATCGCCGCCGCGTGTTCGGCCTCAGCCCCGAGAAGGCCTGCCGCTGCCGTAATGATGTCGGGAGTCTTGAGCATACCGGCGGCTCCTGAGTATGCGGTCACGCCGATGTCCTCGAGAATGCGTGCTGCTCGGAGGAAATCGTTCTGGTTTCCGAAGCCGAAACCAAGCGCACTCAGGTCGATGTTGGGCATTGCAACCGCTGATGAGCCGAGTGCGCCGCGCAGCAGCACTACGTGGGCACGTTCATCGGCACCGATCTGCGTCGCAATATCGTGAAGAATGGACTCCTCCTTGGAAAAGCTGACCTTGGCGCCTCCCTTCGTGGTGCCACCGTTTGCTGGATTGCCGACGTTTGCGCTGCCTTTGGTCCCAACACCGAAGCTCGTAATCGACTTGCCGGTGGTCGCGTACGTGTAAAACTCAGCCTCAAGATATTCCAGGTTAAGAGCAAAGTTCAAAATATCTACTTCCTCAATTTTGTTTTCGGGCATGCATATCCTCCAATTTTTGGGTTGCTCGTTTCGTGTGGCTGATCTTGTGGCGATACACTCACCGCCATTTGCAGATCAACAGAAGTTCCGTGCTTTACGCCAACGATTGTTGCAATGCGATTGCCACACGCCGAATATCTCGCCATATTGTCTTGGCTGCATATACTGGCAATGCTTTTGCAACGGCTCGCGGCAACTCGTCCGTGACGCTATGCCGACAGCAAGACAAACACGTGACGCAATATAGACAGGAGATCCGAGCTAGTTTTCGCTACTTTGTTGCATCACCTTTTTGCGAATCGCCCGGCAGAGTCCGGACATAATTCACGAGATCCCAAACATGATCTGGCGTCTCGACGTCACGGAAAGCCGGCATTCCCCTG